>JBPESR010000031.1:0-466 GCA_051710525.1 Symbiopectobacterium sp. | reverse complement strand
GTGATGCAGGTGATTTCAGGCTGTAACAGTCTTGATTGATTAAGGTGCTGGGGCAGGTCGTAGAGGTTTGCCTTGCTGTTTGAGGATATCGATAAGCTTTCGGTATCCGTTTCTCAGCCATTGAACCCATTTATCCAGGTGGGTTTCTTCCGGGGATAGCTCCCCATGAGGGCAGCATGACCCGCGAATGCATAATTCATGGGTGCTCCTGTTTTTATATATTGCTATTTGGGTGTCGTACTTGGCGTGGCTCATGGTCTTCCAACTCAGGCCGTTATCTTTGGATAACATGCGCCAGCAGAGGGAGAGCCGTATTGATAAATAACCGGTTCGCCGTACGCGTCTTACATGGATAAGTCCTTCACGGTATAAGCGCTTAAATAGCTTCTCCCGCTCTCTTATCCTGACAGGTATTTTAGGTTTCATTCGTTGCTCCTCTCACGATGCAAGGCTGTTTAGATGCTGT
>JBPESR010000030.1:0-1511 GCA_051710525.1 Symbiopectobacterium sp. | reverse complement strand
TATGTCGTTATAATTAATCGATCGAAATAATTACACCTCAGTCCACTCTGAGCCACGTACATCTCGGTACTTGTCGGTCAAGGTTGCTGATTTATGCCCTAATAGTTTTTGTGCGTAGTCTTTCCCTTTCTCTTCAAGTATATAAGCGAGCTGACAAACTTCTGATTTCATGAAAAGAGGGAGCAGTGCCTTCCCATTTCAAAGCTGATCCACGACGTGCTTTCATAAAATTTTCAGATAATGTTCTCTTAGCGAGAACACTGTATTTTTCATCCGCCACGAGAACACTGTATTTTTCATCCGCCACAATGTGAGATTTACCATTATTCTTAATTGCTGAAGCACATCTAAAAGAGAAAGATTCAGACATTATTTAAGGCGGGTTGTTTCCGCGATAGCCAACATCATGCCTGTTTTTTCTTGTCTATGTAAAGATGTCCATCTCGGTAATCACTCCAGCACATGCCCTAAACATCGCTTAGGCGTTGTCCTGTTAGTAGAGCCAGGTCAAGGCAGGGGCCAACCCATGTGGTAATGTATCCGCCGCTTTGCGGATGTCCTTCCAGTTGTCCAACGTTATACGCTCACGTTGAATTTCCACTCGATGATTACTCATTTCCACTCGATGATTACTCGTAACCACGGCTAGATTTTGTGTGATAATCCCTTCAGCAATTGCCTCTCGAAACAAATCGACGGCAGTCTTTCTTAGTTTATTAGCCATCGTTGATTATCCTGCCTGCCCCCATTGCTTAAGAAAGCAGCTATATCCTTAGTTTCTACTTAGTTTCTACTTGCTAAAAGGGGTATTCTCCCAGATATTTTTTAATTTTCCTAGATATCATAGGTATTCGGTCATGATTTTTAACTTAAATTTTCTCTTTTCTAGTATTTTCTCCTTTCTAGTATGATTAGATAACGTGGTATCCACTCACTCAGGGATATCAGAGATGTGCCTTTGATGCGTTCAATTAGCGATGATTGCTTCAATGAGCCATAAATTGTCATATTAGCGGAGATGGCTTGCGTAATGCCTCCTGTCGATGGCGGCCCAGGCCATACTCTAACATGGCGGGATGAAAGTGACCTGATGAGCCAAGATTTTTATCCTGGGTGAGCTTGCAGGCGTTTTCCTCAACCAGATACTCGCGCCCATCTCGTATCGGTGCGGGAAAAATCATTCCGTTCCTGACAAATCACCTGACGGTTTCCATACAACGCGGGCGGGGTTGCCGCCGATTCCACTCGGATAGGATAAGGTGATGTATGCCATAATTGACCTCTGCTAAAATCAGGCCGCTGAGCCGTTCGTCAGGACGGCGAGCGGGTGGGGGAATGACCAATCGAAGAAATGCAGTGGTGAACGTTTCACACAGGGTGTGCAGTGATGCAGGTGATTTCAGGCTGTAACAGTCTTGATTGATTAAGGTGCTGGGGCAGGTCGTAGAGGTTTGCCTTGCTGTTTGAGGATATCGATAAGCTTTCGGTATCCGTTTCTCAGCCATTGAACC
>JBPESR010000029.1:0-1621 GCA_051710525.1 Symbiopectobacterium sp. | reverse complement strand
GTTAGCCACTGTATCTCCACATCCAAACCCGGAGGGTTTACCCTGTAATCAACTCATTGAATACTTGACCATTTATCGCGTATACAAAGACCGCTATTGCAGTTGCAACCATAACCTACCACGTACAGTCGTTTATTTTGGTTGCGCTAGGGGCGGTGTTGTTCAATGAAACACTGACACGTTACAAGCTTTGTTGGATGGTTATTGCCTTCTCGGGGGTGGCGCTGATTATGTTGGGCGGTCAACAACAGGATCAGGATCCTGGCCAATACGTCTATGGAGTAGGGTTTCCATTGACTGCCGCCTTTTTTTACGCCATCACAACAGCAATTACCAAGGCATTGCACGATGTGTATCCTTGCCTGATAGTGTTTATCCAGTTAGGAGTTGGCTGCCTGATATTGTTGCCTGTTGTCTCTCTGCCCACGGCATTCTCTGTCAGCGCCGTCTGGGGCTGCTGGTAGTGATTAGTGATTGGCTTTGTGCATACTGGCCTGATGTCCGTACTACTTTACAGCGCGGTGCAAAAAATCCCGGCAATATTGGTCGCCTGGCTCGCTTTTATCTACCCTGTCGTGGCTATTTTGGTCGATGCCTGGGTGTTGCATCGACCATTGAATGGCTGACAGTTGACAGGAACCCTGATCGTTCTGGCTGCGGTTGCTGGCATCAATGTCCGGTGTCATTTTTTCTCCCAAAGACAACAGCGCTAATTTTTCTTATTAGCGCGTTATGTCAGCCTGCATTGATGTTGACCAAGGTCAACATCCGGTAGCGCGAGTTCGGGCTACGGTGCGACACCGTCGCGATATTTTTTCCCTAAAGGGGATGGGGTTTCAGGATGAAAACAGGACCCATCAATGTGCAGATGGGTTCGTGGTTTATAACAGGGGAAACGTTCAATCTTAGATCATTTAAGTGCTCCGGTGACAGATATTGATCGCAGTCGGCAGTTTTATGAAAGCGCGCTGGCACCGTTAGGGTATTGTCTGATTAAAGATTTTAATCATGCGGTAAGTTTTGGCGTGTTGGAAGGATACGGAAAGTCCAGCGATCCTGGCGGCGAATTTTGGATATATCAGGGAAATGCATTACCTTGTCCGGCGACGCATTTTGCATTTAGTGCTGAAACGTCTGATGTTGCTGATGTATTTTATCATGCGGCAATCGAGGCAGGCGGACAGGATAATGGCAAGCTGGGAATTCGAGCGCTGTATCATGCCCATTATTATGCTGCATTTGTGCGCGATCCTGATGGATTATAACATCGAAGCCGTTTTTCATCGCGGCATGATATCACTTCTTTTGTTGGTTGCAAACGATCAAAGAAAATCGCATCCTGATTGATGCGCATGGTAATATACCAGCGGTATTAATTTTTCCACCATTTTAATCGGATCTTTGGGGGATAAAAACTTTTTGTCAAGGAAGGCGAAACGCAGGTGGTGATAACGATCGCAGATTAGAAAATCTATGCATGGAGTACAACGTTACTCCATGGTCAAGTATTCAATGAGTTGATTACAGGGTAAACCCTCCGGGTTTGGATGTGGAGATACAGTGGCTAACGTTGATGTAAGATGCCCGTTTTGTGAGTTGATGTAAGATGCCCGTTTTGTGA
>JBPESR010000028.1:0-1630 GCA_051710525.1 Symbiopectobacterium sp. | reverse complement strand
TATATTATGCATCGACGTGAATGCTTTTCTTGATACGCTCCTTCTCTGCATTGCCGATAATCTGGCGCTCTTCGTAGGTCAGGTTTTCCCATGTTTCAGCGAAGACTTCCATGCTCATCTGAGCCGCTTCTTCGCACCGGGCAATGAGTGCAGGGCGGCGCTCGTCTGTTTGTTGTCCAACAACAACGCCCAGCCGGGCTGCTTTCGATGCTCCGCTCTGCTTCGTCCTATGCTCCGCTCTGCTTCGTCGCTGTCGTAAATGCCAGCAAACCCAAATGCCATGCGTGCACACTGAATAAGTGACTTGTGGCGCAGCATACGGGAGGGTGTGATTGCCACGGCTGGGTATTGCGCTTACACTCGCCCATGTACTCGGTGAGTACATGTGGGGTGTTTGCGATCTTTGCGGTAAATCTTGCAGGTGCAAGCCCCCTTGTCTTTGTCGTAGCTGAATTCCATTCCGTCGAACTGAGGATGTTCGTTAATGATCCGCGCCGAACCATCTACACCAACAACCTGGACAATGCCGCCCTTATCAGGGAATGCGTAAATCTCTTTCGTTCACGGGTTAAGACCGTACTGGTTGGCAACGATAAGTAGGGCGGTAAATTGTTCGTCCATGATGTTACCCCCCTTGAACGCGGTATTCTTAATGGTATTCATCAAGTCCGTATCTGGCTCCATACCTAGACGCGCAGCCAGCTTCCCTGCCATTGTTGTTAATGCCGTGCTCATGCTGCATCCTCCCCGTGTTTCATTCTCAACCACAACTCCATGGCGTATTCGTATTTTGCAACTAGCTGAATAAATCCATCCGTGAATGTCTCAAGGGCTATTTGCTACTCAGAGTCATTGGCCAGAATGTCAACCACGCTTTCGTCAACGCCGGTCATCCTGCGCATGGCTGTAAAAATTACATCTTGCTTTACTCGTTTATCAGCAAACGCGTAATAGGTGTTAACCACATACAAATCCGCATCTGAAAATGTCGAGATAATACCCTCAATTTCACGTTGTCCTGAACTGCTGATTTTTATATCGGGTTCCCCTTTTGGTTAACCGTTGCAATAAGCTGCTCGAATAACTGTTGCAGCCAGCTTTTGTTTTTGAAGCTCTGGCCAGTGACGATATTTGAGCGGTAATGGTCGATTGACCGAATCGGGTCAAATTGTGTTTCTGAGCGGCCAGCAATAGGCCACCCTGCAAAGGCATATTGCATGGCGTTCTCCGTTTAACTATTTAGATTGATGTATAATTTTTACGACGAATATCGGAGTGGGTATAAAGAGGCAGTTTAGTGTTATCTATTATCAGTGTGATGTTGATTGCGGCGATAAGCGGATGATGGGAATGCTGAAAGTGTTTTAGTCATGGATACCTGTTAATTTTTTCACCTGCTTTTTGAGACACTTATTTTCCTCCTCCAGAAAGGCAATGGTTGATTTGTATACCAATGTTCGTGGTCGTCATATGGGTGAGTATTGATGCTCATCAAATAACGTGAATCATTAATATTATTACTGCCGTTGGTGACAGCGACGATTTCACTGAAATTAGGGTGATTGAAGGTCGTGATATGAGGTTTATTAAGTTGCATCATTCAATCCTCCGTTGGCTATCAAAATATTTT
>JBPESR010000027.1:0-2120 GCA_051710525.1 Symbiopectobacterium sp. | reverse complement strand
GCGGCTCAGATGAGCATGGAAGTCTTCGCTGAAACATGGGAAAACCTGACCTACGAAGAGCGCCAGATTATCGGCAATGCAGAGAAGGAGCGTATCAAGAAAAGCATTCACGTCGATGCATAATATATAGCGGAGGTAAATCATGCAACAGCGGAGTGATGAATGGTTTTCCGCCCGTTGTGGCAACGTGACCGCCAGTCGCCTATCTGACGTAATGGCAAAAACCAAATCTGGCTATTCCGCCAGCCGCCAGAACTACATGGCAGAGCTTATATGCCAGCGCCTAACTGGAAAGGTGGAAGAAAGTTACTCAAACTCGTCCATGCAGCGCGGCACTGAACTTGAACTGGTGGCGCGGGAGATGTACCTGCTTAACCAGTTTGACGCAGAAGTTACAGAAGTGGGATTTATTCCCCATCCAGAGATCGTAGGATTTGGTGCGTCGCCTGATGGCTTGGTCGGAAATGATAGCCTGATAAAAATCAAGTGCCCCAATACATGGACGCATTTAGAGACCATTAAGACAGGCAAACCAAAACAGCAATGCATCCTACAGATGCACGCCCAAATGATGTGTACGGACAGGAAATGGTGTGATTTTATCAGCTATTACGACAGGTTACCGCCAGACCTTGCCTATTATCAGTTAAGAATTCATCAGGACGATAAACTGGTTGCTGAACTGAGAAATAGAGGAGGCGTCAAGGCAGTTCCTGGCTGAACTTGAAAACTAACTTGAGGCTATCAGGAAATTATCCAGGGTAGTCGCATGAGTGCATGCACGTCGTCGGGCGGCTGCGCAAACAGGTTCAGCCTGACGCTGGAGGGATGTTGCTAAAATATCAAAGCAGCTTAATGACCACAGTAACAATGGTCGATGCCAGACCAGCTATAGCGAGCATCACCGCACTCAGCTTTATCAATAGTCCATTCGCGCTATGTTCAACAGCCTTACGGAGTAAGGCTATCTGCGCTTCAGTCTTCTCGAAGCGAGCGTCAATATCCTTACGGACATCGGCTATCTGAACCGTTAAATCCTTGCGCATGTCTTCAAGGTCACGCTTGGTAGCAAGTCTTCAAGGTCACGCTTGGTAGCAAGGTCTGCAACCTCATGGGACTGACGCACAACAAGGGTTATAGCCTTGGCTCTGCTCTCTATTTAATTAAGACCAGAGCTTTTCAACTTCTATTAAGACCAGAGCTTTTCAACTTCTCGACGAACTCTTGAGTATCAAATGCAACCTGGCCCATAGGGAAAACCTCCTGTGTTAAGCCAGGTGTAAGCGATATGACCCCAATCTGCAAAATTTTGCAAGTTAGTTTGCTATCAGCTGTCGCTGGTCGTTATATCTATCAGCTGTCGCTGGTCGTTATATTTAGTAGCGGATACATTTTTAGTTTAGTAGCGGATACATTTAGTAGCGGATACCGCGCCGACAGTCTTACAGTTTTTTTTACGTCGATTATGGACGGTAGCGAGCAGAATATACAACACCCTTGTTTAAAGGAAAAACTGCTGGCCGTCTACTTGCGGTGTTGAAGTACCTGACCGCCCTCTCAACAAGGGCATTCAACAATCAAGTAGGACGTGACAGATAATGAATACTCAACTCGCATTTCGTGATGTCTGTTTCGACACTATTAAGTGTAACTCCTGTATTTACTTAACCGCAGTAGATATATAGCACAAGCTCTCAAATATAAAAATTCTGACGCTGTTACCCAAGTTTACGGTTTACGAAAGAAATTCAGAAAGAAATTCAGATGAGCTTTCGGCTGATATGACTGAGACCCTCAAATTGAGGGTCTCAGGAAATTACAAAAAAACAGTCTACATTTTCTACAAAAAAACAGTCTACATTTTCTCCCTACGTGGTGCACATCTCGTCCCCTACGTGGTGCACATCTCGTCGCCATGTTTGCCCGTACTCCGGTAGCCAAAGAGTTCCGCAAATGGGTGCTGATATCCTCGATAAAGAAACCAGTATCCCACAATACAAACCCCAAACCGCTGAACTGTTCAATGATGATGATACCCGTTGCCTGACCCATCTGGTCTGGAGCATGGCTAACGGCTTCCACTTCGACAAAACATGGACACAGGCCATCTAGCCTGCCTT
>JBPESR010000026.1:0-3235 GCA_051710525.1 Symbiopectobacterium sp. | reverse complement strand
TCGCGGCGAGCGTTTTTTTAAAGTACGCAGTACGGCATTGATACTAATATGTAACGCCCGAGCAGTGTCACGAATACCCGCATTATTCATTGCCAAGTCAATGATTTGGTCTGTCATTCCCGGTTGGCAGGCACGACAGGAATAAATAGGAATAATCGGGCTGGAAGGTGCGTTTACATGACTGACAATGGTAACAATGGTAACGCTGATGGGCACTTTTGCCATAACAGTGTTTTTTACAGAGGCTGTCTTTTCACCAAACTGGCATCTTACATCAACGTTAGCCACTGTATCTCCACATCCAAAAACGGAGAGTCTACACTGTAATCAACTCATTGAATACTTGACCGTTTGATGATGTGTATGACTAGCTTAGTTATTTTTCTGAAAAATAACCTTTCATTACCGCGTAAAAAACACTGCGTTGCCTAAACGGCCAGATAGCTGTAAGCCAGCCACACCAATCTTCTTACCAATAATGCTCACTGGTAATATGCCCCGGACGGCGACGTAGGTGCTTAGTCATTTCCCGTTGTTCTTTCAGGCATTGCTGGGTATCGCGCACCATTTGCGGGTTACCGCACAGCATCACATGGCTGGTTTGCGCATTGAGTGGCAACCCGACCGCCTTCTCCAACGTACCGCTGCTGATAAGCGCTGGAACGCGCCCTGTCAGAGAGCCGACCTGCGTTTCCCGGCTGATGACCGTTTGTATCCGCAGTTTATCGCCGTAACGCTGCTGTAGCTGCTGCATCTTGGGCGAGTAGCTAAGGTCGTTGGCAAAGCGCGCCGCGTGCACTAATACGATGTGCTGGAAACGCTCCAGATCCTTTCCTTCCTCTAAAATCGATAGATAAGGGCCGATGGCGGTGCCCGTCGCGAGCATCCACAGTGTGTCGCAGTCAGGGACTTCTTCCAGCACAAAGAAGCCCGCCGCGTCTTTGGTGATTTCCAGTGGTATTCCAGGTTGCAGAGCATGCAAATGCGGACTGAGCTTGCCGTACGGCACGGTGACCAGATAAAACTCAAGAATGGGATTACTGGGGGCGTTCACGTAGGAATAGGCGCGCTGAATGCGTTCGCCGTCAATTTCCAATCCCAGTTTGGCGTATTGGCCCGCAGTGAACGCGGCAATCGGTGCCTGAACTTGAATGCTGAAAAGGCTGTCCGTCCAATTTGTTACCTGAATAACGTTACCGGTTACCCACTCTGCCATAGTACTGTGCTCCTGATGTTTTTCGGCCACTCAGGCCATCCCCTCACGAAACGGTGCGTCAAGAGGAGAAAGCTTCTACGATACGCGATTCTTTAACAACAGTAAAACAATCAATGCAATATACCCGTCATACTTTAAGTTGCAGATGTGTTGACCGCACTCGTTCACCCGAATCACTTAAGAATCACTTAATTGTGTAAGCTCATCGGGATTCACTCACTTGCCGCGTTACAAGACTCATAAATGAGTCTTGTCCTAAAGCGCCAGCGCAAGCGCTGTTCAAAACGTAAACGTTTTGTCCTGCAACTCGAATTATTTAGCGTATAGACGTTGTGACTTCATGCGATTACAGCAGGAAGTCATGCAACGCGGGATCTTTGCGATCGAGATGAGATAATGTGTTGAACGAATACGCCGGATGGTGCGTGATTTGCTGCGAATCAGCAGGGTTTCGGTGGTGGCGATGTTACCCAGGCGCTAAATGCCTTCCAACAGGTCGCCTTTGGTGATGCCGGTAGCCGAGAAGATCACGTTGTCATTACGCACCATATCGCTCAGTGTGAGTACACGTCCGGCTTCAATTCCCATTTCTGCACAGCGTTCCAGCTCACGATCGCCTAAACGGCGGTTTTCCTCTCTGTCCACTTTAACCTAGTGACTTTAACCTAGTGACATGCCAGCAGGCGACGTTGCATATCACCATCCAGCGCGTGGATCACCGCATCGGAAATCACCCCTTCCGGCGCGCCGCCGATGCCATACAGCACATCGACTTCGCTGTCAGGCATACAGGTCAGAATCGAGGCCGCGACATCGCCGTAGGGAATGGCAAACACTTTCACGCCCAGTTGCTGCATTTTGGCAATCACTCCATCGTGGCGCGGTTTCGCCAGTGTGATCACTGTAATCTGCTGTAACGGTTTGCCAATTTTGATGGCGATATTGCGCAGGTTATCCGCCAATGACAGTGCCAGGTTGATAGCGCCTTTGGCCTGCGGACCGACGATCAGCTTTTCCATATATATAAATGAAATGTCGGGCGCGTGCAGAAAGGTATCTTTTTCGCCGATGGCCAATACAGCAAGCGCATTGGCTTGTCCCATCGCCGTCATTTTGTCCCATCGCCGTCATTTGTGTACCTTCGATTTTGTGTACCTTCGATGGTATCGACGGCAATATCCACCGCATCGCCCACGCTGGTGCCGACGTGCTCACCGATGTAAAGGTAAAGCATGGGGGCTTCGTCGATCTCTCCTTCACCGATCATAATCTGCCCGTTAATATCAACCTGATTGAGCATGATACGCATGGCCTGCACCGCCACGCCATCGGCGGCATTTTTATCGCCACGGCCAAGCCATTTGTAGCCTGCCAGCGCGGCAGCTTCTGTCACGCAGGAAAACTCAATCGCCAATTCACGTTTTGTCAGTGACCTTTAACGCCGCTCTACTGAGCGGCGTCATGAGTATTAACGGTGTGAAGCGACGAAGTATTAACGGTGTGAAGCGACGAGTTGCGCTTTATTCATTCTCACTGCTCGGCGATTTAACCGTAATACCGGATGCGGCCGCGAAACCATAATTGGCGCGATCGAGATAGGCGAGGCTGTAGGTAATAAAATGATGGGAATTAAATACCACCAACTCTGAACAGCTAATTTTTTTGTCGTGTATTCAATGAGTTGATTACAGTGTAAACTCTCCGTTTTTGGATACAGTGTAAACTCTCCGTTTTTGGATGTGGAGATACAGTGGCTAACGTTGATGTAAGATGCCCGTTTGGTGAACAGGCAGCCTCTGTAAAAAAACACGGTTATGGCAAAAGTGGCCATCAGCGTTACCGCTGTCAGTCATGTAAACGCACCTTCCAGCTCGATTATTCCTATCGTGCCTGCCAACCGGGAATGACAGACCAAATCATTGACTTGGCAATGAATAATGCGGGTATTCGTGACACTGCTCGGGCGTTACATATTAGTATCAATGCCGTACTGCGTACTTTAAAAAACGCTCGCCGCGG
>JBPESR010000025.1:0-3818 GCA_051710525.1 Symbiopectobacterium sp. | reverse complement strand
CAACTAATACTGGCCACCGCATTAGATTGTAAGTAGTACAGTAGCTCAGATTCCTTTGGCGTCAGAACGCTATTATATCAGTGAGGCCGGATGGCACTGTAATAGCTCGTGATGTAGCGGATTATCGCGCTCTGAGCCTCGTTGAAGCTTTTATAGCCCTTCGTCGGCACCCATTTTATAGCCCTTGGTCGGCATCCATTCGGTCTTCAGGCTCCGGAAGAACCGCTCCATAGGGGAGTTATCCCAGCAGTTGCCCCAGCGGCTCATACTCTACTTTATCCAACAGCACCACAGGGCCTGCCCATACTGGCAGCTGGTATAGGGGCTACCCTGGTCGCTGTGTAGCATCACGCCTGGTGGCCTACCCCGAAGCTCCCAGGTTATCTGCAATGCTTTGACCGTGAGTACCGAATCCGGCGACGTCGACATGGCCCAGTTCACCGGTTTACGGGCGAACATATCCAGCACCACCGCCAGATAAGCATGGCATTTACCCGTCCAGATATAGGTCACATCACCGCACCACACCTGAGCCAGCGCGGTAACCGCGAACTGGCAGTCGCGATGCTTCGGGCGCCGGAGGAGCCGCCGCTGGCATTCCAGGCTTCCATGACCTGGCTGCGCTTAACCACACGTTCCCCGTCTGGCTCATTAGCGGAAGCCTGCCAGTGCCTGTAGCGGCTGCGATGTACTTCAAAAGTTTGGCACAATGCCGCGACCGGATATCGCGCTCTCAGCCTGTCGACTACCGTGAACCGTTGAGTGAGTCCGACATTAAGAGAGCCGTAGCCTTTTTTAAGATTTCATTCTCCATTTCAAGACGCTGGACTTTTTTTCTTCATCTCACGCAGCTCTAGCTGTTCGGGCTTCAGAGGCAGCCCGGCGGGCGTTTTCCCCTGGCGCTCAAGTTGCAGCTTATTAACCCAGCGGGTGATAGCCGAATGGCTGACATTAACCGCCTCTGCGGCCTTAACGTAGGTATAGCCGTCGATAACCAGCTTTGCTGCTTCGAGCTTAAATTCTGCCGTGAAATGTTTTGCCATTTGGTCATCTGTCGTGTTGTTGAGGTGAGGTGAGCATATCACCTCCGATTAGGTGGCCAGTATTAGTGTGCCACTACACAGTGACGAATAGATAGAAGAAACCCTATTCCGTTACCGGAATAGGGTTTTGGGGTTACTTCCAAACACCGGAATGGGGTTTTGGGGTTACTTCCAAACCGAATCAGGTACGGCAGCAAGATAAAGGGTGCCATCCACGTCCGAGGTAAGCAGGATGTGTTTATTGTCCGGCGTATAAGGACGGATGCGGGTGCGTTACCTGACGATCGCCTTCCAATACTTTCCACAAGGTGTTGTACTGTGCAACGCGATATTCTTTGCCGGTTTGCAGATTAAATACATACAGAAACGGATCGTTTTCGATTTTGTAACCACCGTCATCTTGTACATCGACCGGTGCATTGGAACCGTCACCAACCAAGAGTGTACCGTCATAGTTACTCATCAGTTACTCATCAGGTGAGAACATGGCGGCATGACGAGCAGTTGCGTATCTTCCAACGTAATCGGGTTGATGCTGCGAATATAACGGTTGGTGTCATCTTTCAGGTAGGTTGGTGTCATCTTTCAGGTAAGATACATAGAATGGCGGAGCCATCCGGTACCCAGAATTCGTGCGTGCAGCTTTCACCTTCCGCATGCTCTTTGATTTTACGCATGTTGCTGCCGTCTTCATTATTGATGAACCACATATGGGCATCAACCAAGTCATGGGGACCTTCATGGCAGAACGCGACAGTGTTGTCGTCGCCAGGGCGATAAATCGGGTGACCCAGCCAGCGTTTTTCTTGCAGAATGGTCTGCGTTTCGCCGGTTTTCAGATCGATACGGATCAGGCGGCAGCACGGATTGGTGAAATATAACTCCTGGCATTTTTTCCAGCCGGTCAGCGGCTGCCAGTCTTCTTTCTTGATCTCAATCCCCACCATCTTGGTGCAATCGGAGTTGGCAACCCAGGTACCGCAACCTACCCACTCATACGGTACTTGATAAATCGTGATTTCTTCCAGCGTGTTCAGATCAACGCGCATCAGATTGCGAGTGTTCTTCACATAGTACAGAGCACATCTTCAGGAGACATGAAACCACCGAATTCAGGAGACATGAAACCACCGAAGGTATTGTCGCCCTTGCCTTCCGTCAGCAGTGTCGCTTCCTGCGTGTTCAGATCCAGCAGGTAGTAGTTCCAATGCACCGACGAACAACAGTTCGCTTCCATCATTGGAGAAGTACTTCTGGTAGAAATAGTAGTGATGGCAAATAACATCAGGAGGCGTTAAACGTATCACTTCGGTGCCGGTTGCTGCGTCTTGATAGGTATGAAATGAGAGGGGAATCTTTTTGCCTTTGGCCATCGTAAATCCTTAGAACATATCGAAAAGAATACGGCTAGTACCAGAAGATGACACAAGTCTTGCGACTCACCGCCACCTTGATGCGATAGATCTGTAATACCAGCATTATAGAAATAATGTTTCATTATTCCGTAATCACTGTTTTATTTTATGAAACATTCTCCTTATTTTGATCTAATATTTTCCCTTTAAAAAGTAATTTATGCTGTCAAGACAGAGTTATATAGGATATAACGCTATTGCGAACAGGGAGCCCGTAATGGGCTCCCTGTTGTGGAATGGTTTGTTTTTGTGGAAGTTTTATTTCAGATAAGCACCGTTACGCAGCGCTTCAATGCGCTTATCCAACGGCGGATGCGACATAAATAACTCACTGAAAGATTTTGATTTACCGTTGATACAAAACGCCATCATGCTGCCTTCTTCCTGCGGTTCGTAGCTGGTTTTCAAACGCTGCAACGCTGAAATCATCTTCTCACGGCCCACCAGTTTCGCCGATCCGGCATCCGCATGGAACTCGCGATAGCGCGAGAACCACATGGTGATGATGCTCGCCAGAATACCAAACACCAATTCCAGCACCGTTGCCACGGCAAAATAGACCAGCGGGTTACCGTTACTGCTTTCACCGTCGTCGCGGTTGCCAGAAAGGAAACCGGATGCCACCTGCGCGATCAGGCGAGCGATAAAGATAACAAAGGTGTTCAATATGCCTTGAATCAGCGTCATGGTAACCATATCACCGGTAGCCACGTGGCTGATTTCGTGGGCAATGACAGCCTCTGCTTCATCATGGCTCATGTTTTGCAGCAAACCAGTGCTTACTGCCACCAGCGACGCATCACGTCGTGCCCCTGTCGCGAAGGCATTGATATCGGGCGCTTGATAAATAGCGACCTGCGGCATCGCAATGCCAACCTGCTGTGATTGTACCCGCACGGTTTCAAGCAACCAACGCTCAGTTTCATTATGCGGTTGTTCGATCACTTCACCGCCCACGGAGCGTAGCGCCATCCATTTGGACATCAGCAGTGAAACGAACGCACCACCAAAGCCAAACAGGCCAGCCATGATCATAAGCCCCTGGACACTGCTGGATCGAATTTCCGTCAGGCTGAGAACCAGCCCGAATACCAACGTCACCGCCAGGTTGGTGATCAGGAAAAGCACAATACGCATCATAATAGTCTGATTTCCTCTCTAAAGGGATAAACATCGTTCATAACACAATGTGTATGGGTTACCACGCCGTTTTCAAGTATTCTTAATCTTCCTATCGCTAAAACGACATAACTTTACATATTGCAATAACTTGACCAGCCGCGACACGCCGCACACTCGTTCGGCCTGTCATCGCACCACAATCATACCCGCGAAACCGCACCATAAAAAATCTATGGTC
>JBPESR010000024.1:0-9745 GCA_051710525.1 Symbiopectobacterium sp. | reverse complement strand
ATTGAGCGTGAAAATCTGACGCCGCGCAACCGATTGAAACGCCTCAATCGTAAGACGTTAGGGTATTCAACATCATCCGAAATGCACGATAGGAACATCAGCACTTACATCGAACGCGAGTATTAGGCTTGATGCTGTATCAATTGAATACACTACAGAAAGTAGAGCTTAGGCTCATCTGGGCAATAATCCCCTCCCCAACTGATCTCCCGGCCAAACAATAAGATCCACCAACTAATGCTCCAGATCCAAAAGTACTTCGCAGCAGTCTCAGCAGCAGTCTCACGTCGTAACGGCCTGATATAGCACCAGGTGAACAGCGCACCAAACAGAAACCATAAGGATTGAAACGTCTCAATGACCATCACGGCCTGGCTTTACGCGGAAAAAAGCCGATTCCCGGTGTACAACAGTGAGATGGCAAAAATCGCGATCGCCACGATGTGGGGATACAGGGTTTTATCAAGTTTCATAACGCGACACATATCAACCAATAACAACGGTTAGGGTAGGTCGATACGCTGGCTGTTTTTTTGCTTTCGAGTGAAAGCGTTTAGGCATCCGTGCGCTTAGCACCGGATGCCTAAAAAGGACTAACACTAACGAAAATTACTCCTTCGTTACGAAAATTACTCCTTCGTTGATGTTGACGGGGGTTGTTGATGCAAATGCACATCCATTTGCGGATAGGGAATGCCGATCTGATGCTCATGAAACGCCCGTTTAAAACTTTCTAACAGATCCCATTTCACCGCCATGGCATCACCGTTGGTCGTCCAGACCCATACAACAAAATTTAGTGATGACGCGGCCATTTCATTCAAACGGATGGTGACGCCACGCTCATGCTGGATGCGCTTATCAGCCGCGACGATATCCCCCAGCACCGTTTTGACTTGGTCAATATCAGCATAATAGGCCACGCTAACGATAATTTCGGTGCGTCTGTCCGGCTCACGACTGCTGTTAATGATGTTTCCGGCAATGATTTTCCCATTGGGAACAACGATGATTTTACCATCTGGCGTGCGCATCGTAGTGGAGAAGATCTGCACCTGCGTCACCGTGCCAGAAACCCCACCCAGATCGACAAATTCGCCGGTACGGAACGGGCGAAACATCACCAACAGAACACCAGCCGCGAAGTTTGATAGCGAGCCTTGCAGCGCCAAACCCACCGCTAAGCCAGCGGCACCCAGTACCGCAATCACCGATGCGGTTTGCACGCCAATGCGGCTCAATACTGCAATCAGCGTAAAGGTAATAATCCCGTAACGCACCAATGCGGCGAGAAAATCTGCCACGGTGGTATCAATGCACCGCGCCACCATAACTCTGCCGATACCATTAGATACCACACGCGCCACCAGCAAGCCGATGAGCAAAATGATAATGGCGGCCATCACGTTCACCGCATGCTGAATCAGCAGAGCCTCATTATTGACCACCCATTGCCCCATACGGCTCAGGTTTTCGGTTACATCCAGTTCTTCCATTTGCACTCTCCCCTTTTTTGCATTTCACCCTTTGAAAGGGATGGTTCACACCCAAAATGGCCGCAAAGCGAGCCAGAAAAAATTAAGACTCCTGATAAATTAAGGCTCCTGATAAAAGGAGCCTCTTATTTTCATAAAAGGAGCCTCTTATTTTCATGCATTGATAAGAAATGCACTTATAAATGCACTTATTAATTACACTTATAAATGCACTTATTAATATATATTACACTTATAAATGCACTTATTAATATAGATTACAGTTATTAATATAGATTACAGTACGTCGATCGCGTTCAATTCTTTAAACGCTTTTTCTAAACGAGCAACCATGGTTGCCTGGCCAGCACGCAACCAAACGCGCGGATCGTAGTACCTCTTGTTCGGCTTGTCTGCGCCTTCCGGGTTACCCAACTGCCCTTGCAGGTAGCCTTCGTTCTTTTTGTAATACGCCAGCACGCCTTTCCAGGTTGCCCATTGGATGTCGGTGTCGATGTTCATTTTGATCACACCGTGGCTTACCGCTTCAGCGATCTCTTCTGCCGTAGACCCGGAACCGCCGTGGAACACGAAGTCCAGGCTATTGTGCGGAAGGTTGAATTTCTTGGAGACATATTCTTGCGAATTGTGCAGGATTTTCGGCGTCAGTTGAACGTTACCCGGTTTGTATACGCCATGCACGTTACCGAACGATGCCGCGATGGTGAAACGCGGGCTGGTGGTGTGCAATTTTTCGTAGGCGTAAGCCACGTCTTCCGGCTGGGTGTAGAGTGCGGAGTTATCA
The DNA here is from genome assembly GCA_051710525.1 of Symbiopectobacterium sp. Taxonomy (GTDB): domain Bacteria; phylum Pseudomonadota; class Gammaproteobacteria; order Enterobacterales; family Enterobacteriaceae; genus Symbiopectobacterium. The sequence goes on along the minus strand of JBPESR010000024.1, from coordinate 7,465 downwards.
AGGTGGCTATTGTCCACGCCATCTTCTTCACCGCCGGTGCAACCCAGTTCGATTTCCAGCGTCATGTTGATTTTTGCCATGCGCTTGAGGTATCCGCTGCAAATCTCGATGTTCTCTTCCAGAGACTCTTCCGACAGATCGATCATGTGGGAGGAGAACAGAGGTTTACCGGTTGCGCCAAAGTGTTTTTCACCAGCTTCCAGCAGACCATCCAACCAAGGCAGCAGTTTTTTTGCACAGTGGTCAGTGTGCAGGATAACAGGAATGCCGTAGTGTTCAGCCATCAGGTTAACGTGTTGTGCGCCAGAGATGGCACCGAGGATAGCGGCTTTCTGACCTTCCGCCTTCAGGCCTTTACCCGCTGTGAACGCGGCTCCCCCGTTAGAGAACTGAACGATAACCGGTGCGCGAACTTTTGCTGCAGCTTCCAGCACCGCATTGACGGAGTCAGTACTGACGCAGTTGACTGCGGGCAGAGCAAAGCCATTTTCCTTTGCTACTGCGAAAACTTTCTGAACGTCATCGCCAGTGATGACACCAGGTTTTACGAAATCAAAAATTTTAGACATGTTACGTGTCCCGTCTCGTTGGCCGTGGAGGGTTGAGATAATTGACTACGGGCCGGACGCACAGCGTCTGAACCCACCGTTGCCCACTAGACGTGGGAGCAACGGGTTGCCGGGTGACACCACCGGCAAAGCGGCATTACTGCTTAGCACGCTCTTCTAGCATGACTACCGCAGGCAGTTTTTTGCCTTCCACAAACTCCAGGAAGGCACCGCCGCCAGTAGAAATATAAGAAATCTTATCTGCAATACCGAAAAGGTCAATCGCAGCCAGCGTATCGCCACCACCGGCGATGGAGAACGCTTCGCTGTCTGCAATAGCCTTAGCGATGATTTCAGTCCCTTTGCGGAAGTTCGGGAATTCAAATACGCCAACCGGGCCGTTCCACAGGATAGTCTTGGCATTTTTCATAATATCGGCCAGACGCTCAGCGGGATCATCACCCAGGTCCAGAATCTGTTCATCATCTTTGATGGCAGTAACAGACTTCAAGGTTGCGGTTGCGGTTTCAGAGAATTCCGTCGCCACGCGCACGTCGCTCGGTACCGGAATATCGCAGGTTTCCAGCAGTTTTTTCGCTTCAGGGATCAGATCCGCTTCGTATAGCGATTTTCCCACGTTGTGACCCTGTGCCGCCAAGAAGGTGTTGGCGATGCCGCCGCCGACGATCAGTTGGTCAGCGATTTTGGACAATGAACCCAATACGGTCAGTTTGGTAGACACTTTAGAACCACCGACGATAGCCACCATCGGACGCTCTGGGTTGCTCAGTACTTTACCCAACGCTTCCAGTTCGTCTGCCAGCAGCGGACCTGTACAGGCGATATCAGCAAACTTGCCTACCCCGTGGGTAGAAGCCTGAGCGCGGTGCGCCGTACCAAAGGCATCCATGACGAACACGTCACACAGAGCTGCGTATTTCTTCGACAGCTCTTCGTCGTCTTTCTTCTCGCCTTTGTTGAAACGAACGTTTTCCAGAACCACCAACTCGCCTTCGGCAACATCAACGCCATCCAGATAATCCTTCGCCAGACGCACTGGAAAAGAAATTTTATATTTCATATAGTTAACAACCGGCAGTAGGGAGAATTCTTCATTGTATTCTCCTTCGGTCGGGCGTCCCAGGTGGGAAGTCACCATGACACGCGCACCTTGTTTCAGGGCAATTTCAATGGTCGGCAACGACGCACTGATACGCGCATCAGACGTCACTTTACCTTCTTTAACCGGCACGTTCAGATCCGCACGAATCAGTACGCGTTTACCCGCCAGATCTAGATCGGTCATCTTAATTACAGACATGGTGAATCCTCTTGTTGATTCTCTTATAAAGTTGTGTGATAATAGAGACGTCAATCCATGACAATTCAATTTATAATATTAAAAACCACAGACTGCCATCGCGCGTGTCATATCCAGCATGCGATTGGCAAAGCCCCATTCGTTGTCGCACCAGACCAACGTTTTTATCAGGTGTGATCCACTGACCCGCGTCTGCGTGCCATCGACAATGGCACTGTGCGGATCGTGATTAAAATCAGCTGAAACTAAAGGTAATTCCGTATAGTCAACTATACCACGAAATGCTCCATGCGCTGATTTTTGAAAAAGTTCATTAATTTTATTAACATTTACTACTTGCCTTACCGTTACGCTCAAATCAATGGCAGTGACATTGATGGTTGGCACGCGTATCGAAATCGCTTCAAAACGGTCAGTAAACTGCGGGAAGATGCGCGTAATGCCTGCCGCCAGTTTGGTATCCACGGGAATGATGGACTGGCTGGCCGCGCGGGTGCGGCGCAAATCGCTATGGTACGCGTCAATCACAGGCTGATCGTTCATCGAAGAGTGGATCGTGGTGACTGTGCCACTTTCAATGCCGAACGATTCATTCAGCAATTTAATAATGGGGATAATGCAGTTGGTGGTACAGGAGGCGTTAGACACAATGTGGTGTTCTGGCTTCAACGTATCGTGATTGACTCCAAACACCACGGTGGCATCAATATCATTGGCACCGGGGTGAGAAAACAGCACTTTCTTGGCGCCGGCGGCCAGATGTGCTTCGCCGTGCACACGGCTGCCATAGACGCCGCTGCAATCAAGCACCACGTCGACACCCAGCTCTCGCCAAGGCAGCCCCTCGATTTCACGCTGATGCAATAACAGAATGGCGTCATCACCCACGTAGAGCTGGTCACATTCCTGGCGTACATCCCAGGCAAAGCGTCCATGGCTGGTGTCATATTTAAGCAGGTGCGCCATACCTTCCGCGCTCGCCAGCTCGTTGATCGCCACCACGCTAATATCGGCCCGGCGTCCGGATTCGTACAGTGCCCGTAACACGCTGCGGCCAATACGACCAAAACCGTTTATCGCAATACGAATTGTCATCGCATTCTCTGTATCAAGCTGAACACTCGAATTATGTAGGGTACAGACTCGAATTATGTAGGGTACAGAATAATCAGTACCAACAGTGGAAAATAATCAGTACCAACAGTGGAATAAACTGTTAAGTAAGACTATTCTCTTCTCGGGCAACGCCCTGCCCTTGATGATCCATCTGCGGGATAAATTCGCCGCTATTCAGGATCAATTGCCCTAGTTACGCCAACTGAAACGATTCGTCTAGAATAATGCAAATTTTTATCAAAAGAAATATCTCGGCTAGATCGCTTGCAGAACAGTGACACAGTTCAAAGAAAAGGGCCAAATCAGCATGGCAAGAGACGGTGTCTTGCCATGTAAACCGGTGTATCAGACGGGCTTAGTGCCCAAGAGATTTTGGGTGGCACAACATTTCTGCCAATGCCAGCATTGCCAATGATTGCCCATAGGAGCGCTGGCGAATCGGCACATCGGTATATTCTGGCAATGTCATAAATACCGGGTATATTCTGGCAATGTCATAAATACCGGTGTACCGGAAGAGACTTCCGCCAATAGGTCTGATCCCAGCTCGCCTGGTACAAGAGAAAAATTCAATTTAATACAATATCTTGAGACAATCTACACAGTTCGATAGACATATCTGAACCGTAAGCACCTATAGATTTGAGATAGGCATAATCCTCACGGATGGCAATGATCTCCTGATACAACGCGGCGAGTTTTGTGATGATGACTGATTTATCCAGCATGGGTTTCTTCCTGAAGGTTTGGCTACAGAGACGCGGTTAGCAGCAACATTTCTATTAGCAGCAACATCTCTATACATTTCTATTAGCAGCAACATCTCTATAAATAAATAACGTAGCGAAATTATTTCACAATTGCGATATTAGCCTCACGCAGTAGCGTGATTAGGTGCTGTTTCATTTACGGGCTGGGCGGCGTCGCAGGAGCGGACATGGCGGCAGAAATTGACGAACCGATAAGGCGAGTGGCTAACGTTGAGGTAAGATGCCAGTTTGGTGAATAGACAGCCTCTGTAAAAAAACACGGTTATGGCAAAAGTGGCCATCATTGTTAGCGTTGTCAGTCATGTGTTAGCGTTGTCAGTCATGTAAACGCACCTTCCAGCTCGATTATTCCTGTTGTGCCTACCAACCGGTAATGATAGACCAAATCATTGACTTGGCAATGAATAATGCGGGTATTCGTGACACTGCTCGGGCGTTACATATTAGTATCAATACCGTCGTGCGTACTTTAAAAAACGCTCGCCGCGGAATGTAACAACCCTACCACTGGATAACCTGCAAATTCAACTGATTTGCGAAGTGGATGAGATGTGGTCATTTGTTGGCAACAAAAAAACGACAGCGCTGATTATGGTATGCATGGGAGCCGCGTTTGAAGCGGATTATCGCTCATGCATTTGAGCTCTCTAAGCAAGAAAACGCGGCGTAAGTTGCTGAAACTGTTCTCTGGGTTCAGAGTGGCATTTTGGTACACTGATGGTTACAGGGCTTACAACGACGAACTTCCAAAAGCAAAACACATTGTTGGCAAACTGTATACACAGCGTATTGAGCGTGAAAATCGCACGCTGCGCAACCGATTGAAACGCCTCAATCGTAAGACGCTGGGGTATTCAAAATCATCCAAAATGCACGATAGGCTCATCGGCACTTACATCGAACACGAAATATTACGTTTGAAGTTGATGACAAACCTGCCTAAACCGCCATTACCACCGCCCCCACCGTCATTCCTGCGCAGACGGGAATCTCTGACAGGCGAAACGCGTTCATTCTCACCGAGATCCTCGGCTTTCGCCGAGGATGAGACGATGAGACAAAGGCGCGAAGTGGTTTTATCCTCAGTCTGAGGCTTATTTCAGCAACGCGCTGGCTTTTGCCACCACGTTATCCACCGTAAAGCCAAACAACTCGAACAGTTTTTCCGCCGGAGCCGATTCGCCGAAGCTCGTCATGCCCACTATCGCCCCGTTCAGGCCGACATACTTGTACCAGTAGCCTGCAATGCCCGCTTCGATCGCCACACGTGCGCTCACCGCTTTCGGCAGCACCGCTTCACGGTAGGCCGCATTCTGCTTGTCAAATGCATCGGTGGACGGCATGGAAACCACACGTACCTTGTGACCCTGCGCGCTCAGCACGTCGTAAGCCGCCACTACCAGTTCCACTTCTGAACCGGTAGCAATCAGGATCAGATCCGGTTGGCCGTCGCTGTCTTTCAGCACGTAAGCGCCTTTCGCCACGTCAGCCAGTTGCTGCTCGGTACGTGCCTGTTGGGCTAGGTTTTGACGCGACAGGATCAGCGCCGTCGGGCCATCCTTGCGCTCAATAGCGTATTTCCACGCCACAGCGGTTTCTACCTGATCCGCCGGACGCCAGGTGCTCATATTTGGCGTCACGCGTAGGCTTGCCAGTTGCTCTACTGGCTGGTGTGTCGGGCCATCTTCGCCCAGACCGATGGAGTCATGGGTATATACGTAGATACTGCGGATTTTCATCAGTGCGGCCATGCGCACCGCGTTACGGGCATATTCCACAAACATCAGGAAGGTCGCGGTATACGGCAGGAAGCCTCCGTACAGCGCCAAACCGTTGGCGATGGCGGTCATGCCAAATTCGCGCACCCCATAGTGGATGTAGTTGCCCGCCGGGTCTTTATCCAGCGAGACCGAGCCGGACCAGATGGTTAGGTTGCTCGGTGCCAGGTCGGCAGAGCCGCCGAGGAATTCAGGCAGCAGCTTGCCGTAGGCTTCCAGCGCGTTCTGCGAGGCCTTGCGGCTGGCAATTTTTGCCGGGTTGGCTTGCAGGCCTTCAATGAATTTCTGGGCATCAGCCTGCCAGTTGGCCGGCAGGTCAGCGACAGTACGGCGTTTGAATTCAGCAGCCAGTTCTGGATGGGCTTTGGCATAGGCGGCGAACGTCTCGTTCCAGGCACTCTCTTTCTGCGCACCAGCGGCTTTGGCATCCCAGGCGGCATAGATTTCAGCGGGGATTTCAAACGGCGGGTATTTCCAACCCAGCTGCTCGCGTGAAGCGGCCACTTCGGCGTCACCCAGCGGCGCACCGTGGGAATTATGAGTGCCGGCCTTGTTCGGTGAGCCGAAACCAATCACGGTTTTGCACATCAGCAGGGACGGTTTGTCCGTCACCGAGCGCGCCTGTTCGACAGCGCTGGTGATGGCATCGGCGTCATGGCCGTCGACGCCACGCACCACGTGCCAGCCGTAGGCTTCGAAACGTGCCGCGGTGTCATCGGTAAACCAGCCTTCCACGTGACCGTCAATGGAGATGCCGTTGTCATCATAGAATGCCACCAGCTTACCCAGCTTCAGGGTACCGGCCAGCGAACACACCTCGTGGGAGATGCCTTCCATCATGCAGCCATCACCCATGAATACGTAGGTGAAGTGGTCAACGATATCGTGATCCGGACGGTTGAACTGCGCCGCCAGCGTGCGTTCTGCCAGCGCCATGCCGACCGCGTTGGCAATGCCCTGCCCGAGCGGGCCGGTGGTGGTTTCCACGCCGTCGGTGTAGCCGTACTCGGGGTGTCCCGGGGCTTTGGAATGCAGTTGGCGGAAGTTTTTGAGCTCTTCAATCGGCAGGTTGTAGCCGGTAAGGTGCAGCAGGCTGTAGATGAGCATGGATGCGTGACCGTTGGAGAGGACGAAACGGTCGCGGTTGGCCCAGTGCGAGTTAGCTGGGTTGTGATTAAGGTAATCGCGCCACAGGACTTCGGCGATATCTGCCATACCCATGGGTGCGCCCGGGTGACCGGATTTGGCTTTTTGCACGCCATCCATGCTGAGTACGCGGATGGCGTTGGCAAGTTCTTTACGAGAGGACATGCTTTACTCCAGATCGGATTGAACAGATGTCTTTCCAAACATACTGTTAATAATCAATATGTTATCTAGTAAGACTAAAGAGAGATGGCTATAAAAATGTACATAAAAATGCGGGCGATTGCACATAGAACCATTGGCGAAATAAGAAGGCAGTGTATTCAATGATTTGATACAGCACATCAAACATAATACTCGCGTTCGATGTAAGTGCCGATGAGCCTATCGTGCATTTCCCGATGAGCCTATCGTGCATTTCCTATGATGTTGAATACCCCAACGTCTTACGATTGAGGCGTTTCAATCGGTTGCGCAGCGTGCGATTTTCACGCTCAATACGCTGTGTATACAGTTTGCCAACAATGTGTTGTGCTTTTGGAAGTTCGTCATTGTAAGCCCTGTAACCATCAGTGCACCAAAATGCCACTCTGAACCCAGAGAACAGTTTCAGCAACTTACGCAGCGTTTTCTTGCTTAGAGAGCCAAATGCATGAGCGATAATCCGCTTCAAACGCGGCTCCCATGCATACCACCGCCAGCGCTGTCGTTTTTTTGTTGCCAACAAACGACTACATCTCATCCACTTCGCAAATCAGTTGAATTTGCAGGTTATCCAGTGGCAGC
>JBPESR010000023.1:0-21556 GCA_051710525.1 Symbiopectobacterium sp. | reverse complement strand
CTCTTTCCGTATCAATGACAACCAACTGATGGAAGGTACGGAAACCCGCTACTACGACAAAGTACCGATGAAATTCGCCGGTTACGATGAAGCGCGCTTCCAACGCGAAGGTTTCCGCGTAGTGCCCCCTGCCAGCGTGCGCCAGGGCGCATTTATCGCCCGCAACATTGTACTGATGCCGTCTTATGTCAACATCGGTGCTTACGTTGACGAAGGCACCATGGTTGATACCTGGGCGACCGTCGGCTCTTGCGCACAGATCGGAAAAAACGTTCACTTGTCCGGCGGTGTCGGCATCGGTGGCGTACTGGAACCGTTGCAGGCTAACCCGACCATCATCGAAGACAATTGCTTTATCGGTGCCCGCTCTGAAGTGGTAGAAGACGTGATCGTGGAAGAAGGCTCCGTCATCTCCATGGGCGTGTTTATCGGCCAAAGCACTAAAATCTACGATCGCGAAACCGGCGAAGTGCATTACGGTCGCATACCAGCAGGCTCAGTCGTCGTTTCCGGCAACCTGCCGTCAAAGGATGGCAGCTACAGCCTGTACTGTGCCGTGATCGTGAAAAAAGTGGATGCGAAAACCCACGGTAAAGTGGGTATCAATGAGTTTCTTCGTACCATCCGTACCATCGACTAAACTGAAAAAGGCGGGTTTACCCGCCTTTTCTTTATCACTATGATCACTATAACTCCCCAAAAGGTGGGGCCATGTATGGTATGACAATCTAAAAAGCCTGGGTATCTCCCATCCCGATGAATATGGCATCAAGGCGAAGACAAAACGCATCAACCAACGAGATATGACGTGGGGAGGCTTTCTTACCAATAGCACCAAAATGCTTACCAATAGCACCAAAATGCTTTTCATAGCACCGAAACGCATTTCGGTATAAGTGATCGCCGACACCACAATACGGTGGCAGCGTAAAACAGCCTGTTCCAGACGACGAATCACCGTCTCAGGATGCTTTCGCATGATGAAAGAGCAGATATTGGTGTCCAGCATGTACAGGTTGCTCATAGCTGAAAGCGGCCCTCATCGCAGACAACGTTTTCTCGTTCTGTTAGGAAATCGGCATCCGCCTTTGCTTCTTGCAGAAAGGAGTCCCAACTGGGTTTGATCGGGCGCAGGAACAGCGTATCGCCCTCTCGCGCAATCTCCAGTTCAGTGACGCCTTCAAAATTTATATTGCGAGGCAGGCGGATAGCCCGGTTATTGCTATTTTTGAAGACAGAAACAATACGCATGGTTATACCTCACTGGCCGTTCGGACTTTATGCATGCAAATGCATATCCCAAGTATATGCAGATGCGTGGCATATGTATAGCCCATGCGCAGTTATCACCCTGCTTCCACCAACCCTGCCCACTGCTCTACCCACGGGCAGGAAAGCACTTCCGGCTCCGGGCATTCTGTCGCGTCAATCTGAAGCATATCTCCCACACGCTGAGCGCCCATCTCTTGCAACAACGCATCAAACTGCTGGCCCGCGCCGCAAAAATGGGGGTAGCTGCTGTCGCCCAGAGCAATGACGCCATAGCGCAGCGCTGGATGATGACCACCTTTTTCACGCAATGCAGCAAACAACGGGGCGATGGAATCTGGTAGATCCCCTTGTCCGGTGGTTGACGTTACCACCAACATATACTGCTCGCGATACGCCAGCCAGGATGACAGGTCGGCATCTTCTTCAAACACCTTAACCTGATGGCCGCGCTCACTCAGCAGATTCTCCGCCTCTTCTGCAACCAGCAATGCGTTTCCATAAACCGTGCCAACAAAAATATCAATTTGCGCCATGATGATGACTCCACGTGTAATGTATCGCTGCGTGCCAGATAACGCCGTATCTGCGCTATTTGGCAATACTGGAAAGGCCATTATCCTGCCCCGAGTCAGGCGGAAACTCAACCTTATCAACATCAGAGAGGCTGCCTAGCCAGCCAAATTGCGTTATTACGCGCATCCAGGCCATATCCAATCCGGTAAGTAATACCAAGGGTTCCCCAGTTACAGGATGACACAGCGTTAGCTGGCTGGCATACAACATCAAGCGTCCACAACCAAAATGCGCGGCCATTGCGCGATTTTGACGCAAATCACAGTACTTTGAGTCACCCAAAATAGGATGCCGCAAATGCACCATATGAGGGCGCAACTGATGTTTGCGTCCTGTCTGCGGCAACAGTTCAACCAGACTGTATCGGGCAGTAGGGTAGCGCCCTACTGCTATCGGTTGCTCCACCTGTGCCAGAGAACGGTAGTGGGTGATGGCCGTCTGAGGTTGTTTATCGCGCTGAGAGAGCTTGTCAGCCACTTTGTCCAACTCTTCAGTCAGCGCATAGTCGATAGTATCGCTGCCGGAAAGGTAACCACGCACAACCGCATAGTAGGTTTTCTGAATCTGGTGCTGTTCGAACTGCTGCGAAAGCAGGCGCGCAATGTCGCTAGAAAGCCCCAGCAGTAGCACACCTGACGTTGTCCGGTCCAGACGATGGACTGTGAAAACATGTTGACCAATCTGATCGCGTAATGTCTGCATGATCACCACTTTTTCTTTGCGATCCAGCCAACTGCGGTGAACCACTACCCAGCCTGTTTATTAATGGCAATTAGATGCTCATCCTGATACAGAATTTCAAGCATCCAGATCTCCCTACGCATCGGCAGGCACAAACAGTGCATCCAACGCGCGCAGTTGTTCCAATAGCGGCGCGATGTCGTTGATATGCCCGGTCAGGGCCTCTTCAAAATAGGGGGTAACCGCGAGCGCCAGAGGCAAGGGAACGCCACCATCCAGCATCGCATGCAATCGCGGCAACAGTACCCATTGCAACCACTGTTCGGCGCTCATGGTGTCAATGCAGAAAGGTTCTGTGCTGGTAAACGCACTGGCCTGCGGAAGGGCGGATTGCCAAAACACACTGTCGCGTAGCGTACGTTCAATTTCCCATAAAGCGTGTCGAATTTGGTCTTGGTACATCATGCTTTTCTCTCACCGGCGGCGTGGAGGGCAAAGCATATCATTGAAGCAAGGGGAGCCCAACAGGCGCAGGGCTACGGTGGCAACGCAAAACGCAATAGAGGGCCGCGTCTGCAACGCGTTAACGGATACTCTGCAACAAAAAAGTTTGGGGCACTGAATATCAGTGCCCCCGGTTCGTTTTGTAGATTTCCCGCTACACCACTGCATCCCTGCTCATCCGTGAAAACTTTTCCTTTGTGGTTATCCTAACCCGCTCTCCGTGCAAGCGTCCAACTTTCGTCCTGACCGTTCTTCCTGCATCTTCCTTCCGTGAAGATATTCCCTTTAGGCTCCTGTCCCACCGTCACTCCGTAACAGCTCTCAATCTTCTTCCTGGAGGTGTCCTTGGTTTCATCCCGAAGCCGTATCCTCCCGAAGCCGTATCCTTCTTCACCACATTTTTAGCGATAAAGTGATATATTCTGTAACCGGTTACTAAGATGTATTAAAAGGCGACTAACAGCAAGACCCTGATCAGATTTTTCTTATTTACGCTGAAGCCCTTATGTAAAGAAAAATATAATCCATTAATTAAAAAGAAAAAAAACAAAAAGTGCATGAAACGAGGAAAAAAAGTGCATGAAACGAGGAAAACACAGAGATATCTCTTACACGCATATCCGCCAGATAACGCAGGCAACCATCATCTTATTACTCTCGGTTGCAACTATTGCAGAACACAGGCAAAGAAGGAGCCAACACCCGATGTTCACGTGTACCAAAGGTTTCAAGCCATACTTCACCGCTGACATTGGATAACGAGATCAGCGCCATTTCTGATTCCTTCGTGGCTAAAAACAGAGTCGGCGGCAACTTAAGTTGCTTTTGCGTCAGCAAGTGCCCGATTAGATTTTCCTGCATACGCACAAAATCATCCTCGCTCCACGATTGCAGCAGCAGGAAATCGATATCAGCAAAACGCCTTCCATATCCCCGGCATACTGTGTGGTAAAAAAAGGTTCAGCGTCAGGATGCAGCGCACGCGACACGCCGTCGAGCATCGCGCTCTCGGCCACAGGCTGAGGTATCCAAAATACCCGCTTGCTGTCATTTTCCATCACGCAGGGTGAAGCAACGCCGTACAACGCCTCACTGGCGGGCAAATGGTCATAGGCCTGCTGCCAGTGGTCATAGGCCTGCTGCCAGGCCGCCCATATAATGCTGGGTAAACGCCTGTGCTGGGTAAACGCCTGGAGCACGTGCTGCACATTGTCATCCATACTTTTTTCTTTTCACTGGGCGAGTCGGTTACACTACTGCATATCGTTTTTACTTTGCAAAGGCATCTTATGTCTTGTTTTGACAAACAGGATGCGCTCAGTGCGTTACCGTTGGGAAAACCGACCCTTACCACGACAGCTACGATGCAGGCTTATTACAAGCGGTCCCACGCAGTTTAAACCGCGACCCTTTGGGTATTGACGCCGCACATTTGCCGTTTTACGATGAAGATATCTGGACATTATACGAGCTCTTCTGGCTGGCCCCCAACGGAGTGCCACAAGTTGCCGTAGGCGAAATGTATTTGCAGGCCGATAGTCCAAACCTTATCGAATACAAAAGCTTCAAACTCTACCTGAACAGCTTCAATCAGACGGTATTTGAAAATTGGCAACGGGTACAAGAGACGCTAACGTGCGATCTGGCCGCCTGTGCGCAGGGTGCGGTTAGCATGGCGCTATTTGCGCTGTATGCCTTTAGGGATAGACGCTGGGCCAATTCGAAGGAGAATGAATTCGAAGGAGAATGTATTGACGGACTGGACATTCAGATCACGGATTATGCGTTCAATGCCGAACATCTCGTCAACGCCTGCAACGCGCAGAGTCCCGTTGTTGAAGAAACACATTAGTGAGCCATGTGCTCAAATCCAACTGCCTGATCACTCACCAACCGGATTGGGGCTCGGTACAAATTCACTACCGGGGCAAACGTATCGAGAGAGAAGCCCTGCTGCGCTACATCGTCTCCTTTCGCCGCCACAATGAGTTCCATGAGCAGTGCGTGGAACGTATCTTCAACGACCTGATGCGTTTTTGCCAGCCAGAACACTAACCGTTTACGCGCGCTATACGCGCCGTGGCGGGCTGGACATCAATCCCTGGCGTAGCAACACCGACTTTATTGCAAACACCAGTCGCTTACCCCGGCAATAGTACGGGATACGATACAATATCGTCATTCAGAAACGACATTTTGGAAAAACTGATACCATCAGGTTACGGTGGAGCAATAAATAAAATTAGTGTCATACGTCTTGCCTCCCCAGTGGCGACAAGGGATAGCCTGGAAATTTTGTTGTTATACATTGCGTTCTCAATGAGTAAAATTAATTATACATATCAGCCAGTTAGGGCCTATGGATTTATTATCGCAGTTGGAAGTGAACATGTTGAAAGCACGGCCAGCAGCGATCTTTACCGTTTATTCCGCAACTGTTCGCTTGCCGTGCTGAATTCCGGCAGCCAAACCGATAGATGACAGCAAAGAGCTGCTATCCCGCTACGAAGATTTCGATATCAATGTGTTGCGCCGTGAACGCGGCGTGAAGCTGGAACTGGTCAATCCTCCGGAAGACGCTTTCGTCGATGGCAACATTATCCGTTCGTTGCAGGTCAACCTGTTCGCCGTACTGCGCGACATTCTGTTTGTTAACGGGCAAATCACCTCGGCAGAGCGTTATCAGAACCTGAATCTGGAAAACAGCGCCACATTACCAATCTGGTATTTTCTATTTTGCGCAACGCGCGTGCGCTGCACGTCGGGGAAGAACCCAACATGGTGGTGTGCTGGGGCGGTCACTCCATTGTGTGCTGGGGCGGTCACTCCATTAATGAAACCGAATATCTCTATGGACGAAAAGTCGGTAGCCAATTAGGGCTACGTGAGCTGAACATCTGCACCGGCTGCGGACCCGGCGCAATGGAAGCACCGATGAAAGGTGCCGCCGTCGGCCACGAGCAACAGCGCTATCGAGCAACAGCGCTATAAAGAAGGCCGCTTTATTGGCATGACGGAACCGTCCATCATCGCCGCCGAGCCGCCAAACCCGCTGGTGAATGAACTTATCATCATGCCAGATATTGAAAAACGCCTCGAAGCCTTCGTACGTATCGGGCATGGTATCATTATTTTCTCCGGCGGGGTGGTACGGCGGAAGAGTTCCTCTACCTGCTAAGCAGCATGATGAATCCGGAAAAGAGTGAACAGGTGCTGCCTATCATCCTGACCGGGCCGGAGGAAAGCGCCGACTATTTCCATGTTCTGGATGAATTTATCATCACCACCCTGGGCCGTCAGGCACGCCGTTACTACTCCATTATCATTAATGATGCGGCAGAAGTAGCGCGGCAGATTAATGATGCGGCAGAAGTAGCGCGGCAGATGAAGAAAGCGATGCCGCAGGTGAAGGAACATCGCCGCCATACCGGTGATGCCTACAGCTTTAACTGGTCATTGTGCATCGCACCCGATCTGCAATTGCCGTTTGAGCCCACTCACGAGAATATGGCAAACCTCAATTTGCCCTCCAATCAAGCCCCAGAAGCTCTGGCCTCTGCGCTGCGCAAGGCGTTTTCTGCCATTGTGGCGGGCAACGTCAAAGACGTTGGCATTCAGGCGATTGAAGAGCACGGACCGTACAAGATCCATGGCGATGCACAACTGGTGCAAAGCATGGATAAACTGCTGCAAGGGTTCGTTGCGCAGCAAAGGATGAAGCTGCCGGGCAGCGCCTACATCCCTTGCTATGAAATCTTCACCTATGCCATACTGGCGGGAAAATTCGGTTTTCCCGCCACTTTCATCACGCTTCACGCCGGGACCACCTGATGCCTGTACATTTGCTGATTATCGATGCATTAAACCTTTGCTGATTATCGATGCATTAAACCTGATTCGTCGTATCCATGCCGTGCAGGGATCGCCCTGCGTGTCAGCCTGTCAGCACGCGGCTACCCAGTAGCTACAGCACATTCAGCCAACCCACGCCGTCGCGGTGTTTGATGATGAACAGCGCACCGACAGTTGGCGGCACCAGTTGTTGCCCGACTATAAAGCGGGCCGCCCTCCCATGCCTGAGACTATAAAGCGGGCCGCCCTCCCATGCCTGATATAAAGCGGGCCGCCCTCCCATGCCTGAAAATCTGGCGCTTGAGCTGCCGCAAATACGGCAAGCGCTGGTATCAATGGGCATCCCCTGCTGGCATACGCCAGGCAATGAAGCCGATGATTTAGCGGCAACGCTCGCCACAAAAGTCGTCTACGCCGGTTATCAGGCGACGATTGTCTCAACCGACAAGGGTTACTGCCAGCTACTAGCTCCCACCATTCAGATTCGCGATTTTTTTCAAAAGCGCTGGCTGGATGTGCCTTTTATCGCGCAGAAGTTTGGCGTTTCACCGCAGCAACTGTCTAATTTTTGGGGGTTGGCAGGCATCATCAGCAGCAAAATACCTGGGGGTAGTGGGCATTGGCCCTAAAAGCGCCAGTCAGTTGCTTGCCCAAGCCGGAACCTTGGAACAGCTCTACCAGCAATTGGATACGGTGCCAGAAAAATGGCGACGCAAACTGGAATCGTAGCGCGAAATGGCCTTTGTCAGCCGTCAGGGGTAGTGACGTTACGCACAGATTTGGCACTGGAAGGGAATTTACAGAAGTTACGGCTGACGGCGGGGAAATAAACTCGACGCTCTTCCCGAACAACGCGTGAGATTGCAGACAAACCCACTAGAACAGTCATTCCCGCGAAAGTGGGAATCTCTTGCAGATGTAACGCGTTTCTTCTGGCAGACATCCTCGGCTTTCGCCAAGGATGTCAAATATAAAAGCGCGTTGCGCTTAACGCTCGTATCGCCGCCCGGGCACCGCGCCCCATATACGCCGCGCGTGTACCGTCACCTCTTCGCGATCATGGTACAGTTGACGAGCACGGAGTTCGTAGTTAATGCCATTTTCACTCAAGCGCTCGCTCAGCAACGCCAGATTTTGTGTCACTTGCTCATAGCGTTTTTTCATCGGCAACTTGAGGTTGAATATCACTTCCCGGCACCAGCCCTTCACCAGCCAATCGGCCATCAGGTTAGCCACCCGCGCCGGTTTCTCCACCATATCGCACACCAACCAGGTGATATTGTTGCGCGGTGGCTCAAAACGGAAACCATCAGCGGCATGGTGTGTCACCTGGCCGGTATCCATCAGGCTTTGCGCCATGGTACCGTTGTCCACGGCATGCACCATCATGCTGCGCTTCACCAGTTGATAGGTCCAACCGCCGGGACACGCCCCAAAATCTACCGCGTACATGCCGCTAGCCAAACGCTCATCCCACTCATCAGCTGGAATGAATACGTGAAACGCCTCTTCCAGTTTTAATGTAGAACGACTTGGAGCATCAAAAGGGAATTTCATTCGCGGGATACCCATGTAAAACGGCGAGTGGTTATTACTGTAGGAATAACCCATATAGCAATGCCCCTGGGCAATAAACAACACATGGATAACCGGACGAGATGCCTTTTCATACGGCAACAGAATGCCGTTTTCCTTCAGGGCAGCGCGCAAAGGCACGGTGAACTTGCGGCAAAACTTCAGCAGTTCTTTGCTTTCATTGGTGTCCGGTACTTCAACGCGCAGTTCTCCAGCCCGCTCAATCACACCTGTCAGCATGCCGACGATCGGGGTAATGCGATCTTCCGTCGGCAAATCGCGCAACAGCTCACCGCACACGAACCATTGACGGGCAAAAACCAGCGTATCAAACGGCAATGTTTTGATTAAACGATCGGCATCTTCATGCTGATCGCACTCATATATCACATAGCCACAGTTTTCTTTAACCCTGGCGAAGCCAAAAACCTCGTGTGCGGTGGCTTTTTCCGTTATCTCTGCCGCACACTCTTTTTCGAAACCGGGGCGACAATATAAAATTACCTTATTCATTACTTTTCGCCTTTCTTGTCTGACGACTTTTCGCCTTTCTTGTCTGACGCAGCACGCCAATCAACATCAAAACCCATCCGGTCAGGAAGAAAAGACCGCCAACCGGCGTGACAAACGCCCAAAACCGCAGGTGCGACAGCGCCAGATAATAAAGACTGCCGCTAAACAGCACAGTGCCAAGCGCCAACGCAATGCTGCTCCAATAAAACCACAGATTCTGGCGCTGGCGCATCAATACCGACAGCACCAGAATCGCCAGCGTATGAAACGCCTGATATTCAAGCCCGGTTTTTAGCCAGGCTATTCCGGCTGCGCCCAGCGATTTGCTGAGCATATGCGCACCAAAGGCACCCAACGCTACAAACACAAACCCGCTGATCGCGGAAAACATCAGCATAAAACGACTGTTCATCGTATTTTCCACAGTAAATCGAATCAAATACCACCCGAACACCACATATCAACGGGCGGCATTGTCATAGCTGAAACGAAACTTTTCTTGCTCGCTTGCTGCGCGCGCCAAAATCCAGTGGTGAAAGGCGGTTATTTTACCCAGTTCAGCCTGATTGTCATGACAAACCAAATAAAAGCATTTTTACTGACCAATACGTCGTCAAACGGGCACACTAACCGACCCGCTTCAATCTCGGTCTGGGCCATCACGTTATTTGCCAAAGCTACCCCCAGTCCGTGGATCGCCGCCTGCAAGACCATCGCACTGTGACTGAAAATCGGCCCTTGCTGCACGTTGATCTGCACACCAAGCTGTTGGGTGTGTAGGCCAACCAGTCGCGACGATAGGAATCATGCAACAGGGTATGCCCTAAGATCCTGCGGGGTTTTAAGCGGATGCTTGCCCGTTAGCAATACCATAGAACAGACAGGCAACAGGTACTCAGCATAGAGCTTTTCAACGCGCAATCCATGCCAGTTGCCGCGCCCGTAAAAAATCGCCACATCCACATCATCTGACAGGAGATCTTCCTGGCGATCTACCGCCTGAATTCGTACATCAATCACCGGAAACTCCGCATTAAAACTCGATAATCGCGGCACCAGCCAGTGGATAGCGAAGCTGGGCAACAGACTTACCGTCAATGCTCTTTTGGCGCAGCGTGACTGTAACTTGCGCGTCGCTTCGTTGAGTGAATAGAAGATCTCTTTTATGTTGAGTGAATAGAAGATCTCTTTTATATCAAGATAGTAGCTTTGTCCCTCTTCCGTCACCAGCAAAGAGCAATTGCGGCGACGAAACAGCTTGAGTCCCAAAAAATCTTCTAATGACTTGATTTGATGACTGACAGCAACCTGTGTGACACACAGTTCCTCCGCCGCTTTGGTGAAGCTGAGGTGGCGGGCGGCAGAATCAAATACACGCAACGCATTGAGCGGAGGGAGTCGCTTTGACATAGGGTAATGTTCTTATTTTTCCTAATAGGTGCATGGAGACAGCACCGTTCCAGCCATTAGTTTTTTTTATCCGAGACATTATAATTTGTCCGTTGAGGATGCACCAGCAAATACCTATTATAGCGCCACTTCCTTGAGCCGGAACGAAAGGTGCAGCAGGCGTTTCCTGAAGTGCTTTTGGCTTGTGGTTGTGATGTTGTGTTTGCCATTTATTGTCTGCTTTTCAGACATGGTGGACAAGGCTACCTTTCACTTCCTGTACATTTACTCTGTCTGTCCATATTGATTTTTTTATGTGGCACTGCTTTTTAGCGGTGCTTTTTTTTTGCCTGACAAGCGGCAAATCTTTGTGGGCCAAAAATGACAATTCCCATGCTTATCATTCCGGTGTCCTCATCCACTTTCGGTTTCCCTTCAGCGATAATGGTGCTCCCGTCGTTGGTATGCAGCACATAATTACTAGAACAGGCAGTCAAAGAGAGTGCAGCCATCGCAATGGCAATATTGCTATATTACTCTTAATAGAGTACTACAAGTAAATTTTTAGGTTACTTATTTCGCTACTAACGAACGATAGTTCCGTTTATCGATGGTGTTAAGACTAGCAAATCAATATACGTTTAAGGACCGTACTAAAAATACGTTTAGGATCGTACTAAAACTTGTTTCCCCATAAAATGCGACAGGATCGTCTGCCAGACGGGAACACCATGACAGCATTCAATCCCGCAACCTTTCGTACTTTCGTAATGATTTCCCTGCACTCGCACGATCCGGCGTTTATCTGGACAGCGCGGTGACGGCGCTCAAACCCCAGCTGGTCATTGATGCCATCTTGCAGTATTACATCACCGAGACCGGCAACGTGCACGGCAGCCAACATGCTCACGCACAGCAGGTGACAGCGCGATTCGAGCAGGTTCGGTGCGCGGTAGCTGCCCTGCTTAACGCCGACGATCCGCGTTGCATCATGTGGACTTGCGGAATGACAGAAGCCATTAATATGGTGGCGCAAAGCTATGCACGCCCTCGTTTGCAGCCGGGTGATGAAATCACCGTCAGCGAAGCGGAGCACCACGCCAACCTCATTCCCTGGCTGATGGTGGCACAGCAAACCGGTGCGCGCGTCGTCAAGCTGCCGATTGGCGCGGATGCACGGCCTAACCTGGAAGCATTAGCCGACCTAATAACCCAGCGCCCGCGCCTGCTGGCACTGGGCCAGATGTCTAATGTGACAGGGGGCCAACCCGATCTGGCGAAAGCGATCGCGCTGGCGCATCAGGCAGGTGCCGTAGTTATGATCGACGGAGCGCAAAGCATTGCGCACTGCGCACCAGATATACAAGCGCTGGATATCGATTTTTACGCCTTCTCCGGCCACAAACGTTTTGGCCCGACCGGTATTGGCGTGTTGTACGGCAAGGCCGACCTGCTGGAATTCATGCCGCCCTGGCAGGGTGGAGGGAAAATGATGAGCGCGGTCTCTTTTGATGGGTTTACACCGCAGCCCATTCCTCATGATGGGTTTACACCGCAGCCCATTCCTCAGAGATTTGAAGCGGGCACCCCCAGCTATTGCCGAAGTGCTATGCTATAGTTAGAGACTGCGCTGACATGGATGCAAGGCTATGTGGTGCGCTGCGGAGCAATATAGCCTAGGGTTGGCTCAGTTGGCTGAACAGCAGTTGGCACGTTTCTCCGGTTTTCGCTCACTGCGCAGTCCCAAAGCGACCATCCTGTCGTTTACCCTGACCGATGTACATCCGAACGATCTGGCAATGCTTCTTGCAGAGCAACAGATTGCCGTTCGCGCCGGACACCATTGCGCTCAATCGTTATTCGCGGCACTTGGATTCGATGGCGCAGTAAGCGTCTCTTTCACCCCGTAAATAACGAGCATCATGTCACCGTGCTGGTGACGGCGGTTGGCAATGCGTTGGATTTACTGCGAGATTGATTGACGAACAATGGAACTGGCCTACACCATGACAGAACATCCCATGACAGAGCACACCGCTCACCCTTTTGGCCATGCCATCACGACAGAGACCTTACAGCACACCTTCAATGCCAGCCGCTCGTGGGAGGAGAGTTATCGGCAATTGATCCTACTGGCTAAACAGCTTCCGGCCCTGCCGGAGGCGTTGAAAAACGACACCATAGTCCTGTCCGGCTGCGTAAATCGCGTCTGGTTAGGCTATGAGAAATAGCAGGATGGCCGATTGCACTTTGCACTTTTACGGTGACAGCGACGGGCGAATCGTGCGCGGTTTGCTGGCTGTATTGCTCACTGCGGTAGAAGGCAAACAGGCTGCCGATTTGCTAGGACAAGATCCATTGTTCCTCTTTGACCAGCTCGGCCTGTACGCGCAGCTCAGCGCCTCACGCGCCCAGCGGGTTGTCCGCGCTGGCACAGCGTATTCAAGCCATAGCCGCACAGGCTTAGCCTATTTTTTAGGCCAAGTCTTTTTGTTCGCACAGTGGGTGTTTCGTGCGCGTTAACCCCCCGCGGTTATTTGCATCTTACATCGCACGCGCCCCGTGGCCCCTGGCTTTTCGCAGGAAATAACGCCGCTACGCGGTGCCTTTGGGGCCCGAGCCACTGGCGGGCCGCCAGCGACGCTTTCCCGACGCGGCGTCCTGCCTCTGACCCTGTGGTCTCGTTCCCCTCAGCGTTATTTTTTACGCGCTATAACGTCAACCCATTCAAACTATGCGGCTTTACGCTATTTTTTGGGTCGTCCTCAACACCTACGCAGCGATTATCGTACCATTCAGAAACCAACCTGCTGTGCTTCGCGCGCCGCCTTCGCCATAATTTTCTTTAACGCGTGGGATACCGCAACAAAACCAAAGGTTGCGGTCACCATGGTGGCAGCCCCAAAACCGGAGGCGCAATCCATACGTTTTACCCCTTCTGTCGTGCTGCGCGATGAGCACACCGATCCATCGGCCTGCGGGTACACTAGCGGCTCATCGGAAAATACGCAGTCAATGCCCAAGCGGCCTTTGCTGTTCTTGACCACGTTGAAATCATATTTAAGCCGCTCGCGCAGCTTGGCCGCCAGCGGATCCTGAATGGTTTTGGCGAGATCCGCCACGCATCAGCGTGGCGGATCGATTTGCCCGCCTGCCCCGCTGGTCGTCACCACCGGAATTTTATAACGGCGACAGTACGCCAGCAGCGCGGCTTTCTGGCGCACGCTGTCAATCGCATCTTTCTGGCGCACGCTGTCAATCGCATAAATCAAATAGCTGAAGCCACGGTTGAGATACTCCACCGCGTTATCCACCGTGACGAAATCATCCACGCAGGTGACCTGACATTCAGGGTTAATGGCACAGATACACTCCGCCATCACTTCCGTTTTGGCTGCCCGGTATGTTCGCACAGTGCGTGAATCTGCCGGTTGGTGTTGCTGACACAGACATCATCCATATCAATCAGCGTAATCGTACCAATACCGGTACGCGCCAGCGCCTCTGCGGCCCAGGAACCCACGCCGCCAATGCCGATAACGCACACGTGCGCCTGCGCGAACAGAGCCAGCGCCTGCTGACCATATAACCGCGCTGTGCCGCCGAAGCGTTGCAGATAGGCTTCAGATAACGTACCGCTCATGACCACCAACCCTTAACTCTGATAACCGCAGTAAAAAAACAGGTCCGATCATAAAGCGATCGAGCCTGTTGCGCTACTGGTGTGATGAAAATCAGGCTGCCGCTACGTCCACCAGGCAGCTCATGGCATTCGGTCCCTGCGTGAGCGGTGAGGTGCCAATATCCAGCGTCAGCACGTTGGCATTGCCTGACTGCTCCACCGCGTGCCACTCTTTTTGACCGAAACCCGGCTCGAACCAGGCACCGGTAGACATGATCACCACGCCATGAGGCACCCCTTCGGTCACGCGGACACCGGCATAAATGCGACCACGCGCGTTAAAGACTTCCACCTGCTGCTCATCAACAATGCCGCGCGCGTTGGCATCTTGCGGGTGTATGTAGAGCGTCTCTTTCCCTGCGGTGTTGCGGCCAGTTGGCTATGCAACCGATCCAATGGCTGAATGGAAACGATCCGATGGCTGAATGGAAATAAAATGCAGCGGCCAGCGTTCTGCGTTCTGCGGTTTCGGCTCCGAGCCACTCGACAGGCGGACGCCATTCTGGGTGCGGGGCGAAATCCTCATAGCCGTAACGGGCGATAGTATCGCTGTACAGTTCAATCTTGCTGCTCGAAGTTTGCCGCGGATGCTGTTCAGGGTTATTGCGGAACGCATCAAAGAACACAAACGGTTTCTCACCCTTAGCACATCCAGATCCCGCGCTGCCAAAACTGATCACACTCAGGCCATTCCACCCCTGCTGACGCCCACGGAACTCCTCATACATTGCTTCCAGCCATGCCTGCTCATCTGCTTCCAGCCATGCCTGCTCATCACATTCCTCAGCCATGCTGGCTCATCACATTCCTGGGTAAAGGCATCGCCATAACCCAGTCGTTCCGCCAACTCGCTGAAAATATCATAGTCATTGCGCGCTTGATGCATGGCTAACAGATGGCGATCGCGCGACGATCCGACCAAATCGTTACGTTCAAGCGTGGTGGTCACGGGCAACACGATGTCGGACATCTGCGCCGCGGACGTCTACACGATAACCGTTTCGGGCTTGCTCCAGCCTTCAACCAGAAGGTTAAGCTGCTGGTGATGGTGAAACGGATTGCCACCGGCCCAGTGAATCAGAACGATGGGTTTCGCCCTTTTCGCCCTTAAAGGTATAGAGTTGGCCGGGATTCAGCAGCATATCGGCAATACGCGCCACCGGAATGGCACACCACTGGGTTATTCACCGAGTGGGATTCTGGCGCAGGCGATGCGATACGCTCATTGCTAACACGGTTCATGGAACCTTAACCAAAGGAGAAACCGCCGCCCGGCAGGCCAATCTGGCCCAACATAGCCGACAGCGCGATCATCATCCAATACGGCTGCTCTCCGCGATGGGCACGCTGTACCGAATAGGCACAGGTGATAAAACTGCGCACGCCAATCAGTTGTCGCGCTAGACGACGAATGCGATCGGCGGGAATGCAGGTGATGGCTCTGTCCCACTCCGGCGTTTTCGGTGTGCCATCGCGTTTACCGGTCAGATAGTGGCGTAACGCATCATAGCCCACGCAATAACACCACAGAAATCGGTGTCATCCGCGCCCAGTCGCTGAATTTCGTAACCGAGTGCCAGCATCAATGCCACATCGGTATTTGGACGGATCGGGATCCACTCAGCACCGAGAAATGCTGGACAGTCGTCGCTCATCGGACTGATGTTGATAACCTGGATCTTTTTCTCAACCAGTTGGCGCAATGCCGGTTCCAAACTGTGATATCCCGTCACACCGGAAGCCACCTGCGCGTTTTTCAGCGCCAATCCGCCAAACGCGAGGAAAATATTGCAGAGTTCTAACACGCTGCGCCACTCAGTTACCTTGCCGGTTAGCGGCTGAAAGGTACCAATAACGTAGGGCAAAAAGAATTGCGCCGCACCCCAGCTGTAGTTTCCCTGTTGATCAACGGCATCACCGCCGGAGATAGAAATGTCGCACCTGCGAACGCGCATGGTGAAAGCGCCACGCAGAAGACCAACCGTAGGATCCGGCGAACAGGCCGTCCTCCACGTAACGATCGCGTACACGCCGGTTCTCCTGCGCCACCAGATCGAGCTCGACATCCCAGTTTACCTCAACAAAATCTTCTTTGCCGCGCAGCGCACCATCACTGTTTTCACGCTCTTGTAACCAGGAACGACGCACGGCTGGGAGGCGAATACGCTTGTCGGAATAGACCAGCGGCACGATAGAATCAAGCATCGCGGAGGGGGCCGGATCGCTGGTAAACGGCTCGCAGCGGATCAGTTTTCCGTCCTTCACGACGGCGGTAAAAGCACCCCAATGCGCCAGATGTGGATAATGCTGGATAGCCATTTGCAACCTCAATACTTTTTCGTGCCACCCTGGATAGTGCGACAACGCAGCCCTGGTAAGAAACGACGCCAATATATGGCGTTAAGAAATCGTAAAAAACAATGCCACAATTATAAAAGAAATGCCTCAGGCACTTCAAGTACGCGGGTTATGCGGAATATAGCTTTGCCTATGCAGATTTAAACGTTTGTTTAAAACGCACGTTAGGATAGAGTTTAACCGAAATAAACCCAGTCGAAAAGTTTGCCTGAGCAACGGACTGTGATTGATTCGCTACCACGCGAAAAAAACAAATAATCAACTGTTTTAGCTGGTTTTTATTGAATAGCAGATACCAAAACCAGGAATTCATGATGACTCGCACACTGAAAATACCTTTATTTTATGACCCGATTTTAGTTTCCTGATAGTGATTTCTCGATCGCCGTGATTACCGCACTTTTTCTCTGAATAGCGCGTCGAATTGTTACGCTGTCAGGTTGGTATATCTGCGAAAAAAACGCTCACAAAAAACTGCATAATCGGCAGGGATAATATTCCTGAAAAATACGGATAAATACCATGAAATATAAAGCGATATTATCTGCGCTGATAATCGCAACCTCATTATTCAGTATGCCTGGGTTAGCCGATACGGCAAAACTTGGGTTAGCCGATACGGCAAAACTGCAACCGGGTGTTACCCCACAACGCGGCGGCACGCTCAACTTTCTGGCTGAGCCTGAGCCTCCAGCCCTGATCAGTCAGGTCAGCACCAGCGGCGCGATGATGAAGGTTAATGCCAAAGTGATCGAAGGGTTGCTGGATTACGATTTCAACATGAACCCGGTGCCGCAACTGGCAACCAGCTAGTCTATCAGCCCGGATAGCAAAGAGTACACCTTCCATTTCCATTTGCGTCAGGGCGTAAAATGGCATGATGGCAAAGACTTCACCTCTGCGGATGTCGCTTTCTCCATTCTCACCGTGAAGCAATATAACTCCCGGGGTAAAGGCATGTTTGCCAACGTCACCGAGGTAAAACGCCTGATCCTTATACCGCTATCATCGAGCTATCACAGCCTGTGCCCTACTTGCTGAGTGCGTTTTCGGCTAACTAAGCACCTATGGTGCCCAAGGATCTCTATGAAGGCACCAATATTCTCGCCAAACCACACCGCACCGATCGGTACTGGCCCGTTTGTGTTTAAAGAGTGGGTACGCGGCAGCCATATTCTGTATGAGCGCAACCCGAACTACTGGGATCAGCCCAAGCCTTATATCGATCGTTTAGTGGTAAAATCATTCCTGATGCCGCCTCGCGCACCATTGCCTTGGAAACTGGCGCGCTGGATCTGGCAGTGATACGCCTATCCCGATGAGTGAAATTGAACGCATCAAGAAGAACCCGAAACTGGGCATTGAAACCGGTCAAGTATTCAATGAGTTGATTACAAGGTAAACTCTCCGGTTTTGGATGTGGAGATACAGTGGCTAACGTTGATGTAAGATGCCCGTTTTGTAAACAGATAGCCTCTGTAAAAACACGGTTATGGCAAAAGTGCCCATCAGCGTTACCGTTGTCAGTTATGTAAACGCACCTTCCAGCTTGATTATTCCTATCGTGCCTGCCAACCGGGAATGACAAACCAAATCATTAACTTGGCAATGAATAATGTGGGTATTCGTGACACTGCTCGGGCGTTACATATTAGTATCAATACCGTCGTGCGTACTTTAAAAAACGCTCGCTGCGGAATGTAACAACACTGCCACTGGATAACCTGCAAATTCAACTGATTTGCGAAGTGGATGAGATGTGGTCATTTGTTGGCAACTAAAAATGACAGCGCTGGCGGTGGTATGCATGGGAGCCGCGTTTGAAGTGGATTATCGCTCATGCAGTTGGCTCTCTAAGCAAGAAAACGCTGCGTAAATTGCTAAAACTGTTCTCGGGATTCAGAGTGGCATTTTGGTGCACTGATGGCTACAGGGCTTACAACGACGAACTTCTATTCTAAATAGCAAAACACATTGTTGGCAAACTGTATACACACAGCGTGTTGAGCGTGAAAATCTCACGCTGCGCAACCCATTGAAACGCTTCAATCGTAAGACGTTCGGGTATTAAAATCATCCGAAATGCACGATAGGCTCATCGGCACTTACATCGAACGCGAGTATTACGTTTGATGCTGTATCAACTCATTGAATACACGACCAATATCGGCGGCTTATCGCCGCCGATCGCTTCATCCATAGCGGGCTACCACCATTGATAAAAATGATGCACGGGGCCAATCCCCTGACCCACCTCCAATGAATCTGCCGCCAGTAATGCATGCTGGAGGTAATGCTTCGCCGCTTGCACCGTATTTTCCCAATCGTGGTGGCGGGGGCGTAGCGCCGCCAGCGCCGCAGACAGCGTACATCCTGTACCATGCGTGTGGCGGGTGTTTACTCGTGGTGCGCAAAAACGTTGTGGTGCATGTCCACGTTGAAACAGCCAATCCGGACTCTCCGTGTCACTCAAGTGCCCCCCCTTGATCAACACCGCCTGGCCCCCCATCTCCAGCAACCCTTGCCCTTGAGCTTTGATCTCCCTTTCTGTCTTCGCCGCATTACACGCCAACAGCGCCGCCGCCTCCGGCAGATTAGGGGTTATCAGTGACACACGCGGCAGCAGCATCTCTCGGATCGCGGCGACCGCTTCAGGAGCCAGTAGCAGATCGCCGCTTTTCGCCAACATCACCGTATCCAGTACAATATAAGGGACAGAATAGCGTTGCAGGCGTTCAGAAACGGCTTCAACAATATCACTTTGCGCCAGCATGCCAATCTTCGCGCTATCGATACGCACATCGCTCAATACAGAATCCAGTTGAGCCGCCACAAAGTCAGGTTCGATACGATAAACCGACTGCACCCCCTGAGTATTTTGCGCCACCAGCGCAGTGATCACGCTGGTGCCATAGGCGCTCAGGGCAGAAAACGTTTTTAGATCGGCCTGGATCCCGGCTCCACCACTGGGATCGGTACCTGCTATCGTTAACGCATTTATTCGGGGTGCGTTCTCTTTTAAATAAGGCACATGTCTTAACCTCCTGATGCAATAGCGCAAGCGCATTAAAAAATGCAGGTGTAAAACTGCCTGGCCCGTTGGACTGCGCAGCAGCACGCTCCCCTGATTGCGACATTACTGCACAGGTTGTCGCAACTTGAGACAACGTGCCTTCACCGCGGGCGCAGAATGCCGCAACGACGGCGGAGAGTGCACACCCAGTACCCACCACACGCGTCATAACCGGATGGCCGCCGTTTACCGCCCAAACGCGTACACCGTCCGTGACGTAGTCCACCTCTCCCGTCACCGCTACCAAGGTTGACCAGCGCGCAGCCAGTTCGCGAGCTGCCGGGATGGCAGTAAAGGAAGCATGATGGCTGTCAACGCCTCGGCCCTGTAAAGAGACGTCAGACAGCGCGATAATTTCCGAGGCATTACCGCGAATCGCTGCCAGTTTGCAAGGCAGCAATTCGCGCACAAAACCGGTGCGAAAGCGCAACCCGCCATCTGCGACGGGGTCCAGCACCCAGGGTTTTCCCGCTTGATTAGCTCTATGTACAGCTGCCAACATCGCATCGACGCGCGTTGATTCTAAAGTGCCACGTTAATCAGAAGCGCATTGGCCAACGCAGCAAACTGTGCTGCCTCGCCAGGATCCACCACCATCGCCGGGGATGCCCCTAGCGCCAGCAACACATTGGTGGTAAAAAACTGGACCACATCGTTGGTCAAGCAATGGACTAACGGCGAATCCGTTGAGAAATCGTGCGAAACTGCTGCCGCGTTGGCAGCAGAAAAATCGGTGGGTAGGTCGTTCATTATCACCACCAACCGGCGTGCAAGAATACGGTAGCCGATCGGAATACCGAGACTTCCCTACGTTGGCATTATCCAGATCAGGTGGTACGGGTATTTTTCAGCCTTCACAAAGAAGGGCACCCCGAGTCATCGCAACATCAATTTACTGTGGTACTGCCACAGAAAAACATATTTAGGATAATCATCAAACCAGAATGTGTAAATTGATTTGTATTCACCTCCCGTCAAAGGACGATTGCCTACCAGGCATTCATTCACCGCTGAATAAAAGGAAAGCAAAATGGTACGGGATTTCACACTTGTCCACCCAATCCCCTTCCCTTCTGCGTATGCCGAGCTGGCATTATATTTTTCTCGGTTACGCTTTTACCCTTAAATAAGGAGAGTTATACACAGGAGAAAAATGAGATCGCCTCGATAAGCTGATACCGGTAAGGGATTACGTATGCCAATGCGGCTAACAAAAAACCACGCTAAAGTATGGATGGTTAAGTGATGAATTAATAATAAATAGAAGTAACCACGCGGCATTGTTTTATTAACCAACTAACGATTAACGTCCCTGCTTTACCCGTGCCTCACGTTACGCATTTTTTACATAAGACGCTATGAAAAAATATTTCATGCCAGCGTATCTGATGTATATTGGAAAATCAAAAGATATCTTGTAAGCTACTAATATCTTAAGCTAATAATATCTCTTCTGTTTAAAGGAACACCATGATGAGTTTTGACGTGCTAAGTAATATTCGTTCTCTCCGCGCTCAGGCCCGAGATACTGATCTTGAAACCCTGGAAGAGCTGTTAAGCAAATTCACTGCAATTGTGGAAGAGCGCCGCGAAGAAGACAGCAAAATTCAGAAAGAGCAGGCAGAACGTTTGGCAAAACTGGATGCCATTCGTGCTCAGCTTCTTGAAGATGGTATTGATCCGGCTGAACTGCTGGAAAGCGTGAAATCTAAACCGGCCAAGGCCAAACGCGATCCTCGTCCGGCGAAATATAAATATATTGATGAGAATGGCACCGAGCAAACCTGGACCGGCCAGGGCCGCACGCCGAAAGCGATCCGTGAAGCCATTGATGGCGGAAGCAAAACGTTGGAAGATTTCGAGATTTAATTTGTTTTCTTCCTTGCCGTATTAGCGCGCATCACTTATCTTGTTATGCATGGAGTAAGGTCGTGTATTCAATTGATACAGCATCAAACCTAATACTCGCGTTCGATGTAAGTGCTGATGTTCCTATCGTGCATTTCGGATGATGTTGAATACCCTAACGTCTTACGATTGAGGCGTTTCAATCGGTTGCGCGGCGTCAGATTTTCACGCTCAAT
>JBPESR010000022.1:0-21918 GCA_051710525.1 Symbiopectobacterium sp. | reverse complement strand
TAGGGCATAAATCAGCAACCTTGACCGACAAGTACCGAGATGTACGTGGCTCAGAGTGGACTGAGGTGTAATTATTTCGATCGATTAATTATAACGACATAAATAAAAAGGATAATATTTCTCGGCCACTGTCAGAACAACAGCATTCTGAGACCGCTATCGTCGCCGGCATTGCCAATGCCACGTTGGGCAACCAACCGGTGGATTGGCTAGCACTTGCGGGGACTATTCCTTGCGGGGACTATTCACTGATCCGTGACCATATCGCTGCCACCCTGCCCTGCTTCAACGATTTCAACGCAACGATTTCAACGCCCGTTGCGAACAGCCCGGCGAGTTCTATCTGGGCAATGCGGCGGCTGAGTTATGCTTTAACACCCCGAATCATAAAGCCAACTTCTGCGCCGCAGAACTGCCGAAAACCCTGTTCCCGCAGCTTGGCACGCAGCAGGCTCCTTTTACGCTGCAAACCCTGCGTTCGCACGGATCAGTACAACACCACCATTTATGGCCTTGATGACCGCTATCGCGGCGTTTACGGGCAACGCGAGGTGCTATTTATCAATCCGCAGGATATCGCTGCACTGGGGTTGGTTGACGGTGACAACGTGGATATCAAAATGCTGTGGAACCAAAATGCTGTGGAACGATGGCATCACACATAAGGTCAGTGGATTTCGCCTAGTTAGCTACAATATTCCTGCGGCAATCTGGCCGCCTATTACTCGGAAACCAATCCGTTAGTACCACTCTCAAGTGTAGGTGATGAAACCTTTATACCGACCTCAAAATCGGTGCCCGTAGTCATAACCAGAAGCCAGTGCAATACAGAAACTGAGTGACGTATCGCCTGATACACTGGCGTCTCGGCACTGACCGGGACGCCTGCTTTCCACTTCCGTTACACGATGCATTAGCGGTTATTCTCAAAACGCGAAGATTGGTCTCATTGATATGATATACATCACGCTTGCCGCCAGCACAGGTTTCGCGTAAAACTGTCTGCCATTCATTAGTGTCGTTAATAACCGCATCTGGACATCTCTTTTACTCATTATGTTTCAAAATAATCCGCTGCTTGCCCAGCTAAAACAGCAACTTCACTCCCAAACTCCGCGTGCTGAAGGCGTAGTGAAAGGCACTGATAAAGGGTTCGGCTTTTTGGAAGTCGATGCACAAAAAAGCTACTTTATTCCGCCACCGCAGATGAAGAAGGTGATGCATGGCGATCGTATCGTTGCGACTCTGCACACCGATAAAGATCGTGAAATAGCAGAGCCGGAATCCCTGGTTGAACCCTTTTTGACGCGCTTTGTTGGCCGTGTGCAGAAAAAGGACGACCGTTTTTCCATCCTGCCCGATCATCCGCTGCTGAAAGAGGCGATCCCCTGCCGTACCGGACGCGACGTAAATCACACCTTTCAGGATGGTGATTGGGTTGTGGCGGAAATGCGTCGCCATCAGCTCAAAGGCGATCGCAGCTTCCATGCTGAATTAACGCAATACATCACCACCGGCGACGATCCGCTGGCGCCGTGGTGGGTGACGTTGTCACGTCATAATCTTGAGCGTACTGCGCCAGAAATAGACAGCGAATTGACGCTCGATGACGGCAATCTGACGCGCGAAGATTTGACCGCACTAACCTTTGTTACCATCGACAGCGCCAGCACTGAAGACATGGACGATGCGCTGTATGCCAAAGACAACGGCGACGGCACACTGGAACTCACTATCGCCATTGCTGACCCTACCGCCTATGTGGAAGCGGGCAGTATGCTGGATACGCTGGCGCGTCAACGTGCGTTTACCAACTATCTGCCGGGATTCAATATTCCGATGCTGCCACGCGTGCTTTCCGACGATCTCTGCTCGCTGCGCGCGCAAGAGCGCCGACCGGCAGTGGTATGCCGCGTCACCGTCGCGGCCGATGGTGCGCTGGGCGATGATGATGTGCAATTCTTTGCCGCCTGGGTAGAATCCAAGGCCAAACTGGTTTACGATAACGTATCAGACTGGCTGGAGCAGCAGGGTGAATGGCAGCCGGAGAACGATGCCATTGCTGAACAAATTCGTTTGTTGCACCGCATCGGTCTGGCCCGCAGCGCTTGGCGCGCCACCCATGCGCTGGTGTTTAAAGATCGTCCCGATTGCCGTTTCCTGCTCGGTGAGCAGGGTGATGTGCTGGATATCGTAGTTGAGCAACGTCGCATCGCTAATCATATCGTCGAAGAAACCATGATCACCGCCAATATCTGCGCTGCACGCATGCTTAAAGAAAAGCTTGGCTTCGGCATTTACAATGTGCACAACGGTTTCGAGCCAACCCACGTCGATCAGGCCATGGCGGTGTTAAGCAACAACGGCATTGAAGCGGACGCTGCTGCGCTGTTGACCCTAGACGGTTTTTGCAAACTGCGCCGAGAGCTGGATGCGCAGCCGACGTCATTTTTAGATAGCCGCATTCGCCGCTTCCAAACCTTCGCCGAAGTTTCCACTACGCCAGGACCGCATTTCGGTTTAGGGCTGGACGCGTATGCCACCTGGACCTCGCCCATCCGTAAGTTTGGCGACATGATCAACCATCGCCTGCTGAAAGCGATTATTTGCCAACAGCCCGCTGAGAAACCGCAAGATGCCATCACACAACAAATGGCGGAGCGCCGTCGTTTAAACCGGATGGCCAAGCGTGACGTCGGTGACTGGCTGTATGCTCGTTTCCTGAAACCGAAAGCCGGGACTGATGCCCGCTTCCGCGCCGAGATCATCGATGTGACACGCGGTGGTCTGCGTGTGCGTTTGCTGGACAACGGTGCCGTTGCCTTTATCCCGGCTTCGTTTATTCACGCAGTACGCGATGAGTTAGTCAGCAGCCAGGAAACCGGCACGGTCTCCGTCAAAGGTGAAGTGGTCTACCGCGTAAGCGATACGCTGGATGTGGTATTGACCGACGTGCGCATGGAAACGCGCAGTATCATTGCCAAACCTGTAGCATAAACCTCTGGTGTCGCCAGCCTGCGGGTTGGCGACACCGATTTTCTCCGCATCAGATTCTCCCCACCCCTATCACCATTAGCCAAAACTGAATTTAATTTACAAAAATTCACTCTTGCCCACATTTTCTCATCTGCACCTACCGCGCATCACGCTGAAATACACTATGTTTTTAAGGGCGGCGCCATTTGCCACGGTGTGACGCCCTAAAAGCCAGCAAAACTCTGGCCCCATTAGTTGGGTAACGAAGAAGGAGACATTGTCATGAATGATGTCAAGATCATAGTGATCTGGCTGTTGGTCGCATTAGCGGGGGCTATCGCCTTCGCGATGCTGGCCTTAAGTCGCGGAGAGCACGTTAATGCCGCGGAGAGCACGTTAATGCCGTGTGGTTGGTCATTGCAGCCGTATCCTGCTACAGCATTGCCTACCTCTTTTACAGTCTATTTTTTTTGCTAAAAAAGTGTTTGAATTGGACGACCGTAGTGTCACGCTGGCTAAACGTCATAATGACGGGTTGGATTATGTTCCCACCAACAAGTGGGTGCTGTTTGGTCACCACTTTGCCGCTATCGCCAGGGCTGGTCCATTGGTTGGCCCGATTCTCGCCGCGCAGGTGGGCTTTCTGCCGGGCACGATCTGGATTTTGGTCGGGGTAATGTTCGCCGTTGCGGTACAAGATTTTCTGGTCCTGTTTATCTCTTATCTCTATCTCTTATCTCGACTATCTCGACGCGCGTTTATCTCGACCGACGCACCACGATGGCTGTTCGCTCGGAGAAATGGCAAAACAAGAGTTTTGCACCTTCGCGGGTGTGATGATAATCATCCTTTCCGCACTGGCACTGGTGGTGGTCAAAGTGCTAGCACACAGCCCCTGTGGGGGTGTTTACCATTGCAGCGACTATCCCGATTGCGCTGTTTATTGGCATCTATATTATATGTTTATTGGCATCTATATTATAATGTTTATTGGCATCTATATTATATAATACGTTTTCTGCGCCCCGGCAAAATTGCTGAAGTCTCATTGATCGGTTTTGTGTTGATGATGATGGCCATCATATACGGCGGTGACATCTCTGTCCATCCGTACTGGGGCCCCTTCTTCACCCTGCAAGGCACTACGCTGACTTGGGCGTTAGTAATTTACGGCTTTATCGCTTCGGTGCTGCCGGTATGGCTACTGCTTGCCCCACGCGACTATCTTTCTACTTTACTAAAAATTATGGTTATTGTCAGTTTTGCTGTGGGTATTGTGTTCGCCACGCCAGAACTGAAAATGCTGTCTGTGACACACTTTATTGACGGTAGCGGGCCGGTGTTCTACGGTAGCCTATTCCCCTTCCTGTTTATCACCATCGCTTGCGGTGCCATCTCCGGGTTCCATGCGTTGGTCTCCATCGGTACCACGCCTAAGTTGATTGAACGGGAAAGTCACAATCGCATGATTGGTTAGAGCACGCGGTGTGAATCCGATGGATGAAGGCTTCTTGCTTCCTTCAACCACGCGCCCGGTTGCCAGTTCCACCATCACCACCATATCTTCGGCGGTCATCACCGGATAAGCCACACCTACAGTTTTATGACCATCAGCCCTGCTGACGATCGACTGCACTGACATTTTCTCAGGTAAAGGTCACCAGGTGGTGCACTGGCAGCGCCAGATTCTCCTCTAGCACCTGTTGTTTGAATTCTGCTAACATCATTCGCCCTCCCTATCATCCGATAGGATGATGACCGACAAGATCAGATTAAATAGTGCAAATATCGTGTAATGCGATATTTTTCCACCGTCACGGGCGAAACATCAGGAGATCACCATAGTTGTGAAAAAAGTTTCGTCGTTACTGTCCTTGCCGTAGCACTCGTCATGACGCTTAGCGGCTGTTCCAACATGTCCA
The DNA here is from genome assembly GCA_051710525.1 of Symbiopectobacterium sp. Classification (GTDB taxonomy): domain Bacteria; phylum Pseudomonadota; class Gammaproteobacteria; order Enterobacterales; family Enterobacteriaceae; genus Symbiopectobacterium. The sequence goes on along the minus strand of JBPESR010000022.1, from coordinate 17,020 downwards.
AACACGATCGTAATATCACCATTGGTGCTAGGTCTGGCGCAGTCAGTGGGGCAATCCTGACCGGTGGCGGCACGCTGGGTGGTGCGGCCATTGGCGGCATTATTGATTGGTCGATTGGCATTATTAGTCGATTAATGGCGAAGCCACCCTGCTGTCAGATTCTCTATTAACCGCCCGCCATAACCGCCCGCCAGCTTGTAACTGCCCGCCACGCTTGACCTTCAATCCCTTCGCTTCCAATAGCTGTTTTAGCAGATAATAGCCGTTTTAGCAGATCATGCTTATCGCCCTGAATCTCAATGCTGCCTTCTTTAACCGCACAGCCACACTTCTTTTTTAGCTCTGCGGCCAACGCGGTGAGCGCGCCATCATCCAGAGCGAGACCCGTGATAATGCATACGCCATCCGCTGGTTTGCCGTTGAATGCGCACCACTCCGTCTCCTTTGGCACGTGTTACCGGAGCGGACTCTTCCTTGATGCGTCCGGTGTCGGTGGAATAGACCAACCGACTATTACTTTCACTAATGCCTGCCCCCCATCAACAACGAATGCCGAATCTGCGCCAGCATGTGCGCCGGATCGGCAGATTGGGTGATCGGACGCCCAATGACCATATAATCAACCCTACCGCCTGCGCCTGTTCCGGCGTCATAATGCGACACTGATTGCCACTAGCGCTGCCCGCAGGGCAAATACCCGGCGTGACAAGCTTGAACGAGCTACCACAAACCTGCTTCAGTCGTTGCGCTTCCTGCGCAGAACACACCACACCGTCCAATCCACAATCACGGGTCAGCACCGTGAGGCGCTCAGCCTGCTGGGCCGGTGTCGCAGTGATGCCTAACGCTAGCAGATCATCGGTTTCCATGCTTGTCAATACAGTAACAGCAATCAGCAAGGGCACATCGGCACCAAAGGGTTGCAATGCCGCTTTTGCCGCTTCCATCATCCGCCAACCACCACTGGCATGGACGTTGACCATCCACCCCCTAATTCTGCTACAGCCGCCACCGCATGTGCGGCCGTATTAGGGATATCGTGAAACTTGAGGTCAAGAAAAACGTCAAACCGCGCTACTGCAACGCCTTAACAAATTGCGGATCGAAAAGGGTAAACACCTCTTTGCCCACTTTCAGCCGACAATCCTGTGGGTTAATGCAATCGACAAACGCCAATGCCTGATTCTGGTCAGCATAGTCTAATGCGATAACGATTGGCGACGTAACGGCATGCGGTGGGGTGATGTGTTCGCTCATGTGGCCCTCAGTTTTGCTTGGCGATTGAATCCGTGGAGTGAGATTGGTACGCGTATAGAAATTTTCCGCCGCATTCTACTCTTCTCTCCCGCGAAAGCCCAGCAGTCTCCCGCGAAAGTCCAGCAGCTTTGCCGGACAGAGCTGCATTTCGCACGGTGTTCACCGTGAATGTGTTTCAAACAATAAATATGTTGTAACTAAATCCCTTTTATAAAATATACAATAGCATAAGGCACGCCTCACACTATTGTCCGTCCAAACCACGAATCGGTTTAATGCTGGCCCATGAGCGGCACGAAGGACAGTGCCAGTATAGAGATTGCGAGGTGAAGCCACACTTCTGGCAGCTATAGCACGGTTTGGTGCGTATCTGTTCTCCCACCATATCGCGTAGCACCAGCAAGCTCTCTTTGGCTCGACCATCTTCGGCTTCACTCAGGTGGAAATCCACCAGACGATGGAAAACAAGCATTGTCGGGTGACGCTGTAACTGGCGGTTGATGTAGACCTGTGCCACCTCAGCCCCTTCTTTGCGCTCCAGGATATCCGCCAACATCAGAGCGGCGCTGGCACCGGTATTCTCTTCAACACAGAGTTTGAGAAAATCTTCCCATGCCTCCGACACAGGCAAGTGCTGGTAACAGGTTTCCAGCATCGGGAGGGTTTCACTAACAAAGGCTTTATCTTGTTCCAGAACCTGCTGGAGCACCTCTACCGCAGGCGCATAGTGCTCCTGAGCAATATGAATGCGTCCCATCATGATCGACGCCCGAGCGCACGCATTATCCGTTGCTGCACTCTTTTTCAATAGTGTCAACGCGTTATCTAAATCGTCACTGCTCATCGCTTGCAGCGCAAGTTCGCAGTAGAAATGGGCGATTTCCGTATTCAACTGCGGCTGGCCGAGTTTGCCCAGTTTTTCCGCAATATCGATCGCCTTCTGCCAGTCGCTGGTAGCCTGATAGATCTGCAACAGTTGTTGAAACGCACTGCCACGAAAATCCTCTTCATCCACCAGTTGGATGAAGATCTCTTCAGCACGGTCATACAGCCCGGCAGCCATATAATCACGCCCCAGTTGCTGTACTGCCAGCAGGCGCTGTTCGAACGATAACGAGGCGCTTTCCGTCAATGCCTGATGAATGCGAATAGCACGGTCGACCTCACCGCGTGAGCGGAACAGGTTACCCAGCGTCAGATGCGCCTCGAAGGTGTTACTCTCGTCCTTGATCATGTCAAGGAACAGCTCAACTGCTTTATCTTTCTGATTAGAAAGCAAAAAATTAACACCTGTCACATACTCGCGCGACAAGCGGTTGGCTTCCTGATCCTTGTCCTGCTGCGCGCTTCTGCGGCCCATGTACCACCCGTACACGGCGGCCACCGGCAATAACAGAAACAGCAGTTCTAACATAAAGGAGGATCCTTAGTGGGAAACAGAGGGCGTAGAGGGCGGCGTTTCGCTCTCTGTTACAGACTGTTGCTTTTCCAGGCGTTTGATTTTACGTTGGGCTCGGCCCAAGGTGATCCGTAATCGCAGGTAGAATAAACCGCAGATCACCCACCCCAGCACAAACCCTACTGCAAACAGCGTCGCAAGTAGCGTAGAAACACGATATTCGCCCTGCGCCAGCAGATAGTTGAAGGTGACAACTTGCTCGTTGTACGCCCACAATGTAATGGAAATGATGAATATCGCCAGTACCAATAAGAAGATCAGCAAGTATTTCACGTTCTTGTTCCTGTGATATCGCCTTAACCTTATGATTATGCCAAATGTTGGCGCTAAACCCCATATAATTATCCATTATAGCTGGAGAAAGGACGCGGCTAGCTGAAGATGAGGTAGCATCAGACGATGCTGACAGCACCTCCTGTTTTTGAACAACCCGATAACAAAAAGCGATGTTCGACAAAACGCGATTCAGGAAAAAGCAATTTTATATAGGGCAAGAGCGCGTGGCGTGCTTCCGCCGGAGGCATGAAATGGCCGCTGGCATTACTCCAAAAAAACAAACTGCTGTTGAACAAATTTTAGCACTCCAGCGAAATGCACCTTGGTGGCATTCACAAAAGAAGAGTATCCTTAAGGGGAAGCCAGCTTATCGGTTCTTCAGGGCAGGCTAGCGCTGCGCATTGGATCTTGTAGGGCGCGTCGACAGGGATGATAAAAATATATATAATAACCGTCAATGTGTGAGACTACCCCCTCAATCGCATTGATCATGTGGTACTCCGTTCCCCACTTTTCCAACACAAAAATTTCGGTTGGGTCATAAGGCAATTGCACCGTTTTACCTTTGACAAAGGTGTGCCGAGACGGCAGGGTGACTGACGTTCAACCTCAGATATAAACTCTCTAGTGCATCTTGTAATGTGGTTCCATCTTTGGCGATCACATGATTTAACGTGACCCGTATCCCCGCCGTTATGCACCATGGGGATTTCTGCACCGCAGGGACCGGGGTTTCGTTTACAGTAATGTGTATTAGTCACAGAGACGATTTTACATATCAGACTGTTCAAAGATATGCGTCACAAGTAATGGTCCTTGACCACGGCCCATCTGCCTGAAACAGCAGAGAGGCTCTCGGTATGAACTGCAATGCCTGACATCATAGGATGGGGTCACTGATGCCCCTTTTTTCGCGTCATCATCACTTTGCCTTTCCTGAGGAGATCGCGTTAATGGACCACACCAGCGTTGTGCCAGCGTACAAGCCAGCACTACCAACACCCAGCTTATCAGGGCCGCCGCGATCAAATCCTTCGGCCAGTGCATGCCCAACGCCAAACGACTGGCCATAACCCCCAATGCCCACACCATCAATACCACCACAGTTTTATAGTGCCGCCGCGCCCACAACAACCCTACCGCCAGTAACGCCCAGGTTGCCGCGAACAAGCTATGCCCTGACGGGAAGGCAAAACCCGTTTCAAATTGCCAATAGGCGCGCAGCCATTCAGGTATCTGCGTCTGTGCGTTCAGTTGTTCCGCCACCAACCGCGCACGCTCGGGGCGTGGCAAAGAATAGAAATAGCGGTCATCGACCTGATACGCTTTTTCCAACCAGACCACAAAGGGGCGCGGTTCCTGAAGCCGCTCTTTAATTAAAGACTTTAGGCCCTGACCTACCAGTACAGTCAGCGCCATGATTACTAGCACGCTCAGGACCGGTTTGAAACGAAAACGTAAGCACCACAGAAACCATAGCGCCAACAGCGCGCTGGTCACTATACCCCAGGGGCGTGTCACCATTTCCGTGACCCAGAATAGTCCACGTAGCCAAAGTCCCTGTGTTTCTGGTTGCCATTGCCAGCCGCTCAATCCTGCGGCAACGGGCAATATCAGCAAAATTCCCGCACCGAGGGCAGTGCGTTTGGCAATGTCGTACATAGCTTCCCCTGTTTCATCTTTCACTCACAAACGCAGAAAAATACGGTTAAAGAGTGGGTGTAAATCGCAAATTTTTCATGAATTTATCACGGAATCCCCCCGCCTTCGTCAATGGAACATAAACTACTCTATTGTTATGTCAGTACCTGTGCTGCTGTACAAACATCGTGCTGTGGTACAAACCTACATCGTGCTGTGGTACAAACCTAATGAATACATGCAGAGCACCTGCACGGTTTGCGTTTGGTTTTATTGCGCAATGGCGTTTTTACTAGTTAATTGCGTTATCCGGCAGTAGGATATGCGCAATCTTTTTGTGTTGGAGATGTAAAATGCAGCTTAAACGGGTGGCCGAAGCAAAACTACCCACCCCCTGGGGCGATTTCCTTATGGTAGGATTCGAAGAGTTAGCCACAGGACACGATCACCTCTCACTGGTTTTCGGTGATATCTTCGGTCCAGCACCTGTTCTGGCACGTATTCATTCTGAATGTTTAACCGGTGATGCATTGTTCAGCTTGCGCTGCGATTGCGGATTCCAACTGGAAGCCGCATTGGGCCATATTGCTAAAGAGGGGCGTGGTGTGCTGCTCTATCACCGACAAGAAGGGCGTAATATCGGCTTGTTGAACAAGATTCGTGCCTATGCGTTACAAGACCTGGGAGCCGATACCGTAGAAGCAAATCATCAACTCGGGTTTGCAGCTGATGAGCGCGACTTCACGCTATGTGCGGATATGTTCAAGCTGTTAGGCGTGAATGAAGTACGTTTGCTGACCAACAATCCGCAAAAAGTAAAAATCCTCAATGATGCAGGCATCAACATTGTTGAACAAGTGCCGCTAATCGTGGGACGCAACCCTAAAAATGAGCACTATCTGGCAACTAAAGCGGCCAAAATGGGCCACATTTTGGATCTTCCTCCGCGTTAATGTGTGTCTATAGCAACTTGCCGCTATCAACAAAACAACATGCTGACGTTGCTATCGGGGCCTTCAGGCCCCGACATTTCCGCCTACTACTCATCACAATCACAACATCTTGCGAATGACGTAGTGCAAAATACCGCCGTGCTGATAATAGGTCAGCTCATTACGGGTATCGATACGGCATCTAGGTTGAATAACCTGCGCGTGTCCCTGACTATCAGTGTGTCCCTGACTATCAGTGAGGGTGGCGTCCACCGTAGCACCAGGCGTCAAGGCTTGCAGGCCCGCTATCGAGATACGCTCTTCACCCGCCAGCCCTAGGATTTTACGCGTCACGCTGGGGGCAAACTCCAGCGGTAAAATCCCCATGCCAATCAAGTTGGAGCGGTGGATTTGCTCAAACGACTCCGCAATCACCACTCTAACCCCGAGCAACCGTGGCCATTTTGCCGCCCAATCGCGGCTGGAACCCTAGCTGTACTCTTTTCCGGCAATCAACGCCAACGCTACCTGTTCATCCTGATAGCGCATAGCCGCATCGTAAATGGCCATAACGTTTTGTGAGGAGATATGCGCGTGTAGCCCCCTTCCGTGCCCGGCACCATCTTATTGCAGATGCGTACATTGGCGAACGTGCCGCGTATCATCACCTCATGGTTACCCGACGTGAACCATAGGAGTTAAAATCCTCCACGCTGACCCCGCGATCGAACAAATAACGGCCCGCCGGGCTCTCTTTTTTGATACTACCCGCAGGAGAGATTTGGAAAGGGTCTTCCGCTCTCCATGTCCTAATCTAATGACTCTCCATGTCCTAATCTAATGACTCTCCATGTCCTAATCTAATGATAAGAAGGAGCTGTTCATGAAATTGTATTATACAGCAGGAAGTTGTTCTCTTTTTCCCCCACATTGTTTTACGCGAGGCCGGTCAAGATTTGACGTTAGAAAGTGTCGATATTAAAAAGAAAAAACCGCGTGCGGTAAGGATTTTACAGCTATCAACCAGAAAGAGATGAGATGTGGACATTTGTTGGCAACAAAAAAAAACGACAGCGCTGGCGGTGGTATGCATGGGAGCCGCGTTTGAAGCGGATTATCGCTCATGCATTTGGCTCTCTAAGCAAGAAAACGCTGCGTAAGTTGCTAAAACTGTTCTCGGGTTTCAGAGTGGCATTTTGGTGCACTGATGGCTACAGGGCTTACAACGACGAACTTCCAAAAGCAAAACACATTGTTGGCAAACTGTATACCTGTATACACAGCGTATTGAGCGTGAAAATCGCACGCTGCGCAACCGATTGAAACACCTCAATCCTAAGGCGATGGGGTATTCAAAATCATCGGAAATACACGAAATGTTTTTCATTTATCAACAACCTGACCTTGCTTATCACTGACCTCGGATATACCAACAAGAATAAAGGGAGCCTTGCTCCCTTGTGCATGCTGTTTTATTCCGTCCAACAAATCAGGCAGTAGTGCTTTTTACCACGGCGTAGCAGTGTATAGCGGTCAAACAGACGATCGCTGTCCGCGAAGGCATACTCAGAAGTAGACTGTTTTTCGCCGTTAATGGTCACCGCATTTGAGGTGATTATGGTACGCGCCTGACCACGAGAAGGGACCAGCTCAGCCGTTACCAACGCCTGCTGCAAGTCAGCATCACGTCCCAGTTCAATAACCGGCATGCCATCCTGTGCCAACTGGACGAAGTCATTCTCTGTCAGCGCATTCACACCTGAGAATAGGCTCTGAGTAATGCGCTGCGCCGCTTGCAGACCCACTTCGCCGTGCACCATTCGCGTGACGTTTTCTGCCAGCACATACTGGGCGCGCGGCGCCTTGCCGCTATTTTTGTCCTCTTCTTCCAACGCCGTAATCTCTTCAATGCTGAGGAAGGTAAAGAACTTCAGGAAGCGATAAACATCCGCATCAGCAGTATTGATCCAGAATTGGTAGAATTTGTACGGGCTGGTTTTCTTGGCATCCAACCAGACTGCGCCGCCTTCAGTTTTACCAAATTTAGTGCCGTCTGATTTGGTGATCAACGGAACGGTCAGGCCGAACACAGTATTCTGGTGCAAGCGACGGGTCAGATCGATCCCGGAGGTAATATTACCCCATTGGTCAGAGCCGCCGATCTGCAATGCAACGCCATATTTTTCGTTCAACACAGCGAAATCATAGCCTTGCAACAGGTTGTAAGAAAACTCGGTAAAAGAGATACCCACATCATCACGGTTCAAACGCTGTTTCACCGCTTCTCTGTTAATCATCTGATTAACAGAGAAGTGCTTACCGATATCGCGCAGGAAAGTCAGCACGTTCATGCCGCTGAACCAGTCATAGTTGTTCGCCATGACAGCGCTATTGTCGCCGCAATCAAAATCCAGGAATGGCGACACCTGATCGCGAATCTTCTCAACCCACTCGCCCACGGTTTCGCTGGTATTGAGTTTACGCTCTGTGGCTTTGAAGCTAGGATCTCCGATAAGGCCAGTGGCCCCACCGACCAATGCCACAGGCTTGTGTCCCGCAAGCTGGAAGCGACGCAGGCACAACAGCGGCACCAGATGCCCCAAATGCAAGCTGTAAGCGGTCGGATCGAAACCGCAATACAGTGCAATTGGCCCCTGCGCCAGCTGCTCTGCTAACGCGTTTCTGTCCGTTACCTGAGCAACCAGGCCCCGCTCTTGCAATTGTTGAATCAGGTTACCACTCGCCATCAATAGCTCCATTATTCAGAAAATAAACGATGTTTAAAAAAACGTATTCCAAGGGAAATAACGTAACGTCATAGAATAAGGAGCCCATGAGGGGAGCGCCAGTATTTAAAGGGGATAATTGCTACAATTCTCAGCACTTAGGGTGCCAGACGATCGATTTGCCAGTTATCACTGTCGCGCTGGTAGAGAAAGCGGTCATGTAGGCGATGCGCCCCGCCCTGCCAAAATTCGACAGTATCAATGACCACACGGTATCCGCCCCAAAAGCTCGGTAACGGCACCTCGCCTTTCATGAATTTTTGTTTCAGTTCTAAAAACTTGCTTTCCAACACGCCACGGGCCGATATGCGACTCGATTGTTGTGAAACCCAAGCGCCTATCTGGCTCTCTTTCGGCCGGCTGTGGAAATATTTCAACACCTCGATGGTGGATAACCGTTCAGCATGCCCCGTCACAATCACCTGGCGATCCAGGCGGTGCCAGGGAAACAGTAAACTGATACGCGAATTTAGCGCCAGATGCTGTGCCTTGCGACTGCCCAGATTGGTGTAAAACACCATACCTTGCTCATCGGCATGTTTGAGCAACACGATGCGCTGGTATGGTTGGCCCTGCTCATCGACGGTAGCAACGCACATCGCGGTAGGATCGGACAGGCGCGCATAGCATGCCTGCTTGAGCCACTTATCAAACAAATCGAGTGGATTGGCGGTCAATTCATTGCGGCGTAAACCGCCACGGGTATATTCGCGTCTGACGTCCGCAATTTCATCTTCGGTCGGAAATGCGGTGGAGGGAAGTGAAGTGTTGTCCTGTGTCATAACATCCTGCTGTGATGTGTCGGGACTAAAATCATCATTCCATTCTGCGCCCACAGAAGGAAAATCTCAATGTAACACGTTGCGTCAAGGCGCATTCTGTAGGAGGCAATCATCCGCAATGATGTGTCCACTACGCTCGATAAAGGCACGCTCCCCCTTGCTCCAGAAGGTATACTGATTATTGCTGTATTTGGTACCTGAGGCAGAAACCACCTGCGGAAGTTGCAGGCGCTCGCCATCCAGCAGGAAATGCACTTCCGCAAGCTGGATATCCTGTTTCAGCGTTACGGTGAGCGGCAGGATGCCGCACTGATAATGCAGCGTTTTTACCGGTGTCTGCCGGTTAAAACCGCTACAGCCGGATAGAATCATAAGCCCTAACAGCACGCCAGCGCGGCCCGATAGCAATATTTTCCTTGTTACGTTCCCGTTGTTACCTGTCTGAAAGTTATCTCCACATGACCACGACACAGTCTGTCGAGTCATAGAAAATAACAGTGTAACAACGGGTTTTACAACGACCTCTCAGCAAAATCTGATTAGTCGTTCAGAACTGAAAAATCGCCCCCAATATCGTCGCTTTGTTGGCACCGGTCACTGACGTGACGGCAGATTACCTGGCAGTCCCGACAAGGTGCTCGCAGCGAGCCAGGAAAAAGCCAGCGCCTCCATATCGTCGCCGTTCACGCCACATTCATCGGTGGTATTGACCTCAATGCCAGGAATCAATGCGGACAGACGTGCTATCAAACAGATGGATCGCGCTCCCCCGCCACCACACACCAGCACATGTTCACAGCCTCCCGTTAACAGCACCTGGTCGGCAATGCTGACAGTGGTTAGCTCCGCTAGTGTGGCCTGCAAATCCTGAGGCGCAAGGGTGCCATAACCGGCAAGCTGCTTTTTCAGCCAGCCCAAACTAAAGTATTCGTATTCGCGCCCGGTGCTTTTAGGGGCAGGTAAAGCGAAATCGGCCAGCATGCGGCGTAGCAAGGAGACTTTAACCTGTCCGGTTGCCGCCCACTGAGCGTCTTGGTCACGTGTTCAATTTGGGGCACGGGATTCATCAGGATGTGCCACCGGAACATGCCGGTGCCTTTGTGGATGCGGTGTATCGGTTGTCGAGCCCGTTCCATCAATAATCGCTATCATCAGGATTGAACGTGCCTTAAGGAGTAGGGTAATGGATACGCAAGCATTGAAAGCAAAGCAGAAACGGCGGGCACAGGAAATCGTGCATGTTGACAGCCTGCCCTTTGTCGAGCCTACGTTTATTGCGGGGCTGATGTCGGGTTCGAGCAAGAGGGAACGGTGACACGGGTGACGATTGCGATATTGCACTACTCTTCACTTCAGCTGGTTGAGTATCAGATTGCCCGTATCCCGACGGTAATGCCATATGTGCCGGGATTGCTCTCTTTTCGTGAGAGTCCTGGCTGTTGGCCGCGTGGGAACAATTGGTGCAGAAGCCTGATTTGCTGTTTATTGATGGTCACGGTATTTCACACCCAGGCGGTTGGGCGTTGCCAACCATTTTGGGTTATTGGTGGATGTCCCGACCATTGGCGTGGCGAAAAAACGGCTGTGTGGTCACAGTGCCATGCTTTCTGAAGCACCCGGCAGCCAAAGCGCGCTGATGGACCATGACGAACAGATTGGCTGAGTGTGGCGTAGCAAGGCGCGTTGTAATCCGCTGTTTATCTCAACCGGCCATCGGTGAGCCTGAACAGCGCACTGATGTGGATAAAAAGCTGCCAGCAGGGCTATCGTTTACCCGAACCTACGCGTTGGGCTGACGCCGTTGCCTCACAACGGCCAGCCTTTCAACGCTAGCTGCGTGAAAATCCGGGTCAAGTATTCAATAAATTGATTACAAAGTATTCAATAAATTGATTACAGTGTAAAATCTCTGATTTTAGATGTGGAGATACAGTGGCTAACGTTAGTAAGATGCCCGTTTTGTGAACAGACAGCCTCTGTTGTTGTCAACAAAAAACGACAGCGCTGGCGGTGGTATGCATGGGAGCCGCGTTTGAAGCGGATTATCGCTCATGCATTTGAGCTCTATAAGCAAGAAAACGTGCGTAATTTGCTGAAACTGTTCTCGGGTTTCAGAGTGGCATTTTGGTGCACAGATGGCTACAGGGCTTACAACGACGAACTTCCAAAAGCACAATACATTGTTGGCAAACTGTATACACAGCGTATTGAGCGTGAAAATCACAGCGTATTGAGCGTGAAAATCTGACGCTGCGCACCCCATTGAAACGCCTCAATCGTAAGACATTGAAACGCCTCAATCGTAAGACGTTGAGGTATTCAACATCATCGGAAATGCACGATAGGCTCATCGCACTTACATCGAACGCGAGTATTACGTTTGATGCTATATTAACTCCTTGAATATACGACAAAACACTCAGTAATGTAGGAGGATGCGGTAAGTTTAAAAATTCAGGCATAGGGCAAGGCAAAATTTTCAGGTACACTGCCTGCCATTAAAAATAATAATGAGCGTCGAAGATGTTACGTAATCCTATTCACCTGCGGCTAGAGAAGCTGGAAAGCTGGCAGCACGTGACTTTTATGGCTTGCCTTTGCGAGCGGATGTATCCGAACAGCGGATGTATCCGAACTATTATGAATTCTGCCGTCAGACCGAGTTTGGCGATGCGCAGCTGTATCGCCGCATCCTCGATCTGGTGTGGAAAGTGCTGGTAGTGAAAAAGGCCAAGGTCAATTTCGATAGCCAGTTGGAGAAATGGGAAGACGCTATTCCTTCCGCTGATGATTACGATTTATACGGTGTCTATCTGGCCATTGACGCGTGCATTGCATTGGGTGAACTGATTCATTCGCAACTGAGTGGTGCCACGCTAGAGTATGCGATTGCCATTAGCGAAACCTCCATTCACACAGTGGCAATGCTGGAAATGACGCAAGCTGGCTGTGAAATGACGGACATAGAACTCTACACGCTACCCGTGATCGAAGAAGAATGGGATATTCAGTGAGAGATTTTTCGGTTGCTGGCGGCATGTGAAGAGCGTGATTTGGAATTGATTAAAGGGCTGCGCGCCGACCTGCGGGAAGCAGCAATATTGGCATAAATTTAGGCTAAAATAAGGCGATAAAACGTGATTTAAGGTCCTAGATGACAAGTTGAAGGGCTTCACCATCCGCCCCCTGTCTGGTCTACATTGGGGGACGTAAAAAAATAGCTATCGGTGCAAATAGCTATCGGTGCGTGTATGCAGGAAAGTGCTTTTCAGCATATCCGTCGCACTCGATGCTAAGTAAGCGATAACACACTGTAAGGATAACTTATGAATAAGACTCAACTGATTGATGTGATTGCAGATAAATCTGACCTGTCCAAGGCTCAGGCTAAAACAGCGTTAGAAGCCACTCTGGCCGCGGTAACTGAGTCTTTGAAAGCAGGTGATGCAGTACAATTAGTGGGTTTTGGTATGTTTAAAGTGAACCATCGTAACGAGCGCACTGGCCGCAACCCGCAAACGGGTAAAGAAATCAAAATTGCTGCGGCGAATATCCCGGTATTTATTGGGGGCAAAGCACTGAAAGACGCTGTTAAAGCACTGAAAGACGACGCTGTTAAAGCACTGACAGACGCTGTTAAATAAGCGAATGCCAGTGAAGGATTCAAGCAAAGGGGCGTTAGCGCCCCTTTGCTTTTGTGGCGCAGGCTGGTCACGGTAGCTATTGCCGGATTGCTAACCTCCTGTTCCGCCACTCGCCACCGCCAATGACGTTCGCCACCGGTTACGTAGGCGATCCTGCGGCGCAAGGATGACAGCCAACAATACAGCACGCAGTTGGTGACACTCTACAATGCGTTGCAGGATGATAACCTGTGGCCCGATCGTCAAGGGTGGAAACGTGTTACCTGTTTGTTCGGGACCACCTGTGTGAAATAAAGCGCAGTTATCGTAGTGTTCATCCTGAAAGTCTCCATCTTCGATTTGCTGACGACGGCACGGTCAGCTTTATGCAACGGCAACTCGACGATCGGCGTAAAAACGTTTCTGACGATAAGATAGCGCTGTTTCAGTTTGATGCCAAGCGGGTACTGAAACTCAGAGAGGTGTTACACACCGGCAGTGTGAGATTGCGTCATGGGGGCTACAGGGCAATCGCGTGCTTACCTGTGATGGACAGAATGTCAGCCCTGATTTTGATCTGCTCTCGCTGAGATGGATAGCGGAACAGCGGCAGCATCACCCAGAGGTCACGCTGCGCATGGCATGGTTGGATGCCCCTGCTGGCCCGCAACTGCTGCTGGTGGCTGAGGAAGATTTGTGTCGGTGGAAGCCGTTTGCCAGCGAGTAGGGTTAAATCTACCCGTGGTTAAATCTACCCGTCATTCTCGCATACCCTTGTCATTCCCGCGTAGGCGGGAATCTCTCACAGGCTAAACGCATTTCTTCTGCCAGAGGTCCCCGGCTTACGCCGAGGACGACGAAGGGGCATACTACCTATCATTCCCGCATTATTTGCTTTTGCTCACGTGCAATGGCGCGGTAGCCGATATCATTGCGGTAGAAACTGCCGTTCCAGCGGATATCTTTGGCAACCTCATAGGCTTTCTGATGCGCTAGTGCGACAGTGCTACCCAAGGCGGTCACGCACAGCACTCGCCCACCGCTGGTGACTACGTTATCGCCACGCAGTGCGGTGCCAGCCTGAAACACCTTACTGTCTTCCGCTTCTTCCTGTGGTAAGCTGCTGATGACATCGCCGGAAGCGTAGTCACTGGGGTAACCGCTTGCCGCAATCACTACTCCCAACGCTGTGCGTTCATCCCAGACGGACGTTGTCTGATCTAGTTTGCCTTCACAGGCTGCCAGACACATCTCCACCAGATCTGAGCGCAGGCGCATCATGATCGGTTGTGTCTCTGGATCGCCAAAGCGGCAGTTAAATTCGATCACCTTAGGCTGGCCCGCGTCATCAATCATCAACCCGGCATACAGGAAACCGGTATAGGTATTTCCTTCCGCTTTCATGCCGCGCACTGTCGGCCAAATCACCTGATCCATCACGCGCTGGTGGATCTCATCGGTCACCACCGGGGCAGGAGAGTATGCGCCCATACCGCCCGTGTTCAGGCCGGTGTCTTTATCGCCCACACGTTTGTGGTCCTGGCTGGTGGCCATGGGCAATACTTTATCGCCGTCGACCATGACGATAAAGCTGGCCTCTTCACCTTCCAGAAACTCTTCGATGACGATACGATGCCCGGCGTCGCCAAACGCATTGCCTGCCAGCATATCCTGAACCGCGTTTTCCGCTTCTTCCTGCGTCATGGCAACGATAACGCCTTTGCCCGCCGCCAGGCCGTCAGCCTTGATCACGATAGGCGCGCCGTGCTTGCGCACATAGGCCAGCGCAGGCTCAACCTCGGTAAAATTCTGATAGAATGCGGTGGGGATCTGCTGACGCGCCAGGAAATCTTTGGTGAAGACCTTGGAGCCTTCTAACTGTGCAGCAGCCTGAGTCGGGCCAAAAATCGTCAGATCCGCGGCGCGGAAAGCATCAACCACGCCAATCACCAGCGGTCCTTCCGGACCAACGATGGTCAAACCAATCTGTTTTTCCTGGGCAAAAGCAACCAGCGCCGGAATATCGGTAGCGGAGATTGCCACATTTTGCAGTGCAGGTTCGCGTGCCGTACCCGCATTACCGGGCGCGACATAAACATTATCTGCCAGCGGCGACTGGGCGGCTTTCCACGCCAGCGCGTGTTCGCGTCCGCCATTACCAATGATAAAAATGTTCATCTGTCTCATATCCTTAATTAGTGCCGGAAATGGCGCATGTCGGTGAAGATCATGGCAATGCCGTGTTCGTTAGCAGCGGTGATAACTTCGTCATCACGAATGGAATCCCCCGGCTGAATCACACAGGTAATGCCAACGGCAGCGGCGGCATCGATACCGTCACGGAACGGGAAGAACGCATCAGAGGCCATTACGGAGCCTTCAACCTGCAATCCTTCGTCACCGGCTTTAATTCCCGCGATTTTTGCGGAATAGACGCGGCTCATCTGTCCTGCACCTATGCCGACAGTCATATTATCACGAGCATAGACGATGGCATTGGATTTGACGAACTTCGCGACTTTCCAGCAGAACAGTGCATCGCGCAGTTCGTTTTCTGTCGGTTGACGCTCTGTGACAACGCGCAGTTGACCCGCATCAACCATGCCCAGATCGCGATTCTGTACCAGTAGGCCGCCGTTGACGCGTTTGAAATCCAGCCCGGAAATGCGTTGCTGCCATTGGCCGCAAATGAGGATGCGCACATTCTGTTTTGCCGCTGTTACTTTTAAGGCCGCTGCACTGGCTGAGGGCGCTATGATCACTTCTACAAACTGACGACTGATTATCGCTTGCGCGGTGGCTTCGTCCAATTCGCGGTTAAACGCGATGATACCGCCAAACGCAGAGGTGGGGTCGGTTTTGTAGGCGCGCTCGTAGGCCGCCAGAATCGACTCGCCTATAGCAACGCCACAGGGGTTGGCGTGTTTCACGATGACGCAGGTCGGTTCTGCGAACTCTTTTACGCACTCCAGCGCCGCATCGGTGTCGGCAATATTGTTGTAAGACAGCGCTTTGCCCTGCAACTGTTCTGCTGTCGCAACTGAGGCCTCTTTCAGCGTCTCTTCAATATAGAAGGCAGCCTGCTGATGGCTGTTCTCGCCGTAACGCATGTCCTGCTTCTTGATGAAGTTCAGGTTCAGCGTACGTGGGAAGTGGCCAGCCGGCTTATCTGTCTCTCCGTGGTAAGGAGGAACCATCGTACCAAAGTAGTTGGCAATCATGCTGTCGTAGGCTGCGGTGTGTTCAAAGGCTTTAATCGCCAGATTGAAGCGAGTTTCCAACGTCAGGGAATGCGCATTAGCATCCATTTCATTGATGATGTCAGTGTAGTCACTGCTTTTTACCACGATAGCGACATCTTTATGGTTCTTGGCGGCGGAACGCACCATAGTCGGGCCGCCAATATCGATATTTTCGACGGCATCAGCCAGTGAGCAATCGGGACGAGCCACCGTTTGCGCGAATGGATACAGGTTTACCACCACCATATCGATAGGCATGATGTCATGTTCTGCCATGATGGCGTCATCCGTGTCGCGACGACCCAGGATCCCGCCGTGTACTTTCTGGTGCAGGGTTTTAACGCGACCATCCATCATCTCTGGGAAGCCCGTATAGTCGGACACTTCAGTGACGGGTAAGCCCGCATCAGCCAATAGGCGGGCAGTACCGCCAGTGGATAGCAGTTCCACGCCACGCTGAGAAAGCGCCTGAGCAAATTCGACAATACCGGCTTTGTTAGAAACGCTGAGTAAAGCGCGGCGGATAGGACGAGGTTGTGACATGGTGATGTATCCCTTGGCTTTGGATAGGCATAAAAAAGAACAGTAGAATCAGTAGAATAAAGTTTTGCTGTTTTTATCCTTTACCTGGATAAAACCGCATTCCTATTCACCTGGATAAAACCGCATTCCTATTCTGTTATTATGCGGTAATTTTGTGCGGGAGAATTGTAGCGAAAACATTTGCGTGATGCTCGTCTAATTTTAGGGAGAATCTCATTTGTGGATAACATTGTGCAAAAGTGGGTATAAAGCGGGATTTTGCTGTGGAATTCAGCAAACAGTCAATTTTATATTCAAAATACCTATTGCAGGCTGCGCGGAAATCCCTATACTGCGCCTCCACTGACACGGTAACAGCGATTCGCAGTTGCGGTAACAGTCGGAAAGTTAAACGCGAAATTGCAAAATTAACGTTGACTTTTCAGCGGTGCTGCGTAACATACGCGAGGAGGTGGCAACGCTCTTTAACACAATTAATC
>JBPESR010000021.1:0-26581 GCA_051710525.1 Symbiopectobacterium sp. | reverse complement strand
AGATTGTCTGATTAATTGTTAAAGAGCGTTGCCACGTTAAAAAGCGTTGCCACCTCCTCGCGTATGTTACGCAGCACCGCTGAAAAGTCAACGTTAATTTTGCAATTTCGCGTTTAACTTTCCGACTATTACCGCAACTGCGAATCGCTGTTGCCATGTCAGTGGAGGCGCAGTGCGGTATAGACACTTCTCGCGCCCTGACAAGGGCTAATTTTAATTTTATTTCTGAGTACTTGTTTTTTCGGCAGGACGTACTAAACATCAGTATTAAACGCGTTTTTTGCACCAAGCTGAGCAAATTCATGTGCGAAATGCTCAACCTGTTTCCAATCGGTGTATTCAATCTCTTTACTGCTGTCCGTCTCACCACCGGTCATTCTCATAATAAGCTGAATCATCACCCGGTCGAGCCAACCATAGCGCGGATAACGCAGTGCACCGGCAAACACACCGCACAGTGCTGGCTGCCACGGGGAGCGCAGCAAAAACTTCCAGGTGTAGGGATTTGTTTGTGCCGTGCGCTTCTCTGGCTTACACGCGGTCAGATTCACAGAGAAGAAAGCATTTGGCGGACGCTGCAATTCCTCCACGTGTTGTTTGATAAACGCATAAACCTCGGGCTGGAAATGACCATACCGTACCGAAGCACCGATCAGAATGCGATCGTAATGCGTGGGTTCGATATTGTCAGCGGCCGTGATGTTCACCACATCGCACTCGACCTTACCCTTTAGCACCGTCGCGATATAAGAGGCTATGGCCTTGGTTTGGCCATCCTTACTGGAAAAAAGTATCAACGCTTTCATAGGTCATTGCTCTTTGGCTTTTTGTTTTAGGTTGTGCGCGCCAGAACGTTGTTTTAGGTTGTGCGCGCCAGAACGTAGGTGTAAACAACACTAGTAAGGTAAACACCTCAAGACGCCCCGAACAGCATGGTTGAAATCAGAATACATTTCGCTGCGTCATTCATGGTGGTTAAGTTATCGGCCACTACCCCTAATCCCGGTCCCAGATTGTTTAGCGTCGCCGTGACAGCGGCAAAAGCAGAAAAATCATCCACACCGGTAGCTATAACTGCCAGACCGGTAGCTATAACTGCCAGCATACTGACAATAAACACCAACGCATAGGCGGAGAAAAGCCCCATACCGCCTCGAGGATCCGCTCCGGCAAGGCACGACGTCCAAGCTTGATGGTATAGACCGCGTTTGGGTGCACCAATCGTTTGAGCTCTCGATGTCCTTGCAAGAACAACAGCAGGATACGAATCACTTTTAAGCCACCGCCCGTCGACCCCGCTCACCCGCCGATAAAAGCAGAGCATAACAGCGATAAAAGCAGAGCATAACAGCAAAACGGGCAAGAATAGCGGCCAGGCGGCAAAATTGCTGGTGGTAAACCCTGCGGTGGTCGCCATGGACACCACCTGGAAAAACGCCTGATTCAGCGTCTGGATACCGCTGTTGTAAACATTATGGAACCACAACACCAGCGTGCACACCGCCACCAGCGACATCTGAATAAATGAATGAATATGAATAAAGATGAACATGCGAAATTCCGGATCGCGACCGTACACCTTGAGACTTCTGCCACTCAGCATGGCAAAGTGCAAACCGTAATTACAGCCGGAAATCAGCAGAAACACCACGATGATGGTATTGATGGTAGGGCTGTTGAAATAGCCGATGCTGGCGTCATGGGTTGAAAAATCGCCGATGGCAATGGTGGAAAAGCTGTGTCCGATAGCATCAAACAGTGACATCCCCGCCAACCACAGCGCTACCGCACAGGCCACGGTAAGCAACACATGGATCATCCATAATGTTTTCGCGGTTTCCGCGATGCGAGGCCGCATTTTATTATCTTTTTATCTTTCAACTGCCCAGGCATCTCAGCACGGTAAAGCTGCATGCACCCAACGCTGAGGATAGGCAGAATCGCCACCGGCTAATACGATGATCCCCATCCCGCCGAACCACTGCAATATCTGCCGATAAAACAGAATGGCTTTTAGCAAAGAATCCAACCCGACCAGCGTGGTCACGCCCGTTGTGGTAAGCCGGAGAACGATTCGAAAAAGGCATCGGTGACGCTGAGGTTTGGATGTTCAGAGAAGAGATAAAGGGCAATGCCCTACGCTACCCAGCACGGTCCAAAACAGCACCACACGATCAAGAAGCCTTCTCGCGAGGCCAACTCATGCTTGTGTTTACGATTGGGAAACCAGAGTGCGTTGCCGATAAACAGGGCAACGAGAAAGGTTTGCGTAAATGCCCGTCCTGCACCGTCACATAAATCAGAGCAATCAGGCCAGGGATAAACATGGTCCCGGAAAACAGAATAACCAGTAACCCTACAATGCGGGTAATGGCGCGCCGATGCATGGCGAAACATCCTTAACGAGTCATCAAACAGCGCTGAATTATTATCATATAATGGATATTTGCAACGTTCCCCTGCTTATATCGCGCAAACGGTGCACCGTTTCTTGGTAAGCACTGTCAGGGATCGCTACCTACAACATCACTTCTGCACCATCAACCATCATCGCAATGATTTACTTCACCGCCAATTTGCCGAATCAACGCACTAACGGGCGCATGTAAGGTACAGTCGCATTGTAGCCGATACGCCGTGCGCAGCACTTTTTCCAGCGTTTACACATGCTTCAATGCTTGCTGGGCACCACCGCCATACGCCTTGACTAATCCCCAGGTACCTAGAGGAATGCCGCCATAGTAGCGCACTGAGACAGCGGTTATCTCACCGATTCCGCTCCCCATCAGCTGCGCCAGCATGGGTTTTCCCGCCGTTCCTGAGGGCTCACCACGTTCCTGAGGGCTCACCATTATCTGAAAAGCCAAGCTGTTGCGAATCATCCGGTGCCCGGCAAAATCTATGGTCACCCCCCATTTTTGCAATACTGATTTTTGACTAATGGTTGACTTGCTTCAATCTATCCTGCGTCTCTGTGGGCGAGATGCCCGCGCCTCGATGAGTTCCGCACCTGGTGAACCTGAAAAGGCCCTCGGCTTCAGTGAGCCACTTTTGCCGTCAGGTTTTTCAGCAGGCCGATATGCCGTTCATGTCATCAATAATCGGTCTTCGCAAAACCAGATAGATAGGTAACTGCTGTTTAATTACTTAATACTCAGTCTATTGATGTAGTTCTACATAATATCATCAGGCCTGATATTCATATTCATTATGATTAGTTGTGATTGACCAGGCTATTCGCGCCAGTTTGTTTGCCAGAGCGCAGGCGACAATATTATTTGATTTGAATGTTTGTTATCGAGTTGCCCCCGAACCCATTCAGCAAGCCTGTCCTGCTGATGTTCAAGTCGCATCATGAACGAGCGGGCACATTGAACCAGAAGTTTGCGTAAATTTTTATCACCTCGTTTGCTTATCCCAGCAGAGTCGGTTTGCCTCCTGTGCTGTATTGTCGCGGTACAAGCCCTGTGGAAGCCGCAAAATCCCTGCTACAGGAAAATTGTTTTCCATCGCCGAGCGGTGATGAAAGTAAGCTGGCAGTAATCGGCCCGACCCCTGACATTGTCATAATTTGCTGTGCAATATCATCAGCTTTGATTGACTGATTTAATTCTGATTCCAGCACTGTTATTTTATTATTTGCTCGACAAGGTAAAGATAGTGGGCATGTAACTTAACCAGCAGACGGCTCAGGTATTCTTAACCAGCCGACGGCTCAGGTATTCGGGGATTTCGTGCTCAGCCTGCACCAGAGATAGTCGCTTTATTAACCGCCTCGCCGATTGGCAGGCTTATTCCACTCCAGTAGAAAACCGTGGATCTGGTTAGTGGTTTTACTTTATATCTGATAAGAGATTCCCTGACCCAATTGCTCGCATCGCCTGCTGAACCTCAGTTTTTGGCTGAACAAAACGCATTGACGGCCGGGATGCGGCTTCACATATCGCCTCTGCATCAATAAAATCATTTTTATTGCTCTTGATAATTTTTATTGCTCTTGATAAACGGGCGCGCAAACTGCGGGGAGATAAGTTTTGCTTCATGGCCGCTATCATTGATACGCCGCGCCATAAAGTGTGTCCCGGCACAAGCTTCCATAACAACAACCGAGGACGGGCACGTCGTCAAAAACTGCATTAGCTTTGTGCGCGTAAACTTCTTACGTAGAAGCGCATTACCTGACTTATCCTGGCAATGAATGTGGAAAGAATGTTTACCGAATACTGGCAATGAATGTGGAAAGAATGTTTACCGAGATCGATACCAATAAGAGTAACGTTTTCCATGATGGCCTCTCCTGAAAGAAAAACACCCTGCCAGGGTACCGCTCATAGAGTGGGGGTGACCATCTAATTAGGGCTAGTACGATATAGCCGCCATAAATCCCATTTGCAGTACCGGCTGACTCCACTCGGGATAGAGCAACGATTTGATCAGCGCCAGCGTGGCAAACAGCAGCGCATTATCGCCAAAGGCAGAGAAAAACTGCGCAACGATGACCGCATTCATATTGCGCGACAGTAACGGCGGCACTGCACCTTCCTGCGAACTCATTCTGCGCCTTCCGGCTGCTTTGCCATCTGGCGCAGCGTCACGAAATCCGGTTTGCCGCTGCCCAACAGAGGCAGCGCTTTAAGCACGCGGCACAGCCAGTTCCGTCACCCCGCTGCTGCGCGCCTGTGCCAGCAAAAGCTCGCGGGTCAGCATACTTTCAATAGTAAACAGCACCAGCGCTTCCCCTTTACTGCTATCGTTTTTTCGCGCTGGCAGCGTGCTGTTTATCCGCAGAAACGCGCAGCGCCAACTGCTCCACGCTCTCCAACGACACCATTTCTCCGTCCAGCTTGACAAAGTGCTTCACCATGTTCATTTTGGTACAAAAGCCCTGCGTATCCAAATCGACAATATCGCCGATGTCATACCCCCCTCCAGCCGTGCACTCTCGGCATTTTCCGCCGTCGGGCGCTCCAACATCCAGGATTTTCTACTCCCAGGTAGCCCTTCATCACATTGGGACCACGCAATTGCAACCGGCCACAGCGTTCGATGCCCGGCACCGGAATCAGCCGGGATTTAATCTCCGGTAGCAAGCGCCCTACAGTGAGCACCTTTGAGGCCATGGGAACGTTGATCGCCACCACCGGCGCACGTTCTTAGACAGCTTCTCAGCCCCGGCAACCACGTAGATAAAGCGAGAAAAATCATAATGATACACCACGCGCGCGTAGTGCCCAAGGAAGGTGGAGGTGCCAAACAGCACGGTACAATTCTGATCGTAAACCAGCTCATTCTGATCCTAAACAGCTCAGGAACGATGCGGGAATGCAGCGGGCTGGGGTAAAGGAAAACCCGCGCGCCTGTCAGCAACGGCGTAAACAACCCTACAGTCAAGCTAAAGGCGTGGAACAGCGGCAGCGCCGACATAAAGCGATCGCGCGGGGTAAAATCCGCCACGGTGCGAATCTGCTAGACGTTTGCCAGCAGGCTGGAGTGAGAATGCACCACATCTTTCGGGTTGCCTTCAGAACCGGAGGTAAACAGGATCATCGCAGCATCATCAGGTTGATGCGACACCATAGCCCGCACCGGAAACAACAGGTGGAATAAAATCCATGTTTTGTCGGCCAGGGTTACCGTGCCCTTTAAATCTTCCAGATAAACCCAGTTGGCCTCTTTCACCTGCTCCAGCAGGTGGGTCAGTTTCCCTTTCCATAAACTGGCGAGTTTCCCTTTTCCATAAACTGGCGTGAGGTGACGATGGTTTTGATTTCCGCCGCCAGCATCGCGCTCTTGATGCCCTTTGCCCCATGCCCTTTGCCCCCGCCGTGTAGTTCAGCATGGCAGGCACGCGGGCGTGCAACGAGGTGCCGAGAATGGCCGTTACCGTCACCGTGGCATTGGGCAGCAGCAGGCCAACGTGTTCTTTTCCCAGAGTAAGTGTTTTTTTTCCCGAGTAAAACGTTGCAGGATACGGCCAACGCCGAGGAACTTTTTTAGCAACCACTGATAACTGTCTTCACTGAAGGCGATATCCGCAATGGACGGCGAGCTGTAGCCATAGCGTTGGCAGGAAAAGAGAAATGCCGATACAGCGTCTGGCGCGGGCGAGTTTCCATACGCGCGGCCATCATGATACGGAGCAAGTGCTCACCTGCTAGTTTGCGCTGTTCATGCACGCTATCCGCTACCAGCATCGGTAATGTGGTCGGTGGCAAATAAGAGGGGTGACTTGAGGGAAAAGGCGTTGCTTACCGTCTAAAAAGGATTGATGATTTGGCGTAATCAGCAGTTTTGATTGTTTAAATACCGCACTATCGCCTTAAATCCGTATGCGATACAGGCGCTGGAACAGCCAGCGCAGCAGGGTGTATATCATTCCTTCTCCCAGTGTATATCATTCCTTCTCCCATAGTCAGGCCATCAGCGTGCCGGAAACAAACTGGCCCTTCACAGTTAAACGACCACATAAAAACGGTGGTACATATAAACCATATATAGCCATCCCAAGAGTGTCAGAGCAACTGCATCACACGCATGATGCAGAGATGCAGAAATAACGAGAGAAAATGGAAAAAGCGGGGGGGGTGAAAACGACAGGAAAAAAAACCTACGCATCCGCGTAGGTTGGTGCAATTTCATGGTGCAATTTCATGGTTCAATGTACTTCTGCGATTCACTCGACAGAGTCCATCGATTTACCACCAATCAATACCTCTGGAGTAGTCTACCCCAGAGACTTCCCCCTGATGAGGCCAGTGAACAATCGCAAGAGTTCTGCTCTAAGTGCAACCAACTGTAAATTTCTGCCGAGTCATGTAAAGTCGGCCTCCCCCGCTTGTGTGTGATAAAAATCCCCTTCCTAGCCAAAATGTGATCTACATATCACGCTGATCGACCCTGTTTGCCGATAGCTATCTGACGTTGCTCGATGGATTTCTGGATGCGGTTATCCTCATAAGGGGAAACAGCACTGCATTTTACAGGAACAAATAACTATATGAATTTACAGGAACAAATAACTATATATCTATATATAAATTATAAATAACGTGTATTTAAGCGCTTTTTCAACGGAATTATTTCCCATTCACGCGCTACTATCAATCACGCTTGCATCGGGCAAGTTCATAAAATCGTATAAAGGTTATGGAAAATAATGAAGAATTATAAGATTGGCACCAGGCTCGCTGGGTGGATTCGGCTTGCTGATCCTTTTTTTTCTGGCCATGTTGGTCTCCGGGGTATACCAACTGAAACAAATCTCAAGCAGTACCACATGGATGATGCAGGCATCGTTACTGAAAGAGCATCTGGCCGCAGACTGGCACGGTGCGCTGGTGGCTGGCGTACAGAGTACGTATGGCCGTTGCGATGAGTGACGATCCGGCGTTGGCAAAACTGTTCGAAGCAGAGAATGTCGCCGCGAGCAAAGAAAGCACCAAGCGTCAGGATGCCTTTGCCAGCCTGATTTCGATGCCCGAAGAGAAAGCCCTGTTCGATAAGCTTGGTGAATTCCGTCAGCTCTATCTGGACAAGCGCAACGCCATCACCGCCGCTAAAAAAGCGGGCAATATGGAACAGGCCAATCAACTGTTCGAAAACGAATTCATGTCCGCATCGCGCGGCTATCTAGCTTGTAGTGGTCAACTAATACTGGCCACCGCATTAGACTGTAATAAGTAGTACCGTCGCTTAGATTCCTTTGGTGTCAGACCGCTGTTATCCCAGTGAGGCTGGATGGCACTGTAATAGCCCGTGATGTAGCGGATTATCGCGCTCTCAGCCTGTCGACTACCGTGAACCTTTGAGTGAGTCCGACATTAAGAGAGCCGTAGCCTTTTTTAGGATTTCATTCTCCATTTCAATACGCTGGACTTTTTTCTTCATCTCACGCAGCTCTAGATGTTCGGGCTTCAGAGGAAGCCCGGCGGGCGTTTTCCCCTGGCGCTCAAGTTGCAGCTTCGTTTTCCCCTGGCGCTCAAGTTGCAGTTTATTAACCCAGCGGGTGATAGCCGAATGGCTGACATTAACCGCCTCTGCGACCTTAACTTAGGTATAGCCGTGGTCGACAACCAGCTTTGCTGCTTCGAGCTTAAATTCTGCCGTGAAATGTTTTGCCATTTGGTCACCTGTCGTGTTGTTGAGATGAGCATATCACCTCCGATCAGGTGGCCTGTATTCAGTGTGCCACAACAACACAGCGTATTGAGCGTGAAAATCTGATGCTGCGCAACCGATTGAAACGCCTCAATCGTAAGACATTGGGGTATTCAAAATCATCGGAAATGCACGATAGGAGCATAGGCACTTACATCGAACGCGAGTATTACGTTTGATGCTGTATCAACTCATTGAATACTTGACCCCATTTTTAGAGGGTAAGTGACGGTCAGTACTGTCTAACCGTTCACCCCAGTACTGTCTAACCGTTCACCCGTTTTTTTCTTTCTCTGTCTGCTATTATTCCGCCAGAAATCCTTCCAGCAAGGAATTAAGAAACAGCTTGCCGTATTCGGTAACCTGCCAGTGGGTAGCGGTTTCCGTCAGGTAGCCTTGCGCTAACGCCCAGTCTATTTGTGGGCGTACCACGCTCTTGGCCAAACCGGTGTAGGCACTGAATTCGCTATGCGGCGCGGGTTCCAGCAGTCGAAAACGGTTCATGAAGAATTCAAACGGTAGATCTTCCGCTTGCACTTCATTGCTCTGGTCCTGGTAAGTGCCGCGCATATAACCGTGCGGATGGCGGGTTTTGACGGTTCTCAGGATACTCCCGTTAGCGCGCGTGATCTTGCCATGTGCACCACACCCAATTCCTAGATAATCGCCAAAACGCCAATAGTTGAGGTTGTGCTGACACTGATAGCCTGGTTTGGCGTAGGCAGAGGTTTCATACTGCTGATAGCCTACGGCAGTGAGCAGCGCATGGCCCTGCGCAAAGATATCCCACAGCGCATCGCCATCGGGCAGCACCGGCGGGCGCGAACCGAACAGGGTATTCGGCTCAATCGTCAATTGATACCACGACAGATGCGGTGGATTGAGCGCAATCGCCTCACGCAAATCGTCCAGCGCTTCTTCCAGAGTCTGATCCGGCAAACCGTGCATCAGGTCCAGATTGAAACTGCGCAGCCCAAGCCCGGCCGCCAGACGCACGGCACGCTTGGCTTCTTCCGGGCCGTGAATGCGTCCGAGACGCGTCAGTTTTTCCGGGATGAAACTTTGCACCCCAATGGAGATTCGATTAATTCCCGCGCGCTGGTAGCGACTAAAGCGATCAGCCTCTACCGTGCCGGGGTTGGCTTCCATGGTGATTTCGGCATCCGCGGTAAGCGGTAAGCGGGTACGCACGCCATCGAGCAGCGCCTGCATGCCTTCTGCGCTCAGTAGGCTAGGCGTGCCGCCGCCGATAAAGATTGAACTGAGAGCCCGGTCGCCGCTCAGCGGAAGATCCGCATCCAGATCCGTCAATAAGTGCTCCACATATTCCTGATGCGGCACCTTACTTTTGAGGGCGTGGGAGTTAAAATCGCAATACGGGCATTTTTGCACACACCAGGGAATGTGAATGTACAGGCTGAGCGGCGGCAGTTTATGCATGACGCAGCGCATCCAGCAGTAAACGCAGCGCCTGACCACGATGCGACAGCGCGTTTTTCTCATCGCGCGTCATTTCTGCGGCGGTTTTGCCTGCGCTCGGCACGTAAAAGATAGGGTCATAGCCGAAGCCGCCTTCGCCCACAGCCTTACGCGTCAGCACACCCTGCCAGCGGCCGTGGCAGACTAGTGGCGTCGGGTCATCGGAGTGGCGCAGATAGACCAGCACGCAATAGAAACTGGCTCCGCGTTGTTCGTCAGGGACATACTTGATGGCATCGAGCAGTTTGTCCAGATTGGCTTGATCGCTGGTATACACTCCGGCGTAGTGCGCGGAGTAGATACCTGGCGCACCGCCCAATGCATCAACCACCAGACCCGAGTCATCGGCCACCGCAGGCAATCCGGTGATGTGCGCCGCGTGGCGCGCTTTGAGCAGTGCATTCTCGATAAAGGTCAACCCGGTCTCTTCGGCAGAATCAACGCCCAGTTCGGTTTGTGCGACGATATTCATGCCAAAATCCGCCAGCAGATCTGCGAGTTCACGAACTTTTCCGGGGTTGCCGGTGGCTAAAACGACGTTTTGGCTCGTGGTATACATGCGTGTGTCCTGCATTCTGTTAATGCCATCGTCGGGAATGGCGGGGAGTTATCTGTTGCGATGCACAGTTCCCTGTGGTGTGTTACTGCGAGATCAATGCGGCGATTTCCGTAGGAATGTGCTGCGGATTAACAATCCTAATCTGTTTATGGCGGCCCAGCTCACCTTTTTCAATGCTCACCGCGCCTTTTGCCACCCGGAACTGCTTGGCAAAGTATTTGCCCAAATGCGCGTTAGCCTGACCATCAACCGGCGGTGCGGTGATGGAGACTTTCAACTCATCACCGTACAGGCCGACTATCTGGTCACGGCTGGCCTTCGGCTGAATATAGAGCCTAATGACCAACCCGTCGGGCAGCAGTGCTATTGCACTCACAGCAGGAACCAAAATTCCGGAAACAGATCCATCCCGAGGTAGTTCAGGAGATACAGGATCAAAATCACCGCCATGGCGGTGAAATCGATGCCGCCCATAGCCGGAATGATACGGCGAATCGGGGCCATAAATGGTTCGGTAAGTTGGAACAGCAGGTAGTCTACCGGGCTGCGTCCCTGACTCACCCAGCTCATCAGCGCACGGATAATCACTACCCAGAACACTAGATAGCCCGCGGATTTTAACAGTGCCAACAAACCTACCAGCAAGTTGACCGGGCTTATCGCGAAGGCTCCAACTTGAATCAGCATCAGCAGGGGGTATTTCAACGTGGTCAGCAGAAATGCCAACAGCAGCGATGCGCTATCGATGGGGCCGAGTGCATGCAGAATACGGCGCAGAGGCCTGACGATAGGCTGCGTGATTTTCACCACGAATTGCGACAACGGGTTATAAAAATCACTGTGTGACCATTGCATCCAAATGCGTAACATTAGCACCATTACATACAGGTCGATCAGTGTCTTGACCAGAAACGTCAGGGTTAGCATAGAAACATCGATTCCTTATTAGCTAATAGAGAATAACGGTGCGTTAAAACAATTTTTCCTTTCCTGCGCGCGATGCACGGAAGCCTGCATGGCCTCGGCGACGGTTTGTGTCAGTTGGCGTCCGTTAAACTAAACACCAGCACCGCCTCTGCGGTGGTGCCGCCTTTGGACGTCACATTCTCACGCAGCGTCGCAAGCGGTGTATCCGGACTGGCTTCTACCAGTGCAGCTGCACCCAGTGCGGCCTGCTGCACCAACTGACGTGCACTTTCCGGGTGAATCCTTGGCGCATGTCCTCTTGCTGCATCGCTTCCATAAACAGGAAAAAATAGGCCGGTGCGCTGCCTGCGGCGGCAATAACGCCGTTTATGCCGCTCTCTTGCTCAACCCAGCATACTTTACCTACGCTTTGCATCAGCTCGGCGCTAAAGGCACGGTCTTCCGCCGATAGTTAGCGGGCGCGTAAAGGCCGCTCATGCCTTTACACACCAATGAGGGTGTGTTTGGCATAATGCGCACCAGCGTTAGCGACTCCCCTAACAGTGCGTGAAAGCGCGCCACACTCACTCCTGCCGCGATAGACAGCACCAACTTGCCGGGCGCGTTCAGCATGCCGCGCAGCGGCTCGCATACGCTTACCATCAACTACGGTTTTACCGCCAGCACCACGACGTCAGCATCCTGCGTGCCCGCGAGGCTGTCGTCGCTGCTGATAACTCCATAGCGCTGTGCCAGCGCATCCCGTCGTGCGGTGCTCGGTGCGCAGACGCGGATACGATCGGCAGGATAACCGCCGTTAACCAGCCCTGCAATGATGGCCTGAGCCATGTTTCCGGCACCAATTGAGCCATGTTTCCGGCACCAATAAATAAAAGTAAGCTTACGGTGTTGCATCTTTATGTTCTCTCGTGTTCGTCAACCGGCCAGTGGCAGCGTTCAGCCCCGAAGGGGATTATCCATGTTGAGGCCTATACATGCTGAGGATAGTCACGTGCGCCGCTGAGGATAGTCACGTGCGCCGAAAATGGCGGTGCCGATGCGTACCAGCGTACTGCCTGCCGCAATCGCGACGCTCATATCATCCGTCATCCCCATGGAGAGGGTATCCACCTGAGGATAATGCAATTTTAACTGCGCAAACAGGTCATTCATCGATTGAAATACCGCTAATTGCCGTGCGTAGTCACTTTCCGGTGCCGGAATTGCCATCAGGCCACGCAGCGTCAGGTTCGGCAGGGCAGCGACGGTAGCGGTCAGGGCGAGAAGATCTGCTGGTTCGATCCCAGATTTGCTGGCTTCACCGCTGATGTTCACTTGCAGCAACACGTTCAACGGCGCTAATGTCGCCGGGCGTTGTTCGCTCAGACGTTGAGCTATTTTAGGGCGATCAACGGTGTGACACCAGTCAAAATGTTTAGCAACCAGACGGCTCTTGTTGGATTGCAGCGGTCCGATAAAGTGCCATTGTAATTCCACCTGAGGCGCGGCCTCACGGAAATAAAGCACCTTGTCCACGCCTTCCTGTACATAATTTTCCCCAAAGCCTCGCTGCTTACAGGCAATCGCTTCTTCGATCGCCAGCACAGGTTTGGTTTTACTGACGGCAAGCAAGGTTACCGCGTGCGGGTCGCGTCCACATGCAGTGGCTGCGGTGGCGATCTTTTCTCTGACGTTCTGTAGATTCTGCTCAATCGGGTTCATGGTCATGCTAAGGATGGGATCTATGGATATCAATGAGTAGATAACCTGTAGTGTAAAATAGAATGCCTCCGATCTGCACCTGTGTAGTGGATATCCGCCGATGTGGCGTATTGATGGCGTGTTACAATCTCTACAGACCAGCGCCTGTTGCACCGCTGCACAGCTGGAACGTTGGGGAGACAGTTGGATGACGGCCCTTCAGCGCCAGCAATTGAACACTGAGGGGCAGGCAGATGGCGCGTTGCCGACACCTGACGGCATTCGGCTGCGCGCACATCTGTTTCGTTATCATGCCGGACTTTCCGTTGCATTACGCACCATTGCTACCACGGCGTACACGTTGGAAACACTGCATATGCCACCGATCCTTACTTCGTTAATAACACGCCCCGCTGGGCTGATTCTGGTGACCGGCGCAACCGGCAGTGGGAAATCCACCACATTGGTGGCGATGGTGAATGCGCTAAGACAGCAGCAGGCTTGCCATGTTATTACGTTGGAAGACCCTATTGAATTTGTCTACTCATCTGCGCCTTCCGCAGATCGCGACCTGATCCAACAGCGTGAGATCGGCGCACACTGCCCGTCGTTTTCCCACGGCTTACGCGGCGCGCTGCCCAGGCGGTAGAACGAGAACGTCTGCTGGATGTGTTTCCCGCACAGGAGAAAGATTTCGTGCGCAGCCAACTGGCGCGTGGTGGCCAGCCACTGGTGCCACGCCGTGGTGGCGGTCGCATCGCGCTGTATGAAGTGTTGCTGGCCAATACGGCTGTATGAAGTGTTGCTGGCCAATACGGCGGTGGCTAACCTGATTCGTGAGGGCAAAAGCCATCAGTTGCCGGGTCTGTTGCAGATGGGCGGTCAAAGCGGGATGCAAACTTTTGCGCACAGTTGGCAGCAACGCTGGAAAGCCGGATTATTGCCACCGTATGCTGAGCAGGCTTTTACCCCATAAATGGCGCGGTAAGCAGGGTGAAAAAAGCCCAGCGGCGGCCCGATACGGCTCAACAGAGCATCGACGCCTTTCCAGGCGGTATCGTGATAGCGTTCGTCGAGCAGACCAAGGCGTATGCCTTTTAGCAGCACGTAGGTGAAACCAGAGGTGCGGGAGGCCTCCAGGTAGCTGTCCGGCTGGTTAAGCAGGGTACGCCACATACCGCTGGTATCCTGATAGCACACGGCGGCATCGGCTTGGCGGCGGAATGTGTTGAGGATCATCTGGTAGCTGGCATCTTGGTGGTCCACCATCTCGAGGAAATCGACGGTGCTGATGGAGGCCCAACCGTTACCACGTCCTGCCGTAGTTGCCGTTGCCGGTGAAGTTCCAGCCGTGCATCCACAGTCCGGTATCTCTGTCGATCAGGTATTTGATGTGCAACAGGAACTGATAGCTGACTTCATCCAGATAGCTTGGGCGATTTAGGTAGGTGCTGGCGCGAGCGTAGAACAAGCCGCTCATAAGCGTAGAACAAGCCGCTCATAAACAGCGTATCGGCCCAGAGCTGCTCTTCATTAAGGTGATCGCTGGTGCAGTGGGTGAACCCATTCTCTTGGGTGCGCAACAGTTCGTGCTCAATCCAGTGTGCGTATTCCTCGATCAGCGCCTGATGCTGGCGTGTTTCCTGGACGATCCCCTTGGTGGTGAGGTAAGCATTGGTGCCATGCGATTGATGTTTTTCTCCGGTAACCATTCCGCTAGGCGGCGTTAATACCATGCCAGCACATAGTCCAGATAACACTGTTCGCCCGTGACCTGATAAAGACGCCAGATACCGTAGATCCCCACGCCTTGTTACCAGTCCTAAGTTTTCGATCGAGAGATCGAAGGCGATCACCTTCAGCTTCTTCAATGCGGCATCGTCCGTTCGAACAGTAATGATCTCATTGAACAATAGCTAAATTTTTTTGATAAATCGCGTTGTAGCGGCGGGCGTCTGCCGCGGTGTCAGTATGCGCAGTGTCAAAGGCGTTCATAGTTTTCTTAATCACAGAATAAAACGGCTTACCCATTGCTAATAGCGCCTACGCCACACGGATTTGTAGCGTAATTGTAGGGTATTACATTGTAGGGTATTACATTAGGGTATTACATGATTTTTCAGGATGCGCAGCCCCGATTTGGAGAACGGCTGCGCCATCTCTTCCAGCGTCATTTGGCCGTAGTCGTATTTTTGCAGGTGTTCCAGGAACTAGGCCAACAGTTGCGGGTTCTCCATATATATAGGGAGACGGTGCAATATTGCCATACAGCGATTCCACCTGTTTCAGCCCCTGCACGGGCAACTGCGTGGCATTGAGCGTACCTGCATCCATTAACTGTTTGCTGGCAACCCGACTCAACGGCACACCGCGTTGCAGCCCCATGTAGCTGACCCCTTCCGGCGCATTCAGCAAGAAGTTGATCAACTGGGCAGACTCCTGTGGATATCGGGTGTTTTTGCCGATGGATAACATCATTGCAGGTTTGTAGAACATGCCGCTGTCTTTGGCGACCGGCAGCGTCGGATAGGGCCCCACTTCCAGAGTGGCCGGCGCTTTCAAGCCGCCGGAGAAAGGTGTTGTCGGTACTCCAGGTGTGTACTCCGCCAATCTTGCCATCCAGCCAATTGGGAATTTCCCAGGCGTTGGTTTTACCGTAGGCGGCGAAAAACTTCATGTTAGGGATGACGTGTCCGTCGACCAGTTTTTTATACATCCAGAAGTAGTTCAGCCACTCCTGCGGGGTAAAGGTGAAGGACTGGATTTTATCATCGATCATGTTTTGTTGTATTTCTGAATCATATACGAGTTCAGAAACATGTACGAGTTCAGAAACGTCATGATGGTGGTGTCGTAATTAGCCAGCACGAACGGGTAGTGATCGTCGCCCAGTTTTTATTTAAAAACCGGACCAGCAGCCAGCATGTCATCCCAGGTCTGCGGATAGCTCAATCCCGCTTTTTGCCACAACTCCGGGTTGTAATACATGGAACGCCCTGTCATAGCGACAGGAATAACGTTAAGCTTGTTGTCCACGCTGGTCATTTTGAGCGCTTGTGGGGAGAACTGTGTCAGGTCTATTCCTTTGGCATTATTGAGGTTATGGAAACCATTCCCGTCCTTGGAAAACAGCACTAGCCAGTTCCAGTTGGTTTGCATCACGTCTGGCTCGGTGTCGCCAGCCAACTGGGTGGTTAATTTGGAGATGTAGCCATCCCACCCTGCGGGTTCTGCTTTCACCTGCGGGTTCTGCTTTCACCTTGATGTCCGGGTGCGCTTTTTTAAACGCGGTAATTGCGGCGAGCGTTGCCTGGTGGCGCTGGTTGCCTCCCCACCAGGAAAAACGCAGTTCTTTGGTTTGAGCCTGTGCACCAGCTATTCCTGTTACGGCAAAACTCACAGCAAAGCATAAGGGCAGTAATTTTATTTTCATAGCAACCTCATTATTTTTTGTAGGGTAAGGCATTCGTCCAATGATTTTGTAGGGTAAGGCATTCGTCCAATGATTTCGCAGAATGCGATTAAAACTCCACGACAGCCTTCAACAGATTTTTATTATTGACTATTTTTGACTATTTCAGTTTCATAAATCGCCGCGAGGGATGAAAAGTCAAATCGATGGCTTAACATCATTTCCGCACTGATTTTTCCTTCACTCATCAATCTTGCCACTTTCGTAAAATTCTGATAGGTGGCATTTCCGCTTCCTTTCATGGTTGTATTCTTTTTATGAAAATCGGCTTTGTTGGTCATATATTCAATGAGTTGATACAGCATCAAACCTAATACTCGCGTTCGATGTAAGTGCCTATGCTCCTATCGTGCATTTCCGATGATATTGAATCCCCCAACGTCTTACGATTGAGGCGTTTCAATCGGTTGCGCAGCGTCAGATTTTCACGCTCAATACGCTGTGTATACAGTTTGCCAACAATGTGTCTTGCTTTGGAAGTTCGTCGTTGTAAACCCTGTAGCCATCAGTGCACCAAAATGCTACTCTGAACCCCGAGAACAGTTACGCCGCGTTTTCTTGCTTGGAGAGCCAAATGCATGAGCGATAATCCGCTTCAAATACAACTCCCATGCATACCACCGCCAGCGCTGTCGTTTTTTGTTGCCAACAAATGACCACATCTCATCCACTTCGCAAATCAGTTGAATTTGCAGGTTATCCAGTGGCAGCGTTGTTACATTACGCGGCGAGCGTTTTTTAAAGTACGCACGACGGCATTGATACTAGATACTAATAGACGGCATTGATACTAATATGTAACGCCAGAGCAGTGTCATGTAACGCCAGAGCAATGTCACGAATATCCGCATTATTCATTGCCAAGTTAATGTAATGAGTTGGTCTGTCATTCCCGGTTTGCAGGCACGACACGATAGCGGTTTGCAGGCACGACACGATAGAAATAATCGAGCTGGAAGGTGCGTTTACATGACTGACAACGGTAACGCTGATGGCCACTTTTGCCATAACCGTGTTTTTTTTACAGAGGCTGCCTGTTCACAAAACTGGCATCTTACATCAACGTTAGACACTGTACCTCACATCCAAAAACGGAGAGTTTACACTGTAATCAACTCATTGAATACTCGACCCAGAAAAGAGTTAAATGATATGCGTTTTTGTATCATTTCGGTGTTGTGAGTTGCTGAAAATTAATTAAAAATTCACCATTCAATAACAATAATTCACCATTCAATAACAATAAGTACATTATTCTCATTTTATGAGAAATGCCGAATTATTCGAATTACGCAGCTATAAGCTAATTGAATGATGACATCTTGCGTATTTTTTGAAAATTGTTTCAAAAAAAACAAGGTTGCCGTTTGAGATCACAACAGTGTGAATACTCCCCGGCGTTAACCGGGGAGGACGGGCGCTACAGCATTAGCCCCAGAAACGAAGCATTAGCCCCAGAAACGAAGCATTAGCCCCAGAAACGAAGCATTAGCCCCAGAAACGACGCTTCGCCGCTTGCAGTTTCTCGTAAGTTGCCAGCAGCGATTGGTGTGCAGGCAATGTGGAAAAGGTGTAATCAACGTCAAACAGCCCGTAGAAACACTGCTAACCGGCAATCGCTGCGCTCGTGGTGTCGATGGTGTCGCTGCCGTACATTTTGACAAACGCATTGTAATATTGCGATGGCTCACGCTCTTCATCCAATGCCAGCGTCAACAGCGTCTGCAAACAGCGGTAGTAGTTGCTGCGCGATGGATTGAAGACGGAGTTGTTGAAATCCTGCATCTCCGCCCAGATTAGGACCTGTTCCAGATCGCCGCCAACCAGCGCCAGCATCGCTTTTAATTCACCAATGCGTAGCGTGAGCCAGCCGTTATCTTTGCCAGTTGCCAGCCCCAGCAGTTCGCGTACGCGGGTGAAGTCATCAAAACCTTCATCATCCAACTGAGCGATCAGATCAGATACGCCTGCTTTTCCCACTGACTACCGGGCAAAGAGAGGATGCTCTCGCGTAAATGCACACCCATATTGTTGTTTGCTAACAATAGATCGTCTGCCGGATAAATATCGGACATTCCCGGCACGATAATGCGGCAAGAGTAGACAGACAAGTGCTCGTAATCGGAGAGGTACACCTCTTTGTGCTCTTTGTGGAAAATTGCCATCAAGATAGCAAATTCCTCTTCGGTGCTGCCTTTAAAGCTCCAGTCGACAAAGGGATAATTCGCTTCGGTTTTAAAAAATCCCAGGAGATCAAACCGCTGGAATCGATAAAGTGGGATTCCAGATTAGCATGATCCGCCACATCATCATTGTAGAAGCTCGGCGGGGTGCGGGTAAAGACATCGAGATCTTTCAACCCGCGTCCTTGCAGCAGTTCGGTGACAGTACGCTCCAGGCGACGCTGAAATCCGGGTGCGCACCGAAAGAGGCGAAGCAGGTGCCGTTGCTGGGGTTGAACAGCACCACGCAGATCACCGGATAGTTACCGCTCAGCGCGGCGTCATAGGCAAGGATCGGGAACCCTTCTTTTTCCAGAGTGGCGATCGCTTCCACCACGCCAGGATAACGTTGCAATATGCTGTCCGGGATGGTTGGTAGGCTGATGGCTTCAGCAATAATGCGGTTCTTGATGTGGCGTTCGAACACCTCAGACAACCCCTACACACGCGCTTCATTGGCAGTGTTGCCAGCGGACATGGCAGTGTTGCCAGCGGACATCCCATTGGAAACGTAAAGGTTACCGATGATATTCATCGGGATGTAGACGGTGGTGTCATCGGATTGGCGGATAAACGGCAGGGAGCAGATGCCACGTTCGTCGTTGCCGGATTGCAGATCCAACAGCATGTTGGCGCTCAATTGGTTATAAGGATCGTAAAATGCGCGCAGGTGATCATCCAGAATCCCCTGCGGCAAGCTGTCATCGTCCGGCAGCGGGAACCACTGCTCGTTCGGGTAGTGTACGAAATCACCGTTAGCGATTGACTTGCCCAGATAGAAGTCGCAAAGAAGTAGAAGTAGTTGGTGAAAGACGCTCGAAATATTCACCTAAGGCTGAAGCCAGGGCGGCTTTCTTGCTGGCACCTTTGCCGTTGGTAAAGCACAAGGGCAATCTTTGTCGCGAATATGCACGGACCAGACGTTAGGCACCGGGTTCAGCCAGGAGGCTTCTTCGATGTTGAACCTCAGGTCACGGAGTTGTTGTTGAAAACGGCGATGGAGTCTTCCAGGGCGGCATCTTTGCTTGGGATGAACGTTTGGCACATGATTGTCACTTTTCTCTTTTATGGGACGTGCATCATGGGACGTTATGGGACGTGCATCATGGGACGTGCATCATACGGACTTGTCACGGACAACTCCACACTGTCGCCGTGTGGGTTTTATACGGGAAAGCGTAACAAAGTGTGGGTTTTATACGGGAAAGCGTAACAAACGGGAAAGCGTAACAAGGATTGCAGCGGGAGGAGCCAATGATAAAAAAATGATGACGGTTGCTGCAAAAAAACCAACGTGGTTGTTGCAAAGAATTATAATTATCGCTGTAAAACAGACAAAACGTTAAAAATAGTCATACTAAGTATGTGGTGAGGGGAAATGACACAAGTTTTCAACTTTAGCGCCGGTCCAGCCATGCTGCCGGTTGAAGTGTTGCGTCGTACCGAGCAAGAGTTATGTAACTGGCGTGGACTGGGAACCTCCGTAATGGAAATCAGCCACCGCAGTAAAGAGTTTATGCAGGTGGCGGCGGAAGCCGAACAGGATCTGCGCGCTCTGTTAAAGATCCCCTCCAACTACAAAGTGCTATTTTGCCAAGGCGGCGCACGCGCGCAGTTTGCTGCCGTGCCGCTTAACCTGCTGGGTGACGGCGCTAAAGCGGACTATATCGACGGCGGCTATTGGGCGCACAGTGCAATTAACGAAGCGGAGAAATATTGCAAACCGAACGTTATCGACGTAAAAACCCGCATTGACGGACTACGCGCGGCCAAACCGATGCGTGAATGGGCTCTGTCTGACGATGCGGCCTTTGTGCACTATTGCCCAAATGAAACCATCGACGGTCTGGCAATTGAAGAAACGCCTGACTTTGGCGACAAGATTGTGGTCGCTGACTTTTCCTCCAGCATCCTGTCCTGCCCGATCGATGTCAGCCGTTTCGGCGTGATTTATGCCAGTGCGCAGAAAAACATTGGCCCTGCGGGGTTGACGTTGGTGATTGTGCGCGAGGACCTGCTGGGTAAATCCCGCAGCGTGCTGCTGTCGGTACTGGATTACAAAATCCTGGCCGATAACGACTCCATATACAACACACCGCCGACCTTTGCCTGGTACCTCTCTGGCATGGTGTTCAACTGGCTGAAAGAACACGGCGGCCTGGTGGAGATGGAAAAACGTAATCGTGAGAAAGCGGATCACCTTTACGGCGCTATCGACAGCAGCGATTTCTACCGTAACGACGTGTTGGCCGCCAACCGCTCGCGCATGAACGTGCCGTTCCTGCTCGGTGATGACGCGCTGGATAAACTGTTCCTGGAAGAGTCCAAAGCAGCTGGGTTGCATGCGCTGAAAGGCCACCGCGTGGTGGGAGGAATGCGTGCGTCGCTGTACAACGCAATGCCGCTGGAAGGTGTGCAAGCGCTGACCGCCTTTATGGCTGATTTTGAACGTCGCCGCGGCTAATACCGCAGCGAGTGACGCCGTGGTTTGCCCGCGGCGTTGCCAGTTGTGCCGTTGTCGCAGAACGTGAAGCGGCAACTTGTTTCCAGTAAGCCCCGGTGTGTACCGGGGGTTCTTATAATATTGATGACCGGAGTTAAGAGTTACATGCAGGAATCCCTTACCCTACAGCCTATTTCCTTGATAGATGGTATGATTAACCTTCCCGGTTCGAAAAGCGTCTCTAACCGTGCTTTGTTGCTGGCGGCATTGGCAACGGGGACAACGCGTTTGAAAAATCTGCTCGATAGCGATGACGTTCGCCATATGCTGGATGCGTTGCAACTGTTAGGTGTGCAATATCAGCTTTCACCCAGCCGCACCGAGTGTGACGTCACCGGTATCGGTGGGCCGTTCAGCGCGTCGCAACCGTTAGAACTGTTTCTTGGCAATGCGGGCACGGTGATGCGTCCATTGGCCGCCGCGCTGTGCTTGACGCAGGGCGATATTGTCTTGACCGGCGATCCGCGTATGAAAGAGCGCCCGATAGGTCACCTGGTGGATGCGCTATGCCAAGGCGGCGCGACCATCGACTACCTGGAACAGATCAACTATCCGCCATTGCGCCTGCACGGCGGTTTCCAGGGCGGTGAGATCGCCGTGGATGGCAGCGTCTCCAGCCAGTTCCTGACCGCGTTGCTGATGACAGCGCCGTTGGTGAGCAAAGACACCCGCATCAGTATCAAAGGCGATCTGGTGTCCAAGCCCTATATCGATATCACGTTGAGTATGATGAAAGATTTTGGCTTGGAGGTGCACAACGAGAATTGTCAGCACTTCAGCGTACAGGGTAACCAGCAATACCGTGCGCCAGGTGACTATTTGGTGGAAGGTGATGCCTCTTCCGCTTCCTATTTTTTGGCGGCGGCGGCTATCAAAGGAGGAACAGTCCGTGTCACGGGCGTGGGGCGCAACAGCGTGCAAGGCGATATCCGGTTTGCTGACGTGCTGGAAAAAATGGGTGCCATTATCCGCTGGGGCGATGACTATATTGAGTGTCAGCGCTGTGAGTTGCATTCCATTGATATGGACATGAATCATATCCCCGATGCTGCCATGACGATTGCCACGGCAGCGCTGTTTGCCGAGGGCGGCACCACGACGCTGAGCAATATCTATAATTGGCGCGTAAAAGAGGCTGATCGTCTTGCGGCAATGGCGACTGAGCTGCGCAAAGTCGGTGCGACGGTGGAAGAGGGGAACGATTATATTCGCATTACGCCTGCCCCTCAGTTACGTTTTTCCGAGATCGGCACCTACAACGATCACCGTATGGCGATGTGTTTTTCGCTGGTGGCATTATCCGATATACCAGTAACTATTCTCGACCCCAAATGTACGGCAAAAACCTTCCCGGACTATTTTCAACAGTTGGCGCGTCTGAGCCACGATTAATAATCGTGGCGGTGGTTGCACTTTTTCTGTCGGGCGGGCCTAGGCCCGCCCGCAGTTTTGCAAGGCATCTTCTGAAATTTTATTTTTTTCCTGGTGTTAGGTTAACGGTTTTGCTCGTTGGCGCGTATAATGAGGCACCGTAAGTCGTAACATACCTTGCGGTTGACCCGAGTAATAGGAGAAAGAAATGGTGGTAACGGCACCGGTAATAACAGTTGATGGGCCGAGTGGCGCAGGCAAGGGAACGCTGTGCAAGGCGTTGGCAGAAACATTGCAGTGGAATTTGTTGGACTCGGGCGCGATTTATCGCGTGCTCGCCTTGGCTACCTTACATCATCAGGTTGATATCGGTTCGGAAGAAGCGTTAGTGCCGCTGGCGTCACACCTTGACGTGCGTTTCGTTGCTGAAGACGGGCAACTGAAAGTGATTCTGGAAGGCGAGGACGTCAGTAACGAAATTCGTAATGAAACGGTCGGTAACACCGCCTCGCGGGCTGCCGCTTTTCCGCGTGTGAGAGAAGCCTTATTGCGCCGTCAGCGCGCATTTCGTGATGCGCCGGGACTGGTAGCGGACGGCCGCGATCTGGGTACGGTGGTGTTCCCAGATGCGCCTGTGAAGATTTTTTTGGAGGCCAGCGCGGAAGAACGTGCACAACGACGCATGCTACAGTTGCAGGGAAAAAGCTTTAATGTTAACCTTAAAAGGATTTTATTCGAGATAAAAGAACGGGATGCGCGCGATCGGAATCGTCAGGTAGCACCGCTAGTCCCTGCCGCAGATGCGCTGGTGTTGGATTCGACCGATATGTCTATTAATGACGTTATTGCGAAATCGCTCACTTATGCGCGTAAAAGCCTTGCTCAATCACAGGGTTGATTGAGGCGCGGTATAGCATTGTTTTTTTTTAACCTTGTTTGTAAGGATAGTTTTTTTAACCTTGTTTGTAAGGATAACAGCAGGGCATGTGAAACAACCCCATCAAGCATGGATGCCAGATGGACGTTAAATTTGAAACCCTTAAGATTAACAACATGACTAAATCTTTTGCTCAACTCTTTGAAGAATCGCTGCAAGAAATCGAAACCCGTCCGGGTTCCATCGTTCGTGGCCTTGTCGTTGCTATTGACAAAGATGTCGTACTGGTTGACGCCGGTCTGAAATCTGAATCTGCCATTCCGGTAGAGCAATTCAAAAACGCACAAGGTGAACTCGAAATCCAGGTGGGTGACGAAATTGATGTTGCCCTGGACGCGGTAGAAGACGGTTTCGGCGAGACCCTGTTGTCTCGTGAGAAA
Source organism: Symbiopectobacterium sp. (assembly GCA_051710525.1). Classification (GTDB taxonomy): domain Bacteria; phylum Pseudomonadota; class Gammaproteobacteria; order Enterobacterales; family Enterobacteriaceae; genus Symbiopectobacterium. The sequence goes on along the minus strand of JBPESR010000021.1, from coordinate 2,894 downwards.
GCGAAACGCCACGAATCCTGGCTGATGTTGGAAAAAGCTTACGAAGAAGCTTCGACCGTTACTGGCGTTATCAACGGTAAAGTAAAAGGCGGCTTCACGGTTGAACTGAGCGGCATCCGTGCGTTCCTGCCGGGTTCTCTGGTTGACGTTCGCCCGGTTCGCGATACGCTGCACCTGGAAGGCAAAGAGCTTGAGTTTAAAGTGATCAAGCTGGATCAGAAACGCAACAACGTTGTCGTTTCTCGCCGTGCCGTTATCGAATCCGAGAACAGCGCTGAGCGCGATCAACTGCTGGAAAACCTGCAAGAAGGCATGGAAGTTAAAGGTATCGTAAAGAACCTCACTGACTACGGTGCATTCGTTGACCTGGGTGGCGTTGATGGTCTGCTGCATATCACTGATATGGCGTGGAAACGGGTTAAGCATCCAAGCGAAATCGTCAATGTTGGCGATGAGATCACTGTAAAAGTGCTGAAGTTCGACCGCGAACGTACTCGTGTGTCCCTGGGCCTGAAACAGCTGGGCGAGGATCCGTGGGTTGCTATCGCTAAGCGCTATCCAGAAAACACTCGTCTGACCGGTCGTGTGACCAACCTGACTGATTACGGCTGCTTCGTAGAAATCGAAGAAGGCGTTGAAGGTCTGGTACACGTATCCGAAATGGATTGGACCAACAAAAATATCCATCCGTCCAAAGTGGTTAACGTGGGCGACGTGGTTGAAGTTATTGTTCTGGATATCGACGAAGAACGTCGTCGTATCTCCTTGGGCCTGAAACAATGCAAATCCAACCCGTGGCAACTATTCGCTGAAATCCACAACAAGGGTGACCGCGTAGAAGGTAAGATCAAGTCTATCACTGACTTCGGTATCTTCATCGGTATGGATGGCGGTATCGATGGTCTGGTACACCTGTCTGACATCTCTTGGAACGTGGCTGGCGAAGAAGCCGTTCGCGAATACAAGAAAGGTGATGAAATCGCCGCTGTTGTTCTGCAAGTTGACGCAGAGCGTGAGCGTATCTCCCTAGGCGTTAAGCAACTGGCGGAAGACCCGTTCAATAACTATCTATCACTGAACAAAAAAGGTGCGATCGTTACGGGTAAAGTCACTGCTGTTGACGCAAAAGGTGCTACAGTTGAATTAGCAGATGGCGTTGAAGGTTACCTGCGTGCTTCTGCAGCCTCTTGTGACCGTGTAGAAGACGCTACGCTGGTTCTGAACGTAGGCGATGAAGTTGAAGCCAAATACACCGGTGTTGATCGTAAAAACCGTGTTGTAAGCCTGTCTGTACGTGCGAAAAACGAAGCAGATGAGAAAGACGCTATCGCTAGCGTAAACAACAAACAGGAAGAAGGTAACTTCTGCAGCGCAATGGCTGAAGCGTTCAAAGCAGCTAAAGGCGAGTAATAGGGTGGGATGAGTAGGCCATGCGACTGGCTCATTCTGTTACGGTAGTAAGTCAATCGTGGCTATCCAATATTGATATAACCACGCACTTGGAGGAATTATGACCAAGTCTGAACTGATCGAAAGACTTGCTGGACAGCAATCTCATATCCCGGCCAAGGTAGTTGAGGATGCAGTGAAAGAGATGCTTGAGCAGATGGCGGCAACGCTGGCTGATGGTGATCGTATTGAGATCCGAGGGTTCGGCAGTTTTTCACTTCACTACCGTGCACCACGCGTTGGGCGCAATCCGAAAACCGGTGAAAAGGTGGAGCTGGAAGGTAAATACGTTCCCCACTTCAAACCGGGTAAAGAACTGCGCGATCGTGCAAATATTTATGGCTAATACTCCGAGATAATTTGCACGGAACACCGTGGTATTACTTGCAATAGACTGTAATATCTTTTTTTTTAAAAAAAAGGTACCTGTTAAAGGGTGCCTTTTTTATTGCCGCCAAATACAACTATCTTGCAATCGTTATCAATATTGCGAGGTTTCTGCCAAAAGCGGAAAGTGCCGATAAATCCGTCTGTTATGTCAACCGATAATCTTATTAAGCATATGGTTTACTGTGTAATGGAATAATATGTTGAAAAATATATCTATTCTTACAGGATTATTAGCGTTGCTCGGTGTGATGGCCGCTCTGTTGTTATTGGTATATTGGTAAGCGCTACGGGGATAAGCGCTACGGGGATCATTGCCATCAATAAAAGTTACGATGCGCTCGTGGTGCTAAATCGTATTCAGGGCGAGGAACTGAGAAATTTGGCGAGCTGTAACACCAACATGCAGCGCGTGCGTGTAGCGACATCTTTTGCGATTCGCGTGTTGGAAATGTAGCAGTGGATGAGGCCATGGCGGCGGCGGGCCGTTCCGGGCAATATGCTAGTGCGGCGAAGGACGATCTTGATCGCTTTTTTGGGTCAAGTATTCAATGAGTTGATTACAATGAGTTGATTACAGTGTAAACTCTCCGTTTTTGGATGTGGAGGTACAGTATCTAACGTTGATGTAAGATGCCCGTTTTGTGAACAGGCAGCCTCTGTAAAAAAACACGGTTATGGCAAAAGTGGCCATCAGCGTTACCGTTGTCAGTCATGTAAACGCACCTTCCAGCTCGATTATTTCTATCGTGTCGTCCTGCAAACCGGGAATGACAGACCAACTCATTAACTTGGCAATGATTGGCAATGAAATAAATAATGATTGGCAATGAAATAAATAATGAATATGAATAATGCGGGTATTCGTGACACTGCTCGGGCGTTACATATTAGTATCAATGCCGTCCTGCGTATAGTATCAATGCCGTCCTGCGTACTTTAAAAAACGCTCGCCGCGGAATGTAACAACGCTGCCACTGGATAACCTGCAAATTCAACTGATTTGCGAAGTGGATGAGATGTGGTCATTTGTTGGCAACAAAAAACGACAGCGCTGG
>JBPESR010000020.1:0-30802 GCA_051710525.1 Symbiopectobacterium sp. | reverse complement strand
CCCCCCCCCCCCCCCCCCCCCCCCCCCCCCCCCCCCCCCCCCCCCCCCCCCCCCCCCCCCCCCCCCCCCCCCCCCCCCCCCCCCCCCCCCCCCCCCCCCCCCCCCCCCCGACCATAGATTTTTTATGACCGTTACGAATCGGATTAGCGGCGATCGCCCAGCAGCACAGATTCCAGCGCAATAGTAATCATGTCGTTAAACGCGGTTTGGCGTTCATGCGACGTGGTCTGTTCACCGGTGCGAATATGGTCAGAGACAGTGCAAATAGCCAACGCCTTGGCACCAAAGCAAATAGCCAACGCCTTGGCACCAAACTCGACAGAGACGCCATAAATTCCCGCCGCTTCCATTTCTACGCCAAGAATGCCGTATTTTTCCATCACGTCGAACATCTGCGGGTCTGGCGTGTAGAACATGCGGGTCTGGCGTGTAGAACAAATCAGCAGAGAACGGGTTACCCACTCGACGGTGATGCCTGTATCCTGAGCTGCGTCCACCGCATTACGCACTAGATCAAAATCGGCAATAGCGGCAAAGTCATGATCTTTAAAACGCAGATGGTTTACTTTTGAATCCGTACACGCTCCCATGCCAATCACCACGTCATACAACTTCACATCCTCGCGCACCGCACCGCAGGTGCCAACACGAATGATGGTTTTCACATCGTATTCCGTGATCAGCTCTTTGGTATAAGTATAAGATAGAGCAAGACGGAATCCCCATACCGTGCCCCATCACCGAAATCGCGCGCCTTTTGTAGCTGCCGGTATAACCCAGCATGCCGCGCATATTGTTGACTTTACGGGCATTTTCCAAAAAGGTTTCGGCAATGTACTTCGCACGCAGCGGATCGCCCGGCATCAGTATAACATCGGCAAAATCCCCTTTTTCCGCATTAATATGTGGCGTTGCCATTCTTTGATTCCTTATAGAGTACGTTGTGTGCATTCAGTAAATACCGGCGATCATAGCATCGAGGTGCCGTAGTCCATATCGGACACACCAAAATAGTGCGCCACCGTTTGGCCGAAATCAGCAAACGTGGTACGGTGCCCGCGCGAACCCGGCGTCACCGTCGGCCCATAGATCAATACCGGCACATGTTCACGGGTGTGATCGGTACCCAGCCAGGTGGGATCACAACCGTGATCGGCTGTCAGAATCAGAATATCGTTCTGTTTAACCCGTGCCAGCATTTCCGGCAAGCGGCGATCGAACAGTTCCAACGCCGCTGCATAGCCAGCAACATCACGTGGTGACCAAACATCACGTGGTGACCATAGGAAGAGTCAAAATCAACGAAATTGGTAAACACAATGGTATCGTCGCCTGCGGCATCCATCTCTTTCAACGTGGCATCAAATAACGCATCAATTAACGCATCAATACGTGGCATCAAATAACGCATCAATACCGGTCGCTTTGACCTTCTTGGTGATCCCTACCTGGGCATAGATATCGGCAATCTTGCCAACGGAAACTACCTGCCCGCCTTTTTCTTCATCCACCAGTTTTTTCAGTACAGTAGGCGCAGGGGGTTCGATGGCCAAGTCGTGACGGTTACCGGTGCGCTGGAAGTTTTCCTGTTTGTCGCCCAATAAAGGGGCGAGCGATAACGCGTCCAATGTTATAGCCCCCTTCGGTAATGGCCTCGCGCGCGATTTCGCACAGTTCATACAACCGGTCCAGCCCGAAGCTCTCTTCGTGACAGGCGATTTGGAACACGGAGTCGGCCGAGGTATAGAAAATCGGTTTCCCGGTTTTCATATGCTCTTCACCCAGTTGCTCGAGGATAACGGTGCCGGATGAGTGACAATTCCCCAGATATCCCGGCAGGTTGGCGCGTTCCACCAACAAATCCAGCAATGCCTGCGGGAAACTGTTTTCCTGATCGCTGAAATAGCCCCAATCGAACAGCACCGGCACCCCTGTCAGTTCCCAATGGCCTGACGGCGTGTCTTTACAATGGCCTGACGGCGTGTCTTTACCAGAGCAGATTTCACTGGCATGTGCATACGCACCGATGATGTCTGCCTTCGCATCTAACCCCCGCAGGGAAATGCCCGGTAGAGGCTTCCGCCGCCTTGCCCAATCCCAAACAGGTTAAGTTCGGCAGATGAAGTGGCCCGGCACGACCTTGATTGGCTTTGCCCTCAGCGCAGGCTTGCGCAATGTGACCAAGGGTATCAGAACCGGCATCGCCAAAATGCACCGCATCCGCGCTGCTACGATGCCGAATGAATCCAGAACCATTATAAATGCACGTTTCATTGTTTTCTCTCATCTTTCGTAAGCGACGTTTGCGTTGCTCGATGTTGCCTAAGTGACTCGCAGTTAATCAGTCTGATCGGCACCGATACAGTGATAAACCATCGGCATGGCTATTGGCAGTTCATCACCTATGCTGATGGCTGCTCGAACCGCCTGCGCTGCCGCTTGCCACGCGGTTTCACTGTTGGCATGAATACGCGAGGCGTCCACGCTATCGCCCAGGCTAACCACGGCGTCTAACCCGACGCTGTGATCGATAGCGTCCCCCGCCTGGCTGCCGGTAAATAAGCGTCCATCTGCTCGACAAAATCCGTTGACCAACCCTGGCTGCCACCATACGGCCAAATACTTCAGCGGCGTGTCCATTATCCAGCACCGCTTGCAGACGCTGGTACGCCACATCAGGGTTTAGCCAAACGGCCTGCCAGCAATATCCCAATGCAAAGCGACATGTTAATATCATACAGCTGGGAATTACGGTGCTCACCCGTTAAAAATCGTACGGCTTCACGGACTTCCAACGCATTATCCGCACTCAATGCCAGTACCTTGATTCATGTAGGTTAACAGTGCCGTGGTGCGGCAACCCGCTCGGTTTGCTACGCTAACGATGGATTGCGCCAGCTGTTTCGACAGCGCGTAAGGGGCATAAAGACGCCCGACCCCACTTTGACATCCATCACCAACGCATCCAGTCCTTCCACCAGCTTTTTACACAGTATTGAGGCAGTGATCAATGGGATTGAGTCGACCGTTACGGTGATATTACGGGTGGCGTAAAAACACTTATCGGCAGGTGCCAGAGAACGGGTTTGTCCAATGATCGCCACGCCGATCTGACGGATCACGCCGATCTGACGGATAATGTCGCGAAACTGCTCGTCTTCAAGGAAGAAACTGCTCGTCTTCAAGGAAAATGTTGAGGCCGGGTATCGACTCCAGTTTGTCCAGTGTGCCGCATGTGTGGCCCAAACCGCGCCCGGAGATCATTGGCACATAGCCGCCGCACGCCGCCACCATCGGCCCCAGCATCAGGGAGGTGACATCGCCTACGCCGCCCGTCGAATGCTTATCCACCAGCGGACCATTCAGGTTGAGATCGTCCCAGTGTAATCGGCTGCCCGAATCGCGCATCGCCAGCGTTAGCGCCACACTCTCATCCATGGTCATATCGCGAAAACAGATAGCCATCGCCAGCGCTGCGATATGCCCTTCTGAGACGCTGTTATCGCATATCCAATTGATGAAAAAATAATTTCATCTTCGCTCAACGTATTGCCATCACGCTTGTTGCGAATGATTTCCTGAGTCAGAAACACAGCCATGCCTCCAGATCAAACTGCCGTAATGCATCATGCAATCAGTAGCCCGATGACGAGGGGCGCCATTCTGCCCCAACGTGGTAAGGAGATCGCCTAACAGACAGGATGCGCCAAAGCGGAAGTGACGGGCATCGGCCCAACCTTCACCCATGATGTCATCAGACAGTTTCAGGTAAATAGCCGCATCCTGCGCAGTGCGCACACCTCCTGCGGCTTTGAAGCCCACGAGATCGCCGACGTTTTTATCAAGTAGGGTTTGCAGCATGATTTCAGAGCTGTGCGGCGTTGCGTTAACCGCCACTTTCCCCGTGGGGGTTTTAATAAAATCGGCGCCGGCGTCGATGGCTATTTCACTTGCCTGACAAATCAAGGCATCGGTTTTCAACTCGCCGCTTTCAATAATCACTTTCAGTTCAGCACCACGCCAGCCTTCTGACACAGCCTGTGGCAGGCGGCCACCAGCGTATGGCAGGTTTCCGTGTCCCCAGCCATTAATGCACTATAGGGAAACACCATCAGCACGATAGGCTATCGCCGCCAGGGTTTCCGCGCAGGCGATATCAATATCATCACCGCCTTCAGGGAAGTTGGCCACAGTCGCAATACGAATCTCTGGCGTGCCCTGCTCACGTAGCGTTTTACGCGACAGGGGGATAAAACGGGGATAAATACAGATGGCAGCCGTGTTTCCTGCCGCGCTGCACGCCTGCTGACAGAGTGCGATCACCCGTGCTATTATATCATCGTCGTTCATGGTGGTCAAATCCATTAGCCTCAGCGCACGTTGCGCTACAGCAGTTAAGTCAGTCATAGCAATATCCTGTATGTTATTTATGGTTTTTCACGCTTTATTTTGATAATAAAAACAAGTTAAATGTAAGATAATAAAAACAAGTTAAATGTAATTTAAAAACATCATTAATGCGGTGAGAGTCACTCTTCCACTGCGGCTCTATTATAAGTATAAGATGAGAGGAGAGATCGTATAAGTATAAGATGAGAGGAGAGATCGCGACGTGTTTGTGGTTGCTGACAAACAGCCCTACACCCACCGTCATTCCCGCGAAGGCGGGAATCTTTTGCAGAGGAAATACGTTTATTCTTGCAGAGATCCTCGGCTTTCGCCGAGGATGACGAGGGGTAAAGTGTAATGGTCAACTAATACTGGCCACCGCATTAGACTGTAAGTAGTACAAAGTAGTACAGTAGTGGCGTCAGACAGTGCCGAATCCGGCGACGTCGACATGGCCCAGCCCACCGGTTTACGGGCGAACATATCCAGCACCACCGCCAGATAAGCATGGCATTTACCCGTCCAGATATAGGTCACATCACCGCACCACACCTGAACCAGCGCGGTAACCGCGAACTGGCGGTCGAGATAGTTCGGTATTTCAACGTGTTCGTTTCCGCCGCGCTTGTATTTGTGCGCCGGTACCTGGCAACTGGCGATATCTAGCTCTTTCATCAGCTTACCCGCAAGCTAGTGGCCCATTTTGACGCCATAGCCCCTGGAGACGATAGTCGCGATGCTTCGGGCGCCGGCGGAGCCGCCGCTGGCATTCCAGGCTTCCATGACCTGGCTGCGCTTAACCACACGTTCCCCATCGGCTCATTAGCGGAAGCCTGCCAGTGCCTGTAGCGGCTGCGATGTACTTCAAAAGATGTACTTCAAAAGGTTGGTACAACACCGCGCAAAAGGTTGGTACAACACCGCGACCGGATATCGCACTCTCAGCCTGTCGACTACCATGAACCGTTGAGTGAGTCCGACATTAAGTTAAGAGAGCCGTAGCCTTTTTTAGGATTTCATTCTCCATTTCAAGACGCTGGACTTTTTTCTTCATCTCACGCAGCTCTAGTTGTTCTGGCTTCAGAGGAATCCCAGCGGGCGTTTCCCCTGGCGCTCTAACCCAGTGGGTGATAGCCGAATGGCTGACATTAACCACCTCTGCGGCCTTAACGTAGGTAATAGCCGTCGACAACCAACTTTGCTGCTTCGAGCTTAAATTCTTCCGTGAAATGTTTTGCCATTTGGTCACCTGTCGTTTCCCCTGGCGCTCTAACCCAGTGGGTGATAGCCGAATGGCTGACATTAACCACCTCTGCGGCCTTAACGTAGGTAATAGCCGTCGACAACCAGCTTTGCTGCTTCGAGCTTAAATTCTTCCGTGAAATGTTTTGCCATTTGGTCACCTGTCGTTGTTGAGGTGAGCATATCACCTCCGATCAGGTGGCCAGTCTCATTGTGCCACCACACTCACCCGCGCTGGTATCGAAGGGCACTGATGCCGTCATGGAGCAGGTTGTAGATACAGTGGCTAACGTTGATGTAAGATGTCCGTTTTGTGAACAGACAGCCTTTGTATGTGAACAGACAGCCTTTGTAAAATAACACGGTTATGGCAAAAGTGGCCATCAGGGTTACCGTTGTCAGTCATGTAAACGTACCTTCCAGCTCGATTATTCCTATCGTGCCTGCCAATCGGGAATAACAAAACAAGTCATTGAATTAGCAATGGATAATGCGAGTATTCGTGACACTGCTCGGGCGTTACATGACACTGCTCGGGCGTTACATATTAGTATCAATGCCGTCGTGCGTACTTTAAAAAACTCTCGTCGCGGAATGTAACATAAAAAACTCTCGTCGCGGAATGTAACAACGCTGCCACTGGATAACCTGCAAATTCAACTGATTTACGAAATGGATGAGATGTGGCCATTTGTTGGCAACAAAAAACGACAGCGCTGACTGTGGTATGCATGGGAGCCGCGTTTGAAGCGGATTATCGCTCATGCATTTGGCTCTCTAAGCAAGAAAACGCTGCGTAATTTGCTGAAACTGTTCTCGGGTTTCAGAGTGGCATTTTGGTGCACTGATGGCTACAGGGCTTACAACGACGAACTTCCTAAAGCACAACACGACGAACTTCCTAAAGCACAACACATTGTTGGAAAACTGTATATACAGCATGTTGAGCGTGAAAATCTGACGCTGCGCAACCGATTGAAACGCCTCAATCGTAAGACGTTGAGGTATTCAAAATCATCGGAAATACACGATAGGCTCATCGGCACTTACATCGAACGCGAGTATTACGTTTGATGCTGTATCAACTTATTGAATACACTACCCGCCATTGGTAATCAGATTACCAATGGCGCGATCGAATCACATGCTTAACCGTTATTTTTGTTAAAGCCAAGAAAAGTCTTTGTGAAAGCCAAGAAAAGTCATTTCTGCATATTTCACAAAACGCGTTCCGCTGGACAACTTATACGTTCCGCTAGACAACTTATAACTGAACCAAATCAGCAAAAATAATGGAATGCCAATATAGGTTGCGATGACACCATACCATAGGTTGCGGTGACACCATACCAGTCAATGTTATCTTGCAAAAATGCCTGATAGTTTTGCCACAGGGTGATCAGCAGGCAAAGCACGAACGCAAAGATCGGCCGAATCGGAAAGAATCCCAAGCGGTAGGGCAGCGTGTTAAGATCCAACCCTTGCTGCACATAGCCACGACGGAAACGATAGTGGCTAATCGCAATCCACAACCAGACGATAATACCAGTCAGGCCGGAGGTATTCAGCAGCCAGATATAGACCGTTTGGTTACCAAACATCGAGGTCAGGAAACAGAGTCCCGCCACAACGGCGGTCGCATACAGCGCATTGCGCGGGACACCGCCTTTGGAAAGTATGGCAAACATATGGGAAAGTATGGCAAACATATGCGGCGCTTTGCCTTCCTGCGCCAGAGTAAAGAGCATACGCGTTGAAGCGTACATTCCGGAATTACCCGCACAGAGCACTGCCGTCAGGATCACCGCCGCCGACAGCAACCCGGCATTCTGGAACACCAGCGTAATGTCTTTTACATCATTACGCAGTAAGTTGGGGTCGATATAAGGAATAATCAGGCTGATAATCAGGATGGCAAACACGTAGAATATCAATATACGCCAGAATACCTGACAAATAGTACGTGGAATATTTTGCGCAGGATCTTTTGATTCATCCGCGGCTACGCCGATAAGCTCCGTGCCCTGGAAGGAGAAGCCAACGATTATCGCCACACCAATCATCGCCGAGAAGCCACCAGAAAAAAGGGGAATCTCCAATTTGCCTGTTGTGCCAGCCAGCGTTCTCTGCACCGCGCAGGATGTGCTATGTAATTGTTGCTGATCCATAATATCCTGTGCTCTATCTAAAATGAGGCGGGATTGTAGCAAATCGTTTTTTACAGAATCGCTATCATTATCGAGTTAGTTATAAGAGAGCTTCATAACTGATCGAGTTAGTTATAAGAGAGCTTCATAACTGACTCATAAGAGAGCTTCATAACTGACTCGCCATTATTAGCAATAAGAAAGTCGAATGGCCGCAGTCACCCCTACTTTGCTGGCTGACAGTATTCCAGAAAGCGTTGCAACACATTGGAAAGGTGTTTTTGTCTGTGGTGCACCAGATAAAGTGTGCGTACTAAGTGTGGTTGCTCCAGTTGCAACGCCACCAGCGACCCCGCGGCAAGCTGATCGGCAATGACGCGACGCGACAGACAGCTGATACCTATACCGTGACGCACCGCATGCTTGATGGCCTCGGAGTTCCCAAACTCCATCACCAGTTTTAAATGGGGCAATTGTGCTAAGAGCAGGTGATCCAGGACTTCCCGCGTGCCTGAACAGCATAGGGACGGTAATCGTCTGCTGTGCTAGGGGATTCTCCGGGGCGCAAAAGACCACAAATTCATCCTCTAGCCAAGGCTGCGTCACCAAATCCGGATGATGACAAGGACCCTCGATAAAACCGAGATCGACGCTGAATTCCGCCACCGCCGTCACCACGTCCTGGGTGTTGCCCACGTGCAGCTCAAAAGGGATGGAGGGATAATCTCGGCGATAGCGGGCTATCATGGCAGGCAACAGATAGTTACCAATGGTGTTGCTGGTGAACACGCGTAACGCACCATTCTCTTGCTGGAACATTTTTTCTATCTCCAGCGACTGCTCCAGGATGGCCAACGCTTTTGGATAAAGCAATCGCCCATGCTCATTTACCACCAAGCGCTTACCAACGCGATCAAACAGCTGTACGCCCAGTTGCGCTTCTAAATCCGATAACGCTGCGCTCACGGCATACTGAGAAAGGGCCAGCATAACGGACGCTTGTGTGGTCGATCCGCTTTTCAGGACCTCTGCAAAAACTTCAAGTTGTCTCAACGTAATGCGCATCGTTAGTCCTTACCGGAAATAGCAATAGGTTATAACCATATAATCAATTTCCCTTTTATGGCCACTCATCATAGGCTGTGTTCCAGGTTAACTCGACTTCAAACAGGTGTTCCAGGTTAACTCGACTTCAAACAGGTATTACAATGGCATCTCTTTTTATAATTCAATGTGATAAATATATCCACCCGCTTTTACGCAAGCTCCCTGGCCTGCTTTTTATTGCTCTCATGACCGTCGGTTTTCTGCAACTGGCCGCGATCCCTTCGGTTGCTCACATGGGATTGGGTTCACTGACCCTTACCATGGTGGGCGGCGCATTGATCGGCAACACGCTTTACCCACGCCTGCAACGCTACTGTGATGAGGGTGTTAATTGGTCAAAGCATCATCTTCTACGTTTGGGCATTGTGCTCTATGGCTTTCGTCTCAGCTTGCAACACATTGCTGCGCTGGGTATCAGCGGACTCATTATTGATGCCCTGATGCTGTTATTGATGCCCTGATGCTGATATCCACCTTTCTTCTTGCCTGTTATCTCGGTAAAACCCTGCTTGGCCTTGATGACTTATCTCGGTAAAACCCTGCTTGGCCTTGATGACAAGACAGTATATCTCATCGGTGCAGGTAGCAGCATTTGCGGTGCCGCAGCGGTGCTGGCCACCGCGCCAACGGTCAAGGCGTAGGGCGACAGCGTCGCGATTGCTGTCGCCACTATCGTCATCTTCTTCGGCACTATTGCCATGTTTCTTTATCCTTATATCTATGCGCTGGCTGTGACTGGCGACTATTTACCCATCTCGCCGCAGATATTCGGCATTTATATTGGCTCTACCATACATGAAGTGGCCCAGGTTGTGGCGGCAGGGCACAGTATTTCACCGGAGGTCGAAAACACCGCAGTGATTAGCAAGATGTTACGCGTCATGATGCTGGCTCCATTTCTCATGCTATTGGGGGGATTTCTGCAACGCCACACCAGCAGCACAACAGAAAAAACGCCAATGGCCTTCCACTGGCTGCCGGATACCTGGTTAATCACCGTTAATCAGATTGATAATTTGTTATTGGCGATGGCGATGGGCGCCTTGGGCGTGACAACCCACCTCAGCACCATACGTCGTGCAGGTACCAAGCCGTTACTGCTGGCGCTATTACTGTTTATCTGGCTGATTATCGGCGGTGTCGGCATCAACCTTGGCATCACGGCGTTGTTGGCATAAATGCGCCTTTTTCGCGCCGCGCGGTTAGCATGTTGTCACGCTTTTTAGCTCAAGCGATCATCTTTGTTTAATAACAGTGGCATACTCTGCGCCAGAGCAATAAGAAGAACAGCATGAAATATGTAGGCGCACACGTCAGCGCTGCAGGCAGCATGGATCATGCGGTCATCAGAGCCCCCGAACTTAAGGCAACCGCATTTGCCTTGTTCACCAAAATCAGCGCCAATGGCAGGCCACACCGTTATCCGAAACAGTCATTACGCAGTTCAAGGCCGCCTGCCAAAGTTCAAGACCGCCTGCCAACAGTACGGCTACCAACCGCAGCAGATGCTTCCGCACGACAGCTATCTGATCAACCTCGGTCACTCGAACACAGAGGCGTTGGAGAAATCACGCAGCGCTTTTATATAAATCACGCAGCGCTTTTATATATAGATGAAATGGTGCGTTGCCAACAATTGGGGCTGTCATTGCTTAACTTTAACCCCGGCAGCCATTTAAAACAGATTGATGAGCGTGACAGTCTGGCACGCATTGCCGAGTCGATAAATATCGCTCTCGATGTCACTCAAGGCCTAATAGGATGTCACTCAAGGCGTAACAGCAGTCATCGGAAACACCGCAGGCCAAGGCACCAACTTGGGATTCCGCTTTGAGCATTTGGCGGCAATCATCGAGGACGTCGAGGATAAAACCCGCGTAGGGGTCTGCATTGATACCTGCCACGCCTTTGCCAGTGGCTATGATATCTGTACCGACGCGCCTGTGATGACACCTTTGCCGAGTTCGATCGTACCGTGGGCTTTGGTTATCTGCGCGGTATGCACTTAAACGATGCCAAAAGTACCTTTAACAGCTGCGTCGATCGCCACCACAGTCTGGGGGCCGGAAACATCGGGCACACTCCCTTCCGCTATATCATGCGCGATCCGCGTTTTGACGGTATTCCCCTGATTCTGGAAACCGTGAATCCGGATATCTGGGCTGATGAAATTGCCTGGCTAAAAGGCATAAGCCGCATAAAAAACGCCAGCCTTACAGCTGGCGTTTTTGCATCACGTTCAGGATTGGCTTACCACTTACGCCATTTTGGCTTACCACTTACGCCGCTTTCACCAACTGCTCGTCAGGGCGTTTCAGCACAGCATACAGCAGACCCGCCACCGGCGTGATCACCCCTGGGATCAACAGCACAAACAATCCGCCGTGCGGTGCCATAGGTGTGCGCTCACGGCCATCGACAGCGCCCCGGTAATAGCCCCCCGCCCAGAATACAGCACGGCAGTACGCGCATCGGGTCACGGACAGCGTAAGGGATCGCCCCTTCAGAGACAAAGCACAGGCCGACCACAAACGCTGCTTTACCCCCCTTCACGCTCGGACATGCTGAATTTCTTCGCGGCCACCAACGTCGCAAAGACCATCGCCAACGGCGGAATCATGCCTCCAGCCATAACAGCCGCCATCGGCGCGTAAATATGGCTACTGAGCAGTGTGGTACCAAATACATAGGCCACTTTGTTCACCGTCCCCCCATGTCAGTACACATCATGCCGCCCAGGATTGCACCCTGAATCACCGCGTTAGCTGTGCCCATAGATTGCAACTACTGGTCAATCCCGTCAGGATCTTCGCCACCGGAGTACCGACCACGTAGATCATGATGAGGCCGCTGATGAACGTAGCCACCAGCGGAATAATCAGCATCGGCTTCAGGGCTGACATACTTTGCGACAGCTTGACATGGTCGCTGAGCGCTTTCGCCAGGTAACCAGCCAGGAAGCCAGCGATAAATACCACCAAGGAATCCCGCGCCGGTACTCACGACCAACATGCCACCAACCATCCCTGGTGCCAGACCGGGACGGTCAGCAATGGAGAATGCGATGTAATCCGCCAACACAGGAACCATCAGAGCAAACGCGGAGCCGCCACCGATCTTCACTAGGTGGCTTCTGGCAAGCCCCAGTGATTTATCTATTATTACATGATCTATTTCTTCTTGTTAGTGATTGAAGGGTTTCAGGTCGACACGCGCCATCATCGCGGCCAACGGAGGTCGATCGGTAATGCCAACATTGCTTTGGCTTACGGACAGCGCAGCCACTGTTGGCTTACGGACAGCGCAGCCACTGCGGTTGCCAGTCGTACTGCGGTTGCCAGTCGTAAGGTGTGTTCACTAGATTCACGCATTAACAGGCCATAAATCAATCCGCCGACCATGGAATCACCGGCACCTACGGTGTTGACAACATCGCAAGCCGGTGGCTTGGCCAACCAGGCACCCAAGGCATTAACCCACAGAGCACCTTCCGCCTCAAAAGAGATCACTACATGAGCGATACCTTGCTCACGCAGCGCATGGGCATCGTCTACCATATCTTCCAGCGTGGGCAAATTGCGGCCAGCCCAGATTTCCAACGCACGACGGTTGGGTTTCACCAACCAGGGTGCAGCTTTCAGTCCGGCAACCAGCGCCTCACTGCTGCTATCGAAAATGATGTAAGGACATTGGGTGCGCAGACGTGACATCCAATCGGTAAACGCATCCGGATCGACGCCTGCGGGCAAGCTACCACTGACGGAAACCATATCGAACTGCCCTAACCAACTGAGCGAGTCATTGACGAAGCGCTGCCAGTCTTGCTGTGTGACATCGAACCCAGAGAAATTGAGATCGGTTACTTCACCGGCCTTTTCCGTTTCCGTCAGCTTGACATTGATACGCGTGCGACCGGGAACAACCTGAAAACTGTTGGCAATGCCCAGTTCGCTGAACAATTGCTGAAACCGTCCTGATTGTCTTTGCCAAGAAATCCACCCACCGTGACGTCAATCACTAGGTCTTTCAGCACATTGGCAACATTAATACCTTTGCCTGCGGCGTGAAGACCCGCCGTTTGTACCAGGTTGACTTCACCCCGTTCAATTTCGTGGCAATATCCCACCAGGTCATACGCGGGATTCAGGGTAATGGTGGCAACTCGCCTGCTCATGCTGTACCCTATCCTAATCCATAATTAATCGCTTCGCCAATCGCCACCAATGCCTGTTCAGCATCGCTGCCCGCTGCGGTGAAACGCAGCTTATGGCCCTTTTTAACGTCCAGCGCCACCACCTTCATCAGGTTACGCCCGTTGACCGGCCTACCGGTACCACCAAGGTTGGTCACCATGATCTCGCTGGTGAACTTCTTGATAACATTCACCAGCATGGTCCCCGGACGTGCGTGCAACCCGTGCTCATTACGGATGGTGTAATCTGCGGTCAGCACATCGTTTTCTTCCGGTACGTCACTTATCAGCAATGCCAGCAGCGTAGCGGCATCAGCATTCAGCTTTCTATGCGATCAGCAGGTTGCTTAAATATTCGAGGGGCTAACGCTTGTTCATCCGCATTCGAGGGGCTAACGCTTGTTCATCCGCGGCAGCAACCGTAATCAGCAGCGCCACCGTCTCATCATAGGCGGTGAACGCGGTGATAGGACGGCTTACAGTGACAGAACTCGCCAGATTGCCCTGTGCGTTATCGCTCAACCACACCATTGTCCCAGATAAAGTGGCTTCTAGCTGACGACCGCGCTGACAAACCCGACATCAACGGCACCGATCTGCTGCAAACGGCCCGCATTCAACACCTGTAACGGCAGCATGCTGTTCGTGGTAACGTCCTACATAATCACGTAATCAACGAGGTATCAAAACGGAAATCCGCGACGTGCTGCTCACCCATCAGCAAACTACGCAACTCTTCTGCTGACGCGGTATTAGCCATACGCGCTGCAACGTTTTTGTCGCGCAGAACGTGAGTTAGCTGACGCAATAACGCCGGATGTTCATCCGAGCTGGCTGCGATGCCCAGCACTACATAGGCGGTATCCTTTCTCCAGGCAATCCTCTGCGGAAATTGAAACACCTAAACACCGGTTTTCAGCACCAGATCGCGCGTATCAGTTGTGCCGTGTGGGATAAGCAATACCATTACCTAAATAGGTCGACGTTTGCAGTTCACGCATGAAACATGCCATTGACAGCTGAAACATGCCATCGACATAAGCCGGGCTGACACAGCCGGCAGAGCCAGTGCCGCCGCCACTTGCTGGATAGCGGCCTGCTTATCGCTGGCAGCAGCACCCATATGCTGAATATCTTGCTGTGATAACTGGAGCATGACGCTCCTCTCCGCTTTTGTTAAATCGTTTCATCATTGTTAAATCGTTTCATCAAATAAATGAAGATATAAGGCCACGAATGGCAAGAAATGCAAAAAAAAAGGATGACTGAAACGTTTCACTGAGTCTGGACCTAATGTTGCTTTTATGCAAAAATTCCACGTATTTCATGTGATGGATTTTTGACATCACGCACATTTTAGCCATTGAGCATGCTGAATTCATAGTAGAAAGTCGCACCAGCTGAAGGCTTGCTGAAGAAAAAAGATGAAACATCTCTTCATAAGGCGTAAAGCTCGCGTAAAATACGCGAGCCGTGGTATCACGGTTTTACGCGAGCCGTGGTATCACGGTTTGCATTTTCTGACTCAAACGGCACTGACTCTCATCCTCTCATCTTGCACGTTTTTTGCACGCGCGTATATTCCATACGTCCATACGTTACGTTTTTTGACTCACAAACGCACTGCCCTAGATTGTTAATTAGGTCGTGTATTCAATGAGTTGATACAGCATCAAACGTAATACTCGCGTTCGATGTAAGTGCCGATGAGCCTATCGTGCATTTCCGATGATGTTGAATACCCCAACGTCTTACGATTAAGGCGTTTCAATCGGTTGCGCAGCGTCAGATTTTCACGCTCAATACGCTGTGGTATACAGTTTGCCAACAATGTGTTTTGCTTTGGAAGTTCGTCGTTGTAAGCCCTGTAGCCATCAGTGCACCAAATGCCACTCTGAACCCCAAGAACAGTTTTAGCAAATTACGCAGCGTTTTCTTGCTTCGAGAGCCAAATGCATGAGCGGATAATCCGCTTCAAACGCGGCTCCCGTGCATACTACTACCAGCGCTGTCGTTTTTTTGTTGCCAACAAATGACCACATCTCAATCTCATCCACTTCGCAAATCAGTTGAATTTGCAGGTTATCCAGTGGCTGCATTGTTACATTACACAGCGAGGGTTTTTTAAAGTACGCAGGACGGCATTGATACTAATATGTAACGCCCGAGCAGTGTCACGAATACCCGCATTATTCATTGCTAATTCAATGAGTTGGTTTTATTCCCTGTTAGCAGGCAAGATAGGAATAATCGAGCTGGAAGGTGCGTTTATATGACTGACAACGGTAACGCTGATGGACTGACAACGGTAACGCTGATGGCCATTTTGCCATAACCATGTTTTTACAGAGGCTGTCTGTTCACAAAACGGGCATATTACATCAACGTTATCCACTGTATCTCCACATCCAAAACCGGAGAGTTTACACTGTAATCAACTCATTGAATACTTGAACCAGCCGCGTGGGCAGTGATCATTCCCGCCTGTATGGTGGTGGCCGCCCGCAAGCGCTTTGCTCCTGATAGCACGACCTCTCGCGCACCGGGTGGCATGTGGCTGGTAGTTATCGTTCTGGTGTTTGTACAATTAACATTGTGGCGCACCTGCTTACGCTATTTGGCGCTCTGCCGGTGTACGCCTGACCGCCCTGCTATAAAATAGAACGACAGCGATGAATGCCCGAGCGGATGATGAAATGCCGCTTGCCTGAATTCAGCAGCGCGAGTAACGTGTCGCCCAAAAAATGTCTTTTTTTTATAACAGGTTTTTTTCTTTTCTTTATAACAGTTTTTTTTCATGTCAAGAGCGAACGAAATCAAACATGGCATGGTGATCAACCACGATGGCAAACTGCTGTTGGTAAAGGATAAAGGATGTCGACATCCAAAGCCCCAGTGCTTGCAGTGCCAGCACATTGTACAAAATGCGCTTCTCCGATGTACGTACCGGCCTGAAGGTTGAAGAACGTTTCAAGGGTGACGACATTCTTGATACCGTCACTCTGACGCGCCGTTTTGTCACTTTTTCCTATGTGGACAGTGATGAGTACGTCTTTATGGATGATGAAGATTACACATGGATGATGAAGATTACACGCCGTATATCTTCAAAAAAGAGCAAATTGAAAATGAACTGCTATTTATCCAGAAGTACCAGAAGGCGGGATGCCGGGCATTCAGGTACTGACCTGGGATGGACAAATCATGGCGCTGGAACTGCTGCAAACGGTAGATTTGGAAATTGTAGAGACCGCACCAGGCATCAAGGGGGCTTAAGCCAGCGCCCGCAACAAACCGGCGACCATGAGCACTGGCCTGATGGTTAAGGTGCCAGAATACCTGAGCGCAGGTGAAAACATTCGTATTCATATCGCCGAGCGTCGCTATATGGGCCGCGCCGAATAAGTCTCTCTCGCGCGGGTCATTGGCTGGCGCGCCTCTTGCCTCCCCGTTCACACGTATTTCCGGAATCTGATGTGTTGACCAAAGTAAACCTGCTCACTGGCTTTCTTGGCAGCGGCAAAACCACTACCATTCGCCACCTGCTGACACAAAAACTCGAAGATAAAGTGTGGGCGGTACTGGTCAATGAATTTGGTGAAATTGGCATCGGCGGTGCGCTGTTGTTCTGACAGCGGCACGGTATTGAAAAAGATCCCCGGCGGTTGCATGTGCTGCGTGAACGCTCTATCGTGTGCGCCGCACAGGGTGAAATCGATGTGTCACTGCTTGATAAGCCACACCGCAATACGCGCGAACTTCCTGATGGTGCGCATCATCATTCCCATACTTCAGAACGCGGATTGGCTGCATTGCGCCTGCCCGGCTGCGAAGCCTCGCGTCGCGCACTCAATGAAGGGCAAGGCTACTTTGCCTGTAGCTGGATTTTCTCCCCAGAAACGCAGTTTTCCACGGCCGCACTGAGTTTTCCACGGCCGCACTGTTGGATTTGGTTCGGTTGGCGCCGGTCCATCGCGTTGGCGCCGGTCCATCGCATTAAAGGCGTGATGTGCATTCCCAAAGGAACATTGATTATCAATCGGCAGGGATTGGACCTGCATATTGAAACCAAACTGCTTCCCCCGTAGACAGCCGGATTGAGTTAATTTACACCGCATCGGCACTGTGGAATCAGTTCCGAAGCCAGATGTTGATCTCTCGTTTAAGTTTACAGAAATAGGATTAAAGCGTTTTTTTCTTAATATTTTTAGTTTGTTGCATGTCACAACGTCAGCTTTTCGCCATTCTGCTGCTCAATACAGCAGGTGTGGCGCTGTTCTTTTCCTGGTATCTTCCTGCTAATCACGGATTTTGGTTTACCCTCGACAGCACCATCTTCTTCTACTTTAACCAGCATCTGGCAACCTGGCAACCAGTCCGTTGCTGCTGTATACGGTCGCCATCACCAACAACTGCGCTTTCGATGCCTGTGCGATGCTGGCTTGGACCACTTACTGCCAGTACAGCACGCCAGCCCAACCTATTACTTTAGTGATATCAATCCTATTACTTTAGTGATATCAATCGGGTTGGTGAACTGACCGGCTGGTCAACTAAAGATGCTTCCCGCAACAACTTCTCTGGCGACCATGGCATGATGCTGATGATTTACTCCGCTTTTATGCTGCTCTATTTTCCGCGCCGCTCATTTTTGATCTCATTGGTCATCGTGGTTGTTTTTGACACACTGCGTGTCATGATTGGTGCCCACTGGTTTACCAACATTGCGGTGGGTTCCCTGTCTGTAGTTTTGGTGGCACCAAGCTGGTGGTTAATCTGGCCGGCCAGCGACGCAATGATTAATTTTTTTGCATCGTTCATTACCAGCGCGTTACCGTCGCTAAAAGCTCCCCTCTTTAACGCGCTGCACCCCAACTACACCGGCATTCTGGCCTCAAGCGCCTTGATGCCGAACTGACATTTGAATGTCATCTGTTTGCGTTATGGTTACCGCGTTTTTTAGGATAAATCCCATCGGTAAATTTACGATTTATTACATCATTAATTCTTATAAAGAATTTCCATATAAAAAGGCTCGCAATCGCCGGAGCATTCAGATAGTCCCGTTAATTCAGATAGTCCCGTTAAAGTTTGAGTTTTACCGAACGCGGTTATCCTTGAAATGGAAGAAATTATGTGCGCTTCCACACAGTTTCATCCTCAAGTGGTTGGTCCAGGTAAAACTCTGTTTTATTTTGACTCTCGTTTCTTTTGACTCTCGTTTCGTTTCGGCGTTTATATATGGCGTGGTTGCATACGTTATATGGCGTGGTTGCATACGTGACGATGGTTGTCGTTAAGGAAATCAATGGAATATAACGATAATGGGCAAATCTCAACCGAGCCTGAGATATATCTAGCGGGCAATTCCCGCATTGGCGATGGCAATTGCGGTATTTGCCTGTACAAATACAGGATCTCATCAAGCACAAACTGATCGTTCTACAATAAATGATAAAGATAGTCTTTTATTTATTACAGGCCTCTCAGGACGTATTACAGGCCTCTCAGGACGAATTTTAAGCCATAGCGCGTAACCTGGACATCAAATCCAAACTGATGGATCAATATGCCAGTTGGAAAGGTATACGTTATCGTTTAGGCTGTGACAGCCGCAAATGTATTGATTGTTCTGCCTTTGGTCAACGTACCTTCCGTGAACAATTTGGCATGGAACTACCGCGTTCAACCTATGAACAGCAGGAATCGGGCATTGAAGTGCAGCGCGGCAAACTTCGCCCCGGTGATTTGGTGCTGTTCCGCGCTGGTTCCACCGGTCGTCACCTTGGCATCTAAGTAATAACCAGTCACCTTGGCATCTACATCAGTCACCTTGGCATCTACATTAGATTAGTAATAACCAGTTTGTTCATGCATCACACCCGTGCGGTGTGATGATTTCCATCATGGACAATGCCTATTGGCATAAACGTTATCAGGAAGGTCGCCGCATTTTCAGCAAAAGCGCCACCAGCTAACTACAATATCAGTTGTTAATAATATGACCAGTTAGTCACATTTCCCTTGATGTGCAAAACGAAACGAAAACAGAGCGCCACTTAACCAGCTGCGTTTTTTTGTCATGATGCGACATACACCAACCTCCACGCTCCCGGCTGAACGTCACGCTTGATAAAAAGCTGTTCATATCTCTGATATGATATAAAGTAGGTTACTCGTAATTTTCATGGTAAAAAGGGACGGGCTGACATATTACCTATAGGCGGCGACATCGGTTTGACCTATCTTCAAGTGATGCAAATGAAAATCACCGCAACTTTGGTCTGATGCAAGATAATTGCACTGCTTTGCAGGAGAAACACAGCGCAATGCTAAAACATGTGGCCACCCTGGCTTTGCTCGGTTCTCTTTGTTGGGGAGCCTTTGCCGACACCGTCCAACAGAACACCTCGTTCGTCTTGTTGGGAGAGCCTAAATATCCTGAGGGATTCACGCATTTTGGTTACGTCAACCCTGACGCACCCAAAGGGGGGAACATCACGCTCAGCGCTTTGGGAACTTATGATAACTTCAACCGTTTCGCGTTACGCGGCGTGGCGGCTGAGCGTACCGAACGCCTGTACGATACCTGTTTACCTCATCCGATGATGAGCCGGGTAGCTTTTACCCGCTGATTGCACTGCATGTGCGCCATGCTGACGATTTTCGTTGGATGGAAGTGGAACTAAACCCAAAAACCACGTTTCACGATAGATCACCGATTTTAGCCTCTGATGTAGCCTTCACCTTCAATATGTTTATGACGCAAGGGGTTCCACAGTTCCGCGTGGTGTACAAAGGCGTCACGGTGACCGCTATCGGGCCGTGCACCGTGAGGCTGGAAATGCATGAGCCGGATAAAGAACGGCTGCTTGGGCTGCTGACATTACCCGTTATGCCTGAAAGTTTCTGGAAAAATCACAGTATTGCCGATACGTTGTCCTATCCCCCACCGGCCAGTGGCCCCTACCGCATCACATCCTACCGCACCGGCCAATATGTGACCTACAAACGGGTACAAGACTATTGGGGCGCCGATCTGCCGGTAAATCGCGGTTTGAATAATTTCGACCAAATCCGTTACGACTACTATCTGGATGACAGTGTCGCGCTGGAAGCGTTTAAAGCGGGCGCTTTCGATCTGCGCGTCGAAGGATCACCCAAGCACTGGGCAACGCAGTATCAGAGCGGTAACTTCGCTCGGGGTTATATCGTCAAGCGCGATCGGGCGAATCAAGCGGCACAGGATACCCGCTGGCTGGTGTTTAATATTGAGCGTCTGCTGTTTCAGGATCGCCGCATCCGACAAGCCATTGGGCTTAATTTTGATTTTAACTGGATGAACAAGGCATTATTGGATGAACAAGGCATTATATTACAACGCCTATCAGCGCGTTAACAGCCTGTTCCAAAACACAGAATATGCCGCGCAAGGCACTCCCAGTCCAGAGGAATTGAAATGGCTGGAGCCGCTCAGGGACAAAATACCGCCTGAAGTATTTGGCCCCAGCTTTCAACCGCCAGAAAGTGATAGCAGCGGCTACGATCGTGCCCATTGGCAACAAGCCTTGCAGCTGCTTGAGGACGCGGGCTGGGAATTGAAAAAACAGAAGTTGGTCAACCGCAAAAGCGGACAACCGTTTACCTTCGAATTATTGCTCCCCAGCGCTGCCAACGTGCAGTACGTACTGCCGTTCCAGCAAAATCTCAAACGTTTGGGCATCGATATGAAGCTGCGTCTGATTGACAGCGGGCAGTTCACCAATCGTCTGCGCGCCCGCGATTTTGATATGCTCACCCGCCTTTACCCAGCAAGAATTTACCCGGATGGCAACCTCAAATTTGGCTGGCATACGAAATACCTCGATTCAACCTATAACACGGCGGGCGTGAGCTATCCGGCCATTGACGCGCTTATTGAGCAAATCGATGCGCATCAGGGCAATAAGGCGGAATTACTGCCCTTGGCCGCGCGCTGGACCGGGTAGTGACCTGGAATCAATTCATGATCCCCATGTGGTACTCCAATCACGATTGCTACGCTTACTGGGATAAATTCGCCATGCCAGCAACCCAACCGGCCTATACGTTAGGGTTGGATAGCTGGTGGTACGATGCACAGCGGGCACAGTCATTGCCGCCCGAACGCCGTTAAGGAGCCATGGTGGGGAACCTATTTACTACGCCGACTTTTGCTGGTAATCCCCACGCTGTGGGCCATTATTACCATTAACTTTTTTATTGTGCAGATAGCCCCAGGTGGCCCGGTTGATCAGGCCATTGCCGCCATCGAAATGGGTCAGGGCAGCGGGTTTGGTGCCGGTGGCGGCATGGATGGTGCGATGGCACGTAGCGGCGGTGGTACACTGACCGTGGAAAATGCCTACCGTGGCGCTCGCGGGCTGGACCCAGAGGTGATTGCGGAAATCACCAAACGCTACGGGTTTGATAAGCCGATTCACGAGCGCTATTTCACACTGCTGTGGAACTATGCCCGACTAGATTTTGGCGATAGCCTGTTTCGCGGCTCCTCGGTTATGGAGCTTATCAAGCAGAGTATGCCGGTTTCTATCACACTGGGGTTATGGAGCACGCTGATCATTTATCTGGTCTCAATCCCACTTGGCATCAAAAAGGCGGTCAAGAACGGTACACCGTTTGATACCTGGAGCAGCACCCTGATTATTGTCGGCTATGCTATCCCGGCATTCTTGTTAGCCATCTTGCTGATTATGTTGTTTGCCGGCGGCAGCTATCTGGACTGGTTCCCGCTGCGCGGGCTGGTATCGAGTAATTTCGACACCCTGCCCTGGTACAGTAAAATCACCGATTACTTGTGGTACATCACGTTGCCCGTACTGGCAACGGTGATTGGCGGCTTTGCAACGCTGACCATGCTGACCAAAAACTCGTTTATGGACGAGATTCTCAAGCAAGTTTATGGACGAGATTCTCAAGCAATATGTGGTCACCGCACGTGCCAAAGGGCTGGACGAAAACAGCATTCTATACCGCCATGTCTTCCGCAACGCCATGCTGCTGGTGATTTCCGGGTTCCCGGCTACCTTTATCATCAGCATGTTTTTCACCGGTTCGCTGCTGATTGAAGCGATGTTCTCACTAAACGGGCTGGGTCTATTGGGTTATGATGCCACACTGCAACGCGACTACCCGGTGATGTTTGGTACGCTCTATATCTTCACGTTAATTGGTCTGCTGCTGAATATTGTCAGCGATATGACCTATGCACTGGTCGATCCGCGTATTGATTTCGAGGGACGCCAATGAGCCGAATCAGCCCAATAAATCTGGCGCGCTGGGCCCGTTTCCGCGCCAATCGTCGTGGCTACTGGTCACTGTGGATCTTTCTGGTGTTGTTTACCTTCAGCCTGTTCACCGAACTGCTGGCCAATGACAAACCGCTGCTGGTGCGCTATGACAACCGTTTCTATACGCCGTTGCTGGTGAATTACCCTGAAACCGCCTTTGGCGGCCAGTTTGCCACCACCACGGATTTTCGCGATCCCTACGTGGCAGCACGTATCGCACAACACGGCTGGAATATCTGGCCGCCGATCCGGTATCGCTACGATACCATTAACTATGCCACCACCCAGTCATTCCCCTCCCCGCCCTCCGGACTGAATTGGCTCGGCACTGACAGTCAAGGGAAAAATGTGGTAGCACAAGTGCTGTACGGCTTTCGCATTTCTCTGTTGTTTGGGCTTTCACTGACCCTGTTCTCCAGCCTGATTGGCATTGTGGTCGGTGCAACTCAGGGTTACTACGGTGGCAGGCTCGATTTGTGGGGGCAGCGCTTTATCGAAGTCTGGTCGAGCATGCCGGCCCTGTTCCTGATTATCTTGCTGTCCAATGTTATCCAACCTGATTTCTGGTGGCTGCTGTGCATCACTATCCTGTTTGGCTGGATGAGCTTGGTGAGCGTGGTACGCGCCGAATTCCTGCGAACCCGTAATTTCGACTACATTCGCGCGGCGCAGGCCATGGGGGTAAGCGATCGGGTGATCATGATGCGCAGTATGCTGCCTAACCCCGCAGTATGCTGCCTAACCCTATGGTCGCGACGTTAACGTTTCTGCCGTTTATTATGTGCAGCTCAATCACTACCCTGACATCACTCGATTTTCTGGGCTTTGGACTTCCAGCTGGCTCACCGTCACTGGGGGCACTGCTGCTGGAAGGGAAGAATAATCTTCAGGCTCCCTGGCTCGGCATTACCATATTTTGGGTGTTGGCAACCCTGTTGTCGTTACTGATTTTTACTGGCGAAGCGGTGCGCGACGCTTTTGATCCCAGCAAGGCAACATTGATATGAATCCAACTCCACTGTTACAGATTCAGGATCTCAGCATGGCGTTTCGCCAAGGTGAGCAGGTGCATCAGGTGATGGATTCGGTATCCTTCAACGTCGAGCGCGGTGAAACGCTGGCTCTGGTGGGTGAATCCGGCTCGGGCAAGAGCGTCACTACGCTGTCGGTACTGCGCCTGCTGCCACCTCCGCTGGTTATCTATCCTCAAGGGGATATCCTGTTTGACTCCGAATCGCTGCTGCATGCGCCAGAAACACGGTTACGCGAACTGCGTGGCAATCGTATCGCCATAATCTTTCAGGAACCGATGGTGTCACTGAACCCGCTGCACAGCATTGAAAAGCAATTGATGGAAGTGGTGACGTTGCACCGCGCAATGACGCGAGACGTTGCGCGCAGTGAAGTGCTTACCTGTTTGGATCGCGTTGGTATACGGCAGGCACAGACGCGCCTGAAAGACTTTCCTCATCAACTATCGGGCGGTGAACGCCAGCGGGTAATGATCGCGATGGCCCTGCTGATGCAACCAGATTTGCTGATTGCTGATGAGCCAACTACCGGGCTGGATGTCACCGTGCAGGCACAAATTCTCACCTTATTGCGTAAACTTAAGCAAGAGTTGGGTATGAGCCTGCTGTTCATCACGCATAATCTGAATATCGTCAAGCAACTGGCAGACAAGGTTGCCGTGATGCACGGTGGGCGCTGCGTAGAACAAAATCGTTGCCGCGCCCTCTTCGCCGCACCGCAGCACAGCTACACTCGACAGCTGCTGGATGCCGAACCCTCCGGTTCTGCGATGCCTCTACCGGATGATACGCCGACGCTGCTACGCGTAGAAAAACTCTCGATTTCATTCCCCATCAAGCGTGGGCTGTTGAGACGCACAGTGGCAGAAAAAACCGTCGTCAATAGGTTGAACTTCACCTTACTTCGTGGCGAAAGCCTGGGACTGGTGGGAGAATCCGGTTCAGGGAAAAGCACTACAGGACTGACATTATTACGGCTCATCGCCTCACACGGCTCATCGCCTCACGCGGTAACATTGTATTTGATGAACAACCGCTGCACCAATTTAATCGCCGCCAAATGTTACCACTGCGTAGCCAGATCCAGGTGTGTTTCAGGATCCCAATTCGTCGTTGAATCCACGGCGCACCGCGCTGCAAATTATCGAAGAAGGGCTGGAAATGCACCAGAAGATGAGTGCCTCCGATCGAGAACAGCGGGTTATTGAGGTGATGCGCGAAGTCGGCCTTAATCCCGAATTTCGTCACCGCTACCCGTCGGAATTCTCCGGTGGTCAGCGGCAGCGTATTGCTATCGCCAGAGCGCTAGTGCTCGAACCCGCACTGCTGATTCTTGACGAATCCACCTCGTCACTAGATAGAACCGTACGGGCGCAGATTCTGACATTATTGAAAACCTTGCAGCAAAAACGCCAACTAGCTTATCTTTTCATTAGCCATGACCTACAGGTGGTGCGTGCGCTGTGCCATCAAGTTATCGTGCTGCGTCGAGGCGAGGTGGTAGAACAAGGGCGTTGTGAACAGGTTTTTTCCGCGCCTCAGAGCGCCTATACACAAGAACTGCTGCGCATGGCTACTGTAGTATACGCGCCATGTCATGGCATAGGCATGGCGTTTAAAACGGATAGAGCGCACTCAGGGGTTCCGCGATGGCAACGCCCACATTTTTAAGACGACACAATGCTGTGCTTTCATCATCACGGTGTAAAAACAGACAGGGTTCCCCTTCCCATTCCAACACGGCACATTCAATCTGAATTTCAGCCAGAGACTGGTTCAACTGACGTAAAATAACCCAGGCCATTTCGCCGTCGTGGCTTAATAATTTAAAGCCAATCAGATTGTTGTCCTCATCTCGTCCCCGCAGGGGAATACCACTCAGCGGAATCGGTTCCACCTTGATACCAGCGAAGCCCGATAGCCAACGATAACTTTGCGGCAAACGATGCACTACCGAAAGTTGGAGAGTGTCCACTATTACTTTCCCTCAGGTATGATGATGGTGAACAAACGCAATGACATTGGCGTCAGAGAAAAAACGTTTACTTTCAGTGTCCAGATATGGCGACACTGCTGAACGAGCATTATTTCTACAAGAATCCGCGTTGCAATAGTCATAAGTCACCCTTTTTAGCGAATGGAAATGATTGCAATACTGATTAATGCCATGTTGATCACATTTTAAGATTTTATAGGTTGCCCTATATTTAACGCTTTCCATGCAATATCTCAACCACTTTTATTTACATTGTTCACTTTTAAATTATAAATTTTACATTCATAGAACAACATTCCAAAAAAAAACAATGTGACACCGATAACACTTGACCATGAACAAAAAGGGAAGATCAAAATAATGGAGCCCGACGTTGAAAGTCAGCAACGAGAGGCTTCCGTTTCCCGCATCACTGCAGCAAACGGAAAGAAAAAGGGGACGGAATCAACGAGAGAGGACTGCGTAACCGTAAATTAAGAAGGCGGCAACGGAACAGAATGTAAGAAGGCGGCAACGGAAGGCAACGGAACAGAATGACATAGAGACGATCATCGGCCAGGCGCTGGTAAAACTCACCAGTGACAGCAGGCTTCCGACCAGTGCGCCCATGCCAAAGCGTAGCGTGCCAGCCAGCGAGGACGCAGTGCCCGCCATATGCGGAAAATCATCCAGTATCACGGCCATGATGGCATTTGACATAACTATCGCAATACAGCCGACATAGATAGCCACCAACGCAATACCGACAGCGAACTGTATCAGTAGCCCGATGCGAAACATCTGGTTCGCACCCAAGCGGCGCAGCACACGACTATTGGTGTAGGTGGTCAGGAACAGAAAGACCACGTTCAGGGCAAAGTAATAGCCGAAATGCTGCGGAGACACACCGTAGAGATCGATATAGACAAAGGGGCCAGAGCTTAAAAAAAGAAAACATACCAGAAAACGAAAACCCGCTTGCTACCATGTAGCTAAAGACTTTTTTGGTTCAAGTATTCAATGAGTTGATTACAGTGTAAACTCTCCGGTTTTGGATGTGGAGATACAGTGGATAACGTTGATGTAATATGCCCGTTTTGTGAACAGACAGCCTCTGTAAAAACATGGTTATGGCAAAATGGCCATCAGCGTTACCGTTGTCAGTCATGTAAACGCACCTTCCCGCTCGATTATTCCTATCGTGCCTGCTAACAGGGAATGAAAAACCAACTCATTGAATTAGCAATGAATAATGCGGGTATTCGTGACACTGCTCGGGCGTTACATATTAGTATCAATGCCGTCCTGCGTACTTTAAAAAACCCTCGCTGTGTAATGTAACAACGCAGCCACTGGATAACCTGCAAATTCAACTGATTTGCGAAGTGGATGAGATTGAGATGTGGTCATTTGTTGGCAACAAAAAAACGACAGCGCTGGTGGTAGATAGGCTCATCGGCACTTACATCGAACGCGAGTATTACGTTTGATGCTGTATCAACTCATTGAATACACGACCAAAACGTTTGGTTGGTAATGGTCGCCACCGTTTGCTCCATAGTTGGAGACATACCGCCAGCAACCAGACAGCAAGCAAGCTGTAAACCAGGGCATAAGGTACCGCAATTTCCCCCGCTAGGCCCTGCCCTGTCCAACACGCAGTCGTCGGTACATCACGGACAATCGGCAACTTGTCCGGTGCTACAACAATATCCTGACGCTGTTGCAGCACTACGCTGTGTTGCCCCCGAATAAAATGAATTTCAGGGCATCGCTGCGGATTAGCATAGATCTCACCTTCCGTGCCGTGCATCAGCAAGAGCCTGGTCTCAATATTGAGAAAAAACTGATTAAGCCGAGTGACGTATTCCGGATGAGAAATACTCGTCAAACGCAATACCTCTTGCTCGCCAAACGGTGTCAACAATTTAGCCAACGTATGGCTGCTATTGAGCGCGCCGATGCGCCAGCGCAATTGCAACTGTTTGTCCAAGGCAGTACTCAGGGCAGAAATCGGAATAAATACCGGGAATCCTTAATCAAGGACTGCGTCACCTTGGCGCTGCTAGCACTTTTCACTACGAGCGCTTGCAAGATTTCCGCGCTGGTTACCCTCGTCGGGTCATTTTCAACGCCGTGAACCACCACCGGAAAGCCCAATTTAACCACCGGAAAGCCCAATTTAACCAGCAACAATGCCAGCAACGGCGTCAGATTGGGCTTGCGCCGCGCACCATTGTAGCTAGGGATGACAATAGGCATAGGGCGATCCGCAGGCGCGTGCAAGCGCAATACCCAGCCGTGGCAATCACACCCTCCCGCATGCTGCGCCACAAGTCACTTATTCAGTGCGCGCGCAGGGCATTTGGCTTAGCTGGCATTTACGACAGTGACGAGGCGGAGCGGATTATAGAAAGCACGCCAGTAAGTGTTGTTGCTGGACAAGAGATGGATGAGCGCCGCTCTGCACTCATTGCCCGGTGCGAAGAAGCGGCTCAGATGAGCATGGAAGTCTTCGCTGAAACATGGGAAAACCTGACCTACGAAGAGCGCAGATTATCGGCAAGGCAGAGAAGGAGCGTATCAAGAAAAGCATTCCCGTCGATGCAGAATATAGCGAGGTAGATCATGCAACAGAGCAGTGATGAATGGTTTTCCGCCCGTTGTGGCAACGTGACCGCCAGTCGCCTGTCTGCCGTAATGGCAAAAACCAAATCTGGCTATTCCGCCAGACGCCAGAACTACATGGTAGAGCTATATGCCAGCGCCTAACGGGAAAAATAGAAGAAAGTTACTCAAACGCCGCCATGCAGCGCGGTACTGAACTTGAACCGGTGGCGCGGGAGATGTACCTGTTTAACCAGTTTGACGCAGAAGTTACAGAAGTGGGATTTATTCCCCATCCAGAGATCGTAGGATTTGGTGCGTCGTCTGATGGCTTGGTCGGAAATGATGGCCTGATAAAAATCAAGTGCCACAATACATGGACGCATTTAGAGACCATTAAGATAGGCAAACCAAAACAGCAATACCTCCTACAGATGCACGCCCAAATGATGTGTACGGGCAGGAATGGCGGCGTTGAATCAGGCATTTGAGTTTTACCTGCATTAGCTATTCGCTATGTCTATTGGCTTAAAACCTGCATTAGCTATTCGCTATGTCTATTGGCTTAAAAAAGAAACAATTATAGATAAAAATAGAGCCACAATAGCCTGCAGCTTTGCCGTCATCAATAGCCTGCAGCTTTGCCGTCATGATGAACGAAGCACCACTGACTCAACTCTCCGGGGAGGTGATTTATGCATGATTTCACCCCTCAGCCGCCTTTCTAGGGGGTATGGGGCATCTAAGGGGTATGGGGCATCAAGCCAGACTGTCAATAAACCGCGCTGCCTAAGAGCATTGTTGTAGATGGACCAGTTGGTGATTTTAAACGTTTGCTTTGCCATGGGCACCTTATGCTGAAATGACTGTAGTGATCAGAGCCGCCAGTCACCTAGATGTTATATTTATTCAAAAAAAAGTCAATCAATTAGATGCATCACCTTCATGCGGCTTCAGGATCTTTGAAATTCCTAAGTAGCTGCGCCTAATACCGCTACACCTGTCACTTACTCACTGTCACTTACTCACATGCGGTATGTTGAGGAAGAGAAACGCATCGCAGGCCAGATGTAGCGCGGTCAGGCAGAGAAAACAACCCTAACTCCTTATCCAGCAAGGGTTAGCCAAAAGTGAAGCACGATTCCGCGCAGTTATTTAGGCGTTCAAAAATCCGTTTTCTTATATTAAATTAGATAAGAAATTGAAATTATAAATTATAATCCCACAAATTAATCCAATCATTTAAGCCCACAAATTAATCCAATCATTGAGGTTTATTTCACTATGAATATGAAAATATTCAAGCAACACAAGCCAAATTAAAGAAAATTTTGCAACTATTACAAATAGTAATTTTAGAAATCAAATAGAAGCAGCATCACCAATAATACACTCAAGCACATAATTGTGTTTTTATGTTTACATATATAAAACAATTTATTAACGCAAAAATAATAATCACATTAATAAATAATCACATTAATATATATAAGTGAGATTAATTAAATTAATATTATAAGTGAGATTAATTAAATTAATATTAAAATAGAGAATATACAACCTAAGAAAAGATGGAAAAGTTGAGATTTTTAAGTTAAAAAATACAGAAATTTAATTTCATCAAACATTTTTTGAAAAATTCAAAGCAAATAATTTTGCCTCGGTAAAAAAAGATATAAAATCCATGGTTGATTAAAAAATCACATTAAAATATATATAAAATATACTGACTCCAGTAACTGTTATGGTTATGGGCAATCTGCCTTCCCCTAGATGACATTCACTCCGCCAGCGCCTGTCACCCTGAGCACATTCTCTCGGACAGCGCCCATAAAACCGGGTAAAATTGGGATGCCGCTTGTGCCGCCAGCATCGTATGAACCTCAGAAGGATACGGGCTTTGTTGAATAAATCAGAGTGAGCAGACAGGATGCTTCCCGCCGGGGCTGCCATTATGCGATGTTTTGATACGGAACATCGCTGTTTCTGCCACTGAACGGCGGTTATTGACGCAATAATAACCTATGCAGCTATAATAGTTAAGCTGCATCCGCAAATTCAGGTGTCGGGATTGGTCTCCCGCCGAGATTCACCGCGACAGAATGACACGCCGCGAGCGTGTTTTTTTTATGTCGTAATCTAGCTACATCTCAATATGTCGTAATCTAGCTACATCTCAATGGTGTGCTGGATGGGGGAGCTGCAAGGCTCGTCGGAAGGCGAACCCGGTAAGACCAACTCCGTTCAGTTCACCGCCCTAGATTGGTTTCGATGGTGTAAGATAGGTTTGGTTCACTATCGGAGGCTATCATGGCCCTTCATACATCTCTTGCCACACCTACAGTTACCCATCCATAATGGTAAAGTCGTTACAACGTCTATTACTGTCGCTGAATATTTTGAAGAGCAGCACAAAAATGTACTAAAAAAGATCAGATCTCTCGAATGCTCAGCAGCTTTTACGACGGCGAACTTTTGCACCGTCGGAGTGGAAGTAAAGGCTGGCTTCGACAAACGTGAAATTGAAGCTTATGAAATGACCAAGTACGGCTTCGTCTTCCTCGTAATGGGTTTCACGGGAAAGAAGCCGCGGCATTCAAGGAAGCTTACATTGCAGAGTTTAACCGCATGGAGGCAGAGCTTAGCTCGATACCGAAATACAAACCCCAAACCGCTGAACTGTTCAATGATGATGATACCCGTTGCCTGACCCATCTGGTCTGGAGCATGGCTAACGGCTTCCACTTCGACAAAACATGGACACAGGCCATCTAGCCTGCCTT
>JBPESR010000019.1:0-34964 GCA_051710525.1 Symbiopectobacterium sp. | reverse complement strand
CAAACCCCTGCTCCAGCGCCTGTAAATGCGCCTCACGGCGACCAAAGGTGATGGCCCAAAATGAGGCTCATTGGCCAGCGCTCAGCCCTGCCGCGCGCCAACAATACCAACCCGGCCACCGGCAGCACCGGAATAACCAGCAGCAAATTTAACGGCAGGCGTTTTAGCAAAAAACGCAAAAAAACATCCAAACATGTCCTGACGATGTAGCGTACCGTCCAAATCAAAAAACACGATACGTGTCGGTGATTGTTCACCCAAACCATTTTCCCCTTGCCAATGTATTAACCGCTTTTATGTAAGGCGTTAAGACACGCTCTGCCTCTATTATTACCGCATTATACCCTACAGGTATATCAGGGTAACAGCGCATAGCGTAGATAACAGAGTAACAGCGCATAGCGTAGATAACCGTGGTGCCTTTCCAACCGCTGCTCGGCCTCTCCGGCACTGATGCCGCTGAGGATCTCATCAGTCCGGTCTACCAGTTTTTCATTGGTGGCTTTTACATCAACCATCAGGTTTTGGTACACCTTTCCCAGCTTAACCATGACACCCGTGGAGAGCATGTTAAGCACCAGCTTTTGTGCCGTATCTGATTTCAGACGCATCGAATCGGTCAACACCTCTGGCCCCACGACGGGAGAAATCGCCACTTCGACCAGCGCGGCAATCGGGGAGGTGGGGTTGCAAGAGATGGTGACCGTACCACATGCCGGGCATACTTCAGCGCGCCAATGACATTAAGGCGTGCGACCCGATGCAGCCAGCCCCACTACGGTGTCCTGTGGCGTCAGCGACAGGGCAACCAGATCGGCCTCACCGATGGCAGGACGTCCTCCGCACCTTCAACAACGCGCCGGATCCACCGGTTATCAACCCGATAACCAGCCCGTGATACACCAAAGGTAGGTGGACATTC
Organism: Symbiopectobacterium sp.; assembly: GCA_051710525.1. GTDB lineage: Bacteria > Pseudomonadota > Gammaproteobacteria > Enterobacterales > Enterobacteriaceae > Symbiopectobacterium. The sequence goes on along the minus strand of JBPESR010000019.1, from coordinate 34,042 downwards.
AGACGCATCAAGCACCCCTAATCTCCCGCTGGTATCAGCCCCGAGATAGATCAATCGCCCACCCGCTTTCATTCTGGCAGCCGCCATATCCACCGCGCGCACAATCTCCGGCAACACCAGACCTATCGTCTCGGGCACTTTACGGTCTTCCTGATTGAACAGCGTTATCGTCACAAACGTTGTTTAACTGTCCAGCTCTATCGTTGCTGGATTGCCGGTTTCTGATACCAAGGTTGCTAAATTCATTGTTCTCTCCCTGACGCAGGGTGTGCCGCTGCTAATCCAGCTCGCTACTATACCCTATGCAGAAAGAGGGCTAAAGAGGTGATTCGAGTGACAGCAGGCGACGTAAAACGCTACTACAAACACCATCGCTGAAAAAATTATAAGAATCAAACAATTAAATAGCCTGTCTAACAAAATGAATCACCATTTTAACGTTTAAATGTCAGGTAGGACAGCAAACGGCGAAAAAGCAGCGCACGAGGAAAGGGAGAAATAAAATATCAATTAAACCAATGCGCTAACAGTGATACCAGTCCAACTGGTTTAACTGACTCTGCTCAGATTACAACGTAGATTTCAACTCACTAAAGTTCTCAAAAGGCTGGGGGAGAGAAAGGAAATACCCTTGCACCGCGCCAGCCAGAATTTGCGTTACCATGCCCCGCTTTTTCTGCGTTTCTACCCCTTCAACCACCACGTGATTACAAAAGCGGGACAGCAGCGCCACCAAGGATGGGAACAGCTGACGGCCCTGCTCACTTTTTTGCAGCAAAATAAATAGCTCGCGCGCCACTTTGATAAAGTCATATTGCGCTTGCATCAGGTCATATTGCGCTTGCATCAGCGAAGAAAAATTGGCGACGCCAGCTCCGAAATAATCCAACCACAGGTGGCGCATTTCAGGAAACATGGTCAAGACTCTCTTGCGAGAGCGTCCCCTGATTTTCAACGATTTCAAATCGTAGCCAAGGCATGGATGCGATCAACTGCTTCGCTTCATGGCTCTATTGTAACGCATGCAACGTTTGGTCGTCCACATTGACTGACGCCAGAATGCCATCCTGAGAATAAAGCTAGGATGCCAACGTGAAAGAAGTTGCATTTGCTCATTTAACAGTGATGCCAATACTGGCGTTCAAAAGCTGCCGCATCCCCAAGTTCAGAAGGCAGTGCTGTATAATCCCTAAATTCCCCTACTGCCCGATACATTTTGTCATAAGACCTGATGTGATACGTTGTTAGCCTGCTTATACTTAGAAAAATGGATATCGGCAAAGCCACAGAAAACTTTATTCATTATTTGGCTTACTACGCTATTTTTATACGAGAGATATCGGGGAAAGAGAGTGCTCCACTACGCCGTTACGAGTATAATCCGCAGCTGGTTTTGCAAGGTATAAAGAAATGGAGGTATAAAGAAATGGCATTACTTATCACCCCTAAATGCATTAACTGCGACATGTGCGAGCCTGAATGTCCCAATCAGGCAATTTCCATGGGGTTAGATACCTATGAAATAGACCCGCTGCGTTGCACAGAGTGTGTGGGCCACTACGATGTGCCTACCTGCCAAAAGGTATGCCCGATTGACAATACAATCATTCGTGACCCGCAACAAGTGGAAACGCAAGAGCAATTATGGGAAAAGTTTGTGGTTATGTATCACGCCGATCGTCTGTGAGCGGGCGTTTTCGCTCCCCCACAAGGATCACCGTGGCGCAGGCATAGTGCCACTCATCGGCAATGGTGCGGGCGTTTTCGCTCCCCCACAAGGATCACCGTGGCGCAGGCATAGTGCCACTCATCGGCAATGGTCACGTGTATCTCCTCCACCCCTAAGTTTTCCGCCATCAATTGCGCGCGTCCCCAAAGTCGCAGGCAAGGTTTACCCAACGCATCGTTGAAGACGTCAAATTGATTGAAAGCCAGTCCCTGGCTAATGCCGGTGCCTAAGGCCTTTGCCGCCGCTTCTTTGACAGCAAAGCGCTTGGCAAGATAGCGAGCAGACTGCGGGTGCTTTTCATAGTGCACCCACTCTTGTGCGGATAACACTCTGCGCGCCAGGCGATCGCCGGATCGCGCGATAATCGCCTCGATACGGGCAATATCCACAATGTCCGAGCCAAGTCCCAGAATAGCCATTAACGACGGGCTTCCCGCAGCAATGCCTTCATTTCCGCGACGGCCTCTGCCAAGCCACTCATGACGGCGCGACCGATAATCGCATACCCGATATTAAGCTCATGGATTTCAGGCAGGGCCGCAATAGCTTGCACGTTATGGTAGGTCAGGCCATGTCCGGCATTTACCTTTAGCCCTTTGCTGGCGGCATAAACCGCTGCATCGCGAATACGCGCCCACTCTTGCTGGCGCAGCGTATCGTCCTGAGCATCGGCATAAGCACCAGTATGGATTTCGATATAAGGAGCGCCAACGGCTACAGCGGCATCAATTTGTGCCCGTTCGGGGTCGATAAACAGAGATACCAGAATCCCCGCCTCGTGCAAACGAGCCACGGCTGATGTAATGCGCGGCAGTTGACCAGCAATATCCAACCCACCTTCCGTTGTCACTTCCTGGCGTTTCTCAGGCACAAGACAACAAAAGTAAGGACGAAGCTCGCAGGCAATCGCCTGCATCTCTTCCGTCACCGCCATTTCAAGGTTCATACGCGTCTGCAACGTTTGGCGTAACAAACGCACATCGCGATCGGTGATATGACGGCGATCTTCACGCAGATGAACCGTAATACCATCCGCCCCGGCTTGCTCGGCAACAAACGCAGCCTGCACCGGATCGGGGTACGCTGTGCCGCGTGTATTGCGCAGGGTCGCCACATGATCGATATTTACACCTAGCAAAATCTCTGCCATGAAATCAGTCCTCAAAAGAATCACCGTTAGACGACCAGTCTACACTGGTCTTTCGGTTCGTTACCACTCCACTGCGGCTATCTTTAGATAGCGAGAGGTTGACAGGTTTACCGCTCAGGTCATTATTCTTTTGCCACAGGCGGCGTGTGGGGACGTAAAACGGCAGATTTTTGAAAAAGTTCACGGCTCTTTAATGGCTTGCCGCCCAGATAAGGTTTGAGCGCCATACGCGTAAAGCGTTTCGCAGCCCGCAGGGTTTGCACATCAGGAAATTGCCGCGCAGCCAGCGCACGCAACTCATAGACGGTAAAGCTACGCTAATCGCCAATCATACTGGCGATAAACCCTTTTTCTTCGCGGTAGCGATAGGTCATGGTGTCTGCAACGGGCTCCCCACTGCCTGCACAGTGCATATAATCAAGATCGTAACCGAGATAGCCCAACAGCGTCAGCTCAAAACGGCGCAGTGCCGGTTCCGGTGAAGAGCTCAACGCCGCCAGTTGCTGCAAGCAATGTAGGTAATCGAAGAAGAGTGCGGAAAAATTGGTTTCGTGCTCCAGCATGCGAGCAAGCAATTCATTGACGTAGAGGCCGCTGTACAACATGATACCGGTGAGAGGTAGTGCCAGTGATACCGGTTCAGCGTTACGCAAGGTTTTTACTTCACCGCGTCCGCCCCAGCGCACAAGCAATGACGTGAAAGGTTGCAAACATCCTTTTAGCGGAGAGCGGCGCGCACGCGCGCCTTTGGTTAACACACGCACACGCCCTTCGTATTCAGTAAAAAGATCCAGCAACAGGCTAGTTTCACTGTAAGGTCGCCCATGCAAGACAAATGCGCGCTGTCAGCCTTCCATCGGCGTTAACCTTATAAGTCGTCGATGTAACCCAGGATGCGCAATGCGCGTTCGTCATCCGCCCAGCCGGATTTCACCTTCACCCACAGTTCCAGATGCACCTTGGCTTCGAACATGGCTTCCATATCCTGACGCGCTTCAATGCCGATCGTCTTGATTTTGGCGCCTTTGTTACCAATCACAATTTTCTTCTGACCATCGCGTTCAACCAGAATCAACCCATTGATGTCATAACCGCCGTGGTCGTTGGTCACGAAACGCTCGATCTCAACGGTCACCGAATAGGGCAATTCTTCACCGAGAAAACGCATCAGCTTTTCACGAATAATCTCAGTCGCCATAAAGCGCTGTGAACGATCGGTGATGTAATCTTCCGGGAAGTGATGCTCAGCCACAGGCAGGTATTTGCGCACAATGCTGGCAATAGTGTCAACGTTAGTGCCTTCCTCCGCAGAAAGAGGAATCACGTCGAGAAAGTTCATTTTCTCACTTAAAAACTGGATATGCGGCAGCAGTTTGGTTTTATCCGTCACATTGTCAATCTTGTTGATTGCCAGCAATACCGGATGTTTTTGTTCGCGCAACTTGCCCACGACCATTTCATCGTCGTCGGTCCAGTGAGTCCCTTCCACCACAAGAATGATCAACTCAACATTACCGATGGAGCTGCTGGCAGCACGGTTCATCAGACGGTTGATTGCCCGTTTTTCTTCAATATGCAGCCCTGGCGTATCCACATAAATAGCCTGATAAGGACCTTCGGTATGGATACCCATAATGCGGTGACGCGTGGTTTGCGGTTTACGCGAAGTAATGGAGACTTTTTGCCCCAGCAATTCGTTCAGCAACGTGGATTTGCCCACGTTGGATCGCCCAACAATCGCGACGAAACCGCAGTAGGTTTGTGCTTTGCTCATTCAATCTCCAGTATTTTCAACACTTGTTCCGCTGCCGCCTGCTCCGCTTTACGCCGACTGGAGCCCGTACCAATCACCGGTTCGTTAAAACCGCTTATCATACAATAGATGGTAAATTCCTGATCGTGTGCATCACCGCGCACCTGCACCACCAGATAGGTAGGCAATGGCAAATGGCGCCCTTGCAGAAACTCTTGCAACCGGGTTTTGGGATCTTTCTGCTTATCCCCTGGGCTGATTTCATCCAATCTAGTCTGATACCAATTCAGAATCAGTCTTTCGATATTCTGGATATCACTGTCCAGAAAAATACCACCAATCAGAGCTTCGACCGTGTCAGCCAAAATAGACTCACGGCGGAAGCCACCGCTTTTCAATTCACCGGGACCAAGGCGAAGGCATTCACCTAATTCGAATTCACGCGCAATTTCCACCAGCGTATTGCCGCGCACCAGCGTGGCGCGCATACGGCTCATATCCCCTTCATCGACGCGAGGAAAGCGATGATAAAGTGCATTGGCAATCACAAAACTCAGGATGGAGTCACCAAGAAACTCCAGACGCTCATTGTGTTTGCCGTTGGCACTGCGGTGCGTTAACACCTGCAATAACAGGTCGTACTGCTGGAAAGCATAGCCCAGCTTTCTTTGTAACCGATTTATTCGGATGGGGTTCATGTGTTACCAATAAATAATACCTATTTACCGCAGCATACGGAATAGCGCTGTGTAGATCACTCTTACGGGCGATAGGAGAACAAAGCTGTTTCGCTTGCATTGGCTCCGAACGGAGCCTGAGTTTTTCGTTTATTCTCATCACATTCTCCGTTGCAAGAGGCTACCTGCAACGGGAATGCGGTGCGAGATACAACAATTCTACAACGTACCCGAAAATAATGCTGCGGGTTTATCACGGTGATTAATGAATTAGACCAATTCGGCTCAGACGCACGCCCGTTGGCCATTTACCTTCTTGTTTCTCAAAGCTCATCCAGATTGCCGTTGCGCGACCGACCAGATTTTTTTCAGGCACAACCCCAAAAAAACGGCTATCGGCGCTGTTATCACGGTTATCACCCATCATGAAATAGTGCCCGTTTGGCACTACCCAGGTGGCCAGCGGCTGGCGCGACTGCTGGTAGTACATCTCCAGTTGATCATGGCTACCCGGCACCACCAGAATGCGGTGCGAGACATGGCCCAGCGTCTCCTGACAAACTCCCATCCGCACACCGCCCGGTTTTTCCTCACCGAGTGGCAGGGCATAAAAACCGCTACCCGATTCTGAACCAGGACGACCGAACGTTTGCACGAAATCACTGGCTTCAAGGTTGCTGTAGGTCACCGCAACGGCGCTGTCACACGTCGAGCCTTCGCACGCGGGACGCACCGTCACCTGCTTGCTGAGCGGATCGTAAGAAACCCTGTCCCCCGGCAGACCAATCACACGCTTGATATAATCCAGACGCGGATTTTCAGGATATTTGAATACCGCTACATCCCCGCGTCGCGGATGCCCGGTCGGGATCAACGTCGTCTGCGTGATGGGATCCTTGATGCCGTAGGCAAATTTCTCCACCAGAATAAAATCACCAATCAGCAGCATCGGCATCATGGAGCCCGATGGTATCTGGAACGGTTCGTAAACAAAGGAGCGCACAAAAAATACCAGCGCCAATACCGGAAACACCGAAGCGCAGGTTTCAATCCAACCGGGTTGTTTGATCGTCAGAACGCCCGCGCCGCCATCCTGCTGCGCACTCAGCGCCGCCTCCGCTCTCGCCTTGCGTGCCGGTGCCCATTTAAAGCGTTCAAAACACCAGACGATGCCGGTGACAAGCGTCGCCAGCGCTAAAACCAAGGCAAACATATTGGCCATGCCAACTCCTTAGGGTTTACTTGTTCTCTTTGCCGACGTGCAGAATGGCCAAGAAGGCTTCTTGCGGCAATTCAACGTTACCTACCTGTTTCATACGATTCTTACCGTCTTTCTGTTTCTGCAACAGCTTTTTCTTACGGCTCACGTCGCCGCCATAACATTTCGCCAATACGTTTTTACGCAGTTGTTTCACGGTTGAACGAGCGATAATGTGGTTACCAATGGCTGCCTGAATGGCAATATCAAATTGCTGACGCGGGATCAGCTCTTTCATTTTTTCCACCAGCTCACGGCCACGATACTGTGAGTTATCGCGGTGGGTAATCAGCGCCAACGCATCAACACGTTCTGCGTTAATCATCACGTCAACCCGCACCATGTGCGAGATCTGAAAACGTTTGAAACTGTAATCCAGCGATGCGTAACCGCGCGAGGTCGATTTCAGTCGATCGAAGAAATCAAGCACCACTTCCGCCATCGGAATTTCATAGGTCAACGACACCTGATTACCGTGGTAAACCATGTTGGTCTGCACACCACGCTTCTCAATACACAAGGTGATGACGTTGCCCAGGTACTCCTGCGGCAGCAGCATATGGCATTCCGCGATAGGTTCACGCAGTTCTTCAATGTTGTTGAGCGGCGGTAGCTTGGAAGGGCTGTCAACGTAGACAATTTCCTGACGCGTGGTCTTCACTTCATAAATTACGGTCGGTGTCGTGGTGATAAGATCCAGATCGTATTCACGCTCCAGACGTTCCTGAATGATTTCCATATGCAGGAGGCCCAGGAAGCCGCAGCGAAAACCGAAGCCCAATGCGGTTGAGGTTTCCGGTTCGTAGAACAGCGAGGCGTCATTGAGGCTCAATTTGCCCAACGCGTCACGGAAGTTCTCATAATCATCAGAACTGACCGGGAATAAGCATGCATAAACCTGTGGTTTAACCTTTTTGAAGCCGGGTAACGCTTTGTCAGCCGGTTGGCGAGCCAATGTCAGGGTATCCCCCACCAGAGCACCAAGAATGTCTTTCATGGCGCACACCAGCCAACCCACTTCACCGCAATTAAGCACATCGCGATCGATCTGCTTCGGCGTGAAAATCCCCAGACGATCGGCATTATACACCTGACCGGTACTGATGACCTTCACTTTGTCACCCTTGCGCAACGAACCATTTTTGATGCGGATCAGAGAGACCACACCGAGGTAGTTGTCAAACCAGGAGTCGATGATCAACGCCTGAAGCGGCGCATTTGGATCTCCCTCCGGTGGCGGAATTTCTTTCACCAGACGTTCAAGCACATCAGGAACGCCAACGCCGGTTTTCGCCGAGCAGCGCACGGCATCGGTGGCATCGATGCCGACGATATCTTCAATCTCTTCTGCCACGTGCTCGGGATCGGCAGCCGGCAGGTCAATCTTGTTAAGCACCGGGACCACTTCCAGGTCCATTTCCATCGCGGTGTAGCAGTTGGCGAGCGTTTGTGCCTCTACGCCTTGCCCTGCATCCACCACCAGCAACGCACCTTCGCACGCTGCCAGAGAACGTGAAACTTCATAGGAGAAGTCAACGTGCCCAGGTGTGTCGATAAAATTCAGTTGGTAGGTTTCACCATCTTTGGCATGGTAATCCAGCGTTACACTTTGCGCTTTGATGGTGATGCCGCGTTCACGTTCCAGATCCATGGAGTCCAGCACCTGCGCCGCCATTTCACGGTCAGATAAACCGCCGCAAAGTTGAATAATGCGGTCAGAAAGCGTCGACTTACCGTGGTCGATATGGGCAATAATGGAGAAATTTCGTATATGCTTCATTATGAAAGTTTTTCTACCTTGGTATTTCTGAAATTCTTGCCGTCTGGCATGCGCATGCGATGAAAATGGTGGCAATGCCTCCCCCCTTTCACCAGAACGGATGCATTCTACATGTCAGACGCCGAAAAACCTAGTCATCAACCCGTATTCCCTTTGATTATGGCGCTTTTATTCCATCATGGCAGACAGCCGGGAAAAAGATGACGTTTAAGGACAAGCAAGCGCGCGTTGGACGGAAAATATCTCGGTGAGAAACGACCGTGTAGCCCAGCGGCTCGCCCGGTTAAAAGAGGTTCAGGATTCGATTTTCAGCGGCTGACCCGGCAAGGCTATCTGCAAAATAATCGGGCGATAGTGACGTTTCTCGCCTAATTTAAGCGACCAGCCGCGTACTAGGATAAACGCCAACGCGGCACCAAGCAGCGCGCCCAGCTCCGCAGCCAGATCGTTGGCGAATAGCAACTGCAACAATCCAGTCCCTACGAACAACCCTAACAGCGGCACCAGATAGACCAGCATGGCGGAACGCAGCAGGCTACTTTCGGAAATACCCAATTCAACGCGTTGACCAGGCAGCAAGGGTTGCTCACACGGAACGTGCAGCGCCTGCTCCGCAGACCGACCCAATTCACTCAAAAGCCCGGTGCCGCAGGTTTTACTCAACTGACAACCACTGCACCCAGAACGCTGCTCACAGTGCAGCACGGCCATGCCATTGTGCCAGGAAACCACAGTCGCCCACTCTTTGATCATACCTACGCCCTACATCTTGCAAATTTACTGCGATTGAAAAATGACATTATCCGCAATGCGTTTGGCCGTGGTAGGGGGCAATTCGCCCACTACGGTATTTCATACCCATTGCGGATTTCTGTGTGTACGCTTCGCCGTCCCGTCGCGACATATTGCTCGGCACGGGATTCTGACGATGGCGTGATATTAACAGAAAAGCTGAATAAACCATCACTGAACAGGCGCGATTCAACCGGGATGCTAATCCCAGGCAACGTTCTGCGGGTACGCGAGATCTCTTTCATACCCTGTGGAAGCTATTCAGGAGTCCAGGTCAGGTCAACCGTTTCAACCGACGGTGTCGTCAGCAATGGCGGTAACCCTTCGCTTAATAATGGGCGTAACGTCTCAATGGGCGTAACGTATCACGGATATAATCACTGACCACCAGTGATGTCACCAGAAATTGCTCCATCCGTTCCCCATTGCGATCTTGCAAGTCAATGCGCAACGGCAGTTTGGTCGCAACATCAAACCATACGCTGTAGCTATACCGTGTCCCATCCCGGGAAATAATACGCATGCCTTCACACAGGCGATCGGCGATCCGTACTCTTCCTGCTGCAGGAATAAAATCATAGAACGCGGACAGCGATTGATGATCGGCATAAACCAGGCTGGGGAACGAATCGATGACGTGATCGCCGAAAAGCGAGAAAGGTTCCAGATCGGTATCAAAATAACTGATATCTCGGTCTCGCTGCACTATTTCTCTGCGAGGCCTATCCATAAACAGCAACTATGCCAATGGACGTTTAACTATACGGGCATGCCGATAGCGTAGAGATTCGATGCCCTGACGGGAGATATTGATGAAATGTATTTCATAATTCAATGCCCGAATAGCATTGCCCATCTGTTGCAGCGAAGATGAGGGCTGAGGCTGCAACACTGTACCTGACGCAGGCCGCGCCAGGACGGTTGTTGAACAGGGTAAGCAACCGAGCAAAATGTAAAAAGTAAACCCAACACGCTTCATTAACGAGACTTCGGTCCTAAAGATTGAGTGCCAGGCACCTGAATAGCAGCCTGCTGTTCTTAATCTTGCTGACCTTGCAACGGCTCCGAATGGAGGCGGCGCTGCAACTCATAGTCCTGCAACATAACATTGATGCGGTTGCGTTGTGCTTCAACCTGACGTTGACCACCGTGCGACACCACGTTTTCAGACGGTACACCCAGACTTACCGGAGAGGCGGTGCCCATGGCGGGAAGAGTACTAAACGCTGGCATGTCGTGAGTACTAAACGCTGGCATGTCGTTTTGCGCTTCCAGCGCTTGATCCGGAGAACGTTGCATTTGCACGCCGACGATCACCGCCAATGAGATACAGGCGGCCACACCAACCTGAGTCAGTTGGCTTGCCCAAGGACGCACTTTGTCCCAGAATGACAAACGCGACCAGGTATCGGGATGAGGCTGTGCTTCGGGAATAGCCTGAGGCGCAATACGCACCGGCTCTTCGGCAATCGCCTGCGCAACGCGTGCGGCAATGTCGATTTCAATGATGCTCTGCGCCACATCACCACGCAGCGTATCGCGAATCAAAATGGTAGCTTTGCCAACTTTTTTGCAGTTCAGCATCCTGCCGAATGTGTTAAGCAGTGCGGTATCCGCTGCCTCGCCGTCCATTAAAGCGGAAAGTTTCTCTTTCTGCATACCCATATCTTTACCTTGTCAAATCCATCATGGTTAACGCGAAAACCGGGTTAACGTTGAATGAGCTGTTGTACTTTGTTATCGATCGCTTCTCGCGCACGGAATATGCGAGAACGAACAGTTCCGACCGGGCAACCCATAATGGCGACTATCTCTTCATAAGACCATCAAGTTGCGTAGCATAATCGCCATGCGTAAATCTTCTGGCAACGCTTCAATGGTTCGAAAAACGATACTTCTCAATTCCTCTGACAACATTAAGTTCTCAGGGTTCGATATTTCTTTTAATGCGCTGGCGGTTTCATAATTTTTAGCGTCATTGGCATCAACGTCGCTCGACGGTGGTCGCCGCCCCTGAGCAACCAGATAATTTTTGGCCGTATTGACCGCAATACGATACAGCCAAGTGTAGAAGGCACTATCGCCGCGAAAAGACTCCAACGCACGATAGGCTTTGATAAACGACTCCTGCACCACATCCAGCAACATCCCCAGGAGGAACGTACTGTGACACCAGGTTCGCTACTTTGTGCTGGTAGCGCACCACCAGCAAATTAAAAGATTTCTGGTCGCCTTTCTGGACACGTTCAACCGGAATGCAATCCGCTAGCTGCTCGCTCATCCGAGGTAATGTCTCCTCAAACCGTTCTCCACACGTAAAATAGTACTGCCACCATACGTTATTGAATAATCTGAGCAAGCTGCCTGGCACCACCGGTTAACAATAGTTTCCGATAACGTTTGTTCCTTCTTCTTTATTGCTGCTCAGCCTGCCAAATATTTTATGTGCTCAGCCTGCCTAATATATCTTCCTTCGCGCGTTGGCGTTTACATCCGTACACGTCGCGCAGTTTTCTGTTCTTTAGCTGGAATAGTCAGAGGATCATACGCGAAAAAACGTTCAATAGCACCGTTAGCCTCTGAGAGTGCCCAAGCCATAGTTAACAACAAGGAATATCCTACATAACGACAAGGAATATCCTACATAAATAAATAGAAATCCTTGGTTAATGCGCGAAAATCATCATAAGAATAGCTACCATCTTCTGCGCGAACAATCAGCGTTCTCCTCTTGCAGGGGCCCGTTTGCTTCGCCCGGGTCAACAGTTCCCGATGCGGTTGGCCTTCTGTCCTCTCACGTACGGCCAATCGCTGACGTATCGACCATCCTTGTTGGCATGCTGTGATGCAAAAATCACTGGCAACCTGGCTCGGTAGTACCACACAAAAGCGCCCTTCCTGCTCCAACAGCCTGACAGCACAGTGGAGTAAGGTTTCATGGGACAAACTCTCTGTATAACGGGCCGTGCTGCGCGCCTCGGTCCGATGCGCACTGCCAGGTGCAAAATAAGTAGGGTTACTGACAATCAACGCGTAGCTTGATGTTATTTGTGTCGTAAACGTCTCAATATCACGGTTTAGCACGGTAATACGTGATGCCCACGGTGAGGCCTGCCGATTCTCTTGTGCCTGCGTGCTGACTTAGGTTCTACCTCAACCGCATCGATCGTAGCTGTGTCTGGGCTACGTTGTGCCAACATCAGGGTGATAATGCCGGAACCATAGCCAATAATCCAGCACACAGCCGGTTTGCAGCACTGGAGCCCAGGCACCGAGCAGGATGGCATCCGTACCCACTTTCATCGCACCACGATCGTGCGCGACAAAAAATTGTTTAAACGTGAACCCGTTGCGCCGCAATGTTTGTGATCGCGCTGCGTGCTGATGCATGATGTGATGCTCTTCCGAAAAACCGCCGTAGCATACGGGAATCCATCCCTGCAACAGGGAAAGCATCCCGCCGACAGGACACCGAGGCGGTGCAAACAGATGATGAAGTGCACGAGTAATGCGTCTATAATCAATCAGCGCCTCAAATAGAGGTAGACCATGACTGCAACCCAATTTTCCGATCTTGATCTTGATGAAAGCCTGCTAGATGCCTTGTGCGATATGGGCTACGAGCACCCCACCCCATTCAACTCGCGGCGATCCCACCCGCCATGGACGGGATAGATGTCCTTGGATCCGCGCCAACAGGAACAGGAATAACAGCAGCCTATCTGCTGCCGGTGTTGCAGCATCTAATTGATTTTCCACGTAAAAAATTAGGCCCGCCGCGCATTCTGATCGTAACGCCCACACGTGAACTGGCGATGCAGGTGGCAGAACAGGCTAAAGCGTTGGCGGCGCACACCCATCTAGACGTGGCAACCATCACTGGCGGTGTGGCCTACATGAACCACGCTGAAGTATTCAGCGAGAATCAGGATATTGTAGTGGCGACAATCGGGCGCCTGCTGCAATACATCAAAGAAGAAAACTTTGACTGCCGCGCAGTGGAAACGCTGATTCTGGATGAAGCAGATCGTATGCTCGACATGGAATTTGCTCAGGATATCGAACATATTGCCGGTGAAACCCACTGGCGCACACAAACCTTGCTGTTTTCCGCCACGCTGGAAGGCAATGCCGTCAAAGAGTTCGCAGAGCGACTGCTGAAAGAGCCGATTGAGATTGAAGCCGACCCTTCACGGCGTGAACGTAAAAAGATTCTGCAATGGTTTTATCGCGCTAATGATACTGAGCACAAAATCGCGCTGTTGGCACATTTGCTGAAACAGCCGGAAACCACCCGAGCCATTGTGTTTGTGCGTAAGCGCGAGCGCGTGCATGAACTTGCAGCCTGGCTACGCGAAGCGGGTATCAACAGTTGCCATTTGGAAGGCGAAATGGTGCAGGCCAAACGCAATCAGGCCATCACACGTCTGAGCGAGGGGCTGGTCAATGTATTAATTGCCACAGACGTTGCCGCACGCGGGTTGGACATCAACGATGTTAGTCATGTCTTCAACTTTGACTTGCCACTTACGGCCAATATCTACTTGCACCGTATCGGGCGTACCGGACGCGCTGGCAAAAAAGGGGGTGCCATTTCACTGGTGGAAGCCCACGATCATTTGCTGCTTGGCAAGATCAGCCGTTACTTAAATGAGCCGCTAAAAGCGCGCGTCATTGATGAGTTGCGTCCGAAAACCAAAGCGCCAAGCGAAAAAACCAACGGTAAGCCGTCGAAAAAAGTACTGGCTAAGCGTACTGAAGAGAAGAAAAAGAAGAAAGAGAAAGAAAAAGCCAAGATGAAAGTGCGCCACCGCGACAGCAAGAACGTAGGGAAGCGCCGCCAGCTACGCAGAAAACGGACGATACGCTTTCAGGCGCAGAGTAATTCTGTTTCGATACCGTCTCCCGGCACTAACGCCGGGAACAAACCAGAGCATAAAAAAGGAGCTTTCGCTCCTTTTTTATTTATTACCGCCACCGCACGCTTACAGACTTTCGGTGAAAGTACGCGTAATCACGTCACGTTGCTGTTCCAGGGCCAGTGAGTTGAAATGCACTGCATAACCAGAAACACGGATGGTCAACTGCGGGTATTTTCCCGGATATTTTACCGCATTTTCCAGCATTTCACGGCGCAGAACATTCACGTTAAGGTGTTGACCACCTTCCACGTGCACTTCCGGTTTGATTTCCAACGGAACTTTACGATATTCAAATTGCCACAGATCGCTCACCGAAACGATTTGATCTTCGCTGTAATCCGATTTTGCGCAAACGCAGCGTGCTTCTGATTTTTCTTCATCAAGCAACCATAAAGAGTTAACCTGAGCGTTGTTAGCTCTAGTGATTTGAATGCCAGTAACCATAATTGCCTCCGTAAAACAGCAGAATCGTGTCTAAACCTGGGAAGGGTTGCAATACTCACCAACACTAGGTTTTAACCACAAAGTGAAATTCACTTACCTTGTGTAGTTATATACCAGTACCTTAGCCGCCAATCTCAATTAATACAGGGTATGAAAAACAGTACCAGCAGCAATTAATTGTTTTGCGTCAATTTTAGCTAAAAGGCGCAATGCAATTTTTTTTTTGTAAATTTTCAACCTTTTTATAATTTTCACTTCATTACTATCATCCCGCCACAGTGTTTTACCTTGAGAGCAAAGATCGGTAATTACACCCTCTTTCACAATACCCGCATCGAGGACAGAATGACAACCGAACTAACGTGGCATGATGTTTTGGCACAGGAAAAAGAGCAGCCTTATTTTGTGCAAACGTTGACGTTTGTCGGCAATGCCCGCGCCGAAGGAAAGGTAATTTATCCCCCGCAGAAAGATGTGTTTAACGCCTTTCGCTATACGGAGTTCAATCAGGTCAAGGTGGTGATCCTGGGACAAGACCCCTATCACGGGCCTAATCAAGCGCACGGCCTGTCATTTTCCGTCCGTCCGGGCATTCCCACACCGCCATCATTAATGAACATTTACAAAGAGCTGATGAACGATATTCTCGGCTTTACGATCCCTCAGCATGGTTGCCTACAAAGCTGGGCGGAGCAAGGTGTGCTGCTGTTAAATACCGTGTTAACGGTGGAAGCAGGTCAGGCGCATTCCCACGCCAACCTCAGCTGGGAAACCTTTACCGATCGCGTGATTAACGCATTGAATAAAAAGCGTGATGGCATCGTGTTTCTGCTGTGGGGAGCACACGCACAGAGAAAAGGCAGCATTATCGACACGCAGCGCCATCATGTGCTGAAATCCACACACCCATCACCGTTGTCTGCATACCGTGGCTTTCTGGGCTGTCGCCACTTTTCCAAGACGAATCAATTCCTGATACAGCAGGGGCAGTCGCCAATTGATTGGATGCCACAGCTACCGAGTTCAGCAGATCAGTAATGTCATCGGTTTACTAGCCGCGCCACAGCAATGCAAATCGCTTGCGAACTGAGCCCAATGCGAGAATTGACTACGCCACAGCTATGGTTTTGGGGACAAAACAAGAAAATAAAAACAAAAAGGAGTGGTGGAGCTAAGCGGGATCGAACCGCTGACCTCTTGCATGCCATGCAAGCGCTCTCCCAGCTGAGCTATAGCCCCATTGCATCAGACAGTGACACTGCATCAGACAGTGACACCGATTCTCTGTGTGAACGGCCCGAATAATATGCAACCCGCTCAGGTGTGTCAACGGCTAAATCTATTTCTGCCGTCAACCGCTGAAAAAGCCGCCAACACGCCGATTTTATCAACGCTTGCGGCGAAATACCGCACATAAGAACAGAAAAACAGAAAAACAGAAAAAACGCTGGTAATGATAACGGGTTTTATTATCATCTTTTCACTTGTTCATCAGAACCTTAACAAGTCGTTATGCACTATTTGCCCGTTGTGCTTATTACTCTGATCGCCTCCAGCCTTTTGCCCGCACGGGCACTGCCCCCTGTCGCCACACTCTCTGAAAACGCTAAGCGCTACTTCAGCATTGAGCAACACGATATGGAAAGTACCCGCCAGCTTCAGCACCGTATCTTCATCGCTACGCCGCGTGATATTGCCGTACAGGAGAAACGTCCAGTGCTCTATGTACTGAACGCCAATGCCAAGTTCCCGCTGGCGGTCAACAATTATACCCCCCGCACAGGGGCCTGGACCTGTGATTGTTGGCATCGGTTATCGCATTGATCAAGGTGCATTGGCTATCGCATTGATCAAGGTTATGACATCCCTGCCCGCACCCGCGACTACACGCCACCGGCCCCGACAATCGATCCGGATTTTGGGGCGGGAGGGGAAGCAGAGCAGTTTTATCAGTTTATCCAACACAGTGTGGTAGAAGCGCGAGTCCCGGTTAATCCACAGCAACGGACACTCACCGGTCACTCCTTTGGCGGGTTATTCGTACTGTTTACCCTGTTTAATCATGGGGAATCCTGCCAGCGCTATCTGGCTGCCAGCCCGTCTATCTGGTGAGGAGACGGCGTAGTCATCCCAAAACGTTCACCACTGCTTACTGCACAACCTAAGTCAATCACGATAAGCGTAGGCGAATATGAAGAGAAGCCCCCAAGGCCGATCCCAACCAACCGGTCGATCCGAAACGTGCCAAGCGTCAGGCACAGCGCACCATGGTGACCAAAGCGCGCGATCTAGCAACGCAATTGCACAGCGAAAACCCCGCAGCCAGCTTTATCCTGTTCGAAGATAAACACCATGGCAGCATGATCCCCTATGCGATATCAAAGGCGGTAGAAGTGGCCATGCAGCCACAATGAGCTTAGGATTGATCAGCGTTCGTGGATAAAAAAACGA
The DNA here is from genome assembly GCA_051710525.1 of Symbiopectobacterium sp. GTDB lineage: Bacteria > Pseudomonadota > Gammaproteobacteria > Enterobacterales > Enterobacteriaceae > Symbiopectobacterium. Next base: position 17,086 of record JBPESR010000019.1, on the reverse strand, counting down.
CCCGGCGGTGAACTCCCGAAAAGGAGGGCCACGCGGGGGCGTTAACCGATCCCTGGGTTACGAGATTATTGCTGCGCTTCACGCTCAGCGATAAAGGCCAATGCTTTATCGATGCGTGCCAATGCACGCTGCTGACCCACTGCCTGTACTGTAACATCGACGCCCGGTGATTGGCCCGTGCTAGTTACCGCCACACGCAGCGGCATACCGAATTTACCCATTCCTTGTTGCAGTTCGTCCGCCGTGCCCTGAATGGCGTGATGAATGTTTTCCGCAGTCCAGTCGCTGATAGCAGCAAGTTTCTCACGCACCAGTTCCAGTGGCTGGCGAGCGACCGGGCGCAAGTGTTTCTTGGCAGCATCGGCATCAAACTCTGCAAAATCTTCATAGAAATAACGGCAGGACGCCGCAATCTCTTTCAGCGTTTTGCAGCGCTCACCTAACAGCGTCACCAGTTCGTACAGTTGCGGCCCGGTGCGGGTGTCGATCCCTGCCTGCTCAATATGCCATGACAGATGCGTTGCCACATATTCAGCCGGCAGATGATTGATATAGTGATGGTTGAGCCACTGCAACTTCTCGGTATTGAAGGCGCTGGCCGATTTGCTTACGGCATCCAATGTAAACAGTTGCATCATCTCATCAATGGAAAAAATTTCCTGATCGCCATGTGACCACCCCAAGCGGACCAGATAGTTGAGCAGCGCTTCTGGCAGATAACCATCATCGCGATACTGCATCACGCCCACGGCACCATGGCGTTTGGACAGTTTTTTGCCATCATCGCCCAGAATCATAGACACATGGGCGTATTCCGGCACCGGCGCACCCAACGCTTTCAGGATATTGATTTGGCGCGGAGTGTTGTTGATATGGTCTTCACCGCGAATAACGTGCGTGATTTCCATATCCCAGTCGTCGATCACTACACAGAAGTTGTAGGTTGGCGAACCATCGGTACGGCGAATGATCAGATCGTCTAGTTCCTGATTGCTGAATTCGATCAGACCACGAATACGGTCGTTGAAAATCACAGAACCGTCTTGCGGGTTACGAAAACGCACCACATGAGGCTCATCATCGGCATGATGCGCATGAGAATCGCGGCAGCAGCCGTCATAGCGTGGTTTTTCACCCTTCACCATTTGATCTTCACGCAGCGCTTCCAGACGTTCACGGCTGCAATAGCATTTGTAGGCGGTGCCCTGCACCAGCATTTCATCAATCACCGAGTTGTAACGATCAAAGCGCTTGGTCTGGTAGTACGGACCCTCATCCCAATCCAGGTTCAGCCAGTTCATGCCATCCATAATGGCATCAATAGCATCATGCGTTGAACGCTCCAGGTCAGTGTTTTCGATACGCAAAACAAACTCCCCCTGCTGGTGACGGGCAAACAGCCAGGAGTAAAGCGCAGTACGAGCGCCGCCGACATGCAAATAGCCAGTGGGGCTTGGCGCGAAACGAGTTTTGATCTTCATTGGGATAATAAGCCTTGTTACTTAGGGATAATAAGCCTTGTTACTTAAGGGCGACTGGCAGACACCAGCGATGGTTCCAGCCAAAAGTTGGCGATATTCTATCACTCTGCCCTGATTCCTCAACGCTGTAACCGCATTGCGTGTTGAATAGGACTAACAATACGCCGAATTATTGACCACGAATGCCCAGAAAAACGACGTGTTGCCTAATTTGACAACGAACACGCATTTTGCATTTAAAAAGCATTGACTCACTTTCAACTATCCCTATAATGCGATTCCACACAGCTATCCCTATAATGCGACTCCACACAGCCAGGGTGATTAGCTCAGCAGGGAGAGCACCTCCCTTACAAGGAGGTGGTCGGCGGTTCGAGCCCGTCATCACCCACCACTTCTGCGGGTCGTTAGCTCAGTTGGTAGAGCAGTTGACTTTTAATCAATTGGTCGCAGGTTCGAATCCTGCACGACCCACCATCTCCACCATCTCCACCATCTCCACCATCTCTGCAAATCGGTTTCCTTTAATCCTTTCTCATCTGTCTGTCTGAGACATCCAACAAACACCAATCAGTGCTTATTAGGCTTGGGCGAAAGCGCCGTTAGCGTCAATCGCAAAAAATGACATAATCTCGATTAACCTTTTCCACTGCCATTTTAGTAGAACCTTTTTAAGTCGAAACATTACCCTTCGTGGTCGTGTATTCAATTGAGCCTATCGTGCATTTCGGATGATGTTGTATCAACTCATTAAATACACGACCGGGAGTAGCTAAGTAACGATACTCTTCTCAGCAAATCGTGATGGATGCAGCGATTGCAAGATCCTATGTATTGTGTAGCTTTGTATTATAGAGCTATCATCGGAAAGCGAGCGAAGACGTTGTATGGAACGCCCACTGCGCGCCAGTCGTTGCATACAGCGGGGTAATAGAGACTATGGATTACTCAATACCCTGACTACGCAGGTAGTCTTCATAACTGCCGGTAAAATCAACCAACTTTGTTGGGCGTAATTTCCAGTACGCGCGTGGCCAATGAGCTGACGAACTCACGGTAATGGGAAACGAAGAGCAAGGAACCTTGATAGAGCTCTAACGCTATGTTAAGCGCTTCGATTGATTCCATTATCCAGGTGGTTGGTGGGTTTATCCATCACCAGAATATTGGGGCGCTGCATCATCAGTTTGCCAAACAGCATAGGGCCTTTTTCGCCCCCAGAGAGCACTTTCACTTTCTTCTTGATATCGTCCTGACCAAACAGCAAGCGACCCAGTACGCTGCGTACTGCCTGCTCATCATCCTTTTCCTGCGTCCACTGGCTCATCCAGTCAAACACGGTCAGAGCGCCATCAAACTCGTATTCATGATCCTGCGCGTAGTAGGCGATGTTGACATTTTCAGACCATTTTACGGTGCCTTTATCCGCCGCCAACTCGCCCACCAGGGTTTTGAGCAGCGTGGTTTTACCAATCCCGTTGGTCCCCAGGATGGCAACTTTCTCACCCACTTGAATCAATAGGTTAAGGCCAGAGAACAGCGGGCCGTTATCAAAGCCTTTCGCCAGTGCATCTACTTCCAGCGCGTTGCGGAACAATTTCTTGTCCTGATCGAAGCGAATAAAGGGATTCTGCCGGCTGGAGGCTTTCACTTCATCAAGCTGAATTTTTTCGATTTGACGTGCACGCGACGTTGCCTGACGTGATTTCGAGGCGTTAGCGCTAAAGCTACTAACGAAAGATTGCAGTTCAGCAATTTGCGCTTTTTTCTTGGCTTTATTTGACAACAGACGTTCACGCGCCTGGGGGCTTGCCGTCATGTATTCGTCGTAATTATTCGTCGTAATTTCCGGGATAAACGCGCAGTTCACCGTAATCCAGATCCGCCATGTGGGTACACACCATATTCAGGAAGTGGCGATCGTGGGAGATCATGGTGTTGTTGCGTTCGTTCAGCACATTTTCCAGCCAACGGATTGTGTCGATATCCAGGTTGTTGATCGGCTCATCGAGCAGCAAAATATCAGAATTGGAAAACAACGCCTGCGCCAACAGTACGCCAGTTTCTAGCCGGGAGCGACTTCACTTATCAAACCGTAATGCTATTCCAGCGGGATACCCACGCCTAACAGCAGTTCCCCTGAGCGGGATTCAGCACTATGGCCGTCCATATCGCCGTATTTGACTTCCAGATCGGCGATCTTTATGTATAACCATCTTCCTCGCTCATTTCCGGCAACGCTCGTTGGGATCGATGGCAATGTTGCCGCCACTCGGCACCAGATCGCCACCTAGGATCTTCATAAACGTGGATTTACCGCAACCGTTAGCACCAATCAATCCGTAGCGGTTGCCGTTGCCAAACTTGACGGAGATATTTTCAAAAAGTGGCTTGCAGCCAAACTGCATCGTAATGTTGTTGGTACTTAACACGGAGTTGACTCAAATAAAAAACACGGAGTTGACTCAAATAAAAAGTATGATTTGGCTCTCGTTCTATCATAAGAGAGCTATTGGATCTCCTACAGTTATGTAGCAAACCACTGTCGGCAAAGATTGCCGGTAATTGTTGAGGAATACACTCGCAATGATAAGTTAAAACTTTCCAACAAGAAATTTAAAACATCTACATCAGTACTTTCCGATAAAGTAAGCATATTTTGTGATAAAGTAAGCATATTTTGTTAAGAGAGTGTGCGTCAGTCAGCACTCAATAACATGATGGTTCTGGAACACAGAATTTCTCACTTTGCTGAGATTTTTTTCCCGCTACTGCCTGCACTCATCAGCGGCGGGCTGATTCTGGGTTTGCGTAACGTGATTGGCGATATTCCGTTTTCGGACGGGCAAACCCTGATCCAACGCCACCCTACCTGGCAATCACTGTATGATTTTCTCTGGCTATTGAGTGAAGCTATCTTCTTCTACCTTCCGGTCGCTGTTTGCTGGTCAGCTGTGCGGAAAATGGGCGTTACACCGGTATTGGGCATTATCCTTGGCATTACCCTCGTGTCACCACAATTGATGAATGCCTATCAGATAGGCCAGCAAATCCCAAACGTCTGGGACTTTGGCTGGTTTGCCATCGAAAAGGCTGGTTTGCCATCGAAAAGGTTAGCTATCAAGCACAAGTTATTCCGTCGCTGCTGGCCGGTATTGTGCTGGCAAAGATTGAGCTACGTCTTAAAAAATGGATACCGGATTCGCTTCATCTGGTGAGTGTCCCAGTGCTGTCGCTTCTACTGGCGGTATTTCTGGCGCACACGGTTATCGTCCCGGTTGGACGCATTATTGGAGATGGCATCACTTGGGCGATCGCGAGCGTGATGACAGGCAGTTTTGCCCCAGCCGGTGCCGCACTGTTTGGTTTTTTCTATTCGCCGCTGGTGATTACCTATTCGCCGCTGGTGATTACCAGAGTACACCAAACCACATTGGCTATTGATTTGCAAATGATCCAAAGTGTGGGACACACCCCGGTTTGGCCACTGATTGCACTGTCAAACATCGTCCAAGGCTCAGCAGTGATTGGCATTATGCTGATCAGTCGCAAGGTGAATGAACGTGAGACCTCTGTGCCAGCGGCAATTTCCACCATGTACGGTATCAACCTAAAATACGGCTTTCCCATGCTGTGTGCCATGATTGGCTCCGCGCTGGCGGCACTCTTGTGCGGCATGAGCGGCGTGATGACCAACGGCATTGGCGTCGGTGGCTTACCAGGCATTCTGTCCATCAAGCCCTCATTTTTGAGCGTCTATCTGGTCGCCATCGCAATCGCCGTCGTGATACTGACCTCCACGGTGTACCGACGGAGACAAAGGCTGGGCGCATTGCCCAATGGGTAATTGCGTCCTATAACTAGCTTACAGGTAAAGCGTAAACAGGTAATGGTATGACAGCACCGCTTCCTTGGTGGCGCACTGGCGTCATCTATCAAATCTACCCCAAAAGTTTTCAGGACAGCACCGGTTTTGGTACCGGAGACCTGCAAGGCATTATTTTTTCGCGCCTGGAGTATCTGAACAGTTAGGCGTCGATGCGCTGTGGCTTACGCCAGTGTATCCCTCACCGCAGGTGGATAATGGTTACGACTACGACGTTGCGGACTACTGCTGCGACATCGATCCTGCCATATGGCACGATGCACGATATGGAAACGCTGATCGCGCAAGCACGCGCGCGCGGCATGCGTATCATTTCATTATGGATATGGTGTTTAACCATACGTCTACGCAGCATCCCTGGTTTGTGCGAGCCCAAAAGCCTGACAGCGACTACCGCGCCTTTTACTGCTGGCGCGCGGGAACAGAACCACACCGCCTAACAACTGGCGTTCAAAATTCGGCGGCAGCGCCTGGCAGTGGCATGCTCCCAGCCAGCAACATTACCTGCATCTGTTCGCGCCACAACAAGCCGATTTGAACTGGGAGCACGCACCGATGCGCGAGGCGTTATGCGCGAGGCGTTGTAAGCTGTCTGTCACTTCTGTCACTTTTGGGCAGACAAGGAGGTGGATGGCCTGCGTTTAGATGTGATCAATCTGGTGTCGAAACAACAGGATTTCTCTTCGGATAGCGAAAGAGACGGCCGACGCTATTACAGCGATGGGTCGCGCATGGTGGAGTTTCTTCACGAATTCAACCGCACCGTATTTTCACCGCGCGGACTCATGACCGTCGGTGAAATGTCTTCGTCCACGTTAGAGAACTGCCAGCATTACGCCCCACTGACGGGTAATGCATTGTCAATGACATTTAACTTCCATCATCTGAAAGTGGATTATCCTGGCGGAGAGAAGTGGACGCTGGCAGCCAGGATTTCGTTGCGTTGAAAGCGTTGTTCAATACCTGGCAACGCAGTATGCATAATACTGCCTGGAGTAGGCTTCATCTGCGCTGTCGTCAGAATAACGTAATATATCGTCCAAGCTAATAATTTAGCGTCGTCTTCAATACGAATATCTTCAGCGTGTTGCTTTTTCTCAGCCATTATCTACTCCATCTTATTTCACACAACGGTAGATTAACTATAGTCAAGTTCTTCAAATCTTAGGGCCTTGATGACCACAGACCATTCTGAAAATAGAAATAAGGGTAAACATCAGACCGACATAACACCCTGGCGCGCAAAAAAACCGCCGGTCAAGTATTCAATGAGTTGATTACGGTGTAAACTTTCCAGTTTTGGATGTGGAGATACAGTGGCTAACGTTGATGTAAGATGCCCGTTTTGTGCACAGACAGCCTCTGTAAAAATTTTTGTGCACAGACAGCCTCTGTAAAAAACACGGTTATGGCAAAAGTGCCCATCAGCGTTACCGTTGTCAGTTATGTAAACACACCTTCCAGCTAAACACACCTTCCAGCTCGATTATTCCTATTGTGCCTGCCAACCGGGCATGACAGACCAACCATTGACTTGGCAATGAATAATGCGGGTATTCGTGACACTGCCCGGGCGTTACATATTAGTATCAATGCCATCCTGTTAGTATCAATGCCATCCTGCGTACTTTAAAAAACGCTCGCCGCGGAATGTAACAACGCTGCCACTGGATAACCTGCAAATTCTACTGATTTGCGAAGTGGATGAGATGTGATCATTTGTTGGCAACAAAAAAGACAGCGCTGGCGGTGGTATGCATGTGGGAGCCATGTTTGAAACGGATTATCGCTCATGCATTTGGCTCTCTAAGCAAGAAAACGCTGCGTAATTTGCTGAAACTGTTCTTGGGGTTCAGCGTGCCATTTTGGTGCACTGATGGCTACATGGTTTACAATGACGAACTTCCAAAAGCAAAACACATTGTTGGCAAACTGTATACACAGCGTATTGAGCGTGAAAATCTGACGCTGCGCAACCGCTTGAAATGCCTTAATCGTAAGACGTTGGGGTATTCAACATTATCGGAAATGCACGATAGGCTCATCGGGACTTACATCGAACGCGAGTATTACGTTTGATGTTGTATCAACTTATTGAATATACAATAAAAATCGCTGCAACCAGTAATGGCGGCGGCTTTATAGCGCAACACTAGTGCATTACATCAGCGGCTGGGCCATCTGCACCAGTGAAATCAGCGGCTGTGGATACAGGCCCAGTAACAGCACCGCGACGGCGGAAATCAGCACTAGCACGCCGCCAGCGGTCAGCGCCCAGTTATTGGGCGTATCACGCTGACGTTCTTGCGGTGCGGTTAGATAAAGGCTGACCATGACACGCAGATAGTAGTAGAGACCGATAGCGCTCCCCACCACTATCGCACCCGTCAGCCACCACAGCTTGGCATCAACGCCCACGGCCAACACATAGAATTTGCCGAAGAAGCCCAGCGTCATCGGGATACCAGCCAGAGAGAGCATCATCACCGTCATGACCGCAGACAGAATCGGTTTGTGCCAAAACAGTCCGCGATAAGAGAACAGGGAATCCGCGTCCGGTCCACGGTACGGGCTGGACATCAGGCTGACAACCCCGAAGGCGCCCAGGCTGCTGAACAGGTAACCCGCCAGATAGACACCCACGGTTTCCAATGCCAACTGGTGAGTTTGCACGGCAATCAGCGCCACCAGCAGGTAACCGAGGTGAGCGATGGAAGAGTAACCGAGTAGACGCTTAATGTTGCTTTGCGCAACCGCCATCAGGTTACCAACCAGTATGGAAGCAAACGCGATCACACCCAGTGCAGTTCTAACCGAGTTACTGTCAACCATCGGTACATAAAAGAAAAGACGCATGACTGCACCAAAAATGGCGATCTTGCTGGCGGTCGCCAGGAAGGTCGACACCGGCGCCGGGGCACCTTGATACACGTCCGGCGTCCAGAGGTGGAACGGCACCAACGAGAGCTTGAACCCCAAACCGACAATCATCATACCGAGGCCGGCCAACAGCAGCGGCTCATGCAGCGTGCGATCCGCCATACGCGCGCCCAAACTGGCAAAGCTCAGGCTGCCAGAATCGGCATACATCAGCGCCATCCCAAACAGCAGGAAAGACGAGGCGGCAGCAGATAGCAGCATGTATTTGATGCCCGCTTCCAGCGAGCGACGCTGGCGAAACGCATAGCTCACCAGACCGAATAGCGGCAGTGAAATAAGTTCAATGCCGATGAACAGCGACGCCAAATGGTTAGCACTTGCCAGTAGAACCCCGCCCAGTGCAGCAATCGCCACCAGCAGATAAAACTCGTCGCGGTTATCCGGATAGCCTTCCAGCCACGGGTAAGCGAACGTGCAGGTTGCCAGGCTGGCAAGCAGCACCAACGCTGTGTAGAACATCGAGAAACCGTCTACCCGCAGCAGCGGCGTCACGTCCATTGTGCCGGCGTTACCCACCAGAATCAGCGAGAACAACGCAATGTTAAGACCGATCACCGTGACAGTGACATTGAAGAAATGGTTGCGTTGCCACGCAATGCACAGCATCACAACCACGGCGGTCAAGCCGACGATTAACAGCGGCAGAAGCACGACCAGGTGTTGAAAAGTTATAGTCATGGCGAATTACGGCCTTGTCGTTGAAAGTGTTGAATCAGTCACTGATGACATAAACCAATGCTTATTAGCCATTGCCGCATCAGACGTATTCAGAATAGTCTGCGGGAACAACCCGAGAAGCACCAGCAATACCACTAGCAACATCACCATCGACAATTCACGGGTGGACAGCCCCGGCAGTTTTTCCTCAGATTTTGACGTGCCGTAGTAAGCGCGTTGCATCATCACCAGCGAGTATACGGAGGCGAACACCAAACCAAACGTCGAAATTACGGTGATCACCGGCACCACAGGATAGCTACCGAACAGAATCATAAACTCGCCGATGAAGTTGCCGGTGCCTGGCATCCCCAGCGTCGCCACCGCAAAGAACAGCGACAGTGCGGGCAAGAAATGGATGCGCGCCCACAGGCCGCCCATCAGGCGTAGATCGCGCGTATGCAGACGTTCGTAAAGCTGGCCGCACAGAATAAACAGACCGGCCGCAGAAAGTCCGTGCGCAATCATCTGAATGACCGCCCCCTGATACGCCAGGTGGCTACCGGAGTAGATGGCGATCATCACAAAGCCCATATGTGACACCGAAGTGTAGGCAATCAGGCGCTTGATATCGGTCTGCATAAACGCCATCCAGGAGCCGTAGAAGATACCGATAACCCCCAGCCACATCGCGATAGGCGCAAATTCATGGGAAGCATTGGGGAACAGCGGCAGGCTGAAACGCAGCAGACCGTAGGCCGCCGTTTTCAGCAAAATACCCGCCAGGTCGACAGAACCCGCCGTCGGAGCCTGACTGTGCGCATCCGGCAACCAGCCATGCAGCGGCACCACGGGCATTTTCACCGCAAAGGCGATAAAAAAGCCCAGCATCAGCATGTATTCCACGCCGCGCGACATTGGGGTGTGCAGCAGATCGGTGTAGTTAAAGGTCCACACCCCGGTGGCATCGTGATGCACAAACACCAGCGCCAAAATGGCAATCAGCATGATCAGGCCGCTGGCCTGAGTGTAGATAAAGAACTTGGTGGCCGCGGTAATACGCGTTTTCCCATCGGAACCTTTGTGTCCCCACAGTGCGATGAGGAAATACATCGGCACCAGCATCATCTCCCAGAAGAAGAAGAACAGGAACATGTCAATCGCCAAGAACACGCCAATCACGCCGCCCAGGATCCATAACAGGTTTAGGTGGAAGAAGCCCTGATAACGCTGAATTTCATTCCACGAACACAGGATTGTTAACACCCCCAGCAGACCGGTCAGCACCACCATCAGAAGCGACAACCCATCCAGCGCCAGGTGAATACCGATACCGAAGCGCGGGATCCACGACATATTGTATTCAGACTGCCACAGCGGCACATCAGCCTGCGCCGTTAAAGAGTATCCACCCTGCGACCAAAGCAGCAGCGATAGCACCAGAGTTAACCCCATCGATATCAGTGCGATCCAGCGCGGCACACGGGTGCCGAAGCACTCAAGCTGCCAGCACAGCAGACCGCCGATAAAGGGGAGAAGTATTAGCCAAGGTAGTAGCATGGCGTTTTGCGTCCCTAATTTTAAGAAATATGAAAACTTGCTGTGGCGGAAACTATTACTCTTAGCCTCCCTCCCCTGATCATCATTACTGCGCGTCTTTCATTGCGTTTATCTCACGGCACTGTTTCATCTAATAATGAGTCATCAGATAACAGGCCATCAGATAAACTGTAACAATACCAGCACCACAACCGCCCCTACGCCCATTGACGCAACATACCAGCGCAGTTGACCATTCTGACTAATGGCCAACCCTTTGTTGCTCCAACGCACCACCACGGCAGGCAAATCCATCATCGCGTTCAACGGATCGCGCTGTAGCAGTTTTGCAATCGCCAGATACGATTGTACGAAGACTTTGTCATATATCCAGTCAAATCCCCAGGCGTGGAACCACCAAGTGGAGAAGAAGCGACCTGGTGCACTCTGCGCTACGCTGGTCACGAACTGACGTTTACCCAGCCAGAGCATGGCAGCCAACAGAATACCGGCAATCGCCACCACGCCAGACGCAATTTCCAGCGTCAAAGTACGGTCATGGCCGAGTTCTGTGGTCTGCGGCAGCACGCCGTGCAACGGCGGCACAATCAGCGCACCGACGAAAGTGGAGAGTACCATCAGCACCAGCAACGGAATGTGGTGAGACAGTCCTTTGCCTGCGTGCACTTTGGTCTTCGCTTCACCATGGAACACAATGAAAATCATGCGGAAGGTATAAAGCGACGTCATAAACGCCCCGGCCAGCCCAGCCATCATCAGATCCATATGACCGTTAGCCCAAGCGCCCGCCAGAATTTCATCTTTACTGAAGAAACCTGCGGTGACCAACGGCAGCGCTGCCAACGCCGAGCCGCCAATCAGGAAGCTGACATACAACAGCGGAATAGTTTTACGCAGCCCGCCCATCTTTAAGATGTTCTGTTCATGATGGCAGGCGAGAATCACCGAGCCGGAGGCCAGGAACAGCAATGCTTTAAAGAAGGCATGCGTCATCAGGTGGAAAATTGCCGCGTCCCACGCCTGCACGCCCAACGCCAGGAACATGTAACCGATCTGGCTCATGGTGGAGTAGGCCAATACGCGTTTGATGTCACTCTGTACCAGTGCGGCAAATCCCGCCAGCACCAGCGTCAAGGCACCGACAACGCCCACCAGATGCAGTACATCCGGCGCCATCAGGAATAAGCAGTGCGTACGGGCAATCAGGTAAACTCCGGCCGTCACCATGGTCGCAGCGTGAATCAGCGCGGAGACTGGAGTCGGGCCTACCATTGCATCCGCCAGCCAGGTTTGCAGCGGCAACTGGGCAGATTTACCCACAGCACCACCCAGCAACATCAGCGTTGCCCAGGTAATCGCCGGAGACCCTTCTGCCAGTTTCTGCGGGGCCAACACCATCAGTTCGCGGAAATTGAGCGTGCCCAGCTCTTTGAACAGGATGAACAGCGCAAACGCCAGAAACACGTCACCGACGCGCGTCACGACGAAGGCTTTCATCGCCGCCGCACCGTTCTTCTGATTGGTGTAGTAGAAACCGATCAGCAGATAGCTGCACAGCCCTACCCCTTCCCAGCCGAGGTACATCAGCAGCAGGTTGTCCGCCAACACCAGAATCACCATGCTGGCAATAAACAGGTTGGTGTAGGCGAAGAAGCGAGAGTACCCCTCTTCACCGCGCATATACCAAGAGGCGAACAGATGGATAAAGAAACCTACGCCCGTCACCACCGACAGCATGGTAAGAGACAGGCCATCCAGCGCCAGACGGAAGGCAATATCAAAGTTACCAACTGCCATCCAGGTCCACAGATGTTGATTGAAAAAGGTCACGCCGCCTTCATGATGCTGCGCAAAGAAATTAATCGCGACCCAGCAGGTGGTCAATGCGGCCAACCCAATAGAACCCACGCCCACGGTAGCGGCGGTGTTTTCTGACCAGCGACCACGTGAAAATGCCAACAGCAAAAAGCTGAGCAGCGGGAATAATATTGTTAAGTAGAGTAAGTTCATCCGCGCATCTCACTGACAGTATCGATATTCATGGTATGACGGCGGCGATACATCTGGAGCGATAGCGCCAGACCGATACTGGCTTCCGCTGCCGCCAGCGTGATTGCCAGAACATACATCACCTGCCCATCCGCGTGCCCCCAATAGCTGCCGGCAACCACAAACGCCAGCGCGGCAGCATTAATCATCACTTCCATGCTGATCAGTTGAAACAATAGGTTTCGCCGAATAATTAGACCAGTCAGCCCAAGTAGAAATAAAATGGCAGCCAGGGCCAGCCCATGTTGTAACAGGATCATGCGCGCTCCTCCGCCAGTTTCTTCTCTACATCTTCTTTCGGCTGCTTATCGATCATTTTGTCTTCACGGCCTAGGTGGAACGCAACCACCAGCCCAGCCAGCAGCAGCATAGAGGCCAGTTCAACCGCCAGAACATACGGCCCAAACAGCGTGATCCCCACAGCTTTGGCGTCGATCACCTCACCGGAAATTTCCGCGCCGCTCAGGCTGAAAATTGCCATGACCACCACAATCAGCAGCAGCAGTGAAAGCAGCCCAGGACCAATCCAGAAAGCCGGTTTCAGCCAGGCGCTTTCCTGTTCCGTCACGTTGTTGCCAACGTTGAGCATCATCACCACAAACACGAACAGCACCATGATAGCACCGGCATAAACAATGATTTCCACCGCACCGGAGAAATAGGCCCCCAGCGAGAAAAACACGCCGGAGATAGCCAGCAACGAGACGATTAAATACAACAATGCATGTACGGGGTTAGTGTGAGTAATCACACGCAGGGTCGCCAGAATGGCGATTAACCCCGATGCATAAAACGCGAATTCCATGCTAGGCCCCTTAGGGCAACAGGCATTTGACATCAATGGGTTTGGCTTCGTTTTCGGCGTCGCCTTTCTCTTTCCCATCGATAGCCATACCCGCCATTCGGTAGAAGTTGTATTCCGGGTATTTACCGGGCCCAGTGATCAACAGATCTTGTTTTTCATACACCAGATCTTGGCGCTTGTACTCGCCCATTTCAAAATCTGGTGTCAGCTGAATCGCAGTGGTCGGGCACGCTTCTTCGCAGAACCCGCAAAAAATGCAGCGCGAAAAATTGATGCGGAAAAATTCGGGATACCAACGACCATCTTTCATTTCCGCTTTCTGCAACGAGATACAGCCGACCGGACAGGCCACGGCGCACAGGTTACAAGCCACACAGCGCTCCTCACCATCAGGATCGCGCGTCAGCACAATACGTCCACGGTAACGTGGGGATGGGTTAACTGGCTCTTCCGGATACATTTTGGTTTCACGCTTTTTGAAGGCGTTGGACCCGACCATACAGATACTGCGTACCTGGGTACCGAAACCAACCACAATGTCTTTTATCTTCATGGTTAAGTTCCCTTTAGTGTGCGTTGTATAAAATCACAGCCGCCGTCGCCAGCAGATTGAGCAGCGTTAACGGCAAACAGACGGTCCACCCGAAAGTCATCACCTGGTCATAGCGCGGACGCGGCAACGAGGCACGGATCAGGATGAACATCATCATGAAGAAGCCCGTTTTCAGCGCAAACCAAACGAAAGGCGGTAAGAATGGCCCATGCCAGCCACCGAAGAACAGCGTTACTATCAGTGCCGATACGGTCTCGATGCCGATATATTCCCCCACGAAGAACAGACCGAATTTCATACCGGAATATTCGATGTGGTAACCATCCGCCAGTTCCTGCTCCGCTTCCGGTTGGTCGAAAGGATGACGGTGGCATACCGCCACACCTGCGATAGCAAACGTCACAAAACCGAAGAACTGCGGAATAACGTTCCACAAGTGCGCTTGGGATTCGACGATATCGCGCATGTTAAACGAACCCGCCTGTGCGACCACACCCATAAGCGACAGGCCGAGGAACACTTCGTAGCTCAGCGTTTGTGCTGATGCACGCACCGCCCCCAACAGGGAGTATTTGTTACCGCTCGCCCAACCAGCGAACAGCACGGCGTACACCGCCAGCCCCGCCATCATCAGGAAGAACAGCAGGCCAATGTTTAGATCAGCAACGCCCCAGGTCGGCGTGACCTGCACAATGGCAAACGAAAGCAGCAGCGAGGTAAATGCAATCACCGGTGCCAGCGTGAAAATCACGCGGTCGGTAAAGCGCGGCACCCAGTCCTCTTTGAAGAACATCTTGATCATGTCAGCGACCAGCTGCAACGACCCGCCCCAGCCCACGCGGTTTGGCCCGTAACGCCCCTGGAACAGCCCCAGAAGACGACGTTCTCCCATACTCATGAATGCACCGCAGGTGACTACCACCAGCAGGATCACCACGGCTTTACCGACGGCGATCAAGGTATCCATAACCTCAGGTGTAAACCAGCTCATTGTGCAACCTCCCGCAGACTTTCAATGGTTGCCCCTGCCAACGACGGCGCAATACCAGGGAACCCTAACGGCAATCCAACCTGTCCTTGACGCAGAGCGTCGCTCAGGCGCAGCAGCAGACGCAGGGTCTGTCCCTGACAGCGCAACTCAAGCAACGCACCTGCGTTAACGCCCAGCATCGCCGCATCAGCGAGACTGACCATCACATAAGCCTCATCCATACGTTGTTGGATAACCGTAGAGCGCTGAGTCATCTCTTCACTGCCGAACAGATGGTAGTAAGGTGCTACGCGCCACTGTCCCGGCTGTGCGTTAAACGCTACCGGAATAGCGTCGAAGTAACCCAACACGCCTTCGCCCGCTTCGATCAAACGCACACCCGGATCGCCGTGGCGCAGATGACCGCCCACTTCGTCCTGGAATTTGTTCCATGCCTGCGGGGAGTTCCAACCAGGTGACCAGGCAAACGGAATCTGCTGGCGCGCGGCCGTCGGGCTGTTGTTCCCTTCCATCGAGAAGGCGAACATGGTGTCTTTGTCTTGTGGCTGACGCGGTTCATGCACGCTGATGTTGGCGAGCATGGCAGTACGGCCACTGGAGCGATTGGGTGAACGCGCCAGTTTCTGTCCGTTGATACGGAAATTGGCGTCTGGCGCAGCGCCTTTGATACCCGCCAACTGCGGCAACGCTGTCACACAGGCATCAATCACGTGATCCAGTTGTGTCCAATCGACCTTACGGCTCTGATAGGTGGTCGCCAGCGAATGCAACCAACGCCAGCTTTCCAGCATCACCACGCTGTTGTCATAGTTGGCCGGATCGTACACCTGGAAGAAACGTTGAGCGCGGCCTTCCTGATTGATCAGCGTACCGTTGCTTTCAGCAAAGCTGGCGGCAGAGAGGATCAACGACGCTTTATCCATGATTGCGGTGCGCTGATGATCCAGCACGATTAGATTGATGGCTTTCGCCATAGCCGCATCCACACGCGCCTGCGTGGCGTGACGATAGAGATCATTTTCCAGCACTACCACGCTATCGGCAGCACCGCTCTCCAACTGTGCCAGCGCATCGTCTAGCGAACCGCCTCCAATCATTGACAGGCCAATACTGTTTGCAGCGGAGGCAATAAAGGTCACTCCGACATCAGAACCGCGTTGTTTAAGCGCTTTCGCCACGTTGGAAGCCGCTTCGATAATCGCTTCGCTACCAGAATGGGTACCGGAGATAATAAGCGGTTTTTTCGCACCAGCCAATGCCTGCACGATAACGTCAACTTTCGGTGCCAGAGAAACATCCAAATCGGTGACTGCCGGGGCATTTTCATCTAACGCATGAGCGATGGAGAAGCCAAGGCGCGCCTGATCCTCTACCGGTGCACGGTAGTTCCAAGCAGCGATATCATCCAGACGCGTTTTATCTACCGCTGTCATAAACAGCGGATGCTTGGCGTGTTGGCCGATGTTGAGAATGGCCGCAATCTGCCAGTCTGCCACCTTTTGCGCAGCCGCCATTTCACGCGCTTTCCCCTTCACCGCCTGACGTACCGCCAGCGCGATACGCGCGCCGGTTTGGGTCAAATCTTCACCCAACACCAGTATGGCGTCATAGCTTTCGATGTCACGCAGCATCGGAGTGCGTACACCGCTGTCGCGCAACACTTTGAGGATCAGTTGTAAACGCGACTGTTCAGCGTGGGCAATACCGGTGTAGAAGCTTTCCGCTCCCACCAGTTCACGCAGCGCAAAATTGCTTTCTACGCTGGCGCGCGGAGAGCCAATGCCGATGACATGTTTTGACTGACGTAGCACGTCAGCCGCCCCTTGCAGCGCTTGATCGGCGTTCAGGGCAATCCAGTCATCGCCACGACGCTGCAACGGCTGACGCGGACGATCTTTCGCGTTGACGTAGCTATAACCAAAACGGCCACGGTCACACAGGAAATAGTGGTTCACGCTACCGTTGTAGCGGTTTTCGATACGACGCAGCTCGCCGTAACGCTCACAGGGGCTGGTGTTACACCCGACGCTGCACTGCTGGCAGACGCTGGGCGCAAACTGCATATCCCATTTGCGGTTGTAGCGCGCAGAGTGGGTTTTATCGGTGAACACCCCAGTCGGACACACTTCGACCAGGTTGCCGGAAAATTCACTTTCCAGCACGC
>JBPESR010000018.1:0-35373 GCA_051710525.1 Symbiopectobacterium sp. | reverse complement strand
ACAATATCGTCAATCATGATACCCATGCCGCCGTGCACGTTGCGATCGAACCAGCGTATCGGCCAGGGTTTGAAAATATCCAGAACACGAAACACCACAAACCCGGCCAGCACCCACTGCCACTGTTTATTCGGGATCGCCATCAACGTGATCCACATCCCGACAAATTCATCCCAGACGATGCTTCCGTGATCGTGCACGCCCATGTCTTTGGTCGTTTGATGACACAGGTAAACGCCGATGCAAATGCTGAATATGATAGTCAGCGAATACAGTTGCCAGGGCAGGAAGGAGAGCAGATACCACACAGGGATCGCCGCCAGCGATCCCGCTGTACCCGGCATCCAGGGTGAAAGGCCACTGGCAAACCCGGTTGCCAGCAGATGCCAGGGATTGCTCAGGCGCAAGCGCTGCTTAGCGGCGCGCTTGGCTTCTCGGTCATGGGCTGAAGTGATCATAGCCTTTCCAGTTCAGTTCCACTGCGTTATTACCACGGAAAAAGCGTAGCCCCTCGGACGACGGCGCTATCTGACCAATGCAGGTGTAGCCAACCCCAAGTTGGCCCAGCACCATGTCGATCGCCCCGCGATTAATTTCCGGCACGGTAAAGCACAGTTCATAATCTTCCCCGCCAGACAGCGCCCAACGCAGCGCCTGATCGGGCTCAACGTGTTGCATCATTGCCGATGAATAAGGAATAGCATCAAGCTGCACGCGCGCACCGCAATCACCTGCGACCAAAATATGGCGTAAATCCGAGATCAGCCCATCCGACAGATCGATAGCCGCGCTGGCAAGCGTGCGCAACGCCTGACCTTGCAGAATGCGTGGCTGCGGACGCAAATGGCGTTGCACCAATGACTGACGCGCCGCGCTGTTACTCACCTGCAAACGTTGTTGCAAAATCGCCAGCCCGGCGGCGCTGTCACCCAGCGTTCCGGTCACGTAGATCCAATCGCCAATGCGGGCACCGGCACGAGTGAGCGCACGACCAGCAGGCACCAGCCCGAGTATAGTCAATGTAAGGCTCAGCGGACCGCGCGTGGTATCGCCGCCAATCAGCTGCATGCCATAGTAATCCAGCAGCGTAAACAGGCTATCGCTGTAGGCTGCCAACCACGCGCTGTTGATTTCGGGCAAGGTAATGGCGAGAGAGAGCCAGGCGGGATCGGCCCCCATGGCTGCCAGATCGCTTAAATTAACGGCCAGCGATTTGTAACCCAAATCAGCAGGATCGATAGTCGGTAGGAAATGCACACCAGACACCAGAGTGTCGGTACTGACGGCTAAAAGCTGCTTTTCTACCACTGTGAGCAACGCACAATCGTCGCCAATCCCCAATTGATTTCCCGCCTTGTAGGCGTTCGCACGATTGAAATAGCGGGCAATCAGATCAAACTCACTGTAAACCATAACTGTTTCCGTCAAAAACAATCGCAAACAAGGCCGGGATTCCGGCCCTGAGCGTTACTTCTTGGTTTGGCGCACCGTAGGAGCGACTTTATCCAATACGCCGTTGACAAACTTATGGCTGTCTTCCGCACCGAACACTTTCGCCAGTTCAATGGCTTCGTTGATGGCAACCTTGTAAGGGACGTCGTCGCGCTTACTCAGTTCGAACAGTGCAATACGCAGCACGGCGCGTTCCACCTGCCCCAACTCTTCGAGCTGACGTGACAGGTAGGGCGCCATCATTGCATCCAGTTTTGCTGCCAGCATGGCGACGCCCGCCAGCAACTCACGAAAGTAGCTGATGTCGGCATCTTTGCCATCCTGCTCACTAAGGAATTGCAGTTCAATATCGACAATATCATTCTTTGACAATTGCCAGGAATACAGCGCTTGAACCGCACATTCACGAGCACGGCGACGAGCAGCAGTTTTCACGGAATACCTCTTTCTTAATCAAACTTATTTGACTTAATCAAACTTATTTGATATTTTTCAATACGTTAATCATTTCCAGAGCGGTCAGCGCAGCTTCTGCACCCTTATTGCCAGCTTTGGTACCAGCGCGTTCAATCGCCTGCTCGATGCTTTCTGTCGTCAAAACACCAAACGTCACAGGAATATCGCTGTTCATGGCAACATGAGCCAACCCGGAGCTGCACTCACCCGCAACATATTCAAAATGCACAGTACCGCCACGGAGAACCGTTCCCAGTGCCACGATGGCGTCATAACCATTTTTTGCCAGCGCGCGCGCGGTCAGCGGCAGCTCATAGGCACCCGGTACCCACACGACGGTAATGTTTTCATCTTTGACCTGACCAATACGTTTCAGCGCATCGATAGCGCCTTCCAGCAGGCTATCGTTGATAAAATTGTTGAAACGGGCAATCGCAATCGCGACGCGGGCATTAGGGGTGGCAACAACACCTTCAATGACGTTCATAGCGTTCCTTATAAATAATCATAATCGCATGCTAATGCCCCGCAGAGGGGCGGATTTTATCACATTCTTGTGACAGCGTATCCAGTTTTGTCTGCCACACCCTATAGAGGCCAGAGCAAACCAAAACCGCAGGATATCGACATCAGGATTGCGGTATCAAACGCAGACGGAGATCGGGGCCAATCTGGCACACCTCCGTCTGCGTAAATGAAGGCGCTTGCGCCAACTGCGTCAACCCTGGCAACACACACAGGGCCCGGGCATCATGCCCTAACAGTTTTGGTGCTATATACACGATCAGCTCATCGACCACGCCCGCATTCAACAGCGCGCCTGCCAGCGTAGCACCAGCTTCAACCCAAACCGAATTAATCTGGCGCTTGCCGAGCGTCATCATTAGCGCAACCAAATCGACACCGCCACCGTGGGCGGGCAGAGTAAAGCGTGTCACACTTTCAGGCCATGCGCTGTCATTGCTCAGTTGGATACTTGCCAGCCAGGTTTGGCCTGGTTGATGGACCAGTTGATGCTGAGGGGTTACGCGCCCATGGCTGTCGACGATCACACGCACGGGTTGAGGAAGCGCTACATCGGGAAGCTGTTGTTGCGTAGCGGCATCCAACGTCTCCCAACGTACCGTCAACAGCGGATCGTCCGCCAACACAGTAGCGCTGCTGCTAAGGATAGAGGCGCTTTGTGCGCGAAAGCGTTGCACATCCTGACGCGCCTCGGGAGAGGTGATCCACTTGCTCTCTCCGGACGCCATCGCCGTGCGACCATCCAGCGATGCAGCCACTTTAAGACGGACATAGGGAACGCCGGTGCGCATCCGTTTCAGAAAACCTAGATTGACCTGCTCGGCATCTTGCATCATCAGGCCATGGCTGACGGAGATACCCGCCTGCTGTAAACGGTGCAAACCGCGCCCGGCCACCTGAGGGTTGGGATCTTGCATCGCTGCCACAACGCGCGCCACACCCGCCGCAATCAGCGCATCCGCACAGGGCGGCGTGCGCCCATGGTGACTGCACGGCTCCAGCGTCACATAGGCGGTTGCTCCCCGGGCCTGTTCATCCGCCATGCGCAGCGCATGCACTTCCGCATGCGGTTCACCGGAGCGCAGGTGATAGCCTTCACCGACCATTTCACCGTCGCGCACAATCACACAACCAACGTTAGGGTTTGGCGACGTAGTGAAACGCCCACGCAGCGCCAATTCAAGCGCGCGCACCATCCAGAATTCATCTTGCCGTTCCATATGACTAATCCTGTAACCTAGCAATCTCTTCGCCAAACTCCCGTATATCCTCAAAGCTACGGTATACGGAGGCAAAACGAATATAAGCTACTTTATCCAGGCGTTTCAGGGCATCCATCACCAGATTGCCGATCATCTTTGCGGTGACTTCACTCTCACCCGTGGCGCGCAGTTGAGATTTGATATAATTGAGGGCGTTTTCAACGTCGTCTGCACTGACCGGCCGTTTTTCCAGCGCTTTCAGCATCCCTTTACGCAATTTTTCTTCGTTGAAGGACTCGCGAACGTCATTGCTTTTGATCACCCTTGGCATCACTAACTCCGCCACTTCAAAGGTGGTAAAACGCTCATTGCACACCAGACACTGACGGCGACGCCGCACCTGCATGCCTTCGCCGACCAGACGAGAATCAATAACTTTGGTATCAACAGCGGAGCAGAATGGGCAGTGCATAACATATCCCGATGATTAGCTTCTCTTGCGCCTAGTTTACCCTGATTTGATTGACTAACCCAAATATCCAGCGCTTACAGACCAATATTTGCATAGGTGCCAGCATAAACGCAGCATGATTTAACTCTCATTCGCCACTACGCTTATATACTTGCCACGTAAAGACGACACGAGAAAGGGAATAATGCAGAGAAAGGGAATAATGCAATTAGAGAAAAGCCTGAATGAATAACTATTATCGTGCATCTGGCCTCTTGATGCTGGTGCTGACGGGCTGTTCAGCGCCTCCACAAACGCCTACGCTGCAACGGGAAGTGGCAGCTTAACCGGCAATTACAAACACTGACGGCACAGGCGTTAGCCCTGGAGCAGCAAAATACCTTAAACAGTCACTCTACCCACGGTGTGTACCTGCTACCCAGCGAGAAAAATAGCGCAATTTTAGAAAGCAATATTGGGAAACTGAGCATTTCCCTGAGCCATATTGAGCCCAAGGCGAATGGCACCCAGGCGCCGCAGCACGTTCGGCTACTGGAAGGTGCAGCACTGCCTGCTTTTCACGCCTAACTCGACTGGGGTCAGCTCGATCCGGTCAACAGCAAGCCGTTGCCAAGCGAAACTCACACCCAGCCGCTGGTGCTCGACGTCCCCCTCTTGCCAAAAACCGAAGCCATATTTGACGTGCGGCTAAGCGGTGTCACACCGGAGCAGCCCGGGGTTATACGCCTGCATAAGGTTGAAACCAGCCGCTCCTGATACATAAAAAAAATCCCTGCTGTGGCAGGGATTTTTCTCAACGTTATCAAACGGCCTTAAAGCAAGATGGAGGGTTGATCCGCCCCTTCCTTCTCGACTTTCTGCACCAGCAGGTGTTTGCGCTTCATCCCGAGCTTCAGCGCCAGCGCTGAAGCCACGTAGATGGAGGAGATAGTACCGATAGACACCCCGATCAGCATTGCCAGCGAGAAACCTTCCAGCATCGCTCCGCCAAAAATATAGAGCATCAATACCACACCCAGCGTGGTACCGGAGGTCATCAAAGTACGGTTCAATGTCTGCGTCAGCGACACGTTCATGATTTCGTAAGGCGTACCGCGGCGAATCTTGCGGAAGTTTTCACGAATACGGTCAGATACCACGATGCTGTCGTTCAACGAATAACCGATAACCGACATCAGCGATGCCACAATGGTCAAATCGATTTCGATTTGAAACAGCGATAACACCCCAATGGTGATGATCACGTCGTGCGCCAATGCCAGCACCGCCCCCAACGCCAGACGCCATTCAAAACGAAATCCTACGTAGATCAAGATGCAGATCAACGCCGCCAATAACGCCATAGCACCGTCTTGCGCCAAATCGTTACCCACACTCGGCCCAACAAACTCGATGCGCTTCACCGTTGCACTCTGTTCCGTGCCCTGGTTAATCACGCTAACCACTTTGTTGCCCAGCTCCTGACCTGACGTGCCCACTCTTAGCGGCATACGCACCATCACATCACGGCTGCTACCGAAGTTCTGAATCAATGGATCGGTAAAACCAGCTTTTTCTAGCGAGTCACGAATGAGGTCCAGATCGGCCGGTTTTTCCAGGTTGATTTCAATCACCGTACCACCGGTGAAATCCAATCCCCAGTTAAACCCGCGCACACCCATAACAATCAGTGACAGGATTAACAAAGTGCCAGAAATGACGAACGCGACGTTATCCCAACGCATAAAGTCATAGACTTTACGACCATAGTTGAGCTGTTCAACACTATATTTCTGTGCCATGACGCACTCCTCAAATAGACAGCTTGTTAACGCGTTTGCCGCCGTAAACCAGGTTCACAATCGCACGGGTGCCGACAATAGCGGTAAACATCGAAGTCGCAACCCCAATCGCCGTCGTAATGGCAAAGCCTTTGATTGAACCGGTCCCCACAGCGTAGAGAATCACTGCCGTGATCATCGTTGTCAGGTTAGCATCAACGATACTGGAGAACGTACCTTTGTATCCTTCATGAATGGCTTGTTGAACCGTGCGCCCGTTCCTGAATTCTTCTTTGATACGTTCGTTAATCAGTACGTTGGCATCTACCGCCACTGCCAGCGTCAATACGATGCCAGCAATCCCCGGCATGGTGAGCGTCGCCCCCGGCAACAGTGACATCACCCCGACGATCAGCACCAGGTTAGCCACCAATGCAGTGGTCGCAATGACACCAAACCCTTTGTAGAACAACACCATAAACAGGATGGATGCCACCAGACCCCACAAGCAGGCCTCAAGCCCCTGGGTGATATTTTGCATCACCAGCGTTGGCCCGATGGTGCGCTCTTCAACAATCTGAATCGGGGCAATCAACGCACCGGCACGCAGCAACAGAGAGAGCTGACGCGCTTCTTTCGGATTGTCGATACCGGTAATACGGAAGCTGTTACCCAGTCGCGACTGAATGGTCGCGACGTTGATCACTTCTTCGTGTTTTTCCAGAATGGAACGACCTGACGTGACATCTTTCTTACCGCTGTCCTTGTATTCCACAAACAAAGTTGCCATCGGTTTACCGATGCTGTCCTTGGTAAAAGTGAACATGGCGTTACCGCCCGCGCTGTCCAGCGAGATGTTCACCTGTGGACGACCGTATTCGTCGGCACCCGAAGTGGAATCGGTAATGTGGTCACCGGTGAGGATCACACGCTTGTAGAGCACCACCGGGGTGCCATTACGCATGTTTTTCACTTCGGAATCAACCGGAACACGGCCATTGGCCGCTGCCGTCACGTCCGCTGCACTGTTTACCAGACGGAATTCCAGCGTTGCCGTCGCACCCAGAATTTCTTTGGCACGCGCGGTGTCTTGAATACCGGGAAGCTCAACCACAATGCGATCCGCACCCTGACGTTGTACCAGCGGTTCAGCTACGCCCAGTTGGTTAACACGGTTACGCAAGATATTGATGTTTTGCTGGACGGCGTATTCGCGCGCTTCACGCAGGCGCTCGGCGTTCATCATCGCACGCATCAGGTTATCGCCGCTGGCGTTAAATACCAGATCGCGATGACAGGTGGTGAGATACGAAATCGCGTCGTTACGCGTTGCCGCATCGCGGAAACGGATCTCTACGGTATTGTCATCGGCTTTACGCACCGTGGCGTAAGGGATGCCCTTTTTACGCAGATCGCTACGCAGGGAATCCATGGTCTGCTCTTGCAGTTTACCTAACGCCGTTTCCATATCCACTTCCATCAGGAAGTGCACACCGCCGCGCAGATCCAGACCCAGTTTCATGGGTTCCGCACGCAGCATACGCAGCCAGTTTGGTGTAGCGGGGGCCAGGTTCAAAGCAACGACATACTTTTCACCCAATGCATTCACCAGCGCTTCACGGGCGCGCAGTTGAATATCCGGGGTGGAGAAACGGGCAAGGATCGCACCACTTTCTAACGCGATCGATTTGCTGATGATCTGCTGTTGTTGTAATAAATTTTGGACTTGGATCAGCGTTGGCTCACTGGCGGCGATACCTCGCGCGCCAGTGATTTGTACCGCCGGATCCTCACCATACAGGTTAGGAAGTGCATAAAGCAGGCCGATGACTAATGCCACAACCAGCATCAGGTACTTCCATAAAAGATAACGGTTTAACACGGCAGTTCCCTTCTGGATAATCAAA
Organism: Symbiopectobacterium sp.; assembly: GCA_051710525.1. GTDB lineage: Bacteria > Pseudomonadota > Gammaproteobacteria > Enterobacterales > Enterobacteriaceae > Symbiopectobacterium. The sequence goes on along the minus strand of JBPESR010000018.1, from coordinate 27,599 downwards.
AATATAGGGCCTTGATGGTGCCCTTTGGCAATACGGCAGCCACAAAATCACGTTTGATAACCACTTCGTTGGTGTCGTTCAGCGCGATAGCGATGTACTCTGTCTCAGAGACTTTCGTCACACGACCCACCAAACCGCCCGTCGTCAGCACTTCATCCCCTTTGGAAATGGAATCCATCAGTTTCTTGTGATCTTTAGCGCGCTTTTGCTGAGGACGCAGAATCATGAAGTAAAAAATCAGGCCAAAAACAGCCAGTATAATCACCAGAGAGTACGGACTTTGTGCCGGAGTGCCAGTTGCAGCTACAGCATCAGAAATGAAAAAACTCATTTAACTATCCTCTAATATCCTCTAATCCTCTTTTAATCCTCTTTGTTATCAGTTATCAAAACAAACGTGTGCAAAAGTATGTGCAAAAGTATATGAAATCCAAATATGAAATCCAAATGTGCCTAAAAGCTTCAACTGTACACATCACGCGCAGCAGGTACGAAAACCGCGCCGTCAGTCGTGTTGACCTGCCGCCGTTTCAGCAAGGGACGGCGCCGGCTTGCCAATCCGTTGGTAAAAATCTGCCACAAAATGCTCTAATTTACCATCTTCGATGGCCTGACGTAAGCTCACCATAATCCGTTGATAATACCGCAAATTGTGGATGGTATTGAGGCGCGCGCCGAGTATTTCATTGCAACGGTCAAGATGATGCAAGTAAGCGCGGCTATAAGTGCGACACGTGTAGCAATCACAGTGCTCATCCAACGGATGAGTATCATCCTTGTGTACCGCATTGCGGATTTTCACCACTTCGTTGGTGACAAACAGGTGGCCGTTGCGCGCATTGCGCGTTGGCATCACACAGTCAAACATGTCGATGCCGCGTCGCACGCCTTCCACTAGATCCTCAGGCTTGCCGACCCCCATCAGATAACGGGGTTTATTCGCCGGGATCTGCGGGCAAACATGCTCAAGAATGCGGTGCATATCTGCCTTCGGCTCCCCAACTGCCAGGCCGCCCACAGCGTAGCCATCAAAGCCAATCTCTACCAGCCCTTTTATTGAGACATCGCGTAAATCTTTGTAAACACTTCCCTGAATGATACCAAATAACGCGTTGTTGTTATTGAGTTCATCAAAACGATCGCGGCTGCGCTTCGCCCAACGCAACGACATTTTCATCGAGCGTTTAGCATAATGCCAATCGGCAGGATAAGGCGTACACTCATCGAAAATCATCACTATATCAGAGCCGAGATCGTACTGGATTTCCATCGATTTTTCTGGACTGAGGAAAATCAGGTCGCCGTTGATCGGATTACGGAAGTGCACACCATCTTCGGTGATTTTGCGTATGTCACCCAGGCTGAATACCTGAAATCCGCCGGAATCGGTCAGGATCGGGCCATGCCACTGCATGAAATCATGCAAATCGCCATGCAGCTTCATGATCTCTTGGCCTGGGCATAGCCACAGGTGGAAGGTGTTACCCAGCAGGATTTGCGCGCCGGTTTCTTTCACTTCCTCGGGCGTCATGCCCTTTACCGTGCCGTAAGTGCCAACTGGCATAAACGCCGGGGTTTCCACCACGCCACGCCCAAAAACAAGACGGCCACGGCGCGCGCTACCATCGGTTTGCAACAATTCGTATTTCACTTTTGCCTCCAGCACCGGAAAAACAGTGCGATGAATTGCAAAAAAGAGGCGCATTCTAACAACCACAAACCCCGCGCCACAAGTCAACCAGCTTAAATAGCACCTATTTTAATTTGTCAATCCTTGCCGATTTGTGTCAATTTTGTGACACAAATTTAGCGCACTCGATATGCGTAAAATTCATCGGCACTCCGATGAGTCTTTAGCGTTGGTTGGGTAGGTTAGCCATCCTTGGCATTCATACAGCTTAGTGATGGGAATCTGCGGACGATTGATTTCATTGATCGGTGAATGCGGGAGAAGCAACGCTTAACAGTTAGCACCAAAAGGGCTACTATGTCATACTATGTCAAAAGGGCTACTATATGTCAAAAGGGCTACTATGTATATTACTGTTACTGTCAAAAGGGCTACTATGTACTGTCAAAAGGGCTACTATGTATATTACATGTATATTACATTATTACATTTACATTAAAAGTATATTACATTTACATTAAAAAGGGCTACTATTTATTACATTTACATTAAGTAGCGCAACTTTACATTAAGTAGCGCTACTGCAGCAGCCCGAATCCCGAAAGGATGAACGATGCGCACTATGACTACCCCCGATCTTGAAAAGATTCACGCTGAAATCGCCAAGTTTATGGCCGAGACAGAAAAAGAAAAGATCAACAGGGAAACCATGTGGTATCCTATCGCTGTCGCAACCGGCTTGATAGGTGCGGTGGCTACAGTTTGATAGGTGCGGTGGCTACAGTCACTACCCTCATCATCAAACTGATTTAACTGAAGCCCCGCTAGGGGGTTTTTAATAGGCTTCTTTATGCGACTATTTTTAATAGGCTTCTTTATGCGACTAATTTTTTAATAGGCTTCTTTATGCATGCGACTAATTAACAACTATACTCCACCAACCACGGATGATCTGAACAGCTTAACGGATGATCTGAACAGCTTGAAAGACGAGTTAGGCTATACTGGCAACCAAATGGCAGACCTTGCTGGGGTAGCCAGCAACAGCCAGTGGCGTAAATACACCGGGGGAGAGTCACCTCGTGCTATGTCGCCACATATCCTGTTTTATATGGCGGCACAGCTTTCCTGTTTTATATGGCGGCACAGCTTTGGCGGGCGGCACAGCTTTGGCGGCACAGCTTGCTGGCGGCACATATGGCGGCACAGCTTGCTGGCGGCACAGCTTGCGTTATCAGATGATGAGTTACATCTTGTCATCAAGAAAATGCATGAGATAGGAGCTGAAACCCGCTGATGATTAAAACAGATTGTCAAAGATCGACAATCTGTGTCCTTGCCTCCATGGATAAACTATCTGGTTGCCCGTAAAGTTCTGATGCCGTGATCGAGGACTCCACCTTTTATGCGGTTCTGCTGGCTATATAGGTAGCAACGCCTGGGTCATCCATCCAACTCCAGTTTTCACGCTTGAGGATGCGCTCGACATTATTGCATTGCCGATCGACTCGGATTATTCGCTTAATCCTTCGCTATCAGGTTGAACTAAAGGTTCCACCACTTTCTGGGCTATTGTTGAATACTTTCTGGGCTATTGTTGAATAATAGGGAATGATGCTGTTTACACTAACATAGCTGCGCTGAATAGTGCTCCACTTTTGACCAGCTATTGTCAGACAAGGGATTTGGTCGTATTTGCTACCAAGTGGCGCTACATCAGTGCTTTTCATGTATTGCTCTAACTTGACTATCAGATGTTCATAGATGGTAAGTGTAGCGATATTAGGAACAGCTATTTAGCCTGTTTTAGCAGAAAACTCGTGTCATTCTGGGTAATTGTAAAATATTCGCGATGTAAAGGTAGGACTTTTAGTAAAGCATTCGTTGATTTTTCATGGCGTTATAGTATAACGTGTTTATTATACAAAGCCTGTCAAGGACAAACAGGACAGAAAGCTGATAATATTCAGCTTTATTGGAGAAATTTTTGAAAAAATGAATTTTTATTTGGAATTAAGAAAATTAAATAGACAAAGAAATATTAAAAATAAATATTAAAATATTAAAAATTAAAATTAAAGAAAAAATAAAATTTTTCTTTAGCTATTTTTTCGAAAAAAAAGCACGTTTATTAAAATGACTACAAAATATATATATATTTATGCATTCTCAGGTCATTGGAGATGCTATTGTAACATCAGGTATAATTAAAGCACTTAGAGATAGAGATAATGATTTTAAGGTTTATATGATAATATCTCCCAAGATATCATTCTTATTCATAGATATGATAATATCTCCCAAGATATCATTCTTATTCATAGATATGATCAAAACTGATGGTTTTTATATTATCAAAAATGATTTTAAGAAAACCAAAAGTTATTAGATTTTAATATTGATTTGGTTATTGATATTTATGATTTTAATACATTTTCTTATTACAGGATTTTGATATATTTTCTTATTACAGCCTTAAAACGCTATCATATATAAAACCAAAACACACAATCGATTTTAATCAACACAATCGATTTTAATCAACCTCAAAATACGATATTTGACACGAATATTATCACGTATAATATTATTACGTATAAGTCTGAGCACATTACATCAAGAATGATAAGCATCATTAAATTTTTCTATTGATAGAAAGTGCCAACATTACCTTACATTCAATGAACATTATGTTTATAATGCATATATTTTTCTCAAAAAATCAAACTGAAAAACGAAAAAATATAATTATATTCAATCCATTTTCATCCCCAAAAATCGTAATTTATCTACTAATCAAATCAATATAATACTAACTTACTTAAATACATTGGTAGGATATAAAACTATTATTTTAATTTTGGTAACGAAATAAATCATCGTTTGATGAAGCGTATTGAGATTAATCCTTTCGAGGATGCAGAGCGCTCATTCGCTCTTGTTAAATATGCAGACATTGTTATTGCAGTAGATACTGCAGTTATTCACCTTGCTAGTGCGCTGAATAAGCGGAAATTCTGCATTTATATTTATAATAATCGTATGTTTAATTCTGTTTTTGAGAAAAATATAATGTGGTGGTCTAATAGTAACAAAGCCACTCAATTTACAACAACTCAGCTTTTAAAAACTGAGCTGGGAGATGATATAGCATAATTTGATGTTTCAATTCTAATAAAAGCATTGAGAAAAGAGTTAAATAAAATACAAGAATTTAGATCGTGACTCACTTTGTTGGTCGTGTATTCAATGATTTGATACAGCACATCAAACGTAATACTCGCGTTCGATGTAAGTGCCGATGAGCCTATCGTGCATTTCGGATGATGTTGAATCCCCCAACGTCTTACGATTGAGGCGTTTCAAATGCATGTTACGATTGAGGCGTTTCAAATGCATGAGCGATAATCCGCTTCAAACACGGCTTACATGCATACCACCGCCAGCGCTGTCGTTTTTTTTGTTGCCAACAAGTGGCCACATCTCATTCACTTCGCAAATCAGTTGAATTTGCAGGTTATCCAGTGGCAGCGTTGTTACATTCCGCGCGAGCGTTTTTTAAAGTACGCAGGACGGCATTGATACTAATATGTAACGCCTAAGTAGTGTCACAAATACCCGCATTATTCATTGCCAAGTCAATGATTTAGTCTGTAATGCCAGGTTGGCAGGCACGATAGGAATAATCGAGCTGGAAGGTGCGTTTACATGACTGACAACGGTAACGCTGATGGGCACTTTTGCCATAACCATGTTTTTACAGAGGCATTCTGTTCACAATTTTACAGAGGCTGTCTGTTCACAATACGGGCATCTTACATCAACGTTAGCCACTGTATATCCACATCCAAAACCGGAGAGTTTACACTGTAATCAACTCATTGAATACTTGACCCACAATTGATTCACACCATGCCGACGTTTATGTCGGCATTTTTTTTGCCTGTTTATGTCGGCATTTTTTGCCTGAATATTAGGTGGGCACCGTAGTGCCCTGGCATTATTTGATTTCGATAACGTTAAGGCGCTCAGGTTCGGCAACGGCTTCGTCCTCGGAATGCCAACCGACTGGCTGGAGCGGAAGCACTTCACGATCAAACGCTAAATCGCCACCGTCAATCACTTCACTGCCGTGCTGGATTTCCTTGAAATCGAAGAAGTGATGATCGGTCAAATGGGAGGGCACGACGTTTTGCATGGCCGTGAACATGGTTTTAATACGGCCGGGATGGTGTTTATCCCAATCGCGAAGCATGTCTTTGATTACCTGACGTTGCAGATTAGGCTGCGATCTGCACAGGTTGCAGGGAATAATTGAGAACGCGCGCACGACGGCAAAACGTTCGATATCTTTTTCACGACGGTAGGCCAGCGGTTCACGACAGTAGGCCAGCGGGCGGATCACTACGTGTTTACCGTCGTCACTCATCAACTTCGGCGGCATGCCTTTTAGCTTGCCACCGTAAAACATGTTAAGAAACAGCATTTGCTGCATATTATGCACGGCGATGACCGAGCGCAATTTTGGTGGCTCCCAGCTCGGTAGCCGTGCGGTAGAGGTAGAGAATACCGCGACGCAGTCGCAAACAGAGTGAGCAGGTGGTTTCCCCCTCAGGGATTTTTTCCTTCACAATGCCGTAGGTGTTCTCTTCGACAATCTTGTATTCAACGCCCAGGCTGTCCAGATACTGTGGCAAAACATGCTCATGAAAACCCGGCTGTTTCTAGTCGAGATTGACAGCCACCAGTTAAAAATTCACGGGGGCGCCCTGTTGCAGATTACGCAGTATTTCCAGTAGCGTGTAACTGTCTTTACCGCCAGAGAGACACACCATAATGACCGCCAGAGAGACACACCATAATGCAGTCACCCTCTTCAATCATATTTTGAAGCTAGCGATCGCTTCACCCACGTTGCGGCGTAAACGCTTTTGCAGTTTATTGAGATTGTATTGCTGTTTTTGAGATTGTATTGCTGTTTTTATTAATTTATTAATTTTATTGCATTTAATTTCATTTCCATACCCTTGACGGGCACCACAGGGCAAATTGATTCACAGGGAAGGCCGTTTACTCGGCAGTCCAATCCGATCTGCGTTGAGGCCTTCTATCCATTTTCCTTAGAGTTCATACACCTATTGTGTATTTTCATACCCCATCTGAGTAGTGATAAATGGGGGGATTGGCTCTTGCAGAAAGTAACCTGCATGGATCAGTATGGCGCGTATGGTAGGATTACAGCGACGAATGCCAGATCATTTTACTGATGAGTTCCATAATCTTTTACTGATGAGTTCCATAATCGTGCAATCGATGTGAGGGCGTCACCGGGTTTCTGTTTGCTGTGCTTCAATTGCTTCCCGAAAGCGAAGGTCGAATCGCAGAAAACATCCGATCAGCCCACCTTATAATATCCCAACCCGTATTGGGCGGGGATATAATGGCATTTGTTAGAATATTTTTTTCGTAGTCTTTAATTAATTTTATCAAAAAACTGAACATATAATTATAACATTTCTGAATGTAAGTGTCAGGATTCTTATTCAGGAGGGGATAGGGTATATGTAGTGGTCAACTAATAAATAAAAATAATAGTAGCCACCGCATTAGACTGTAGACTGTAAGTAGTACAGTCGCTCAGATTCCTTTGGCGTCAGACCGCTGTTATACCAGTGAGGCAGGATGGCACTGTAATAGCTCGCAGTGAGGCTGGATGACACTGTAATAGCTCGTGATGTAGAGGATTATCGCACTCTGAGCCTCGATGAAGCTTTTATAGCCCTTCGTCGGCACCCATTCGGTCTTCAGGCTCCGTAAGAACCGCTCCATAGGGGCGTTATCCCAGCAGTTGCCCAGGCGGCTCATACTCTGCTTTATCCGACAGCACCACAGGGCCTGCCAATACTGGCAGCTGGTATAGGGGCTACCCTGGTCGCTGTGGAGCATCACGCCTGGTGGCCTACCCCGAAACTCCCAGGCTATCTGCAATGCTTTGACCGTGAGTACCGAATTCAGTGACGTCGACAAGGCCCAGTTCACTGGTTTACGGGCGAACATATCCAGCACCACCGCCAGATAAGCATAGCATTTACCCGTCCAGATATAGGTCACATCACCTACCCGTCCAGATATAGGTCACATCACCTACCCGTCCAGATATAGGTCACATCACCGCACCACACCTGAGCCGGCGCGGTAACCGCGAACTGACGGTCGAGATAGTTCGGTATTGCAACGTGTTCGTTTCCGCCGCGTTTGTATTTGTGCGTCGGTACCTGGTAACTGGCGATATCCAGCTCTTTCATCAGCTTACCCGCCAGCCTGCGGCCCATTTTGACGCCAGAGCCCCTGGAGACGATAGTCGCGATGCTTCGGGCGCCGGCGAAGCCGTCGCTGGCATTTCAGGCTTCCATGACCTGGCTGCGCTTAACCACACGTTCCCCGTCGAGCTCATTATTAGCGGAAGCCTGCCAGTGCCTGTAGCGGCTGCGATGTACTTCAAAATTTTGATACATACAACGCCGCGACCGGATATCGCACTCTCAGCCTGTCGACTACCATGACACTCTCAGCCTGTCGACTACCATGAACCGTTGAGTGAGTCCGACATGTTGAGTGAGTCCGACATTAAGAGAGCGTAGCTTTTTTTAGGATTTCATTCTCCATTTCAAGACGCTGGACTTTTTTTTCATCTCACGCAGCTCTAGCTGTTCGGACTTCAGAGGAAGCCCGGCGGGCGTTTTCCCTTGGCGCTCTAACCCAGTGGGTGATAGCCGAATGGCTGACATTAACCATCTCTGCGGCCTTAACGTAGGTATAGCCGTCGATAACCAGCTTTGCTGCTTCGAGCTTAAATTCTGCCGTGAAATGTTTTGCCATTTGGTCACCTGTCGTGTTGTTGAGGTGAGCATCTCACCTCCGATCAGGTGGCTAGTATCAGTGTGCCTCTACAGTTATGTGCTATCTGGAATCGATTTTGTGTTCGTCATAAAAAGAACAGCAGCGTGATAAACTCGCACACCACCACCAACGTAAACGCAATTTCAAATGAGTAGCGATGGAACATCATAAGGCACACCATTAAATATACCGTATGCGTCCGGGCATACGGCGGATACCGGGAGGGGAGCGACTGGAATGCCTGTTATAAAAAAACACCCGATTCACTGGGTGTCATACTCGCTCTCGCTAGTTCTGTGTGAAACCCGCTGGTGTTGGCGGCGTTTTATGGCTAACAACTCCCGCCGGAGCAGGGATCTTGAGACAAGAAACTGTGATGCGGTTAGGCTGCGGTAGGTGCCGGTTTTTTAACGGCCTTGGCTTTTTGTGCGGCAGGTTTAGCGGCTTCCTTCACGTGTTTCTTAGCAGATGCGCTTTTTGCGCAGCAGCCGGTTTGGCGGCTTTTTTAACGGTCTTTTTCGCATGTTCCTGAGCATATGCAGTAGGTGTGGTCGCTGGCCGCAGCCGTGGTGTTCGCTGCAAACGCTACAGAGGAGAGACCCAGAGCGGCACCTGCGATCAACACTAATACTTTTTTCATCATCAATTCCTCATTATTCCGTTCACATATGGGCCCTTATTAGCGGCCCGGTAAAAGAAGTATAAGAAAAAGCCCGTTGAGGGTCTGTGAGTCATTGGTATCGGTGGTAACGCAATGTACACCCTCAGGATGGGAGTGCAGGGCGAACGGTGATATCGGTTTTGATCGGCCAGCAGAAACGGAAACGTGCGCCGCCCCATTCATTGCTCTCCACCACAATGGTGCCGTCATACGCCTGCACGATGGCATAAACAATCGCAAGGCCCAGCCCACAACCGCCACTGCTGTTTTCTAACCCTGCCTTCAGTCGGATAAACGGCTCAAATACCGTTTCCCGGTCTTCCTGAGCAATGCAGGGGCCATCGTCATCCACCTGAAGACAGGCCATTGGCCCATCGCGGGATACGCTGACGGTGATGCGTGAGTGGCAGAAACGCAGTGCATTATTGAACAGATTATCCAGCATCCGCTCTATCAGGCGCATATCGAGATAGCCAATATCTGTACCGGGCAGCATCGACAGCGCGAATACCTTATCTGCGTGCAGCATGCGCCACTCATCGATTTTATTTGCAGCCAGACCATCACATCAATTTGCGTCAGGTGGAGTGAGACTTGTGGACGATCGAGGCGTGCATAGGTCAGCAACTCGTCAATCAGCGCTTCCAATTGCCCAATGTCGCGGTTGAGCGCCGTTTGTTCATCATCACTCAAATTGTCGCTCATGGCGAGGCGATAGCGCAGGCGTACCAGCTGGGTACATAATTCATGGGCAATGTTGTCGATCAGCCGATTTTTACTGACAATCAGTTGATTAAGATTATCAGCCATTTGGTTAAATGCGATACCCAGTCGCACTATGCTTAATGTGTTGTCATAGTGCAGTCGCTCTTCAAGATGGCCTTCACCAATCGCTGCGCGGCATTTTCCAGCTTCAACATGTCCTGCTAATGCGGTCGCATCCAGAAGAACACTGGCAGTGCCAGAGAAAGACCAATAGCATCACAAACAACAAATCCCACAGCCTGCATTTCATGCAGGAAAAAACAGATAAGGGATTGGCCCGACCGAGAGTACATAGTGAGAGCGCGGGATGCGCTGGATAAAAGTGTATTGATCTTCGATCACGATAATTTCGCCCTTATTCAGCCGCTACTGTGCTTTCGGCGATAAATCGTATTTACTCAGTAGCTCAATGTTCAGCGTGAACGACAGGTTCAGATCCATCTCATTGATAGTTTTATGCCATTCTCGCGGCGTGATGGTACGCAGTTCATTGCGGATTAGAGAGAGTGAGCTTTTGGGGCATTCATGCGTGTCAGCAGCGCATGTGTTAGCAGCGCATTAAGCGGCGCAGAGTCTATTTTGGTGATACTGATCACCGCCACAAGATGAATTAGCAGCCAGACCTGTGCCACAACGAACTGTGTGAAGAGGGTTTTCCATGGTGCGGGTCGCCGTCATCACTTTCATCCTCATGTTCGTAGATGTAGATAAAGATAAACAGGCTCTGGTGCGTGCGCGTTTGGATCAGGAGAAACACGCCGTACATGGCGGCGGAGATGAGGACGATAACGATAATTAGCGCTTGCCCGGTGGTAAAATTACCGCCCAGAAGTGAGGTGGGGAAGATCAGTCGATAATTGCCAGAGGGAAAATGGCCGTCAAGTATTGCATGATACCGATCAAATTAACGTGCTGAGTGGCAAATTTCCGACCGCCTAACAGTAAGGCAAATCCGACCATGCCACCGCTGACGATCATAATGATGGAATAAAGCGTATCACGCATTAGGTCTGGACTGGCATCGCCCGTGGCCATCAGCGCAGAGATCAGACTCACTTCAAGAATGACGACGGAGATACTGAGGATCAGTGAGCCGTAGGGTTCGCCCAGTCGGTGGGCTAACACGTCAGCATGGCGCACTACGCTAAAGGCGCTGGCGAGAATGCCACCAGTGCAATAAAGTTGATGCCAAGGATAGCCATCCGGTTTTGTGCATCGCTCCATTGCAGCAAGACAAATAGCGCGATGATGGGGAAGATCAAGGAATATTCGTGGTGACGCGTTTTGATCACCTCGGTGTGCGACTTCATAGCGGGCGGCTCCTTATCAAAAGTATTGAGTCTTACTAACAGTGCCGCACGCCTTATTGTTCTCTTTACATGCGCCACGCGGATAGCGACGGCAATGCATGGTTAAGGATGTGACGTTGCGGAAAAAAGTGGCGATAGTTTTATCCTAAAAAACAAATGCAAATTAGCAGAAGGCGGGAAATTTTAAGTAATTTTACATTCTTGATGGATTAAATAGGATTAGTGGGGAAAATTTGGCAGTTTTCTCTCCACTGTATTGATATAGCTAGTGAATTTTAGCCAACTCAAACATCAGGGTTATCCATGAAATCGTGACGTTTCTGGTGAAAATTCTCTTCGTTTAACCCTTCATGCCAATATGGCCCGGCGTAGAGCTGATTTCTCTCAACCTTGAGTTCTCTGCGTACGTAACGGCGTAGTTGCACCACGATGCGATCTTCGCCCGCCAGCCAGAAAAATGCACTGCTGGTGTCAATATAGCGCGTCATGGCGTGGAACTGTTCCAACAATGTATCCGTACTGGCGGTCGAGCCGACCACCCAATGCACGCTGAGGCCGGTGGCATGGGAGACAGCGCGCCTAGCAGAGCCGAAATGGCGGGCAATGAAGATGGATCGCCTGCCAGATAATAGGCGCTGGACGCAGGCAGCATTGGGTGCGAACCACTCTGGTAGAGTAATGCCTACGCTGTCTCCGGGCTGTGCGTTATCATTCAGCCGATATCGTCATTCAGCCGATATCGTTATTGATGTAATGGACAACATCATAGCATTTTGATGATAGTGATTATTATTTTAGTGATAGGCAAAAAGCACGCGGGGCTAAAAAGGCGTTGTTCACCTTTTTTTTTTGTTACGATTTCAGCGTTACATTAACCTTTTGTGATTAAAATCAAGCTTGATTGCTACATAAAAAATGGCATATACCGGAATCAGTTGCACGGAATCAGTTGCAGAAATTTTAAGCAGTTACGCTATTTTTGTTAGCAGTTACGCTATTTTTGTTAGAAAGAACGCGGCGGTTATTGGCTGTTTTTATGGTTAATGTATTGTTAACACGCGATTTTTACAAAAGACTGATTGTGGTACGTCTTTTGGTTGTATCGAAGAAAACTTGCTGCTCACGCCTCAGCACCGAGCGGACTCCCTGAACCAGACACTATCGCGTCGCCCTGATAGCCCGGTGTGAGTCTTTGGCTACGGATCACTGATGTGGAATCCGGTATTTACACCGTAGGAAGCCCGTTTGGACACACTTCCAGGCTGGCAGCGCGCATTTTGCCTGCGTCTTACGGCAGGACACGGCACGGCAACGCAACCTGGACGCATGCTGGCATTAAGGCCAGGTGGGAAAACGACCGGGATGGCATTTCGTTTGCCGGTGGACTCACTGCGTGAAGATCTGGAACTGCTGTGGAAGCGCAAGATGATTACCGGTTGCTACTGTCCGGAATGGTGCGATCTGCACTGCAGAAATAGCGAAACACTCACGGCGTTGGTGTTTGTTTCGCAAGAGCAACATCCGCTTATTGAAGCGGATACCTGCATACACACATACACCGCGTTGCTCCCCTGATTGCCAGAGCCAGTGGTCCGCTGGGAACCAACGCACAGTATCTGTTTGCTCTGGAAGAGGCGCTTAAAAAACACGGTATGGCCGATGAGTGCTTAACGACGCTGGCGCAGCGGGTGAGAGAGCTTCAGGGAACAGGCGAAGCAGACACATCCACAGAAGGGCGACTGGTGAGGCGTTTAGCATCGTTAACCAACATCGCATTAATTAACACATCATCGAACAACACCTTATCGCGTCGCCATTGACTGCAATAAATCAGTCAATGGCGATGCAACGGGTTACCAACCTACGCCAAGGCCCAGCGTATACATGGTATCGTCCACATTCCCTTGATTACTTTCGATGCGGGTGCGCACCACGCGCATACTCAATGAAGACCAGTCGGTCAATTTGAAGCGCAAGCCGCCTTCCGCTTTCAAATAGATTGGGGCAGTACCATCCACAGAACGCCCAACTTCACCGTTGGTGAAGGCTTCAATGGTTTTGCTGTACAGATAACGGTTGTAGGCCCATTTCAGACCGGCGGAGTAGAAGTTGTCCGCTTTGCCTTCCGCTTCATTCTGATAGGTAAAGGTTTGGCTATTGACTAGAGACGTCAGAGAGAACGCGCCTAATTCATTGTCCCAGAACTGGCAACCGGGACCAAGACCGAACGAGCGGTTGACCGTGATGTTCTCGATCCAGTCGCGTTTGTAATAGTAACGCGATTGGACGAACCATTGCTCATCAAGAAATTTATCCAGTGCGTATTCGCCGGAAGCATTCTTGGTGCTGCGCACATCATTCTCGGTGGCTTCGTGGTATGTACCATCCACGTTATGACTCCAGGTGCCGTGGCGCATCCGGGTATCAAGGGTGACGTCGTAGTTTTTTATCTCGGTAGAGCTCTTCTTGTGCGACATCCCGGCGTCGATATTGCCTTTCCAGGAGAAATCAGTGATCAATGGTTTTGCAGTAACGATAGATTTGATATTGGTCAGCGCCAGCGTTTGTTCATCTTGACCTGCACCGGCAGGCGCTCCGACGACGGAACAGGTTTCACCCGCTTTCAGGCTCGGATACAGCACGCCTTTTTCATAGCGCTCGCCCTGAATTACCAACCCGTGGTCAGACTCGAAGGTTTTGACCTGATCCCAGGCAACAGAAACGGAGCCTGCATAATCCGTGGCGATAAACAGTTTTCCGCCGTCAAGCAGCGTAATTTTCCCGGTAATTTTGTCTCCATTGTTGAGCCAGACCGTATCGGCGTAGCTTGCAAACGTGCCAGCCGTTGCCAGAGCAAAGGCCAACCCCAGGGGGGTTAGTGCGTGTTTAGTATGTGTCATTTTTTGGGAGATAATACAGTGGAAGTCGTTGATGAATAATGCTGCTAATGGCGCTGGCTAAAGCAGTTGGGCCGTTAATTTGACACTGCCAACAGTAACAGGAAATGTGATCTAACTCTACAATAAAACATCGATTCGTTAGAATCTAACTTATTATAAAACATATTAATGATCATTAAGCTCTATAATCAGATCAAAATCACATTTCAATGGCGCTTAATGAGCACGAGGAATTAATGATAACCGGTTGTCCCGTAGTCAGATGGGGTGCCAGCGTTTTCATCACCGTACGATGACCATAGTCTGGAATGCACAGCAGTACGGCATCTGCGCCGCGTACCGCAGTGGCGATATCGGTGGTAACGGTTGGGCACATTCCCCTTCGATGATGCCAGTATACAGTATAGTGTAGCCTGGAATGGGCAGTAGAAATGACTGCCAGCGTATGTGCCTCCCTTGCCCAGAGCACGGTCTGATGACCGTGATGGCACAGCCAGGCTGCGCTGGAGAACCCGATATTCCCTGCACCTAAGAGTACTACTTTCATCTGTGATTATCCTTTCAATCACTCAAATCTGTGATTATCCTTTCAATCACTCAAATGTCGGTATTACGCAAGGTGAGATATTCACCTTGCGTAATACACGAGGTAGTCGTGTATTCAAACCCAGGTTATTTCAGGCTGGATGTAGCTTGCGGCGGAAACGCCACAATAAGGGATAACAAAAATAAATAATGTCAGCAGCACCAGAATGATATTGTTCATCGCTGACGCGCCGGGTACGCAGTAGTGGTTTTCTTTGCGCAATCGCGATATACACGCTAACCCAGCCCTATTGAGCTGATTCGACTCACGTCGCCTGCGCATGATGACGTACCGGCAGGTTCAACGCCGTACGATTGAGGGGAATTACGCTTGTGACTGATTCTCCTCAGTGTGCTCAATCGCCATCTGATGGGAGAAATGGGCATAGGCCTGGGCAATCAGCGGGCCGGTGCGCATCCACAGGCTGCCGATAAACTGGATGAGCAGTGGCATGTCAGCCATCTGCGCCAGTATCAGATGAAATTCGCTGTTAAGACGCAGTGCCGCGCTTTAATCGTTATCATCAATCGCCTGAAGATTTTGCGTTATATTGGCGTCCAACTCGGCAAGTTTACTCGGTGTCATCAGCGCGGCGGCGTGCAGCGCACCACTGCCTTCCAACGACACGCGCAAGGTGCGAATCTCAATAAATTGCGCGCTGGTGAGTTGTGGTACGTGGATATCACGCGGTGTTTTCAGTATCAGCGCCTGTTCTTTGGCGAGTTGCAGGATGGCATCGCGCACCGGGATAACGCTGGTCCCGACCTGAGTGGCCAGCTAGCGAATACGCAGCCGATCCCACGGTTTTATCCGCCCCATAATCAGCGCTTCGCGCAGCATGGTGTACACAGTGGAACCCAGATAACTGTGGTTGATTTGCCCAATTGGATAATTCACGCATTTACCCCGAGTAACAGCGCATTCCTGTCGCTTGAATCGGTATATTATACAATATGATGCATCATCGTGCATCGACTTGCCGAAAAAGAAAACCGTTTTCCACGGCGAACGTGAAGATAAACATGCGCTACTGCGCAATTTTGTTCTAAACCCAGCGAGAATGCAGAGTGACAAAATAGTGTGAATATCCAGATACTGCTAACAGAAGTGGTAACAGCAGGGGGTACTCTATGAGCAAAGCAACACCACGTGAACAGGCGCAGTACCATCGATTGGAAGCCTTTGGCGGCTTGGAAATGTTGCAGGCGCGCTATTATCTTGCCAACGATTTTCCCGCTATTATCTTGCCAACGATTTTCCCGCCATGTGCATGACACTTTTTGCATGACACTTTTTGTGTTGGTGTGATTGAAGAAGGCGCTCAGTTGTGTTGGTGTGATTGAAGAAGGCGCTCAGCGTTTTTATCGCACTGGCGGTGAGCACGTTAAGCCACAGGGCGACATCATTTTGGTCAATGCGGATGATGTGCATACCGGGTGCTAGGCTCGTGAAAACGGCTGGGCCTATCGCGCCATTTACCCACATCCGGATCTGTTTCGCGCTATTTCCCACAATCTTCACCACTCCGAAGGGACGGTGCCGTGGTTCCCTGACGCGGTGCTGCACGATCCTGGGTTGGCGCAGCAGTTACAGATGGCATTTCGCTTATTGGCTCAGCCGGGCAACACGTTGTTAAAAGAGACATTGCTGTTTTCATCACTGAGTTTGTTGATGTTGCGTTACAGCAAAACCCGCCGCACGCCGCGCCCGTCAAAACCCGCGGCACGCCGCGCACGTTGCCATTTTCCGAACAGCGCGTGTTACAGACAAAAATGCTGCTGGATGATACGCCAGAGCAAGAGTGGTCCCTGAGCACGTTGGCGGCGATGTCGGAACTGAGCCCGTGGCACTATTACGCCAATTTAAGGCGCTGGTGGGCATTCCGCCGCACGCGTATCAGGTGCAGGCGTGGTTGCGCAAAGCCAAAACGCTGATGCTGCACGGGCATACGCTCGCAATGGTATCGTCGCAGTGCGGTTTCTCCGATCAGAGCCACTTTGCCCGTCATTTTAAAAATGCTTTTGGCGCAACGCCCGGCAGTTTTATTCAAAACATTGTCTGGGATCATACGGTGCGAGAACCGCTGCTAGGTTAATTAATCACGTTAAAACGGCCGGATTGGGCAGCAATCTTATTCAATACGCTGTCCCCGAGGTTTGGCTAGCCTGAATGACGCATCTATTACAAAGGTCTCAGGTCGCTATGGAAGAGCATGCTTTATCACAATCGGGCGCTGCGCCAAACGCCAGCTTATCCGACACGCGGTGGCGCGATATTCGCGCTGGTGTTCTTGCGCGGTGGCGCGATATTCGCGCTGGTGTTCTTGATATGTTCCCGTTTTGTCTGTCGGTGTTGCCCTGGGGAATTCTGGCGGGCTCGATGGCGGTGCAGGCTGGGTTGCCGCTCTGGCAATCCATTGGGTTGTCGGCGTTGATGTTTGTCGGTGCAGCACAGTTGGTCACGTTGGGATTAGTGATGAGCGGCGCCAATGTCGTTACGATTTTTATCACCGTTTTCTTCATCACCACCCAACATATTATCTACGCGCTGACCTTGCGTGATTACGTGTCCCGCCTGGCACTGCGCTATCGTCTGCCGATTGGCTTCTTGCTCACGGATGACGATTGGCTTCTTGCTCACGGATGAACTGTTTGCGCTGAGCGGAGGCAAGTCGGCACAGCAGCCTCGCTCTGTCAGCGATTTGATAGCTGCGGGCGGTTTTTTTATGTCTGCTAGGTGATTCAGCCTTGCCGGTATCGTCATGGCTACACGGATACCTGATTTGGCCCGCTATCATTTAGATTTATCGATTATTGCCACCTTTATTACCATCGTGGTACCGATGGTGCGCACCATCAGTTCGTTACTGGGTGTGGTGCTGTCGCTGGCGCTTTCCATGGCACTGGCCTATTTCCACGTG
Organism: Symbiopectobacterium sp.; assembly: GCA_051710525.1. Taxonomy (GTDB): domain Bacteria; phylum Pseudomonadota; class Gammaproteobacteria; order Enterobacterales; family Enterobacteriaceae; genus Symbiopectobacterium. Next base: position 9,927 of record JBPESR010000018.1, on the reverse strand, counting down.
GAAGGTGCGCTGGTGATCGCCGGTCTGAGCGGCATGTTCTTTTCAGCATTGTTGTCACGACGTGGGGAGGAGGGGCTATGAGTGGTGCATTGTTGTTTGCATTGGCGGGCATTGTGTTTTTCAATCGCTATCTGTTTCTTGAACCGCGTCTGCCAATTCGCTTGCCAGCACTGGTACAGCAATATGCGGTCCGATTATCCTGATGAATCACGGTATTGTGCGACCGATCCGCGATAATCCCTATTTGTGGGGCGCGCTGTTTAGCGCGATTATCGCTTTCTTTATCCACAATGTGCTGCTGGCAGTGGTACTGAGTTTGATCTTTTTTGCGCTTCTGCTTTCGCTGTAATCGGCGATCGTAAAGCGGTTTATTATGCATGACGCAGTATATCCCGTCTATGCATGACGCAGTATATCCCGTCGCGCCCAGGTGTACTGCGCTTTTTGTCTCATCGTATCTCATGTTGAATATGCGCTATGGTTAAACCGCCTGCGACTCGGATTGCGTATTGAGCCAATGGATAAAATCGGATTGCGTATTGAGCCAATGGATAAAACGAGAGGTTGATGGGCTATCCGGATCGCAAAAATCCATGTGGGTTCCCCGCGTGATTTTTATCAGTTCGACGGTAGTGCCTAATGAGATGGTCACCCCCACTCTGTGAGCGGTACCCTGGCAGGGTGTTTTTCTTTCAGGAGAGGCCATCATGGAAAACGTTACTCTTATTGGTATCGATCTCGGTAAACATTCTTTCCACACTTTCCACATTCATTGCCAGGATAAGTCAGATAAAGCGCTTCTGCGTAAGAAGCTTACGCGCACAAAGCTAATGCAGTTTTTGACGACGTGCCCGTCCTCGGTTGTTGTTATGGAAGCTTGTGCCAGGACACACTTTATGGCGCGGCGTATCAATGATAGCGGCCATGAAGCAAAACTTATCTCTCCGCAGTTTGTGGGCCCGTTTATCAAGAGCAATAAAAATGATTTTGTTGATGCAGAGGCGATAGGTGAAGCCACATCCCGGCCGTCAATGCGTTTTGTTCAGCCGAAAACCGGCCGTCAATGCGTTTTGTTCAGCCGAAAACTGAGGTTCAGCAGGCTGCTGCGAGCACTGCATCGGGTCAGGGAATCTCTTATTTTTTAGAGATAAAGTAAAAACCACTAACCAGATCCACTATTAGAGATAAAGTAAAAACCACTAACCAGATCCACGGTTTTCTGCTGGAGTTTGGGATAAGCCTGCCAATCGGCGAGGCGGTAAAATAAAGCGACTGTCTCTGGTGCTGGCTGAGCACGAAATCCCTGAATACCTGAGCCGTCTGCTGGTTAAGTTACATGCCCACTATCTTTACCTTGTCGAGCAAATAACAGCGCTGGAATCAGAATTAAATCAGTTAATTAAAGCTGATGATACTGCACAGCGAATTATGACAATTCCAGGGGTCGGGCCGATTACTGCCAGCTTACTTTCATCACCGCTCGGCGATGGAAAACAATTTTCCTGTAGCAGGGATTTTGCAGCTTCCACAGGGCTTGTACCGCGACAATACAGCACAGGAGGCAAACCGACTCTGCTGGGGATAAGCAAACGAGGTGATAAAAATTTACGCAAACTTCTGGTTCAATGTGCCCGCTCGTTCATGATGCGACTTGAACATCAGCAGGGCTGGCTTGTGAATGGGTAGGGGCAACTCGATAACAAACATTCAAACATTGTCGCCTGCGCTCTGGCAAACAAACTGGCGCGAATAGCCTGGTCAATCACAACTAATCACAATGAATATCAGGCCTGATATTATGTAGAACTACATCAACATACTGATTATTAAGTAATTAAGCAGCAGTTACCTATCTGGTTTTGCGAAGACTGATTTACCTATCTGGTTTTGCGAAGACTGATTATTGATGACATGAATGGCATATCGGCCTGCTGAAAAACCTGACGACAAAAATGGCTCACTGAAGCCGAGGGCCTTTTTAGGTTCACCAGGCGCGGAACTCATCGAGGCGCTGGTATCTTGCCCACAGAGACGCCGGATAGGTTGAAGCAAGTCCACCATTAGTCAAAAATCAGTGTTGCAAAAATGGGGGGTGACATAGATTTTGTTTGCATATCGTCACAGATGAAGCGTGTTGTTGTGCAACAAAATGCTGGATAACACGACTGCCGAAGTATGATAGCGCCAGTAACAGTGTACCCACTATACTGAACCATACTACGCGGCGTCCGCGCCACCCTTCATGATAATGCCCCCACAGTAGCAGAATATAGTTAAACCAGGCAACCAGGGAGAACAGCGCTTTGTGAAGATTCTCTTTGTTCTCGATGATGTTATCCGTGTAAAACGAACCGCTGCATAACGTCATCGTCAGCAGGATGACGCCAATTTGCGTGACATGAAACATCTTGCGCTCAATGCTTAACAGAGGCGGCATTTCAGAGACTATGCTCAGCTTTTTGTTTTTGAGCAGATAATCGATCAGTGCTAATTGCAGCGCATAGAGCGCGGCAATAATCAGGGTGGCATAAGAGAACAATGCCAGCCCGATATGGAACAGCAATCCCGGTGTTTTTTCCAGATGCGTTATAAACTCACCGGGCAAAAATCTGGCAAGAGCCAGATTTATAAGCGCAAATACGTAAACAATAGGCAACAGAAACCAGCCATGATTGCGCGATGCTACAACCGTCATCACGGTGCATATCATCAGGCTGATGGTAGAACCGATATTTAAAAGGCTAAGATTTTGCCCGGTTTGCACATCAAAAATGCGGTGATAGAGCATAATGGCGTGGCAGATCAGGGCCATAGTCGCAGAGATTATCGCCAACCGGCGGTAGGCACTCTGTTTGCGCAATAGGCCAGGAATAATTAATCCCAGACTGATTGAATAGGCGACTAACGCTGTAATGGCAAATAGTGGCATAGTGATCAACACATTGAGCGGCTGCTGAAGTGATAGGGAGTGCCAGTATAGCGGTTGTCTCGTCAGGCACCAACCGGTTATCATCGCGCTTCACAGCAATCGTTTCGTCTTTCATGGTATAATCAATCATATTTATCCATATTTATCCAGAGTGTCTTTATCCATATTTATCCAGAGTGTCGCGTATGCGGCCCGCCTTTCGTTGAGCACAACATAATGTTTGATAACTTAACTGACAGACTCTCGCGCACATTGCGCAACATCAGTGGCCGCGGACGGTTGACTGAAGACAACATCAAAGACACCCTGCGCGAAGTGCGTATGGCCTTACTTGAAGCCGATGTGGCGCTCCCTGTGGTGCGTGATTTTATCAACCGGGTCAAGGAAAGTACCGTCGGGTATGAGGTAAACAAAAGCCTATCGCCGGGCCAGGAATTCATCAAGTTCGTTAAAAACGAACTCGTTGCTGCGATGGGAGAAACAAACGAAGCCCTGAATTTGGCAGCTCAACCGCCAGTAGTGGTGTTGATGGCGGGTTTGCAAGGGGCGGGTAAAACCACCAGTGTGGGTAAGCTGGGCAATTTCCTGCGTGAGAAGCACAAGAAGAAAGTGCTGGTGGTTTCCGCGGACGTCTACCGCCCTGCGGCGATCAAACAGCTGAAAACCCTGGCTCAAATGGTTGAGGTGGATTTCTTCCCTTCCGACGCGCGCGAAAAACCGCTTGATATCGTTAACCGCGCGCTGCAACACGCAAAACTGAAGTTTTACGATGTGCTGCTGGTAGATACGGCCGGCTGTCTGCACGCTGACGAAGCGATGATGGACGAAATCAAGCAGGTGCATGCGGCCATCAAGCCTGTTGAAACACTGTTTGTGGTTGACGCCATGATTGGTCAGGATGCGGCCAATACCGCAAAAGCCTTTAATGAGGCACTGCCGCTTACCGGTGTGATTTTGACTAAAATTGATGGTGATGCGCGCGGCGGTGCAGCGCTGTCAATTCGTCATATTACCGGAAAACCGATTAAATTCCTCGGCGTTGGCGAAAAGACAGAAGCCTTGGAGCCGTTCCATCCCGAACGTATTGCGTCGCGTATTCTCGGTATGGGGGATGTGCTTTCCCTGATCGAAGATATTGAAAGCAAGGTTGAGCGCTCTCAGGCGGAAAAACTGTCGAAAAAACTGAAGAAGGGGAATGGCTTTGATTTAACCGACTTCCTCGATCAGCTTAAGCAGATGCGTAACATGGGCGGCATGGCCAGCATGATGAGCAAGCTGCCGTGCGTGGGACAGTTGCCGGACAATGTGAAATCTCAAATGGATGACAAGGTGCTGGTGCGTATGGAAGCCATCATAAACTCAATGACGCAGCAGGAACGTGCCAAGCCGGAAATCATCAAAGGATCACGTAAACGTCGTATCGCCACCGGGTCAGGCATGCAGGTGCAAGACGTCAACCGTTTGTTAAAACAGTTTAACGACATGCAGCGTATGATGAAAAAGATGAAAAATGGCGGTATGGCAAAAATGGTGCGTAGCATGAAAGGCATGATGCCACCGGGTTTCCCGGGGCGTTAAGCGCGATTTTTTGCTCTTGGCAACGCCAGTTGCCGCTTTAGATTGCTTTTTGCACCAAAATGAGTAAAATTTTCGGGCTTTTTATATGACACCCGGGCCCCGTTCCTCGATAGGGCCCGGCTGTTTTATTAACTAAAGAGGATGTTATGGTAACAATTCATTTGGCACGTGGCGGCGCGAAAAAACGCCCGTTCTATCAAGTCGTCGTGACTGACAGCCGCAATGCACGCGACGGTCGTTTCATCGAGCGCGTTGGTTTCTTCAACCCGATTGCAGCCGGTAAAGCCGAAGCTCTGCGTCTGGATCTGGACCGTATTGCACATTGGGTTGGCCAAGGTGCAACGATCTCTGATCGCGTTTCTGCGCTGATCAAAGATGCTAAAAAAGCTGCGTAATCTGCTGCGGTGGTGACAATGAGCAAGCAACTTGACCCGTCATCCCCCATTAATCCCATCATGATGGGATTAATGGGGTCAACGTATGGTATACGGGGTTGGCTCAGAGTGTTTTCCTCCACCGAAGAAACCGAAAGCATTTTTGATTACCAGCCTTGGTATATCCAGTCTCAGGGATCCTGGCAGATTGTCGAGATCGAAAGCTGGAAACACCACAATCAGGATCTGATAATCAAAGTAAAAGGTGTTGATGATCGCGATGCGGCAAATTTATTAATGAACGCTGAGATCGTTGTAGATTCTACACAGTTTCCTGATTTGGAAGAAGGTGATTATTACTGGAAGGATCTTTTTGGCTGCGAAGTCATCACATCCGTGGGATATCAGCTGGGCAAAGTCATTGATATGATGGAAACCGGTTCTAACGATGTACTGGTAGTCAAAGCTAACCTGAAGGATGCCTTCTGTGCGAAGGAACGGTTGATTCCGTTTCTGACCGGACAGGTTATCAAGTATGTAGACCTTTCTACGAAAACGATTGAAGTAGATTGGGACCCGAGTTTTTGAGCTCTGAATCAAACGAATGAACTGAGTGGAACGAAAAAATGTGGATTGGGGTGATTAGCCTGTTTCCCGAGATGTTTCGCACAGTGGTTGATTATGGAGTCACTGGTCGGGCAGTAAAAAATGGCCTTCTGAACGTAATGTGTTGGAATCCTCGTGATTTCACGTACGATCGGCATCGTACCGTGGACGATCGCCCTTATGGGGGCGGTCCCGGTATGCTGATGATGGTGCAGCCCCTGCGGGATGCCATTCATGAAGCAAAGGCCGCGGCAGGCGACGGTGCCAGGGTGATTTATTTATCACCGCAGGGCCGTAAGCTGGATCAAGAGGGCTTACGGCAGCTCGCAATGCATCAGAAGTTGATTCTGGTGTGTGGCCGGTATGAAGGGATTGACGAGCGCGTAATCAGAACCGAAATTGATGAAGAATGGTCAATTGGGGATTACGTTCTCAGTGGCGGTGAGTTGCCAGCAATGGTGCTGATCGACTCGGTGTCCCGTTTTATTCCCGGCGTGCTGGGGCATGAATCTTCTGCGGAAGAGGACTCCTTTGCGGATGGGCTGTTGGATTGTCCGCACTTCACTCGTCCTGAAGTGCTGAAAGGCGTGGAGGTTCCCCCTGTGTTACTGTCGGGAAACCATGCTGAAATACGTCGCTGGCGATTAAAGCAGTCGCTTGGCCGAACCTGGCTTAGAAGACCTGAACTTCTGAAAAGCCTAGCGCTGACTGACGAGCAAACGGCATTGCTGACTGAGTTCCAGCGTGAACATCAGTCCGAGCAACGAGAGGATTAGGGCGTTGCACTTCGGTGCGCGTACCTATGTATCGGTTTACCTAGGGTAAGAGACATATTATGAGCAATATTATTAAGCAGCTTGAACAAGAGCAGATGAAACAGGACGTACCTGCATTTCGTCCGGGTGATTCCGTTGAAGTGAAGGTATGGGTTGTTGAAGGTAGCAAAAAACGTCTGCAGGCATTCGAGGGCGTGGTTATCGCTATTCGTAACCGCGGTCTGCACTCTGCATTCACTGTTCGCAAAATTTCTAACGGCGAAGGCATAGAGCGTGTATTCCAGACTCACTCTCCGGTTGTTGACAGCATCACTGTGAAACGTCGTGGTGCGGTACGCCAGGCTAAACTGTATTACCTGCGTGAGCTCACTGGTAAGTCTGCTCGTATCAAAGAGCGTCTTAACTAAGAGTTCGCTAACGGGACATCAAAAATCTTTTAGTTATGAATGGCTTATCCATTGGCTAGCCCTTTTTTATTCATTGATATACGTTATTTATCCGTGTCCTTTAGTGACAGATTTTTGGTGTGTATTCAATGAGTTGATACAATATCAAACGTAATACCTCGCGTTCGATGTAAGTGCCGATGAGCCTATCGTGCTTTTCGGATGATTTTGAATCCCCCAACGTCTTACGATTGAGGTGTTTCAATCGTAAGACGGCATTGATACTAATGATACTAATATGTAACGCCCGAGCAGTGTCATGAATATCCGCATTATTCATTGCCAATTCAATGAGTTGGTCTATCATGCCCGGTTGGCAGGCACGATAGGAATTGGCAGGCACGATAGGAATAATCGAGCTGGAAGGTGGTTTACATGACTGACAACGGTAACGCTGATGGGCACTTTTGCCATAACCATGTTTTTTTTACAGAGGCTGTCTTTTCACAAAACGGGCATCTTACATCAACGTTAGCCACTGTATCTCCACATCCAAAACCGAAGAGTTTACTCTATATTCAACTCATTGAATACTTAACCAGATTTTTACATCTCATTTTACTTCTGGATATCTAAAACATTAAGGTCAATACCTTCTGTTATTTATTTTTATAAATATTATATTTTCTATTCATATTTTAAAAGGAGATAAAATGATTAATCAGACTTCAACTTTATCATATTATTGCAATAGCTTGAATACATATAAACAAGATATAATTTGTGATTAAGTTAGTGTCTTTAGACATGTTGTGGCTTCTCCAAAAAATAAAGTATACATCAGTGATGATGCAAAAATATTGAATGTGATAACGCTAGGGTTGAGTTATTATATAATTCAATTCATAGAAGGGGTTTGAGTTAAACCGCATTAGCTGACTATATATAGAAATTACGAAAACGTTGATAAATGCCTTTGATACTGATACTCAATGTATAAAAATTCCATTAGGAAATGGAAAGCATATTGAGCTTAATGAAATATTAAGCGATGGGGAAATTTCGAAACGAAAGTAATTTAAATATATCCTGAAATATTCAGACACTGAAATATAAATATCAAGAATTAAAATTAACAATTCATTGTTACAGACAACAGAAATGTTGGTAGTTGATGTAATGAATAACAAAGAGAAACTAGATGGTAGATTTACTAGTTTTATCACACGAGCTGAATGTATAAATGAACACTTGGTAAAAAAATAAGAATGAAATTCAGTGGCTCAGAATGCAAACTTGCTCCATGATGTTATTCACCCGATGAAGTATGAGAAAAAACGGTAAGTGCTAAATTAAATGAAATTCACGTTTATGGAAAATCCTCATTGACCTATTTAAGTAAGGATAAGATGTTTTTGGGAGTGAGATTTGATGAGCATAAAGTGTTGGGTGTAATATCCATGAGTGGAAAGAAATATATCTTTAGCCTTTATCATGGAGAGCTAAAGAATATAGGTCATGAGGATGGTGTCTGTTATTTTAAATTGAATATGGGGCGGGAGAAAAATTTCGAAGGTATACTAAGGGCTTATAATGAGTTGGTTGATGTAGCAAATAAATATGGGCTTACGGCCCATAATATTAAAGTTTTTGCTAAAGAAAAGAATCCTGACTGAAATTTTCAGATAAATAACCCAGGGGGATACTCGAAGCCAGTTGACGATCTTAACCCATTTTTGGATAAGAAAATTTCTTTAAATTATAAGAACCACTAATGTGGTATCCATCCTTGTAACGTGTAAATCAATGGCTGGCGGGAAAATTTTTTCCCGCTTTCCTCTAATCAGGTTGCATGGCACAATGTTGCTTGCCATCCTGATAACCCTGTAAGTAATGTGAGCGATCAATGGCTGTATCGCCAGACCATTCCACTAAAGCATCGTTGTCTTTCACTATGTTTCTTGTTATGGCATCGTTGAGCCCCATGTTATACCAGAGGGAATGGGACCCTTCCGGTGACGGTGTCTGAGAGGTTTGACAACTGGTAAGCAACAATTTCAGGCATAACACGTATCCGAATCTCATCCCATTATCCTTTCCTTATCAGAGGGGCGGTTTCTATCGTTATCAAGCAATATCAAGCAATACCCAGCTTTTCTTTAAGGTTTTTAAATAGCGTCGGCTCACAGGAATATGTTTACCGGTGTGGGTAATGACTTCTACACCACCGTTATCCATCAACTGTATCTCCTAAAGCAGCTCCGTGTTTACCATGTACTGGCGATGACAGCGTACAAAAGGCGTTTTCTCTTCCAGCGTTTTTAACGATAGCTGGGTATAACCTGACTGATTGAGCCCTACGACATGGACGCCGCTCAGCTTTGAACAAAGATATTTTAAGGAGAATATCTGAACAAAGATATTTTAAGGAGAATTTTAAGGAGAATAATACGGAATAATACGGTTGTGGCCGTGGCACGGGATATGCCTAAGTTGGGGATCCGCAATAAGTTGTACATTGTTATTTACGGATGTGCCGCGACGAAGACGATTGAGGGTTTTTGCCAGGCGCTGATTGTCCAGAGGCTTGAGTAAATAATCAAAGGAATGTTTTTCAAAAGCGCGCACTGTGTATTCGTCATAGGCGGTGACAAAAACAACATAAGGCATGCTGTCAGGATCAAGCATGGCAACCAGTTTCAAACCACTGATTTTCGATATCTGGATATCAAGAAAGATCACATCCGGTTGAAGTCGGTTAATCACCGGTATCACTTCCAGCGCGTTGCTGCACTGCGCTATTACTTCAATGTCATCTTCTTTATTCAGTAGTAGCAACAACTCTTCGCGAGCCAGTTGCTCGTTGTCCATTAGGATGGCTCTCAGCATGCTTTCCTCCTGTTGCACTGATTATATCACTATTTGCATTGAGATAAGCGAGGAAAGCCAGTAACCCGCGATGCTAACGTGAGACTCAGGGGGAATAAATTAGTAATTTAATATTTACATTCAATGGATTAAAATATTTATATGTTGTGTGTCTTGAACTCAATGTGGCGGCGGAAAGCGCGCTACGCTACTCAAGAACCGTCTGTAGTGGCACACTGAATTTGGCCACCTGAACAGAGGTGATATGCTCACCTAGGACAATACAGGTGCCCCAATGAAAAAAAGAAATTTCAGTGCAGAGTTTAAACATGAATCCGCTCAGTTGGTTGTCGATCAGAACTACACCGTTGCTAAAGCAGCCAAAGCCATGGATATCGGCCTCTCAACCA
>JBPESR010000017.1:0-60231 GCA_051710525.1 Symbiopectobacterium sp. | reverse complement strand
CATTTGTTGGCAACAAAAAACGACAGCGCTGGCGGTGGTATGCATGGGAGCCGCGTTTGAAGCGGATTATCGCTCATGCATTTGGCTCTCTAAGCAAGAAAACGCTGCGTAACTTGCTAAAACTGTTATCGGGGTTCAGAGTGGCATTTTGGTGCACTGATGGCTACAGGGCTTACAACGACGAACTCCCAAAGCAAAACACATTGTTGTTGGCAAACTGTATACACAGCGTGTGTGAGCGAGCACAGCGTGTGTGAGCGAGAAAATCTGACGTTGCGCAACCGATTGAAACGCCTCAATCGTAAGACGTTGGGGTATTCAACATCATCGGAAATGCACGATAGTCTCATCGGCACTTACATCGAACGCGAGTATTAGGTTTGATGCTGTATCAACTTATTGAATACACGACCTGGCACCGGTGGGCTACGGCTATTCGGCACTGGTACCGCCACGCTGACAGCAAACAGCACTTACTCAGGGTTCAACCTCTTAGAAGCAGGTACACTGCAAGCTAGAAGCAGGTACACTGCAAGCAGGCGATCTCAATGTATTCAGCCCAGATTCCGTCATTACTGTTGAACAATCAGCCACGTTAGCACTAGATGGGCTAAGTCAGATCATCGCCGGGCTCAATAATGCGGGGACGGTAAATATGACCGACGACATCGGCCCCAGCGCAGCACTGACAGTGAAAGGCGATTATGTTGGAATGGTAGGATCATTGTGGTCAATACCTTGCTCAGCGGGAATGCATCCCCCAACGATCGCCTGAGCATTGATGGCGGCAACGCCTCAGGCCATACTTCACTGCTGGTGAAAACCGATAATAGCTTAAGCTTAAGATGGCTCACCAACAAAGGCGTTGCCTTGGTACAAACTGAAAATGGCGGTACGACCAATGCTGACGCTTTTCAACTTGACCCCAACTCCAAAGGGTACAAACAGTACGGGGATATTGAACGTTGGGGCATATAACTATAGTTTATAATGCGGGGGCGACGGTGGCAAGGCGCAAGATTGGTATTTGGTTTCGCTACTTTAACCTGTGGTTGGCTCATACCTGCAAGAACACCAATCAGCAATGGCGATGCATAAACATACTCTGCACGACAGACAGTGGCAGGCGCCGTGGCAACGCCGTGGCAAGAAGATTCGTATACCTGGCTACGCATGGAAGGCTCAATGGTTCAACACGATGGTGTTGCTAACCAGGAAACAGAAGACAGGAGCTGGGTGCTACACGGAGGGAGGGAGTGATATCGCACGTTTCAGTGACTGGCACGACGGCAGCATTCGGATTGGGCTGATGACTCAATACGGCACCAGTTCCGGTAACAATGAGGATGAAGTCTCGCGTTCATCCCACAGCGTTAAAGGCTACAGCGCAGGGATCTATAGCACCTGGTTTGGCCACAACGATCCGCAAACCGGCCCCTATATTGATACCTGGTTGATGCATGGGCAATTTGATACCTGGTTGATGCATGGGCAATTTGATACCTGGTTGATGCATGGGCAATTTGACAACGACGTGACAGGCCAGGGGCAACATACCGAGAGTTATCGCTTGCACAACACGACGATGTCCATTGAGGAGAGCGGATATAAACTCAAGATGACTGAATCACCCACGGCACGGTATTACCTGGAACCACAAGCTCAGATCATTTACTCCCTGTATCGTGCAAAAGATCACATAACGGCCAGCGGCTCCACGGCCAGCGGCTCCGTAGCATCTGATATGTCCGATAACAGCGCCACCACACAGTTAGGGGTTCTGCTTTATGCAGACAGGCTGACAGTTAGGGGTTCTGCTTTATGCAGACAGGCTGGACCAAAATGGCCAAACGTTGATGCAGGGGTTCATTGAAGCCAACTGGTGGCATGGGCCATCATCACAAACAATGCACATGGATGACACGGCTGTACGGGAACCGATGCCTGCCGATAGGACTGAATTCAAATTTGGCGTGAAAGGCAATGTGATGCTGAATCTGAGTGTAACGGACGCAGTCGGCATAGATACCAATATATCGTCTTCGTAGATACCAATATATCGTCTTATATAAGGTATAAGGCTGGACTGGTTTCACTTGGCGTGAATTATTCTTGGTAACCGCTCTCCGTTATTACCGATTAATGATAACGGCTTTAACACATAGCATACTGAATGGTGGGCTCGGCAAATAACTGTACTGTGATTCACAGTACAGCAGAAAATCGGGCCCAATTCGTTGACTCACTGAGTCGTCTGGGTATAATTCAGCCTACTATTGTCAAACGATACAATCGCATCTCGCTATGCGCCCTTAGCTCAGTTGGATAGAGCAACGGCCTTCTAAGCCGTAGGTTATAGGTTCGAATCCTATAGGGCGTACCATTTAAAATCAATGACTTATGCTAACTTTAAACCTACCTGATTTTCACCTTGTGTCGTATTTGTGTCGTTACTACCTAAATATTTGTGTCGTTACTACCTAAAAGTGAGTCAATTTTACGCGCATGTTCGATCAGGTGGTTAGGTGCCAGGTGTGCATACCTACGGACCATTTCTATTTGATTTCTACCCAGCCATCTCCTGCAAAGCAGAAAGTGGAATGTCAGACTGAATCAACCAGCTCGCCCAGGTGTGCCGCAAATCGTAGAAGCGGAAATCTTCTATACCAGCCCGTTTAAGTCCAATCCGCCATGCGCTATCATCGTCACACCGCATTTTACGTATATCAGGCGTCTTGGTGCCGTCTGCTTTCGTTGCCGCTTTGGTGTGGACAAACACCCAGCGAGAATGATTTCCAATCTGTTCCTTCAGCACCTTGCATGCCGTATCATTCAGAGCCACGCCAATAGCCTTTCCCGCTTTGGCGTTCACTGGATTTATCCAGGCAACCTTTCTCTGCATATCAACCTGCGACCACTCGAGATCGATAATGTTTGAACGGCCTAACCCAGTCGACAACGCGAAAACAACAACGGGTCTGATGCTTTCCGGCCATACATTCAATGAGGCGTGATGCTTCCTCTGCGTGATGCTTCCTCTTTGGTCAGCCAGCGTATGCGTTTACTAACCAGCTTCTTGGTTTTGATCACCGGTGTGTTTTTTATCCATCCCCATTCGTTAGAGGCAGCACGAAGCAAGGATCGCATAATCATAATAAGGAAAAATAATGACTTTTTGTTTCGGTGCTGACTGGCTTATCCTTATATGCTGGTACCGGCTTTTCATCTCTGATTACCGTGTTACACTGTATCCTCCACTTCCGGCGGGGATTGCGATTGATCATCTTGCCGACAATCTTCTGAACTTCTTCGCCAGTAATCGTGGCGATGTCACGACCTGCTAAGTGCTGGAGAAAGAACTAAATTTTCACCTTGTCATCATCAAGGCTGCGCTTGTGCTCCTTCTCATTCAGCCATCGCATGCATGCCTCTTCAAATGACCTTGCGGCAAATCCCCTAATTCCTCAATTCGCCATGCTTCCGATTTCAATCGGTCGTGCAGCTCCTGTGCTTGCTTTTTGTCCTCTGTCCCAAGCGATCTCCTAACTCTTTTGCCATTCGGGGTAAAGAAATGACAGTGCCATACTCCGCCTCTGAGGGGGATTGACATATTGGTTTTCCTTTTGTCTGATCACCCACGCGCGCATTGCGATTCTGGGGTGGATTTGAAAGATATTCAACACTGGGGTGGGGTGGATTTGAAAGATATTCAACACATGCGGACTTCATGACGAGATATTTGCCGGAGTTGCCACCTGTCCGGCGACCAACTAGTTCGCCCTTGTTGATTAGACTGCTAATGGTTCTCTTTGAAACTTGCAGGTAATCTGCTGCCTGGGCAAGTGTCATGGGCTTTTCATCAGTCATGATTACCTCTACTATTTTTGGTTATGCTTTATGTGGCCGTTCATCAATTAATGCGATTGCCTGTGTGGTTGTCATTTCAACGTCTGGTGTGCGTCATGCGGCGAGCCCCTGAATCCTGAGCGTAGCACGCTGGATCTGGTTGATGACACGCTGGATCTGGTTGATGAACATACGCCCCATCGATTCCAGTTCTTTACCTTTACAATTGATGTAGCTGGTCGTGGGTCCACGCCAGTTTTTGTCAAAGACGGCAATAGCTCCTGCAAAGAAAGCGCCTGACGGTTTCTGCTTTTCGTCAGCAGGATAAACCAGTCGGGAAGCTCAAACCCAAATCGCCCACGGATAAAAGCAATATGATCGGCATTTTCAGGCCACCAGCTTTCACTGTGGCCGCTTTGATGAGATACACATTTTGATGAGATACACATAACGACCGCCGCACTCACGCATTACCATGGTGTGCTGCATAATGTGAGTCATACCTCTGATGTATTGCCCTTCGTGCCTCGATGCGCGGCTGTATGGTGGATTGGCGTAGGCGGCACCGCCGAGTTCTGCCAGACGGGTAGCCCAGTCTTGTGTTAATGCGTTGTCTTCCGCCGTGTAGGCTGCACATTTGGCGTTCTGATGGTCGGCAAACAGATCCAGAACGAATGGCCCAAATTTGGCATTAATTCACTACCAGAGGGCTTCTGGTGTGCGCCACTGATCGCCGACTTCTTTCAGCATGTGTGTAGGTCGCGCGCGCAGTTTGTTTAGTTTTTGGTTATAAGATGATAACAATTTCGGACTCAAGCCTACTGCAAACCGATCCGCATCTCATGATGCCACCTGCTTTTCATTAAATTCTTCAGCCAGTCTCTGAGACTTTAAAGGGTTTCTCACTACTTCACCCCAGGGCATTAGCCAACCGCGGCGAATGACGGAATACACACACTTCACTTTTCCCACGGTTATGGCGTCGCGGTGATGTTTCATTTCCATTGCTCCCCGAAGGTGAAGCCGATCTCGGCCAGCGATTCATCCATCTTGCTGATGAACTCAGGTACTATTTCGTTGAAGTCGGACATGTACTTGTCGTCACACTCAACAACTACTTCGTGAATGCCTTCTCGCTTCATGCGCGGTTCATAGTTGGCAAAGAACCAGGCTTCTTTATTCGTTACCCACATGCTGAATTGCACCTGTTACCCACATGCTGAATTGCACCTGGGCCATGTATGCCGACTTTATGGCCTCAAAGCCGCCATGGCCTCAAAATGGCCTCAAAGCCGCCATGGCCTCAAAGCCGCCAAGCCTGAATTTCATAAAATCGCGAGAGGTGAAAGGGTAGTACTTAAGCTCCAAACCGTAACCATTGCTGCAAAGCCCATCAGGTGAGCAGGCTGTTCGCATGCTTTCATCACGAAAAATGATCGGTGACTCCGTGACTGCTACCCCGGTAGTGAACTCAAATAAGCGCTCGAGCGTCGTCCTCGTATTGTTTCCCCCAGGCAGGCGCCTTGGCGTTTACTTCCGGCGCTACACCTGTGCAAACCTCTGCAAGTAGCGTATGGAAATAGGACATTTTTATGTCGGGCTATTTGGTACCTGAGAGCGGTTTAGAGATAACGTTATGAACCTATGAGGCGGTGATGACGCCGAGTCGTAGACGGTGCCATGCCTCATTGCCTTGCTCTACGGCGGTCACGTCGATACCAGTCCGCGCCAAAATAATTTCAGGTGTTATGCGGCCGCCCTTTGTTTCAGAAAACCGAGAGCCTTAATGGCCTCTGCTTGAGTCAACTCTGACGATTCACTAATGTCTCTGCGGAAAATTTTTGAACACAGAGGCAGCAGATCGTCATCCCACGTCTTATTAATGGCGATAAGGACGTCGTTAATTTCCTTTATGATTGCTGTTTCTGCTGGGGTAACGTCGCGTTCAGGCTTGCGCTGAGCAGCAAAGTTGATTCCCTCTTCACCTTCGGTGTTAACGTGATCAATGGCAGCATCCAGGCGCTCGCGGCGTGGCCAGTGTGGCCAGTATTTGGCAGCCTGCTTAACAACCGTCTTGAGGATCATCTGCTTCTTATCTGTAACCCATGGGCATGATGTTCCTTTGTTCCTGTAGGCTTTCCATGCTTCTGATCGGTAGCGGATCGCGTAGATATCAGCGATGCGTATCGTGTGAGTGAGGTAATCTCTGTCGTCGCTTTTGATAACGACATATGCGCCGACAATGTCGCCACGCTGTTCTGCGGTGTCGAAATCGTTGTAAATCTGAACCGGTGGCTTATCTAGCCCCTCGCGGCGAAACTGATCGTTCTTACGAAAAATTGCTGACTGGCACCACTTGATACCCCCGGATTGCTACGCGATGTGCATCAGGCCCATGTAGCTGATGTCGAGACAAATAGCTCCTTTGCGCGGCACCAAATAAGCCAGTTTCTGAGCTGGGTTAAGGGACACGCCTATCCCGACAACGTTCATTACTGCGCTTCTAGTGCTTACCGAATTATTAATTAATGGCGACTTTAGCCAGGTAATCGTTGTTACTTTAGCCAGGTAATCGTTGTTGGCGAAAATCTGCATTGCAAACTCTGATTCACGCCTGAAATTGATAGAAGTTTCAGAACAAACCTGCTCGAATTCAGACTTTAGTGGATTCACCAAGCTGAAAACCTGTTCAATAAGTTGAGTAGCCATTATTGCTCCTCCTCAATGTTGAGTTGATGCCGGGCGATAACTTCAACCATGTAGCGGACGATGTAGCGGACGTGTGCCTCCATGTTTTCCTGGAAATCCAGGTCATCGTCGAATGCTATGCACCAGCCTGTACCCACCTGTACCATCTCTTTCCAAACTTTTCCTCTGAACGACTTATTTATGTATATGGGGTTTCTAGTAAAAGGTTGGTACATATATGGGGTTTCTAGTAAAAGGTTGGTACAGTTGGTTCAAGCCTTTATAGACTTTATAGATAGTGTACTGCTCGTATAGTGTACTGCTCGTATAGTGTACTGCTCGTATAGTGTACTGCTCGTGTACACCTGCTCCCAGCCGTTCAGCATCGTGGCTGAATACCGCCCAGACGCTTAAACGTCTCACGGGCCTCGGCCCATAGCTGAAGTAAATCTCGCTGGATGGCATTAACGTCCACCCTTGAAACCTCAACGGGCAACCAGCGCCGGTTACCGGTCTTGTCTGCGAGAAACTCGTCTTCGTTGTTGGTACCGATAAACACCAGGCGGCGGGGGAATTGCGTGGCAAACTCCCGGTATTTTGGGATCCAATTCTCATGTGTACGCGTCACGAATGCCTTGATTGATTCCAACTCTTTGGTGTTAAGGCCGTGCAGTTCACCAATTTCGGCGACCAAACGTCCGCGCATCTTGCGCGCCAGATCGTCGTCTTTCTCCGCGAATGACGCTTCAGTAAAGAACGATGGATCTGGGGACAACACCGCCACTCCGGAGGATTTGCCGCAACCCTGGGCGCCGACGAGAATCGGCACCATATCGGCTTTGATGCCCGGCTTCAGCACCCTGCCCGCCAGCGCCGTCCACATGTACATGGATACCGCTCGTGTGTATGGAGTGTCGGTGGTACCGAAGTGCGTATGGTAGAAAGCCTCTATGCGCGGCACCCCATCCCACTCCAACCCACTAATCCAGGCGATAGCGGAATCGAAAGGCTGTTCGTCTGCAGCCAGCAGCACCACGTCGCGCACCAGCCAGCAGCACCACGTCGCGCACCAGTTCCCGGCCCACGGCTTTAAAACCGCGCTGCTCAAGGTAATACGTAACCGGGCGTAATCGGCATCGGGCGTAATCGGCATCGGTGGTAGATTCGATCTGCCAGAATCTATCGCGTTTTAATGCAGGAAACGCTGGCGTTTTAGCTATTTCAGTGCTGGTAAGGTCTTCAAAATCCTCAACGTTAGCGACAGAATCGTGCGGGCGTACAGCAGCGGGATTGGCAACACCAGTTTTCTGCGCATGGGCGAAAATGGCCTGGTAACCAGTACGATCGGCAGTTAGTTTGTCGCCGTCCCACATTGATGCAGCACTGATACCGTCACCACCGCCAGCAATGGACCAGTCAATCCAAAGTTGACGGGCCTGCTCTTCCCACTCGGTACCTTTGAACCATGCCAGACGGTTACCCATTGCCACCCAGCTGTGGTACATATGGTCGCCTGCATCAGCCAGTACAGCCGGATGCCACATAACTTCGCGTAAATCATCGAAGGTCTGTTGGGTAACGTTATTCAAATCAACGAGACGCGATAAGTCATTGTCTGAGTGGTCGGATACGGGGCGAATTGGTAAATCACCCGCCATTGCCAGCAGGATATCGACGGTAACAGGCGTGCCGCTGAAACGTTCGAATATCGCGTTCTCGTCGGGTCCGTAGAGCATATGGTCAGGGTATAGACGGAACGGTCCCAGCGGACAGGGTAGTCATCCAGTGGACTGATGCAGTCCATCAGCCAGTTTTCTACCTCTGGGCCAAGACGTTTATATTCTTCTGGCGTAACCGAACGGCCCAGCTCCATGCAAATGCGCCAGCGCTGCTCACCCTTTACGGTGGGGTGCAGATTACGGTGGGGTGCAGATGGCTGGGGGTTGAGTAAGTGAAGCATGAGAAACAGGCCAGTGCATCGCGCAACGCCTGCCATGCCTCTTCATCGCAGCCGTCCATATCAAGGAACAGCACATCGCGATCACCAGCATTGAGCGCATTATGCCCTCTGGCAATATCCTTCATCGAATGCCAAATATCCTTCATCGAATGCCAGATATAGGGCAGGCGTGCTTTTTTGTATAGGGCAGGCGTGCTTTTTTGGCGTACATCTGCGCCCGGGTGTCTTCCTGCGAGATGTCGATGGCCTTGCGAAGATCTTCAAGCGTGTCACTAAAATGCCTGAAGTTTTCGCACACCCCAGGCTTGGGCCGAACATCGCTGGCGTGCAGATCCATTGAATAGTGTATTTCCATGGGTCATTTGGCCTTGGTGGTGGATGTGGCGTGGTATTGGTGGAGGGGGTTACGTGCACCAGAAGCAAATACATTCTCAAAAGTTAGTACGCCACCCTACGATTAAACTCAGCAAAAATTCTTTTTGCGTTATCTACTTGCGTTATCTACATTAAGTCTGCGTATACCTTTTTCATAGTACGCAATAGCGCCTTGAGACAGTCCTAAAGCCTTGGTAAGCCCTACTTGGGACATTCATGATTGTTTTATAAGGATTTTATGTTGTTCATCGTAAACATCCTGTGATTCGAGAGATCAAAACGTCATAAAAATACATTACGTAATTTTAAATCGCAAACGTATAATTTTAAATCGCAAACGTATATTACATATTGTCTCTTCATTTAAAATTACGGAGTGTGTAATACTAATAACATGAAGCAAACGTGGAATGTCTTGGCTAAAGCCAAAATGAAAGAAAAGGGTCTTTCTCAGGAAAGATTGTGGGAGATGCTGGGAAAAACTCAGGGAGCAATTGCTCACTGGCTTAATGGAAGAAGAGAGCTCAGTATCGAAGATATAGCTAAAATCATGGATGATACTTAACATACGCAAACTTAGTTTGCATTCAGATGCAACCGTACAGAAAACTAAGCGGGATGAAATAGAATTCGTAGGCATGCTAAAGGAAAGGTCAGTCCCGGTCCTCGGTGAGGCCCTTATGGGAGTTGATGATGAGTTTGACATGCAAGAAAATCTCGCTGGCTATCTGCAAATATTTAGTTCGGACCCAAAAGCTTTTTCCGTTAGGGTAAAGGGCGATAGTATGTTTCCTCGAATAACATCAGGGAGTTCATTGTCGTCGAGCCCGCCTCTGTTGTATGCGCTGTAGATGATGTATTTATTATTCGTACGACCGCTGGTAGAAATATATTCGTACGACCGCTGGTAGAGGTAGAAATATGATCAAAAGACTAGGTTATCACAGAGAGAGTTCCTACCAATTCACAGAGAGAGTTCCTACCATCACAGAGAGAGTTCCTACCAATTGCTCAGTGTAAACCAACAGCACCCACCACTAACTTTTGACGAAAAAGACATTGATATCACTTACTTTGTATCCGCTATCGTAAAATCATCTAGATACTAGAAAAGATATCTAACTAGACACATTGAATAACATAGCATCTGTATACCAGCCCACATGCGTGGGCTTTTTTTTTTGCCCCTTCCAAAATAATAAATTACATTTCGTATTGACAAGGTGAACTGCTATTTCGTATTGACAAGGTGAACTGCTATTTGTGCTTTTTTTTAAAACAAAATGTGTTATAGCTTTTTAACAATCTGGACAGGGCAGTCACACCCCGCAATTCAGTGGCCAGCTGAATGTCTTGGCTAACCCGTTGAAACCGTAATGCGAGATAGGAACCTGATGAAGACATGTGTTTTGCTGCGTGTCTCTCAAGCAAACGTGAATTTATCAAGCGTCGGCCCTGGTCGCGGGAGTTTTATTAAGTTCGCTGAAATGAAAAACGCGCGGATAGTTGGTGCTACCCGCGCGTCAGAGCAACAGCCAGGCTGAGGAGGCCTAACGATGAATACACTAACAAAACATAACGCACCTATCATCGCCGGTGTTGAAATTATCATCGCCGGTGTTGAAATTACTACCGATGCTAAAGGTCGCTTCAACCTTAACGCACTGCATAAAGCAAGCGGTGGGGATAACGGTATCGGAATCAGACGGGGCACCATGCTCCTCAAGTTCGGCGGCGCGATGTGTACCCCAGCTCTTCGCTACGGCTAATTTTCCAAACGTTTTACTTTCACGGTAAAGGTGTTTACCCTTAACCTTCATTCCAACAGTGCAGCGGCATCTTACCGCCCCATCTGCGCTGTGGCGTTTAGCAATCGTAAAGTATGCCATTTCGTTATTGTCTCCGCATATCAGGACACGAAAACATGGAGTCCTACATGGTGTACCATGAATGCAAAAATACGGACATAAAAATGCACGAAAATAAAGAAACTCCTAACCCGCACCAGAAAAGCGCAGTATCTGAGAAAGCCAGCAATTACAACCTCAATCGCTTCTCCATCGCGCCGATGCTCGATTGGACCGATCGCCATTGCCGTTATTTCCACCGCCAACTGACCCGTCAAACGCTGCTGTACACCGAGATGGTCACGACTGGCGCCATTATTCACAGCAAGGTAGATTATCTCGCTTACAGTGATACCGAGCATCCGGTGTCGTTGCAGTTGGGCGGCAGCGATCCTGCCGCGCTGGCGCAGTGCGCGCAGTTGGCAGAGCAGCACGGCTACGATGAGATCAATCTCAACGTTGGCTGCCCTTCGGACCGCGTGCAGAATGGACGCTTCGGTGCCTGCCTGATGGCAGAAGCCGAACTGGTGGCGGATTGCATCAAAGCGATGCGCGATCGGGTATCGATCCCCGTTACGGTGAAACCCCGTATCGGCATCGACGATCAGGATAGCTACGCTTTTCTATGCGATTTTGTTCACACCGTGGCCGAGCGCGGCCAGTGCGATACCTTTATTATCCATGCGCGCAAAGCCTGGCTTTCGGGCCTGAGTCCAAAAGAGAATCGCGAGATCCCGCCGCTGGATTATCCGCGCGTCTATCAGCTCAAGCGCGATTTCCCGACATTGACCATCTCCATTAACGGCGGGGTAAAAACGCTGGAAGAGGCAAAAACCCATTTGGCACAACTCGATGGGGTGATGATGGGGAGCGAAGCCTACCAAAATCCCGGCCTGCTACTGGATGTCGATTCGCAACTGTTCGGTATTGATGCGCCCGCCGTCAGCCCGTTTAGCGTAGTGGAAGCGATGTACCCTTACATGGAACGTGAACTGACTAACGGAACCTATTTGGGCCATATCACCCGCCATATGCTGGGCTTGTTCCAAAGTATTCCCGGCGCGCGCCAATGGCGTCGTCATTTAAGCGAAAATGCTCATAAACCCGGTGCAGGCATCCCGGTGGTGGAAGCGGCGATGGCGCTGGTTCGCGATCACAAAGTATAAAAAACACCAACTGTTAGTCAACATAGCCACAAGCCATTGCCACACAGGAATTATATTATTATAAATAAATAAGTTATAAGAATTGGAAGGTTGGCATACTTCTTGTAATACCTCCCACAGAACGCGATGTTAGTACGGCACACCTGATTGAGGAGAGAAATCATGCTGGAGTTTTTGTTCGTTGTTGGCTTTTTCGTGATGTTAATGGCCACCGGAATTTTACTGATTGGCGTACTGGGCGCACTGGTCATTGCTGCTGTGGTCATGCTGGTGGGTCGGCTGATTGTTACCGCCATCAAAGTGCTGCCCTGGCTGCTGCTGGCGGTGGCGATCGCCTGGTTGTGACGTTACTGGCAGCAAAAACCGTTGCGTGATTACCGCTGATGCCACGCGTTGTGACGGCAGCTGCAAATACTGGCGTTGTGACGGCAGCTGCAAATACTGCTTCTGAGTACCACGATCCCCGGTAATTTACGCCAATTTTGTGCGCCAGCAGATATTTTCCCCTAATCCGCTGTTAGGATGGCGGCTCTTGGTCACTATGACTGCCTCCATGTAGCAAGGCTGTTTGCGTAAACGGTAACACGCACAGGACACGCGGCTTGCGCGAATCAATAAAACACGCGGCTTGCGCGAATCAATAAAAAATGATTTCATCCGCGTCAGAGCATCATCATCCAAAAAAAATTGCGCATCGAGGCGCTGACGTTCGCCACGCTATGCCCTACATATAGCATGATGAAATATCAAAAATAATGCAGCAAAATAATGCAGCAACAAGGGCCAAGGGCCCCGTTTGGGGCCCTTACTTTTTACGCTTACCTACCATTTTAGGGTAGACTACAGCGGCTCACTTATCGTCCTGGGATCAGCAGGCAGGAACCGTGCGTCTGACGACTCTCCAGTGCGCGATGCGCTTTTTGCGCTTCTGATAGCCTGAAGATCTGATTGGCAGAAACATCTACCTTGATTGCGCCGCTGGCAATCAGCGAAAACAGCTCGCTGCTCGCTTTATCCAGTTCTGCACGATTGGTCACATAGCCAAACAGCTGGTCACATAGCCAAACAGCGACGGACACATCACGTAAAGCGACCCTTTCTGATTCAGAATGCCCAAGTTCACGCCGTTCACCTGGCCGGAAACGTTACCGAAGCTCACCATCAAACCACGACATTGCAGGATGTCGAGCGAGGCTTCCCAGGTGTCTTTACCTACCGAGTCGTACACCACGGGCACCTTCTGCCCATTGGTTAATTCCAGTACCTGCTGCGCGATGTTCTCACTGCGATAGTTGATGGTCGCCCAGGCACCCGTCTGACGCGCCAGCGCCGCCTTGTCATCTAACCCGACCGTACCAATAAGTTTCGCACCCAGCGCCTTGGCCCACTGGCAGGCGATCAGGCCAACGCCACCAGCGGCCGCGTGGAACAGGAATGTCTCACCGGACGTAATCTCATAGGTTTCACGCAGCAGGTAGTATACCGTCAGCCCTTTAAGGAACGACGCCGCACCCTGCTCAAAGCTGATAGCATCAGGCAGATGCGCTACGCGATCCGCCACCACATTGTGCACCACACTGTAATCTCCCAGCCCCGATTGCGCATACACCACGCGATCACCGGCCTGAAAACCGCTTACGCCCGCGCCGACTTTCGCCACCACACCAGCCGCCTCGGTGCCCAGCCCAGATGGGAAGGCCTGTACCGGATAAAGCCCACTGCGCACGTAGATATCGATAAAGTTGATCCCGACAGCACGGTTTTCAATTTGTATTTCACCTACAGCCAGTCCACGCGAGGTAAAATCAACGTGCTCCAGTACCTCAGGGCCGCCGTGGGCGCTGAATTGAATGCGTTTCGCCATGTTTTCTTCTGATGCAGTCCGGTGCGATAAACACACGGGCGAGTTTTTATCACGTCAGTTTCGTATACAATGCCTCCTTATGGAATGACAAATCAACCAATAAAGAACATAATCCCATGGCAGAAAAGCGCACCGCACCCCCATCGAAACAGCCCCGCGACCGACAGGTGGAAGGGTTAAAGCTCCCGCCTCACTCACTGGAAGCGGAACAGTCGGTTCTGGGCGGCTTGATGCTCGACAACGAGCGCTGGGATAACGTCGCAGAACGCGTCGTCGCCAACGATTTCTACAACCGCGCCCACCGTCTGATTTTCAGCGAAATGCAGCGGCTATTGGAATTGAACAAGCCCATCGATCTCATCACCCTGTCCGAGTCGCTGGAGCAAAAAGGCGAACTGGACACGGTCGGCGGTTTTGCTTATCTGGCAGAACTGGCGAAGAATACCCCCAGCGCCGCCAATATCAGTGCCTACGCCGATATCGTGCGCGAACGGGCGGTGGTGCGTGAGATGATCGCCGTTGCACACGAAATCGCCGATGCGGGTTACGATCCACAAGGTCGCAGCAGTGAAGATTTGCTGGATCTGGCGGAATCGCGCGTGTTTCAGATCGCCGAAAACCGCGCCAGCAAGGATGAAGGCCCAAAAAGTATCGATCGCATTCTGGAAGATACCGTCTCACGCATCGAGCAGTTGTATCAACGTCCGCACGACGGAGTAACCGGCGTTTCCAGCGGCTATCAGGATCTGGATAAAAAAACCGCCGGGCTGCAAAAATCGGATTTGATCATCGTCGCGGCGCGCCCCTCAATGGGGAAAACCACGTTCGCCATGAACCTGTGCGAAAACGCCGCCATGATGCAAGAAAAGCCAGTGCTGATCTTCAGTCTGGAAATGCCCGGCGAACAGATCATGATGCGTATGCTGGCCTCGCTGTCACGCGTGGATCAAACCCGTATCCGTACCGGGCGGTTGGATGATGAGGACTGGGCGCGCATCTCCAGCACTATGGGCATTCTGCTTGAGAAGAAGAACATGTATATCGATGACTCTTCCGGCTTGACTCCAACGGAAGTACGTTCCCGTGCACGCCGCGTTTTCCGTGAGCATGATGGCCTCAGCCTGATCATGATCGACTACCTGCAACTGATGCGGGTGCCTGCCATTTCGGATAACCGAACCCTTGAAATCGCCGAAATTTCCCGTTCTCTCAAAGCATTAGCAAAAGAATTGCAAGTGCCTGTGATCGCACTCTCTCAGCTTAACCGTAGTCTGGAGCAGCGAGCAGACAAACGCCCGGTCAACTCCGATCTGCGTGAATCCGGCTCTATCGAGCAGGATGCCGACCTGATTATGTTTATCTATCGTGATGAGGTTTATCATGAAAACAGTGATTTGAAAGGCATCTCTGAGATTATCTTGGGGAAACAGCGTAACGGCCCTATCGGTACCGTTCGGTTGACCTTCAACGGGCAGTGGTCGCGTTTTGATAATTACGCCGGTCCAAAATACGATGATGAATAAATAGCGCACCTTAGCGGGCAGCGCTAAGGACAGTAGAAAAACGGCAACCGCCGTCATCAGTCGCTGCGCATTGCGCCACAATATGCAGCGCGTGCGTCAGTTAGCGCCGAACAGTCGGCTGGTCGCCGTCGTCAAGGCCAATGCATACGGCCACGGCGCAGTGGAATGCTCCACCACCCTTCAGGATGCCGACTGCTTCGGGTAGCCCGACTCGCTGAGGCCTTGGCACTGCTCCAAGCGGGCATCACCAAACCTATCCTGCTACTGGATAGGTTTTTCTCTGCCGATGACCTTCCCTTACTGGCACAGCATCAATTGGAAACGCGGTGCACAGTGTCGAACAGTTGGAAGCATTAGAGCAGGCTGATTTACCGCATCCCCTTACCGTCTGGATAAAGCTGGATACAGGCATGCACCGTTTGGGTGTCCGTCCTGATAAGCAGAAGCATTTTATCAACGGCTGACCCAGTGCCGAAATGTGGTGCAACCGGTGAATATCATGAGCCATTTTTGCAGCGCCGATGAACCTGAGTTCAATACCACTCTGAAACAGATCGCCTGCTTTGATGCATTCACTGAGGGAAAACCGGGCGCGCAATCTATCGCAACTTCCGGCGGTATTCTGCTTTGGCCACAGGTGCACCGCAATCAAGTAATACTGGGGATTATTCTCTACGGCGTATCACCAGTATCACCACTGGCCACCGAAACTGCCGCACATTTTGGAAACTGCCGCACATTTTGGACTGCAACCGGCCATGACGCTCACCTCACATCTGATCGCGGTGTGCGAGCACAAAGCGGGCGAAGCCGAGGGATAAGGCTGTATCTGGACCAGCGAGCGCGATCCCCTGCTCGGCGTGGTCGCGATGGGGTATGGCGATGGCTATCCGCGCTCAACACCGTTTGGTACACCCGTACTTGCCAATGGCCGTGAAGTGCCATTGGTGGGACGCGTATCGATGGATATGTTGACGGTCGATCTGGGACCCGATGCACAGGAGCGGGTGGGCGATGATGTGATATTGTGGGGAGATGCACTGCCCGTCGAGAGGATCGCCGCACACACCAAGATCAGCGCTTACGAGCTGATACACGTCACTGGCTACGATATCTGCTGGCGTGCGGTTACGGTTCTTCACACGATAAGCCACCAGCCACACAGGAATCAACCACACCGAGATCTGGATACCGGGCGTAATCGCCATGATCACCAGAATACCCGCCAGAAACAGCAGGCAAATCACGTTGGTCACCGGATAGCCCAATCTTTTGAAACGCGTTTCCTTTACGGCCACTTGCATCGCATAGCGGAACTTAAGGTGTGTAATGCAAATCATCAGCCCAGCTGATCACTAACACGGACACCACCATCGCCATCAGCAGCTCAAGCGCTTTGCCCGGCATCAGGTAGTTCAACACCACGCACAGCCCAGTTGCCAGCGCCGATACGCCCAGCGCGTTCAACGGAATACCGCGTTTGTTGATGCGCAACAGTGCGCGAGGTGCGTTGCCCTGTTTAGCCAGGCCAAACAGCATACGGCTGTTGCAATAGACGCAGCTGTTGTACACCGAGAGCACCTCAGACAGCACTACCAGATTCAGCACTGTTGCCACCACTTTGCTATTTTGCTATCCAGCGCGTGGAAAATCAGCACAAACGGATGCCCCCTTCCACCATTTTCTGCCAAGCGTACAGCGACAGCAACACCACCAACACCCGCCCACATAAAACAGCAGAATGTAGTAATAGTAAATAACCTGATTGGTGGCGCGCGGAATACATTTTTCTGGCCGATCGGCCTAAGCGGCAGTGATCACGACCAGTTCAAGACCGCTAAAGGCGAACATGATGACCGTCATCCCCATCACCATGCCACCAAAACCATTGGGGGAAAAAACCTCCGTGTTGCCACAGGTTAGCACGCCGGCCTCCGGGCCCGCCACTCCCGCTTATGAGTAGGTAGATAGCAGCCGAACGCAATCATGCCGATAATCGCTGCCATTTTAATGATGGCAAACCAGAATTCCCGCCGTAAACCTTCACGTTAGTGAGGTTTATGGCATTAATCAGCAGGTAGAAAACGGCTGCCGAAACCCAAGTCGGCATATCGAGAAACCAGTATTGAATGTAAATCCCGACCGCAGAAAGCTCAGCCATGCTGACTAGCACATATAGCACCCAGTAGTTCCAACCGGACATAAAACCGGCAAAGCTTCCCCAGTATTTATTGGCGAAATG
Source organism: Symbiopectobacterium sp. (assembly GCA_051710525.1). Classification (GTDB taxonomy): domain Bacteria; phylum Pseudomonadota; class Gammaproteobacteria; order Enterobacterales; family Enterobacteriaceae; genus Symbiopectobacterium. Next base: position 42,720 of record JBPESR010000017.1, on the reverse strand, counting down.
ACTAAAGGAACCGGCCACGGGCTCTTCTACCACCATTTCCCTTAACTGACGTATAATGAAAAAAGCAATAATCCCGGCAATCGCATAGCCCAACAATACCGATTGTCCGGCCATTTTAATTGTTTGCGCAATCCCCAAAAACAGCCCGGTGCCTACCGCGCTCCCTAATGCAATCAACTGGATATGGCGGTTTTTTAACCCTCTTTTAAGCTGATCCGTTGTCTGCGACGTATCCATGACATTCCCCGAACAAGATGTTGTGTTGGCAATCTCATTGCAACAATCAGGCCAGCCTCAGCAAGGACACGGCGAATTCCGGCTATAAACAAAATTAATACAATGAATATATTAATTGAATATATTCATTATTTTTATTATCCCGTTGTCATTATTTTTATTATCCCGTTGCGGGATACTCAATGGCAGCACAAAACAGATTGATGCATAATCAGGCAAGCACATGCACAAAATGCCCTTACGCTTGACAGTCCAGTTAAGGCCGTCGATCGCGTCAGCATTACCCTGACCAAAGGGGAAATACCCTGACCAAAGGGGAAATCCGCGGCCTAGTGGGCGAAGCGGGATCGGGCAAGAGCCTTATTGCTAAAGCCATCTGTGGCGTAACCAAAGATAACTGGCGGGTGACTGCTGACCGCTTCAGATTTGATCATATCGACTTGCTGCAACTCTCACCCCGTGAACGGCGTAATCAGTTGGGACACAACGTTTCGATGATTTTTCAGGAGCCGCAATCCTGTCTCGATCCCTCTGAGCACATTGGCAAACAGCTGATGCTTGCCATTCCCTGCTAGACCTACAAAGGTCGTTGGTGGCAACGCTTTCAGTGGCGAAAACGCCGTGCCATCGAACTATTGCACCGGGTCGCATTAAAGATCACAAAGATATCAAAGATATCATGCGCAGTTACCCCTATGAATTTACGGGGGGTGAATGCCAGAAGATAATGATTGCCATCGCCTTGGCTAACCAGCCGCGTCTACTGATAGCCGATGAACAGACCAATGCGATGGAATCGACACGCAGGCGCAGATTTTCCGGCTACTGTCGCGACTTAATCAGAACAATAACACCACCATTTTATTGATCAGTCATGACCTGCAAACCATTTATTGATCAGTCATGACCTGCAAACCATGAGCAAGTGGGCCGATCGTATCAACGTGCTTTACTGCGGACAAACGGTGGAAAGCGCGCCAAGCAAAGAGCTGATCTCCGCGCCACACCACCCTTACACCCAGGCGCTGATCCGCGCCATGCCAGATTTCGGGCGTTCGTTGCCGCACAAAAGCAGACTCATCACGCTGCCGGGTGCTATTCCGTCACTAGAGTATCTGCCGGTAGGCTGCCGTCTCGGTCTGCGTTTGCCCCTACTCGCAGAAAAAATGCATGCAAACACCGCTGTTGGTATCGACCAAAAATCACTGGTTCGCCTGCCATTTCCCGCTTAATACGAAGGAGCAATGATGGATGACATCCTGCTCGAAGCGCGCAACCTGACCAAAACGTTCCGCTACCGCACCGGGTTATTTCACCGCCAACACGTTGAAGCCGTGAAATCCGTGAGTTTCACGCTGCGCGAACGGCAGACACTGGCGATTATCGGTGAGAATGGCTTAGGCAAATCGACCCTGGCGAAAATGCTGGCAGGGGTCATCCCACCAACCTCTGGTGAACTGCTACTGCTGATTAACGATCATCTTTTGTGCTACGGCGATTATCGCTTCCGCTTCCAGCAGGTACGCATGATTTTTTAGGACACGGGCAATGCGCTCAACCACGCCAGCGTATTGGTCAACTGCTTGATATGCCGCTACGGGTGAATACCACATTGAACGATCACGAGCGGGAAAAAATGATTAACCAGACGCTGCAACAGGTAGGCCTGCGCCCTGATCACGCCTACTACTACCCGCAGGCACTGGCACCAGGCCAAAAACAGCGCGTGGAATTGGCACGGGCGTTGATCTTGCAGCACAAAGTGATCGTGGCTGACGAGACGCTGGCCTAGTTAGATATGTCGATGCGCTTGCAACTCATTAATTTTATGCTGGAACTTCAGGAAGAACAAGGGATCTCCTATATTTATGTCACCCAGCATCTGGGCATGATGAAGCACATCAGCGATCAGATCGTGGTAATGCACGGATCAGATCATGGTAATGCACGACGGTGAAGTGGTCGAGCGAGGCAGCACCGCAGATGTGCTGGCCGCGCCACTGCACGATTTGACCAAACGCCTGATTGCCAGCCACCTTGGCGAAACGCTCAGTGCCGATGCCTGGCGCCGTGACAGGATGCCTGGCGCCGTGACAGCGCACAGTTTTAGCCGAATTCGCTAGCGCGGCATCGTGGCAAACGCGCGGGCGATACTGCTCGGAGTACCCCACTGGAGGCAACCATGCTAGAATCGCCCAGTTTACTCACTTCGAACGACCTGATTAACGCATTCTGCTGTGCAGGCGTTCGCAGCAACTATAATCACAAGGATTACTGCTATGGGTTTTCTACCCGGTAAGCGCATTTTGGTAACGGGTGTTGCCAGTAACCGCTCAATTGCATTTGGTATCGCACAGGCGATGCAACGAGAAGGCGCTGAACTGGCGTTCACATACCAGAACGACAAACTGAAATCGCGTGTTGAAGGCTTCGCACAAGAGCTGTGTTCCAGCATCGTACTGCCGTGTGACGTTGCGGAAGATGCCAGCATTGAAGCGCTGTTTGCCGAACTGGCTAACATATGGCCTACCTTTGACGGTTTTGTCCACTCCATCGCGTTCGCCACGGGCGATCAACTGGATGGTGATTACGTCGACGCCGTGACCCGTGACGGTTTCCGCATTGCGCACGATATCAGTTCCTACAGCTTCGTGGCGATGGCAAAAGCCTGCCGCGCCATGCTGAACCCGAACTCCGCGCTGGTCACGCTCTCCTACCTCGGTGCCGAGCGCGCTATTCCGAACTACAACGTGATGGGCCTGGCCAAAGCCTCTCTGGAAGCCAATGTTCGCTACATGGCTAACGCCATGGGCGCGCAGGGTGTGCGTGTTAACGCCATTTCCGCTGGCCCGATCCGCACGTTAGCGGCATCTGGCATCAAAAACTTCAAGAAAATGCTTTCCCATTGCGAGGCGGTGACGCCTATCCGCCGTGTGGTCACCATTGAAGACGTAGGCAATACGGCTGCGTTCTTGTGCTCGGATCTGGCTGCGGGTATCTCAGGTGAAGTCCTGCACGTGGATGGCGGCTTCAATATCGCCGCAATGAATGAGCTGGAACTGGATTAATTTCTAACCGCTATTGGCAAAAACCACCGGATGCCGGTGGTTTTTTTCGTCCCAACTCAATCCGTGTTTTCTGCAGCTACGTCTGTGCGAAAACTAAGAAATTTTGTGCCAGGGCAGTAACTTTGCCAACCGGATCCACAACAAGCGCCGCCTGACGCTGCATCGGTGACAGTATGAGTGGACGAAAACGCAGTGCTGGCATCATTTCCGGCAACAGGCTCCCTTGAGGCAGGACTGCGCAACCCAATCCTAAAAAAACGCTCTGCATTAATTGCATCACCGAGGCACTTTCCACTTTGACCTTCGGCGTCACGCCTGACTCACGAAAGTGTCCATCGAGATAACGCCGAAAATAGCGGCGGGGCTCAGCCAGATACAATGGCACATCCGCCAAATCCGCTAATGCCAGCGGCGTCTCTCCTTGCCAGCGGCGTCTCTCCTTTAGTGACACACTGAATTTAGTGACACACTGAATTTGGCCACCTGAACTGAGGTGATATGCTCACTCAGGACAACACAGGTGCCCCAATGAAAAAAAGAAATTTCAGTGCAGAGTTCAAACGTGAATCCGCTCAGTTGGTGAATCCGCTCAGTTGGTTGTCGATCAGAACTACACCGTGGTTGTCGATCAGAACTACACCGTTGCTAAAGCAGCCAAAGCCATGGATATCGAGCAGCCAAAGCCATGGATAACCATGATCAGCTGGGTCAGACAATTACGGGACAAACGGCAGGGAAAAACACCTAAAGCCTCTCCCATTCTTCCAGAACAGATTGAAATACGTGCGCTGAAGAAAAAACTACAACGTATTGAAATGGAAAACGAAATATTAAAAAAGGCTACCGTGCTCTTGATGTCATACTCTCTGAACGGCTCTCGTTAATCTCTGAACGGCTCTCGTTAATCAGAAAACTCAGGGCGCGTTATCCCGTGGCTACACTCTGCCACGTGTTCAGGGTTCACCGCAGCAGCTATAAATACTAGAAATGCCGTCCTGATGAATCGGACAGAAGGCGTACAGAGCTGCGCAGTCAGATTCAGGAACTGCACAACATCAGTCATGGCTCAGCTGGGGAGAGAAGTATCGCCGCAATGGCAACGCTCAGGGGCTTCCGGATGGAGCGCTGGCTTGCCGGCAGAATCATGAAAGAGCTGAGGCTCGTAAGCTGCCAGCAACCGAAACACAGATATATACGCGGTGGTCGGGAGCATGTTGCCATACCGAATTATCTTGAGCGCCAGTTGGCCGTCACAGAACCTAACCTGGTGTGGGGGGCGATGTGACATATGTCTGGACAGGAAAACGTTGGACGTACCTTGCTGTTGTTCTCGACCTGTTCGCCAGAAAACCGGTGGGCTGGGCAATATCGTTCTCACCGGACAGCCAGCTGACCACTAAGGCGCTGGAAATGGCTTTTGAAAACCGGGGCAGGCCATCAGGGCTAATGTTCCAGAGTGAGCAGGGCAGCTATTACAATCAGGCAGTTCTGTCAGTTGCTGTGGCGTTACCGGATAAAGCAGAGTATGAGCCGGCGCGGAAACTGCTGAGATAATAGCCCGATGGAGCGCTTCTTCAGAAGCCTGAAAAATGAATGGATACCGGTTAATGAATGAATGGATACCGGTTAATGGGATACGGGAGCTGCACCGAAGCAGCCTGCTCCATAACGGACTATATCGTGTGATATTACAGTACACTCAGACCGCACGACTATAATGGTGGGTTACCACCAAACCAAACGAATTGGAAATCGGTTCTGAAAAAACTCTAAACCCGTAGCCAGTTTTAGTTGACCACTACATACAGACCAACTCATTGATTTGGCAGTGAATGATGCGGTATTCGTGACACTGTTCGGGCGTTACATATTAGTATCAATGCCGTCCTGCGTACTTTAAAAAACCCTCGCTGTGTAATGTAACAATGCAGCCACTGGATAAACTGCAAATTCAACTGATTTGCGAAGTGGATGAGATGTGGTCATTTGTTGTGGTCATTTGTTGGCAACAAAAAAAAACGACAGCGCTGGTGGTAGTATGCACGGGAGCCGCGTTTGAAGCGGATTATCCGCTCATGCATTTGGCTCTCTAAGCAAGAAAACGCTGCGTAATTTGCTAAAACTGTTCTTGGGGTTCAGAGTGGCATTTGGTGCACTGATGGCTACAGGGCTTACAACGACGAACTTCCAAAGCAAAACACATTGTTGGCAAACTGTATACCACAGCGTATTGAGCGTGAAAACCCGACGCGGCGCAACTGATTGAAACGCCTCAATCGTAAGACGTTGGGGTATTCAAAATCATCGGAAATGCACGATAGGCTCATCGGCACTTACATCGAACGCGATGTATTACGTTTGATGCTGTATCAACTCATTAAATACACGACCGATTTTTCCCACGAATACCGCCTCTCGTTTTATTTACAAATTTGAACAAATTTGTAAACCACGGTAACAATTGAGCATTTCATTTCATCCTGTAGTTTCACATGAAATTATTATAACTGTATATTTTAACTGATTATATATGTTTAAACTCATTATAATATATATTCACTAGGTTTTATATTTTTTAAAGTGCTATTTAAATTTTAAGGTGCTATTTAAATTTAAAGTGCTATTTAAAAACGAAGGAATTGACAGCATCCTCAGCAACATCGTAAATTCACACGCTCTGATGCCTGCGTGTTCAAATTCAAACGCGGGATTGCTGTACCCCGTGCCCACAGTACGTGGCAAACGTCATCAGTATGATGTTATTATACATTTTTATGATCATAAAAGCAGTGACATAAATTAATAACCTTTGATTTTGCATGTCTTTAACCGGGTATGAATTTATTAACACAGCACCATAATTGCACCAGGGGTTACAAATGAGGGTCAATACTCCTGTTACGCAACAGGAGTATTGTTGGACGTGGACACAACTTTGATGTACACCACCGATACTCAAAGGTACATTACCTACACCAACTCCGCTTTCATTCGCGTCAGCGGCTATGCCGAAGATGAACTTATCACACAATCCCACAATGTAGTATGCCACCCGGCTGTGCCCGTCGAAGCATTTGCAGACATTGCAGACATGTGGTACACCCTGCAACAAGGCAATAGCTGGACAGGGCTGGTAAAAAACTGACGTAAAAACGGCGACCATTACTGGGTTCGCGCCAACGTCACGCCGGTTTATGATAACAATCAGTTGAGTGGCTATATTTCCGTGCGCAACACGCCAAGCGCGGAAGAGATCAAATTTGTCGTACCCCTGTACGAAGCTGTGCAACAAAGCAAGCAGGTAGCCGCGCTTTCTATAAAAGATTGGTGGTTCGCACCGGGTTATTTGCACCGCTCTCTGTGCTGTAAAAAATCTCCGTGCGCTAGCGCATCCGTTGCCCGCTGTTTATCGCAGCGTTGGCTCCCGTTCTACTCATCACCTATTTTGGCCTCGATCTGGTTTGGTCTGCGCTGGCGGCGGTCATCCTGTTTCTGTTGTTGGATGCCTTTTTATAAAACCAAATCTGTCGCCCGCTGAAAACCATGCAGAAACACGCACAGAGCGTGTAACCAGTTTGGCCTCAACCTTCACTCGCTGGTGGATGACGTTGGTACTCAAGTGCAAGGCATGACCGACGTGAGCCAACGTCTGACGGAAAACAATACGTCACTCAATGCCTGTACCGAAGAGACCTCAGCCAACTTGCAACAAACCGTCGCCGCAATCGAAGAAATTACCGTTGCAATACAGCAAAATTACCGTTGCAATACAGCAAAGTGCCGAAACGGCAATCCAGGCCACCTGTATGGCGGAAGCCGGCAGCCAGACAGCGCAAAAAGGCATGGATATCATGGGGGGAACCATTGGTATGATGGAATCCATCTCCAAGGCAAGCGATAAGATAGTCGATATTATCGGCATGATCGACATCATTGCGTTTCAAACCAACATTCTGGCACTCAACGCTGCGGTAGAAGCCATTCTGGCACTCAACGCTGCGGTAGAAGCCGCCAGAGCGGGTGTGCAAGGACGCGGTTTTGCCGTGGTCGCTGCCGAAGTACTCAACCTGGCCCAACACTCTGCCTCTGCAGCCAAAGAGATCAAAACGCTGATCGATGCGAACGTCGCGGATATCGTCAGCGAAGTGCTGCAAGTCTCTACCATGATCAAAGAGATCAGCAACGCCACGCAAGAGCAGACGCAGGCGTTGGGGTTGATTAACCAATCCATCGCCCAAATCGAAATCATGACCCAAAGCAATACCGAAATGGTGCTGCAATCAACCGATACGGCAGAAAGTTTGAACCGCCAGGCTCAACGGCTCACTAGCGCCATCAATGTGTATGGTAGTTGATTAATCCCCCTTTCAACGCACGATACGGCTGGGAATAAGGATAATTCCCTCGCCGTGCGTCCCGCGCAATACCGATAGCCCCTGCCAGGGTTTCTCTCGGCACTGGCAAATAACACATATTATTTTACATTTGCTGTAAAAAACCTGATTCTATCGTTCTGTATTCCGAAAAAATCCCTGTCAAGTTAGAGGGAATAAACGTCGATACTCTATAAGCACAACCAGTGCCGTAATAACAAGGAGAGAAATGACCAGCATCAGCGCAGTGACGTCTACCGCTGACAGCAGCGCGAGCTCAGGGATCAGCCATGAGCAGCAAATTGCTCGTTTTAATCAGCAGATTAAAACGCTAACGCAGCAGGCCAAATCGCTGGATTTTTCCCTCGAGAAAGCCAGTACGGAAGAAAAGGCCAATATTCACAATATTCAGGAGCCGCAGTAGTTGATTCAAGCAATTCAGGCCAAAATTGCCCGGTTGCAGAATGAGTCATCGGAGAGTAAACAGAAGCAGGCGGCATCCACGTCTACGGCTTAAGAGGAAGGCGTTAACAAGCCGACCGAAGAGAATAAAATCAACATCTACGTGTAGCCGTTCAGCCACCCTTGCATCCCTTCAATTTGATAGTCAGCCTCAGTTGCATCACATCGCCCAGTCGCCCTTTGGGAAACGAATCCTTGTGGGCAAACCACAGCAAATACTCCTCAGGCAAATCGATCAGTACACGGCCCTGATACTTGCCAAACGGCATGTACTGGGTGGTGATGGCGATCAAATCCTCTTTTTCCATCGGTTAGGCTCCGAGCAGGCGGATCATCTCAGCTTCATCAATCACCAGGATATTCAACTCTTGTGCTTTGGCCAGCTTGGAGCACGCGGCTTCCCCGGCAATCACAATATCGGTTTTTTTGGACACGCTGCCGCTCACTTTCGCGCCCAGCGCCGTCAGGTGATCCTTGGCTTCATCACGGGATAGCTGGCTCAACGACCCCGTCAGAACAATGGTCTTGCCGGAAAACGGGTTATCGAGCGTCGCAACATCCACCCTTTCGATGTTAGGCCAATGGATATTGATGCCATCAGGATTGATAAGCTCGCGAATCACTTGCTGGTTGTGCGCTTCTTGCAGGAAATGGCGCACATGCTTCGCCACGATCGGCCCCACATCCGCCACTTCCAGCAGCGCTTCTTCATCCGCCGCTAGCAGGTTATCCAGGGTGGCAAAATGCTGTGCCAGGTTGCCTGCGGTCGCCTCCCCTATGTCACGGATACCCAGCGCAAACAGGAAACGGGCAAAGGTGGTGGATTTGGCTTTTTCCAGCGCATTGACCAGATTCTGCGCCGACTTCGGCCCCATACGATCCAGCCTGGTCAGAATGCCAGCGGTAAGCTTAAACAGGTCGGATGGGGTTTTGACGTACTCTTTTTCCACCAGTTGGTCGATAACCTTGTCACCCATACCTTCTACGTCCAGCGCACGACGGGAGACAAAGTGCTTTAACGATTCCTTACGCTGTGCACCGCAGATCAACCCGCCAGTGCAGCGCGTCACCGCCTTACCGTCAACGCGCTCCACCTCGGAACCGCACACCGGGCATTGCTCAGGAAAGTCGATAGCAAACGCATCCGCAGGACGTTCTGCTTCCACTACCCCAACGATCTGCGGAATAACATCGCCTGCGCGACGCACGATAACGCGATCGCCTATCTGTATGCTGAGACGTTCAATTTCATTGCGGTTATGCAAGGTGGCATTGCTCACCATCACCCCGGCAACGGCAACCGGCTCAAGGCGTGCCACTGGCGTAATGGCACCAGTGCGCCCTACCTGAAAATCAACTCCGTGCAGCCAGGTTAGTTGTTCCTGCGCCGGGAATTTAAAGGCCACCGCCCAGCGCGGCGCGCGCGCCACAAACCCGAGCCGCTCTTGCAATGCCAAGTCGTCAACTTTGACCACCACGCCGTCAATATCGAAGCCGATCGTAGCGCGCTCTTGCTCCACCTCACGATAAAATGCCAGCACGTCTGCACTGCCAGTGCACAAACGAATACGATCGCTAACCGGCAATTCCCAGGCTTTAAATTGCTTCAGGCGTGCCAGATGGCTGGCTGGCAAGGTTCCACCTTCCAACAGGCCAACGCCATAACAGAAGAACGTCAGGGGACGTTTGGCCGTAATGCGTGGATCGAGCTGACGCAACGACCCCGCCGCCGCATTGCGCGGATTGGCAAAAGTCTTGGCACCAGTTCGCCGTGCTTCATCATTCATCTTTTTAAAGCCACGGTGTTTCATAAACACTTCACCACGCACTTCAACACGTGTAGGGATGTTATCACCGTGCAACCGCAGCGGAATGGCACCGATAGTACGGATATTAGCGGTAATGTTTTCCCCTGTCGTGCCATCGCCGCGCGTGGCGGCCTGCACCAGCAGGCCGTTTTCATACAGCAGGCTTACCGCCAAACCATCGAGCTTCAGCTCACAACAGAAGGTCAATTCCTCACCGCTTTTCAAGCGATCCTGCACGCGTTTGTAAAACTCCAAATAGCTTTCATCATCGAACACGTTATCCAACGATAGCATCGGCACCTCATGGCGCACAGAATCGAACGCAGACAGGGGGGCCGCGCCAACGCGCTGCGTGGGCGAATCTGGCGTAATCAGTTCAGGATATTCCGCTTCGATCGCCTTGAGCTCATTCATTAGGCGGTCATATTCCACGTCAGGAATTTCCGGCGCATCTTCAACGTGATATTTATATTCGTGGTGGCGCAATTGCGCGTACAGCTCGGCCACATGCGATGTCAGATATTCAACTGTCACTGGATGGTTACCCGTACTCTTGGTTTATCGCAGCGTATTGGCTTTGATGGCATTAATAATGTTAGTGGTAGAATAGCCATCTTCAAAGTTCAGCACCTGGACGTCACCGCCGTTGGCCCACACCTCTTCACTGCCTGCGATATCTTCCGGCTTGTAGTCACCGCCTTTGACCAGAATATCCGGCAAAATGCCAGTAATCAGGCGCTGCGGGGTATCCTCTTTAAACGGCACCACCCAGTCCACCGCCCCGAGGGCGCTTAATACTGCCATACGTTGCGCCAGGGCATTGACTGGACGCGTGGGGCCTTTCAAGCGACTGGTGGAGTCATCGCTGTTCACCGCCACAATCAAGCGATCGCCCAGCTTGCGTGCGTTCGCCAGATAAGAGACGTGACCGGCATGCAGAATATCGAACACGCCGTTGGTCATGACAATTTTTTCACCGCGCAGGCGCGCCTGCGCGACAGCCGCTTTCAGTTGCGCTTCATCCATCGCACCAAAACCGCTGTCAGCGCGACCACGAATGGCATTTTCCAGCTCGATAGGCGTGACGGTAGAGGTTCCCAGCTTACCCACCACCACACCCGCTGCGGTGTTCGCCAGGAAACAGGCATCTTCCAGCGAATTTCCCGCCGCCAACGCCGCTGCTAATACGCCAATCATGGTATCGCCCGCACCGGTCACATCGTAGACTTCCTGCGCCTGTGTCGGCAGATTCAGCGGGGCTTTTCCCGGCTGAAGCAGCGTCATACCCTGTTCGGAACGGGTGATCAGCAGTACGGAAAGATCAAAATCGGCAATCATTTTCTCGCCGCGTGCTACCAGTTCTTCTTCGGTTTTGCTGCGTCCGGCAACCGCTTCAAACTCGGACAGGTTCGGAGTCAGCAAGGTGGCACCGCGATAGCGCCAGAAATCGGTCCCTTTCGGGTCAATAAGTACCGGCACACCCGCCGCATTGGCGGTTTGGATCATCGTCTGTACATGAGCCAGAGCGCCCTTTGCGTAGTCTGACAGCACCAGCGCGCCGATTTTCGGCAACGACTGCGCAATGCGTTCCAACATCGGCTGCGGATCAACGCCGTCAAAACCTTCTTCGAAATCCAGGCGAATCAACTGCTGGTTGCGCGATAACACACGCAGTTTGGTGATAGTAGGGTGCGTCGCGACGGAAACAAAATCGCACTTGACGTTCACATCGCTCAGTTTGGCGCTTAGCGCGCGTGCGGCATCATCGATGCCCGTCAACCCGACCAGACGGGAGTTTGCACTCAGCGCCGCAATGTTCATGGCCACGTTGGCCGCACCGCCGGGACGTTCTTCGATGGTATCGACTTTGACTACCGGTACAGGCGCTTCTGGCGAAATACGGTTGGTAGGACCGTACCAGTAGCGATCCAGCATCACATCCCCTACCACCAGCACGCCAGCCTGACGAAAATCAGGTAATGAAACTTTCATGCACCTACTCCAAGATGTTTTTTGTCACAAAGTTGGCCGCGATTCACAAAGTTGGCCGCGATAATAGCACAATCCCCGCAGCCCTTCGAAACAACATTCGTTGCCTACTACGCCCCGGCACCCAGCCATTTTTCCCAGCTGGTTTTCACCTGTTGACGCTCGGTCAAAAAGCTTTCAGCGCTTACATGCGCCGGCTGTTTCTGCAACGCCAGATGATGCAACACATCGCGCAGGGTGATGTACGCCAACGTCAAAGCCCACGCTTCTATCTCGTCCATCACGCCGCACTGGGCCATCAGCTCCAGAATGCGCAGGTTATCAGACCAGCGCGTCAGGCGTGGCTCCGTGCCATATAACGCAGTACCAGATACTGCAAGATAAATTCGATATCGGTAATACCGCCCTCATCGGTTTTCAGATCAAACAGATCAGGGTCTTTATTGGCCAAATGCTGACGCATCTTCTCGCGCATTTCGCGCACTTGTGCACGCAGCTGTGCACGCAGCATCTCCGGTTCGCGTTCCTGACATAAAATCTGATGCCGTATCGCCTCAAACTGCGCCTGTATGCCACGCTCACCGTAGACCATGCGCGCACGCACCAGCGCCTGATGTTCCCAGGTCCAGGCTTCATGTTGCTGATAATCACCGAAAGCCACGACGGTGCTGACCAGTATTCCCGTCGCTCCAGACGGGCGCAGGCGAGTATCGATTTCGTACAGAATGCCAGAGGAGGTGCGCGTACTGAACAGGTGCATCACACGCTGCGCCTGCTCCGCCAGCAGCGGCGGCAACACAAAGGAGAATGGCGAATTCAACATGGCAACTCTCTGATAATCCCGGCACTCCGGGCAGCAATAATACGTTATACGCTGGCGCTGCTTAACCAGTACGGCGTTTGTTCCACCTCCTGACGGCGCGTATTTTCCAGCACGCTGTCCACGCCAGAAGCGGGAAGATGCTTGATATCGTGCTCTACCGCACGCCACTGCGCGATAAAGGATTCGACGGTGGTTTCTTGGATATGCACTAGAGAGCAGCAGGAACGCATTGATGTTGCATTGCAAACGCGCCAACTGTTGCTGGTAGTGATCCGCATCCAGCGGGTGACTAAATACGGAGCGCAATTCCGCCATGGCGCGATCCAGCATCACGTCACAAAAGCGTTTATACAAGCCGATTAGGCGCATACGGCTTTTGTTGTCCATATGTTCACGCCAGCTGCTGTTAACCAACCATGAGGTGAGCACTAACTGACTATTCAGATAGTTGGCGTCATAACACACCTTCTCGGCATCCGTTTCACGTGCGACCTGCTCTTCCAGATGTGTGAGCGCCGCGCGGAACAACGTGGTCACTTTGCGCGGCACCGCGCCGCCCACCTGCACCAGCATTTCACGCATCAACGCACCGGCTTCCAGCAATTGCAAATGCGCCTTGCGTTCACCGCGAGCCCACAGCTCTTCATGATATTGCTGTGGGCTTACGTATGCTCCAGCGCAGCGCCAATCGCCTGATCGATAGTACTCTTTGCAGGCAGCGTCAGCATACGTAGCGCCCGACATTCTCGCGGCACCGCACCTTGAGCTAGATGATAACCGCGGGCCGCTTTGCTCAGGCTGCCCTGGCGCATTCCGCCCCACTCCTCCAGCTCTTGCGACAGAGCCGACAAATCATCGGTTTGCCCGGCTTTCAATTCCATCTCCAATTCCAAATTAGGCTCACTCAATTCACCAGCGGCAACTTAACCCTGATCGAATTCAATCTTAATCAAATTGGTGATAAGGGATAACCCACTGTTCACGCTGAAGATGGGTGCTAAACGGCGGATGCAGTGCCTGAGCAAGTGCTTCAACATCGCGTTTTGGCGGCCAGACGTCTGCGGGGAGCAACCGGATATCCAGATTGGCATTCGCCAGCGGCACATTGTATTCAGAATGCTGATGCAGCCCGCCGATCACCGTACCAGCGGTTTTCAGCGTCATTTCATGATGGCCGTTTTCACCGCGCACACGCAGCCCCATACCGAACTGACGCAGCGTGTTATCCACCGTTTAATAATAGGTGTTGCTAAGCAGCCGCTCTTCCAGATGCTAGCTGTGGCTATAGTCAGTTTGCGCGGCAGCGTAGCCGCCATGTCTGGGTGTACAATACACTTCAGCTCGATCTCTTCACTCATCATCATTTCAATCTAAAAATCATGACCCTGCGGGTAGGATGCTGACAGCCACTCATCAGTGATGGAAAATAAATATGGATGATGGATGTTTGTTATACCCTAAATAATGCAAGTTGCAGGAAGGCTGCAAGAGAAGGAGTCCCTATGAGCTTACTCAGGTAAGTGATTCGGGTGACTGAATGCAGCCTTCCTGCAACTTGCATTATTTAGGGTATATTATATATTATATATATTACAACATATTATCCCTAACATCTGCGGCAGAAAAAACCTATCGGGCAGCGATGACAGGTAACGCGGCGTGGGTAATAGGAGTGTTCTCATTTCGGTTTACCCATTGCCTCATCAGACTTATGCCTCTACCATCACCCAACCATTCGCGCAACATAATGAAATTATAAAGAAATTAGGCCTCGTTTATTTCACCTTTGTCAGCCTCACACTGAGGCTGGGCGAGTCACGCGAAGATAAACGCTACATCTCCGATGAGCTGTCGACCTATATTCATACCGGCCCTGGCACCCAGTACCGCCTCATTGGCAGTACCGCATCATTGGCACGCTCAATGCCGTTGAGGAAGTCACCGTGCTCAGCGTGAATGAAAATGCCGGCTATGCCCAAATTCGCGATAGCAAAGATCGCACCAGTTGGCTGCCACTCCATTAACTGAGTCAAAGGCCTAGCCTGCGTCTGCGCGTGCCGGAACTGGAAAAGCAGGTTTCCGACCTCACCACGCGATTAGGCAATATCGATCAGGAATGGAACCAGCGTACTGCCGATATGCAGCAAAAAGTGTCTGCCAGCTACAATATCATCACCGCGCTGCGCAACGAAAATCAGGATTTAAAAAATCAGCTGATTGTCGCGCAAAAGAAGGTCGATGCCGCCAATGTGCAACTGGATGACAAGCAACGGGAAATCATTTTGCAATGGTTCCTGTACGGCGGTGGCGTAGCAGGCATCGGCCTGCTGATCGGTTTGCTGCTCCCGCACTTGATCCTCAGCAGAAAAAAAACGATCGCTGGATGCGCTGAGGCGTAAGCCACATCATTAATCACATTGGCCTGCGGCATAGATTGCGGCAGGCCAATGGGTATGTAACTATTAACCTATATGTTAATAAGGTACTCTTGTCATCTTCGGTACAGGCAGGGACCTCTTACAGAAAGAATGCGTTTGGCCTGTAAGAAATTCCCGCTTACGTGGGAATTTTCGGATGAGTAAAGCCAGGAGTGTGTATTGAAGAGTTATCTGGTTGGCGGTGCAGTGCGAGACGCCTTACTCGATCTCCCAGTGTCAGAACGTGACTGGGTGGTGGTGGGTGCCACACTGGGACAGATGTTAGCGCTTGGCTACCAGCAGGTCGGGCGGGATTTTCCCGTATTTTTGCACCCGGAAAGCAAAGAAGAGTATGCGCTGGCGCGTACTGAACGCAAATCCGGTAACGGCTACACCGGCTTTATTTGCCATGCCGCACCCGATGTTACGCTGGAAGCGGATCTGCTGCGGCGCGATCTGACCATAAACTCCATCGCCCAAACCGCAGAGGGTGAGCTGGTTGATCCCTATCACGGTCGGTACGATCTGCAACAGCGCCTGCTGCGCCACGTTTCTCCGGCTTTTCAGGAGGATCCGCTGCGCGCACTGCGCGTGGCGCGCTTTGCCGCGCGTTTTGCCCATCTCGGTTTTCACATCGCGGAGGAAACGCTGGCGCTGATGCAATTTATGACGCGAGAGGGCGAGTTGGCTTTTCTGACTCCCGAACGGGTGTGGAAAGAGACGGAAAAGGCGCTGGCAACCCGTTCGCCTCACGTCTATTTTCAGGTGCTGCGAGACTGCGGAGCGCTGGCGGTGTTGTTTCCTGAAATCGACAATCTGTACGGCGTACCAGCCCCAGCACAATGGCACCCGGAAATCGACAGCGGCGTTCATACCCTGATGACCCTGATGATTGCCGCTCGCCTCAGCCCCGAGATCGATATACGTTTTGCCACGCTGTGTCACGATATTGGAAAAGCGCTGACGCCGCCCGCGCTCTGGCCGCGTCACCACGGACACGGCCCGGCGGGCGTGAAACTGGTGGAGCAACTGTGCCAGCGCTTACGCGTACCTAATGCGCTGCGCGACCTGGCTAAGTTGGTAGCGGAATATCATGACATGGCGCATACAGTAACGGTATTGCAGCCCAAAACGCTGATGAAACTGTTTGATGTGCTGGACGTGTGGCGCAAGCCGGAACGACTGGAAAAGCTGGTGCTCACCAGTGAAGCGGATGCCCGTGGCCGCACCGGGTTTGAGGAATCACCCTATCCGCAAGGCGACTACCTGCGCGAGGCATTCACGGTTGCCAGCGCGGTCACCAGTAGAGCAGTCGTGGCCGACGGTTTTCAGGGTATTAGCGTGCGCGATGAACTGCACCGGCGCCGTATTGCTACGCTTACCGCATGGAAAGCGCAGAAAATTCCCGCGTCGACCCCGTAAGCGGCTTATTTCGTGCTACAGACCGCAATATAGTTAAGCTGGTCCTGGTAACGGCGGAAGATGCGAAACAGCCGAAGGAAGGTTGCGCGGTTTTCCGCCTTCAATACATTGCGTACAATCTTTGCCGCGCCGCCCCTGCCTTCATCGTAAATCATGCCAGACGGCGTCATCAACGTCAGCGCGCCCTGGGCGTTCTCGACCTGGCTGAAACCACTGTCAAGAAACAGGCTGCACCACCCCGTCAGCGTTAACGGCTGAACGTTGACATTAATGGCCGCGCGCATCTGCACTGTGACGTCATCCGATGCCTGTGGCAGCAACGTGATATCATGGGTCAGCAGCCTCCCTCCGGGTTTTAGCACGCGTAAATATTCTTGAATCAGCGTGCGCTTGGCTTTGTCGGCGTACATGGTGAGCATCGCTTAGTTAATCACCACATCGAAGTGGTTATGGGGAAACGGTAACGCGTTCGCTTCCATCGCCGTCACCAACCCTTCAATACCCGCAGCCAGAATGTTGTACCGTGCTTGCTGTAATGCCGCCTTGTCCATATCCACCCCGACGATGGCACACTCGTAACGCTGCGCCATCTCAGTGACGGTGGTGCCCATATTGCACACCACTTCCAGAACACGAGTTGATGGCATCAACGCGCCCTACTGATCAACACTCGGTAGCCGCACGCCCACCGGGGCGCAGGCGTTTTTTCTCAACCGCGCTAGAAATTTATGTCCCGCCAGTTTCTCTGATATACTTGCATCCTCCTCGCGATTACCGTGCTCAGATACTTGCTGAAAACAAGTAAATGATTATTATTTCTGTTTGATTACCAAACACTGTAGAACCCCGTGAGTGAGACGCCATTTGTCAAAATACCCTACCGACAGAGGAACATTGCGAGATGCTGTTTTCCCATCAGTGGCTACGCAACAAGCCTGAAGACGTGGTGCTCGCCTTACAGCCCAAGTGCTGCTGTATCCGCTTTCAGGCAGGGGAAACGCTGTTTCGAGAAGGGAATAAGATGCGCTACTGTCCGGTGGTGGAACAGGGTGAACTACAGGCGTTTCGTCATACCTATCAGGGGATGACAAGGTGTTCGGGCAGTTTATACGCGGCGAATGGGTAGCCTCGCCGCCGCGTTTATGGAGAAGCGGTAAATGCTAACGGGACAAACGAAATGCGTTTGATCAGTATCAGGAAGGTTTTGATAGCGACCAGCGCAACCAGAAATGCGGTTATAAATCCCACGGCGAACATCGGCACATAGGCCAACGACAGGAAATGCCAGCTTTTATATATACAAATCCAGCACCGTCGCCCCCATCATCATGGGCACCGCCAAAATAAAGGAGAACTCAGAAGCGGCGTAACGGCTGACACCCACCAGCATCCCGCCGGAAACGGTCGCGCCCGAACGGGAGAATCCCAGCCACAGCACCAGACATTGAAAACAGCCAATCATAAATGCCTAACGATAGGTGATATCATCCAATCCGCTGGCACGCGGCGTCTTCTGCTTCAGCCACTCCGCCGCCAGCAGCAGGAAACCGCCAACAATCAAGGCGTACATCACATTCTGCGGATTAAACAGCGACTTGATAGTGCTGTGAAACACCAATCCCAACACCACCGCCGGGATCATCGCCAGCAGAATATGCCCCAGCTTCAGACGATCGTTACTGCGTCCTTCATGGGACACGGCACCAAAGTGGATACCGATCAACCCAAACAGACGACGCCAAAACATCACAACGACCGCCAGGATAGAGCCCAATTGGATAATGACTTCGAAGGTTTTCGCCTTCTCATCATCAAACCCCAACCAACTGCCAACAATAATCATGTGCCCCGTCGATGACACGGGCAAAAACTCCGTTAACCCTTCAACAACCCCAAGAATAAATGCCACCACCAGCGTATGGAGTCTGCCATGCTCGCGCCCTGCCTTTCCGAACCGAAATAAAAAATAAAAGAAACACCCATAAAAAAAAGTGGCTACGCTGTCCGCGTGCGCCACTTTAAACACCACCACAATAGACTAAAAAAAACACCACCACAATAGACTAAAAAAACACGATGTTAGTGTCACAGACTAAAAAAAACACGATGTTAGTGTCACTGACAAAAAAGATTCATAAAAAGATTCATAAAAAAAACACATGTGCAAACCCGTGCGCATTTATCTTGTACCGCGCTCGATCACTACGCCCACCTGGCGTGCCTGCGTGACGGCCCCCGGCTTGCTCACTTTGATACGCAGCCAGGGAATGGCAAAACGCTGCATCAGCAATTGTGCCACCTCTTCCGCCACGCGCTCGACCAGTGCAAACGGCTGACTGGAGACATGGGCAATCACAGCTTCACTAACATCGGCATAGCTGAGGCAGTCGTTTACATCGTCGCTTGCGGCAGCCTTGCGGCTATCCCAGCCCATTTCGATATCGAGCACCAGCTTTTGCGAAATGGTTTGTTCCCAGTCGTAAACGCCAATAGTGGCAATCACGGTAAGTTCTTCTATAAATACAATATCCATCATGTCCTTCTCTGTTTTGGCGCTGTTTGGTATCACTTCCGCCGGAATATGCGTATTATCCACGGATGGCAACTGTAAAACGACCTTTATTCAACGGAACCGCGTTATGAGTGCTATCGCGCTTGGCATGATAATTTTCGCGTATCTGTGCGGCTCCATCTCCAGTGCGATTCTGGTGTGCCGCATCGCGGGTCTGCCCGATCCACGCCAGCATGGTTCAGGAAATCCCGGCGCGACTAACGTATTACGTATCGGTAGCAAAGCCGCCGCCGCTACCGTGTTGGTGTTTGACGTGCTGAAAGGCATGTTACCGGTCTGGGGCGCTTATGCGCTTGGCGTCACACCGCTTTATCTTGGTATTACCGCGATTGCGGCCTGTTTTGGCCATATCTATCCGGTGTTTTTCCGTTTTCGCGGCAGGAAAGGTGTGGCAACCGCGTTTGGTGCCATCGCACCTGTAGGCTGGGATCTGACCGGTGTGATGACCGCCACCTGGCTACTTACCGTACTGCTTAGCGGCTATTTCTCCCTCGGGGCCATTGTGAGCGCGCTGATTGCGCCCTTTTATGTGTGGTGGTTCAAACCTCAATTCACCTTTCCGGTGGCCATGCTCTCTTGCCTGATCCTGATGCGACATCATGACAATATTCAACGTCTGTGGCGCGGGCAGGAAAGCAAGATTTGGAAACGCCGTAGCAAAGATGAAACCCCGCCTAACGATGATGCTGACTAAACGCCACTGAGATTGAAAAATCGCAGCACTTTACCAATGGGTTGGCTATAGTGGCCGCCACTCCATTTCTGACGTTAGAAAAAAGGAAACAGACATGAGTTTGATCAACGTCCCGGCGGGCAAATCACTGCCAGATGATATCTATGTTGTCATTGAGATCCCTGCCAACGATGACCCCATCAAATACGAAGTCGATAAAGAAACCGGTACCTTGTTTGTAGAGCGTTTCATGGCAACTGCCATGTTCTACCCGTGTAACTACGGCTACATCAACAACACCCTGTCTCTGGACGGTGACCCGGTTGATGTACTGGTGCCGACCCCTTATCCGCTGCAACCCGGTTCAGTGATCCTCTGCCGTCCGGTTGGCGTACTGAAAATGACCGACGAATCCGGTGAAGATGCCAAAGTGGTTGCCGTGCCGCACACCAAGCTGAGCAAAGAATACGTTCACATCAAGGATGTGAACGACCTGCCGGAACTGCTGCGTGGCCAAATTGCCCACTTCTTCGAGCAATACAAAGCGCTAGAAAAAGGCAAATGGGTGAAAGTAGAAGGTTGGGAAAACGTGGAAGCGGCCAAAGCCGAGATTGTTGCCTCCTTCGAACGCGCGAAAAAATAAGCGTGTAGTGCACTACACTTACAGTGCACTACACTTACACTGTTACGGCGAGGAGATCCTCGCCGTTTTCTTTTCAGCGGGCAGTCAAAGATCACGCCGCTGTTCGCGGCTCCAGTAAGCCATAAACGTGATGATATCGCGTGGCACCTGACGTTCACCGGACAAGTAGGGATTTACCTTGCAACAAGGTTGTATTTCATTGATTACGGGTTCACCACATCAAAATGTGTGCCGCACAGGGTACAGAGGTAACCGGCTTGATCAGCGACATTCCCCGTTTGCTCGATTGTGGAGGGATGTGCTCCATCATGAGCACCATTCTCTTCATGAGCACCATTCTCTTAGTGCTTTGCGCATTTTCCTTTGCAGGGGCCTTAACGTTGACAGGGGCCCTGACCGTAATCATTAACCGGTTGCTAAAGACGATTCACAGTGTGGGTCAGTTGATTACAGCTACCGTGGCAACCACCCTACTGGTCACGGGAGCAACCAGTGACGGGAAGTTGGCGCTGCTTATTCCCGCTGAATTCGGGAAGTTGGCGCTGCTTATTCCCGCTGAATTGTTTAAGGAATCTTATCTGCGTATGGGACTGAACACCAAGAACCTGTCGCGAACGGTGGAGGACGCGGGTACAGTGACTGAGCCATTACTGCCCTGGCCTCGGCTGGGGTGTATATGGCCAGCACCATTGGTGTTAGCACATTATCTTGTCCCATGGGCAATCCAATGCTATGCGGCGATCTTCTTCGCGCTGATATACAGCTTCACCGGGTTTGGTATCGCCAGATTACCCCCCGTCGCCAGAACAGCACCGCAAGGCCTAAACCCGCTGTAATACGAACGGTCCAAAATAATAACACCAGCCATAGGGTCACACTGGCTGGGCACAAATTTTGAATGTAGTGTTAAGGTAGGCAATTTATCTTGTTCAAATTGTTCAAAACAGTACAGTATGTGGATCATCGTAAATACTCCCCCCCTTTTACCCTAAAAGCCTGATTATGGATTAACCTTCTGCCTAAACGTCTGCGGAACAAGCCCGAATTTCGAGGCAAATGCTTGCTCCTCCAACGGATTACCAACCAATAGCCTTGTCCTTCCTGACAGCCATGCTGGCGTAAGTCATACCACTGCTCTGCGGTTTCGATTCCCTCCTCAATAGCTTCAATCTCGAAATTACGGGCAATATCAAGAATGGCATAAGCCACCTGGCATCACATCGTGAAGTAAGCAAATTTTGAATAAATGAGCGATCAATTTTTATGCGCGTTACCGGGTACTGATTGAGAATACTCAACGACGCATAGCCCGTACCAAAATCATCGAAGGCAATAGAAACGCCCATATCACGAATTTTTTGCAGTGTGTCCAACATGATTGAATCAATGTTATTATTCAGGGCGATATTTTTCGTTAATTCAATTTCCAGGGCTTCATCACGAATTTTTTGCAGTGTGTCCAACATGATTGAATCAATGTTATTATTCAGGGCGATATTTTTCGTTAATTCAATTTCCAGGGCTTCTGCGGGAAGACCGTGGCGTTTCAGCACGTCCGCGACCCCTGCGGCCAGATCCTCTGTCGTCAGTAGCACATCGAACAAATTCACGCCGATGCGAAAATCAGGTGCACCATGCCACGCCAATATGCCGTCTGCGCACAGACTTCATCTAGGATTCCACGCTAACCGCCATTGGTCCGCGTGCTAATGTGGTTAAAAATTCCGAAGGAGGTAATAGCCTACACACTGGGTGAACCCAGCGGATTAACGCGTCCGTGCCGGACAATGAGCCATCACTCAGTTTTATTTGCGGCTGATAAAAATAATACAAACTCGTTGTGTCCGTTGCACGTAATAGCTTCATGGCGTGGTGATGGCGGCGCGCCGGAGTTACCTCCTAACGCAACTCCGGCGTAAAAATATAGAGTTGATTACATATAGAGTTGATTACGCCCTGTCCGCTTCGCCCTTGATAAGGCAAGATCGGCATTGGCAATCAGCTCAAGCGCTTAGTAGCCATGTTTCGGTGCCAGTGAAATGCCCCCACTGACCGTTATACTTATTGGACTGCCCTGTACCAGAATCGGCTGAGCGATATGCGCCATGATTTGCTGGGCAAAAAAACTCAGCTTCAGCCTGTTCGTAAATATCCAGCAGCAGCACAGCAAACTCATCACCGCCAATCCGCGCAACAATCTGCGTTTCCTTGGTTGATGTCAGCAGACGATGAGTGATTTCACATAAAATTTCGTCACCGGCAGCATGCCCAAAAGCGGCATTTCATATTTTATAGATGGATAGTGATGTCTATAATGCCTTGAAAAAAATCCTATCTCTTTTTTCCCGTCAGATTTTCGAGATCTGCACGTACCCAAATAGGTTTAATGTCTCCCTACTAAGCTCGTGCGTAGAAACTGTTCGCGAAATTTATTTTTCATATCTATCTGGAGATTTCTTACTGTATCTCTGGCACCTTTAGCATCTAACTCTTTACCAGAGAACCTAGCCTTAATGTTTTCTAATCCTCGATGAACATCATCTGATTCCTAAATCAGAATCCATTGCAGCTTTAGATCCTGGAATATGGTTAGCGCTGGCTGGTCGGCATTTACCGTCGGAGTGCCTTACCCACATAAGGCAAGCGGTGCGCCACTGATGGCGCAGCGTTTGTCCTACACCGTCCTGCGATGTTGAAAATCGGTTGCGCAGCGTCAGATTTTCACGCTCAACAATACGCTGTGTATACAGTTTGCCAACAATGTGTTTTGCTTTTGGAAGCTCGCGCAAACAGTTGCTGGGTCTGCACCCTGACGAAGCGGGTATTATGCGCCACTCGCCAGACCAGCATGTCAATACGCAAACCCCACCGACCTTTTTAGTGCATACCGTCGATGACCCATCAGTCTCCGTCGAAAACAGCATGGTGATATTTTCTGCACTTAAGGCGAAGCATATTACGGTGAAAATGCATCTGTTTGAAAGGGCAAACACGGCTTTGGCATTCGTGGCACCATGGGTTCTGGTCGCCGTCTGGCCACAACTGGTTCATGCCTGGCTCAGTGCATTGCATGTTGACAGCACCAGCAACAAGAAATAACCACAAGACATAAATAGTTACGCCGTCACAACTTCCACAGCGGGGAATATTTCTCTATACTGGATAAAATAATAGTTAACTGAGAAACCCCATGACTGCGGAAGGACATCTGTGACTGCGGAAGGACATCTGCTATTCTCCGTCGCCTGCGTTATTTTTGCCAAAAACGCAGAACTCACGCCAGCGCTGGCGAACGGAGACTGGTGGCATATCATTCCGGGTGCGCTGCTGACGGCGTTGCTGCCAGATATCGACCACCCTAAATCCGTATTGGGGCAACGGTTACGCTGGATCTCTGGGCCTGTTGCCCGCGCCTTTGGGCACCGCGGTTTCACCCACAGCTTGCTGGCCATTGTGGCAGTCATTTGTTTTATCCGTCTGCAATTGCCTGCCGATTGGCCCATCCCGACCGATGCCTACCACGCCATGTTGATTGGCTATCTCAGCCATATCATGGCCGACATGTTAACCTCAGCCGGAGTACCCTTGCTGTGGCCCTGCCGTTCGCGCTTTCGTTTGCCGCTGATCAACGGCCAGAAAGGCAACCAGCTCGAACGGGTACTCTGTCTGGCGCTGATTGGCTTTTCGCTATACCACACACCGCGCGCAAGTGCCTATTACGGCTACGAGCAGGCCTGTCGCTGGTATGACTCGGCCCGCAGTCAATTCAGCCAGTTGCTCCGTTAGTGCTTTCCTCATTACCGTGAACGCTATGCGATTTGAGTAAAAGATACGCCGGATTGGTATAACGGAAGCCATAAAAAGCTGTTATCCTAGCGCCCGTTTTTATTTTTAGGGAGGAGACAGTATGTCTGTTGCGCTATTGGCTAATATTATCGTTTTTTGGGCGTTGATCGCCATGCTGGCTTATGCCAACCGTAACCCGACATAGAGTCGGGCGAGAAAGGTTCTGCTTGGTCTGGTTATCGGCGTACTGTTCGGCTTCGCGCTGCATCTGGTGTATGGCGGCAACAATCCGATCATCAAGGCTTCCGTGCCTAGTTTAACATCGTGGTTAACGGTTACGCTCAACTGTTATAACTGATTGTTATGCAGTTGGTTTTTGTTTTAATTCTGAATTCGGTTGCCAAGCTGCACAATGTTTCATCCTTAGGAAAAATCAGCGTACTTACTCTGGGTACCCTGCTGTTAACCACCTTGATCGCAGCGCTGATCGGCGTGTTGGTTACCCTACTGTTTGGCCTTAGTGCTTCAGGACTGGTGCAAGGGGCACAGGAAACCGCGCGTATCAGCGCGATCGAGAGTAATTACGCGGGCAAAGTCTCTGATCTCAATGTGCCGCAATTAATTCTGTCTTTTATCCCGAATTCTGTCTTTTATCCCGAAAAACCCGTTCGCAGAACTTACTGGCGCGAACCCCACGTCAATTATCAGTACGGTGATTTTAGCCGCTCTGCTCGGTATTGCGGCGCTGCAACTGCATCGCGATGATGCGGCCAAAGGTGAACGCGTCTTGGCGGCGATCGATACGCTGCAATCCTGGGTGATGAAGTTGGTTCGCCTAGTGATGAAACTGACGCCATACAGTGTGTTGGCGCTGATGACCAAAATGGTCGCAACGTCGAATTTGTAGGATATCATCAAGCTGTGTAGTTTTGTCGTCGCCTCCTATCTGGGACTTGACATCATATTTGTGGTTCATGGGAGGCTGTTAGCCTCAACGGGTATCAACCCACTGCGTTTCTTTCGCAAAATTGCCCCAGTGCTGAGCTTTGCGTTTACCAGCCGTTCGAGCGCAGCCACCATTCCGCTCAGCATAGAGACACAAACGTGCCACATCGGCGTGCCGGAATCCATCGCCAGTCTTTTCAGCCTCCTTTGGTACCACCATTGGACAAAATGGCTGTGCCGGGCTCTATCCTGCCATGCTCGCGGTGATGGTTGCCCCCCCACCGTCGGTATCAATCCGCTGGACCCGGTGTGGATTGCTACGCTGGTGGGCATCGTGACCATCAGTTCTGCCGGCGTCGCGGGCGTAGGCGGTAGTGCGACCTTCGCTGCACTGATCGTTCTGCCCGCCATGGGATTGCCGGTAAAGTTGGTGGCACTGCTAATCTCTATTGAGCCATTGATTGATATGGGACGTACTGCGCTCAATGTGAGCAGTTCAATGACTGCGGGTACGGTGACCAGTCTGTTACTGAGACAAACCGATAAGTCGAGTTTTGTGGCCAACAATGAGTCCGTGTTAAACGCATCTCACACCTGATACACAGGTAAACGCATTGCGTCATAAAAAAACCGGCAGGGTAGACCTGTCGGTTTTTATTTATGCAGACGGTTATACTTATGCAGACGGTTATACACGTCTTATGCAGACGGTTATACTTATGCAGACGGTTATACACGTCTTATGCAGACGGTTATACACGTAAAACGCGATTACCGTTGGGGATTGGTGTCATAGGCCGCGCAGCTTTGGAAGCCCTTGTTTAACAACTTGCCCACGGTCGTTGAAACTCGCAAAATAGTTCTGCGCCGTACCATCACGATTTTTCAACAGGTAGTTAAAGCAGGTGCCTCTGGCGTTTTTCAACCGTACTTCTGATGCAGGCGCGCCGGCAATTTGCAGCACTTGCTGTTTGGTCTGTCCGGTCTTCACCTCTTTAACCACCGGCTCGGTAAAACTACTTTTTGCACGAAAGTAGACTGAACACTCAGAGAGAAGAAGAGCACCCGCAGCACCAAGACATATCAGTAGTTGATTATTTTTCATGTTATTACCTCATTTTTAATGGGTCACTGACAAGGCTAGATGGCTCGCGGCAATTTTTCAAATAGACATTCGACCCCCATTTATTGCCTCGCTGACCTTTTTTGCGCTAATAAGTGCACTGCTTGTCCTTTTTCTTCACGACGATTAGTTTTACACTCTAACCATCAAGCTAATTATTTTCTAACCATCAAGCTAATTATTTCGCAATATCAACAGGTTCAGGAAGGGGGCCAACATGTCATTGCAGCAAGAGATCATCCAGGCACTGGGTGTTAAACCTACTGTCGATCCCAATGCCGAGATTCGCATCAGCGTTAATTTTTTAAAGAATTATCTTAAGGCCTATCCCTTCATCCGTTCGTTAGTACTGGGGATCAGCGGCGGGCAAGATTCTACGCTGACCGGCAAACTGTGCCAGATTGCCATCAATGAGCTATGTAGCGAAACTGGCGATACGCGTTATCAGTTTATCGCTGTACGCTTGCCGTATGGCATTCAGGCGGATGAGGTCGATTGCCAGGATGCGATCTCCTTCATCCAACCGGACAGCGTGTTAACGGTGAATATCAAGCCCGCCGTCGAAGCGAGTGAAGCCACCCTGGCGGCTATCGGCGTAACGCTGTCCGATTTTGTAAAAGGCAATGAAAAAGCTCGCGAGCGTATGAAAGCGCAATACAGCATCGCGGGCATGAACGCGGGTCTGGTGGTCGGCACCGACCACGCAGCAGAAGCTGTCACGGGTTTCTTTACTAAATACGGGGACGGTGGCACGGATATCAATCCTATTTTTCGTTTAAATAAACGGCAAGGGAAAGCGCTGCTGAAGGTACTCTGCTGTCCTCAGCACCTGTACACTAAAGCCCCTACCGCCGATCTGGAAGAGAATCGCCCTTCTTTACTTGATGAAACCGCCCTTGGCGTAACCTATAACGAAATCGATGACTATTTGGAAGGAAAAACGCTCGACGCCGATCGCGCCGCAATTATCGAAAACTGGTATAAAAAGAGCGAACATAAACGCCGTCCTCCGGTTACTGTATTTGACAATTTCTGGCACTGATAGGCAGGCAGTAGACACTGTGCGGATATCGGAAACGGCATCCGTTTGCTTTTGGAACAATGATAATCAACATGGATATGACCCCACAACGCGCCACGCTGGCAGGCCTGTTAGCCATTCTGCTCTGGAGTACTTATGTCGGCTTCTTACGCAGTCTAACCAAGCCCTCGGCCCTGTGGCGTGGCGGAGATGATATACAGCACCTGTACGCTTTTTCTGGTGCTGTTCTCCAGATTCCCGTCTTTGCGCGGTTTTTCCAAAGGCTATTTGTTCGGCGGTGGATTGCTTTTCGTCTGTTACGAAATCTTCTTGTCGCTCTCGATCGGCTTTGCCGCGAATCGCGTGTAGGCGATAGAGATGGGCATGATCAATTACCTTTAGCCAAGTCTCATGCTCTTGTTCGCGACGTTTATCAAACCAACAAAAAAGCAGCCTTGGGTTATGGATTGGGGTCGCGATCGCACTGGTGGCTATCGTCTGGATGATTAAGGGCGAAAGCCACTGGTTGCCATTAGTGATGTGGCAAAACATTCTGACCAACCCGCTGGCCTACGCGGCCGCCATTTCCTGGTCGCTGTATTGCAATATCACCAAGCGCCTTGCGCGGGGGAAAAGCGGCAATACGGCAATACCTTGTTCTTCTTCGCCGTCAGCGTAGTGCTATGGATTCAATACACGGCCTCATCCAGGCCGCCGATGGCGTTTTCACTCACGACCGGGCTGGAATTGCTGTTTTATGGGAGCATCGACAGCCGTCGCCTATTCTGCCCGGAATACTGGTATTCAGCGCGGCAATATGGCATTGCTCGCGACTGCATCTTAATCTTATTTCACGCCGGTGTTCTCTACGCTGCTGGCCGCCATCTGGCTGCATACGGTGCCTGATTTGGCCTTGACAAGCTATTACCAGCTCAGGACTGGTCACTTATTTTACTCGCCTCTGTGGCTTTGTTGCTGATCTACTTGCTCAATACCGCGCTAATGGCGATCGTCAATTACTGGGGACATGCGCTGGGCGTCAGGATCGAAACCGATATACGTCGTCAGGCTTTTGAGCATCTGCAAAACCTGCCGTTCCGCTATTTCGATAATATGAAAACCGGGCATATTATTACCCATGTAACCAAAGATTTTGAGGAAGTTGGCGAAGTAGCCCACCACGGGCCGGAAGATTTGTTTCTTGCCATCATGACCTTTATTGGTGCCTTTATCCCGATGGCTACCGTGCATCTTATTTTGGCGATGATTACCGTAGTCATTGCGTGTTCATGAGCTACCTGGTCAGCCGCTACGGTGCGTAGATGACCTACACCTGGCGACGTCTGTTCGGTCAGGTCTGGAACTTTAATTAATGCACGCATTCATTAAAGCATTGGCGTATTCGCGTGGTGAAGGCATTTGCCAATGAGTCTCATGAAAAAGCGCTGTTCGCGCAGGACAATGAGAAAACTATCGCACCATCAAACTGCAAGCTTACCGCATCTATCCGAAGGGGATTGCCGGGTTTAAGCGCTTCACCCAATTGATTGATACGGTGCCTGATATCAAGGATGTCCCCGATGCCCGTGCGGTCACGCACCTAAAAGGTGATATCCGTTTCGATCACGTTAGTTTTGGTTACATCCCAGAAAGACCGACGATGCATGACATTATCCTCTCTATTCACGCAGGAGAAACCATTCACGCAGGAGAAACCGTGGCATTCGTTGGTCCGTCAGGAGCAAGGAAAACCACGCTGTGTTCTCTGTTACCGCGTTTTTACGACTTAAACGTGGGTGTTATTACCATCGATGGGATTGATATCAGAAAAATGACGCAAGCATCATTACGCCATCAGATCGGTATCGTGCAACAGGATGTCTTTTTGTTTGGTGGCACCATCCGGGAAAACATCGCTTACGGTAAATTGGGTGCGAGCGATGAAGAAGTGATGCACGCAGCTCAGCGCGCCAAGTTCGATGAACTGATCGCCACCTTGCCAGACGGATTGTTTACCGTTGTCGGTGAACGTGGGGTGAAACTCTACGGGGGCAGAAATATCGTTTATCTATCGCGCTGATTTTCCTTAAAAATCAACCCATTCTAATTTTGGACGAGGCGACCTCCGCATTAGATACTACGGCAGCTGAACAAGTCTATACAGCAATCGCTAAGCGAGCTATCAAGCGCGTACTACGCTGGTCCTGGCGACTATCCAGAACGCTGATTGTATCGTGGTGGTGGATGAGGGATGGATTATTGAGCAAGGCAGTCATCAGGCGCTGCTCGATAACAGCGGCAGCTATGCCCGTCTGCATCAGGCCCAGTTTGGTCAGGGGTAACTCTGCTTCATCGCTATGCTGTAATCTCCAGGCGATAGCGTGGCCTCTCGCCGTTTTCCTAACTACTCCCTTTTTTCCCCGCTTTTTTGACATTCATGCTGTCTCACTCAATTTTTTGACATTCATGCTGTCTAACTCAATTAAATGTATTTAAAATGCATTAATTGAAATGACCGAACGAGAGACCGAACGAGAGGCCAACCGTGGCACGAAAACCGGTGGGAAAATATCGTCTGCAAGAACTGCGCACCGTTCTGCTGATGACAGATCTGTATGAAAAGCATCATCCCACAGCGGTAGAGGACGATGATCGCTACCAGCAACTTTCTGCCTATGCCACCAACCGCCTTGAACGCTGTCAGTTTGGCGAAGAGAAGCCGGCTTGTAAACATTGCCCAATCCATTGCTATCAACCGGCCAAGCGCGAACAGATTTGCGCCATTATGCGCTGGTCGGGACCACGCATGTTATTGAACCACCCTATCCTGGCGATACGCCATCTAATTGATGATCACCGCCCTGTACCTGCACATACACCATGGCAGGCCTCCACGACACGGGTGCATCAATCGCAGATTGCTAACCCCGATCAAGGCATAAAAAAAGGCCGCTGACGCGGCCTTTTTGTGAATTGCATGTAAGAACTACTCTTTGGGAGAAGCGTTCTCAACTATGCTTTTAAGCTTTTGCCCTGAACGGAAGGTGACCACCCGGCGCGCCGTAATCGGAATATCTTCACCCGTTTTAGGGTTACGTCCCGGCCGTTGGTTCTTGTCGCGCAGATCAAAATTACCAAACCCCGATAACTTTACCTGCTCACCATTTTCCAGAGCACGTCGAACTTCTTCAAAAAAAAGTTCGACGAGTTCTTTGGCATCCCGTTTACTCAGCCCGAGCTTTTCAAACAGGTATTCTGACATTTCAGCTTTAGTAAGCGCCATAGGTTCAATCCCTCAAGGATGCTTGGAATCGCTGTTTTAGTGCCTCTACGCATTGTGATACGGTAGCGGCAATATCCTCTTCTGACAGTGTACGAGAGGTATCTTGCAATACCAGGCTGATCGCCAGGCTCTTATACCCTTCTTCCACGCCCTTGCCTCGGTACACGTCAAACAAGTTTATGCCAACTAACTGATTTGCGCCAACTTTCTTACATTCTGACAAAACTTCGCCTGCCGAAACGTTTTCTGCTACCACAACCGCGATGTCACGACGGTTCGACGGGTAGCGAGAAATTTCGCTCACATCAGGAACCACGCGGTCTGCGACCTTGTTCCAGCTCAATTCGAACACCACAGTACGGCCATTCAGATCCAGTTTACGTTCCAGCTCCGGATGGATTACGCCAATGAAACCAACCGGTTCCCCCGCCAGATAAATCACTGCACTCTGGCCCGGATGCAACACCGGATGCGATCCGGCTTTGAACTCAATTTCCGAAAGTTTACCTGTCAGTGACAGTAGTGCTTCCAAATCACCTTTAAGATCATAGAAGTCAACCGTCTGACGCGCCAGATCCCAATGTTCATCATAGCGATTCCCGGTAATCACACCAGCTAGCATAAGATCCTGACGAATACCGAGTTTATCCTGACTATCAGGAACGAATCTTAAACCGCTTTCAAAGAGGCGCAGGCGGCTCTGCTGGCGGTTTTGGTTATACACCACAGCCCCGAGCAAGCCGCTCCACAGCGACAGACGCATTGCTGACATTTCGGTGGAAATAGGGCTTGGTAGAATCAATGCTTCTTCACCAGGATGAATCAGCGATTGCACTTTAGGATCGACAAAGCTGTAGGTAATCGCTTCCTGATAGCCACGGTCAACCAGCAGTGTTTTCACGCGACTGAGCGAAAACGCCGCTTCACGGTGCGATGTCATGGTGAGCGGCGCATGGGTCGGGATATTGGGAATATTGTTGTAGCCGTAAATACGGGTAACCTCTTCCACCAGATCCTCTTCAATCTCCATGTCAAAACGCCAGCTCGGAGCTACGGCGGTCCAGCCTGCATCGATGCGTGCCACGCTGCAACCAAGGCGAGTCAGGATATAGCTCACTTGTTCATCTGAGACAACATGCCCAATCAAACGGTCCAGCTTTTCTCTGCGCAGCGTAATCGTTGCACGGGCAGGTAAATGAGCGTCATTGGTCACATCAATCACCGACCCGGCATTACCACCACAAATACTCAGCAGTAGTTGGGTCGCACGTTCCATCGCTTTGTATTGCAACGAAGGATCGACGCCGCGTTCGTAACGGTGTGAGGCATCGGTATGCAAGCCGTGACGGCGGGCACGCCCAGTGATTGCCAGCGGATTGAAATAGGCACACTCAAGCAGCACGTTACGGGTTTCACCGTTAATCCCAGAGTGTACACCGCCGAAAATACCGCCCATTGCCAGCGCTTTGCTATGATCGGCAATCACCAGAGTGTCAGCACTCAACGTCGCTTCATTGCCATTCAGCAGCGTCAGGGTTTCACCTTCCTGCGCCAGACGCACCACGATACCACCGTCCAGACGATCCAGATCGAAAGCGTGCATCGGCTGCCCTAACTCCAGCAGCACGTAGTTAGTCACATCCACCACGGCATCGATTGAGCGGATACCGCAACGACGCAGCTTCTCGCACATCCACAGCGGCGTTGCCGCCTTCACATCAATACCTTGTACCACGCGTCCCAGATAGCGCGGGCAAGCATCAGACGCCTCTACGCGGATTGGGAAAGTATCGGAAACCGTTGCGGCGACCGGTGTAATGTCCGGTGCCGTCAGCGGCAGTTGGTTCAGCACTGCAACATCACGGGCTACGCCAATGATACTCAAGCAGTCGGCACGGTTAGGCGTAATGCTGATTTCGATGGAATTATCATCTAGCCCGAGATAGGCACGGATGTCAGTGCCGATCGGCGCATCGTGCGGCAATTCGATAATGCCGCTATGGTCTTCAGAAATACCCAGTTCGGAGAACGAGCACAGCATCCCTTCAGAAGGTTCACCGCGTAGCTTGGCGGCCTTGATTTTGAAATCTCCCGGCAGCATGGCACCAATGGTTGCAACAGCAACGCGCAGCCCCTGACGGCAGTTGGGTGCGCCACACACGATATCCAGCAGACGCTCACCACCTACGTTAACTTTAGTAACGCGCAGCTTATCGGCATTGGGATGCTGGCCGCATTCAACGACTTCGCCTACCACCACACCATGAAACGCCCCCGCAACTGCCTCAACTCCATCCACTTCCAGGCCGGCCATGGTAATTTGTTCTGACAGTTCGTCACTGTTGATCGCCGGGTTGACCCACTCGCGCAGCCAATTTTCACTGAATTTCATAATACTGTACCTGCCTTACTTAAACTGTGTACCTGCCTTACTTAAACTGTTTGAGGAAGCGACGATCGTTTTCGAAGAATGCGCGCAAATCGGTTACGCCATAGCGCAACATGGTCAGACGCTCCATCCCCATACCAAACGCGAAACCGGAGTACA
Source organism: Symbiopectobacterium sp. (assembly GCA_051710525.1). GTDB lineage: Bacteria > Pseudomonadota > Gammaproteobacteria > Enterobacterales > Enterobacteriaceae > Symbiopectobacterium. Next base: position 9,527 of record JBPESR010000017.1, on the reverse strand, counting down.
CTTCTGGATCGATACCCACGTTACGTAATACGTTAGGGTGCACCATGCCGCAGCCCAGCACTTCAAGCCATTTGCCATTTTTACCCATCACGTCCACTTCTGCGGACGGTTCAGTAAACGGGAAATAGGACGGGCGGAAACGTACCTGCAAATCTTCTTCGAAAAAGTTACGCAGGAAATCGTGCAACGTGCCTTTCAGGTTGGTAAAGCTGATGTTTTTATCCACGATCAGCCCTTCCATTTGATGGAACATCGGCGTATGGGTTTGGTCGTAGTCGTTACGATAGACGCGGCCTGGCGCGATGATGCGGATCGGCGGATGCTGTTTTTCCATGGTGCGAATTTGCACCCCCGACGTTTGGGTACGCAGTAAACGCGTCGAATCAAACCAGAAGGTATCATGATAGGCACGCGCTGGGTGGTGCCACGGAATATTCAACGCATCGAAGTTGTAATAGGCATCTTCGATTTCCGGCCCGGTGGCTACCGAGAAACCCAACTCACTGAAGAAGGTTTCGATGCGATCGATGGTACGTGTGACCGGATGCAAACCGCCGTTTTCCATGGTACGCCCCGGCAGGGAAACATCGATGGTTTCTTCTGCCAGACGGGCGTTCAGCACCGCCGACTCTAACGTTTGTTTGCGGACGTTCAGCGCTTCTTGCACATCCTTCTTCGCCTGGTTGATGACCGCACCCGCCGCAGGGCGTTCGTCTGCGGGCAAACCGCATAGCGATGTCATTTGCAAGGTTAAATGCCCTTTTTTGCCCAGGTATTCGACACGCACATTATCCAGCGTCGCAATATCCTGAGCCACGTCTATGGCTGTTCTGGCATTCGCTACCAGCTCTGCGAGATGTGGCATTGCATTCCTCTTCTTCTGCCTGTATGACCAGTTATCATGATTAGAACCAAACACAAACAAAAAAGCCTCCCGGCTTGAGGCTTCAAGCGCTATTTTTCGTTTCTTTTCTTACGCGCAAAGCCTCCTAAGATCAGGTGCTACGGTAAAAAAAGAAACGGAAAATAGCAGTAGTCATACTTGCGTTACCTTAATGTCAATACGCTTGCGCCTCACCAGTGACGATGTCTATCGCCAATAGCCTATTGGCGAACACGTTTACGGTAAAAAATGTTACTACAAATAGCACTGTCTTATTGGAAATCGACGCGAATCAAAAGTCAATCACAACCGTTATTGATATCGCTTAATGTGACAGAAAGGACACACTGGCCTTTCCTTAAACGGAAAGAGGGAGCGTTGCTCCCTCTTTCCACTGGCTTACGCCAGGGCTGCTTTCGCTTTTTCAACCAATGCAGAGAATGACACTTTGTCGAATACGGCGATATCAGCCAGGATCTTACGGTCGATTTCAACAGAGGCTTTTTTCAGGCCGTTGATGAATTTGCTGTAAGACAAGCCATTTTGGCGAGCTGCTGCATTGATACGTGCAATCCACAACTGGCGGAATTGACGTTTACGTTGACGACGGTCGCGGTAAGAGTACTGACCAGCTTTGATTACTGCCTGGAAGGCAACACGATAAACGCGCGAACGGGAACCGTAGTAACCTTTCGCTTGTTTCAGAATTTTCTTGTGACGTGCACGAGCAACCACACTACGTTTTACGCGAGCCATATGCTCTCTCCTAAAGTCTTTTTCTTGATTCAAAAAGGTTACTTATGCGTACGGCAGACATGCGACAACCAGGCCCAGGTCTCCTTTGGAGACCATGCCCTTCGGACGCAGATGACGTTTACATTTAGTCGCTTTTTTGGTCAGAATATGACGCAGGTTAGAATGCTTACGCTTAAAACCACCTTTAGCAGTTTTTTTAAAGCGTTTAGCGGCGCCACGTACTGTTTTGATCTTTGGCATGTTAATTTCTACTTCGTATTATTGATATAATGAATCAGCTAAGGCGAACAAAAAACCGCGCGATGCGGACACCATGCGGACACCGCACGGGTTCTATTACTTGAATGCCTTACTGTTTCTTCTTCGGTGCAAGCACCATGATCATCTGACGGCCTTCGATCTTCGTAGGGAAGGATTCGACCACGGCCAGTTCACTCAGATCGTCACGAACGCGGTTAAGCACTTCGATACCAATCTGTTGGTGCGCCATTTCACGTCCACGAAAACGCAGGGTGATTTTAGCCTTGTCACCGTCTTTCAGAAAGCGAACCAGGTTGCGTAATTTGACCTGATAGTCGCCATCATCGGTACCAGGACGAAATTTGATTTCCTTAACCTGGATAACTTTTTGTTTCTTCTTCTGTTCCTTGGTAGCCTTCCTCTTCTCGTAGAAGAACTTGCCGTAATCCATGATTCTGCAAACCGGCGGCTCGGCGTTGGGACTGATTTCAACTAAATCAACACCTGCTTCCTCGGCTTTCTCTAACGCTTCATTCAGACTGACAATGCCAATCTGCTCGCCATCGACGCTCGTTAGGCGTACCTCTTGCGCGCGAATTTCTCTATTGATGCGATTAGGACGCGCCGGTTGAACTCGTTTTCCGCCTTTTATACCTTATTCCTCCATCTGATGAAGACTACGGCTGCGAATTTCCTGTTGCAGCTGCTTGATCACTTCGTTAACGTCGATGCTTCCCAAATCTTTGCCGCGACGGGTGCGAACGGCCACTTTGCCCGCTTCCACCTCTTTATCACCGCAAACAAGCATATAGGGAACACGTCGTAAAGTGTGCTTGCGGATTTTAAAGCCTATTTTCTCATTTCTCAAGTCCGCTTTTACACGAATACCTGCATCTTGCAGTTTTCGCGCCAATTCACTGACATATTCAGACTGTCCATCGGTGATATTCATCACCACAGCTTGCACCGGCGCCAACCAGGTTGGGAAGAATCCGGCGAACTCCTCGGTAAGAATACCGATGAAGCGCTCCATGGAGCCCAATATGGCGCGGTGAATCATCACCGGCACCTGACGCTCGTTGCTTTCGCCCACATAAGAGGTGTTTAAACGGCCCGGCAGTGAAAAGTCGAGCTGCACCGTACCACATTGCCAGGCGCGATCCAAACAATCGTGCAAAGTAAATTCAATTTTCGGACCATAAAATGCCCCTTCATCCGGCTGATAATCAAACGGAATCTCGTTCTCCGTCAGCGTAGCCGCCAAATCGTGCTCAGCGCGATCCCACATATCATCGCTACCGATGCGCTTTTCAGGGCGGGTGGAAAGCTTAACAACGATTTTTTCAAATCCGAAGGTGCTGTACATGTCGTACACCATCTTGATACAACTATTCACTTCTGCACGAACCATATCTTCGGTACAGAAGATATGGGCGTCATCCTGCGTAAATCCGCGCACGCGCATCAACCCGTGCAGCGAGCCTGACGGTTCGTTGCGGTGGCAACTGCCGAATTCGGCCATGCGCAGCGGCAAATCGCGGTAGGATTTTAATCTCTGATTGAAAATTTGCACATGCCCCGGGCAGTTCATCGGCTTGATGCAATATTCCCGGTTCTCTGACGAGGTAGTGAACATGGCTTCTTTATAGTTTTCCCAGTGCCCGGTTTTTTCCCACAGCACGCGGTCCATCATAAAGGGCCCTTTCACTTCCTGATACTGGTACTCTTTGAGTTTCATGCGCACAAAAGCTTCCAGTTCACGGAATACTGTCCAGCCATCGTTGTGCCAGAACACCATGCCTGGCGCTTCTTCCTGCATATGGTATAGGTCAAGCTGTTTGCCAATTTTGCGGTGATCGCGCTTGGCGGCTTCTTCCAGACGCTGCAAATAGGCACCCAACTGTTTCTTGTCCGCCCAGGCCGTACCGTAGATACGCTGCAACATCTTGTTTTTGCTATCGCCACGCCAATAAGCACCCGAGGTTTTCTGCAATTTAAAATGATGACAGAAACGCATATTGGGCACATGCGGACCACGACACATGTCGATGTATTCTTCGTGGTGATACAAACCGGGACGATCGTCATGGCTGATGTTTTCATCCAGAATGGCGACCTTATAGGTCTCGCCACGCGCGGCGAAGACATCACGCGCTTCCTGCCAACTGACCTTTTTCTTGATAACGTCGTAATCTTTGTCGGCCAGTTCATGCATACGCTTTTCAAGCAGATCGATATCTTCCTGCGTCAGCGTGCGATCTAAATCAACGTCATAGTAAAAACCATTATCGATGATCGGGCCGATCGCCATTTTTGTATCCGGCCACAGTTGCTTGATGGAGTGTCCCAACAGATGCGCACAAGAATGGCGCAGGGTCTCCAGACCCTCTTGATCCTTGGCGGTAATGATCGCCAATTGAGCATCAGAGTCAATCAGATCGCTGGCATCCACCAGTTCACCATTAACGCGGCCCGCGATACAGGCTTTCGCCAGACCTGGACCAATATCCAGTGCCACATCAAAAGGTGAAACGGCACGATCGTATTGACGCTGACTTCCATCAGGAAGTGTAATAACAGGCATTCTAGTTCCCTTATTCGCAGTGGTGACCCACACGAAAGATCACATACAAAAATGAATTCATTTATTTTTCAAAACATTGTGTAACCATCTAACCAACCGTCGTTAAATTGGTACACTTGACACAAAATTAAAATCCCACTAAGCGTGGGATTGATGATAAACTTCATAGTACCACCATGAAGCAGGACTGAACCAGTCACTTACAACGTCCATTAGCGCGTCAAATAACCGCTGTTTTCCCACTTACCATAACATGTTTGTCTTATCGGTCACATATTGCCCTACAATGATCATTATCATGATCTCGTTTTGTTAAGCAGAACACTTTATTTTAATTAAAGTCAGCGGTATTTTTCATTCACTGTTGGTGCCTGAAATTAGCCCCAACAGACAGATTACTTTATACATTTTATACATTTACGCACAAATTTATACATTTACGCACAAATACATTGATAAAACATTTACGCACAAATACATTGATAAAAATACTGAGGATAAAACCATGAAAATGAAGTTCATACCCATTGTTGTGGCAAGTCTTTCGCTGTGGGTTTTCACGCTGCTGATGGTGCCGTCAAAGACGGGACATACCGCGCTGAAGCTGTTAATTTTGATTATAAAGGGTGGAAACCCTTTGTAGAAGTGACCTACAAAGATGGGAAAATTGCTACCGTAAAAGGGAAAATTGCTACCGTAAAATTTGACTACAACAGCCAAAAAGACGGCCATCTGAAAACCACTGATGTGGAATACAATAAATGAAAGTCGCAACAGGGTACAAACCCAGAGGAGTATGCAGTCAAATTGGCTCGAGGATTGGTTAAAAAACAAAATCCGGAAAACGTTGATGGTGTAACTGGTGCCACCCGCCCCAGCAAAGATTTTGTCGTGCTGGCGAGTGCGGCGATTGCCAATTGCAAAAGCAGGCAAGACCGACGTAGCGAAAGTCGAATAATATCTCACTGCACTTCATCTCTGGCGTCGACATGATGACACCAGCGATGAGAAAAAAATCAGCTTAATCCTGCTGTTCTTTCACGCCATGCGCTAACATTTCTGCCGCGTTACGACGCTGAGACAGGTAAAACCCAACCAGATAACGCCACCCAAACCGGGATTAACAACACAGAAATCCGGATACCTGGGGTCATTAGCATGATGACCAGAGAATGGCTGCCAGGAAAAGCAAACACAGATAGTTGCCATATGGATAGAAAATCGCCTTGAAGTAGGTCACTATGCCACGATGGTCTATCGCTCGGCGAAAACCAGATGCGCCACACAAATCATGATCCAGTTAATCACCAGCGTTGAGACTACTAGCCCATCAGAAGCTCGAAGGTCTTACCTGGCATCACATAGTTAATCAGCACACCAATCGAGGTCGCCAGCGCAGAAAGCGCAATGGACCGCACCGGTACACCGCTCCCATTGACGCGATACAACCAGCGCGGGGCATTACCTTGTGTCGCAAGGCCAAATAACATGCGGCTGTTGCAGTAAACCCCGCTGTTGTATACCGACAACGCCGCAGTCAACTCCACCAGATTAAGCACATTGGCGATAGCGTTGCTGTCCAGCGCATGGAAAATCATCACAAACGGGCTGCCGCCGCTGACTACGTTCTGCCATGGATAAAGCGATAGCAGGATACCGAGCGAACCAATATAAAAGATCAGAATGCGGTAGACGACCTGATTAGTAGCTTGTGGGATGGAACGCTTAGGTTCGGCGGCCTCAGAGGCAGTGATCCCGACCAGTTCCAATTCACCGAAAGAGAACATGATCACCGCCATCGCCATCACCAAGCTATTAACGCCGTGCGGGAAAAAGCCGCCATGTTGCCACAGGTTGCGTACTGTGGCCTGCTCTCCACCCTGCCCACTTAACAGTAACCAGGCACCAAATCCAATCATGCCAAGGATCGCCAGGACTTTGATGATGGCGAACCAGAATTTGGTTTCACCATATACTTTCACATTCACGAGGTTGATAGTCTTGATCAGTATAAAAAATACCGCAGCCGATACCCACATGGGCACATCAGGCCACCAATATTGAATGTAGATCCCGACGGCAATGAGTTCAGCCATGCCCACCAGGATAAACATTGCCCAGTAGTTCCAACCTGCAAGAAAACCGGCAAAGCTGCCCCAATATTTATAGGCAAAGTGGCTGAACGATCCTGCAACCGGCTCTTCAACCACCATTTCGCCCAACTAGCGCATGATCAGGAAAGCAATAATGCCCGCGACACCGTATCCCCAACAGTACAGAAGGTCCCGCCATCTGAATGGTCTTAGAGATCCCTAAAAACAGCCCTGTCCCTATCTCACCGCCTAAGGCGATTAGTTGAATATGGCAATTTTTTAATCCCCGTTTTAATACCAGCTCACTCTCTACCGCCATGGCCATGTTGTATTCACACCGCCATGGCCATGTTGTATTCACTTTTCCATTTGCTGTTTTTGATTATTGTACGCACGTCATCACGTTGGTTACGTGCACTATGTAGAAGCAATGCAGACGAGCACCCAAGCTATTGCAATCAGCCTTAGCGCTCGGGAATAACGTTGAACGCATCAAATTCTGGTGCGGGTGCGGCCGATGGGTGCAACACAGTTTCAGGCTCAGATGGCGTAACATCCTCAGTGACTGGCGCTAACGATTGAAGCAACGCGGTTTGAATACGTTGCTGTTCCAAAATTTCTTGCAACAAGCGGATCTTTTCATTGGCACGGACACTGGCGCGATTAACAAAAAACCATACCAGCGCGGCAAACAGCACCAGCAACATGATAAAAACAATCTGTAAAATATTCACAACAACCCCAACTCATACTCTCAACCCAAGCATATCCGGGTCATATTATCAATTATTACTTCGTAACCGCCCACTATTACTTCGTAACCGCCCACGCCTATTACATCCTGCTCATGAACCCTCTTTTAGCCAAGGCTGCCTGATAGCGGCGAGCGATTGGATCTGTTTTCCTTCAGCATCGAAGTTATGCTGTGCCAGCCAATCGAGAAAATCCAGTTTGCGTTGTGGCCATTCGGTATCCAACAGCGAAAACCAGGCAGTGTCACGCGTCCGTCTTTTTATAAATGACAGCCTGACGGCTTATAAATGACAGCCTGACGGCCCCCACTCAAAGGTAAACTCCAAACGCAGAGCGGCACGCTGCGACGGTGCATTCAGGCTATCGTACTTCCACTCGTAGCTACGATAGCGCAGTTGTTCGAAGACATAGCCCATCAGCAAAAAATGCGCTTCTGTCGCAAGTGGCGTGCGCTGTAATACAGAGGAAAAAGCGACAGAACCGACTTCGATAACACCGTGGTTCACATCGACGCTCATCAACGAGAATGTGCCCACCGCGTTATCGGTGCGTGTGTCGATAACCACATTACATTGAGTATCCTGCCGCTGTTCTACCGCGGTCAGATAAGCACGGTACTCATCCTTGTCACGAAACGGGCCGACAAACATACAGGTTCAATCGCGGCCATCCGGCACGTCGGCGTAGGCGGCATAAAGCACATCAGCATGCCGTGCCACACTTAATGGTTTAAGCTGACAAAAACACCCGACAAAAACACCCGGTGAGCGTGATACGCCCTGGGAACGCCCGCACTGACCATATAGGAAGCGCTTCGACAGATTGCCCATAGCGGTTCACATGCTCAGCCATTATTCTCAGCCTACAGATGTTAAAAAATCCACCGTCAGGCAGGCTTTTTGAGAAGCAATCGTATGTTCAGCGAAAGACGATTCAGAACGGATAGTCATGATCCCCCATCTGCTCGGCGATGTTTTTTGCTGCGTGATGCAACATGGCAATATATTCGTGCATGCTCTCTTCAGCAAAGCGAATGGTAGGGAATGAAATACTCAATCCGGCAATCACCACGCCGAAACGGTCAAAGACGGGCACAGCAATGCAGCGCAAGCCTTCTTCCTGTCCTTCCTTGTCTTCCCCATACCCTTGCTGGCGTACGGTATCGATCGAGCATAGGCAACAACTCCTCAGCGTTACCACCGTATGCGGCGTGCTGCGGGTAAATTTCACTTTACTCAGAATTTCATTCACTTTACTCAGAATTTCAACCAATTAGTAACGATCGCTAGTAACGATCGCGCCAGGCCAGCAACACTTTGCCAATGGCAGTACTGTGCAGCGGGTTGCGACAACCAATACGAGAATACATGCGCAAGGTGTACATGGAATCGATCTTGTGAATAATTAATAATATAAACTATACCATATTCATCCAACGCACTGAGGTGGATAGTTTCTTTCGTCAGTGCGGACAATTCGCGCATCTGAATATCCGCATTACGAACCAAATCTACGTTTTGCAACGCCTTGGCGCCCAGTTCGAACAACTGAAGCGTTAACAAATACTTCTCGGATTCGCCTTCCTGCGCGACATATCCCAAGGACTTCATCGTCTACAAAAATCGGTACACTGTACTTTTACACATCATGACACTCTGAGAGAGTTACACATCATGACACTCTGAGAGAGTTCTGTAATACCGATCTCTCTTTCCTCACCTAATGCCTGCAAAATACCAAAAACTTTCAAAACGGACGACACGGAATCGGGCTGTTTATCTAAATCTGCAATAGCCATTTTTTTTGATACCCTACTCAGTTTTTTTGTTTTAAAAAAAGATATAATGATGATTTTAATATAAAGGGAACACGCTGATTATGGCAATGGAACAATAACAATAATCAAGGAACTTACTTATTATTAAAGTTATTATACCAGTCACACTTCACATTACGGTGGCGTTAGCGACGCCCGCTTGCCCGAATCACTTATCCCTATAAGTTTTTCGAACCTCACTCGTTTGCTGACGACCTTACTGTAACGCGAAATATTCAGGGCTTATTCTATTCGTCACCAGGAACACAGGTGGCCAACTAATACTGGCCACCGCATTAGATTGTAAGTAGTACAGTAGCTCAGATTCCTTTGGCGTCAGAACGCTATTATATCAGTGAGGCCGGATGGCACTGTAATAGCTCGTGATGTAGCGGATTATCG
>JBPESR010000016.1:0-66811 GCA_051710525.1 Symbiopectobacterium sp. | reverse complement strand
ATATTGATTATCAGACGGTGTCTGGTAATGAAAAAGTATCGGTGGAGCGGTAGTTCAGTCGGTTAGAATACCTGCCTGTCACGCAGGGGGTCGCGGGTTCGAGTCCCGTCCGTTCCGCCACTAAAAAGAAAATCTCTGATAAAAAAGAAAAGCCCTGATAAAAATGTCAGGTGCATGTCGTGTCTCTGTACAACCTGTACGCATTGACTTGGGGTTAAAACCTGCAAACAAGCCAAAAACCTGCAAACAAGCCAAAAAGCTGTTGGCTGCTCATAAAGGAAGATTATGTACAGGAGTTTACTGGTCGCAATGGCTGTCGCTACAGCATTATGTGGCGCAACACAGGCTTCGGCGCTCACCGTGAGATTTTCTCAAATCGATTCTGAGTCGGGATGGCGCTCTGCTGAAACTAAAGTCGCTAAACAGGAAGCAGAAAAACGGGGTATCACCTTAAAAATAGCGGATGCGCAACAGAAAAATAGCGGATACGCAACAGAAACAAGAGAACCAGATCAAAGTGGTAAGATCGTTTATTGCACAAGGCGTTGATGCCATTTTTATCGCACCCGTAGTCACAACGGGCTAGACGCCAGTACTTCAGGAAGCCAAGGAAGCAAAAAATTGGAGAGATCGTCTGGGGTGTTAAGGTTTTGGAATGCGAAGGGCAATCCGCGAAAAGCACCGAAGTCGCCTCGATCTCTGCTAGAAAAAGCATCAGATTACGATCTCTGCTAGAAAAAGCATCAGATTACGATTGCCACGTTCCAGGTAGGTTTCAAGCTTTGGCATCAGGGAACGGTGAATAAGCAACAAGGTCGGATGCTCTTTCCGGCCATCGTTTACGTAGGCTGCATGCCCTTGCTGTTTGTTGTGCTACAGTCTAGCCACCAGATCGGTGGGTAAATTAGGGACATCACAGGACGCGAAAACGGCCCATTCCGTCTCGATGGTTTTCAGGCTGGATAAGATACCTGCCAAGGGGCCTGAAAAGTCATTCTGTAAGTCGCTAAAAACGGTGCAGCCACTTTCCTGATAAACAGCCTGGTTACTTATTGGCATTGTTACTTATTGGCATTGATATTGATGTAGACGCGGTCCACTTGGGGTTGCAGGCTGGTTAAAACGTGTTGGTAGTGCGGTATACCGCGCAATGTTAATAGTCACTTATCCTGCCCGCCCATTCGGCTGGCCTGGCCACCTGCCAGAATGATGCCTGTGATCATGTGATCCCTCGTTGTCGCGCCGCAGAGGTTCTATTCTCTGGGCAAAATAATTCCTGACGCCAAGCGTTTTGCACCCGTGATTAAGGCTGTTAAGGTGATATCAGCGTTTTTCAACGTTTTTATATACAGTAAAAGATGATTAAATCATGAAATGTCATCGTGTTAACGAGTTGGTTGAGTTATTGAACTCTGCCTGGCAAAATCTATGATCACCCCCATTTTTGCAACACTGATTTTTGACTAATGGTGGGCTTGCTTCAATCTATCCGGCGTCTCTGTGGGCGAGATGCCCGCGCCTCGATGAGTTCCGCGCCTGGTGAACCTGAAAAGGCCCTCGACTTCAGTGAGCCATTTTTGTCGTCAGGTTTTTCAGCAGGCCGATATGCCGTTCATGTCATCAATAATCAGTCTTGGCAAAACCAGATAGGTAACTGCTGTTTAATTACTTAATACTCAGTCTGTTAATGTAGTTCTACATAACCTGTTAATGTAGTTCTACATAACATCAGGCCTGATATTCATTGTGATTGGTTGTGATTGACCAGGCTATTCGCGCCAGTTTGCCTGCCAGAGCGCAGGCGATAATATTTGTTGAATGTTTGTTATCGAGTTGCCCCTAACCCATTCAGCAAGCCTGCCCTGCTGATGTTCAAGTTGCATCATGAACGAGCAGGCATATTGAACCCAAAGTTTGCGTAAATTTTATCACCTCGTTTGCTTATCCCCAGCAGAGTCGGTTTGCCTCCTGTGCTGTATTGTCGCGGTACAAGCCCTGTGGAAGCCGCAAAATCCCTGCTACATAAAAATTGTTTTCCATCGCCGAGCGGTGATGAAAGTAAGTTGGCAGTAATCGGCTCGACCCCTGGAATTGTCATAATTCGCTGTGCATGTGCAGTATCATCAGCTTTGATTAACTGATTTAATTCTGATTCCAGCGCTGTTATTTGCTCGACAAGGTAAAGATAGTGGGCATGTAACTTAACCAGCAGACGGCTCAGGTATTCGGGGATTTCGTGCTCAGCCAGCACCAGAGATAGTCGCTTTATTACCACCTTGCCGATTGGCAAGGCTTATCCCATCCCAAACTCCAGCAGAAAACCGTGGATCTGGTTAGTAGTTTTTACTTTATCTCTAATAAGAGATTCCCTGACCCGATTGCTCGCATCGCCTGCTGAACCTCAGTTTTCGGCTGAACAAAACGTATTGACGGACGGGATGCGGCTTCACATATCGCCCTGCATCAATAAAATCATTTTTATTGCTCTTGATAAACGGGCGCACAAACTGCGGAGAGATAAGTTTTGCTTCATGGCCGCTATCATTGATACGCCGCGCCATAAAGTGTGCCCAGGCACAAGCTTCCATAACAACAACCGAGGACGGGCACGTCATCAAAAACTGCATTAGCTTTGTGCGCGTAAACTTCTGAAGCGCGTTACCTTACTTATCCTGGCGAATGTGGAAAGAATGTTTACCGATATCGATACCAATAAGAGTATACCGAGATCGATACCAATAAGAGTAACGTTTTCCATGATGGCCTCTCCTGAAAGAAAAACACCCTGCCGTGGTACCGCTCACAGAGTGGGGGGGTGACCATCTCATTAGCCCCGGCGGGATGGATATGGATGTTAAGTGGATACAGTTTTCTGAGATGAAACTCATGTTAAGTGGATACAGTTCTCTGAGATGATTAAGTGGATACAGTTCTCTGAGATGAAACTCACTGTGTCAGAATGCGAAAAACTGCTCTTTAAGCCTAAGGAGGCAGGTAAGTCGTTCGGCGATAAGGTGAAACTGGAGGACTTCCGCTGTATCAGGGTGAAAAAACAGGAACGAGTGGTAAATAGCACAATAAACCATCCCATTGACGCAAGGAGAACCAATGCGCTATAGGCGCGATGCATCTGCAAATTCAGGTGCATGGTTTCACAGCCCGTGAAGATTCACCGCGACTTAACTGACACGCCGCGAGCGTGTTTTTTTTATGTCGTAATTTAGCAACACCTGAATGGTGGGCTGGATGGGGCTACCGAAAGGTAGGCCGGATGGTGATCCCGGTACTGCGAACCCTGTTCAGTTCACCACCAGTAAGTTTCGCAGCTTCGGTGGTGATAACACCAAGATCACTATCGGAGGTCATCATGACCATTCATACCAGCCTTGCTACACCCAAAGTCACCATCCACAATGGTAAAGCTGTAACTACATCACTGGACGTTGCCTATTATTTTGGAAAGCGCCACGATAACGTTCTACGTACCATCGGCAGCCTTGATTGTTAATCTTGATTGTTAATTAATTAGCTTGATTGTTAATTAATTAAATTAATTAAATTAATTAAATTAGTTAATTAAATTAGAATTTCGTCTCCTCAATTTTGAGGAGACGTCATATGTTCGTCAAAACCCAAATGGTGTAGATGGAATTTCAACAAAGTGCTTCACCATAACTAAGGACGGTTTTGTCTTCCTCGTCATCGGCTTCACTGGCAAGAAAGCCGCAGCGTTCAAGGAACGCTTACATTGCGGAGTTTAACCGCATGGAAGAGCGGCTTCACGGCGCAGTTGCTGTCAGTGGTATAACCAACGAAATCATGCTACCCGTCAAGACAATAAAGTCATCAGCTCCCGTCCAATTGCTGACAACGAATATGTTGCCAGCCTCGATACATATGTTGCCAGCCTCGATACATTGTTCGAGATTGCGCGTCGAGCTGACTATCTCGTCATACACCGAGCTGACTATCTCGTCATACACAAAGACGACCTGATTAAAAAGCTCGGTAGCTAATCTACCCCAGTCATTCCGCCCAGGTATCGTGCCGGGGTTCCATTAATCACATTAACTTGTGAGAGGTTTACTCATCCAAAATTTAACCATTGCACAAACATTAACCATGTCCAGCCGCGAAATTGCGGAGTTAACCGGAAAACAACAAACATAAAGACGTTCTTGCTGATTGCCGCAAAATGTTAGAGGCGCTCAATATTCAATCGGCGGACTTTTCCGCCGATTACAAAGACAGCAAAGAACGCACCTATCAGGAGTTTTTGCTTGACCAAGACCTAACAATGACTCTCGTTATGGGGTACAGCATTGAGCTTCGCCATAAAGTTGCCAAGCGCTGGCGTGAACTGGAAGAGCAAGCCAAGAAGCCAGCTATTCCGCAAAAACACCCCGATGCACTGCGCCTCGCTGCCGAACTGCCTAACTGCCGAACTGGCAGAGGAAACCCAGCAGCTAAAACTGATCAATAAAGAACAGGAGGCAGAAATCCACGACCTCAGAGCTTGTTCAAGGAGGGCATGACCCCACCCAGTTCTGCAAAACACTTAACAGTGTTAACACCCAGAAAGTGAACCAGTGGTTAGCAGAGCGTAACTGGCTCTACAACGAAAGCCAATTCGGTACCCGTTGGCGGGCAACATCCTACGCTCGACAAATACCTGACTGAGCACCAACATCTAATTAGCGTTCATGGTGCCGATGACTTCATTAAGCACCAGCCGGTACTCCCTCTCAAAGGTGCTAAGCGCTTATACCGTGAAGGACTTATCCATGCAAGAAGCATACGAAAAACCGGTTATTTATCAATACGACTCCCCCTCTACTGGCGCATGTTATCCAAATTATCCAAAGATAATGGCTAGACCTGGAAGACCAAGCCACGCCAAGTACGACACCAAAATAGCAATAGCAATATAATATAATCACAGAAGCACCCTATGAATTACGCATTCGCGGGTCATGCTGCCCTCATGGGGAGCTATCACCTGGTGAGCTATCACCTGGAAGAAACCCAATTGGATAAATAGGTTCAATGGCTGAGAAACGGATACCGAAAGCTTATCGATATCCTCGAGCAGCAAGGCAAACCTCTATGACCTGCATCAGTACTTTAACCAAGGCTGTTACAGCCTGAAATCACCTGCATCACCGCACACCCTGTCGGCAACCTTCACGGTACCGTTTCCGAGATTCACAAATTCCCCGCCTACCCGCCGTCATGACGAACGGTGCAGTGGCTTAATTTTAGCAGAGGTCAATTATGGCTACAGCATTTCTTGATGATGACGAAGTGTACATTCTAACTGGATACAAAAAACCGAAACTACAGAAGGCGTGGTTGGCAAGGCTAAATATCCCGTTTGAAGAAAACATATCCCGTTTGAAGAAAACGCAAAGGGCAAGCCAGCCGTCTATCGTTCACACTTTCAGTCAATACCTAGCACAAGCAATAATAAGCCAGCAGAGGAAGAGCCTAATTTCGGGTGCATTTAAATAGGCCAGAAAAGGAAGAATCCAGAAGATAATAAGTTACCCAAAAATGTATATCTAGGAAAATATAAAACGTACTTCAAGCTAAGCCGAAATCAAACGGTAGTGCTTGGTCCTAAGGATATGTCTATATTAGAGACATGGCAGAAATTTAGAGATATGGCAGAAATATGAAGTGGTTTTGACAGAACTGACCAGGGTCATGACTGTTTCTCGATTGTGGCATTATTTCCTTGGTAGCGCATACTTCTCTGAACTGAAACCAAGGACGCAGAAAGACTATCTGCAACATCAGAAAAAACTGCTTGCTGTATTCGGTGAGGTCAAAGCTGATAATAAAACCAGAGCACGTTAGAATATTTATGGATAAGCGCGGCTTACAAAGCAAGACGCAAGCTAATCATGAGATGGCAAGCATGTCTCGCGTGTACAAATGGGGATACGAGCGGGGCTATGTTAAAAGTAACCCTTGTGTGGGAGTGATGAAATTTAAGGCAGTCAAGCGTGACAGATATATTACCGATAAAGAATATACAGCAATTTATAATGCTGCAGATGACGTGGTAAAAGTTGCAATGGAGATAGCTTACCTCTGCGCTGCCAGGCTATCTGATGTGCTTGAGATGAAGTGGAAGCAAATTCCAGAAGAAGGAATATTCATTAAACAGGGGGAAGACGAGGATCAAGCAAATTAAAGCTTGGACACCAAGACTACAGGAAGCCATAGAACTCGCTAAATCAATATCTATACCTACTCAGATCGACGCTCCTGTCATCATGAGTCAACATCAAGGGCATTATAGTGGTCGTGGTTTCAGCAATCGGTGGATGGAGGCACGTTCAAAAGCATCTGTGCAACTTGGTTACGAACTTGATTGCACATTTCATGACTTGAAGGCTAAGGCCATATGAGATTACAAGGGGAGCACGAAAGATAAGCAACTATTTAGTGGACATAAATCTGAAAGTAAGGTTCTGGTGTATGACGGTGTACGACAGAAAAGTTAGAGTCACGCCATCTTTTCTTTTTTCTTTTGATGCACCTAAAATGGGAACCAACTAAGCAATAATACGCTAACAAAATACGCTAAGTGGCATCTTTTGGTGTCTTTGAGTTTTACTTAACTTATTGAAAAGTATGGCGGAGGAGGTGAGATTCGAACTCACGGAGCTGTTACACTCGGCGGTTTTCAAGACCGCTGCCTTAAACCACTCGGCCACCCCTCCACAACGAAGCGAACTATAAACACAGCCCGACAGGTTGTAAAGCCCGATAACGCTCAACTGCGCTAAAAATAACCTATTTAGCGTTAACTGGACATTATAGTATCGCATCATAATGCTTATGAAATTAGCACTTCACAGCGTAAATTAGCACTTCACAGCGTAAAGAAGGGTTAAATTAGCACTTCACAGCGTAAAGAAGGGTAAAACGTCTTTAATAACTCTATGCAACTATCTATGCAGATATCCTGGATCATAATAATCATTTAACAGAGAGAGTCGCTGCCATGGATCGTATTGTTATCTCTTCCAGACAGAAAGCTCACTGCTCAGCACGCACAAGGTGATGCGTAACCGCACAAGGTGATGCGT
The DNA here is from genome assembly GCA_051710525.1 of Symbiopectobacterium sp. Classification (GTDB taxonomy): domain Bacteria; phylum Pseudomonadota; class Gammaproteobacteria; order Enterobacterales; family Enterobacteriaceae; genus Symbiopectobacterium. The sequence continues at coordinate 59,711 of JBPESR010000016.1, read as the reverse complement.
AACACGTATTTCCTTTTATCATTTACTCTAGGCTTTTCCGCACTTACCGCAACCGTCAGTACCGTGCTAAACCTCCCCCGCTCCTGGCTTGTTGTTGATGCTGTGATAGGGTTTTACGGACTGATGTTTTTGACCCACAAACTCGCTAACAGTCCAGCAGGTATTCTGGCAGCATTTTCGCTCACTGGTTTTATAGGGGTATAAGTTGGACCCAATTCTGAGCTCACTAATTGCCTCCGGTGCCTCTGACATTATCATGCTTGCATTGGGGCACGGCCCTGGTCTTTTTCTGCTACTCTGCCTATGTTCTAACAACGCGTAAGGATATGTCATTCCTGTCCGGGATGATGATGACAGGATTTGTTGTTCTGATCGTCTGGGTGATTGCCAATCTGTTCCTGCAACTTCTGGCGTTGCATCTTGCGTTGAGAGGCTTGTTCATTCTGTTCTCTTTCATTCTGTTCTCTGCCGGTCCCATTCTCTGGGAAACCAGCAACATCATTCACGGTGGTGAAACGAATTATATTCGCGCAACGGTTAGCCTGTACGTTTCCATCTATAACATGTTCGTGAGCTTGTTGAGCATTTTAGGCATCATGCGTAACGACTAACCAGATTGAGGCTTGTGCCTTTATCATTCCACTGATGTAACGGGCCTGAATTTGATGTAACGGGCCTGAATTTGGCGTCTCTGCCGCTCAGGCCTTTTTATTCCCCCTTATCCTCCATTCTTCCGACTGACTTTCTTTGCTACACTTCGCTTAAAACAGGGGTTACGAGGCACTATGTTGGAGTTTGAAGGGCGTTTTATAGAAACGGATGCACAGGGATACTTGCTTAACAGCGCTGATTGGAGTGAGTCTCTCGCACCACTACTGGCAAAGCAGGAAGATATCGCGTTAACAGATGCGCATTGGGAAGTGGTGCGCTTTGTTCGCCACTTCTATCTGGAGTTCAACACCTCCCCGGCGATTCGCATGCTGGTAAAAGCGATGGCACAAAAGTACGGCGAAGAAAAAGGTAATAGCCGCTACATTTATCGGCTCTTCCCGAAAGGCCCAGCCAAACAGGCAACCAAAATTGCAGGGCTACCTAAGCCGGTAAAATGTATCTGATATTCGGCTAATAGTGGATTGAAAAACTCGTGCAATCCATCATCATCGAGCTGGGCTCGACAAGAACTCCCTCAACACGAGCACTGCGCGGCCCACCCGCTTTTATGCCGATTAGCCTATCGTGCGTTTCCGATGAGTTGAATCCCCCAACGTCTTACGATTGAGGCGTTTCAATCGGTTGCGCAGCGTCAGATTTTCACGCTCAATACGCTGTATATACAGTTTGCCAACAATGTGTTTTGCTTTTGGAAGTTCGTCGTTGTTTTGGAAGTTCGTCGTTGTAAGCCCTGTAGCCATCAGTGCACCAAAATGCCACTCTAAAACCCGAGAACAGTTTTAGCAAGTTACGCAGCGTTTTCTTGCTTAGAGAGCCAAATGCATGAGCGATAATCCGCTTCAAACGCGGCTCCCATGCATACCACCGCCAGCGCTGTCGTTTTTTGTTGCCAACAAATGACCACATCTCATCCACTTCGCAAATCAGTTGAATTTGCAGGTTATCCAGTGGCAGCGTTGTTACATTCCGCGGCGAGCGTTTTTTAAAGTACGCACGACGGCATTGATACTAATATGTAACGCCCGAGCAGTGTCACGAATACCCGCATTATTCATTGCCAATTCAATTAGTTGGTTTGTCATTCCCGGTTGGCAGGCACGATAGGAATAATCGAGCTGGAAGGTGTGTTTACATGACTGACAACGGTAACGCTGATGGGCATTTTGCCATAACCGTGTTTTTTTTACAGAGGCTGTCTGTTCACAAAACGGGCATCTTACATAAACGTTAGCCACTGTATCTCCACATCCAAAACCGAAGAGTCTACACTGTAATCAACTCATTGAATACACGACCCTACATTGACGTTCCACATACAACTTGAAATTTGGGCGTTCGCGCCCATATAGAAACAAGGTTACAGAGTCAGATTATCTCAGGAGGCATTATGATTATCTGTAAATTTGGTATTGGAGAACAGATTCGTCATAAACTACTGGGATACCCTGGTGTCGTGATTGATATCGATCCTGAATACTCGCTGGTAAGCCCGGCGTGGGAGGAACTGGATACCCAAGATACGCTGCGCTCTGCACCTTGGTATCATGTTGTGATGGAAGATGAACAAGGACAAGCCATTCATACCTATCTGGCGGAAGTACAGTTGATGCAAGAAACCACCGATAATGACAGACACTCTCCTCTGGATGAGCTTGCTAAAGAGATCAAGCAGCGAGCGCCTCGCTTACAGCATTAATACCGGCCTAGGTGACCGGTATTAAGTGCATGCCTGTTACTTGGTAACACCCAAGCGTGGAATCTCGATTTTGGGGCAGCGATCCATCACCATCTCAAGTCCAGCATTTTTTGCCAACACCGCCGCCTGCTCGTTTATAACGCCAATTTGTAACCACAGCACTTTTGCACCAATGGCGATGGCTTCTTTAGCCATCTAGTAAGCGGCCTCTTCCTGACGAAAGACATCAACCATGTCCACCTTGGCAGGAATATCGGCAAGTGATGCATACCCTGCCAATTTAGAGCTGACGGGGATTACGTCATACCCTTGCTCCAATAAATAAGCCATCACACCATAGCTGGGACAAGAGACTTTTTCACTGGCACCGACCAAAGCAATCGTTTTTACCCTCTCCAACACCGATTTAATCTCTGCATCCTTTCTTTATTACTGTTACTTCGTATTGAATGAACTCTTTTACAGAGAACACCACTGCGAAACCTTATTTTTGTCTTACATTGCCGACAAATCTGGTATTCAATCTGGCATACCTAAACGTAGAATCGTCAGATAAACAAAGCATTAAACGCACAAGGGGGCAAATCACAATAGCGATAAAAACTGTTAAAAAATGAAAACTTTGACACATTTAGCCAAATACTCAACAATGGCGCGTTAAATGATGCCAGAGGCAAGCTGATGAAATTGTACCGTGTTTTAGTGCTGCTTTTCTTCGTCACGAGCAGCATAATCAGCGCTACTACCACCCTAAAATTAGGTCGTGTATTCAATGAGTTGAATTTTCATGTTGTCCAGTGGCTGCGTTGTTACATTCCGCGGCGAGAGTTTTTTAAAGTACGCACGACGGCATTGATGCTAATAATAACGCCCGGGCAGTGTCACGAATACCCGCATTATTCATTTTCATTTCCAAGTCAATGAGTTGGTCTGTCATTCCCGGTTGGCAGGCACGATAGGAGTAATCGAGCTGGAAGGTGCGTTACATGACTGACAACGGCAACGCTGATGGGCACTTTTGCCATCACCGTGTTTTTTTTACAGAGGCTGTCTGTTCACAAAACGGGCATCTTACATCAACGTTAGCCACTGTATATCCACATCCAAAACCGGAGAGTTTACACTGTAATCAACTCATTGAACACTGACCGATTTTTTGGTTAACTCAACCCTTTTTAAACAGCCTGTTGAGATCGCCATTCCTGACTACCAACGCTATCTGAATGAGCGTCTGAACTAACGCGGCGCATCAGCGCTACCCGGTTGCTGGCAGCGCTGTTATCAAGGTTTCCTCTGAAGCGGCATACCGATACGCTGTAATTGCTCAACAAAGACAAATGGCGCGTCACGATCGTAGAGCAACCAGACCCGCGGTGTTTCGCACGGGTTAGCGCCACAGTTTCGCACGGGTTAGCGCCACATAAAGTAAACGACGTTCTTCCGCATCAGCAAAAGGTTCCGGCTGGGGTAACAAAACCTGCTCCAGCAAACTTTCACGCGGCAAGGCAGGGAAACCTTCCTTGCCATCGTTCAATCCCACAATCACCACATAGTCAGCCTGTTGCCCCTTGATGGCATGGATGGTCATAAATTCAATAAGCAGGTTTGGCCATCTCACACTCGCTTTATCCAGCATGGCTGGCCGCAAATGGTGATAACGCGCCAGCACAAGAATACGCTCATCAGGAGAATACGCTCATCAGGCGTGACGTAACTACTGAGCTTATCGAACAACGCTTCCAACTGTGTTTCAGGCAGCAGCATGACCGCTTTTTTATCGCCAGCGCACAGGCTATTCAGGGGTTTCTTTATTTAACTGATGCGGATTCTGCTGCACAAAGGTATTGGCAATCTCGCCAATACGATCGTTAAAGCGATAGGTTGTATCCAGCGCACAACGCTCCCCGCGACCAAAGTGATGCTCAAACGCAGTGGTCAGCTTCAGTTCCGCGCCACTGAAACGGTAAATCGCCTGCTAGTCATCACCAACAGCAAAAAGGCGGGTACGCAGATTTTGCCTACGCAGCGCGGCCAACAATTGCGCACGCTGGAGAGAAATATCTTGAAACTCATCACCAGAATATGCTTCCATGGACTGATAAGCGCCATTTATCCAGCAAATTTACCGCCTGATGGATCAGGCCGGAGAAGTCCACCGCGCCTTCTTCTTCTTCTTCTTTCAATGATGCTTTCCGCCCCTTAAGCAAAAGGGCCATCAAGCGTAAACCACGCTGCAATCTTAAGCGCTGCTCATCATCCGCTAGCGCCAGCATGTCATTTTGGCCCCCCGCCCTGCATACGCATTAGTCCGAGCCAGCGATCCAAACGATCACTCAGGCGCGCAGCCAGACGCGCATCCAGCCAGAACTCGCCGTCAGGCACATCCCACGTCATCTCCTCGCTCAGCCACTCCCGCCATTCTTTGGCTTGCGCTTTCTTCTCCGCGCACTGCTGCTGCCAGGTTTTAATCAGCAGCTCATGTAGTAGCGCGCCATTGCTTTCCAATAGGCTGATAACCGGCGCTTTATGCGTAGCATGCTGAATAATATGCAGGGCCAGCGCATGGAATGTTTTGGCCTGTACAGCGTCCGTGTGTAAGCACGCCTGAATGTGTTCGTTCATCTCCTGCGCGGCTTTGCGGCCAAAGGCAAGTAACAGGACTTTGCGGCCAAAAGCAAGTAACAGGATTTGTTCCGGCATCTACGGAATCTTCACCATTGATGACGGCGCGACCTGCAAAACATTAAGCGGAGTCGTTTCTACTCTGTCAAAAAACGCCTGCTCTGAGGAAAGCGTTTTTTCCATCCAGGCTTGGTTACAGGCGGTTCGACACGACTTGCCCTCAGCGAGCCACTGCTGACAGAGGGTGTAGCTGTCACAACAGTTCACAAACTCTGTCAGCCTTGCCACAGGCAGCGGCAAGGAAGCAAACGTTGCGCAAATGTCTGTCTGTAACTCAGTCAACGCTTGACGTGAAACCCATCTATGGAGGTTCGCCATTTGCTCGATATAGGTGACCTGACGCAGCAACGCATCGGCACATACCGCGCTCATGGCGTCACTCCACTGACGCCACATTTTCATCAGATAGCGGTAGAACTGCTGGGTTTCCTGCCATTCGGTGCCATGCAGTCGCACCACCTGGTTTTCTGGCAGCACAAACTCCAACTCCCCTCATACCAGCCCACGCTTGCATTGAATATCTAGCAACTGGTTAAAGGGAATGATATACTCGTGTTTCTCACCGCTCACCTGAACACCCGCATTGAGCAGCCTCACTCGATTGTAGGGGTGTTGCGCCAGATGTTTGCCTAAAGAAGTTGCTTTCAGTTCCATTTTCGTTACGCCATGAAAAAAACGGCTTTTCGGTAGTTTACCTGCTACACAAACCCCTTCTCCAGTGTTAAAACATGTTAAAATATCCCTGCGCTTGATGTAATATTCTTTCTGATGACATCATACGCGATGTGTGTTGAAGCAATGCCATGAGATGGCTGTATATTGTTGTCTGTATATTGTAATGATAGATGCCTTAATTGCGCAATGCCTAACGATTATCGGTATTCCTGTCGGGATCACCAACTTCAAACTGGCGGTCATCGCGCTGTGGCATGTAGGTCGTCGCGTGGTTTCCATTGAAGAGGCACAGGCGATACGTGAAAGATACGCGCGCCGTCGCTATCGCTAACCGTCGGTAAGGAACAGACGTTGTTGACATTCATCTCAGAATTCCGGCGTTACCTATACAATAGCGGTTGGTTGTACAACGCGCGTATTTTTATTGCCTTAGCCGGTGCTGCGTTACTGCCCTGGTGGATGGGTCAACCAACCACTGCCATTCCGTTAACGCTCGGGGTGGTGGCCGCTGCGCTGACCGAACTCGACGATCGGCTAACCGGCAGATTACGCAATTTGTTTATTACGCTACTTTGTTTCTTTATCGCTTCTGTATCCATAGAACTGCTTTTTCCTTACCCGTGGGTATTCGGCATCGGTCTGGCCTTTTCAACGGCATGTTTTATTCTGCTCGGTGCATTGGGTCAGCGCTACGCCACGATTGCTTTTGGCGCTCTGCTCATTGCCATTTACACCATGCTGGGCGTGTCCCTGTATGACAATTGGTATCAACAGCCGCTTTTGCTGCTCGTGGGTGCATTGTGGTACAACCTGCTTACATTGTTGGGGCATGTTGTCTTTCCCATTCGTCCTTTGCAAGACAGTCTGGCGCGTTGCTTTGAGCAGCTTTCCCACTATCTGGATGCCAAGGCGACACTGTTTGATCCCGATATTGATGATTCGACCGATAACCCATTAATCGATGTGGCACTGGTTAACAGTGATGTGGTGGCAACGCTCAATCAAGCAAAAGCCTCTTTGTTAACCCGGCTACGCGGCGATCGCGGACAGCGTGGCACCCGCCGCACACTGCACTACTATTTTGCAGCACAAGATATTCACGAACGCGCCAGTTCCTCACACGTGCAATATGCTCAGTTACGAGAAATCTTTCGCCACAGTGATATTCTTTTTCGCTGTCAACGTTTATTGACGATGCAGGCACGCGCCTGTCGCCAATTGGCGCAATCCATTCTGTTACAGCAAAAATATCAGCACGATGGGCGTATCGAGCGGGCGTTTGTTTATCTGGATGCTGCACTGCATGCTTTTTTTACCAAAAATGGAGCAAATACAGTCCAAGGAAAAGCACTGCGCCATCTGCTGAATAATCTGCGCGCCATTGATGCTCAATTAATGAATATTGAATCAGAGCAATGGCTGGAATCGCAGCAGCAGATGGAAGAAAGTCTGGCTGATGATGGGCTTACCGGTTGGAGTGATATTCGGCTGCGCATCAGTCGCCATTTTACACCTCGTTCAGCCTTGTTTCGCCATGCTATCCGTATGTCTGCCCTGCTCTGCGGGGGTTATGTGCTTGTTCAACTAACTCACATGCAGCACGGCTATTGGATTCTGCTCACTAGCCTGTTTGTGTGTCAGCCAAACTACAATGCAACGTGGCGCCGTTTGGCACTGCGTATCATTGGGACGCTGGCAGGCATCCTGATTGGGATACCGGTACTCTATTTTGTACCTTCACTTGAAGGACAACTCACGCTGATTGTTATCAGCGGTGTGCTGTTCTTTGCCTTTCGAAACGTACAATATGCCCATGCCACCCTGTTTATTACCCTATTGGTTTTGCTCTGCTTTAACTTGCTGGGTGAGGGTTTCGAAGTGGCAGGGCTACGCATTCTGGATACGCTGATTGGCTGCGCTATTGCCTGGACTGCCGTTACTTTTATCTGGCCGGACTGGCGTTTTCGCGGTTTACCTGCGGTCATCGATAAAACTATCAATGCCAACTGCCGTTATCTGGATGCTATTCTTGAACAATATCATCAAGGTAAAAGCAACAGTTTGCGTTACCGTATCGCGCGCCGCGATGCGCACAACAGCGATGCGGAGCTGGCCTCTGTTGTCGCAAACATGTCTTCTGAGCCCCATGCCATCAGAAATACGCTCAATGATGCGTTTCTCTTTATGTGTCTTAACCATACGCTGCTGAGCTATATTTCTACGCTCGGTGCCCACCGAGAAAAGTTGGTGATGCCGCAGACGCTACAACTGCTGGATGACGCTATTTGCTATATTGATGCAGCACTGCACCATCCTGACATTGATGTACAAACACAGCGAGAAGGGTTGTTGACACGTCAACAGCAGGTACAGCAACTTGCCCCCGATCCAGACAGCAAGGAGCAACTGGTCTTGCAGCAAATTGGTCTGATTATCGATGTTTTGCCAGAACTGACGCAGTTGAAGGGGGCAATCCGTTGAAAGAAGCTATCCGGTTATAACGCACTGCCAAAATGGTGCAGAGAAGACGCGAAGCATAAAAACATATAGCGCGGCATCATTGCCTTTGAAAATACCGCGCAGGTTGATGTTTCAGGTTTTAGGCAACGGCGCTGAATGGTGTTTATACCATTCAATTAGCTCGTTTCTTACCCCTTTTGGCAAAGCGGCCTGATGTGTTCTACAAATCGCGCCCGCCAACGCCAATAAAATATTCACACTGGCATGTTTACTGACAGCTTTTAACTTCAAGTAGCTCTCCTTTGCGCCATGTTGTTGCAGCTCGTCAGCATTTCTGATTCCCGCCTTCCATAACATTCGCTCAAGATCGTGATTCAGATTGGGCAAATCCTTTAACCGTGTGCAGCGCTCACGCTCTGATTTATCCTGCTCTGCGCCCTCAAGCGACATTTTGGCCAATTGTAGCAGCTGAGTCGGTTCCTCCCATAAGACCTCCCCCACCAGATAGTAACTCAACGGAACGGGCATGCCTCGTTTGGTATAAACCAAGTGCGGCATATTCAGTGCAAGGAAATGAGGCTCACAGAGCTTGTTCGCACGTAAATAAAGCTCTCCGTTGGAGATCAGGCCAAAGATCGTTTTATTTGCGGCAATGCTATAACCGCCAAATTGAGAACGGGTGGTAATTTCTCCCAATGAGGAGAAAGAAACTTTTGATTGCAAAATCCTTTTTTTGCATAACTGATTCATACAACACCCTTTAGTATTGAAAATCAATCCTCTGTCTGTATATAAGATGTTCTTAACGTGTTAAAGTAATTAATCACAAGGTTGGTATGGCTTCAAACACAAAATGTGATCTCCGCCCACTGCCATGCCAATTATGCGAAGCGCTTCCAAAAAATTAGGTTGGTTTTCATTTATAGCCGATATGCTGTAATCTATAGCCGATATGCTGTATATATATACAGTTACGCTAAGTATATATATACAGTTACGCTAAGTATGAAACCCATCATACGTGCGCACTCTAGTCGTTCAGAACGTCATCAGCCAGCCTCACTGCACAGCGCCCCGATGCCATGCCACACGGTTGCAGGATACGGGAGCGGTATCATCAGCGAAATCGACTACAGGGTGAGCAACCCAATGACAACGCAATGACAACGCTTCTATTATTTAATTACTTCCCCTTTTGCAAAAATTAGCCGCGCAATCACACTGGCTACTATAGCTGGCCCCACAACAAAAAATTAGCCGCCACTGGTTACAGCAATCGGATTTGCCCTTAGATAAAGTGATTCACACCTTATCACTTCAACCCCAATGAAACCGTGGATGCAATGAAAAAAGCACTGTTAACGGGAAATTACAGCGTTGTCTTATGCTGGCTTGAGCACTATTTGACAGAAGAAGAAAGTGTGCGTTTGAGGCAAACTGCCAAAAAAGGAAACACCTAGGGATTTATCATGAGACCACAGTGTATAAACGGAGAAGGCAATGGACTATTTTTTTGCCTAAAAATTCATTCAGTGCTGTACCATTAAGTAAATTAAGAGTTTTCTCATCTGCGTGTCGTCATCCTGGTTTGCTTGAGGCTAAAACCACTGATAAGCAGGTGTGATGCGCGTCGACCATTACGGATAAACGTTGCGATTCGCCAAAACAAACTATTATTTGTTAGGAAGTATGTATGAAACGCTGTTTTTCTACAAGGTAGAGCATATCGTACTTGTAACTTTCGTATCACGTTGTAGATTTTAACGCGTTGGAATTGCTTTTGCATAATGCCAGTTGGCTGGCAGTAAGTTATAAATTAAGAGCAGTGGCTTCAATTAAGAGCAGTGGCTTCAGTCAAAGATTTAACCAAAGGCCTATTGGCATTTTAATACTGATTGCTAGTTTGGATGATAATGAGGCGTAAAATGAAAAAAACAGCTATCGCAATTGCAGTGGCACTGGCTGGCTTTGCCACAGTAGCACAAGCAGCCCCCAAAGAAGAAACCTGGTACGTTGGTGGTAAACTGGGTGTTTCTCAGTTCCACGACACCGGTTTCTACCGTAATGGCTTCGATGGCATTAACAATAACCCAATCAAGAGCAAACTGGGCGCAGGCGCATTCGTCGACTATCAGGCAAACCAATATCTGGGCTTTGAATTAGGTTATGACTGGCTGGGCCGTTTGAAATATTCAGGCTCTCAGAACAATTCAGGCTCTCAGAACAGTGCAACTGACAGTGCCGCTTTCAAAGCTCAGGGCGTTCAGTTGGCTGCGAAAATTAAGCTATCCGGTAATGCAAGATCTGGACGTATATACTCGTCTGGGCGGCATGGTATGGCGTGTTGACGCAAACGGCAAAAATGGCACTACTCAGTTGAACGACAGCGATACTAGCGTGTCCCCACTGGCTGCTGTCGGTATCGAATATGTTTTCGATCGTGACTGGGCTGCTCGCGTTGACTACCAGTGGACCAACAATATTAGCGATGCTGGCACCGTTGGTGCACGTCCTGATAACCTGCTGATGAGCGTTGGCGTTTCCTACCGTTTCGGTCAGGGCGATGCTCTGGCACCAGTTGCAGCACCAGTTGTAGAAATCAAGCATTTCACACTGCGTTCTGACATTCTGTTCAACCCCGGTAAAAATACTCTGAAACTAGAAGGTCGTCAGTCTCTGGACCAACTGTACAGCCAACTGAGCAATCTGGATCCTAAAGACGGTTCTTGTTGTTCTGGGCTTCACCGACCGCATTGGTTCTGTAGAAGCTGACCAGGCGCTGTCTGAACGTCGTGCTCAGAACGTCGTGTCTTACTTGACTTGGTATCCAAGGGTATCCCGGCTAACAAGATCTCTGGCGTGGCATGGGTAAATCCAACCCGGTTACCGGCTCTACCTGTGATAACACGAAACCGCGTGCAGCGTTCGTTGAGATCCAAGTTAAAGGCATCAAAGACGTCGTTTCTCAGCCTCAGGCTTAAGTTATTCGTTTCTGCATAATTTTATATTGATAAAAAATCTCGCGATTGCGAGGTTTTTTTTACTTCCTTCCTTTTTGAAGGGTTTTTTTACTTCCTTTTTGAAGAATTCTTTTTCGATCAGCTGTTTTTTATGTTGCCATCGTCTTGAGACAAGATCGCTTTCAGATCCTGTTTTAGCAATGACATTTGATTCGCATAACGTTCTTTTGACTCAGCATCTTCAATCAATTGCACTACGGTTTCTGACAGTGTCGCATTACGACGGGTTGCCAATGCCTCGAGCCGTTGCCAAACCAGATATTCAAGATCGATAGATTTTTTGCGCGTGAGCTGGCTTTCGGCATTGAAATGGCGCTTGCGGCGTGCTCGTAGCATTTGCTTGAGACGATTTTCCAACGCAGGTTTCATGCACTGTTTAATCCAGGCAAGCACCAGCACCAGTTGGTTCGCCATTTTTAGCAACGCGTCTACCGCATCATCAGCCGCACTTTGCTCAATGAAGCGCGTGATGGCTTCACCTTCCCGGTGTTTTTTCACCAGGTATTTCCATTTCCAACCGCACTCAAGATTCTCTAACTGTTGATATTTCATCATAAATTATTCAATGACCGTATAACGCTTACCCTAGCATAACAGTTTTTAGTCAACTTTCCTCTCAAGGCTCGCGTTTTTGCCATCAACTTCAAGAGGTGGCGTCATCACACATCAATTATCTATTTCCATAACGTTCCAACACTTCGTCTGTGCAGCAGGTATTATTCTTGTATAATCATGCTCTTCATTCAGACAACTACCTTTGATACTTTGAACAGTAACCAACTTGCATGGCAGCATCTGCTGCCGGACCATACTCCTTACCAGTCTCTGTTCGATCGGGCAGACAAGCTTGAATCGCTGGATTTTGCTGTGCTTCAGCCCCGACTGGCGGAGAGCCTGAAGGTATTTTGCCATCCGCGCTTACCGTCTCCCTATATGTTGGTGAAGGCAGAAGAGACCCATGATTACCTCGCACTTATTACAGGTGCGGTAAGGCATCTGTGCCTACCGATCTCAGCCCCTCGCGGTAGCCGTTATCGTATTGAGCACGATCGGGTTGAGATTCAACCGGCGCAGCAACTTGACGATAATTTCGCAGCGCAGCAGGCATGCGAATTCCAGGCATGGATCGAAGCAGAACAGTTATTCGGCTGTGTCCGTTATTTTCAGGAACGCATCAGCCTGCAACCCGGATTATTACACCGTATCAATGGCGGCACGTTGATCCTGACCGCACGAACCTTGTTAGCACAGCCATTACTGTGGTTACGCCTGAAACAAATTATTGCAGAAGGCCAATATCATTGGCTTTCACCTGATGAAAGGAGGCCTTTACCCGTCGCCATTCCGCCGATGCCTATGAACATTCGGCTAATCGTGGTCGGCGATCGCGAAAGCCTTGGTGATATACACGATATTGAACCCGACCTGCGTGACCTGGCCGTTTACGGTGAATTTGAATCCGAATTGCCGCTGATTGACGAAGATGATATGTCGCGCTGGTGTGCATACATTAATGCATTATGCACCGCCAATCATCTCCCCTTGCTCACGGCAGATGCCTGGCCTTCATTGCTGCAATTAGCCGTGCGTTACAGTGGCGATCAGGGCAGCCTGCCGCTTTGTCCGCAATGGCTTACGCGTCAGCTCAAGCACATTGCCATTTACGCTCAGGAAGCGTATATCACCGCTCAAACCATCACGGAGGCGATCGCGGCCCAACGTTGGCGAGAAGGCTATCTGGCAGAGCGTATGCATGACGAAATTGATCTGGGACAGATAGTGATAGAAACTGAGGGCGAAGTCGTTGGTCAAATTAATGGACTCTCTGTACTCGAATACCCCGGTCATCCTGTGACATTTGGTGAGCCCACTCGCATTAGCTGTGTGGTTCACCCTGGCGATGGTGAATTTACCGATGTCGATCGCAAAGCAGAACTGGCAGGTAATTTACACGCCAAGGGCATGATGATCATGCAGGCATTTCTGATTTCCGAACTAGAGCTGGAACAACAGTTGCCCTTCTCTGCATCGCTGGTGTGTGAGCAATCCTACAGTGAAGTTGATGGTGACAGTGCATCGCTGGCAGAACTGTGCGCATTAATCAGTGCGTTATCGCTACAACCGATTAATCAGCAACTCGCGATCACCGGCTCGGTCGATCAGTTTGGCCGCGTGCAACCCATTGGCGGCGTCAATGAGAAGATTGAAGGCTTCTTTGAAATTTGTCAGCGACGAGAACTCACTGGCAATCAGGGTGTCATTATTCCAGCGGCCAATCTTCGTCACTTGAGTCTGAATTCTGATGTGGTTGAGGCCATCCGAGCCGGACAATTCCACATCATTCCAGTGGAAACGGTGCCGGAAGCCATCACGTTATTAACCAATATGCTCTATGATGATGAACAACAACCGAATCTGTTGGGCTTGATCAAAGAACGTATTACGCAATTCTCTCCGCCGGAGAGAAGCCGTTTTCCGTTGCTTTTTCGGTGAGAAACTGGGTTAACTATATGTTTCTGGTTTGCTCAGCTTACAGGTATAAGCTAACCTGCGAGCTTCACTAGAATAAGTCTTACTGAGATTATGGTAGATAAACGCGAATCTTATACGAAAGAAGACCTTCTTGCCTCTAGCCGTGGTGAACTATTCGGCCCTCAAGGCCCACAGTTGCCTGCCCCGAACATGTTGATGATGAACCGTGTCGTCAAAATGACGGAAGACGGCGGTAATCATGGCAAAGGCTATGTCGAAGCCGAATTGGATATTATGCCTAACCTGTGGTTCTTTGGTTGCCACTTTATCGGCGATCCGGTGATGCCAGGCTGCCTGGGATTGGATGCCATGTGGCAGTTGGTCGGGTTCTATCTGGGCTGGCTGGGCGGTGAAGGTAAAGGCCGTGCGCTGGGGGTAGGTGAAGTGAAATTCACCGGTCAGGTATTGCCAACGGCTAAAAAAGTCACCTACCGTATTCACTTCAAGCGTGTTATCAATCGCCGTTTGGTTATGGGAATTGCCGATGGTGAAGTGTTGGTTGATGGAAAGCAGATCTATACCGCTGACGAATTAAAAGTAGGCCTGTTCAAAGATACCACCGCGTTCTAATCGCTACATGTGGACGGTTTTCCCAGAGCCCGTACATAAATTTGTGTAATTACCTGATTTTAACATATTTAATCCAACATCAAAAGCAGGTTGCTTTATGTACGAAAAACAGTTTCAGGCTCTGGCTAATGAACTGGCCAAAAATCTCAAAACCCCTGAAGATCTCAGCCAGTTCGATCGCCTAATGAATAAAATCAGCATTGAGGCGGCTCTCAACGCCGAAATGTTCCACCATCTGGGCTACGATAAAAATCAGCCTAAACCAGGTAGCAACTCCCGCAACAGCTATTCGACAAAGACCGTTACCACGGACTATGGCATGCTGGAACTGCGTACTCCTCGCGATCGTGACGGCTCTTTCGAACCGCAACTGGCGCAGAAAAATCAGACCCGGATCACCGGGATGGATAACCAAATCCTGTCGCTATACGCCAAAGGGATGACCCCGTGAGATAGCGGCTGCGTTTAAAAAGTTGTATGACGCGGATGTCTCTGTAGTGGTCAACTAACTGGCCACCGCATTAGACATTAGACTGTAAGCAGTACAGTCGCTCAGATTCCTTTGGCGTCAGACCGCTGTTATACCGGTGAGGCCGGATGGCACTGTAATATGTAATAGCCCGTGATGTAGCGGATTATCGCGCTCTGAGCCTCTTTGAAGCTTTTATAGATAGCCTTTCGTCGGCACCCATTCGGTCTTTAGTCTCCGGAAGAACCGCTCCATAGGGGCATTATCCCATCAGTTGCCCGGCGGCTCATACTCTGCTTTATCCGACAGCACCACAGGACCTATCCGACAGCACCACAGGACCTGCCGATACTGGCAACTGGTATAGTGGCTACCCTGGTCACTATGGAGCATCACGCCTGGTGGCCTACCCCGAAACTCCCAGGCTATCTGCAATGCTTTGACCGTGAGTACCGAATCCGGCGACGTCGACAAGGCCCAGTTCACTGGTTTACGGGCGAACATATCCAGCACCACCGCCAGATAAGCATGGCATTTACCCGTCCAGAGATAGATATAGGTCACATCACCGCACCAGACCTGAGCCGGCGCGGTAACCGCGAACTGGCGGTCGAAATGGTTCGGTATTTCAACGTGTTCGTTTCCACTTTCCACCGCGTTTGTATTTGTGCGTCGGTACCTGGCAACTAGCGATATCCAGCTCTTTCATCAGCTTACCCGAAAGCCAGCGGCCCATTTTGACGCCAGAACCCCTGCAGCTTTGCTGCTTCGAGCTTAAATTCTGCTGTGAAATGTTCTGCCATTTGGTCACCTGTCGTGTTGTTGAGGTGAGCATATCACCTCCGATCAGGTGGCCTGTATCATTGTGCCACTACATATCGAAAACTTGAACACCACAGCTTAATGAGAAAAGTGTCGTGTATTCAATAAGTTGATATAGAATCAAACGTAATACTCGCGTTCGATGTAAGTGCAGATGCTCCTATCGTGCATTTCGGATGATTTTGAATACCCCAACGTCTTACGATTGAGGCGTTTCAATCGGTTACGCAGGGTCAGATTTTCACGCTCAACACGCTGTGTATACAGTTTGCCAACAATGTGTTTTGCTTTTGGAAGTTCGTCGTTGTAAGCCCTGTAGCCATCAGTGCACCAAAATGCCACTCTGAAACCCGAGAAAAGTTTCAGCAAATTACGCAGCGTTTTCTTGCTTAGAGAGCAAAATGTATGCTGGAAGGTAGTTTACATGACTGACAACGGTAACGCTGATGTCCACTTTTGCCATAACCGTGTTTTTTGCAGAGGCTGTCTGTTCACAAAACGGGCATCTTACATCAACGTTAGCCACTGTATCTCCACATCCAAAAACGTACAGTCTACACTGTAATCAATTTATTGAATACTTGACCTATTATTTAACCCATAAATACCAATAACTTTAACCCATAAAATACCAATAACCGCTGTTAATGAATACCGTCAATTTTGCCAGGAAGGAAGGATCTTCCAATGCTTCTCCCAACACACCGCCTTCAAACGTCAACTGCTCTGACAGGGCGAGTGCAGCGCTATGGTGTGGAGTGTCGAGGCACTCACCGTTGACAAAGCACTGCTCTGCCACGCAGAGCACGCGTAATCCGTTTAACCGGCGTAAAGCAAGCCCCTTGCTGAAGTAATTCGTAAACTTCACCGGGTTGATATGGCGGCTCTGGCGGCGCGATATCCAGTTAATGACGCGATTGCGTAATAAACTCCCAAACCAACACTGGAAGTGTTCCGGTTTCTGCACTAGATCCAGCATCATTTTTTGCAGTGCATTCAGTTCCTGGGGCAATACCGTGGCCGGGTGTTCACGTTCAGGGATATTGGGATCGCTATAGATATTGGGATCGCTATAACGGTAGCTCCACAGTTCATGAGCTAGTACATAATCGACAAAACCGCTGACGAGTTCACGCCCGTTAGGTGAACGAAAGCCGACTGAGTAGTTGAGTGCATTTTTCAATGAATAGCCTTCATGGGGAAAGTCGGGCGGAAAATATAGAGAATATCGCCTGGAGACATCAACTCATCAATAATCGGCTCGAACGGATCCACCTGGAGAAGATCCAGGTGAGGGTAGTGCTGCTTCATGGGGATCTTTCCCCCGACTCGCCAGCGGCGCTGACCGGTTCCCTGAATGATGAATAAGCCCTACGCCGCCGCCCGGTACCGAGAATGAGATCATCAAATCATCGGTACGCCAGTCAGGAATATGACGAAACGGACGCATCAGTGCCGCTGAGGCAGCATGCCAATGGTCAACGGCCCGCACCAGCAAGGACCAGTTGTGTTACCTAAATGGTCTAAGCTGTCGAAAGGACCGTGACTGACTTGCCATTTGCCTGCATCGTGGCTGACTAAACGGCTGTCAACTTCGTTTTCCATTGCCAGCCCGGCAAGTTCATCGGGGGATATGGGATCGATGAAATCGGTAAAACCCTGTTTGATCACCACAGGGTGTTTTTGCCAGTAATTCGCCATGAAAGATGGCCAATCGAGATTCAGTTGATAATCCATAGCATGTTTCCAACAAAGGGGGGCTGTAAGAGTATAATGATTTCAGCATCAGAGTTGCAGCACAGAGCGGCAGTATGATGACAACAAAGCCGAGGTTAATCAGGATGTGGATGCTGGCGGCCGAAAATGGTTTCAACGCGGGCACCACCAAGGACACTGTCGGTGATGATAATTTCCCCTTCGTATTGCTCGATAATATCCAGCGCGACGGAGAGTCCAATGCCCTGACCTGGGCGCAGCGTATCCGCCCGTTGACCACGTTGGAAAATCATTTCACGTTGGCTGCGCAGTATGCCGGGGCCATCATCGTCGATCAGCAAATGCAGACGATGGTCCGAATACTGTGCGCTCACTTCAACAAACTCAAGGCTGTATTTACAGGCGTTGTCGAGCACATTACCCAGCACTTCCATAAAGTCGTTTTTTTCGCCGACAAAGGTTAATTCCGGGGAAATATCCAACGTGATGACAACGCCTTTACGCTGATACACTTTGTTCAGTGCGGAACACAGGGCATCAAGCAATGCCGGAACGGAGTGCACCTCACGCAGCAGCAGATTGTGTTCATAACGCATGCTCGCGCGATGCAGGTAGTAGCCTATCTGTTGTGAGATACGGCTGATTTGCGCCAGCATCATCGGTTCTGCCTGTTTGATATGCACTTCTTTATCCGTGCGCAACGCACGTAATGTGGTTTGTAGCACGGCAAGAGGTGTTTTTAGGCTATGCGTTAGATCAGTTAGCGCCGTGCGGTATTTTTGATAACGCTTACGTTCGTTATTGAGCAGAATGTTGAGGTTGCGCACCAGGCTATAAAGTTCGCGCGGTGGATTCTCATCAAGCTGTTCGCGGGTGCCATTTTCCAAATCAGCAACCTGTTCCGCCAGCATCTTGATCGGGTGCAAACTCCAGTGGGCAGCGAGCCAGAGTAAAGGTAGCACTAACAGTAAATTGGCGATAAAAACATAGCTAAACCACTCCCAGACCATATCTGCCTGTTGCAGTTCCTGGGGGATTTTATCAATCACGACAATGGTTAACGCGGGCAGATTTTCTGTGGCCGGGTAGGTATTGACGGCGATAGAGTGGGTGAACGGAGTCTTTTCTATCTTGCTGCTAAAACGGGTCAGTTTGCTGAGGACATGAGCATCGCTTTTGAGTACCGCGCTGCTGGTCTGGGTGTTGATATCAAGTTCGTGGTAGTCGGTTTTTTTCAGCCACTCGGGTTTGATCAGCGCTTCCAGTCCCGGTACTTCGCGTTCGCGCCAGAGAATTTTGCCGCCCTGATCGTAAATCAGCACCAGTGTGGGATAGCTGATATCCATGTCAGACGGCATTGTGACGCTAAGCTTATGATCCTTCCACTGTGCCAGACGGTAAAACAGGTTGCTTTCACCGCGCAGCAAACGGAATGATGTTTTATCAAAACTTACACTGTAGCCAATAATAGCGACTGCCCCATAAGACAGCGATAGGGACAGCACTATAGCGACAGCAGCAAGCAGAAAACGGACACGTAAGGAGAATGGCTGTCTTTTTACACGCATAGCTATGAAGAGGCAACTAAATCAAAACGATAGCCTTGGCCTCGCACAGTAGTGATGACGTCGGCATCATACACCAGTTGCAATTTTTTGCGCAGACGTCCCATCAACACATCAATAGTGTGGCTTTCACGTAATTCTGCATCAGGATAAAGTTGCAGCATGAGTGACTCCTTGCTGACCACCTTACCGTTGTTACGAATCAGCGTTTCAATAATTGTGTATTCAAATGCTGTGAGCTTAATCGGCGTGCCAGCCACCATTAATTCACGACGCGACAGATCGATTTCAAACGGTGGCAAACTGATTAACTGGGAAGCCAGGCCGCTGTTACGTCGCATCAGCGCCTGCATTCGGGCAACGACTTCCTCGAGATGAAATGGTTTCGTTACATAGTCATCAGCACCTGCTTCAAGTACGGCAACTTTATCCTGCCAACTTTCTTGTGCTGTCAGCACCAAAATGGGCAGCTTCACTTGCTGATTGCGCCAACGGCGAATCAGCGTCATACCATCTTCAACGGGCAATCCCAAGTCCAGAATAGCGATATCAGGGGCATGTTCATGCAGGAAATAATCTGCTTCTTTAGCATCTGCAGCCGCATCAACCTGATGGCCCATTTCTTTCATCTGAACGGTGAGGTGATGGCGCAGCAACACATTATCTTCAACAACCAGTACGCGCATGACTTTATCCTTCATTGAACTAGACGATCAGGGCTATGCCTCCTAATTCTAACAAAAAAAAAGCAGAATTGAGCATTGGCGGTGGCCGTGTGAATTATCCACAATCGCAATAAACTAAATGTAAACAAACATCGAGGGATAAAGAAAAAGCTTAATGCGAACCAATAATCAATCGCAAAGCAAGCACGAGGGGTTGTTACCCCTCGTGCTTACACTTTTAACGTGTCTACCAGCTTATTTTAACGTGTCTACCAGCGTCACCGCGTGACCAATGTAGGTTGACGGCGTCATTGCTTTTAGGCGTGTTTTTTCTTCTTCAGGCAATTGGAGGCCGTCAATAAAGGCCTGGATGCCTGCACCGTCAACGCGTTTTCCACGTGTCAGCTCTTTCAGTTTCTCATAAGGCTTTTCAATACCATAACGGCGCATGACCATTTGGATAGGTTCAGCCAGCACTTCCCAGTTGTTGTCCAGCTCATCCAGCAGACGGTCACGGTTCACTTCCAGTTTGCTGATGCCTTTCAGGGTTGCTTGATAAGCGATTAGCGCATAACCGATACCCACACCTAAGTTACGAAGTACGGTGGAATCGGTCAAATCACGCTGCCAGCGTGACACCGGCAACTTGGTTGCCAAATGGCCCAGTACGGCATTGGCCAGTCCCAGATTGCCTTCGGAGTTTTCGAAGTCGATTGGATTCACCTTGTGCGGCATTGTGGAAGAGCCTATTTCACCAGTGATGGTTTTCTGCTTGAAGTGATTCAGTGCGATATAACCCCAGATATCCCGGTCAAAATCGATCAAAATGGTATTGAAGCGGGATATGCAGTTGAACAGTTCCGCGATGTAGTCGTGCGGTTCAATCTGAGTGGTGTAGGGATTCCACTGAATACCCAGCGAGGTGACGAAGCTTTCGCTGAATGCGTGCCAGTCCAGCGTGGGATAAGCGGCAAAATGCGCGTTGTAGTTACCCACTGCGCCATTGATTTTGCCAAGAATTTCGACCTGTTGCAGTTGGCGATATTGGCGCTCCATGCGGTAAACCACATTGGCGAACTCTTTGCCAATGGTTGACGGCGTTGCAGGCTGGCCGTGGGTGCGGCAGAGCAGGGGAATGTCACGATACTGCTGTGCCAACGTCTTGAGGGCATCAATAATTTGACGCCAGAACGGCAGAATGACATCACGGCGTGCGCAATCCAGCATCAAGGCGTGAGACAGGTTGTTAATATCTTCTGACGTACAGGCAAAATGGATAAATTCATTGACCGCATGCAGGCTAGGGACCGCCGCGACTTTTTCTTTCAGAAAATACTCGACGGCTTTCACATCATGATTGGTCGTGCGTTCGATAGTTTTGATACGCGCGGCGTCAGTTTCATTGAATTCTGCGACAATTTTATCAAGGAAAGCGTTTGCGTCGGCGTCAAACGCAGGAACTTCCTTGATTTCTGCACAGGCTACCAATTTTTGTAGCCAGCGGACTTCAACCTGCACGCGAAACTTTAGTAAACCAAATTCACTGAAAATAGCGCGTAACGTGCTGACTTTATCACCGTAGCGACCATCAATCGGGGACACGGAGGTCAGTGAAGATAATTCCATCGCAAGCAACTCCTGAGGTGTATTTATCAAAGTATAGGTTTAACAACACATAAATTAAAACGATAACATCAGCAACGTTTAGGAGTTGTGATAACGTTTAGGAGTTGTGATGATGCATGGTGGGCCTCTGCGCCGTTTGTTGATGTCGTAAGCGGACGCCCATGGATTAACAACGGGCCAGTATCAGTTTGGCTTCTTTCACCCAACGAGCGCGAGAAAATATCAGTTGCAAACGTCTACCGCTGACCTGTTGCCACAGTACCGCAGCACGGATATCTGCCAGCAGCGCGGCGCGCACTTTGGCCTGCACCTACGTATTTTTCAGCACTTTCGGGGAACCGGTTACCTGAATTCGCGGGCCCAGTGCGCTGATGGCATTGACATAAATCCTGGACAGAGCGCTGATAATCGTCTCTGACATGAGCTCGAAATGTTCGAGTTGGCGTGATAGTTGGCTAAGCGTGATTATTGGCTAATATGGTTACCCAATTCTATGGTTACCCAATTCGTCGAGCGCTGCGCTATTGCCACTTAACTTGTGCTCAAGGGCAATCAAACTAAAAGCATAGCGGGATAATTCTGCGCCTACGCCCTTGGCACTGCTGTTTAAAATACCCAGCAAGGTTTCCAATCCGGCCTTTACATTACGCTCATAACCACCAAATACTACCACGGTAGATCGGGGATTCATATCCAACAGGCTGTTGAGCGAAGTTTGCAGTACGTCATGATCACACAGTGGCCATGGTGCGCCAACTGTTGAACCAGATGGGCAGATTGGCAAACGCCCGCCAGAGCCAGCGTGATGTCCTGGTAATTTTTAGCCACAGGCTACTCCTGTACTCGTTTTTCGATGATGCCACCGCCAAGACAAACCTCTCCCTGATAAAACACCGCGGATTGACCCGGTGTGACGGCAGCGACCGGCGCATCAAAACGAATGCTGATGCGTTCGCTATCCAACGGGGTTACCGTACAGGGAATGTCTTCCTGACGATATCGAGTTTTCACGACACAACGGAAGGGTTCAAGGCACGGTTGGCGATCGACCCAATGCAGCTGTTGCGCGATAAGTCCATGTGACATCAGGCGTGGATGATTGTGTCCTTGCGCAACATACAGAATATTATTCGCGACGTCTTTATCAACCACATACCAAGGATCTTCGCTGCCCTCTTTGACACCGCCGATGCCCAACCCTTTGCGCTGTCCCAGCGTGTGGTACATCAAATTCTGATGTCGCCCCATGGGTTTACCGTCATCGACGGACAGGATAGGTCCCGGCTGTGCCGGCAAGTAGCGCGCCAAAAAATCTCGGAATTTGCGCTCACCGATGAAACAGATACCTGTGGAATCTTTCTTTTGCGCGGTTGCCAGACTAAGACGTTCTGCGATAAGGCGCACTTCAGGTTTTTCCAGATCTCCCACCGGGAACAGGCTTTGCGAGATTTGCTGGTGGTTAAGTGTGTAAAGGAAATAACTTTGATCTTTATCGCCGTCTTTTCCGCGCAACAAACGCGTAGCACAGCCGTTGTCATGACGGCGAACATAGTGGCCGGTAGCGATATAGTCGGCCCCTAGATCTTCAGCGGCAAACTCTAAAAACGCTTTGAATTTTATCTCTTTGTTACAAAGGATATCGGGGTTTGGCGTGCGGCCCGCACGGTATTCAGCTAGAAAATGTTCAAAAACATTATCCCAATATTCCGCAGCAAAATTGACGGTGTGTAGCACAATGCCCAATTTGTCGCATACGGCTTGCGCATCGGCCAGATCGGTAGTGGCAGAGCAATACTCCGTGTCATCGTCTTCCTCCCAGTTCTTCATGAACAGGCCTTCAACCTGATAGCCCTGTTGCTGTAACAGATAGGCGGAAACGGAAGAATCGACACCGCCGGACATTCCGACAATAATTTTTTTCTGGCTGTTATCTGACATGGGCGTCTCACGAACCGAAGTGTTGACGCGCGCGGCTCAAAGGACTTCAACGCGTCAGCATGAAAAATAAGCGGCACATATTATCATGATGTTGCCCGGGTTGTTATCATGATGTTGCCCGGGTTGGATGGCTCATCCTGCGCATTGGCATTTCAAAGGGCCAGTTAAAGGCTCCCAGCAGGCTGAGCGGATAGCGTTCTGTCGTCTGATAGCAGCGAATACTTTCTGCCACTAGCGGCGATCGCAACTGCGTGGAATGCAGAATTTCCTCGGCACTGAGCCAGTGACAGCAACTGATATCGCTGTCATGCGGGGGGTTGGAAGTCTTGCTGTGAGATCAATGGCAAAGCAAAAACGCAGAAACGGGGTTTGGTCGGGGGCAATCCACTGGTGAAGACGCAGAAAAGCCTGTGGTGCTGCACTGATGCCGGTTTCTTCCCACAGTTCGCGTCGAGCTGCCTGAATCAATGTTTAGTTAGCCTCAAGGTGCCCTGCGGGCTGGTTCCAGTTTGTTTTACCGCGAATCTCTTCTTCAACAATTAAAAAATGGTTTTCAGCCTGTACCACACAGGCCACGGTAACATGCGGTTTAAACGTCAAGAATCTCTCTCCAGGTGCCAGGCGGTAAATGGTCCAGTATCTGATTGGCCATACCGTAGCGTATCAGGCGTAGGGTTAGATAGCCTATGTGCGCGGTCATGCGACGAACCTGACGGTTTCGCCCCTCATGCAGCGTGATTTTTAGCCAACTGTCTGAAACGGTTTTCTTTCGCGAATCGGCGACACGCGTTCCCGGAGGCCACTCCGGGGAAGCAACAATTTCTGCACCTGCGGGCAATGTAATGCCATCTTTCAACGGCAAGCCGCGACGAAATTGCTGCAAATCTGCCTCTGTCGGGGTGCCTTCTACCTAAACATAATAGATTTTCGCTGTTTTTTTCTTCGGTTGAGTGAGTTGGGCTTACAGTTTTCCGTCATTAGTGAGAATCATTAGACCCTCGCTATCACGATCCAACCGTCCTACGGCATACATAAATACCAGGAAAAGGGATATAGTCTTTCAGGGTAGTGCGGCCTGCTTCATCGGTAAACTGCGGAAGCACGTCAAAAGGTTTATTGAACAGAACGATGCGGCGCGGCACAGTGGAAAACCGCGCGTTTACGCGAAGTTTACGAGCTGAGTCGATTAATATTTCGATATTTAACCAAAATTTATTCATCATCTTTATAGCCGAGAGTTACAAAGGCATTATACTCGAAATGGTTTGCTATTGGCGCGGGCAAAATATTCAAGTAGTATCGACGCGCATCTTACAAATCATTAACAAAATTGCGCTCGAAGGAGAGGTTATGGAAAACAAAGTAGTTGTACCAACAGACGGACAAAAAATCACTATTGATGCCCAAGGCAAGTTGAACGTTCCTAATAATCCGATCATCCCCTTTATCGAAGGGGACGGTATCGGTGTGGATGTAACTCCTGCGATGATCAATGTTGTTAATGCCACAGTGAAGAAAGCTTATGACGGCAAACGCGCTATCTCATGGATGGAAATCTACACCAGTGAAAAATCCACCCAGGTGTATGGCAGAGACGTCTGGTTGCCGGAAGAGACACTGGATTTGATTCGTGATTACCGTATCGCCATCAAAGGCCCACTGACTACGCCTGTCGGCGGCGGTATCCGTTCTCTGAACGTTGCTCTGCGCCAACAACTGGATCTTTATATCTGCCTGCGTCCGGTTCGTTATTACAAAGGTACACCAAGCCCGGTTAAACAACCTGAGCTGACTGATATGGTGATCTTCCGTGAAAACTCCGAAGACATCTATGCGGGTATCGAGTGGAAAGCCGGTACCGCTGAAGCAGACAAAGTGATCAAATTCCTGCGTGACGAGATGGGTGTGAGCAAGATCCGCTTCCCGCAACAGTGCGGTATTGGTATCAAGCCGTGCTCTGAAGAGGGTACAAAGCGTCTAGTACGTGCCGCCATTGAGTACGCCATAGTCAACGATCGTGAATCTGTTACGTTAGTCCACAAGGGCAACATCATGAAATTCACCGAAGGCGCGTTTAAAGACTGGGGCTACCAGTTGGCACGTGACGAATTTGGCGGTGAACTGATCGATGGTGGTCCTTGGGTTAAAATCAAGAACCCTAACAGCGGCAAAGAGATTATCATCAAAGATGTGATTGCCGATGCGTTCCTGCAACAGATTTTGCTGCGTCCGGCGGAGTACGACATTATCGCTTGTATGAACCTGAACGGTGACTACATTTCCGATGCGCTGGCTGCTCAGGTCGGCGGTATTGGTATCGCGCCTGGTGCCAACATTGGTGATGAATGCGCGCTTTTCGAAGCGACTCACGGTACAGCACAGAAATATGCAGGTCAGGATAAAGTGAACCCCGGTTCAGTCATTCTTTCCGCTGAAATGATGCTGCGCCACATGCACTGGTTCGAAGCGGCCGACCTGATTGTTAAAGGAATGGAAGGCGCAATCAAGAACAAGACCGTGACCTACGATTTCGAACGTCAGCTTGATGGCGCTAAACTGCGGAAATGTAGCGAGTTTGCTCAGGATATCATCGACAATATGTGATCGTATTGTTGCGATAAAGATCGGCGGTGGCGTTTTTTCTGCCGCTGACTTTTAACACAGCGATTTTCATTTAGGAAAATGATTTAGGAAAATAGATTAAAAAATCATCAATCATTTCTACCCGTTCTATCCTCTCTTGACCTGAATTGTTAACCAATATTTACCACGATCATCGTTATAGGCATCGGTCTGATGCCGCGATTTATGTCCCAGTAAATGCCGGGTATCGAAATCAGCTTGTTCACGGTAAAGCTGTTCCACGAGAGAACGCTGCTCATGGAAAGTGGGCGGCGTGCCATTATCCTGCTCAACCCTGTTTTATCTCTAGCCTTGCTAAACCGCATGGTAAGTGTGCGCGGTGTAACTCCATCGCCGCGTTTGGCCTGTGAGGTGGTGTGGAAAAAATGCACCAAATAGGGACTGATCACATAATCGCGGCAACGCTTGACGATATCTCCAGGCTCCACCCAATGGCGTTACAGTGCAATGAAAGGGGAATCACCAGTCGCGTGCCGGTTTTCTCTTGCATGATATGCAGATGGTCATCCCATATATCTGCGAATTTCATGTTGGTATCTGCGAATTTCATGTTGGCGATATCGCCCAGGTATTGCCCGGTAATCAGCGCCAGCAACATGGCATTGCCCATATATTGTGCTTGGCATTAGCTACGGCAAAGATGGCCTGCTATTCCTCCAGATCCAACCGTTGGCTCTGCACTTTTATGCGTGGCTGCTTGGTGGCCAACGCCGGGTTATACCAGGCGGCACTTCGCCCGCATGTTGCGCCTCCTTAAACACATCTATCAACACTGAACGCACTACCTGCGCCATCCGTGCTATCCGTTTGCCTTGTAGTCATCAAGAATTTCGGCGATATCATTGGCCCCCACCTCGGACAACATCTTCATACCGGCGTGCTGGTTGAGCAGGGCAATGGGCTTATTGCGCTGTTTATAGGTGTTGGGTGAATTATAGGTGTTGGGGCGAATATCGCCTGATTTCAGCCGCTCATCTTGAATGGTTTTATATCTCTTTCCAGCCAGCCGGTAACCGTGATGCCTTTGCCAGACTCGGCCAACAAACGATCTCGGATGGCAAAGGCCTGGCTACTCTTTTGCTCACTCAAGCGTAAATTCGCTTCAATGGCTAACGCAGCAGCATCGTCAGTGTTGGTACCCAGTTCGTATGGGGTTGGTACCCAGTTCATATTTTACCCGTAATAGGATGCTTGTATTGCCAGTAAACGCGGTTGGTCATCAGGTTTAAAAAGCAATACAGGTTGGGAATGCAGATATTATGCTTTCGGCTTCTATGCTTTCGGCTTCTACTGGCCATCTGACAGTATCCTTTTTAATACCGGGTTATCATTCCGGTTAATGGTAGGCGTGGCGATCATCCCGACAAAATGGGCATCTTTCTCAACCATTCATTTGCGCCAGACCTTTTTCGGCAGTGGTGCACTTATGTTGTGCTTGATGTAGTGGCACACTGAATTTGGCCACCTGAACAGAGGTGATATGCTCACCTCAGGACAACACAGGTGTCCCAATGAAAAAAGAAATTTCAGTGCAGAGTTCAAACGTGAATCCGCTCAGTTGGTTGTCAATCAGAACTACACCGTTGCTGAAGCAGCCAAAGCCATGGATATCTGCCTCTTAACCATGATCAGCTGGGTCAGACAATTACGGACGAACGGCAGGGAAAAACACCTAAAGCCTCTCCCATTACTCCAGAACAGATTGAAATCACTCCAGAACAGATTGAAATCCGCGCGCTGAAGGAAAAACTTCAACATATTGAAATGGAAAACGAAATATTAAAAAAAGGCTACCGTGCTCTTGATGTCAGACTCTCTGAACGGCTCTCGTTAATCAGAAAACTCAGGGCGCGTTATCACGTGGCCACACTCTGCCAAGTGTTCAGGGTTCACCGTAACAGCTATAAATACTGGAAATGCCGTCCTGATAAACCGGACAGAAGGCGTACAGAGCTGCGCAGCTAGATTCAGGAACTGCACAACATCAGTCATGGCTCAGCGGGGGGGAGAAGTATCGCCGCAATGGCAACGCTCAGGGGCTTCCGGATGGAGCGCTGGCTTGCGGCAGAATCATGAAAGAGCTGGGGCTTGTAAGCTGCCAGCAATCGAAACACAGATATTACGCGGTGGTCGGGACCATGTTGCCATACCGAATTATCTTGAGCGCCAGTTCGCCGTCACATAACCACACCTGGTGTGGGGCGGCGATGTGACATATGTCTGGACAGGAAAATGCTGTGCGTACCTTGCTGTTGTTCTCGACCTGTTCGCCAGAAAATTGTTCTCGACCTGTTCGCCAGAAAACCAGTGGGCTGGGCAATCAGTTGGCTGGGCAATATCGTTCTCACCGGACAGCCAGCTGACCACTAAGGCGCTGGAAATCCACTAAGGCGCTGGAAATGGCTTTTGAAAACCGGGGCAGGCCATCAGGGCTAATGTTCCAGAGTGAGCAGGGCAGCCATTATATGAGCAGAGCAGCCATTATACAAGCAGGCAGTTCTGTCAGTCGCTGTGGCGTTACCGGATAAAATAGAGTTACCGGATAAAATAGAGTATGAGCCGGCGCGGAAACTGCTGGGATAATAGCCTGATGGAGCGCTTCTTCAGAAACCTGAAAAGTGAATGGATACCGGTAATGGGATACGGGAGCTTTACCGAAGCAGCCTGCTCCATAACGTACTATATCGTGGGATATTACAGTACACGTACACTCAGACCGCGCGACTATAACGGTGGATTACCACCAAACGAATCGGAAAATCGGTTCGAAAAACTCTAAACCGGTGGCCAGTTTTAGTTGACCACTACAGTTTGGACCAGAGTTATTGTAAGACAAAAATTTTAATACGTTAATATTCCAAATGTATATGCTATTTAGGGTCAAGTATTCAATGAGTTGATTACAGTGTAAACTCTGTGGTTTTGGATGTGGAGATACAGTGGCTAACGTTGATGTAAGATGCCCGTTTTGTGAACAGACAGCCTCTGTAAAAAACACAGTTATGGCAAAAGTGCCCATCAGCGTTACCGTTGTTAGTCATGTAAACGCACCTTCCAGCTCATTATTACTTTACTATCGTGCTTGCCAACCGGGAATGACATACCAACTCATTGACTTGGCAATGAATAATTCTGGTATTCGTGACACTGCTCGGGCGTTACATATTAGTATCAATGCCGTCGTGCCTACCTTAAAAATTCTCGCCGCGTAATGTAACAACGCTGCCACTGGATAACCTGCAAATTCAACTGATTTGCGAAGTGGATGAGATGTGATCATTTGTTGGCAACAAAAAACGACAGCGTTGGTGGTGGTATGCATGTGAGCCGCGTTTGAAGCGGATTATCGCTCATGCATTTAGCTCTAACGCTGCGTATGTTCTCGGGGTTCAGAGTGGCATTTTGGTGCACTGATGGCTATAGGGCTCACAACGACGAACTTCCAAAAGCAAAACACATTGTTGGCAAACTTCATACACAGCGTATTGAGCGTGAAAATCTGATTCTGATGCTGCGCAACCGATTGAAACGCCTCAATCGTAAGACATTGGGGTATTCAACATCATCGGAAATACACGATAGGCTCATCGGCACTTACATCGAACGCGAGTATTACGTTTGATGATGAATCAATTCATTGAATATACTACCTATTTACGTGGTAAAGTCAATCTGACTGACGATCTTTCTGTCTCATTGCGTTATCGTCCATATTATAAACGCACGAGCGGTAATAAATATTGGAACGTAAGGTCGTACTTCTGAAAATGGTTATAATCTGACCTCGGTTTTGCCTATAATTTTCTTAAAGACTACACAATTGAATATGAATTGGATTATCAAAAAGCCAATGCTGCCAGCATAAAATTGGCAGATAACGAAAGTTATTCTTTTGGTCATGATATGAAGTTGAGCTACAAGTGGGATAAAAACTAGCGTCCCTTCGTGGCGGTGGGAAATGTTCCTGAATTAGGAACCACGGATAATCGCCTGAATCAGGAACCACGGATAATCGTCAAACACGTTATCGCATTGTGGTTCAATACAGTTTCTGATGAGCATGTGGTAATAAAATAAAAGCCGCCTAATTATTCAGGCGGCTTTTTTATGCAGCGTTAAATATGCAGCGTTAAATCATTAACCTTTAAAACCGTACTTTTTGCTCAGACCCAGTTCGTTGACGATACGAATACCGTTCTGTTGACGATACGAATACCGTTCTATAATGCATCGGCTTGCAGGTCGCGCAGCGGCCGACGCAGGTTGCCTGCCGGCAAGCCGATGGCTTTCATCAGCGATTTACCGCCACTGGATTGATGGCCGAATAGTGTAGTGCAACAGCAGTAAGTGTTGGTAAGCGGTGCGGAAGCGTGCAGCATCGTCGCCGTTTTTCCACGGACGTGAAATTTCGGCCAGTTCTACCGGCGCAATGTTGCCGGTCATGTTGGCGGTACCATGTCCACCATGTCCCAAGTTGGGGGAGTCGCAGTACATGACCGAAACGTCCGGATTGCCAGCCAGTACTTGCGCTACCTGTCCCACGCTAGTGGTGGATTCTTTATGTACCACATGGTTCGGGTATTTGAAGATGCGCAGCAGCGATGTCCAGTGCAGATCGTACTTCACGCGCAGCGGGTTGTTGTAGATCCCGAGCGGTAGATCGGTGGCATCTACCACTTCAAGGAAATAGCTTTCGATATTGCTTTCCGGTGCGCAGATATAGACTGGTGCTGCGATGATCGTGCCGTCTGCGCCGTTGTCTTGCGCATAGCGCACATAATCGATGGTGGTGTCAGTGTTGTTGCCTGTGCAACCGAAGAAAATCTTCGTCACCCTGACGGAATTGCGCTGTACGGCGAATAATGGCCTTACGCTCTTTCGGTGACAATATGGAGACTTCACCGGTTGACCCCATGATCAGCACGGCTGAGGTGCCATTTTAGCTTGAAACTGCAACAGCGTTTCAAATGCGTCGAAATCGACGATGCCGTCCTCGTTGAACGGGGTAATCAGTGCTACAAAGGAGCCTTCAATTTTGGATTTACTCATAGTTTTTAGCCTGCGTTATTTCCTGACGGTGTAAAGAACGGCACGGACGGCGCGTGTGACAGCGTCTCCATGCGGTGAATGTGAAAGATATCGTTATGGGAAGGCACGCAAAAAACCGGTGCTGACAAAGGTAAGCAGGTGCTCCAGCACCTGTTGTCGTCACGGTTATCGCATAGCCCTTGTGACACTAAAGCCAACCTGCCCGAACGTGGATCGGCATCGGTCAGCACATGCATGGCAGCACCGCGTGCAGCAGGCCATCCTTGGAGCCGAAGTAATAGTTTACCGAGGCTAGATTTACCTGCGTGGCCTGAGTAATTTCACAGATAGTGGTCAGTTCAGAGCTTTATGGGCAAAACGTGCAATCGCCTCCTGCAGGATGCGCTGACAGATTTCCGGTTGTTTCTCTCTGGTCGCTATGGTCATGGCAGTATCCTTGATTCAGGCGCTTTTCAGCGCCTGATACACCAGCGCGGCCCAATACTGGACGCCGAAGGAATCAGGTCATCGTTAAAGTCATAGTGCGGCGTGTGCAGCGCGGCTGCATCGCCGTTACCGACCATCATGAATGCGCCAGGGCGCTGTTCCAACATGTGGGCGAAATCCTCTGCGCCCCAGTAGCGGTGTCATGTTCGGATTCACACTGGCGACCGTGTGTGCGGAGTGAATTGCACGGTCGGTGGCGTCGGTATCACGGTAGGTGGCGTCGGTATTATTCACCAGCACCGGATATTGATAGTCATAAGTGACTTCCGCGCGCGCACCGTAACCCTGGCCACAATATTGTGCCATTGTCTCAAGGCGGGAAGCCAGCAGTTCACGAATCACGGGCGAATAGCTGCGCCCCGTGCCTTTGATACGCACGCTGTCGGGAATGAGGTTCGGTGCATTGGAATCACCGCCTGAATGTGACCGATACTCAACACGGCAGACTCCATTGCCGGCACGTTACGGCTGACGATGGCTTGCAGTGCTCTGATAAACTGTGCCGCGGGCAAAGTGGGATCGATAGACAGGTGTGCTCCCGATCTACCGTGTCCTCCCGTGTCGCGAAATACCACCTGCCAGGTATCACTGGCGCACAGCATCAGCCCGGCGCGCAGCGCAAACGTGCCAAGAGGGATACCCGGTTTGTTGTGCAAACCGTAAATGGCATCGCAGGGGAAGCGTTCCAACAAGCCGTCGTTAAGCATGGCCGATGTGCCACCTAACCCTTCTGCCGGTTGAAAAATAAAGTGTACGGTGCCGGCAAAATCGGGGTGCACGCTGCGCCCAGCAGCATGACCATCATGGCCGCAGGTGTGTATCCTGCCCGCGTGCGCAGAGGCATAAGGTAGCCCGGTTTGTTCGTGGATATACAGTGCATCCATATCGATCGGCACGCCAGCCGAGGCATCCTGTGCCGGGATAACACCCTTTTAGCGTGGCGGCGACGTCCGTCCCGCCGATATCGGTGGTAACCTCAATGCCCCATTCGGTTAAGGTGCTCGCAATCAAACGCGCGGTTTGCCACTCTTCGAAACCGATTTCTGGGTACTGGTGAATCTGGAGGTGCAGTGCCGTCATTTGGCAATAAGGTGTCTACTGTCGCTTTATTGACGCGCGGCGTCTCTGTTTTGGGTACAAATGGCGTCATGATGATTCCTCAAAAAGTGCCGGGATAGCTGCCGCCATCAATCAACAGGTTTTGTCCGGTGATAAAACCAGCCTGTTGCGAGCAGAGAAACGCACAGGTGGCACCAAACACTTCTGGTTGACCATAGAGCTGAGCCGGGTTAGCCGCCGCTCGTTCCTTGTGGATTACTGAAAAATCACGCCCGGTTTGTTCGCTCAGCGACTGGATGTTTTGCCATTGGCCTTCGGTATAGAAGATGCCAGGCAGAATATTGTTGATCGTCATGTTGCGGTGCACTTGTGTGTGCGCCAATCTGGCGACAAAGCCCGTCAGGCCGGAGCGTGCACTGTTGGACAAGCCCAGTTCCAGTTGTGGAATCTTGACGCTGCGCGAGGTGATATTGATGATGCGGCCAAAACCACGCTCTGCCATGCCAGGCGCATAATGGTAATCGGGCCGAGCATCATGCTGTCGAGAGCACCAAGCCAATCCTGTCTCTGCCATTCGCGAAAATCACCCGGCGTTGGGCCGCTGGCGTTATTGATCAGGTTGGGCCGCTGGCGTTATTGATCAGGTTGGGCCGCTGGCGTTATTGATCAGAATGTCGGGAGCAGGGCAGGCGTTAATGGCCGCTTGTCGGCCTGCTTCTGTAGTGATATCCGTCACAACGGCATTCGGATGCACACCGGTTTGCAGCAAAATGCCCTCTTGGGCTTCGTGCAATGCCTGTGCGTGCGTGACAGTAAGGGGTTCAACCCCTTACTGTGTCAGTTGCAGCGCTGCTGCTTTCCCAGCTCACGACTAGCTCCCCACACCAATGCTTTTTTTCCTTGAATGCCCAAATTCATGCCGTTTGTCTCTCTGTCAGGTGGACGGTTGGGCTCGTACTAACAGGGATCTCTTGTGCAGTACGCGGCGTCGCGCTTGGTACTGCATCGATGAGTTTTCGGGTATACAGGTGTTGCTGTTGATGCCAGATGCGGTAACTGTCACCTTGCTCAACTCAGTTGCCGTTATGCATCACCAGCACGTTATCGGCGATATAGCGCACCACGGCCAAATCGTGCGAGATAAACAGTAGCGCCAGCCCCATCTCGTTTTTCAGTTCCACCAGAAAGTTGAGAATTTGTACCTGAATGGACACATCTAGCGCAGAGACCTGCTCATCGCAGATCACCATCGCGCCAGCTATCCCAATGCGTTGGCACTGTCCACCATGCGTTGGCACTGTCCACCAGAAAACTCGTGCGGGTAACGCTCCAGACTGCGTTATGGCAGCCAGACCTTAATCAAGGATGTCGCGCACCGCGCGTTGGCGTTCGGCACGCGAGCCCATGCCGTGTATCACCAGTGGCGTTTCCAGAATGTGCTGAATGCTGTGGCGCGGGTTAAGCGACGCGTAAGGATCCTGAAATATCATCTGCACACGCTGACGCAGTGACGCCAGGCATGACGCGTTGTGGTGGGTGATATCCTCACCGTCAAAAATGACGCTGCCCTGTGAGGTGGGCAGCAGGCGCAGGATGGTTTTTGACAGGGTCAATTTTCCGCAGCTGGATTCGCCGACCATCCCCAGGGTTTCCCCCGGATGGATATCCAGCGATACTCCATTCGCCGCGCTGACTTTCCCTTGTACGGAATGATATTCGGTATGGACATCGTGCAGTGACAGCAGCGGCTGTTCATCGGTTTGGTGCGGGCTGTGCACCAACGGCGGCGGTGTAATCAACGTGAAAGCAGAACCTGACGCGTCAGGCTGGTGATGGATTTCCGGCAGGCGCGAATCACAGCAATGCATGTCCTGATCCATATGCAGCGAGGTGCCTAGCAGACCACGCGTGTAGGGGTGTTGCCGTGCGCTGAACAGCTGCGCTGTGGCAGCCTCTTCGACCTTTTGCCCGGCGTACATTACCGCCACGCGATCAGCCCACTGCGATACCAAACCGAGATCGTGCGTGATCAGCAGCAACCCCATCGATGATTCGCGTCTCAGTCTGTCCAGCAGCGCCAGAATTTAGGCTTGAATGGTGACATCGAGCGCCGTGGTGGGTTCATCAGCAATCAGCAAGCGTGGCTGACAGGCAACCTCCATGGCGATCATCACGCGCTGGCGCTGTCCGCGGAGAGGTTATGTGGGTAATCATCAACGCGATGGGCCGGCTCGGGGATCTGCACCAGATCCAGCAATTCAATAGCTCGCTTGCGCGCAGCGACTGAGGTTAATTGCTGGTGCAGAGGTTAATTGCTGGTGCATATGCAGTGTTTCCGCAATTTGCTGGCCGATGCTCAACACCTTGCTGGCCGATGCTCAACACCGGGTTTAGCGATGTCATCGGCTCCTGAAAGATCATCGATCGCACTAGAGATCAGGCCAATCGAGGGATTGCCGATGGCTACCAGCACGACCACCAGTAAGAACGTGAGAAAGGTCTGAAACAGCTCGGTGATATGCACCAACACATCGTCGATTGTGCCGCCGAAATAGCCTGCCGATGCACCGACGACGGTGCCTATAGCCAGGCTGACCAACATGGCGCTGAAGCCTATTTGCAACGAAATCTGTGAACCATGCACAATGCCGGCGGCCACGTCACGACCCAGCGAATCGGTTCCCGGTTGGAACTGTGGGTCTTGTCCGGGCCATAAAAACGGCTGTGCCACCATATCCAGAGGATCGCCGCGGTAGATAAGCGGGGCGAGGAACGCTATTACCAAGACAGTCAGTAGCATCAACAACCCCGCCATGACGGAGGGGTTACGCAAAAAGGCGCTCACTTCATGCGACAGGTGGAATGTGCGGCGCGCTGGGCCTTTTTCATCAACAAGGTTACTCATATCAGGAATTACCTATTTCATTGTATTCTACTGTTATTTCCGACCAGACTCAGTGCGCTTTAATGCGCGGATCCAACCAGGACTGGAGTAAGTCCACCAGAATATTCGCCACAATCACCAGTAGGGCGCAAAGCAGCAGTACACCCAGCAGCACGTTAAAATCACGTGCCATCACCGCTTCCAGCGCCAGCCGACCGAGGCCAGACCAACTGAATACGGTTTCAACCACGGCAGCCGCCAAGCAGGTTGCAAAAGTGCATACCTGCAACGGTCGTGATCGGCAGCAACGCTCAGCGCAGAATGTGATGTCCGGTGACAAACCACGGGGTAAGGCCTTTGGTATGGGCGGTGCGTACAAAATCCTGCTGGGCGATTTCCAGCATCGCCGCGCGGGTTAAGCGAGCGTCAATCGCAATGAAAAAGTTGCTCAATGCCAGCACTGGCAAAATAGCGTGACGCAGCATGTCCGCGACGTAGGCCCAGCCAGTGAGCTCGGCACCGATGGTGATGTTGCCGCTGCTCGGCAGCCAATCAAGCTGGATGGAGAACAGAATCAGCGTCATCAACCCGATCCAGTACCCCGGCGTGGAGTAGAGCAGCAGTGCAAACAGCGACAGCACATGGTCAGGCCATTTCCCTACCCATACCGCCATCACTGCGCCCAGCGCGATCCCGAACACGATAGCGATGGTCTGTGAAAGCAGCATCAGCAGCGTGCTGTGTAGCTGTGCCATGATCAGGTCCATCACGGGCGCGGTTATAACACGGTGAGAACCCCAGGCTGAGGTTGCCAAGGTATCTGAGAAGTTGGGAAAGAATAGCTGATCCAGCCCGAACTGGACGTGCAGCATCGTCTGGGCGTGCAGCATCGTCATGGTTTCTGCGGTAGCGCTGCCCGCTTCGGCAGCCAGCACATAGGCGGCATCACCCGGTACCAGTTGCAGCAGAAAAAAATACCACGATCACAAAATACCACGATCACGATGCCGAGCGTCGTGGGCAGCGCATGCAATAGCGCGCGTTGCAATCTGTTCAACCTCTATCAAAAAACACAGTCCCGCCGTCGCGGGACTGTCGTATTACTTTTACTTTACTTACTTTTACTTACTGTTCAATTTACTTACTGTTCAATGCAAACGTCAGACTTCTGTTCAATCCAAACGTCAGCCAGGCTGGCATTAACACCCTGAATACCGTTGATAAAGCCGTGGACGTGTTTGTTATAGATAGTCAGTCGGTTGATCTGCAACAGGTTCAGGTCTTGGATCTCGGTAGCGATGATGCGTTGGAACTATTTGTACAACTCCACACTTGTACAACTCCACACGTTTCGCTGGATCGGTCTCAACGGCGGTCTGCTCGAGCAGACGGTCTACTTCCGGGTTGCTGTAGTGCGAGTCATTACCAAACGGAATGTACGGTGAGTAGGTTTTAGACCAGTAGAGACGCTGCACGCCAACCGCTGGATCGCACAAGTTGGAAATGGAGCCGTTATTGAAGTCAAAATCGCGGTCAGTATAGACCAGTTTAACAAAGATGGCGAAGTCTTGTGAGCGAATGGTGAAGTCAATACCCACTTTAGCCAACACAGATTTCAGGTATTCAGCGATGCGTTTAAAGCTATCGCCGTAAGGCACAAAATCGTGCACCAGTTGGAAGCGAATACCGTTGGCCTGACGCGGGAAGCCCGCTTCATACAGCAGTTTGTTTGCCTTGGCGATATCGAAATTGTACGGTGACGGTGTGCTATCGTGGAACTGCGTAAGTTCCGGCGTAATCCCTGTGGGAGAGTTCGAGGCATAGCCATACCACACCACTTTTTTCAGCACGTCGAGTTTCAGCACGTCGAGATTGATGCTGTGCGCGATCGCCTGACGAACCTTGAGGTTTTTTAGGCTCGGGTTATCCAGATTGAACTCGATACGGGTTTATGTCGGGCTGTAGCCATAACCGCGGGTTTCAATGGTCGTGTATTCAATGTATTCAATGAGTTGATACAGCATCAATCAAACGTAATACTCGCGTTCGATGTAAGTGCCGATGAAGCCTATCGTGTATTTCCGATGATGTTGAATACCCCAACGTCTTACGATTGAGGCGTTTCAATCGGTTGCGCAGCATCAGATTTTCACGCTCAATACGCTGTGTATACAGTTTGCCAACAATGTGTTTTGCTTTTGGAAGTTCGTCGTTGTAAGCCCTGTAGCCATTAGTGCACCAAAATGCCACTCTGAACCCCGAGAACAGTTTCAGCAAATTACGCAGCGTTTTCTTGCTTAGAGAGCCAAATGCATGAGCGATTATCCGCTTCAAACGCGGCTCCCATGCATACTACCGCCAGCGCTGTCTTTTTTGTTGCCAACAAATGATCACATCTCATCCACTTCGCAAATCAGTTGAATTTGCAGGTTATTAAGTGGCAGCGTTGTTACATTCCGCGGCGAGAGTTTTTTAAAGTACGCACGACGGCATTGATACTAATATGTAACCCCGAGCAGTGTCACGAATACCCGCATTATTCATTGCAAAATCAATGAGTTGGTCTGTCATTCCCGGTTGGCAGGCACGATAGGAATAATCGAGCTGGAAGGTGCGTTTACATGACTGACAACGGTAACGCTGACAGGCACTTTTGCCATAACCATGTTTTTTTTACAGAGGCTGTCTGTTCACAAAACGGGCATCTTACATCAACGTTAGCCACTGTATCTCCACATCCAAAACCACAGAGTTTACACTGTAATCAACTCATTGAATACTTGACCACCCAGACACGACCATAGTGGTAGTGGTTGTAATACCCGGCGGCATGACCGCCCTCATGCCCGATCCTCTGATAGATATCAAAACGCTGGCCTTTGATGGCTCCCCCCACGTCAAGCTCCACCATCATGCGCATCTCGTAACGGCCGGTGAATTTCCCTTCGTTGTTAAGCAACGGGACCTCTGCCAGCAAAGCCGTGCCCGCTGGAATCAGCGAGCGATCGGACGCTACAGAGGCTTTGGCAATCAACAGCACAGCGCTCGCGCCCTTCACTGGTGCGGATGACATCGGTTTAAAGAAAACAAAAGAGGGATTCTGCTCCAGCAGTTCACGTACAGCATACCGGAGTGTGTCTCGCCCCAGTGGCGGATCGCCTGCATCGACATCTCTTTTTTAGGCACTTCGCCTCTGTCGATCAACGTCTTGCCAATACTGCGATAGGCATGCCAATTCTTGCCGCCATAGGCAAAGAATGTCAGCGATCGGCCATCACCGAAATCCACATAACCGCTCCCCTGCACTTCCATCAAAAAGTTGTCCATCAGCAAGTTGGTCCAGGCAAGGACATTGCGTTCGCCCAGTGCACCGGCATAAATACCCGCGCGATCGGGTAAGCGACGGCTCTTTTTATTAGGGGCTGGCATACCATAAAGCGGGTGTTGGAATTCACCCTGACGGGTGTAACGCGCCTGCACGACCGGCGTGTAATACCCGGTAAACTGCACGTTACCAAAAATTATCCACGCCCTCCATTTGCCAGGCATTAAGCCCGAACTAGCTCAGGTTACGCGTGTCGGCACCGGCCTGCATCCAACGTTGAATGGCCTGAAAGATGGCCTGATTACGGGCATACAGCGCGGGGGGGCGTTCTTAATCTCTGTCACCTGGTTAACAAAATCACCTGCATTAACTGGCTTTCCGGTAGCGTTAGGTTCATTAACGAGCGCAAGCGGCTGCTCAAGTCGCCCATCTTTATACATACTGCTGCCCACGACCATACATACTGCTGCCCACGACCGGCCTGGGCTGACACCCAGAATGGCGATCACCACCCCGGTCAGAACATATTTACCCCGACATCCTCTCATTTTCTCTTTCGCTCTCATTACAGCCTGCAAAATCAGTGACTGCACAATAACACAAAGACACGTTTAAATAACACAAAGGCACATCTATAAGAAAACGCGCCAATATTCATTCATAATAAGAAAACGCGCCAATCTTCATAAGTGAATGGAGGTGAATAAAAATCAATCAAAGTGCAGATAAAACCGTCAGACGTGCAGGTAACTGCCTCTTTTTTTTAAAATGGTTGCATACCCGGCAATGGAGAGTATAGTGCCATCCACAGACGCGGGGTAGATGCAGCCTGGTAGCTCGTCAGGCTCATAACCCGAAGGTCGTCGGTTCAAATCCGGCCCCCGCAACCAATTTCTTGAATCAATAAGCTTACCAACAAAAAACACCCGTCAGGGTGTTTTTTGTTTTTAGCCAATCAATACCGAAAGCGCCTTACTTACGATTGCCCACGCTGGCAAAATACGCCTTGATCCCCGCTAGAATAGATTCCACAATTTGCTGCTGAAAGTGGCTGGTGCGCAATTTACGCTCTTCTTCCAGATTGCTGATAAACGCCGTTTCTACCAGAATAGAGGGAATATCGGGCGCTTTTAACACCGCAAACCCGGCCTGATCAACTTTGTTCTTGTGCAACTTATTCACTTTGCCAAGCCGCTTAAGGATTTCTCCGCCAAATTTCAGACTATCGCTAATAGTCGCAGTCTGCACCAAATCAAACAACGTATGGTCGAGATAACGATCGCCACTCATGCTCACGCCACCAATCAGATCGGATTCGTTTTGCGTTTCCGCCAAAAAACGCGCTACGGCGCTGGTTGCACCTTTCTTTGACAGGGCAAACACCGAAGAACCGCGCGCCGCACGGTTAGTGAAGGCATCCGCGTGAATCGAAACAAACAGATCGGCACGCTGCTTACGTGCTTTCGCCACCCGCACGCGCAAAGGGATAAACACATCCTCATTGCGCGTCATATACGCCTTCATATTGGGTTCACGCTCAATTAGGCGGCGTAACCGCCGCGCAATCTGCAACACAATATCTTTCTCACATGTGCGGTTTTTACCGATGGCTCCAGGATCTTCACCGCCATGCCCGGGATCGAGCATGATAACCAATGGACGATCGCGCCCCGCTTTACCGGCTAACGGCGCTTCCTGCGGTAATTTACTCTCCAGATCGCCCTTATTGTAATCTTCCAACAGAGCCAGGAGCGGATCGTCAGCACTGTCATAGCGTCCTACCGCTGGGTAGAGATCCAACACCAGGCGGTGTTTAAACTCTGCAATAGGATAGAGGGTAAAGACTTTCGGATTGGTGGCTTGCTTCAGCTCTAAAACCAGACGCACCGTTTTGGGATCAAACTGCCCAATGCGAGCTTCTTTGATCAGCGGATCGTCCGACTGAAACTGCTGCGAAACCATTTTCAACACGCTGTTGAGTTGGATATCTTCGATATCCACAACCAGCCTGTCGGGATTGGTTAGTATAAACTGCTTGTATTTTAGCATGCGGTTAGACTCTAACGTGACGCGGGTATAGGCTGAGGAAGGCCAGACGCGAACGGCGATCACCTGGGCGGCAGCAGCCCATCCGGCGCAGCTGACGCTCAATAACCAGGTTGCCGCCGCGCCTTGCAAGAGGCGGCGGCGAGTCTGATTGTGATTCGAATAAGACATGCCACTCCAATTCGTTATGCTGTCGTTATTGTGGTGCTATAGTCATTGTGATGCTGTCGCAAACTGGCACTGGCGCGAGTGCCAGAACGGTGATCTCAGGCAGAAAAAACACAGACCAACAGGTAATTTTCCACGAAATTACGCGAAAAAGATAAAGTCAGTATTAATAATGTAAAAACTTTAACGAATATTCTCACCTATGTCATGTAAAATGAGGGAATGAGGGCGTGTATTCAATGATAAAATGAGGGAATGAGGGCGTGTATTCAATGAGTTGATACAGCATCAAACGTAATACTCGCGTTCGATGTAAGTGCCGATGAGCCTATCGTGCATTTCGGATGATTTTGAATACCCCAACGTCTTACGATTGAGGCGTTTCAATAGGTTGCACAGCGTGCTGATTTTCACGCTCAATACGCACGCTGTGTATGCAGTTTGCCAACGCTGTGTATGCAGTTTGCCAACAATGTGTAGTAGTCAACTAAAACTGGCCACCGGTTTAGAGTTTTTCGAACCGATTTTCCGATTCGTTTGGTGGTAATCCACCGTTATAGTCGCGCGGTCTGAGTGTACGTGTACTGTAATATCCCACGATATAGTACGTTATGGAGCAGGCTGCTTCGGTAAAGCTCCCGTATCCCATTACCGGTATCCATTCACTTTTCAGGTTTCTGAAGAAGCGCTCCATCAGGCTATTATCCCAGCAGTTTCCGCGCCGGCTCATACTCTATTTTATCCGGTAACTCTATTTTATCCGGTAACGCCACAGCGACTGACAGAACTGCCTGCTTGTATAATGGCTGCTCTGCTCATATAATGGCTGCCCTGCTCACTCTGGAACATTAGCCCTGATGGCCTGCCCCGGTTTTCAAAAGCCATTTCCAGCGCCTTAGTGGATTTCCAGCGCCTTAGTGGTCAGCTGGCTGTCCGGTGAGAACGATATTGCCCAGCCAACTGATTGCCCAGCCCACTGGTTTTCTGGCGAACAGGTCGAGAACAATTTTCTGGCGAACAGGTCGAGAACAACAGCAAGGTACGCACAGCATTTTCCTGTCCAGACATATGTCACATCGCCGCCCCACACCAGGTGTGGTTATGTGACGGCGAACTGGCGCTCAAGATAATTCGGTATGGCAACATGGTCCCGACCACCGCGTAATATCTGTGTTTCGGTTGCAGGCAGCTTACAAGCCTCAGCTCTTTCATGATTCTGCCGGCAAGCCAGCGCTCCATCCGGAAGCCCCTGAACGTTGCCATTGCGGCGATATTTCTCGCCCCGGTTGAGCCATGACTGATGTTGTGCAGTTCCTGAATCTGGCTGCGCAGCTCTGTACGCCTTCTGTCCGGTTCATCAGGACGGCATTTCCAGTATTTATATATAGTATAGCTGCTGCGGTGAACCCTGAACTCTTGGCAGAGTGTGGCCCCTGAACACTTGGCAGTGGCCCCTGAACACTTGGCAGAGTGTGGCCACGGGATAACGCGCCATGAGTTTTCTGATTAACGAGAGCCGTTCAGAGAGTATGACATCAAGAGCACGGTAGCCTTTTTTAATATTTCGTTTTCCATTTCAACACGTTGTAGTTTTTTTCTTCAGCGCACGTATTTCAATCTGTTCTGGAGGAATGGGAAGGCTTTAGGTGTTTTTCCCTGCCGTTCGTCCCGTAATTGTCTGACCCAGCGGGTCATGGTTGAGAGGCCGATATCCATGGCTTTGGCTGCTTCAGCAACGGTGTAGCTCTGATCGACAACCAACTGAGCGAATTCACGTTTGAACTCTGCACTGAAATTTCTTTTTTTCATTGGGGCACCTGTGTTGTCCTGAGGTGAGCATATCACCTCTGTTCATGAACATATCACCTCTGTTCAGGTGGCCAAATTCAGTGTGCCACTACACTTCCTCCCTTTATAGAGCGTAGTACAGCGTGGCATGATGACTACGGTGTGATTTGAGACGTATACGTCTTGAAGTAAAAGGTAAGTTTTATAAAAAAAATATAATAAATATCTAGACATTTAAAATATTTAATCCCGTAATTTAAAATATTTAATCCCGTAAATTGGTTTTTTGTTTTTCAGAAATAAAATTTTTAATTTAGTAACGTGAAAAATTCACTGCGAATGATTAAGTGCCTGGTGCAGGCGATACAAGAGTTTCAGAAAAGGAGTACAGAGAGAGGTGGGAGCAAGAGAGTAAAACAGCGCATTCGTAAAACGGACGCGCTGTTGCAGTATTACTGCATTATGCGCGCTTGGCTTCTGCGGCAGCTTTTACGATCACGGCAAAAGCGTCGGCTTTCAGCGACGCACCACCTACCAGTGCGCCGTCGATGTCCGGCTGCGTGAAGAGTTCTGCGGCGTTGGTTGTGTTGACCGAACCACCGTACTGAATGATGACCTGTTTGGCGACCGCTTTGTCCTGCTTGGCGATATGGTCACGGATAAACTTATGCACCGCTTGTGCCTGAGCCGGGGTTGCTGATTTGCCAGTGCTAATAGCCCATACGGGTTCGTAGGCGATAACCGCATCGTTGAAGGCTGTGGCATCCAGTGTGCTCAATACCGCATCCAACTGACGGGCGACAACCGCTTCAGTTTCACCAGCTTCGTTTTCGGCTTCGGTTTCACCAATGCACAACACGGGGATCAGTCCGGCTTCTTTCAATACACCAAATTTTTTCGCAATGAATGCATCGCTTTCTTTGTGGTAGGTGCGGCGTTCGGAGTGGCCGATGATGATGTATTTCGCACCGATGTCTTTCAGCATGGTGGCAGAGGTTTCGCCCGTGTAGGCACCGGACAGGTTAACATCGACGTTCTGTGCGCCGAGCGCAATGCGACCACCGGCCAATTGATGATTTGCCTGATCCAGATACAGCTCGGGCGGCGCGATGGCGACGTTGCAGCCAGTCACTGTGCTGAGTTCTTTACGCAAACCGGCGATCAGCTCGATAACCATGTGCGTGCTGCCGTTCAGCTTCCAGTTACCCATTACTAATGGATGACGCATCTTTTTTCCTCCGAATAGGGATAGCAAGTAATTTTATTTTTCAGACAGTATAGAGACCAAACCCGCGAGAAGCTCGGATTTTCATCACTCAATGCCAGCGAGATAACGGTTCAGATAGCGTTAGATTAATCGGTTCAACAGCGAATGTTATCCTTTTTTCCCTATTATCTGCCACTACATATGGCAATGCGCCTTCCGTTTCAGCTCTGAGTTTGCTGATATCCAGCAATTCCGTAATCTTCTTGCTGCTTTGTTCTTCGGAGAGCGAGGGAATGAAGTGACGCAGCAGCGCGGCATATACTGGATAGCTTGCGCACGGCGAGCGCTGGTTTTAGAATCGCCTGCCTGAGGGTGGTAGATCAGTTGCATGGTTTTTATTTTGCCGGTGCCTCGCTCCAGCGCGGTTGAGGCATAGAGTTGGGGATTGATTCTGCTCGCAGTGCGCAAGCTATCCAGTATCCACCGCGCGGAATTCCTGTAAGTATACAGAATTAGCCTGTAAGTAGTACAGACGCTAAGATCCCTTTGGCGTCTGACCGCTGTTATACCAGTGAGGCCGGATGACACTGTAATAGCCCGTGATGTAGCGGATTATCGCGCTCTGAGTCTCGTTGAAGCTTTTATAGCCCTTCGTCGGCACCCATTCGGTCTTCAGGCTCCGGAAGAACCGCTCCATAGGGGAGTTATCCCAGCTGTTGCCCGGCAGCTCATACTCTGCTTTATCCGACAGCACCACAGGGCCTGCCGATACTGGCAACTGGTATAGGGGCTACCATGGTCACTGTGGAGCATCATGCCTGGTGGCCTACCCCGAAACTCCCAGGCTATCTGCAATGCTTTGACCGTGAGTACCGAATCCAGCGACGTCGACATAGCCCAGCCCACCGGTTTACGGGCGAACATATCCAGCACCACCGCCAGATAAGC
Organism: Symbiopectobacterium sp.; assembly: GCA_051710525.1. Taxonomy (GTDB): domain Bacteria; phylum Pseudomonadota; class Gammaproteobacteria; order Enterobacterales; family Enterobacteriaceae; genus Symbiopectobacterium. The sequence continues at coordinate 15,000 of JBPESR010000016.1, read as the reverse complement.
ATGGCATTTACCCGTCCAGATATAGGTCACATCACCGCACCACACCTGAGCCGGCGCGGTAACCGCGAACTGGCGGTCGAGATGGTTCGGTATTTCAACGTGTTCGTTTCCGCCGCGTTTGTATTTGTGCGTCGGTACCTGGCAACTGGCGATATCCAACTCTTTCATCAGCTTACCCGCCAGCCAGCGGCCATTTTGACGCCAGAGCCCCTGGAGATGATAGTCGCGATGCTTCGAGCGCCGGAGGAGCCGCCGCTGGCATTCCAGGCTTCCATGACCTAGCTGCGCTTAACCAAGTGAGTCCGACATTAAGAGAGCCGTAGCCTTTTTTAGGATTGCATTCTCCATTTCAAGACGCAGGACTTTTTTCTTCATCTCACGCAGCTCTAGCTGTTCGGACTTCAGAGGAAGCCTGGCGGGCGTTTTCTCCTGGCGCTCTAACCCAGTGGGTGATAGCCGAATGGCTGACATTAACCACCTCTGCGACCTTAACGTAGGTATAGCAGTGGTCGACAACCAGCTTTGCTGCTTCTAGCTTAAATTCTGCCGTGAAATGTTTTGCCATTTGTGGTCACCTGTCGTTGTTGATGTGAGCATATCACCTCCGATCAGGTGGCCCGTATCAGTGTGCCACTACACGCTAAACGATGAGGCAATGCGTGTGATCACGAAGTGCAGCAAAGACTGCGATTATGTGTTTTCCGTTGATGGCAAGCAAAGAACTCAAATAAGTCGTGACGACTTTGTTAGGGCGCTGAACCTATCTGGGATCGCTGACTTTCGTTTTCACGATTTGTGGCACACATGGGCAAGATGGCACGTACAGAACGGTACGCCACTGATGACGCTAAAAGAGCTTGGCGGTTGGCAGAAGCTTGAGATGGTCAATAAGTACGCCCACCTCAGCACCGAACATCTAAGCAAATTTAGCGTTATTGTCACATTTTGGCACAGAGCGATGCGTCAGGTGACGAATGACCTTATTTATCAGTCATAGGCAATTGATAAAAAGCATTAATTATTGTCGTGTCTTTTTGACAAACAATTTACACTGGAAAAACAGTCCGATGTTGTTATTGGTAAGTCAGTCAACACGCCAAGAGATTGCACTCTGCGGCGTTATTATGCATTTTTTCCAAAAAACTTAAGCGTTGTTGTCCGCCACACTGGCGATGTGCTCCACTTCAGCAGCGGGATTGCGCGTAATAAACATGGCGTCGCCGTAACTGAAAAAGCGATACTGCTCGTTCACTGCCGCACGGTAAGCCGCCATCACGGTAAGCCGCCATGGTGTGCTGATAGTCTGCAAACGCAGACACCAGCATGATCAGCGTTGATTCCGGCAGATGGAAGTTGGTCACCAGCGCGTCGATCACGCGATAATAATGATAGCCGGGATGATAATAATAGCCGGGATAGTTAAAATGCGGGTTTCATCGAAGAAAGGGGCAATCAGCGCATCTTGCGCCGCCTGTGCTGCACTTTCCAATGAACGCACCGACGTGGTGCCAACGGCGATCACGCGATTACCGCGCGCTTTACACACCAACACAGCATCGACCACCTCCTGCGGCACTTCAGCATACTCCGCATGCATGATGTGATCTTCGATGGTATCAACCCGCACGGGCTGGAAAGTGCCTGCGCCGACGTGCAGAGTGACAAACGCCATTTTAACCCGTTTCTCGAGCAATGCAGCCAGCAGCGGCTCGTCAAAGTGCAGGCCCGCCGTCGGGGCGGCAACCGCCCCGGGGCGCTGGCTATACACCGTTTGATACAGTTCACGATCGGCTTCTTCATCCGGTCGGTCAATATCAATATATATAAGGTGGCAGCAGCATATGGCCGATGTCGTTTAATATCGTTAGCACATCGCGCGTATCATCAAAGTGCAGCTCAAACAGCGTAACTAGCAGGAATGACGCGCGTATTGTTAAACACCAGCAGATCTCCCGGTACCAGCTTACCCAGCAGTTCGGTGAAAACACCATTGGTCAGGGCTCCCGTTGGTCCTTCCAGCGACAGCAATCGGCAACCGCTACGCTGCGCCTGCGGATAGTGCGCAATCAGCGCTTTGGGAATTTCAAACAAAAAATCAGAGACTCGCATGGCTATTCACTCACTTGGTTGCACTATTTATAGAATAGTGTTCTACAGGAACAGGTAAAAAACGGCTGTCTAGCCTAGAACCGTAAGCGCACGGCTGCAACAAATAAGCAAACGGTGCCCGAAATTGATGTAAACTGGCAGAATGAATTTTCTTGCTCATCTTCACTTGGCCACGCTAGCCGATAGTTCGCTTCTCGGCAACCTGATGGCAGACTTTGTGCGCGGTAACCCGCAACAAGGCTTTAGCGATGACGTGGTGTCAGGTATCCGCCTGCACCGCCGCATTGATGTGCTAACGGACAGTCAGGCCGAAGTAAAAGCCGCCGAAGCCCATTTCAGCGCTGATTACCGCCACGTGGCGCCCATCACGCTTGACGTGCTGTGGGGCCATTTTCTTGCCCGTCACTGGACGTGCGCGCGTCCGCAGCAATCGCTGGAAGTGTTTGTCGATACCGCGCGCACCCAGATAGAGCCGCATTTGGCAGATACGCCGGAACACTTTCTCAAAACCTGAATCACTATCCGTGGCGTGAACGCTGGCTAGAGCGCTACGCCGAGTTGCCCTTTATTGCCGATGTACTGCAACGCATGGCGATACACCGCCCCCGGTTGGCGGCATTAGCAGGCTCATTTGACGATATCGAGCGCCACTACACCGCCTTTGAAGACTATTTTTAGTGTTTCTATCCACGTATAATGGAATAGGCTCGTTTGTAACAACTGTAACGCTGTCGATTTATGCAGGGTATGACCAATCAATTCAATTGACAAAACCTATCTCATCAATCGGTCTGTTAACCTGTATTCATGAGGAAAGAAACCCTATACTACCTATTGTTTTTTCATCCTTGTCCTTTTAATCACTTTTACAGGAGTTATTATGGTCCTGGTAACGCGTCAAGCCCCTGACTTCACCGCCATTGCCGTATTAGGCAATGGCGAAATTGTTGAAAACTTCAATCTGAAAAAGCACATCAGCGGTAAAGCGGCAGTGATTTTCTTCTGGCCGATGGACTTTACCTTCGTCTGCCCGTCAGAACTGATCGCCTTTGACCACCGCTACAAAGAGTTTCAAGATCGCGGCGTAGAAGTGGTTGGCATCTCTTTTGACTCCGAATTCGTTCACAACGCCTGGCGCAACACGCCGGTGAAAAGCGGCGGTATCGGTCCGGTGCAATACGCCATGGTCGCCGACGTGAAGCGTGAAATCCAGAAAGCCTACGGCATTGAGCACCCGGATGCGGGCGTGGCACTGCGCGGCTCTTTCCTTGTTGACAAACAAGGCGTGATACGACATCAGGTTGTCAACGATCTGCCGCTGGGTCGTAACGTTGATGAAATGCTACGCATGGTTGATGCCCTGCAATTCCACGAAGAGCACGGCGAAGTGTGCCCGGCACAGTGGGAAAAAGGCAAATCCGGTATGGGCGCATCGCCAGATGGCGTTGCCAAATACCTGACGGAAAACGCCGACAAGCTGTAATTTCACCCTTTTGCGCGACAAAAAGCCGACCCTATGCCGTCGGCTTTTTTTTTATTAGCTATGTTCAGATTTTTTATTAGCTATGTTCAGAGAATAAAAAAACGGGGCCTTGCGCCCCGTTTTGTCATTGCCGCTCAACCACGCTTACCCGTTATCATTCTTCGCTAACTTCTTCCGTTTCTGTTTAACGGCATAGACCAACAGCAGCAACGCAATCCACAGCACGCCCACGTAAAGGGAAATGCGCGTTTCTTCGAAGTAGCCAATCAGTCCGATAATAAACACCAGGAACACGATACCGACTACCGAAGACGCCACCCACCCGGCAGCAGGAACGCCAATTCTTTCACCTCGTTCTACTCAAACGGCGGCGGAACGCAATTTGTGAACAGAGGATCATGATCCACACCTACACGGTAGCGAAGGTTGCCAGCGATGCAATCACCAAAAACACTTTGCCTGGCATAATGTAGTTAAGGTAAACCGCCACTAGCAGCGCCTCCATCATGACAACGACCATGACCCATGGAATACCGCGCTGCGACACTTTAGCAAAGACCTTGGGCGCGTTGCCCTGCTCAGCCATGCCGTGCATCATGCGCCCCACGCAAAACACGTCGCTGTTAATCGCCGACAGAGACGCCGTAATGACCACAAAATTCAAAATGCCAGCCGCGGCCGTAATGCCGAGATGCTAGAAGGTCAACACAAACGGACTGCCGTTGGTGCCCACCTGATTCCATGGATAAATCGACATGATGACAAACAGCGTACCCACGTAGAACACCAGGATGCGCCACGGCACCGAGTTAATCGCGCGCGGAATGGATTTGTGCGGATCTTTGGCTTCACCGGCGGTAATACCAATGATTTCGATACCGCCGTAAGCAAACATCACCAGTTGCAACGACAGGACCATGCCCATCACACCGTTACTGAAGAAACCGCCGTGGCTCCACAGGTTACTGATTCCGGTTGGCTGAGAGCCGTTACCGATACCCCACACGATAATCCCAATGCCGCCACGATCATGATCGTAATGGTAGCGACCTTGAAGAACGAAAGCCAAAACTCCAACTCACCGAACACCTTCACGCTCATCAGGTTGATGGCACCAATGATCAGCACCACGCTCAACACCCAGATCCAGTGCGGCACATCTGGGAACCAGACGCTCATGTAGATACCAAACGCAGTCACATCCGCGATAGCGACGATGAGGATCTCAAAGCAGTAGGTCCATTCGGTGATGTAGCCCGCCATCGGCCTCAGGTAATCCTGCGCGTAGCGGGAAAAGGAGCTGACCTGCGGGTTATTGACCGACATTTCTCCCAGCGCTCGCATAATTCTCCCAGCGCTCGCCTAATGATATAGGCGATAACGCCGCCGATGATATAAGCCAATAGCACGCTTGATCCTGCCATCTGAATGGCACTGGCCGAGCCATAAAACAGCCCGGTACCAATCGCCGATCCGAGTGCAATAATAAAGTGGATATGCCGCGTGCTTAACCCACGCTTTAGCTTAGCTAATTTAATTGTTGTTCTATAAATTAAGCAGCACTGTCTTACAAAAGAAAAACCACAGGCGATAGCCTGTGGTGAAAAATGCAGCATGAGTGCATTATTGGTGCGCAGTCACTTCCTGACGCCCTCTCAGCCGGTCATAAATAACCGCAGCTAGCAGCACCACCAGCGACGGCGGCAGCCAAGCCAATCCCTGTTCACCCAAAGGCAAGTTCAGGCTCCAGGCTGGCAGTAATGACGCAAAGGTCGATGATTTTACCCCATCAATCAGGCCGAATAACAGGCTGATTAACATGACCGGGGCCACAATACTCGAAGCCTGATTCCACCAGCACAAAGTAAAACTCAGAAAAACTAGAATGATACAGGGCGGATAGATCGCTGTCAGCACCGGAATGGAAAGCTGAATCAAATGACTTAATCCCAGATTGGCAACTAACGCAGAGAAGCCACCCAACACGCACACCAGTATGCGATAGGAAAACGGCAAATACTGGGAGAAAAATTCAGCACAGGCGCAGGTCAGGCCAACCGCCGTCACCATGCAGGCGATAAAAATCAACAACGCCAGGAAACCGCTTCCCATGCTACCAAAGGTGTGCTGCACGTAAGCATGCAGAATTTCAGCCCCGTTTTGCGCGTTAGGAATCAGTTCACCGCTCACAGCGCCTAGTTTAAACAGGCTCAGATAAACCAACGTCAACCCGACGCCAGCAATCAAACCGGCCCAAATGGTATAGCGGGTCAGCAGCGTAGCATCGGTCACGCCGCGTGAACGGGCCGCATTGACGATAACGATCCCAAATACCATGGCACCCATGGTATCCATGGTCAGGTAACCGTTTACAAAACCGTTAGAAAATGGCACGGTTTGATAGGCTTCGGTCGCCGGGATCGGCAACCCCGCAGGCCACATCACCGCCGCCAATCCTAGCACGGCCAGCGCCAGAATTTTCAACGGTGCCAGCACATGGCCAACCGTATCCAGAAGACGCCCCGGATAGAGAGAAATGCCGATAATCAACGCGAAATAGACCAGGCTATAGATCAACAGCGGCGTGGCTGCATCGCCAAACAGAGGAGCCAACCCCACTTCGAAGGATACTGTAGCGGTGCGCGGCGTAGCTAACAGCGGTCCGACAGCCAGATAACACACGGTCGCCAACAGAACGCCTACCTTCTGGCCGATGGGGGAGCTCAGCGCATCGACGCCACCGCCCACGCGCGCCAGCGCGACCACGGTCAGCACCGGTAGGCCAACCGCGGTGAGCAAAAAGCCAAGCGCGGCGGTCCAGACGTGTTCACCAGCCTGTAAACCCACAATTGGCGGGAAAATGATGTTCCCCGCCCCGACAAACAGAGCAAAGGTCATAAACCCCAGCGCCACTATATCTTTGGATGTTAAGTGATGACTCATAGTTACGTTGTGTTGCCTGTATATAAATGCGACAAAATGGGAAGACGAACTGCGGCGTGGTATAAATTATTCTTATCGCGCAGATGTTATAGGGCGCTAAGTAAAACGTTTATAGCAATAAAATACAAGTAGCGATCCAAAATGCGAAGCATTGCGCTAATCTAACAACAATAGACAACATATAATATCACCACTCACACAACATTCATCATACGATATTGTGCATTTACTGTATTTGCTTTGCAATAAACCAGTATAAAAACGCATAATACGCGCAAAATAGACATAAAATAGGCAGTGCTTCAGCATAAGAAGCGCTTTTTGCTGCAAAATGGGATAAGTTGCAGGGGATTACGCGGTAAACGGAGTGAGCGGATTTTCAGATTGGCCCCCCCATTGTGAAACGTTGCGGATACACCGGGGATAGTGTGCATCCCCGGTGTTATGCACTGGTGTGCTACTTGCTCCACACGGCCCACAACCAGACGCAGCTTGGCCCACTACTGTGCTTCCGTCAGGCTATTACCTTCTTCCGTGGAAGCAAAACCACACTGCGGGCTGAAACAAAGTTGTTTAATATCGACATATTTCGCAGCATCCGCGATGCGCGCTTTCATTAAAGCCTAATCTTCTAACTCGCCGTTTTTGGTAGTCACCAGATCCAGCACCACTTGTTGGTGTCCCGGTTTGATGAAACGCAACGGCTCGAACCCACCTGAGCGATCGTTACCGTACTCAAGGAAAAACTCGTCTACATTGACTTCTCCAAACAGGATAGATGTCACCGGCTCGTACCCGCCTTCAGAAATCCAGGTAGAGCGGAAGTTGCCGCGACATACGTGTAAACCGATCGTCAGGTCAGCAAGTTTACCCGCCAATGCTTTATTCAGCCGTCGGCATAGATACGGGCCAGTTGTTCCGGATCTTCACCGCGTTCGCAAATTTGGCGTTTTTGATCGTCTGAGTACAGGTGCACAGGTAAGTAAGCCCAGACGGTATCATCCAGTTGCAGGTAGCGGCAGCCTGCGGCGTAGAAAGCATGAATCGCATCGTGCCAAGTCTGCGCCAGATCGTCGAAATAGGCATCCAGCGTTGGGTAAACCTGACTGTCGATGGCCTTGCGTCCGCCGCGGAAATGGAACACGCTCGGGCTAGGAATTGTCATCTTGACGATCACATCACCCGTAATGCTGTTCAGGTAGCAAAATGCGACAGCATCGGGTGCTGAATGTTAAAACTGACTTTGGCCGTCACCTTGATGGCGCGGGACTTGGTTTGGATACCGTTAAACTGAATACCGTGGTCCGCTTCGAAAGCCTCCACCCTGTTCAAACCTTCGAAAAAGTCGAAATGCCACCAGGCGCGACGGAATTCACCGTCAGTGACAACCTGAAGCCCGGCTTCGCGTTGCAGTTCAACGTTCTGCATCTTCCACGGCGCGCAGTTGCTCCGCATTAATGGCACCGGACTGGAATTGCAGGCGTGCTTCTTTCATTGCTGCGGAACGCAACAGACTGCCTACCACGTCAGCGCGAAAAGGGGGAAGTACTTTAGCTATATAACTTCCTGATCTTTCGCAACAACGCCTTCACGTCACGGCGTGAGGCAAGCCACATTGTAAAATGGTTTCAAATAAATAGTCACGCCGCACAGTAATCACGCCTTATACTTATTTATACTATACGTCTATACACGTCTATACGGCTATAAGGTAGGTAAATCCTGTCATGGCAACAGGTTGAGGGAAATAGAATAATTTTTACTTTCCGCGACTAACATGAATAAAATTCATATCAAACTGATAACAAAGTCACTTTTCCCTCGTCATCCTCGGCGAAAGCCGGGGATCTCTGACAGAATGAACGCGTTTAGCCTGCACGAGATTCCCGCCTTCGCGGGAATGACGGTGATGGGCGGGAATAATGGCGCGTTACAGGCCAAGCTGCTGGCGTGCGCTAACCAGCACGTGCTCAGGCAAAGGAATATAGCTATCCTAACTCACCAGACTTTGCCCGGCGATAGACAGCACCCGATCCATAAAGGCGGCCGTCAGGCTATCCAGCGTCTGCTCTGGCGCTTTGTTGACATAACATACATAATAGAGATAGCGCTAGGGATAATGCCCGCTGCGAACATTGTCCACCGTCGGCGCAACATAGTCGTTTCCCTGCACCGCCAGCGGCAACATTTTCACTCCGTTGGCGCGAAAACCGATGCTGGCATAACCAATCGCCTGTGCTAAGGTAGCAACCGCCTGCACAACCGAAGCAGAACCCGGTAGCTCATTCACCAGTGGCAAGAAATCACCACCGCACAGCGTTTGCTGCTTAAAAAAACCATAGGTGCTTGACGCTGAGTTGCGCCCGTAGCGCAACACTCGGCGCGATGCCCACTCCCCCGTCAGCCCAAGATCGCGCCAGTGGGTCACGGTTTGCGTCGCCCGCAGCGATGGGTATAGAGAACAGCGCATCGAGCTATTGCACGTTCAAACCCGGCAGAGGATTATCCTGATTCACTAACACCACCAACGCAACACCACCAACGCATCCATCACCACCGGCACCGCCAGTGGTGGATACCCATAGCGTTGCACAAAGGCCTCAATCTCACTGGCCTTCATGGCACGGTCATCGGACCGAGTTGTGCCGCGCCGGAGGCAAGTGCTGTAAGGGCCGATGACGATCCTGCCACCTGCATCTGTACGTTAACGATGGGATAATGCTGGTTAAAATCGGCGGCCCAAAACGCCATTAGCGTAGCTAAGCTATCAGAGCCGGAACTGGAGAGATTACCCGCCAGCATTTGCTTACTGCGCGCAGCGTGGCTCCAGCCACAGAGTAACAGCGCAGCACAGAGCAATAAACCCGAAAAAAGCGGGACTGGCATCATAGGTCAACTATCCATCAGGCCGAAGGGGTGGTACTATCTCCGATAGAGAGGCAGGGACAATCAACCGGTTAGGAAGCGTAAACAGGAAGCGTAAACATAAAACGCGCTCACCCGGTTCACTGAGAATCTCTAGCCGCAAATCATAATGGCTGAGCGCATGCTTGACGATGGCATGCCCCAACCCGCTGCCACCCGTTTGGCGTGAGCGGGCTTTGTCTACACGATAAAAACGCTCCGTCAGACGACGGATGTGCTCGGCAGCGATCTCAGGATCATTATCGCTGACCTGAAACATCGCTGACCTGAAACTGCGCACCTGCGTGATTTTTTTTGCCAACACACTTCAATGCGCGTGCCTTCAGGCGTGTGATTAACCGCGTTGTACACCAGATTGGAGAAGGCGCTATACAACTGCTCTTCATTGCCGTAAACGCTCAGCCCATTAATTGCCGTAAACGCTCAGCCCATTATTGATGCGGAACACAATTTCGTGACGATCCTGACTCAGCATCTGTGCTTCGCGTTGTAGTATGCGCAGCATACGCGGCACATCGACCTTTCCGCCAGATTGATCGGTGCTGCCGCTTCTATTTTCTTTCGATAACGTGAGCAACTGTTTCACCAATCCGTCCATGCGACGCAACTGCTCCTGCATGGTTGAAAGCGCTTTGCTGCGTAAGGCACCGTCCAGCGAATCCTCCTGCATCATCTCCAGGTAACCTTGCAATACGGTGAGCGGAGTGCATAGTCCATGACTGACGTTGGCGAAGGCGCATCACCGCCTTGATCCGTGCTACCAGCTCTTTGGGCGAAAACAGCTTGGTGATATAATCATCCGCACCGACCTCAAGCCCGCGCACGCGATCTTCCTCTTCACTGCGCGCCGTCAACATCATAACCGGAATATCCCGCGTCAGCGCTTCGCGCTTTATGTGTTTGATAAACCGCAATCCCGAGCCACCTGGCAGCATCCAGTCCAACAGTACCAGATCCGGATAGGGTTCAGACAAACGCGTCACAGCGCTACCATAATCTTCCGCTTCAACGGACTGATAGCCGTTTTGCTCTAACACGAAGCACACCATTTCACGGATCGGCGCTTCATCTTCTACGACCAGTATGCGTCTTGCCATTGTTCATCCTGCTGTTAGTCAGCGTATGAAACGCGTCAACAATAACGAAATCTCACCATTGCCCGCTTTACCTACCTATACCATTGTCCGCTTTACCTACCTATTTGTTCGCTTTACCTACCTATTATATAAAGGTGCATGAGTGGCTTATCTTCTGCGGGCGAAAGCAGTATGCGTCAGTTTTATGACAGATTTATGAAAACCCAAACTGAAGGTAACACCAGATTTAGCCGCTGTTTCCAAAATTTTCGCGGTGATAACTACAGCCGCCGCCCTCACTGCTTATAATCGCCCTACAGTAGATAGCACGTCTAACAGGAAACGCCATGCGCATCATTCATACCGCAGACTGGCATCTGGACCAATATTTTTATTAATTATTCAATGATTTGATACAGCATTAAACGTAATACTCACGTTCGATGTAAGTACCGATGAGCCTATCGTGCATTTCTGATGATGTTGAATACCCCCAACGTCTTACGATTGAGGCGTTTCAATTGATTGCGCAGCGTCAGATTTTCACGCTCAATACGCTGCAGATTTTCACGCTCAATACGCTGTGTATACAGTTTGCACAACAATGTGTTGTGCTTTTGGAAGTTCGTCGTTGTAAGCCATCTAGCCATCAGTGCACCAAAATGCCACTCGTGAACCACGAGAACAGTCTCAGCAACTTACGCAGCGTTTTCCTTAGAGAGCCAAATGCATGAGCGATAATCCGCTTCAAACGCGGCTCCCATGCATACCACCGCCAGCGCTGTCGTTGCGTCCGGCATGAGCTCTCCGTGGAGCGCAATGCCCGCACCACAGCCGGTACCAATAATAATGGCAAACACTAGATTGAGTCCGACACTAGCTCCGTCCACCGCTTCAGACACCGCCAGACAGTTGGCGTCATTAGCGAGGCGCACCGGGCGCTGCAACAGTGCGGAGAGATCGTTATCCAGCGGCTGATAGTTTAACCACACCGAATTGGCGTTTTTTACGTGGTGGGACCAGCGGTGACAGGGTGCCAAGAATCCCCACGCCGACGCTCCCGGTCATGCAGTTGCCTTTTCGGCTTCGTTAACCAGCGTAGCAATGGTGTTCAACGTTCCCTGATAGTCATCATATGGCGTCTGCAGACGATGGCGGAACAGCGTTTCACCGTGATCCCCCAGTGTGATGACCTCCGTTTTGGTTCCTCCCAAATCAATTCCAATACCACAACGCCTAATCAGAAAATTCTCATAATTAATTAATTAATAATTTTCATATTTTTCATGAAGTTGTCATGAGATAACTTTATTCTAGTGTATATGTAACCACCATTAGTGTATATGTAACCACCATTACGCGCTACACTTGTAACGCGCTGCACTTGTACGTCAAATCCGCTATGATGCGTCCCTCCCTTTTCATCCGCGTACTGCGCACGCACCGCCAGGGATAACACTATGTTGTGGTTTAAAAATGTTATTATTTATCGCCTGAACCGCGATATCACCCACTTCTAGTGATGCGTTAGAAAAACAGTAGTGATGCGTTAGAAAAACAATTGAGTGAGTTCGCCTTTACCCCCTGCGGCAGCCAGGATCTCTCTCGCACCGGTTGGGTATCCCCAATGGGCGCTCACAGCGATGTACTTACCCACAGCGTTAACGGCCAACTGCTGCTCTGCGCACGCAAAGAAGAAAAGATGCTGCCGTCTCCAGTTATAAAGCAGGCGCTCCAGACCAAAATCGACAAACTGGAAGCCTAACAGCCCTGCAAACTAAAAAAAAACCGAAAAGACACCCTGAAAGATGAAGTGCTACATACGCACGCTGCCGCGTGCCTTCAGCCGTTTCAGCCAGGTGTGGCTATGGATTGATACCGTTAATCAGTTGACTATGGTTGATGCTGCCAGCGCCAAGAAAGCCGAAGATACGCTAGCGCTATTGCGCAAAACCCTGGGCTCACTACCCGTGGTGCCCTTGGCGCTGGAAAACCCTATTGAACTGACCCTGACTGAATGGGTGCGCTCTGGCGATGTGCCAGCCGGTTTCACCCTGCAAGACGAAGCCAAATTGAAAGCGATTCTGGAAGACGGCGGTGTAATCCGCTATAAGAAGCAAGATCTGGTAAGTGATGAAATCACCGTGCATATCGAAAGAAAAGAAAAAGGTAAAGTGGTGACTAAACTGGCCCTTGACTGAAAAGAGCGCATCCAACTGATACTGGCAGAAGATGGCACGCTGAAACGCCTGAAGTTCGCCGACACGCTGCGTGAGCAAAACGACGATATCGACAGGGACGATGTGGCTCAACGTTTTGATGCCGATTTTATTCTGATGACCAGAGAGCTTTCCGCGCTAACGACCAATTTGGTTGAGGCGTTGGGCGGCGAAGCGCAGCGCTAAGCAAAACAGGGAAGAGAGTGCGTTATGCGACATGAGATTCCGATCCGCTTCTTTTCCTTCCATCGCGCTTTATGTACTGCGCCCGGTGCAGGTTGGCTATCAAGTCCTGCTGCTACGCCGCAACGGCCATACTCAGCCGGGACAGTGGTACCAGATAGCAGTGGTATTGAAGCCGGGGAAAGCGCCTGGCAAACGGCGCGACGTGAAGCGAAAGAAGAGACGGGTATGCGGCGGGTAATACAGAATCATCATGAAGAAAATACAGAACAAAACCATCATTACTTCCATCTACATGCTATTCCTTTCAGCCATTCTTGCCAGTGAGCATCACTGGTGTAGCGAACTTTAGGTTTCTCACTGAATTCAGCGATGGCAACGCAATTCAGCGATGGCAACGCCACTCTTGCGCGTTTATCTGCTGAGCCTCCTCATTGCATCTGGGAGTCGAACTCTGCTGTATCGCTGTCCCCTGTTTTCACGGAAACATCGCGGATATTAGCCAGATGCTACGAGTCACTCTCTCAGGGAAAAACATAATGATTTACTAGATTTTTTTAGCCTGCGCGATTGCGGCAGAAATTATCGGTACACTGAACATGAAAGTAGAAACGCCGCCGACAATCTCCTGCATGGTGTTGCTGGCCTGACGCACCTGCGTAGAGCCAGAGGTCACGCCGACCACGGTCGCTTCAATCAGGATTTTGATCTCTTTGGCTGCCTGCGCGCTGCGTTGTGCCAGCGCGCGCACTTCAGATGCAACCACGGCAAAACCACGCCCCTGCTCACCCGCTCTTGCGGCTTCCACCGCCGCATTCAGCGCTAGGATATTGGTCTGGAAGGCAATGCCGTCAATCACACCGATAATATCGCCGATCTTGCCGGACGCGGCGACGATATCTTCCATGGTCACAATCACATCTCACATCTGAAACCACTTTACCGCCTATGCTGGCATCTTCAGACAGGACTCGCGCCTGATTGTTCACATGCTGTGCCGAACTGACCGATTCGGTGACCGCCGCTGAGATTTGCTCCAGCAAGGTAGTTATTTGTTGAATACTCGCCTGTTGAATACTCGCCGCTGCTGACTCGGTGCGCGCAGAAAGATCGTTGTACCTAACGAAATTTCATCAACGGCGACTTTCACCGAGACACTGATATCACGAATCTGAATCAGCACCATGCTGAGTTTGTCGATAAAGACGTTGAATGAGCGGGCAATCTGCGCCACTTCATCATGGCCTTCATCAGGCAAACGCTGACTCAAATCGTTATTACCATTGCTGATGTAATCCATCGCATCGCGCACTTGCAACAGGCGTTTAAGGGTTTTGGTAATGATGACGCCAACAACCAGCGAGCCGAGCAGTGAATAATCACCAACGTTATCACGTTATCACCGATGTGGTCAGGAGTGAACGCATGCCCGCCTTCGCTTCTGCCCGGTCGAGCGCCACCAGAATGTACCAGTCGGTGCCCGCAATGGGGTCGCCCTCACCATACGCACCACGCCGCCCATCTCCACGGTCACCGGATGCTGAGCGATCAGTAAGTTGCTGAGTACAACGCCCGGTGCAGGTGCAATATCCGTGATATTTTTCAGCGTCAGACTTTCATCCGGGTGCGCAATGATCACACCGGTTTTGTATATCAGCACGCCAAAACTATCAGCACGCCAAAACTGGCCGGTGTCGGGTTGATGGAGCGCACGTGGGCAATCACATTTTCCAGATCGTGTATTCAATAAGTTAATACAGCATCACACGCTCAATACGCTGTGTATATAGTTTGCCAAAAATGTGTTTTGCTTTTGAAAGTTCGTCGTTGTAAGCCCTGTAGCCATCAGTGCACCAAAATACCACTCTGAAACCCGAGAACAGTTTTAGCAACTTACGCAGCGTTTTCTTGCTTCGAGCGCCAAATGCATGAGCAATAATCCGCTTCAAACGCGGCTCCCATGCATACCACCGCCAGCGCTGTCGTTTTTTTGTTGCCAACAAACGACTACATCTCATCCACTTCGCAAATCAGTTGAATTTGCAGGTTATCCAGTGGCAGC
>JBPESR010000015.1:0-67332 GCA_051710525.1 Symbiopectobacterium sp. | reverse complement strand
AGGGAAAGACTACGCACAAAAACTATTAGGGCATAAATCAGCAACCTTGACCGACAAGTACCGAGATGTACGTGGCTCAGAGTGGACTGAGGTGTAATTATTTCGATCGATTAATTATAACGACATATGTAACGACATAAATAAAAATGCCATAATTTTCATCCTGCTTTAAGGAAAGCAGCGGGACGGATTGATGAGATTGCCCAGCATGAATAAAAAGTGAAACGTCGAGCTTATCAAGTGAAACGTCGAGCTTATCGCGGCCCGCCGCCTGTAATCGCCATAACAGCTCACGAATGCCATCAACCATCCGACGCTGGAGTAGGTGCTGCCGCAACGCTTCGCGCTGTACCTCGGGTAACGCCAATTCCCACCGCTCCAGCGATTGCTCCCACTCTCCGACGGATAAAAACAGCATGAGCGCAGTGGGATGCGCCTCTGTCACCTAAACCTGTAAAAAGTTTATCGCAGCACTATTGATATACCCCTCGTTCCACCACACCGAAGGGCTGGAAGCATAATAGTATTGTGAAAGGTATGGGCGGCAGGTAAACAAGGTATTGAGCGTAAACAGTCCACCGTAGGAATGGCCGAAGAAGGCTTCTCTCTTGGGATCGACAGAAAACGCTTGCCGGATATAGGGCTTCAGCTCATGTTGAATGAACGCCAGAAATGCTCTGACTGCCCTGCCAGCCCGATCGAGTAGTATCGCCGCAAGGATTTGGCTCAGGAACCCGCTGCGCCACTGCCGGACGATAATCCCGTTCACGCAGCGTCCCTTCTTGATAACCGATCGTCACCACAACCCCCGGCGTCATACAACAACGCGGACGCGCCAGTGTCCGCATCAGGATTTCCCCACCGGGAAGTGTACGTCTCCATCAAGCAGATAAATCACCGGCCATCCCTGCTCTGGCGCTGGCTCATCGGGCTAGGCTATAAACAGCTGATAGTCCCCGCAAGTGGAAGAAGTGAAAATCTCCCTCCGCGTTGGAGAACGCTGATACAAAAATGACACTCCTCTTATTCTGTTCCCTGTCCTGACCCATTGTTAGGCTGAAAAAAAACAGCTCAGCCAGGTAACTGTAATCCCAGCGCACGCAGCATAGTCCCCAGTTTCCCCGCGATCTCTTCCCACTCTTTTTGCGCATCAGAACCTTCTACGATCCTTTGCGCATCAGAACCTTCTACGATCCCGGCGCCGGCGAAATAACGCACCTGCTGCTGCCGGATGATGGCACTGCGGATGATAATAGCCAATTCACCATCGCCGTGTTCATCGCTCCATCCCACAATACCGCTGAATAATCCGCGATCGTAGGATTCCAACTCAGCGATCAACTGTCGTGCGGCTGCCGTCGGCGTACCGCACATCGCAGGAGTGGGTGCAGTAAACAAGCCAACTGGATGACGCTATTATCCGTTTGGCACAGCTCACCTTCAATAGGCGAGGAAAGATGCCACATGGTGTTGGTTGCTAACAGTGAAGGGGTAGACGGTGTGATTAGTTGACGGCACAGAGGGCGTAAATGCCGGGCAATATCGTCCACGACCATACGGTGTTCCAGCTGAACTTTATGCGAATCCAGTAATTGCTGACACTGAAGTTTATCGCGCTGTGGGTCTTGATGGCGATAAATTGAACCAGCTAAGGGATTACTCCAGATACGTTACGCATTTTGCGGATTAACAATCCTGGACTGGCCCCGACTAAAACGCTGCCCTCCGGCAGAGGCAGGGAAAAATTATAAGCATGGGGATTTTGCACCCGCAAATTGTTCATCACAGCCGAGCAATCTATAGGCTGTGCAACGTCCACATCCAACATACGCGATAACACCACTTTGCGAATTCCCCCCTGACGCACATAGCGTAGTGCAGCCTCTACGGCAGATTGAAAATACCGGGCATCTGGCATGCTGTTTACATGTGTGATCGTAGTCGTTGGGCTCACACAGTTGCAGGATACAAGTTAGGCATCATCCTGTCTGAGGGAGAAATGGTAGTACTGCGGAATGAACAAGCAGGATGGATGGCGGATATCAAAAGTGGATGGCGGATATCAAAAGGAATCGCACCGACCACAATTAGTACGGACACGCCTTGTGCCCGTGCTCGCGCCATGGTGACCTGTATCTTTTGCCACAGCGATTGACCATTATCACCGTCGGTTTGTACAGGTTGTGAAATTCGTTCAACAAAAATGCCAGATGCGATCGCACACCGGTGCGCGGAGTGAGTAAGTAATAGGAGAAATCTACCGGTCTTTCCGGCGGGTTACTGGCTTAGGTTGCAATAGTATCATAGTATCAAACATCGTGTCACCTTAAATGATGAAATAAAACACGCCTGATTGATCTCATGCGGATACTCACATCTTGTGAAACGGATCGTTATTTTTCGCACACCTTCCAGTAATTTATAAATATCAATTATAAATATCAATCGGCTTTGTTGAATAAATCATAATTAGCCGACAGGAGGCTCCATCTGCTAGACCTGTTATCCGATCCTGACGCTGTGTGGCATACCCAACAACTTCATACGGTTCAGCGCTTTAACCATTGCCATGACTTCACCTACCTGAGCCTTATAGTCACGCAGGCTCAGATGGCCACCCAGCAAAGTTTTTATGCGGAATATCGCTGTTTCTGCCATTGAACGCCGGTGATAACCCACTTTCTTTTTCCACACATCATTACTCCCGCTCAGACGCTGATTCGCCACCGCATGGTTACGTTCATGATACTTGTCCGGCCAGTATTTCGCTCCGCTTCGCGGCGGGATAAGGGGCCTGATTTTCTTTCTTAGCAACGCATCGTGGCAGTGACGGGCGTCATAAGCACCGTCTGCTGACGCTTCCCTAAATTTTCAGTGGGTTTGGTTAATCAGGCCCGGCAGTGCCTGCGCATCTGTCGTTCCGCTGGATAAGTCGGCACAGATAATCTCATGCGTCGCACTGTCTGCTGCTAGATGAAGCTTACCACACTCTTCGTCTATCAGCCACATACTGCCTGACTTTCTATTCACCTTCGCCAAAGACCTTCAGACCGGTACTGTCGATGACCAGATGCGAGATTTCACCACGAGTTGGCGTTTTTATGCTGATGTTGACGCTCTTTGCTCGTCTGCTGACCAGTGAGTAGTCCGGGCAGCACAGCGGCAAAGACATGAGTTTAAAAATCGACTCAACGAAGCCCTGTAATGCCCGGAGCGATAGGTTAAACATACGTTTCATCATCAGGACTGTGGTAATAGTCATATCGCTGTAGTAAAGCGGCCGGGCACGACCAACTGTTAGTCCATGCAGCGATGGCCGACTCATCAAGCCAGAACGCCAGAGAACCGCGTTGTCTGAGTGCTTTGTTGTCTGAGTGCTTTGTTGTATACGGGCCAGTTGGTGATTTTAAACTTTTGCTTTGCCATGGGGACCTGTTGTTGAAACGAATTTAGCGATCAGATCCGCCAATCACCTAAAAGTTCAATTCATTCAACAAAGTCCATATACTTATTAAGTATTATACATTGAAATATAAAAACCTCAAATCATTATCAATACAGCAACAAAAAAGTTATGTAATAAACATCCGATAAATCACTGATTAGTGAGTTGCATCACAATTAATGATAATAATTATCAATAAGATCAAGAAAGAATCCTCTTACGCTATATAATTTTTTATATTTATATATCGTTTTTTGCGGAAAAAACGAAGTTCAAAATCAAACAAATCAAAAAGCAATAAGTAATAACGAATTCTCGGATTTTATTAATAGCGTATTATTGATGTTGAAGGCAAGAGAACGCAATTACGCTTCACAAGGAAGGGTAGTTATTAAATAAATTAAATAAACGGGTTGGATTATTGCAACCCGTTATTATCTTTCAATATGGTGGGTTGTTGCCTGTTAAGTTCAATATGGTGGGTTGTTGCCTGTTAAGCCGCAGGTATGAAGCTCGCATCGCGATCATCAATTTGTGCCACAAAATCGAGCAATAGTCGACGCGCCCAGAGTTGCTCCCCTCAAGCAGCAGTAACCGATCAACATCATGCCCACAGCGGCCCATAATGCATTGGCACTGTTACACACACACTGCGTCATGATCGCCGCGGTAAATTCAATGTGCCAACTTACGCAGCTTTTTCTTGCTTCGAGAGCCAAATGTATGAGCGATAATCCGCTTCAAACACGACTCCCATGCATACCACAGCCAGTGCTGTCGTTTTTTGTTGCCAACAAATGACCACATCTCATCCTGTTGCCAACAAATGACCACATCTCATCCACTTCGCAAATCAGTTGAATTTGCAGGTTATCCAGTGGCAGCGTTGTTACATTCCGCGGTGAGAGTTTTTAAAGTACGCACGACGGCATTGATACTAACATGTAACGCCCGAGCAGTGTCACGAATACCCGCATTATTCATTGACAAGTCAATGAGTTGGTCTGTCATTGTCGGTTGGCAGGCACGATAGGAATAATCGAGCTGGAAGGTGCGTTTACATGACTGACAACGGTAACGCTGATGGCCATTTTTGCCATAACCGTGTTTTTTTTACAGAGGCTGTCTGTTCACAAAACGGGCATCTTACATCAACGTTAGCCACTGTATCTCCACATCCAAGACCGGGGATTTTACACTGTAATCAACTCATTGAATACTTGACCGAAAGGGATATCTCCCTGAGGGATACCAAAGCAGTCATTGACCGGGAGTATCACGCCGTTCAACACACATTGAACTGGTACTGCTTTGATTACTAGAGCGAACGCCTCGGTCTTGATATCTATCAGATGACCAGTGAAATAGCCGCCCGCGCCCGTTTGCGCGCCGATACCGAGCCGTTTCTCACCGCATTAGCCGCCAGTGGCAAACAGCGTGTATTGCTTACCAACGCCCATCCACACCGTCTGGCGGTAAAATGGCGCATACCGGGCTCGACAGACACCTTGATTTATTACTTTCTACCCATACATATGGGTATCCGAAGGAGCATCAGCAACTGTGGCAACAGGTGCACGCGCAGGTAGAATTTGATCCTGAACGCACGCTGTTTATCGATGACAGCGAACTGATTCTGGATGCCGCAAAAGCGTTTGGCCTGCGCTACTGCCTGGTGGTCACCAATCCGGACTCAGGCCAGCAGGAGAAATCCTTTACTTGCCATCCAGTCATGAATGATTATCTGGCGTTCCTGCCCTCCTTACGCATGGTACAACGCGTGTCCGGATAATGCATTTTATGCTCCAGACGTATATGAGCAATAGATTGATATGAAATAGAAGATCAATTCAGATGACAGTATTCGCCTGGACAAATGGCTCTGGGCCGCTCGATTCTACAAAACCCGGGCTGTCGCGCGCGAAGCCATCGACGGTGGCAAGGTGCATTACAATGGGCAGAGCACCAAGCCCAGCAAACTGGTAGAACTGGATACTGAAATAAAACTGCAACAGGGCAACGACGAACGCACCGTAATGGTCTCTGCCCTCAGTTCACAACGTCGTTCGGCACCTGAAGCGAAATTGCTGTATCGAGAGACCGCGCAAAGCGTCAAAAAACGTGAAAAGGTCGCCTTGGCTCGCAAGATGAATGCCATGACAATGCCGCACCCGGATCGTTGTCCCGATAAAAAAAACGGCGCGATCTGATAAAATTTAAGAACCACGATGTAGAGTAGCACTGACCACTAAGAGAGAAACCATGTCCAACCATGACCAACTACAACGTTATCTGTTTGAAAATAATGCTATTCGTGGTGAGTTAGTGACGGTTAGTAATACCTACCAACAGATTCTGGAAAACCACGACTACCCGGCACCAGTCCGCCTGATTCTGGGTGATATTCTTGCCGCCACCAGCCTTGTTGACGGCGACATTGAAGTTCAATGGCTATATCACCGTACAGCGTCAAGGCGACGGCCCGCTGAAACTCGCCGTCATCAACGGTCTGAAACTCGCCGTCATCAACGGTAATAATCAGCAGCAAATGCGCGGCGTTGCTCGCTTGCAAGGTGAGATTGCGCCCGACGCGATGCTGCGTGACATGGTAGATAATGGCTATCTGGTGATCACCACCACGCCCTAGGAAGGTAGCACTATCAAGGGGGGTGGGTCTGGAGGGGGATTCGGTTGCCAGTTGTTTGGAAAACTATTTCCTATAATCCGAGCAGTTGCCTACCCTAATCCGAGCAGTTGCCTACCCGGTTGTTTATTTGCAGCGGGGAGCATGAAGGCCGCCCGGTTGCCGCAGGCATGCTGCTGCAAGTGCTGCCCACCTAACACGTCGGCCACGACGATTTTAATCATCTGGTGCAATTAACAACAACCATCAAAAACGAAGAGCTATTTACCTTGCCAGCGAACGAGGTGTTGTATTGCCTTTACCATCAGGAATCGGTGACGCTCTACGAGCCGCAGGCCGTATCGTTTCACTGCACTGTCACTGTCACTGTCACTGTCACTGTCACTGTCACTGTCACTGTTCGCGTGAACGTTACGCAGATGCATTAATGATGCTGTCGGATGCCAATCTGCATGAGATGTTGGAGCAGGAGCAAGAAATCGATATGCATTCATTGCAATTACTGTGGTACTCACTACTTGTTCAGAGCCAGCGAAATCAGTGATATTCGTCACGCCAGCGCAGACGCCACAATGCATTGATCGTAGAGATCATTAATACCAAGCTTACTGACTAAGCGGGCACTTCGGTGCCCGTTTTCATTTTTCGCCCCCACTGGAGAAGAATCGTTTCACTTAACGAAAATTAAACAAAACCATGTCTTAAATTAAATTAAACAAAACCATGTCTTAAATTATTTAATTTTATGATTGTTATCCCAGCTAAAATAGGCTTATTCCGTACAATAATTATCAGTATGCTATAACTATTATCAGTATGCTATAACTATTGAGGAGTAGCGATATGCAGATTAAAGGTATTGCACCACAAGCCCTCGCCGCTTATGGAATCCGCGATGTCAGAGAGATTGTCTACAATCCGAGTTATGAAGTACTTTTCCAGGAAGAGGTCGCTCCCGACCTGGAGAGATATGAACGCGGCAGAGAAACCAAGCTGGGCGCTATCGCCGTCGACACCGGAGTTTTTACCGGTCGTTCGCCCAAAGATAAATATATCGTTCGTGATGACACCTCACGTGAACACGTGTGGTGGTCGGATCAAGGCAAAGGCAAGAACGATAACCACCCCATGACGCAAGAAGTCTGGAGCCACCTGAAACAGCTGGTGACCGAGCAACTGTCTGGCAAACGTCTGTTTGTCATCGATGCCTTCTGCGGAGCCAACCCTGATACTCGTCTGAAAGTGCGGTTTATCACCGAGGTTGCCTGGCAGGCCCACTTCGTCAAAAACATGTTTATTCGCCCGCAAGAGGATGAGCTCACGCAGTTTGAGCCCGATTTCATCGTGATGAACGGGGCGAAATGTACCAATCCACAATGGCAGGAGCAGGGGCTGAACTCAGAGAATTTTGTCGCCTTCAACCTGACAGAGTGGATCCAACTGATCGGCGGCACCTGGTACGGCGGCGAAATGAAGAAAGGGATGTTCTCGATCATGAACTACCTGCTGCCGCTCAAGGGCATCGCCTCCATGCACTGTTCCGCCAACGTCGGTGAAAAAGGGGATGTGGCCATTTTCTTTGGCCTGTCCGGCACCGGAAAAACCACGCTGTCTACCGATCCGAAGCGCCAGTTAATTGGTGACGATGAGCACGGCTGGGATGATGACGGCGTGTTCAACTTTGAAGGCGGCTGCTACGCCAAAACCATCAAACTGTCGAAAGAAGCGGAACCGGATATTTACGGTGCCATCAAACGCGATGCTCTGCTAGAGAATGTCACGGTACGGGAAGATGGCAGCGTGGATTTCAACGATGGCAGCAAAACAGAGAACACCCGCGTCTCCTATCCCATTTACCATATTCACAACATCGTCAAACCGGTTTCTAAAGCAGGACACGCTTGCAAGGTGATTTTCCTGACGGCCGATGCTTTCGGCGTTCTGCCGCCGGTATCACGCTTGACGCCCGACCAGACACAGTACCATTTCCTGTCCGGCTTCACCGCCAAACTGGCTGGCACAGAGTGCGGGATCACCAATCCTACGCCAACGTTTTCCGCCTGTTTTGGTGAGGCGTTCCTGTCGCTCCATCCTACGCGTTATGCAGAAGTGCTGGTAAAACGCATGAAAGCCGCAGGGGCACAAGCCTATCTGGTGAACACCGGCTGGAACGGTTCGGCAAAAAGAATCTCGATTAAAGATACCCGCTCCATCATTGCTGCCATTCTCAATGGCAGCATTGACGATGCTGAAATGCATACGTTGCCGATCTTCAATCTGGCTATTCCTCGCTCACTGCCCGGCGTCAATGTTCAGATTCTGGATCCGCGCAACACCTATGCCAGTCGGGCGAAGTGGCAAGAGAAAGCCGAAGATTTGGCACAGCGTTTTTGCACCAACTTTGACAAGTATACCGACACCCCTGCCGGCCAGGCGCTGGTGAGCGCCGGGCCAGAAATTATGGCAGAAATCACACCATAAAACGCAGAAATCATACCATAAAACGCAAAAGCGCGGGCAAGCCCGCGCTTTTTTCTTCTGCGTTAACCGCCGTGTTTCCTGCGTTAACCGCCGTGTTTCACCCTTCTGGCGCCTCTTTTTCAACAGCAGATAGCCCTTCTTTAGTCCGCTCGTAGGGTAAGGGCAGATAAGCACGCACGCACAACCCACCGCATTCGCTGGTGCCCACGTCTAGCGCGCCGTCATGCGCATCAATGATACGCTGCACAATTGCCAGCCCTAATCCCGTACCGCTAGTAGTACGCGCGCTGTCACCGCGCACAAACGGTTGGAACAGATGTGCCAGCTGTGTTGGATCGATACCTGGACCATCATCTTCCACCTGGAACCAGACACGTTGCAGTTCTCGTCCGCTGCTGACCTTAATCCAGCCGTTACCATAGCGCGTCGCATTAACCACCAGATTCAGCGCCGCACGTTTGATGGAGAGCGGGCTGATACGCACCATCAGCTCACCGTCGGAGAAATCACTGTCAATCTGGCGCTCGTAGCCGCTCTCCGCCGCCACGACCTCGCCCAGAATACTGTTCAGATCCGCTGCTTCCATCTGCATCTCCTGGCCCGTACGCAGATAGTCGATAAACTGTTCAATAATGGCATTACACTCTTCAATATCCTTGTTGATGGACTCAGCCAGATAATCATCATCCTTGCTCATCATCTCGGTCGCCAGCCGGATACGTGTTAACGGCGTGCGTAAATCGTGGCTGACGCCCGCCATCAAGAGCGTACGATCGTCGGCCAGCAGTTTGACTCCGGATGCCATCTGGTTGAAAGCGCGCGTTACCGAACGAATCTCGGAGGCACCATACTCACACAATGCGGGCGGAATAATGCCCTTCCCCACTTGCAGCGCCGCATACTCCAACTCCACCAGCGGCCGGTTCTGCAAACGAATAAACAGCCACGCCCCGCCGATGACGAGCAGCATAATCGCCAGCGTGTATCTGAATAGCGGAGAAAAGTCGCCCTGATGGATTTCAGTCAGGGGCACCCTAACCCAGATATCTGGTGAAAGCCAGGTTTTCAACCACACCACGGGGGTGTTCTTGCTGACTTCAACGCGTACATCCGTCTGGCAGCCAAGCTGTTGGGCCATTTGCTGGCTCAAAAACTTGTAGTGCTGCGCCCAACATAGGCCGCTCTCCTCCTCCGCGGCGTTGGTATACAGGGAAATCCCTAACTCGCGATATATTTCACGCCGGAACGCCGGTGGCTCTTCCAACGAAGAGCCATCCTCCAGTTGCAGCCTGTCGGTCATCAGCATACGCACTTCGTAGGCCAAAATTTTGTTGAACTGCTGCAAACTTGGCAAAATGGCAAAATTGAGCACCACCAGATAGGTGGTGACCAGGCTGACAAACAACAGAGTAACAATCAGCAACAGCGTCCGGGCAAACGAACTGCGCGGAGAAAAGCGCCATCGTCTCATGCTTTACTGCCGTCCGGCACAAAGACGTATCCCAGGCCCCATACGGTTTGGATATAGCGCGGATGCGCCGGATCTTCCTCCACCATACGGCGCAACCGCGAGATCTGCACATCGATGGAGCGCTCCATGGCGCTGTATTCACGACCACGCGCCAGGTTCATCAGTTTATCACGAGATAGCGGCTCACGCGGGTGGCTGACCAACGCTTTCAACACCGCAAATTCTCCACTGGTCAACGGAATAGGCTCGTCATCGCGAAACATTTCGCGCGTGCCAAGGTTAAGCTTGAACTTACCAAAGGCGATCACTGCTTCTTCCTGTGACGGCGCCCCCGGCAGCTCGTTTGCCTGACGGCGCAACACGGCACGGATGCGCGCCAACAGCTCGCGCGGGTTAAACGGTTTAGGAATGTAGTCATCAGCACCAATTTCCAGGCCAACGATACGGTCAACCTCTTCCCCTTTCGCCGTCACCATAATGATAGGCATCGGATTGCTTTGGCTACGCAGGCGGCGGCAAATAGAGAGCCCATCTTCGCCCGGTAACATCAGGTCCAGCACCATCAGGTGAAAGGACTCACGCGTCAGTAAACGATCCATCTGTTCAGCATTAGCTACGCTACGTACTTGAAAACCTTGCTCCGTCAGGTAACGCTCCAGCAGTGCGCGCAGGCGCATATCATCATCTACTACCAGAATTTTATAGTTCTCTTGCATTTTCATTCTCCAAAAGCGTAATCGTTGCCGATGCCCGTATTATTCAAAAACCCATGAGTTACTGACAGTTCAAAAACCCATGAGTTACTGACAGTCGTTTCTGGTATATTGCATTGCTGGCAAATTGTTACAAATCACAATAAAATTGTGATTAATCAATAATTTCCTTAATTTCACAAGAGCAATTGCCTTAGGATGTAGCAACGCCTATACTGCTCACAGTGTATCAATGCTGCGCTATGCGTACTCGTAATAACCGATGATAAAGCAAACGATGAAAACCAATCTTATCACCCGTTAAGGTTACGACGTTAAAGTTACGACATGCTCTACAAAGAGCTTAACTATCTTTGGAAAGAACGTCGTCCAGAAATTACAGAAAAAGTGGGTCAAGTATTCAATGAGTTGATACAGCATCAAACGTAATACTCGCGTTCGATGTAAGTCGTAATACTCGCGTTCGATGTAAGTGCCGATGAGTCTATCGTGCATTTCCGATGATTTTGAATACCCCAATGTCTTACGATTGAGGCGTTTCAATCGGTTGCGCAGCGTCAGATTTTCACGCTCAATACGCTGTGTATACAGTTTGCCAACAATGTGTTTTGCTTTTGGAAGTTCGTCGTTGTAAGCCCTGTAGCCATCAATGCACCAAAATGCCACTCTGAACCCCAAGAACAGTTTTAGCAACTTACGCAGCGTTTTCTTGCTTCGAGAGCCAAATGCATGAGCGATAATCCGCTTCAAACGCGGCTCCCATGCATACCACCGCCAGCGCTGTTATTTTTTTGTTGCCAACAAGTGGCCACATCTCATCCACTTCGCAAATCAGTTGAATTTGCAGGTTATCCAGTGGCAGCGTTGTTACATTCCTCGGCGAGAGTTTTTTAAAGTACGCAGGATGGCATTGATACTAATATGTAACGCCCGAGCAGTGTCACGAATACCCGCATTATTCATTGCCAAGTCAATGAGTTGGTCTGTCATTCCCGGTTGGCAGGCACGATAGGAATAATCGAGCTAGAGAAAGTGCGTTTACATGACTGACAACGGTAACGCTGATGGCCACTTTTGCCATAACCGTGTTTTTTACAGAGGCTGTCTGTTCACAAAACGGGCATCTTACATCAACCATCAACGTTAGCCACTGTATCTACACATCCAAAACCGCAGAGTTTACACTGTAATCAACTCATTGAATATTTGACCCGCGAGTTTGACAACCAGCTCAACTCCGGTAAGGATGAAAAGCCGATGTTCACCCTGACCGACGAGCTTACTTAAATGATGAACTTATAGAATATTTTCCGCCGAAGCGGTGGCCGCCGAAGAAACGCCATTCAAAGACATATCTACATCCTTTTGCTGCTGGGATTACTCAGCGTCCGCGCCTTTGCGGCGGAAACGCTCCTGGTATTGGGAAACAGCCTAAGCGCGGGCTATCGCATGCCCGCGGCTTCCGCCTGGCCGGCCCTGCTCAATGAGCAATGGCAAAAAGCGGGCCCTGACGGCCTAACAATCGTCAACGCCAGCATCAGCGGCGATACCGCGTCACAAGGGCTGGCACGTTTACCGGCGCTGCTGCAACAACATCAACAACTCTGGGTGCTGATCGAAATGGGCGGCAATGATGGCCTGCGCGGCTTTCCAACACCGACCATCGAACAGGACCTGACGACTATCATAAATCAGGTGAAAACGGCTAATGCTCAGCCTTACTGATGAAAACACGCCTGCCTGCCAATTACGGTCAGCGCTACACCACTACGTTCAGCGCCATTTACTCGCTCCTGGCGCAGCAATTTTCCATCCCGCTGGTGCCATTCTTTATGGAACAGGTTTATCTTAAGCCGAAATGGATGCAAGACGATGGTATCCATCCCACGCGCGAAGCGCAGCCGTTCATTGCAGACTGGATGGCAAAACAGCATAAACCGTTAGTGAACCTGTAACCGCTTATTTGCGTCTCATTGCTAATTAACCATAACTCTTGAAAAACAGGGCTTTTTACTTAGTTAAAGTTATGCAAAAAACGGTTTTGATTATCGGTTGCTCAAGCGGTATTGGATTGATTACAGCATTGGACTTACGCCAGCGCGGCTATCTGGTGCTGGCCGCCTGCCTCCGCGCCGAGGATGTGCAGCGCATGAACACGCTGGGACTTGAAGGGATCGCACTGGATTTAGTGCGATCCCGACAGCGTGGAAGCAGCAGCTGAGCAGGTTATCGCGCTGACCAGCAATGACTGTACAGTCTGTTTAATAACGCAGGCTACGGGGTTTATGCCCGCTGAATACAATCTCGCTTCAGCAACTCGCACAACAGTTTGCCAGCAACCTGTTTGGCACACACCAACTGACGCAGTGCTTACTGCCCGCCATGCTGCCGTACGGTGAAAGGACGAATTATCCAGACCAGTTCCGTGATGGATTTGTCGCCACACCTGGACGGCGGTGCCTACGCAGCCTGCAAAGCAGCCTGCAAATATGCGCTGGAAGCCTGGTCAGACACGCTGCGCATGGAACTGCACGGCAGCGGGTTGCGGTGCAGTTTGGTCTGCGTGCCATTCCGACGGTTTATCTGTTTAAAGACGGCCAGCCGCAGGACGGTTTCCAGGGGCCACAGCCAGAAGAGGCGATCCGCGAACTGCTACAACTGGTGTTGCCGCGTGAAGAAGAGCTGAAAGTGGCAGAAGCGCAGCAGCGTATTCAGGAAGGCGATCTCCCGGCAGCGCTGACGCTGTTGAAAGACGCCTGGCAGCTAAGCCAGCAGCGCTGCGATATCGGCCTGATGCTGGCCGAAATGCAGATTCAGTTGAACCGCAGAGACGATGCGCGGGCGGTACTGGACACCATCCCGCGGGCGGTACTGGACACCATCCCGTTGCAGGATCAGGACATGCGTTATCACAGTCTGGTGGCACAGATTGAATTACTCAATCAAGTCGCCGACACGCCAGAAATCCAGCAGTTACAGCAACAGCTTGCTGCCGACCCCAACAACGCGGAACTGGCAGTGAAACTGGCGTTACAGTTGCATCAGGTGGGACGTAAGGAAGAAGCACTGGAAAGTCTAATGGTGATGCTGAAAAAGGATCTGGCTGCCGCCGACGGCAACGCCCGTAAAACCATGATGGATATTCTGGCCAAACTGGGACGGGTGATGCTATTGCTTCGCGCTATCGTAGACAGCTATACGCGCTACTGTATTAATCCGCGTTGTTCTATGAAGTTTTAAGGTCTTGACCTCCCCCCGCGTCCAATGATGCTGAGCAATAAGGGGACGTCAGGATGAGCAGGGATGCGGCGACCCCGTTTATGAGCAGGGATGCGGCGACCCCGTTTGCGAAGGCACCGCGCAGCGGCATCATTGCGCAAAAAGCGCTGGGTTGAGGGGTGTGGGCGACTGCACACTCCTCGTCGGGCGCGTGTTACGCAAGTAGCAGAGAACCACTGCGTTCTTCGCGCACGAAAACATGCGCGTTACTCACATAAATCACTTTTGCACTTAGGGTACCTAGCCTCATGTTTCCATCACCGTGATCCAGCCATGCCCACCGTACGGTGACCAACCGTTCAGCCAGCGGCGCAGCATGTTCATCGCCAGCATGGCAACCACCTCCTGATGGGTTTGCAGGCTATAACGATGAGTTTGCAGGCTATAACGCGTCACATTAAAAGAAATCGCCTGAGCAAAGATGCTCTGCGGAGTGTGCAATGCAAGGGACAAACGATAGTCCTGACGATCGCTTACCATCAAGCGCCAGTGAAGACTGATGCTCGTCAGCAAGGCGATTTGCCACCTCTGCCAGCACTGTCAGCGTGGCAAATGGCGTCTGCGACCACAGCGCCCCACCGCTAAGCGGCACTTGTGCGGCATTCAGTTGCCAATGAAGCAGGCCAGCGGTAAATGACTCCCCGACGGCCAGCGTCAAACCCTTCTCAGTCAAACGCTGCGCCAACTGGGCCGGTAAACCTTGCGTTCCTTCGAACAAAGCGTTTTCACCCGCCACTGCGCGTACCGTCTCCCATGCGGATTCCATCGCCGCTCGCTGCGACGCCGGACCGGTCAGTTTGAGTTCAATGATCGGCATGGAGGAACGATAGCCCAGCACCACCCCTTCCGGCAGTGGCAGGCTGTTGAGCTGGTTTGCCAAATCGCTCTCTGAGCGGCCGAAGGTGGTCAAGCGCAGATACAGCGGTGCAGATGTCACAGAAAAACGCTCGCGCAGATGCGGCACAATCTGCTCATCCACCATCCGTTTAAATTCGGACGGTACGCCGGGCGTAAAGAACATCAGGCAATGGTTTAGCGTTAACATAAACCCGCACGCTGTTCCTATCGGGTTATCCACCACCTCGGCACTGGCCGGAATCTACGCCTGTTTACGGTTGCTCGGTGCTATTACACGCCCGCGTTCAGTGAAAAACCCTCCATGCGCGCAATCCACTCGAGGTGTTCTACCAGCCCTTATCCCTCCGCCGTTGCGGCCGCCAACGCGCTCAGATCGTCACTGGTGGGCCCCAGGCCGCCGTTTACAATCAGCGCATCGGGGCAATCTGGCTACGTTGCGTCAGCGCCATCACCAGTTCTTCCAGCTTGTCACCGACCGTCATTCGGCTGATCATCGGGATGCCTTGTTCAAACAGGTAATCCGCCAACAAGGCCGCATTAGTATCCAGAATCTGTCCGTGGAGCACTTCGGCTCCGGTACACAACATCTCTACCCTCAGCATGTGCTACTCCTGTGTTTTTCTTTCACTGTAAAAACTCCCTCGCATTTCACTGTAAAAACTCCCTCGCAGAAAGACAATCACTGCGCTCACCGCCGCCCATTTTTTTTGAAAACGTCTAAATCATAACGTAAACTTTACATCAGCCGTAAAGTAGTTTTGACGTACTTTACGGAATACTCTAGTCTGCGATGCCATAAGAAAAAAAAGAGATAGCATCACACTTAGGAGAAAGGTTGAAAAATCGTACATTTGGCAGCATATTTATCTTGGCAGCATATTTATCATTGCGGGCACCACCATTGGCGCGGGTATGCTGGCCATGCCGTTGGCAACCTCCGGCGTGGGTTTCAGCGTCACCTTCGCTGTCTTGTTGAGCCTGTGGCTGCTGATATGCTACAGCGCGTTATTACTGGTCGCGCGTTATTACTGGTCGAAGTCTATCAATATCAGCCATCCATACCGGTTTGGGCACGCTGGCAAAAATTTATCTGGTCAGTGGGGCCAATGGCTCACGGACTTCAGTATGCTGTTTTTGATGTATGCCCTCACAGCCGCCTATATCAGTGGCGCTGGCAACACTGGCAAGCAGCCTGCACCAGTGGAGTGGCTACTCGCTCCCATCGTCTGCGAGTATTCTGCTGTTTACCCTGCTTGGTGCAAGGGTGGTGTGCATCGGTACCACGTCGGTCGATTTCTTTAACCGTCTGCTGTTTAGCGGAAAATTGCTGATGCTGCTGGTCATGCTGGGGATGATAATTCCGCACGTCGAAAAACAGAACCTGCTGACACTCCCACTGCAACAAGGGGTCACGCTCTCCGCACTGCCTGTGGTACTGACGTCATTCGGCTTCCACGGCAGCATTATTTCCAGCATTGTGCATTACATGACATGGTGGGAGATAGCCGCAAGTGGTGGGAGATAGCCGCAAGCTGCGCCGTATCTTTATCATCGGCAGCGCCATACCGCTGTTTGTATATCTGTTCTGGCAACTGGCAACGCTTGGCGCGCTGAGTGGCAACATCTTCACGGCGATCCTGGCGCAGGAAGCCGGTTTAAATGGGCTGATGCAAGCGATCCGAACTGATGCAAGCGATCCGAACGTTGGTTGCCTCCCCTCAGGTAGAAGTTGCGGTCCATCTTTTCGCCGATCTGGCGCTGGCGACCTTCTTCCTTGGCGTGGCACTTGGTCTGTTTTACTATCTTGCCGATTCGTTTAAACGCTAGAATACGGCGTGTGGACGGCTATAAACGGGTGCACTGACGTTTATGCGCCGCCGTTGATTTTTGCGCTATTCTATCAACAAGGATTTGTCATGGCACTGGGTTATGCCGCCATTGCACTCTCGGTGCTGGCGTTGTTAATTCCAGCGCTGCTCAGTTGGCGCGTGCGGCAACAGCACCAGGTGGGTGCATCGACGCCGGGCGGTACACCGGCACTACTGCTGGTGTTTTTATGCGGTATCGGCATTATTGCCATCCAGTGCGCAATGGCGAGTGGCTGGCTGCCGTGGCTGGCTGCCTAAGGTGGGCTGATCGCCGATTCCATCAGGGCTAACTAACGCCCAACAAAAATGGGTGCCGCTCTGCGAACACCCATTTTTTATGATGCTACGCGTTGACTTTATGATGCTACGCGTTGACTTAGAAATTAAAGCCTGTGCCCAGGTAGAACGTATCGGCCACTTTGTTATCAGAGCGTCCGCTTTTGCCACCGTTATTGATATAACTGTAGCCAAGATCCAGATTAAGTGGACGTAACACCTGCCAGCGCACTCCACCTTTTGTTTTTAAATAGTGATTGATATGGCTGGAGAACGCGTCCGGTGCATAATACCCTTCACCATACAGAGAGAAATAGCGGTTGATCGGGAACTGCAACCCACCACCCAGCGCCACACCATAACCATCGGTCGCGTGTTGCTGGTTCAAATAGAGCGCTTTGCCACCCACAGTCAGTGATGCCGCACCCAGCGGCATCGTATAGCCCAAGCCGAAACCGTACACGTCATTATTGTCTTTACCATGATCGTAACTGACATTAGCGCCGAGACCAGGAACGCCCAGACCAAAGCCCGCGCTCGCGCCCGCATAGTCATCGCCCGCTTCCCCGGAGAGGCTGATAGCCTGAGCCGTCGCTGTTGCCAGCAGCAAGCTGCCTGTCAGGGCAATCGCAATCTTTTTCATTATGTTTATCCTTAAATCGATCATTAAACGCTACCAATACATCGCATCTGAAGGATTTAACCTGAATCAGTCTCGATGACCAGCAACAAATTGTATTAATATCATCAACAAACGCGTAAAAAAACCGCTTAATTCGCGCCATTGCGGTAGATTTTTTCCGCCCAGGTTTTCACATGTATCCGCACAATTGTATCCGCACAATTTTGATGCCACCACCGTGTAATTCAGCCGGCAAAGCGTAGTAGGCGCCGGACGTTGAAAACCAGCCAACTGCGGCGTGAGCCAGTCGCGAAGAGAAGAATAGCAGCAAGCGACCCCTCGGGGGAGACGTCGATTACGGCCACCGGGCGCTGACCGAATTCGGCAGCCGCCACCGGCACCACGCAAGCCTGTTGTACCTTCGGATGCGCCAAAAGCAGCGCTTCAATATTTTCCGGTTGGATACCTTCACCGCCGCTGAAAAACTGATTATCCAATCGCCCCAGCACGTGCCATTCATGGTATTGGAACACTCCGCTGTCGCGCGTATGAAACCTGTCGCGCGTATGAAACCAGCCGTCACTGTCCGTAAGCGGCAACAACGCACCGTCCCGCCAAGTAGCCTGCGGCCATGCTGTCACCGCGCAGCAGAATCTCCCCGTCCTGCACGTGTATTTCTCGCGCCAGCAAAGGAAGGCCGACGCCAGTTTGACCATCGGCCCGCTTGGCGCACAGACCGTAGAGGCCATTTCCGTCATACCATCCATAACCGCACCAGCAACGAATGCCTCGCGCCTCGGCCTGCTGAGTCAGTTCTAGCTGAATCACCGCACCGCCGAGCAATACTGCGCTTCACGAATCAGGCAAAGAGCCTTATGCCAATAAACGCCAACTGCATCGGCCCCAGTGAAGCATACAAACAATCCTGCAACGCGTGCTCCAACGGTTGCGCACTACGCAGCACCAGTCGCGCCCCGCCGTCAACCAGCGCCAGACAATGCCCTGCCTGGATACGTGAAACAAGGGCAACGACAGCAGCCAATTGTCCTGCGCCGTAAAGGCCATCAGTTCAATCACACCTTGCGCACTGGCAATAATATGGGCAGAGAAAGCGTGCGCCACCGCCTTCGGCAGCCCGATTGAACCGGAGGTCAGCTCAGTGTGGCAAGGCGTGAGGCCTGCCATTCATGGGAATGTAGCTATGACTGCGTTTCATCTGCAACATTATCGGGATAATGAAGCGGATTGCATGACACCGGAAAGTCAGCGTCTGGCGGTGCGACAGAAAGAAAATGCGCCACGCCAAGCGAGTGTAGCTGCGTAGACAGCAGCACCGCTGGCAATTGTGGGTTCAGCGGCAACACCCGCGCACTGCATTGCAGCAACGCCAGATAGCTGAATAGCATCGCTGCGCTGTTTTTCCCACGCAGTGTCACGATATCGTCAAGATTGACCCCTTGCCGGGAAAAAACGACGGCAAGGGCAGCGCAATGCGATGCCAGCCGTTGCCAGCTCCATGACTGCGCTTCCACCGTCAGCGCCAACGCCTGCGGGTTACACGCTGCCCAATATCGCCAGGGCCAATCCGTTATGCCTGCCATACCTTATCGAGTGATTCCAACGATTGCAGCGGCAGTACGCTGTCCGGCCAGGCGCGCACCAGCTGCCCCTGCATAGATCCAGCGTATCCAGACCGGGAACAACGTTCGGCGTTAACCACTGGGCGATACGTGCCAATTACGTCAGCCCAAACTCGACTCAATGCTGGAACTGATTACCGCCGTCAAACCGGCCTAATGCGCCTCGCTCACCTGCGCCTCGCTCACCAACTGCTCGCAGCGTGCCAGGCTGCCCACCAGCATCGGTTTGATGATAATCGCGCTTACGCTGGGTTCGGCATACACGCGAAAATCCGCCTCACGCACGCTCTCATTCCAGGCCATACCAATACCGGTGTCACGGGCAAAGGCGCAGGATTCTTCACGAGTTTTGCACGGTTCTTCAAGAAACGCAATGCGTGAATGCAGTTCCGGTGCCACATAGCGCGCAAAGCGATCGGCTTTGACGCGCGTCCAACTGCGGTTGGCATCCATATGCAGCGTCAAATCCGGCAGCGCTTCCAGCAGCACGTTGACTATCATGCCGTCACGCACCTCTTTGTATAGCCCTACCTTGATTTTCGCCACTTTGTCGCCCGGCATGCCTTGCAGCAGCGCAAACAGCTATCCGGATCGCCGCTGCACAACGGCGCTTTGCGGTAATCAGCAGCCTGCGGCAAGCGCGCGTCGCACTCGGCAAGCGCACAGCTTAGCCAGAACGTCACCTACGGTGGCAATCTGGCGTTATCCGGCACGTCTCCCGTTTGCCACTGTGCCAGTGTAGCACACAGGGCAGCCTGCGCTTGCGGCAGCGTTTCTGACTGAATTCCGGCAATGGAGCGACTTCTCCCCAACTTTGATGCGTGCCATCGCGCAGGTGCAGGATCAGCCCCTCTCGGGTTTTTAGGCGCTGATTGCGCAACACCACGCCCGCGTCCATAGGAATGCTATAGCTATAAACCGACGCGCTACGCATTATGGATTACGCTTGAATTTGCCGAAGTTGGGCTGATGTTTCTCGTTGAAGGCGTTACGGCCTTCCTGCCCTTCCTCCGTCATGTAGAACAATGATATAGAACAACATGGTAGCGTTGCCAGCTAGTTCCTGAAGCCCTGCCAGACCGTCGCTATCGGCATTGAGTGCCGCTTTCAGGCAGCGCAGTGCCATCGGGCTATTTTGCAGCATTTCGCGACACCAGCGCACCGTTTCTTTCTCCAGGAAGCAACGGTACAACGGTGTTGACCAGTCCCGTATCCAGCGCCTAAGCCGCATCGTATTGGCGACACAGGAACCAGATTTCACGCGCTTTTTATGGCCCACAATGCGCGCCATGTAAGCCATGTAAGCCATGTAAGCCATGTAAGAAGCCCCCCACCCGCCGTCAAAGGAGCCGACGCGCGGACCCCGGTTTGCCCGAAAATCGCATTTTCTGCGGCAATGGTCAGATCGCACATCATGTGCAGCACATGACCACCACCGATGGAGTAACCTGCAACCATCGCCACAACCGGTTTCGGACAGGTACGGATCTGACGCTGGAAATCATCTGACGCTGGAAATCCAGCACATTGAGGTGATGAACGCCGCTGTCATCCTGATAGCCGCCATAATAGCTGCGCACTTTCTGATCGCCACCGGAACAGAACGCTTTGTCACCGGCACCGGTAAGAATAATCACGCCGATACCGTCATCGTAGCAGGCATTTTCCAACGCCTGGAGCATCTCTTTTACTGTCAGCGGACGGAACGCATTGCGCACCTGTGGGCGGTTAATGGTGATTTTGTCAATGCCGTCCGTCGATTTGTGGTAGAAAATATCGACAAAATCACCGCTGCGATCGTGCCATTCAACTGGGGCATACAGCAGTTCTTCACTCGGATAAAGCATGGTGTTCCTTCCTTCATAGGGTGTCATGGCGCTACCGTGGCAGAGAGATAATCAGCCCTGCGCCTATGCGGCGTCGGGCAAGATAAACTTACGTATCTGTTGTGCATAGTCTGCCGGATTGGCACGGTGCGCATTTTGGCCCGCCCGCGCAACCGATAACAGCGGCAAGGGATATGTCTGGGCAATAGCCTGAAATTTTTGATCCTGCGCTCCACACATACAACCAAAGGGAAAACCGCGACGACGTACCGCATCCACTAACCACGGTTGCCGGCCTAGCGAGGGTTGCCGGCCTAGCGAGGTGGCTTCCAGCATATCTGCCACGGCAACGGCATCGTTGCGACTGCGCAGGGATACTAACGTCTGGCGCATTTCATCATCCAAATCCGCAAACACGCCTGACGATACCAGTCAGCCAGCACTACGGATAAGGGCTCATGACGAAAACGCCACGCCCAGCGCGCATCGTGCTCCATGCGCGTCTGACGCTTGCCGGGAATGATAGACCAACTCATTGACTTAGCAATGAATGAATAATGCGGGTATTCGTGATACTGCTCGGACGTTACATATTAGTATCAATACCGTCGCGCGTACTTTAAAAAACTATCACCGCGTGTAAAAAACTATCACCGCGTGATGTAACAACGCAGCCACTGGATAATCTGCAAATTCAACTGATTTGCGAAGTGGATGAGATGTGGTCATTTGTTGGCAACAAAAAACGACAGCGCTGGCGGTGGTATGCATGCGGGAGCCACGTTTGAAACGGATTATCGCTCATGCATTTGGCTCTCTAAGCAAGAAAACGCTGCGTAAGTTGCTCAGACTGTTCTCGTGGTTCACGAGTGGCATTTTGGTACACTGATGGCTACAGGGCTTACAACGACGAACTTCCAAAAGCAAAACACATTGTTGGCAAACTGTATACACAGCGTATTGTGCGTGAAAATCTGACGCTGCGCAACCGATTGGAACGCCTCAATCGTAAGACGTTAGGGTATTCAACATCATCAAAAATGCACGATAGGATCATCCATCAGAAATGCACGATAGGATCATCGGTACTTACATCGAACGCGAGTATTACGTTTGATGCTGTATCAACTCATTGAATAAAATACCGAAAAAACGCACCTCAAGCAGCGTCAGAACGCCATTACCGACGTTAACAGGCGGCGAGCAGCGAAGTGCTGAACCTGCCCCAGTGCCGCCATATCATTCACCTGTTCAATCATTCGGCCCTGATGCAAAAACAACACGCGCTGACACAAAAATAAACAGTAAGTTAAGCCCAGACGTTGCCGTAACTCAGCTAATAAATCAATAAGTTGCCTCTGAATCAAGTTGCCTCTGAATCGCTACATCGAGTGCGCTAACAGCCTCATCCAGCATCACCAGTTCCGGCTCACAGGAATGGCACCCAGATCGTGAGACACAAACAGCAGCGTCATGGCATTACGGGAGCGCAGTTCAGAAAACATCTGTACGATCTCCGCCTGCATCACCGCATCCAGCGCGCTGGTAGGCTCATCGGCAATCAGCAGGCGCGGAGACAACCCGAGCGCAATGGCAATCGTCACCCGCTGCAACATGCCGCCGCTCAGTTGGGTGGGGTAGTCATCAAAGCGCTTAGCCGTATTTTCCAAACGCACCTGTTTTAGCAATGCGATGGCCTTATCTTTGGCCTCACGTGGTCGCAGCGCCAGATGCGCGCACAGGATTTCCATCATTTGCTTCCCAATGGGTTGTAGCGGATCGAACGCCGTCATTGGATGTTGTGGAATCAGGCTGATGTCCCGCCCGCGATAGCGGAGCAGTGCGGCATCATGAAACCCAGTGGTTCATCGTCAGCAAAGCGCATCGTGCCTCGACAAACAAAGGTGGTATTCAGCAGCCGCAGCAGAGCGCAGCACACCACTGCCACTCTCTCCGATCACCCCGAGGCAGCGGTGTGGTGCCAACGAAAATGACACATCGTGCAGCAGTGCACGTGATGTCTGCGTCAGCGCGACCTGAAGATGTTCAACCTGTAGCAACGGGGTATTCACAACAGTGCGTCCTGATAAAAGATATCTAGCACACACTAGCAGATAGCGCCCGGCACGCTACGGCGTGATATCAAAAAAACGGGGATTAATGCAGGAAAAACGCCCCGTCAGGGGCGTTGGATGTATTTAGCCTAATGCTATTTAGCCTAATGCTTTCTCTACGCAGCGTTTGAAAACGCGCACGCCCACTTCCAGTGAGTTGAGTTCGAAATGCATATCCGGGTGATGCAAGCCGGTTTTCAGGTTGGTCCCCAATCCCCAGAAGCCTGCTTTCACCTGGGGCACAGACGCGGGTAGAAGAAGAAATCTTCACCGCCAGCGGTGCTTTTCGGCGCGGTCAACCCTTGCGAACCAAGCACATCAACGATAGCGTCGCTGATAAGCAAAGTAGCTTTGTCATGAATTTCCGCCGCCGGAATCTCTTTGGTCAGTACCACGTCGGCAGTAGCACCCAGCGCAGCGGCGCTATGCTCAATCGCTAGTTTGACTTTTTCTTTCAACGTTTGCATCAGGTCGTTCTGTGCAGAACGCAAATCCCAACACACCGTGGCGCGATCTGGAATCGAGTTGGTCACACCAGCATCGCACAGGAAACGGGTTGCCTTGACGCTCCAGGCCAGGTGCGGCGGCAGTGGAATGGCTTTAACCGCCTGCGCGGCAGCCTCCAGTGCGTTTACCCCCAGATGAGGACGCGCGCCGTGCGCCAGTTTGCCGTGGAAGGTCACTTCAAAGGTGCTGCTGGCAGAGTAGTGCATCGCAGGCACCGCTTCGCCAGCACGCACTCTTCAACCGGGCGCGAGAATCATATCCACATCGTCCAGCGCACCGCCTTCCACCATGGCAATGGTGCCCGTGTCCAGCTCTTCTGCGGGCTGGAACAGAATGCGCAGACGGCCTTTTTTTTTTACGATGCCTTCGCGAATAATCTCTTGCGCCGCCGTCAATACTACCGACGAGTGCGCATCGTGCCCACAGGTGTGGCGTGCACAATATTCACCGTCGATAATGTGGTCCAGCGCATCCATATCTGCGCGCAGTGCCAACAGTTGGCTGGGCACGCCGCTGTCTAATTCCGGCCACAATACCGGTCGTGCCGTTAATTCCGCGCGTGACGCGATACCCCGCCGCCTACATTTTGCTAGCAAGGTAGTTCGAGGTTTTAAACTCCTGAAAACCCAACTCAGGAATGGTGTGCAGGTAGTTGTAATGCTCTAATACAATGGACATTGTTACGCTCTCTTTTCTCTTTATGCATGCCATGCATGCCGCAGGAGATCAATCATGCCGGACGACAACCTCCGTGCCAGCATCGACAACATCAAGCAAAAAACACGTGCATGATCAGCATGGCAATCATTGAGATGATAATGCTGGTCAGCATCAGCATCAGCATCAGCATCAGCATTAGCATCAGCATCAGCATCAGCATCAGCATCAGCATCAGCATCAGCATCAGCAGCGGCCAGTATTTTTTCGGCACATCCTCCACCCCGAGCAAGCGGCCCATGTGCTGCAACTGTGAGCCCATCAGGAAAATGGCCGGGGCCAGAATTGTCACCATATGAATGACCATCTAGCGTCCCTTTGGAAAGCAGGCTGACAGCAACGCCAGTGCCTGCCGAAACGGAAAGCCAATAGGTCAGCAGAACGGTGATCGCTTCACCGGGCAGGCCAAACAGGCCCATGATCGGCGCTAACACCTTACCCAGAGCGCCATGATGCCGAGCAAATTCAGGATTTCCGCGATCACATAGGACATCAACACGTTGGGCAACGATCACATAGGACATCAACACGTTGGCAACGGGTTGTTGATAGCGATATTGAAGCCTGTACAAGCCCCTACCACGAAAATATCGAACGGGTTGTTGGACACCTTGGCCGGGCTGTTATTGCTCATTCTAAAAATCCTTGCGATAAATCGTATTAAGCGCTACGCGCACCAGCGCAGCACCGACAAATTTTATGATGAACATCAGCACCAGCGGAATCACAATCGGTGCCGTTATCGAGAGAAACAGCGCGGAGCCAACCATGAAGTAGTTATTGATCAACCGTGAAGTAGTTATTGATAAGTCCAGCACCGGAGTACTGCCACGCACTCATGATCACCAAATCTTTCTGCGTGATATAACCGCGATCGCTCAACTCTTTGGTCAGCACTGCACTGGCGTCAGTACTTTGCAGATCGGTGATCATCGCTAGCCCCGTCAGACCCGGAATGCCAAGCAGCGGACGCAACAGTGGCGTCAACAGACTGTGCGCGGCGCGGATGGCACCGTGTGGGTGAAAATCTCCAGCACGTTCAATGCCAGCATCACCGTAGGAACCAGGGACAGAGCGAAGATAAAGCCGGCTTTAGCACTGATACCGCCCGCGCCGATAAAGTTTTCTCCCTCTTTGATGGCACCAAAGCTACAGCCAAGCGTGGTGAAATCGAAGGCACCCAGCCAATTCAGCCCATCGATCTTGAAAAATAGCCCTGAAAAAAAACAGAATCGCCCCCACCAGCGCAATATAGGGTCCTACTTATTAGGGTCCTACTTTCCGAGTAGACCAGTACGCTGCGCCGTTGGCTGCGTGATCTCTTCCGACATGTAAATCCCCTTTTGAGTCCCCTGCGTTGGTGAAAAAGCCACACCCAACAGAGTTTTTCCGCGCTGCTGCTGTAACAAATGAAAAAAAACTGCGACCAGCGTGTAGCATGCATGCCAGAAACGTGTGGCATGCATGCCAGAAATAGTGCTGAGATTGATAACGGAATAAGAGGTGGAGCCGTTATAAAACAAGACCCGTTTTGGGTCCTGTTTTGGGTCCTGTATACCCTGAATCATTCACTCGTGCGGCCCGCAGGGTAAACCTCAGCGATGCGGTTCCTCCCCACGATGCTTTTACTCCGGTAAGTGATTCCGATGAGTAAACACAGTCAACGTACCTGCAACGTAAAATATGGCGAGCATAAACGTTATACCCACATTTCGATGGACAATGTTCAGTCAATTGCAACAAACTATACTTTTTATTTCCCCTCAGTTTGTCAAGGCATATTCTATCGGGATTTCTTGCCGAAAAAGCAAATCAACCTTCCGGAAATGCCAATGCCGGCCGAAAACATAAAGCATTAGGGTGAACATAAAGCATTAGGGTGAAAAGACAAATTTTGCATACTGCATGCAGAAATTGAATAGCCATTTATCATTGAATTAATTGGAAAATTTAACTCTTACTCTGCACATTTTGGACAGAAAAATAACATGAAAAATCCGATAACAAGGGACTAAAAATTCCACTTACCCTTGGTGCAGCATTATTCTCACCGTCTTGGTGCAGCATTATTCTCACCGTTATGTTGGTGATTTATAATATTGGAATGAGGGAGAAATTTGGTAATCAGTAAAAACGATTAAATAAACCCTATCTAAACAGAGATTAATTCTACTTCCTGCTCATTTATCTAGAATAAAATAAAACACTCACGAGGCATGTGATAAACTTCGTTAGCATATCGCGGTATAGCACGCTGAATAATCAATCAGCACGGCTTGTTTTCTAACCACAATATTCATCAGGATAGACTATGTTGACGCTGCTGCATTTGCTCTCTTCCGTTGCACTACTGGTATGGGGTACCCATATAGTACGTACGGGTATTATGCGAGTTTATGGCGCAAACCTGCGTCGTATATTGAGTGCCAGCATCAAGAAAACCAGCATGGCGTTTCTGGCGGGGATCGGCGTAACGGCGCTGGTGCAAAGCAGTAACGCCACCACGCTGCTGGCCATTTCTTTTGTGTCGCAGCGATTGATTGCGCTTTCCCCTGCATTGGTGATTATGCTGGGGGCGGATGTCGGTACCGCTCTTATGGTGCGTATCCTGACATTCGACTTAGGCTGGCTTTCTCCTCTGTTGTTGCTCTGCGGGATCGTGGCATTTCTGTCTAATCGCAAGACTCGCGTCGGCCAGTTGGGCCGTGTGGGTATCGGTCTTGGATTGATCTTGCTGGCGCTGGAATTGATCGTCGCCGCTGCGGCCCCCATCACCCACTCCAGTGCAATTCTGGTGATTTTCACCTCCATTTCTGATGACACACTATTGGCTCTGCTGCTTGGGGCGGTGTTCGCCATGGTCAGCTATTCCAGCCTTGCCGCCGTGCTGCTAACGGCTACGCTGGCGGCGACCGCGCTGCTTCCGCTGAAAATGGCTCTGTGCATTGTGATTGGTGCGAATCTCGGTAGCGGTGTGCTGGCGATACTCGGAGGACGCGGACAAAGTGCCAGCGCGCGATTGGTACTTGGCAGCATGTTATTCAAGATTATCGGCTGCGTGTTGATTTTGCCCTGGCTGACACCGCTAGCACAGTGGATAAGCAGTACGGATATCACTTCTAACGAAGCCGTTATCTATTTTCATGTCGTCTATAACCAGCTGCGCTGCCTGCTGATGCTGCCGCTGGTGACCAGCATGGCACGTCTGTGTCGCCGTTTGGTGCCCCATGAAGATATGAATAACGCCACCGCCGCACCGCGCTATCTCGACAACAGCGCGCTGGGTACCCCTTCACTTGCCCTTGCCAATGCGGTACGCGAAACGCTGCGACTAGGCGATGTAGTGACACAAATGCTGGAACGTTTTCGCCTGGTGTTATTGGGTGACAGAGAGCAAAAACGCGAGATCAGTCGCCTTGATGAAGAGGCAGACATGCTTCACAGTGCCATCAAGCTCTATCTGGCACAGATTCGTCAAGACGATTTGGGAGAGGAAGATTCGCGCCGTTGGGCGGAAGTGATCGATACGGCGTTAAACCTGAAACAAGCAGGCGGCATCCTCGAACATATTTCGTCATCGTTCACCAATAAGGCGCTGGATGCCCGGCTCTCCTTATCCTCCGAAGGTATGGAGGAACTGCTGGCGCTGCATCAACGCCTCACCAGCTCCCTCTCGCTGGCGATGTCGGTGTTTCTCACCGGGGACATGACCAACGCCAAACGCCTGCGACGAGCCAAGCACCGTTTGATTCTGCTGGGAAGACGCTACTCTCATGCGCACGTTGAACGTTTACACCAACAAAATCCGCAGAGTCTGGAAACCAGCTCGCTGCATATGGGGTTGTTGGGGGATATTCGCCGTCTGAATTCACTGTTCTGTGCCGTGGCGTATCATGTGCTCGAACCGGACCCGGAGAATTCTGCAGAATAATCGTTGATACAACAACAAAATGGTAAATTTTTCAATAACTTGATTACAGTGTAAACTCTCCGGTTTTGGATGTGGAGATACAGTGGCTAACGTTGATGTAAGATGCCCGTTTTGTGAACAGATAGCCTCTGTAAAAAACACGGTTATGGCAAAAGTAGCCATCAGCGTTACCGTTATCAGTCAATGTAAACGCACCTTCCAGCTCGATTATTCCTATCGTGCCTGCCAACCGGGAATGACAAACCAACTCGTTGAATTGGCAATGAATAATGCGGGTATTCGTGACACTGCCCGGGCGTTACATATTAGTATTTAGTATTAATGCAGTGTGCGTACTTTAAAAAACGCTCGCCGCGGAATGTAACAACGCTGCCACTGGATAACCTGCAAATTAAACTGATTTGCGAAGTGGATGAGATGTGGTCATTTGTTGGCAACAAAAAACGACAGCGCTGGCGGTGGTATGCATGGGAGCCGCGTTTGAAGCGGATTATCGCTCATGCATTTGAGCTCTCTATGAGCTCTCTAAGCATTTGAGCTCTCTAAGCAAGAAAACGCTGCGTAAGCTGCTTAGACTGTTCTCGGGGTTCAGAGTAGCATTTGGTACACTGATGGCCACAGGGCTTACAACGACGAACTTCCAAAAGCAAAACACATTGTTGGCAAACTGTATACACAGCGTATTGAGCGTGAAAATAGCACGCTGCGCGACCGATTGAAACGCCTCAATCGTAAGACGTTGGGGTATTCAAAATCATCCGAAATGCACGATGAATTCTACTACAAAAAAATCCACTCGCTGGCTGAGTTGAAAAAAAGGCGATGTGATTATGTTGTCCAACGATGCGACCAATCTGGCACGCGGGCTGCGTTTTTTGCAATCGCTCGGGTTAATCACCATCAAACCGGAACTTGATGCCACCAAAGCATCAGAAAAAGATATTGTTGATAACCCGCGCGGTCTGGTATTCAAACCGCTGGAAGCGGCCCAATTACCGCGCATGCGGGATAGCGTCACTGCATCGCTGGTTAACGGTAACTTTGCCTTTGCTGCCTGGCTGAAA
The DNA here is from genome assembly GCA_051710525.1 of Symbiopectobacterium sp. Classification (GTDB taxonomy): domain Bacteria; phylum Pseudomonadota; class Gammaproteobacteria; order Enterobacterales; family Enterobacteriaceae; genus Symbiopectobacterium. Next base: position 37,876 of record JBPESR010000015.1, on the reverse strand, counting down.
CTGTCCACCGCGCTCAAGGTGGAAATATTGGACGAAAACTTGAAAACGTGATTGCCGTGCGCGCGGACGATATTGATAAGCCGTTCGCCAAAGATATCAAAGCCGCAGTAGAATCAGAGGAGTATGCTGCTGCGATCAACGCACCGGGCAGTGTGTTCGGTGAATTCCAGAAGCCAGAATGGATGAAGGCGCGTGCCGCACAGTAAGTCGGTATAAGCCCGATAGTGTATTATTACTGCCAAAGTTATTATTACTGATTACTGCCAAAGTTATTATTACTGTCAAAGCTTGAAGAAGTAATAATACACTATCGGTGATGATAGAACTCAACTTGATTAGCGTGAATTTTTCGCAGGGGAAATGGGCACAAAGGCGGCGGCAGATAACGTCAGCTTGCGTATCCAGCAGGGAGAAATTTTTGGGATTGCGGGCACCAGCGATACGGGAAAAAGTACCCTGTTGCGTACCATTAACCTGTTGCAATGCCCGACGAGCGGCAGTGTCAGGGATATCTCGATGTTGTTCCGATTAAATACACCTCACTCGACCTCGTCTTGTGACGTCGGCGTGGGGCAAAGAGAGGCGAATATGGGAAGCAATAAGGAGTGGATGGGTGCAACCTGCTGTTTTTTTTTGTTGTTTACCATGGTATTTTTTGAGTCAAAAAATGGATGTCTTTTCTGTAACGGAAACGGGATTCCGGCGAGAGCCTGGAATGTTGTTGTTTTTGCTGCCCGGCATTGTAGCCAGCTGTTTATAGGCACGTGGGCGTTTGCGTTACCCCTTTCTCGGCGCGTTTGCGTTACCCCTTTCTCGGCGCACTGATGGTGCCTGATTATCCTGCATTTTTGGCGCACGCCGATGAACGCATTCTGGTGGCCTATGTAATGAGCGCCGTGTTCTGGAGTTTGATGGGCGCGTTGTGGTTTTTGTTCGCCTATTCGTGCCAGCGGTATTTTCGCTGAAGATAAAAACACCAAAGGCACATCCTGCGCCTTTGGTCAGGATGTTGTCGATGAGTTGCCGTTTTATTGAAACAGGTTCAGGTTTGTTTATTGAAACAGGTTCAGGTTTGCTTTGGCATAGGCTTCGAAATCGGTGCAACCGCAGATGTGTTTTTCGTCCAAAAAGATCTGCGGAACCGTCTCAACCAGCTTACCCACGATTTTAGACATGCTACCTTCTGCGTGAATATCAACATAGCGGAAACTGAAGTCGTCACGTTGTTCGGTCAATTTTTCTGCCAGCGCTTTGGCGCGAACACAGTAAGGGCAGCCAGGGCGGCCAAAAATAACAGCAAACATGTTAACTCTTATCAAAACAAAGGCGGTAAACGGTATTACCATCGTCTTTCTGTGTGGGTACTATGCCCCCATCTGCTCTAAAAAAAACAGTAAATCCCTGTCACATTAATATGTGATGGCTATCAAACTGCATAACATACGCTGAGCGGCATTGGTCAGTCGCGACGGCAGGCTTATACTGACTGCCTGTTAAGCGCCTGCTGACTGCCTGTTAAGCGCCTGGCTATCCGGTTAACTAAGCCGGCCCCCGATCTTCAGGATACATCATCATAAGGAAATGAAGCGTGACACCAACTATAAGGAAATGAAGCGTGACACCAACTATCGATCTGCTGTTAAACCATCGATCCATTCGTGCTTTTAGCACACAGTCTATTGCGCCAGATGCGCGCGACGCCATTATTGCTGCTGCTCAGAGCGCGTCCAGCTCGAGTTTTTTACAATGTAGCTCCATTATTCGCATTACCGATCCCACGCTGCGCCAAACGTTGGCCCATTATTGTGGCGATCAGCAGCATGTGGCCGACGCCGCCGAGTTTTGGGTATTTTGTGCCGATTTCCATCGCCACATGGACATTTTTCCGCAGGCGAAAACCGGGATGGCGGAGCAATTGCTGCTGGGATGCGTAGATACGGCACTGATGGGCCAGAATGCACTGGTCGCGGCAGAATCGCTGGGGCTGGGCGGGGTATTCATCGGCGGTATTCGCAATCACATTGCCGATGTCACCTCGCTATTGGCGTTACCACAGCAAGTCTTGCCACTGTTTGGCCTCTGCCTGGGCTACCCCGCTGCGATGCCCGACCTCAAACCGCGCCTGCCTGCCTCGCTGGTGGTGTATGAGAATGGCTATCAACCGTTAGATAAAGCGGCGTTGGCACAGTATGACCAGCAATTGGGAGATTACTACCAGCAGCGTGGCAGTAATCGTCGTCGCGACACCTGGAGTGAGCACGTGCAGCGCACACTGCAAAAAGAGCTGAGGCCCTTTATTCTGGACTACTTGCATCAGCAAGGCTGGGCAATCCGCTAAAACGTGGGTGAGGAACTGATGAAGATCGCCATTTTATCACGGGACGGCAGTCTGTACTCCTGCAAGCGGCTGCGTGAGGCTGCAGGAGCACGCAAGCACGTTGTCGATATTATTAATCCGCTCTCGTGCTACATGAACATCAACTCTGCTGCACCCACGGTGCATTATCGCGGCTGTCAGTTGGTAAAATACGATGTGGTAATTCCTCGCATCGGCTCGTAAAAATTACCTTTTACGGCACCGCGTGTTGCGCCAGTTTGAAATGTTGGGAAGCTTTGCCTTGAACAAGGCGCTCTCAATCACTCGCGCCAGGGACAAGTTGCATTCGTTGCAACTGCTGGCGCGCGAGGGTATCGATCTACTGATCACCGGTTTTGCGCATTTACCGGATGATACCAGCGATCTGATCGATATGGTAGGCAGTGCACGCTGGTGGTTAAACTGATGGAAGGCACTCAGGGGATAGGCGTGGTGTTGGCGGAAACGCGTCAGGCAGCAGAAAGCGTGATTGATGCGTTTCGCGGCCTGAATACGCACATTTTGGTTCAGGAGTATGTACGCGAGGCGCAGGGTAGGGACATTCGCTGTCTGGTTATTGGCGATAAAGTGGTTGCGGCCATCGAACGTCAGGCCAAAGAAGGAGATTTCCGTTCCAATTTGCACCGTGGCGGCATCGCGCGCCCGGTCATTATCTCGGAACGAGAGCATGCCATTGCGGTGAAAGCGATGCAAACGCTGGGGTTGAGCGTGGCGGGCGTGGATATTTTGCAAGCCACGCGTGGACCGCTGGTGATGGAGGTAAATGCTTCTCCCGGTCTGGAGGGGATAGAGCTCACCACCCAACTGGATATCGCCAACATGATGATGGCGTTCATTGAGCAGCACGCACGCAACGGCGTATCGCCAGCAAGAATTGGTATCGTGTGCAAAATTTACGTAACCTAGTAAGGTTTTTACGTTACAGGCGCAAATGAGGCAAATTATGATGGATTCACTCATGAGGCAAATTATGACATGAGGCAAATTATGATGGATTCACTCATCGTTCCGGAACTGAATCTGCTGCGGCGGTGGTTGGATCAATTCAATATTCTCTATTTTGAATGTGACTCCTGTCAGGCGTTGCATTTGCCACATATGCAGAATTTCGATGGCATTTTCGATGCCAAGGTCGATCTGGTGGATGGCGTTGTTTTATTTTCTGCGCTGGCCGAGGTAAAGCCCAGCGCCTTGATTTCGCTGGCGGGCAACTTGAGCCAAATCAATGCCAGCTTCTTGACGTTGAAAGCCTTTCTTGATGTGCAAGACGATAAGCTGCCAAAGCTTATCGTCTGTCAGCCGCTCGACGTAGTGGCAGGCATGGTCATTGAGCAGTTCCGCCACTTTATGCAGCAGTCAGAAGAGCAGATCTCCATGGTTATTCAGGAAGCCTGTGCTAACAATATGCTGTTTCTTGGTGAAGAAGAGACCTCTCCTGTGCGCACTCTGTCACACAGTCTGCATTGATTCTATTGCTGCCTGCTGGCAGTAATCATTTTTTCTTATTTTCCCGTTGTCTTTGGTTTTTTCTGCAAAAAATCTTTTTTTTCAAAATATTCCTGCGCACAGAGTAAAGACTTCCCATTCACCGCGCCAACTCCTGCATTGCATAATTAATCGATAAACGCCGTTTTTTACGTTGCACATTTTTACGTTGCACATATTTTTACGTTGCACATATATATAGTACCGGAACACGAGGCGTTATGCTAACTTCCTGCGACCATCAGGCGATGACAATGCATTTATTTCTGTGTGTACTATGATTATTTTTAGTGCATAGCCATTCAACATTGCATAGCCATTCAACATTCCTGCCCGTCGGCGCGATAAATTCAGGTATGTATCCGGTATCGTCCTAATACGGATTTTATTCCATAATTCACCCCTGGTATCCCCTGGTATGGAGGAAGGAACGGATGTTCAACCAACGTAAAACATGGCTCTCGGGTGTTGTTGCCGGCTTGATGATGGCCGCGTCCGTCACCGCATCTGCGGAAGAAAAAAAAGCGGTAAGTAACTATTTTTGTACGTTGAGATTATGTGATAATCCGCAGGCGGCTAATCCTCTGCCTGTTTGTGCTGTATGTGGTGTAACGCACGGAGAGAGAGGGGCTATCGCAGATCCTTCTCCACCGTGGGTTATTCGTTTGTTCTGCTTTGCCGGAGAGCAATGCTAAGTGAATGATGCAATTTCCCGTCCCCAGCCTAAAACGCAAAAGGCCGTAACGCCACTGTTGGAAGTGCGCAATTTGACCAAATCCTTTGATGGTCAGGCGGCGGTGGATGATGTGAATCTGACTATCTACAAAAGTGAGATTTTCGCACTGTTGGGGGCTTCCGGCTTTGGTAAATCCACCTTATTGCGCATGTTGACCGGTTTTGAACATCCAACTCAGGGGTAGATTGTGCTGGATGGACAGGATCTGTCGCTGGTGCCACGCTATCAGCGCCCCATCAATATGATGTTTCAGTCCTATGCCTTGTTCCCGCATTCAGTCTTATGCCTTGTTCCCGCATATGACGGTTGAGAAAATATCGCGTTCGGTTTGAAGCAGGACAAGCTATTCCGTGCTGAAATTAAAGACCGGGTTGAAGAAATGCTGACGCTGGTACATATGCAGGAGTTTGCCGGACGCAAACTGCATCAGCTATCCGGTGGTCAGCGTCAGCGCGTGGCACTGGCGCGCAGTTTGGCAAAACGCCCGAAACTGCTGCTGGGTGAACTGATGGCGCCCTGGACAAAAAGCTGCGTGACAGTATGCCACTGGCAGTGGTGGATATTCTTGAGCGTGTCGGCGTAACCTGTGTGATGGTAACCCACGATCAGGAAGAGGCCATGACTATGGCCGAGCGCATCGCCATCATGAATCGCGGCAAGTTTGTGCAAATCGGCGAGCCGGAAGAGATTTACGAACACCCGACCACGCGTCTCAGCGCTGAATTTATCGGCTCGGTCAATATGTTTGAAGGGTTGCTGAAAGAGCGTCAGGACGATGTATTAATTATTCAGAGTCCAGGTCTGGTTCATCCTCTGAAAGTGAATACCGATGTTTCCGTGGTAGATGGTAGATGGTAGATGGTAGATGGTAGATGGCGTACCGGTGCATGTCGCATTACGCCCCGAAAAAATCATGCTGTGTGAAGAAGTGCCCGAAGACGGCTGTAACTTTGCTGTCGGTGAAGGTGAAGTGGTGCAGGTGCATATTGCTTATCTGGGCGATCTGTCGATTTACCACGTGCGTCTCAACAGTGGGCAGATCATCAGCGTCCAGTTGCAAAATGCTTACCGCTACCTCAAAGGCGTACCCACCTGGGGTGACGAAGTGCGCTTGTGTTGGGAAGCGGATAGCTGTGTGGTGTTGACGGTGTGATAGGGCGAGATAATGATAATAACCATGTTTCCTGAACATAACTTTTAGGATGGCAAAGCGGCGGAACCACCGGATGTGCCGCGCAGTCCTTTGCGCCTGCTGTTGACGCAGTGGCACCTGAAATACGGGCGCAAATTGGTGATTGCGCTGCCGTATATCTGGCTTATTCTGATATTTATGCTGCCGTTCTTGATTGTTTTCAAAATCAGTCTGGCAGAAATGACGCGCGCGGTGGCACCCTATACTATACCAATTTGCTCTCTTGGGCGGATGATAAGCTTGATATCACCCTCAATCTGGGCAACTATCTTCATCTGCTTGATGACCCGCTCTATTTCGAAGCCTATTTGCAGTCGCTGAAAGTCGCTGCGGTAGCGACCATTATGCTGTTGCTGCTGATAGTGCCCATAATGTGGTTCCACAAGCATCAGAACAAAAGTACCGGAGATCAGGCATGAAGAATTTACCTGTGGTTCGTTCCCCGTGGTGTAACCTGATTCTGGTTATCGGCTTTACTTTTTTGTATGCGCCGATGCTGATGCTGATGCTGGTGATTTACTCTTTCAACAGTTCCAAACTGGTGACGGTGTGGGGGGTGGTCGACCCGCTGGTACAGCGCACTGTTCCATGACAGCGCCATGATGACCGCCGTTCCATGACAGCGCCATGATGACCGCCGTGGCATTAAGCCTGACTATTCTGCCGCCTCCGCCACTATGGCGGTAGTGCTCGGCACGCTGGCTGCGGTGGTGATGGTGCGTTTTGGTAGCTTTCACGGCTCCAATTGTTGCCTTGGGGCATGCTATCGGCTGGCCTTCGTAGCACGGTATGTCAGACCATCTGGCTGGCCCATGTGACCGTTTGTACCGCCTATGTTACCGTGGTCATCAGTGCACGACTGCGCGAACTGGATCGTTCCATTGAGGAAGCGGCAATGGATCAGGGGGGGCGCCGCTGAAAGTGTTTTTCATCATCACTGTCCCGATGATTGCGCCGGCGCTGGTTTCCGGCTGGATGCTGGCGTTTATGTTGTCGCTGGACGACCTGGTGATCGCCAGTTTCGTTTCCGGGCCAGGTGCCACCATGCAGTCGATGCTGGTGTTCTCCAGTGTGCGAATGGGCGTTAATCTGCAAATTAACGCGCTAGCATAGTTGATATTATTGGTGGTAGGTGTGATTGGTTTAATTGCCAGGTGGTTTATGGCACGTGCGGAGAAGCAGCGCATTTGTGATATGCAGCGAGCCAGACACGGTTGAGCTAAGTGCTAAGGATAAACTGCAAAGCGCCACCTCCCGGTGGCTCTGTTGTCTCTGTAAAGGAAACCGACTAACAATGCTGCAAAGCAAGAAGACACTGGTTGCACAAGGTAATTATGCCCCTGTCGCTGTGACAGTCGCTGGCATTGGTATTATCGCCACCTGTGTACTGAGCCTTGTGATGCTGCTGTGGAATTTGGGATTAAGCAGTTTTGGTGGCTGGATTGGTAGCAGCGCAGAGTCTTGGGATTCAACTCTGGTGTTATTGGCCGCATTGGTAATTCTCTGCTTTGAGGTGCGCTGCGGTGTGGAGGTGATGGCAGGAAAAAACTGGGGGCGTTGGGGCTACCTCATTGGTCAGGGGGTGATCTCTGGCTACATGCTGCTGGCCTCTTTTAGCGATTTTTTGCCTGACATTTTTCACTTTAGTGGAGAGACCAACTGGGACGTCTTGCGCCAGTTTGCCACACAGCGCCTGCCTGATGTGCTAGTGCTTTTTTTGCTTTTTGTCCCGCACCGTAGCCGCCGTTTTTTTTCAGCGCGATACCGCGTAGCGCGTCAGCGTGCCGATCGGCGCGCGACTATAAGACATCGTGCCTGACGGTGCTAATCGTGCCTGACGGTGCTATAATGCCGCCCCACTTTATTGACTCCTCTTCTTCTCAGTGCACGATATACCTAATTCTTCTCAGTGCACGATATACCTAATTCTCAGTGCACGATATACCTAAGGCAGTTGCCGCTCTTGCCAGGGGCTGGAAAAACCTTATACACAGCAGCTGTCTGACAAGCAGCACCAACTGGCTGCGCTGCAGGACAAACAGGCAATGGGGCTTGGTCGTCCGTGGTTTTCACGCCACAGCAGGCTTTTCGCAACAAGGCCAAATTGTCCAGGTGCAACTGTTCGATATGTTCCCGCATACCGCGCACTATGAAGTGATGACGCTATTGCGGCGTGGTTAAGGCTCAGGAAAAAGAGACAAAAAAAAGCGTCCGAGGGCGCTTGTTGACTAGACTCTGACTTATTGTGAGGAACCATTTATCGTTGATGGCTTTATAGGTGCCGTTTGCTTTGATGGCTTCCAGCGCGCCGTTTAATTTTGCCAGCAATGCTTTGTCATCAGGACGAACGGCGATACCGAGACCGGTGCCGAATTATTCCTCGTCAGTCACATGTTCGCCAACGGTTGCCAATTCCGGGTTGTTCTTGATCCACTCATTGACCACCATCGTATCGCCGAAAACGCCGTCGATGCGTCCATTTGTTAGCATCTAGAGATTCAAACGGCGGATAGGTGGCGGAGGCGGCAAAACTAAGAAGAATAGTGTCTGCAGCGTTAGCGCCGAATGCCATAGCTGCCAGTAACGTGGCGACCGCAAATTTTTTCATATTGTGTTTCAACGATTTTTTAAATTTTTTCTGCGGGATGCTTTCCGCTCAACGGCAATCACATTGCTATCAATTAAATTAATATGCAAATAAAATGATTAAAATATATTAAATGGTGATAAGATAAAATAGACAAAAAGCAGGCCAAAGCCTGCTTTTTATCGTACAAGAGAGATTAGTTACGGTGTTCAAACGCCAGTGCGCGTCGTTCGATAAGCCGCATCAGTAATGTCAGCAACCCATTGACGCACAGGTAAATAATCCATGCAGCACCGAACACGGCGACATCATAGGTACGGCCATATATCAGTTGGCTGTAACCCATCCAGTTGGCTGTAACCCATCACCTCCATCAGCGTGATGGCGCGAGGTACTCTTAAACACCAACACCACTTCGTTTGAAAGCATACGACAGCAAAATACGCAATGTTTGTGCCGACGACATACCCAGTGCCGCGTAGGATTGCTACTGCACGGAAGGTATGGCGCGTACCGCGCCGTAAAACAAGTTGCGTGGTATAGGCCGCGCTGTTTAATGCCAACGCAATGATGGCGCACAGCCAGGGCTGATAGAGCAAGTGCCACAACCACGAGATCTGCTGAATTGCCGGAAACTGGCCTAGGCCATAGTAGATCAGGAAGATTTGCACCAGCAGCGGTGTGCCGGCAAACAGGGTGATGTACGTCCGGGATAGCAGGGATAACACCGGTGTTTTTAACGCAAGCACTGCCGTCAGCACCAAAGATATAACCAGTGCGGTAATCAGCGCCACCAGCGTACGGCTAAGGCTGGTGTGCAACCCTTTGAGCAATTCAGGTAAGTAGGCGAGCATCAGGACGGCCTCCGTTCAAAGCGCGTAGTACGCAGTACTATAATACGTTTGAGGACGTATTGACTTAACAAGGTTATTACCAGATAAATCGCTGCCGCAATCACATACCAGGTAAAGGGCTCTTGGGTACGTGTGGAGATGCTCTTGGTTTGCAGCATCAGATCGTTCACGCTAATCAATGACACTAAATGACACTAATGGGTATCTTTCAGCAATACCAGCCATTGGTTGCCGAGGCCGGGCAGGGCATGACGCCATATTTGCGGCATGATCAGACGAAAGAAGATGGCTGCTTTACTCAAACTCAGGGCTTGCCCTGATTCGCGCTGCCCTTGAGGGACCGCTTTGAGCGCGCCGCGCAGCGTTTGTGACGCATAGGCGGCATACAGCAGCGCCAATGCAATTACACCGCACAGAAATGGGCTGACTTCAAACGTCTCAATGTTTAATTTTGATGGGATACGCTGTGCCACCAACACTGAGCGTAAAGCCATCCGCCAGTATCAGCAGCAGCTGTGATGAACCAAAATAGATAAACGGCACCACCAGAATTTCCGGCAGACCGCGTAGCAGCGTCGCTAACGCTGTGCCACACTAGGCAACGGGCTTACAGCGCGCCATGTCCCAGACAGCAAACAGCATCTGTTGTAGATGGACTAATAAGTGCTATCCTGTTGGCCTTTGTCCAGTGCGTCATTGAAGCGTTTGACCAGTGCATCGTACCATGACGCACCGCAATGCCCAAACCGATACCAAAGTAGTTTTTATCCGTCATGCTGCTCTGCCTATGGTAGCCAGCTGGTCGTTCTGTTTCAGCCACTCATTCACCACGGCGGTGTCACCGAATACCGCGTCCAGACGGCCGCTTTCAGATCCAGAATAGCGTTCTGATAGCTGTCATAGGGCACTGTGGTTACATCTTTGTGTTGGTCCAGTAGGTATTTCTGGTGAGTCGTACCGTTTTGCACGCCAACGCGTTTACCTTTCAGGGCACCGATATCGGCCACTTTGCCTTTCTGTGCGATAAACAGCGCAGAGTAGTAGGTTGGCTAAAGGTGACCTGTTGCTGACGTTCCGGCGTAATATCCATCCCGGCCATAACAGCTTCATAATGACGGAATTTAAGCCCTAGGATCAAGCTGTCAAAGGCCTGATTGCTAAACGTAAAGGTGGCGTTCATCTCTTTGCACAGCGCATTGGCAAGATCGACGTCAAACCCTTGGATCTTGTTATCATCGCCCACGAATTCGAACGGAGGGTAAGAGGCTTCAGTCGCGAAACGGATGGTCTCAGCGGGGCTGGCGAGGAGTGCTGCAACGAGTAATTTTTTCATTGTCATTTCCATCTTGTCATCAATGAGAAAGATAACTGGCGAACTCGGCGGTTTGCGGCGCGGTAAAGTGGCCCGCATCACCCTGTTCGACAATACGGCCATTTTCCATGTACACCACACGGCTGGCAGTTTTACGTGCGAAATCCACTTCGTGAGTGACGATCACCTGAGTGATGCCGGTCTGTGCCAGTTCCTGAATAATACCGACCACCTGGGCCGTGATTTCAGGATCGAGAGCGGTCGTTGGTTCATCAAACAGCAGCACCTGAGGTTCCATCATCAGTGCACGGGCAATCGCCACGCGTTGCTGTTGCCCACCGGACAAATGCAGCGGGAAACGATCGGCAAAATCGCGCAGACGTAAACGTGTTAACAGTTTGCCTGCACGTGCCAGCGCCTCGTTTTTGCTTAACCCCAATACCCGACAAGCTGCCTCGGTCAGGTTTTGCGTGACGGTCAGGTGTGGCCACAGGTTGTATTACTGAGTCAGGTGTGGCCACAGGTTGTATTGCTGAAATAACATGCCGACATTGCGGCGCAGTTCACGAATGGCACCGTCACTCGGCGGCTGCATAAACGTAAACTGGTTGCCTGCGATGGCAAGCGTGCCCGAACGCGGCATTTCCAGCAGGTTCAATACGCGCAGCAGCGAGCTTTTCCTCGCACCACTGGGGCCCAATAACACCAGCGTTTCGCCAGCCGGACAATCAAGGGTGATATCGAATAGCGCCTGATGCGCGCCCGAATAGCGCCTGATGCGCGCCATAGAAACAGTTAATGCTGTTTAGTTGAATACTCATGCGCAAGAATTGAATAGACATTGATGCAGCGAATGCTAACGTCGGCAGGATACTTATGCAATCACCGTGATGCAGCGAATGCTAACGTCGGCAGGATACTTATGCAATCACCGTGGGTTAAAATTTGCTGATTAGCGGACTAATGAATAAATAATAGCACAAAATATCGGTTAAGCGGCGTGTTTCTGTAATTGTCTGGGCAGAAGGATAACAGACAGCAAATCTGCCCGTAGCGGCAACTATCATGCTGCGGTTACGCGCCGATAGCATCAAAAAATACAGGTTATGAATGCTTTATAGTGATAACTTATTGAAGTTGTGTATAAAATATTTATTATTTTTTTGTATTTTTGGTTTTGACGTTAGCGCACCCATGGCGACGGTAGGTTGTGCCTGTCAACAAGCGCATACAGAAAAGAGCGTAGTAGAATGAATGCAAGTGCAATTCCCATCCTGATGTATCACCACATTGGCCCTAAACCTGGGCTGGTGACGCTGTCCCCCGACTCCTTTATTGAACAGATGACCTGGCTGGCACGTGCCGGGTGGAAAACCGTGATCGCGGCTGAATTGGAAGGATTTTACTGTGGAGAGCCTTTGCCGCGTAAAAGTGTGATGATCACCTTTTACGACGGTTATTTGGACAATTGGGTTTATGCGTTTCCGGTGTTAAAACGTCTTGGGTTGCATGCACATATTTTTTGATTACCAATCCAGATTGGTGACGAACCCGTGCGTGAACTTGCGGAGATTGCTTTCTCCCACAAAGAATGCGAGGAAAAAGTCGCCACTGGCCATGCCGACGATGTGATGATGCGCTGGTCTTAAATTCAAGAGATGCAAGCAAGTGGGTTAGTGGAGTTTCACGCGCATACCCATCAGCGCTGGGACTGACAAATCGCCGATCCTACTGAGCTCCATCGCGCATTGGAAACCGATCTGCTTCTGTGCCGTGAAACGCTGCTTGCGCGACTGGGGTCGTGTAGTCGTCATTTTTGCTGGCCTATGGGTTTTTATAATAACCAAAATTACGTTGCCATTACTCAAGCGCAATGGGTTTGTGTATATCTACACCACCGAGCGGAGTATGAACATGCCGCGACAACTCACCTGGCGTTTGGGAAGAATTAGCACAAAAGAGCGAGAAGACACCTCCTGGCTAAAACGGCAACTGTTTCTGTATACTACACCGGTTATTTCTTCATTATTTGCCTTACATAAAGGTCAGCGTTATACTCGATTTGCCTTACATAAAGGTCAGCGTTATACTCGGCAGTTTATTTCACGACAATGGCCACATGCCCAGAATAATGTTCCTGGGCCTTTTATGTATTTATTTATTTACCGAAAATACGCTCCTGTATAAAAAGTATTTGCTTTCCGTTTAGTTTCGCTTTCATAAGACTACGCAAGCGTATACATACCGTGTATATCCTCCGTATACATACCGTGTATATCCTCGTTTGAGGTCAAGTATTCAATGAGTTGAATACAGTGTAAACTCTCCGGTTTTAGATGTGGAGATACAGTGGCTAACGTTGATGTAGTTGATGTAAGATGTCCGTTTTGTGAATAGACAGCCTTTGTAAAAAAAACACATAGTTATGGCAAAAGTGGCCATCAGCGTTACCGTTGTCAGTCATTTAAACGCACCTTAATTTGGCAATGGATAATGCGGGTATTCATGACAATGCTCGGGCGTTACATATTAGTATCAATGCCGTCCTGCGTACTTTAAAAAACCCTCGCCGCGGAATGTAACAACGCTGCCACTGGATAACCTGCAAATTCAACTGATTTGCGAAGTGAATGAGATGTGGCCATTTGTTGGCAACAAAAAATGACAGCGCTGGCGGTGTATGCATGAGAGCCGCGTTTGAAGCGGATTATCGCTTATGCATTTGGCTCTCTAAGCAAAAAAACGCTGCGTAATTTGCTGAAACTGTTCTCGGGTTTCAGAGTGGCATTTTGGTGCACAGATGGCTACAGGGCTTACAACGACGAACTTCCAAAAGCAAAACACATTTGAGGGTAAGGTGTTGATTGTTTTATTAAGTTTATTTATGAGAAAACGCATTCTATACACGGAATCCTCTAGCATGTAGGTGGGCAGGAATTGCAAGCGATGATGCAATTACATGTCTTACAACATTTAGGCTTTGAGGTGTTATTGGCATGTCGCCCGGCAAGTGAAGTTGCTACACTTGCCGCTGAAAAACATATTCCAATATACTCGGTTTCATTTAGAAAAAATTATTATTTCTCCTCGCTGTGGCATTTCAGACAGCTTATTTTCAGACAGCTTATTAATGTTTTCAGACATCTTATTAATGAATATAATCCCTTATTTGCGTCAGTCACAGCGGGCATATGCAAATAGTGCTGCACTGGCAACCAAGCTGACCTGGAACAAGCCAACACTCGTGCGGCAAAAAAACCTATCTAACCAGCAGGATTAAACCGTTTAGAACCAATTATCTGGCGGATCAGGTAGTGGTGCCCAGCAGTGGCATGAAGCGAGCGATGGTGGGGGTTGGCTATCGTGATGAGAAAATTGAGGTGATCGCACCTGGGTTTGACTTTGCTACCTTGCATGCCCAGAGCGAGCGGGCCTCGCCTGTCTCCGTGCAATGTTGGCTGGAGGCCAGTACGTCGCCAGTCATTGTTCAGGTTGGTATGCTGCGCGGTGAAAAAGGGCACGATACCGCTTTGGCCGCGTTGGCGGCACTCAAGCAGTCAGGCCATGGGTTTCGTTACCTGATCGTCGGTGATGGTCCCGAGTGTAAGGTTATCAATGCAATGATTGCGCGCAATGGTTTGCAAGATAACGTGATGATGGCGGATAAGCTGTTCCCGGCAGCGGCCGTCTACCGGCATGCGGATCTGGTGATGCCTTCACGTAACGAATCATTTGGATGGCATTGGTTGAGGCGATCTCTTCCGCTGTCAGCGTCATGGTGCTACTGGTGGTGTAACCGCCGGAAAGCATTTTAGTCATTTTAGTTTTGCAACTGCTGCATACTCCTGCGCGGCAGGCGGCATTAACCGGTATTTTATGGCTTTCCAGCGCCGCTAACAGACTGATGCCCACCGGAACACGCGGTGTATTAAGCGGTTGGCGAATGATCAGTGTCAACTGCTCACTGTCCTCTTCCAGTGATTCAGCGCTAATTTGGAACTGCCCTTTGTAAAAACGTGTGGCGGGGACGCCAGCATTGGCGACTAGTGCGGAACTTGCTGCATAAGTGCGGAACTTGCTGCATATAAGGGGCTAGGCCGCAGGTCATTACAATGCGCGGTGCCAGATCCGGCACCGCTTGTTTTAGTAACTCAGGCGTTAACATTCCGGCGAGAAAACCCGTTTCGGCGTCAAATTCGGCGACCAACGTCAGCGTCAGCTGTGATGGATAGTGCTCTGTAAGGCGTTGCCACTCTGTGGTAAAAATCGCCTGCCACGGGTTACGAACATTTAAAAGATAACCTGCAAGTGAACGTTGGGACGGTGCGCCAATAACCAGCGACTCATCAACATGATGGGCGTTACGCCACAGCCTGCGGCCATCATCAGAGAACGTTTCTGTTCGGCATGACCAGCATCGACGCAGGTAAATTCGCCTTGTTCATTGGAGAGCCACAGATAGTCACCGGGTTTGACCTGCTGTGTCAGTCAGCCTGAGTCCGTCCCCTGTTCTACTCGCCGCACCGTTAGCGTGATAAAGGGGCTTAATCCTGGGGTTGAGGAGAGGATATAGGCGCATAGGGTGTCGGAGTCGTTGGCAATGCAAACCAGTGCTACTACCCAGGACGATAGGGATAGAAATCGTGATTAATCAGCGAAAGCGTCCATTCGTCAGGCGTTTCCTGACAAATGGAGTGTACTTGGTTCTACGGTGGTTATTGAACGCATACCGAATTTTTCGTTCAGCTGGCCAGCAGGTTATCTGTCAGGAAGCCGAGGGCGGTAGAGCTAGTTCTGATGTTTTTGTCGCCCAGCGACAACAAGCGTAAGCAGGACAACAGCGTAAGCAGAATGAATAGCTTTTTGCTCAAACCAAGAGGGCATCAGGCCAATGGTAGGTCGTTCACGCCGCAGCCTAGTTTTTCTGCCAGTTTCACGGCCAGAATGATGGTTGAGTAGGCATCGTTACACTGACCGATATCGAGCAGATGCGGTAACCCTTCCAGCGTGCCAACAATCCAGCTTGTTAAAGCGATATTTGCCGCATGCCAGCGTCATGATCAGGCAATCATCAGGAAAACTACGGGTGAAATCGGTGAAGTAGCTGCGTTCACTGCGGCTACCGTGACATCACCCTCCAGGAACATATGACGCATAAGCATATATGACGCAACTTACCCTTAGCCACCAAATCGATCACGATATCCGCCACGCTTAGTAGGGTCTCACGTTCGAAACTGACGGTAATGTTGTGCTTGATTTCACTATACGGGAAACCGGCCAGGCCTTGCACCTGAGCAATAATCTTTCTGAAATCATCGCATTCTAGATGGTTTAGCCCTGCCAACCCATAATGCTGCGCGTCTAGATACGATAGCCCTAGTTTCCGACATTCGGGTCGATGATACAGTTGGATGTCATCACGATAGGGCCTGGAAACTTGGCAAATTCAACCTGCTGGTTCTGCCATCCGCTGCCATAGTTACCCACCAAATGCAAGAATTTCTTCAACTCGGGATAGCCGTGCGCCGGTAACATTTCACCGTGGGTGTAAATGTTGACGCTAGTGCCTTCGGTCTGTTTCAACAGCATCCGCAGGTTTTTCAAATCGTAACCGGAAATCAGAATGGCCTTGCCAGCCACCGGGCGCACGTTCACCTGGGGCGGATGGGGATGGCTGTAGGCGTCGGTTTCACCTTTATCAAAGATAGCCATCATTTATCAAGGATAGCCATCACGTTAAAGAAAGTTAATTTTGCCAATCGCCATGGCGTTATTCAGCTGCGTATCCATATCGCTTGGTTACGTGCCAAGCCAGGCCATCAAGGAGTGGGACTCGGCATAGATATTGTCATCGTATTGGCCGAGCATGTGGGCATGCTCCATGTAGGCGGCGGCTCCTTTCAGACCGTACAGGCATAGCATACGCAAACCGTGCAGGTCGGCACCGATCGTGCTTTATCATGATCCAGTGCTAATTGGCTCGCCTGCTGTAACAGTGTTGGAATATCGTTGCACGCCAGTTGCAGTTCAGACAGCGTGTTTTCAGTCCGTGACGCAGTTGGATTGCGTCTTGAGCGTAACCGATAATTCTCTTCTTTGCGAATCGAAGTTGACGTTGTTCAGCGTAGCGAAGAAGGCGCTAGGGACGAAGTTATCGACCGTATGGTCGATGATATCCAGAGAACGGGCTTTTAGCGCCCAGGCCGATAACCCCTGCAATACGGCGACCAGCAGGTCTTGCAAATCGGAGGTTTCAGCGGTTTTACCGCACATGCCTTGCGTATAGGCGCAACCGTTTCCAGCCGGGGTACGGATAGTTTGCTCACATTGCACACAAAACATAATGTTATTCTTTTTTTAAGTTGCTTTTATAATACTTGTTTTAAGTTGCTTTTATAATACTTGTTTTGAAGCATAGTGACTTCCATCTCAGTAAAAAGGCTTTTTACATGCAACCTTAGGCAAATTTGATGTAGCGCAATTTTCATCTTGGCGGATAAAAATACGTCTAAATTCAGTCTGTTTGCGCAGTGGAGACCATACCCGCAAAGTGTCGCGCCTACTTTATGAAAGGGGCTGTCACAACTTTCGCGTAGAGTACCTGCCTCTGCGTAGCGTAGAGTACCTGCCTCTGCGTAGAGTACCTGCCTCTGAATAATCTGTGGTACAGGAGCTCCGTTGCCTATGCTAGATGTTAGCGTCGAGGGGAACTGCGTTTGCAAGCGGTATGAAGATCTTGCTGTGTCAGCATTGCCGTGTTTATCGACATTTCCAGCATTTCCAGCCGACATTTCCAGCATTTCCAGCATTGACCCGTCCAGCATTGACCCGCCAAATAGCCAATAGACAGCTTACCGGTATATAGACAGCTTACCGGTTGAAATGATCCAAAAAATTGCAACCTACCTTCCAACCAATGGCTATGACAATTAACGATGGCCATTCGCTATAAACCGTCATCGAGCCCGGCGCTGTGCTACCGATACCAATTATAATATCAGCATTGAGCTGCGCACGTTTGATGCGCAAGCAGAAATGACTTTTCAGGCAAATGAAATTTGCAAATTATCTCAGCTCAATAATTTTTAAGCCTGTGCGCACCAACTCTATGATGAGCTTGCGATTCTGCAACGCATTTATCTGACCGCAATGATGGTCAAATTACACCAATTCTAGCGTGCGTACCCGCCTGCCAACCTTCACAGGCAGGCGGTTGATAAAACCATTCGTTCCTATGTCACGCTGCTGCGTTCAGGGAATGAAGTGTTGGCGTACTGTAATGCAATGAAGATAACTGTAATGCAATGAAGATAAACACTTCTGGTGACGCAAATTCGAACCCGTAAGGGATCACAGAAAAGGCATCTGCTGGATGACACAGCAGTCGGAGTAAAGCACCCTGGTTAGGGTATATAACGAAAACAGCGCTGTGTAGTTGTGCAGCCCGAACATCAGGAGATGTGCATGTACCTTGAAAGCGTGGAGATTGTTGGGTTCCGCGACATCAATCGTTTGTCACTGGTACTGGAGCACAATACGGTCTTGATTGGGGAAAATGCCTGGGGCAAGTCGAGTCTGTTGGATGCCCTGTCCCTGCTGCTGTCGCCAGCGTTACTGTTATACCATTTCTCTTTGCAGGATTTCCATTTTACGCCTGGCGATGAAGCGAGCCTGGAACACCACTTGCAGGTTATTTTCACCTTCTGTGAAAGCGGCATCGGGCATCACCTTGGGCCGCGTTAGCGTAGCCTGGCACCGTTTTGGGTCAGGGGCGAGGGCAGATTACAGCGCATTTTCTACCGTCTGGAAGGTGAAGGGATGACAGCGGTGCGGTGTGCACCTGGCGCAGTTTCCTTGACGCAGACGGGCAGCCGCTGATGCTGGAAAACATTAAAACATTGATGCGCTGGCGTGTGAACCCATTCCGTTTGCACCCGGTTTTGCGGCTGTGTGATGCGCGTTTTACCCGCCTCAAACGGGTTGACGTGGTGCCGTTGCCGGTGCGCGAGAGTAACAGCTACGACCTGAACCAGCACCTCAATCAATTTATGCAGGAACAGACTCGCAATCCGCAGCAACTGACCGATCAGGATCTGCGTCAAGGTATTATTGATTGCGATGCGGCAACTGCTGGAACATTACTTTTCCGAGCAGGGAGATTAAGGCTTTACGCCGCGTCATCCCCGCCATGCGCATGCGCGTGCACCCAACGGAAAATCCTGGCGCTCTCTGGATAATATCCAACCGAATGCTGAGCGATCCCAATAGCCGCAGCCGTCGAATCATCTTGCTAGAACTGTTGTTTTCTACGCTGTTGCAGGCGAAAGGCGCGGTTTCGCTGGATACGGAGTCGCGTCCTCTGCTGCTGGTAGAAGATCCTGAAACACGATTACACTAGATCATGCTGTCGGTTACCTGGGAGTTGCTGATGCACTTGCCCTTGCAAAAAGTCACTACCATCAATTCCGGCGATCTGCTGTCGCTGGTGCCTGTGGAGCAGGTATGCCGCCTGGTGCGGGAGTCCTCGCGGGTGGCGACTTACCGTATCGGGAAGCAAAGGATGAGTCCTGAAGACAGCCACCGTATTGCCTTTCATATCCGCTTTAATCGCCCTTCATCATCCGCTTTAATCGCCCTTCATCGCTGTTTGCGCACTGCTGGTTGCTGGTGGAAGGTGAAACGAAAGTGTGGATGCTTAGCGAACTTGGCCGCCAATGTGGGGCATCACGTGAGGCCAGAGGGGTACGCGTCATTGAATTCGCGCAATCAGGGCTGCTGCCGTTGCTGAAATTTGCACACCGCATGGGCATTGAGTGGTATGTACTGGTGGACGGTGATGACGCAGGTAAAAAGTATGCTGCCACGGCGCGCAGCCTGTGCTCACCCAACAGGGGGAAACCGATTGTGACCACATCACGATGCTTTCTGCTCCTGATGTGGAACATTTTATGTATCGCAATGGCTATAAGGACGTTTTCCACCGCGTTGCACAACTGCCGGAAAATGTGCCGCTTTCGGCCGCGAAAGTGATTGTGAAAGCGATTCACTGTGCCTCAAAACCGGATCTGGCTATCGAGGTGGCAATGGCTGCGGACGAACGCGGTAACGACGCCATTCCTGTGTTGATTCGCATGCTTTTTTCACTTTCACGCGTGCTCTGGTTGGTGCGTGGTCGAGCCGATTGAGCCGATTCACGCTCAGAGGATCCAAAATAAAAATGCCGGTTGTAAACCTAGTATTTTTTCTGTGGATAATGGCGAATCTGTTTCAAACCATCGTTAGGCTACGGCCTCGGCGACCAGTGGGACTATCAAACTGGCGTGATTTCCTTTAGGACCTTTATGAACATCAAATCTGACCGCCTGGCCTGCATTCAGCGTGCGATAACCGTCCATTTGAATCGTCGAGTAGTGGGCAAAGATATCCTCACCTCCACCCTCGGGACAGATAAATCCAAAGCCTTTGGCATTATTGAACCATTTAACAGTACCTGTCTCCATGCATTTACGTCCTTCGCAAGAGTGTTACCGAAACGAGAGGTTAGGTTATTTGGTCGATATGAATGCGAATTGATTAAAACCCCATCAATTGACTTGTTCACTCTAGTGAAATCGAAAAGAGCGTCAAGCCATCCCACCGGGGCAGCACAGAGCAGTGTATCAAAGTTTGATGCAGGTAACGCAATTGATGATTTTCATGCAGGGTTGTTGCTTTATACGTGTGCTGTTACCAATGACATCATCGGACGATTTCTTGCTTCTTGGCAACACAGCGCGCGTGCAGGTGATAAAATAAACAGTAAATGGCTGATGTGGACACTCAGCCTGGTGTCGCATTAATGAAGATGGATGAATAATGAGTAACCGCAGTGTGGGGATTGAAAATAGTTGGGGCAGGCTACCCACGTTGATGCAACGTCGAAGATATGTATGGAGAGCCGTCCCTGGACGCATTCTGACAGCGTTCTGCTGGAAAAACATCAGCAAAAACTGCAACCGCCATCGATGTATAACATGATTTTAAACAATGATGATTACACCCCGATGGAATTTGTTATTGACGTTCTGCAAAAGTTCTTTTTTTATGATATTGAACGCGCAACGCAACTTATGCTGACGGTTCACTATGAAGGGAAGGCTGTCTGTGGTGTTTTCAGTGCCGATGTGGCTGAAACCAAGACGGTGCAAGTGAATCGCTATGCAAGGGAAAATAAGCACCCGTTGCTCTGTACGCTGGAAAGGGCTTGATATCAGGTAATTTATTGTGGGGAGGCGCCTATGCTTAATCAAGAACTGGAACTCAGTCTCAACATGACTTTCGCCAGAACGCGTGAGCGCCGCCACGAGTTTATGACCGTGGAGCATTTGCTACTGGCGTTGCTCAGCAACCCGGCAGCGCGCGAAGCGTTGGAAGCATGCTCGGTGGATTTGGCTGCACTGCGCCAGGAGCTGGAAATGTTCATCGAACAGACCACCCCGACGTTACCGCAAAATAATGAAGAACGTGAAACGCAACCAACGCTGAGTTTTCAGCGCGTATTGCAACGTGCCGTGTTCCACGTTCAGTCTTCTGGCCGCAGTGAAGTCTCTGGTGCCAATGTGCTGGTGGCTATCTTCAGCGAGCAGGAATCGCAGGCAGCTTACCTGCTGCGTAAGCATGATGTGAGTCGGCTTGATGTGGTGAACTTCATTTCCCACGGCACACGCAAAGAAGAGTCTGGTCAGGCACCAAGCTCGGAAAATCCTGTCAACGAAGAGCCAGTAGGTGAGGAGGATCGCATGGAAAACTTCACTACTAACCTCAATCAATTGGCTCGCGTTGGCGGTATCGATCCCCTGATCGGGCGTGAGAAAGAGCTGGAACGCACCATTCAGGTGCTGTGCCGTCGGAGTAAAAACAATCCGCTGCTGGTTGGTGAATCTGGCATAGGGAAAACGGCCATTGCGGAAGGTTTGGCCTGGCGCATTGTTCAAGGCGACGTGCCAGAAGTGATGGCCGGTTGCACGCTCTATTCTCTTGATATCGGTTCGCTGCTGGCGGGTACCAAGTACCGTGGCGATTTTGAAAAACGTTTCAAAGCGCTACTCAAACAGTTGGAACAGGATCAAAGCAGTATCCTGTTTATTGATGAAATCCACACCATCATCGGTGCGGGTGCGGCTTCGGGTGGACAGGTAGATGCGGCTAATTTGATTAAACCGCTGCTCTCCAGCGGCAAGATTAGGGTTATCGGGTCTACCACGTACCAGGAATTCAGCACAATTTTTGAAAAAGACCGTGCTTTGGCGCGTCGTTTCCAAAAAATCGATATTACTGAGCCAAGCTTCGAAGAGACCGTACAAATCATTAATGGGCTCAAACCGAAATATGAAGCTCACCATGACGTGCGTTACACGGCCAAAGCCGTGCGCGCCGCTGTTGAACTGTCGATCAAATACATCAACGATCGCCACCTGCCGGATAAAGCTATCGATGTGCTCGATGAAGCTGGCGCGCGCAGTCGTTTGCTGCCAGCCAGCAAACGCAAAAAAACGGTGAACGTTTCAGATATTGAAACGGTGGTGGCGCGCATCGCCCGCATCCCCAAGAAGACCGTTTCAGCCAGCGATCGCGATGTGCTGAAAAACCTAAGCGATCGCTTGAAGATGCTGGTATTCGGTCAGGATAAGGCCATAGAAGCGCTGAGTGAGGCCATCAAGATGAGCCGCGCTGGTTTGGGCAGTGAGCACAACCCAGTCGGCTCTTTCCTGTTTGCCGGGCCTACCGGGGTTGGGAAAACGGAAGTCACCGTGCAGCTGGCGAAAGCGATGGACATTGAGCTTCTGCGCTTTGATATGTCGGAATACATGGAGCACCACACGGTTAGCCGCCTGATTGGTGCGCCTCCGGGCTACGTTGGTTTCGATCAGGGTGGATTGCTGACTGACGCGGTGATCAAGCATCCGCATTCGGTGTTGCTGCTCGATGAAATTGAAAAAGCGCATCCGGATGTCTTTAACCTGCTGTTGCAGGTGATGGATAATGGTACGCTGACCGACAATAACGGTCGCAAGGTGGATTTTCGTAACGTGATTGTCGTCATGACCACCAATGCGGGCGTGCAAGAAACCCAGCGCAAATCGATTGGCCTGGTTCAACAGGACAACAGCAGCGATGCGATGGAAGAGATTAAAAAGATCTTCACGCCGGAATTCCGCAACCGTCTTGACGGCATAATCTGGTTTAACCATCTGTCAATGCAGATTATTCAGCAGGTGGTGGATAAGTTCGTCGTGGAACTGCAAGCGCAGTTGGACGCCAAGGGTGTGTCGTTGGAAGTCAGCGAAGATGCGCGTAACTGGCTGGTGGATAAAGGCTATGACAAGGCGATGGGCGCTCGGCCAATGGTGCGTATGATACAGGAAAATCTCAAAAAGCCGTTGGCAAACGAACTGCTGTTTGGCTCGTTGGTGAATGGCGGCTCCGTGAAGGTGGAACTGGATAGCGCGACGAAAGCATTAACTTATAGCTTCCACAGTGCGCAAAAGCTGAAAGCGGAAGGAACTGTACACTGAGTGTGTCGTAGAGCAGCAAGAGAAAAAGCAGTGCTTTCGCAATGCTTTTTTTGTCTTGGTTGTGGTGAGTACCGCCACGCGCAATCTGTACCAAAAAGCAAAAGCCCTTACCTGAATAGGGAAGGGCACATAAGGCGGGTACATCCTCAGGTGTCGCGCGCTAGCGGTAGTGAGCCGATTAACGGCTGCGGAAGACAATGCGGCCTTTACTCAGGTCGTACGGGGTCATCTCTACAGTGACTTTGTCACCCGTCAGGATGCGGATATAGTTTTTACGCATTTTACCAGAGATATGAGCGGTAACCACGTATCCGTTTTCCAACTCAACGCGGAACATGGTGTTAGGCAGTGTATCAAGCACGGTGCCTTGCATTTCAATATTGTCTTCTTTGGCCATCGAATCCTCTAGGGTTAACTACCTTAACTTTTTAAACGGGCACGATAATGCCGAAAAACCGGCCTTATGTAAAGGAGCGCTGATGATCTCAGCAGCAACTTTTGGATAATCGGATAATCGGATAATCGGATAAAAAGGGCGTATGAGCACGCTTATCTATCTCCAATAGGCACCAGTGACAGTGCTTGTGGCTGCCCAACTGGACGCCGCAAGAGGGCGTCCTGCAATGCGCGTAGTGCCGTTAGATACCTCTCGCGTTAGACTTCGGTAGAACCGAGAGACGCAGTGTGAGCGTTTAGCACCTGGCAATCGAGCAACTGCCCGCCGCAGCGCACAAAATGCGTGACAAGGGCAACCAGCGCGCATTTAGACGCGTTATCTCGGTTGCTGAACATCGACTCGCCGCAAAACAACTTTCCTTGCGCAATGCCTTACAACCCTACCCACCAATTCATCCTGGTGCCAGACTTCTATGGAATGTGCATGCCCCAGTTCATGCAGCGTGCAGAAAGCGGCAATCATCTCTGGACTGATCTAGGTTCCTTCCTGACGCGTGTGCGCGCAGGCGTGTATCACGGAGCTGAACGCATAATTATTAAGCGTGACGTGAAAAGGCTGCTTGCGTATGAACTTGTGCAGGCTACGGCTGATATGGAGCGCTTCATGGTGCAATATGGCGCGTGGATCCGGGTGACAACCACGGAATGGGATCGTCGGGAGAGTACCAGGGAAAAATGCCGCTTCGATATGCCGCCAGCAATCGGTCTGGCAAAAGGTCTCCGCCAAAGGCCAATAAGCCGTTGGGATCAGTCAACGCCTTTTCCACCGGAGGAAAATACGTAGTATTAGCTGAAAGTTGAAGTAGTATTAGCTGAAAGTTGAAATAGCTGCATCATGCTTGCCGGATAGCGTGTTGATGGAACTGCCAATAGCGGCCGCGTGCTGCCAGCAGATCGGCGTGATGCCCTTGCTCAACCAGACGACCATTATCCAGTACGCAAATACGATCCAGATACACCAGATCCTGCAGGCGATGGGTAATGATGATAACCGTTTTGCCCTGGGTGTTTTCACGCAGTAGATGCAGAATTTTTTGCTCGGTATCAGCATCCAATCCTTCGGTCGGTTCATCCAATAGCACCAAGGGTGCAGGATGGAGTAAGGCGCGAGCCAGTCCAAGGCGGCGCTGTTCCCCGCCTGAGAGTTGGCGTCCGCCTTCACCAATCCAGGCATTAAGGCCCTCTGCCGTTTCCAGTAAATTACCTAATTCTACCTGTTCCAACTGTTGGCTCAGTTGGGCATCGCTGGCTTGCGGTGCGGCCAGTAACAGGTTATCGCGTAGCGTTGCGCTAAAAATATGTATCCGCTGCGGCACCACGCCCATCATGTCACGCAGTGCCGGTTCACTCCACTGTGCGAGCGGCAGACCGTTGAGGGTAATGCCTCCTGCATCGCAGTCCCAGGCGCGGGTCAGTAATTGCAATAGCGTTGACTTTCCACACCCTGTACGTCCCAGCAGCGCAATGTGTTCGCCCGGCGCGATATCCAGCGTAATGTCCTGCAATACCGGCAGCGATTGGCCAGGATAAGTGAAGCTTACCCGCTGTAGTGATAGCGTTGCCGTGGTGGTTGAGGTTGCGGAGGGGGCGGCCGTCGTGAAAACCACCGCAGGTTTCTGACGTAGAATCTGGTCAACGCGCGTGGCTGATGCGATCACTTGACCAAGATGTTGAAATGCACCGGTAACCGGACCTAATGCTTCAAACGCAGCCAGTATGGCAAATACAAACAGGGCAATCAACGCTCCCGATTGCGTATCATTGCCAATCCCCGCTGCTGCCAGCCAGAGAATGGCGGTAACGGTAACACCGGTGCAGAGCAGCATCAGTGCCTGCGACAGGCCCGTCAGGCGCGCCTGACTCTGTTGCTGTGTCAGCCAGGCCTGCTCCGTGTTGGTGAGCTGGCGGCGAAAGGCTGTCTGCGCGCCAAACAGGGTCAATTCGGCTTGCCCTTGTAGCCAGGTAGTTAACTGTGCGCGATAACGTGAACGCAGCAGCGTGAGGTGGGTGCCAATCGGTTTGCCCGCATGGTAGAGCACCGGCGGGAGCAAAGCTAACAGCAGCAACATAATGGTGCCGAGAGTCAATGCCAGCGAGGCATCAAGCCAGCTAAGCCCGTAAGTCACCGCCAGGATCACCACCAGCGCGCTGACCAATGGCGATATCACGCGCAAGTAAAGGTGATCAAGCGTATCAACATCGGCAACCAGACGGTTGAGCAGGTCGGCCTGACGAAACCGGGCAAGCCCTCCTGGTGAAAGTGGGAGCGTGCGTGAAAAGGTAAACACGCGCAGGTGTTGCAGCACGCGGAAGGTCGCGTCATGGCTCACCAGACGCTCGGCATAACGCCCGGCGGTACGTAGGATCGCCGCCCCGCGCACGCCTGCCGCAGGCAGCATGTAATTGAAGGTCATCAATCCGGCAAGGCCGGCCAGTGACGCCCCTGCCAGAAACCAGCCGGAAAGCGTCAGCAGCTCAATACTTGCCAATAATGTGACAATGGCGAGCACTACACCAATGCTCAGCCGCCAAATGTGGCGACGATACAGCAGGAGAAAGGGTTTCAGTACCTGCAACGGCGTGTTCTGCGACATAGTGTTCTGCGACATATTATTAGTAAGCTCCCTGAAGCTGTGCCAGAAGATCGGCAAACGGGCCTGACTGTTGACGTAGCGTGTCATAGTTACCCTGCTGCACCAGTTGTCCTTTTTCCATCACCCATACGCTATCGTAATGGCGAGTGTCATCAAGGCGATGCGTCACCAGCAGAGTGGTTTGCTGGCGTGCGGCGTTTTCCAAGGCGAGTATCACGCGCTGTTCACTATGGGAATCCAGGCTAGCCGTTGGTTCATCCAGAAAGAGCAACTGCGAGTGCTTTAACAATGTCCGCGCAACAGCAACGCGTTGTGCCTGTCCAACAGAGAGTCGCGCGGCGCCATCACCCACGACGGTATCAAGACCCTGCGGCAACAGGGGCAGAAACTCGTGCACGTAAGCGCGTTCCACCGCCTGTTGCAACGTATCCTCGCTGGCCTGTGGGTTCCCTAACAGAATATTGCTGCGCAGCGTTTCTTCTGGTAAATGCGGATTTTGCCCTAACCAACTGATGTATTTACGCCATGCAGTCGCATCCAGCGCATGTAGTTCCTGCCCGTTGATACATAACGAACCACGATAGGGCAAAAAACCGAGCAATACGTTAAGTAACGAACTTTTCCCGGCACCGCTCACGCCGACCAGCGCTACCCGCTGTCCCGGTTCGAGTGTAAAAGTCAGAGGCTCGGTTAGCGCAGCGCCAGTGGGCGATAACACCACCAGTTGGTCAGCCTGGATGGTAATCGTCTCCGCGTCGAAAGGTTGTGTGCCTAGGCCAACCTCTTGCGCTTCAGCGGTAAGAAAGCTCACTAGTGATTCCGCGGCGCCGACGGCCTGCGATTTTGCATGATAAAACGTGCCCAGATCGCGCAACGGCTGAAAAAACTCGGGGGCAAGAATCAAGACCAGAAAGCCAGCAAACAGGGTGACGCCGGTGCCATAATGGCCGAAATCCAGCTCGCCAAGGTAAGAAAAGCCAAAATATACCGCGACGACCGCGATGGAAATAGATGCAAAAAACTCCAGTACGCCGGAGGAAAGAAACGCCATGCGCAACACTTCCATGGTGCGACTGCGAAAATCCTCTGATGCCCGACGAATGTCTTCCACCTCGGCCGCACCGCGATGAAACAGTCGCAACGTTTCCATGCCGCGCAACCGATCGAGAAAATGGCCGCTCAATCGTGCCAGTGCTAGAAAATTGCGGCGGTTGGCATCGGCAGCTCCCATGCCGACCAGCGCCATAAACAACGGGATCAGCGGAGCGGTAACCAGCAAGATGAGTGCCGCCGCCCAGTTGATGGGAAACACGGCGGCCAGAATCAGCAGAGGAATCAAGGCCGCAAGATACATTTGTGGCAGATAGCGTGCATAGTAATCTTGCATATCTTCGATTTGTTCTAAAATAAGCGTCGCCCAACTGCCGGCTGGTTTTCTCTGCACCCAGGCTGGTCCCAGGCGCTGTAATTTTTCCAGTACCTGATGGCGAATTTGTTGCCGTACTGCCTCGCCACAGCGAAAGCCCATCTGCTCGCGCAGTAAGTGCGTGAGCGCGCGTGCGGCAAACAAACCAATAAGCAGCATGAACTCGCTGACGAGTGTCTGACGGGACACGTGCTCAATAATCAAGGCGTGCAACAATGTTGCCAATACCCACGCCTGTGCCACGGTCAGAAGACCGCTTACCATTCCCAGTAATAAAGAGAGGCGGAGCCAGCGTTGTGCCAGTTTGCTCTGTTGTTTTAGCCAGCGTGCAAGTTGTTGCTGTCGAGTCTGTTTCATAGAGTACCTAGCTGCGCTATTAGCGAGGAGAACACCCAAAAACCAAACCTTTATATAACTGTTATATAGCAAAAAGCTGGCAGGTATTCAGCGTGGCCTCATGTTACCGCGCTAAAGTGCAGGTGCAAACCAAAAGGAGCGAGAAAATGCGGGGAGAGATCAATTTTCCTAAAAGGGAGCCAAAAGAATCCACTTATTCAGGTGGTACGATCTGAATAAGTGGAAAAGGGTAGAATATTATTGGGTAGCGAGGCCATCCAGATAGCGCTCTGCATCTAGAGCGGCCATGCAACCGGTGCCTGCCGAGGTAATGGCTTGACGGTAGATATGATCCATCACGTCGCCTGCGGCAAACACACCAGGGATGCTGGTCTGTGTAGCGTTGCCGTGGATACCGGATTGTACCTTGATATAGCCGTTTTCCTGGGCCAGTTGACCGTCAAAAATGGCGGTGTTTGGGTTGTGGCCGATGGCGATAAATACGCCATCCAGCGCCAGTTCTTCACTCTCATCTGTGCGGGTGTTACGAATACGAACGCCGGTCACGCCTATGTCATCGCCCAGCACTTCGTCCAGCGTACGATCGGTGTGCAACACAATATTGCCGTTTTGCACTTTGTCCATCAGACGGTCGATCAGGATTTTCTCTGCGCGAAAGCTGTCACGACGGTGGATTAAGTGAACTTGCTGCGCAATGTTAGACAGGTAAAGTGCTTCTTTCACCGCGGTATTGCCGCCACCGACTACGGCGACGCATTGGTTACGATAAAAGAATCCGTCACAGGTAGCGCAGGCAGATACGCCCTTGCCTTTAAAGGCTTCTTCGGAAGGCAGACCGATGTAGCGTGCGGAGGCACCGGTCGCCACGATCAGGGCATCACAGGTATATTCTTCGCTGTCGCCAAACAGATGAAACGGGCGTTGTTGCAAATCTGCGCGCTGGATGTGATCGAAAATGATCTCGGTGTTGAACTTTTCAGCATGAGCGTGCATGCGGGCCATCAGCAATGGCCCGGTAAGTCCTTCCGCGTCGCCTGGCCAGTTTTCCACTTCAGTCGTGGTTGTCAACTGCCCGCCTTTTTCCATGCCGGTGATCAACACCGGATGCAGGTTAGCGCGCGCGGCATACACCGCAGCAGTATAGCCCGCTGGGCCAGAACCTAAAATCAATAGATTGTGGTGCTTGACGGTACCCATGTGTTTCTCTTTTTGCAACGGTCTACTTAATGCCGATTGTAAGGAAATTACCGGGCTAAAAAAAGTAGGCAGCAAAATTGTTACCTATTTATTTTTTTAATCGGTTATATCGATAACCCATACAATTCACTGATAACACAGCATCATTTATTAGTGAAATGATTGTAAATGATCTTACCGAGCGAGCAGTAGGGTTTTATTTGGCAGTTTCTTCTGATTTTCATTGTTTTGCTTTGACAATAGGCTGCCGTTTTGCGAAAACATCTAAGGAAGAGGAAACTATTTGTATGTGGATGGTTGAAAGTTGTATGTGGATGGTTGAAAGCTCAGTTTTTCTTTATGTTGTAGCTTTTACCGTGATGTTGTAGCTTTTATCGTGCGACCCGCTATAACAGGACAGACAGGCTGTTATGCATGCAGGGATGACATTGCGGTGCTACGCAGCGGTGAAAAGGAGAGTGACGTAAAGCGACCCTTGATATACAAAATAGACAGCGCGTCTTCTTTTAGGGCTGCTCTGATACATTGATATGGGTCGGAGTGTAGCAAGGGCAAGGATGTAGTGAAGAGAGACAATATGGTAGACACGAAAAAACGACCGGGAAAAGATCTTGATCGCATCGATCGCAATATCCTGAATGAGTTACAAAAAGATGGCCGAATCTCTAACGTTGAGCTTTCCAAACGCGTAGGGCTTTCTCCTACACCGTGTCTGGAACGTGTGCGCCGCCTGGAGCGTCAGGGCTTTGTCAATGGTTATACCGCATTGCTGAACCCGCATTACCTCGATGCTTCACTGCTGGTGTTTGTTGAGATCACGCTGAACCACGGTGCGCCTGATGTTTTTGAGCAGTTCAACACTGCTGTGCAAAAATTGGAAGAAATTCAGGAGTGTCATCTGGTCTCCGGGGATTTCGACTATTTGTTGAAAACACGCGTGCCGGATATGTCCGCATACCGTAAGCTGCTGGGTGAGACCTTGCTACGCTTGCCGTGTGTGAACGATACCCGTACCTACGTGGTGATGGAAGAAGTAAAACAGAGCAATCGTCTGGTGATCAGAACGCGCTAAACGCAGGGGTGCAAAGCCCGCTAATTTCAGCTATACTAATGTGAATATATACAGTCACAGCGCCGGGTTCGCCTCGGCGTTTTGTCATGAACATGAACAGGACCCTTGGAGAGACGCTTGAGCCAGGAATATACCGAAGACAAAAAAGATGTGGCGCTGAAGAAACTCAGCGGCAGTCGTCGTTTATTGGAAGCGATTTTAATCGTTGTTGCGTTA
This sequence comes from Symbiopectobacterium sp., assembly GCA_051710525.1. Classification (GTDB taxonomy): domain Bacteria; phylum Pseudomonadota; class Gammaproteobacteria; order Enterobacterales; family Enterobacteriaceae; genus Symbiopectobacterium. The sequence continues at coordinate 7,458 of JBPESR010000015.1, read as the reverse complement.
TTCGCTGTTTATTTGAGCGTAGCGCTGTTTAGCTTCAGTCCGTCCGACCCTAGCTGGTCACAAACTGCCTGGCATGAGCCCATCCATAATCTGGGCGGTGGTTTCGGAGCTTGGCTGGTCGATACGCTGTTTTTCATCTTTGGCGTGCTGGCTTATGCCATTCCTCCTATCATGCTATCGCTGTGCTGGATGACCTTTCGCCAGCACGATAATCAGAGCGATGTCGATCTGTTTACTCTCTCTTTGCGCCTGATTGGTACGTTGGCGCTGATCCTCACTTCCTGCGGTCTGGCCGCGCTCAATGTGGACGATCTCTACTATTTTTCTTCTGGCGGCGTGCTGGGCAGTTTGCTGAGCAATTCAATGATTCCGCGCTTCAACAGCATGGGTGCCACGCTGATTCTGCTCTGCGTCTGGGGAGCGGGCTTGACGCTGTTTACCGGTTGGTCATGGTTGACCATTGCGGAAAAAATCGGTGGCGCGGTATTGTGCTTTTTCTTCTCCAATCGTTCTCGCGCAGAAGATAACTACCGCGATGAGGATGCCGATTTGCACGATAATGCGGATGATTTGCACGATAATGCGGATCGGGAGGGCGAACAGCCCAATACGTTAACCGCGTCAACGGAGGCAATAGTCGAAGACCTGGAGGCGGATGATATATTGCTGGCACCAACTGCGCGTGAGCGCGCCGCTGATGAAACAGAACAAAATAGTATGGTAAGTGGCGCAGAGGCAACGGATCATCTTGCATCGGTGCAGGAATCGGTTCCGGTTGATACGGCGTCAGACCCAGCGGTTTCGCCCAGCGCAGTCAATCCAGCCACGCCAGCAACGGCCGTCAGCCATGTTTACGCGTTTGAGTTGCCACAGGCTGCTGTGCAGGAAAATAGCACGTTACCCACCTTTTCACCGTCGGGGGGGCAAAATCGCGATCGCACGCCTCCGGTGGGCGCTATGCATGATCTGGGTGTACCCGCAGTGGCCACGGCCACGCCTGCGTCTAGCGATGCCATGCCCTTTATGCCTGCCTTTACGGCCGCTGGGGAGGATAATCCTCAGGTGAAACAAGGTATGGGCCCGGAATTGCCGCGTCCGAATCCAGTGCGTATTCCTACCCGGCGTGAACTGGCGTCTTTTGGAATCAAATTGCCGTCACAGCGTCAGGCAGAAGAGCAAGAGCGAGAAGCTCAACGTTTGGCACAGTCCCAGCCTGAAACGATTGAAAGGATTGCACCCGACGATGCTGAGGTTGATGAGGCCGCACAAGAGACTGCCCTGCGTCAGGCTTATCTGGAGCAACAAGAGCAGCGCTACGGCGAAGACTATGCCGAACGCGAGCAGGATGAAGAGGCGCTGTTGCAGGCGCAATTGGCGCAGGCGTTTGCTCAGCATCAACAGGCGCGTTATGACGTCAGGGCGCAGCCAAAAAGCCCGAGAGCAACGCCAGCCGTCGAGTCCGTAGGCACAAAAGAGCTGGCCTCAGCCAGTGTGACGGCAGCATTTATCGCCGGTGTCGCGGCGGATGCTGATGCGAATGAGCCTGCTTTTTCTTTCTCGCCGTTCAACGATTTGGTGGATGAGTCGCCTAAAGCGCCGCAGTTTACCTTGTCGCCAGCCGATGTGGCTGAGGTGGCTGAGTCGGAGCAGGATTCTGTCCCCCCATCGCCCACATGGCGTGCGACAACTGACGACGATGATAGCCTGGCAACGCGCGGCACATCCGGTGGTGGAGTCTCAACATAGCGAAGATTTCGCCGGTGATGATGAGCCTGAAAGCGATGCCGTGCCCTCATTGATGGATAGTCTTATTCATCATGGGTAGTCTTATTCATCCGTTCCTGGTGCGTAACGATCAGCCTCTGCAAAAGCCAACCACACCATTGCCGATGCTAGAACTGCTCACAGCACCGCCGGAAAGTGAAGCGCCGGTTGACCATTTCGAGCTTGACCAGACCGCGCGTCTGATTGAAGCGCGTCTGGCGGATTATCGTGTTACCGCTAGCGTGGTAGATTACGATGCAGGGCCGGTGATCACCCGTTTTGAGCTGGACTTGGCTCCCGGCGTGAAGGCCGCGCGTATTTCCAACCTGTCGCGTGACCTGGCGCGCTCGCTGTCTGTCGTAGCGATGCGCGTGGTGGAAGTTATTCCCGGTAAACCTTATGTCGGTCTGGAGCTACCGAATAAACTCCGCCACACCGTTTATTTGCGCGAAGTGCTCGATTGCAAGGCATTCCGGGATAACCCGTCACCGTTGGCGGTGGTGCTGGGCAAAGATATTGCTGGTCAACCGGTGGTAGCCGATTTGGCGCGTATGCCGCACTTGCTGGTAGCAGGGACGACAGGGTCGGGTAAATCTGTTGGCGTTAACACCATGATCATCAGCATGTTGTATAAAGCGACGCCGCAAGATGTGCGCTTTATCATGATCGACCCCAAAATGCTTGAGCTGTTGGTCTACGAGGGGATCCCGCATTTGCTGACCGAAGTGGTTATCGACATGAAAGATGCGGCAAATGCGTTGCGCTGGTGCGTCGGTGAAATGGACCGACGCTATAAGCTGATGTCCGCATTGAGCATGCGAAATCTGGAAGGCTATAATGAGCGGGTGAAAGCGGCGGAAGCGATGGAGCGGGTGAAAGCGGCGGAAGCGATGAGGCGTCCGATCCCTGACCCGTTCTGTAAACCCGGCGATAGCATGGATACCACACCGCCTGTGCTGGAGAAATTACCCTTTATCGTGGTGATGGTGGATGAATTTTCCGATCTGATGATGGCGGTTGGCAAAAAAAAGGTAGAAGAGCTGATCGCTCGCCTGGCGCAGAAAGCGCGCGCTGCTGGTATCCACCTGGTGCTGGCGACGCAGCGGCCTTCCGTGGATGTTATCACTGGCCTCATCAAGGCTAATATTCCGACGCGTATTGCCTTTACTGTGTCGAGCAAGATTGATTCACGTACCATCCTCGATCAGGGCGGAGCAGAATCGCTGCTGGGGATGGGGGATATGTTGTATATGGCGCCAAACTCCTTCATTCCGGTGCGTGTGCATGGCACGTTTGTTCGCGACCAGGAAGTTCATGCCGTGGTACTGGACTGGAAAGCGCGCGGGCGTCCGAAGTACATCGACAGACAATATCACCAGTGCCAGGGATGACGGCGAAGGCGGCAATCTGGAATTTGGCGGCGATGAAGATTTGGATCCGCTGTTCAATCAGGCCGTGGCCTTTGTTGTAGAAAAACGGCGAGCCTCCATTTCTGGCGTGCAACGTCAATTCCGCATCGGCTACAATCGTGTCCGCATCGGCTACAATCGTGCCACGCGTATTGTGGAACAGATGGAAATGCAAGGCATGGTTAGCGCGCCGGGGTATAATGGCAACCGAGACGTGTTGGCACCACCGCCCATGAACTGATGCCATTTACAGACAATTCGTCTATCGCATCGCGTGATTCTCAGGCAATAGTTATAGGCAGCACGGCGAGCAGTAGGTCGTGCAGTACGACATGTGCAAAGTACGATAGTCAGACCGCGATGGCGGTCTTTTGAATCGACAGCAAAGGATGTAAATAATGAGAACAGGCTTAGTGGCAGGCGTGCTGATCGCTGGGATAACGTCAAGCGCGGTTTATGCCGATGCGGCGAGCGATTTACAGAGCCGACTGAACAAAGTGAGCAGCTTCCACGCGACGTTCACCCAGAAAGTTACTAGCGCTGAAGGAACGGCGGTGCAGGAAGGTCAGGGGGAGCTCTGGCTGAAACGGCCAAATCTGTTCAACTGGAAGACCACCGCGCCGGATGAAAGCGTGCTAATCTCTGATGGCAAGACGCTGTGGTTCTATAACCCGTTCGTTGAACAGGTTACAGTGACCTGGCTGAAAGAAGCCACGGGTAATACGCCCTTTATGCTCATCACACGTAACGATGCCAGCGAATGGGGCCAGTATAACGTGCGTCAGAAAGGGGATGACTTTGAGTTAACGCCGAAAGCGGCGAAGGGTAACCTGAAACAGTTTGCCATTAACGTCAATGCCAGCGGCTCCATCAAGAGCTTTGTCGCGACGGAGCAGGATGGGCAACGCAGCAGCTATACCCTGCAAAACCAGCAAAGCGGCGCTGTGGATAGCAGCAATTTCACCTTTACTCCGCAAAAAGGTGTGACGTTGGACGATCAACGGCAGTGAAGCCATCGTGAGTAACCTATCGCTGGATTTTTCGGACAATAGTTTTCAGCCACTTGCCGCGCGTATGCGACCCGTTACGTTGGCGCAATATATCGGTCAGCAGCATCTGCTAGGCGCGGGTAAGCCCTTACCGCGAGCGATAGAGGCGGGGCAGTTACACTCCATGATTTTATGGGGGCCGCCCGGCACCGGAAAAACCACGCTGGCAGAACTGATTGGTCGCTACGGACAAGCTGACATGGAGCGAATCTCTGCCGTGACCTCCGGCATAAAAGAGATTCGTGAAGCGATAGAGCGTGCGCGGCAAAATCGCGATGCCGGGCGACGCACCATCCTGTTCGTAGATGAAGTGCATCGTTTCAACAAGAGTCAGCAGGATGCTTTTCTGCCGCACATTGAAGACGGCACCATCACTTTCATAGGCGCAACCACCGAAAACCCTTCGTTTGAGCTTAATTTGGCTCTGTTGTCGCGTGCGCGCGTCTATTTACTGAAGGCACTCACCGTAGAAGATATCGAACAGGTGTTACAGCAGGCGATGACCGATACCACACGAGGGTTTGGCGGGCAGAATATCGTATTGCCTCCTGAGACGCAGCGATTGCTGGCGGAACTGGTGAATGGCGATGCGCGGCGCGCGTTGAACAGTATGGAAATCATGGCGGATATGGCCGAGGTCGATGCGCAGGGCAAGCGGGTGCTAACCCCCGAACTGCTGCACGAAGTGTCGGACGAACGTAGCGCGCACTTTGATAACAAAGGCGACCGCTACTATGACCTCATCTCTGCATTGCATAAATCTGTGCGAGGTTCAGCACCTGATGCCGCATTGTACTGGTATGCACGCATTATTACCGCCGGCGGCGATCCGCTGTATGTTGCACGGCGTCTGTTGGCAATAGCCTCCGAAGATGTGGGCAATGCCGATCCGCGGGGAATGCAGGTGGCGATCGCCGCCTGGGATTGTTTCACCCGCGTGGGGCCGGCAGAAGGGGAACGCGCTATTGCTCAGGCGATTGTGTATCTGGCCTGCGCACCCAAGAGTAATGCGGTCTACACCGCGTTTAAAGCGGCGATGCAAGATGTCAGAGAGAAACCCGATTACGACGTGCCGGAGCATTTGCGCAATGCGCCCACCAAACTGATGAAAGAGATGGGGTTGGGTGCGGAATACCGCTACGCCCATGATGAACCCAATGCCTATGCGGCGGGTGAGGACTATTTCCCGCAAGCTATGGCGCAAACTCGCTACTATCAGCCAACGTCACGCGGTCTGGAAGCCAAAATTGGTGAAAAACTGGCCTGGTTGATTGCACAGGATCAAAATAGCCCGATAAAACGCTACCGCTGAACTAGGCGTCGCGGTAAGGTTATAAGGTTAGTTGCGGTAAGGTTATAAGGTTAGTTAGTTGCGGTGGTAAGGTTATAAGGTTATAAGGTTATAAGGTTATAAGGTTATTATTATATATACCGTATACCGCGCAACGGGTGTCGCGCAACGTAAAATTTCACCAAAAAAACATTAAAACAGGATTAGCATGCTCGATCCCAATTTACTGCGTAATGAGCTAGACGCAGTTGCCGAAAAGCTACTGGCTCGCAGAGGTTTTAAACTGGATGTAGACACGCTGCGTCAACAAGAAGAACGCCGCAAAGTGCTACAAGTAGAAACGGAAAGTCTGCAAGCAGAGCGTAACTCCCGATCGAAAGAGATCGGTGCGGCTAAATCTCGTGGTGAAGGTATTGAACAGTTGCGCCGCGAAGTGAATACCCTGGGTGAAAAGCTGGATGCGGCCAAGGCCAAGCTGGATGCATTGCAAAATGCCATTCGTGAACTGGCGTTAACCATTCCGAATATGCCGGACGATGCTGTGCCGTTGGGCAAAGATGAGCACGATAACCAAGAAATCAGCCGCTGCGGTGAGCCACGTCAGTTTGATTTCCCGGTGCGCGATCACGTTGATTTAGGCGAACTGGCGAAAGGCGTCGATTTTGCTGCCGGTGTTAAATTGACCGGTGCGCGTTTCGTTGTCATGAAAGGGCAGATTGCTCGCCTGCACCGCGCACTGTCACAATTCATGCTGGATCTGCATACCGAACAGCACGGTTATCAGGAAGCCTACGTGCCTTACCTGGTTAACCACGCTACGCTGTACGGTACCGGACAGTTGCCGAAGTTTAGTGAAGACCTGTTTCACACTATACCGTTGGATAAAGAAGCGGAAAGCAGCAATTATGCGCTGATCCCGACGGCAGAAGTGCCGTTGACCAATCTGGTGTGTGATGAAATTCTGGACGAAGAAACACTGCCGATCAAAATGACGGCGCACACCTCGTGTTTCCGTTCTGAAGTAGGTTCCTACGGTCGTGATACCCGTGGCCTGATCCGTATGCACCAGTTTGACAAAGTGGAGTTGGTGCAGATTGTACGCGCGGAAGACTCCATGGATGCGCTGGAAACGCTGACGACGCATGCGGAAACCGTGTTGCAATTGCTGCAATTGCCTTATCGCAAGGTGCTGCTGTGTACCGGTGACATGGGCTTTGGCTCAACCAAAACCTACGATCTGGAAGTGTGGCTGCCAGCGCAGAATACCTACCGTGAAATCTCTTCTTGCTCCAACATGGGGGATTTCCAGGCTCGACGCATGCAAGCGCGCTGCCGCAGCAAGAGCGACAAAAAAACGCGTTTGGTGCATACGCTGAACGGTTCCGGTCTGGCGGTTGGGCGTACACTGGTTGCCGTGCTGGAAAACTATCAGCAGGCGGACGGACGTATTGCCATTCCTGATGTACTGCGCCCTTATATGGGCGGATTGGAGTTTATCGGGTCGTGTATTTAATAATAAGTTGATACAGCATCAAACGTAATACTCGCGTTCGATGTAAGTGTCGATGAGTCTATCATGCATTTCGGATGATTTTGAATCCCCAACGTATTACGATTGAGGCGTTTCAATCGGTTGCGCAGCGTCAGATTTAGTTTGCCAACAATGTGTTTTGCTTTTGGAAGTTCGTCGTTGTAAATCCTGTAGTCATCAGTGCACCAAAATGCCACTCTGAACCCCGAGAACAGTTTTAGCAACTTACGCAGCGTTTTCTTGCTTAGAGAGCCAAATGCATGAGCGATAATCCGCTTCAAATACAACTCCCATGCATACCACCGCCAGCGCTGTCGTTTTTTGTTGCCAACAAATGACCACATCTCATCCACTTCGCAAATCAGTTGAATTTGCAGGTTATCCAGTGGCAGCGTTGTTACATTCCGCGGCGAG
>JBPESR010000014.1:0-94254 GCA_051710525.1 Symbiopectobacterium sp. | reverse complement strand
TTACAACGCCGAAGATGTTTTGGTGTTGATTAAGAGAGAAAAATCAAATCAGAACTCATGAAGATATTCAGCTGTTAACAGATTGGTCTTGCTGAACCGTAAGGATAGGTGAGATGAAACAGAATATACCTGGCGGCGATAGCGCGGTGGTCCCACCTGACCCCATGCCGAACTCAGAAGTGAAACGCCGTAGCGCCGATGGTAGTGTGGGGCTTCCCCACGTGAGAGTAGGGAACTGCCAGGTTTTTATAATATAGCGAAGGGGCTGTCCTTCCGGACAGCCCTTTTTGCTGTGAGTGATTTTGGTGGTCTTGTGAGTGATTTTGGTGGTCTAGGGATTTTATCATCAGAAGTGTTCCCCCACCAGAAGTGTTCCCCCACCTGCGCGGGGAACACGGCGACTATTTACTCGCCGTGGTATCACTGTTTCTGGCCCAGGTTGCAATAAACTCGGCCACTTTTTCTTTTTCAGGAGCCACGGCATAGTTTCAGGAGCCACGGCATAGTCATCCAAACGGCATAGTCATCCAATAAATCAATAAATCGTGCGCGTTCGCGTTCTTACTCAATCCTCTACGTAAGAGAACGATCTTCAGCACCTTTTCGTGTTGAAACCCTTCAACCAGCACCACATCCAACGTATCCACATCCATCTTACTCACCATCTCATAGAGATCTACTTCTTGGGATTTTTGGGCTTTCGGTGTTTCCGTCATCAGCGCCCAGTGTTGGTTACTGGCAACAAGCGTTTGCTCGGCCCCCGCTTTACGCAGCTCATAGCTGTCTTTGCCGGGTTTATCGATATCCATATCATGTAAGTATGCTTTATCACACCAATGCATAGCCCTTTCTGCTGTCTTTGCCGGGTTTATCGATATCCATATCATGTTGAGTATGCTTTATCACACCAATGCATAGCCCTTTCTCTTTAAGGAGCAGGATTACGTGGGTGAGTAACGTGGTTTTCCCGGTACCGCTATACGCGCTAACGGCAAGCAGGCGTGGGCGATGAAACTCAGTCATGGTTGGCCTCTTACTATAGGACCGTATGATCGATGTTAACGATCCCTCCATACTGCTGCAATTGCTTCTGACAGTGCCTACGAAGGTAAGGTGGCTGCCGAATGGCTGCTGAAGGATGTGACAGGCCAGCCCTGTAACGTTGTTGAGCTGCAAGGTACGGTGCGATCGAGCGTCGCAATAAACCGCAAAAAAGGGTTTGTTGACGGCATCGCGGCTTCTCCGAATGATAATGATGAAGATCATCCGCTCGCAATCAGGCGATTTTACCCGCAGCAAGGGCAAAAAGGTGATGGAAAGCTTCGTTAAAGCGGAGAGAACGGCAAGAATATCTGCGCGGTTTATGCCCATAACGATGATATGACGATTGGTGCCATTCAGGCCATTAAAGAGGCTGGATTAAAACCGGGCTCGTAAATTAAAGTGGTTTCTATCTAAATTAAAGTGGTTTCTATCGATGCTGTTCCCGATATTTTTAAAGCATGTTCCCGATATTTTTAAAGCAATGATTGACGGTGGAGCCAATGCCACAGTAGAGCTGACGCCAAAATGCCACAGTAGAGCTGACGCCAAATATGACGGGTCTAGCATTTGATGCGTTAATTGCCTAGGGTCTAGCATTTGATGCATTTTTTGCCTAAAGAAAGAGGGAAGCAGCAGCAGAAATTTATTCAGACTGAATCAAGATTATTATTGCCAGATACGGCAATAGCGGAATACCAATCCAAAAAAGACCATCGGTTATTAACCCTGATAACCGATGGCGTGCAATGCGCCATCGTTACCTGATCTTTTAGGAGTAATCACCTGATCTTTTAGGAGTAATCAATAATATTGTGTTTTGACCAACACCCAAACGCAAGTGGCATAGGTGAGTGTGATGGACACTGAATTGCTATTGGACATCCAGGGAATGAGCGTCGAATTTCCTGGCATTAAAGCGTTGGATAGCATCGATTTCACGCTACGCAAAGGGGAAATTGTTGCTTTGCTGGGTGAAAACGGTGCGAGAAAATCGACGCTGATAAAAGCATTGACCGGGATTTATCGGCATTCAGCAGGAGAGATTTTTCTCGAAGGTAACGCTATCGATCCGTTAAACACTGCACACTCCGTTAAACACTGTACACGCGCAATGCTTAGGCATTGGTACCGTTTATCAGAAGGTCTACTTTTACCCAATCTGTCGGTGGCGGCGAATTTTTTTGGGCCGAAACCATTGCGCTTCGGCATGATTGATCAGAAAGAAATGGCGCGGCTTGCCAGAGAAATTGTCGCCTACTACGGGCTACGAATAGATGTTACCGATCCTTTAGGTAATTACTCGATCGCCATTTAGCAGATCATTGCTATTGCTCGAGCGGTCGATCTTTCCGCCAAGGTGTTGATCCTTGATGAACCTACAGCTAGCCTGGATGCGAATGAGGTCGATATGCTGTTCGGCATTCTGTCCCATTTGCGTGAGCACGGCGTGGGCATGATTTTTGTCACCCATTTTCTCGATCAGGTTTATCGCCTTAGCGATCGCATCACCGTGTTGCGTAACGGCAAACTGGTGGGCAGTGAAATGACGGCGGCGTTGCCACGTATCGATCTGGTACAGATGATACTGGGCTACAGTTTTGATGAATCGCTATTTTGATGAATCGCTATTAAAGCGCTCAGCCCATGCGACTGAAACCGGCGATCCTTTGGTAGAGTTTCGTGGCTATGGTCGTCGTAATATGGTTGATCTCTTTGATTTGTCCGTTGCGCCAGGCGAAATCGTCGGGCTGGTGGGATTATTGGGATCGGATCGCACAGAAACCGCTCAGCTCGTTTTTGGCATTAAAACTCCGGATAGCGGTGAAGCCAGGGTTGATGGTCAGTCTGGCTCCATTAGGAGCCCAGTTGATGGTCAGTCTGGCTCCATTAGGAGCCCACATAAGGCGGGCAAGCTGGGTTTTGGTTATTGCCCTGAAGATCGCAAAACCTAGGGCATCGTTGGTTAGCGACCATTCGAGAGAATATTATTCTGTCATTGCAGGCCCAACGCGGGTGGTTGCGTCCGTTGGCGCTAAAAGAGCAAACCTGCATTGCAGAAATATTCATTGAGAGATTGGGGATACGCACGCCGAGTCCTGAGCAGGAAATTCAGTATCTATCTGGCGGCAATCAGCAAAAGGTGTTGCTGTCGCGCTGGTTGGCGACAGAACCGAGTTTTCTCATTCTTGATGAGCCGACGCGCGGCATTGATGTTGGTGCCCATGCCGAAATCATTCGTTTGATAAAAAAACTGTGTGAGCGCGGAGCGCGGTATAGCGCTGCTGGTTATCTCCTCTGAACTGGAAGAGCTGACCGGTTACGCAGACCGTATCATTGTGTTGTGCGACAGAAAGCAGGTGGCACATCTGGCGCATCAGGAGATTTCCGTTGCTGCCGTGATGCAATCCATTGCCGTGATGCAATCCATTGCATTACAACCAGGAGGTGCGCATGATAAACTTGTACGTCTGGTGCGCTTCTGCGTCAGTAAAGGGCTACCACAGATTGCGGCGTTGGTGGTCATCCTGTTAATCGATAGCCTGGTAGCACCCAACTTCTTTTCGCTGCATATGCAAGATGGCCGTTTGTTCGGCACCCTGATCTTGTTCGGCACCCTGATCGATATCCTTAATCGCAGCGCACCGGGCGCATTGCTGGCATTGGGCATGACGCTGGTGATCGCCACTGGCGGTATTGACCTCTCGGTGTCGGCAGTGATGGCGATCTCCGGTGCCACAGCGGCGAGCCTTGTGGCACAAGGGCATACGTTGCCAGTGATTTTACTGACGGCAGTGTTTACCAGCGCAGTATTTGGGCTGTGGAATGGCTTTCTAGTCGCCGTGTTTACAGATCCAGCCCATTGTAGCGACCTTGATGCTGATGGTGGCAGGCTGTAGTGTCGCACAGCTGATTACCGAAGGTAGATTATTACCTTCGCACATCCTGCGCTGGCACATCTGGGTAGCGGCTCGCTGTTCTATCTGCCGATGCCGGTGATTATCGCCTGTGCCATGCTGCTTCTGCTCGGGTTACTGACGCGCAAAACCGCGTTGGGATTATTTATCGAAGCGGTGGGTATCAATGTTCGCTCTGCCAGAAAAGCGGGCATCAGCACGCGCCTGATCCTGATTTCTGTCTATGTCATCTGCTGTATCTGCGCTGCGGTTGCGGGTGTAATTATTACGGCCGACATTCGCAGTGCGGATGTCAACAATGCCGGTTTATAGCTTGAACTAGATGCGATTCTGGCGGTGGTGATCGGCGGTGGCTCCTTGCTTGGTGGGCGGTTTACTCTTCTGCTTGCAGTGGTCGGGGCCTTGATTATTCATGGTCGTGGCCTTGATTATTCAAAGTATGAATACCGGTATTCTATTGGCAGGATACCGTCCTGAACTCAATCTGGTGCTCAAGGAGTTGGTGGTGTTGGTGGTGCTGATTATGCAGTCTCCGCGTTTCTCGCTGCGCTGCCTGTTGCGGAGGTACGAATAATGCTGAAACGAAATATTCCGCTGTTAATTACATTCGGGGTTTTTATTGTCGGCTATCTGTTTTGTCTGAGCCAGTTTCCGGGATTTGTTTCCACGCGCGTGTTCTTAACCTGCTGAAGGATAATGCCTTTATCGGGATCGTCGCTGTCGGTATGACCTTTGTGATTCTATCCGGTGGGATCGATCTCTCCGTCGGCTTGGTGATCGCCTTCACCGGCGTGCTATTAGCCAAGCTGATTGGTACAGGCTGTACCATGGCGATGGAGCTGGATGCGATTGCGGCAGTAGTGATTGGCGGTACGCTCCTGATCGGTGGCGTGGCACGGTGCTGGGAACCTTCTTTGGTGTGCTGATTCAAGGTCTGATTCAAACCTATATCACCTTTGATGACACGCTCAGCTCCTGGTCGACCAAGATCGTTATTGGCATCCTGCTATTGCTATTTGCCTTTATCTTTCTTGCAGAAAGGGCTTAGTGCATTTTGGGTCGCCAAACGCGACTGATAGCGCTACGCGGCTCACAACATATCGGCAATAGGGGTTTTAAGCAGTTGGCGGATTAACGTCTGCTGGTCGCTGTTTTGCAGCCAAACGGCATACAGCGGGCGGATCACTGGTGGTGTATTTTGCTGTATGTAAAGCAATTGGTATGTTTTTTCCCAATGTCGCGGCAGAAAGGCACAGCCACTAGAGGTCAGCAGCAGCTGGCGTGTCAGGTGTGCTGAGGTAGTGGTCAGGATAGGCAGCTGTTCGTTATTCAATAACCGTCCTTCATGTTGATTAAAATCCGCGCCCCATTCCAGTTTGATAAAAGGTCGTTCGGTCTGCTCTCCATTCTGAGTGGCGAACAACGCTAGAGAGAAGTTTCCTAACAGATGGCTGGTTAACTCTTCCATTTTGGGCTGCTCGGTGGTGATCAGCAGGTCCAAACGCCGCTCGTGTAACTGTTGCACCAGAGAGTGACGTTGTGCAATGCGCGCTTCAAGCTGAAGCAGCGGGCGCTGCTGATATAAGGTTTGCAGCCAGGGTGTCAGGTAGGCTTCCCACAGCGAGGCCATCGCACCAATCGACAGCAACTGGTGCTGTTGCGAGCGCGCGACCTCTTTTTTAGCCAGTTGCCAGGTGACTATAAGACTCTCTGCGTAGGGCAACAACCGCTCGCCCGCCGGTGTCAGGCGAATATTATTGCGATGGCGAGTGAACAAATTTGCACCAAGTTGATTTTCTAATTGGCGAATACGAAAGCTGACCGCCGACTGGGTCAGATAGAGCGATTCTGCGGCGCGTCCAAAATGCCGCGTTCTGCTGACTTCCAGGAAGGTTTTTAGTAATTCGGTATCCACGCCCATCTCCAAAAAAATTTTGTCGTGATGATTTAAATGTTTTGTCGTGATGATTTAAATGTTTTGTTTTACAGAATGTAAAACCTATCTAATACTCCGCGCCATAAACAGCACGACCATAAAAGAATTAGGAGCGTGTAAGATGGCGGAAAGCTTTTCTACAACGAATCGTTTTTTTGATAATAAATCCTATCCACGCGGCTTCTCTCGTCACGGTGACTTCACCATCAAAGAAGCCCAGATGTTGGAGCGTTATGGCTATGCGCTGAGTGAGCTTGATCTGGGTAAACGCCAACCGGTGACCGAGGAAGAGATTCAATTCGTTGCCATGTGCCGAGGTGAACGTGATGCATCCACCGATATGGAAAAAACCTGGGCCAAATATGTTGCACGTATTTGTCGCCCGAAGCGTTTTCACACGCTGTCCGGCGGTAAGCCGCAGATGGATGCGATGGAAGAATACACCGATAGCGACGATTAAGTTTTTCACTCGCGGGGTCGATGGCCCCGTTTTTTTACGTCTGTGCTTACCCTAAATCGCGGTGCAAGCCAAGCGGCGCAGTAGCCTGTCTATGCAGCGATAACTGATCGCCTCCGCCAAATGGTCGCGCTGAATATCGGGCTGTTGCTCTAGATCGGCGATGGTCCTTGCTACCTTCAAAATGCGGTAGCCAGGCACGCACAGACAGCTCGAGCTTGGTCATTAACTCCTCCAGCCATGGCATCCTCTTCGTGCAAGCGGCAGTGAATATCCATTTCCGGCGGTGTCAGGCGCGCATTGATTTTTCCCGCTCGTGCCAGCTGCCTCTCCCATGCCGTCAATACGCGTGCTCGAACGTCGGCACTGCGCTCTCCCTGCCGACCATGTTTGTGCAACGTTCCGGGGGAACAGTAGCGGAACTTCAATCGACAGATCGAACCGGTCGAGAAACGGCCCGGAGAGTTTTCCCAGATAGCGCAGGATCTGCTGTACCGGCAAGCTGTTATGGATACCTTGATAGTGCCCCGATGGACTGGGGTTCATGGCGGCGACAAGCTGAACGTGGGCAGGATAATTCACTTTAGCCCGCATGCGGGAAATCACGATCTCACCGGCCTCTAACGTAACGGTTCTCGCAGGGCATCCAGTACACGCCGCTCGAACTCGGGTAACTCATCGAGGCACAGGATGCCATTGTGCGCCAACGAGATCTCTCCCGGTTTTGGCAATCCGCCACCACCCACCAGTGCCGTCATGGATGCGCTATGGTGCGGCGTTCGAAAGGGGCGAGTGTGCCACAAACCCAGAGTCGTATCTGCAGCGCTCACCAGGCTGTTAATGGCGGCCACTTCCAGCGCTTCTTCATTGCTCAACGGGGACAATAGCCCAACCAAGACGGCTGGCCAGCATGGTTTTTCTGGTGCCTGGCGGTGCTATCAGCAGCAGGTTGTGGCCTCCGGCCGCAGTGACTTCGAGCGCCCGTTTTCCCTGCTCTTGCCCAATGATGTCTGTCAGGTCCGGGTCGTTGTTGAGGTCGGGCGCATGAACTTCAACCGCCTGGCTGCTGGCTAATAAGGGCTCACCGCTATGCAAAAAGGTGCACACAGCATTCAGGTGTTCTGCCAGTAGTACTTTCTGCCAGTAGTACTTCACCGTGTCCGATAAGCGCCATTTCCTGCTGATGAGCCAGTGGCAAAATTCCTGCTGATGAGCCAGTGGCAAAATAAGCTGCCGGCCCGCCTTGTGCCAGCCGCGATGGCTGCCGGGATTGCGCCGGCAACCGCACGTAGCGCCCCGGATAATCCCAATTCACTCAGAAACTCATACTGCGCTAACGCCTTGCCACAAATCTGCTCTGAGGCTGCCAGAATCGATAGTGCGATGGGCAGATCGTAGCGCCCGCCCTCCTTGGGCAAATCCGCCGGGGCGAGATTGACGGTGATCAGCTTGGCGGGAAAGGTGAATCCGGCATTGAGCAGTGCGCTGCGCACCAGATCCCGTGTTTCCTTAACCGTGGTTTCCGGCAGACCAACCAGAGTCAGTGCGGGCAAGCCATTGCTGATATGGGCTTCGATCGTCACTCAAGGAGCCTGAATGCCAATCATTGCGCGCGTATGTATAGGTAACAGCCAGCGACATAAGGCTCCCATCCTGTCAATTCCGACAGGATGCGTCATCCTGAGCCTAAGGGCAGTATAAAAACAACGTTATCAGCAACGGCTCGCACAAAGGTGGTTACCATACAGTGCGTTTCCTCTGCAATGGGCGCTGGTTTGCAGCGTTTGTGGGAATCGATGATGTCGTCGGTGAATGCTCGAAGAAAAAATAAAATATGAATAATTGTTTATATCTATATGCTTAATTTATTTGCATTTAACGCAGATTTTTTCATCAGCTTTAGTTACGTTTTTAGAAAAAAATATTGTTAGTGGCGCTAAGCCTGTGGTATATATTGTAAATATTCATTCAACTGTAATGACAGAACAAATCATTTATGAAAGCGTTCTACCTCGTGATTAGCCTAGTCATTATTAGCGTGGTGGTGATTATTAACCCACCGTGCTGGGTGTCGCTGAGACGAAGAATCGATTAAAAATCAAGCAGTAATTTAAAAAACCATCCCGTAAAAATGAAGTAATTTAAAAAACCATCCCGTAAAGTCGGGGTTTTTTGTTGGGTGGTAAAACTACAGAAAGGAGTGGAGTACATCTTACAGCATAAAATCCTGTTTATCCCCGGCAACGTCGGGGGAAATAAACTATGAATCGGGCTCAATGGGTGGTGCAAGCGTTGCGGGCGCAAGATGTCGATACCGTATTTGGTTATACGGGCGGCGCGATCATACCGGTTTACAATGCACTCTACGACGGAGTGCGTTAAGCACTTGTTATGCCGTCATGAACAAGGCGCTAGGTTATGCCCGCGCGACCGGCAAGGTGGGCGTGTGTATCGCCACTTCAGGCCCCTGTGCCATTAACCTCTGTGCCATTAACCTGATTACCGGGTTGGCGGATGCGCTGCTGGATTCCGTGCCGGTCGTGGCAATTACTGGTCAGGTGGCTTCACCGCTGATCGGTACTTAGCCTTCCAGGAAATCGACATGCTGGGCCTGTTGCTGGCCTGCACCAAACACAGCTTCCTGGTAGATTCGCTGAAGTCACCGCCGGGGATCATGGCAGAAACCTTCGCCATCGCCAGCAGCGGTCGTCCCGGCCCGGTTCTGGTAGATATCCTTTGGTAGATAATCCTTAAAGACATTCAGTGGTGTAGATATCCTTAAAGACATTCAGTTGGCCACCAGTGAGATAGCCCCGCAGTTTACGCCAGTGATGATAGCCAGCCGAATTTCCCCGGGCAGGCCATCGAACAAGCGCGCTCCATGCTGGCGGCGGCGAAAAAAACGATGTTATACGCTGGCACGCTGGCGGCGGTGTGGGTATGGCGCAGAAGGTGCCTGCTCTGCGTGCGTTCATTGCTGAGACGGGCATTCCCTCCGTCGTTACGCTGAAAGGATTGGGTGCCGTTGATGCCGAGCATCCGCACTACCTCGGTATGTTGGGCATGCACGGCACCAAAGCGGCCAACCTGTCGGTGCAGGCGTGTGATTTGCTGATTGCCGTCGATGCGCGTTTTGACGATCGCGTGATGGGTAAACTGAATGCGTTTGCGCCTCATGCAGCGGTTATCCATCTGGATATCGATCCGGCAGAGCTGAGTAAATTTCGCCAAGCCAAGGTGGCGCTGCCGGGTGATTTGAACACGCTGTTGCCTGCATTGGCCCAGCCGCTGGCAATTGACGCCTGGCGTCAAGAGGTGGCAGCGCTGAAAGCCGAATATCCATGGTGTTACTATCATCCTGGTGAAGCCATCTATGCGCCCGCGCTGTTAAAAACCCTGTCTGAACGCAAACCGGCGGAAACCGTGATCACCACCGATGTCGACCAGTACCAGATGTGGGCCGCACAGCACATGCGTTTTTCCTATCCGGAAAATTTCATCGCCTCCAGCGGAGGGTAGGCACCATGGGCTTTGGTTTGCCAGCGTCAGTCGGCGCGCAGGTAGCCCGCCCTGATGATACCGTGGTATGTATTTCCGGTGACGGCTCTTTCATGATAAACGTGAAAGAGCTGGGCACCATCAAACAAACGAAAACAGCTGCCGATAAAAATCGTGCAGCTGGATAACCAACGGTTAGGTATGGTTAGACAGTGGCAGCAGTTGTTCTTCAATGAACTTTATCGCGAAATTAACCTCTCAGATAACCCCGGTTTTCTGACCCTGGCAAGCGCATTTGGTATTCCAGGGCTATGCATAACCCGAAAAGATCAGATTGATGCCGCGCTGGATGCCCTGTTGAGCAGGGATGGGCCGTATTTGCTGCATATCTCTATAGATGAACTGGAAAACACATAGATGAACTGGAAAACACCGGGTGCCGGGGATGAAACCATGTTGGAACGTGCCGAATAATGGCAGGAGAACAGAGAATGACGTACCATCAACTTTCCATACAGGCTCGCTTTCGTCCCGAAATGCTGGAGCGCGTGCTGCCCGTTGATATCGTTTATGTTTAAATACAACTCCACACATCACAATAAATACGTGCATGAAGGCATTAGAAAGGATAAAGAGAATGACGAGCAAAGCTGATTATATTTGGTTCAATGGTGAGATGGGGCCGTGGGCTGAAGCCAAAGTACACGTGATGTCCCATGCGCTGCATTACGGCACGTCGGTGTTTGAAGGGGTGCGCTGTTACGATTCCCACAAAGGCCCGGTGGTCTTCCGTCACCGTGAACATATGCGTCGCCTGCACGACTCCGCTAAAATTTACCGTATGCCGGTGCAGTACAGCGTGGGTGAACTAATGGAAGCTTGCCGTGCAACGCTACGTAAAAATGACCTGAAAAGCGCCTACATTCGTCCACTGGTGTTCGTTGGCAACGTTGGCATGGGCGTGAATCCGCCGGAAGGTTACGTCACGGATGTCATCATTGCGGCATTTCCCTGGGGCGCGTATCTGGGCGAAGACGCACGGGATCAGGGGATTGATGTCATGGTGTCCTCCTGGAACCGTGTGGCAGCTAACACCATTCCAACGGCCGCAAAAGCGGGCGGTAACTACCTTTCCTCCCTGCTGGTGGGCAGTGAAGCACGTCGCCACGGTTATCAGGAAGGGATTACGCTGGACGTCAACGGTTATGTATCTGAAGGTGCAGGTGAAAACCTGTTTGAAGTGAAAGATGGCGTGTTGTTTACCCCGCCGTTCACCTCATCAGCGCTGCCGGGTATCACCCGTGACGCCATTATCAAACTGGCGCAGAGCCTGGGGCTGGAAGTGCGTGAGCAGGTGCTGTCGCGTGAGTCACTCTATCTGGCTGATGAGGTATTTATGTCCGGCACTGCCGCGGAAATCACTCCGGTGCGCAGCGTGGACGGTATTCAGGTCGGCATTGGTCGTTGTGGCCCAGTCACCAAACAACTACAAAACGCGTTCTTCGGCCTGTTTACCGGCGAAACCGAAGACAAATGGGGCTGGTTAGATCAGATTAACCCGTAATCGTAATAAGAAAGATTAATACACCCCTTTCCCTTGCTTCACGAACCCATGATGCTAGTCGCCGATGAACGCGAGCAGGAAAGGGGATGAAACACACACTGGAGTAACAGAGTATGCCTAAGTACCGTTCAGCCACAACCACGCATGGCCGTAACATGGCAGGTGCGCGCGCCCTATGGCGTGCCACCGGAATGACCGATGCCGATTTCGGCAAGCCAATCATCGCTGTGGTCAACTCGTTCACACAATTCGTTCCGGGCCATGTGCACTTGCGTGATCTGGGCAAACTGGTGGCGGAGCAAATCGAAGCCGCTGGTGGCGTGGCCAAAGAGTTCAACACCATTGCAGTGGATGATGGTATCGCGATGGGGCACGATGGCATGCTCTATTCCCTGCCATCACGTGAGCTGATTGCCGATTCGGTCGAATACATGGTCAATGCCCACTGCGCCGATGCGATGGTGTGCATTTCCAACTGCGACAAAATCACCCCCGGAATGCTGATGGCCTCGCTGCGCCTGAACATCCCTGTGATCTTTGTTTCTGGCGGCCCGATGGAAGCCGGGAAAACCAAGCTTTCTAACCAATTGATCAAACTGGACTTGGTGGATGCCATGATCCAGGGGGCTAACCCGAACGTCAGCGATGCGGATAGCGATCAGATCGAATGTTCCGCTTGCCCGACCTGCGGTTCCTGTTCCGGCATGTTTACCGCTAACTCGATGAACTGCCTGACGGAAGCGCTGGGCCTGTCACAGCCGGGCAATGGCTCGCTGCTGGCGACCCACGCCGATCGTAAGCAACTGTTTTTGAACGCGGGTACGCGTATCGTTGAACTGACCAAACGCTACTACGAGCAGGATGACTCCAGCGCACTACCGCGTAATATCGCAACCAAGGTGGCGTTTGAAAACGCCATGACGCTGGATATCGCCATGGGCGGTTCCACTAACACCGTTCTGCACTTGCTGGCCTCCGCGCAGGAAGCAGAAGTGGATTTCACCATGGACGACATCGATCGTCTGTCACGCCGTGTGCCGCAACTGTGTAAAGTGGCTCCGATTACGCAGAAATACCACATGGAAGACGTACACCGTGCGGGTGGGGTGATCGGTATTCTGGGTGAACTGGATCGTGCCGGATTGCTGAACCGCGATGTACGCAACGTGCTGGGCAAAAGCTTGACGGAAACGCTGAACGCTTACGACGTCATGCTGACCGATGATGACGCGGTGAAAAGCATGTACTCTGCAGGGCCAGCGGGCATTCGTACCACACAGGCGTTCTCACAGGATTGCCGCTGGGAGTCGCTGGATACCGATCGTGAACAGGGCTGTATCCGTGCGCGTGAGCACGCCTACAGTCAGGATGGCGGTCTGGCGGTGCTGTACGGCAACATCGCGGAAAAAGGTTGTATCGTAAAAACCGCAGGTGTGGATGAAGGTAGCCTGGTGTTCCGTGGTCCGGCAAAAGTGTACGAATCGCAGGATGACGCTGTGGAAGCCATTCTGGGCGGTAAGGTGGTCACGGGCGATGTTGTGGTTATCCGTTACGAAGGGCCGAAAGGCGGGCCTGGTATGCAAGAGATGCTCTATCCGACCAGCTTCCTGAAATCCATGGGATTGGGTAAAGCCTGTGCGTTGATCACTGACGGTCGTTTCTCCGGCGGCACCTCCGGGCTTTCCATCGGCCACGCTTCGCCTGAAGCGGCCAGTGGCGGCACCTTCGGGCTGGTGGAAGAGGGTGACATCATTGCCATTGATATTCCTAACCGTACCATTGAACTGGTAGTGGCGGAAGATGAACTGGCACGCCGTCACGATGCAGAACTGTCGCGCGGTGATGCGGCCTTTACGCCGAAAAACCGTCAGCGTCAGGTGTCCTTTGCCTTGCGTGCTTACGCCAGTTTTGCAACCAGCGCGGACCAAGGCGCGGTACGCGATAAGAGCAAGCTGGGAGGCTAAGTTCAATGGCGGTATCACTCCCTCTCCCCGACGCTCCGTGCGGCGCGGAGTATTTGCGTGCGGTATTGCGCGCGCCGGTCTATGAAGTGGCACAGGTGACGCCGCTTCAGCCGATGGATAAGCTCTCGGCGCGTCTTGGCAACACCATTGTGGTGAAGCGCGAGGACCGTCAGCCGGTGCACAGTTTCAAACTGCGTGGTGCCTATGCCATGTTGGCAACCCTGACCGAAGTGCAGAAAGCACACGGTGTGGTAACGGCCTCCGCTGGTAACCACGCACAGGGCGTGGCGCTTTCGGCTAGCAAGCTAGGCATCAAGGCGCTGATCGTCATGCCGGTCGCCACGGCGGGTATTAAAGTGGATGCGGTGCGCGGTTTTGGCGGTGAAGTGTTGCTGCACGGCGCCAATTTTGATGAAGCCAAGGCCAGAGCGATTGCGCTGTCACAAGAGCAGCATATGAACTTCATTCCGCCATTCGATCATCCGGCTGTGATTGCCGGGCAGGGAACGCTGGCGATGGAGCTGTTGCAGCAGGATGCGCATCTCGATCGCGTGTTTGTGCCAGTCGGTGGCGGTGGCCTGGCAGCCGGCGTCGCGGTGTTGATCAAACAGCTGATACCGCAGATTAAAGTGATCGGTGTTGAGGCGGAAGATTCTGCATGCCTGCGTGCCGCATTGGATGCCGGACACCCGGTGGATTTGCCGCGCGTTGGATTGTTCGCCGAAGGCGTGGCAGTCAAGCGCATCGGCGATGAAACATTCCGCCTGTGCCGGGAATATCTGGATGATG
This sequence comes from Symbiopectobacterium sp., assembly GCA_051710525.1. Classification (GTDB taxonomy): domain Bacteria; phylum Pseudomonadota; class Gammaproteobacteria; order Enterobacterales; family Enterobacteriaceae; genus Symbiopectobacterium. The sequence goes on along the minus strand of JBPESR010000014.1, from coordinate 80,087 downwards.
TCATCACCGTGGGCAGCGATGCGATTTGTGCCGCACTGAAGGATATCTTTGAAGATGTGCGTGCGATAGCTGAGCCGTCTGGTGCACTGGCACTGGCGGGGATGAAGAAGTATATCCAGCAGCACGGTATTCAGGGTGAACGTCTGGCGCATATTCTGTCGGGTGCCAACGTCAACTTCCACGGCCTGCGCTACGTCTCTGAACGCTGTGAACTGGGTGAACAGCATGAGGCATTGCTGGCGGTAACCATCCTTGAGAGCAAGGGCAGCTTTTTGACCTTTTGCCAACTGCTGGGTCGTCATTCGGTGACCGAGTTCAACTACCGCTACGCCGATGATAAGGACGCCTGCATTTTCGTGGGGGTGCGTCTTACGCGTGGTCATGCTGAGCGAGATGAGATTATTGCAGAGCTCTCCGCGGGCGGTTACCAGGTGGTCGATCTCTCCGATGATGAAATGGCGAAGCTCCATGTGCGTTACATGGTTGGCGGACGTCCTTCCAAGCCGTTGTGGGAACAGCTTTACAGCTTCGAGTTTCCGGAGTCTCCCGGCGCGCTGCTGAAGTTCCTACACACGCTTGGCACGCACTGGAATATCTCGCTGTTCCACTATCGCAGCCACGGCACCGATTTTGGTCGCGTGCTGGCGGCGTTCGAAGTGACCGGGCGCGATCTGGAGTTTGAGCAACGCTTGCAGGCGCTAGGCTACGAGTGCCATGACGAAACCCAAAATCCGGCATTTCGTTTCTTCCTGGCCGGTAACGCGGAGTAATGGCAGTGTGCCCGACGGTGGAATTTCACCGCCAGGCGCGCTATGGTGGTTACCATTCAATGGATTAGCAATGCAGACCATCATGACGACGTTCAACGGTTTCTCGCAGCAGGGCCTGACTTTTCTTCAACAGGTCCGATAGGAAAATAGCAAAGAGTGGTTTGACGACAATCGTGCGATATATGATGAGACGCTGGTTGCCCCATTTCGCGCGTTGGTCAATGATTTAAGCCTGTTGGTCAATGAGTTAAGCCTGATGATATTATCATGATATTATCCATCGATGATCAGTTTGAAATTCATCCCGCCATTGGTAAAACCCTGGCGCATATCCATTGTGATACCCGTTTTTCTCACGACAAATCCCGCTACCGCAGCCAGATGTGGCTGACGTTTAAACGCCCGCGTAAAGACTGGACGGACGCGCCGGTGTACTTTTTTTCGAAATTGGCCCAGATTTCTGGTGTTATGGCTTTGGATACTACAGAGCCACGCGCGATACCATGGAGCTGTTTCGCCAGACGCTGCTCGATAACCCGCAGGCCTTTTTGGCAATGGCCGCGTGTCTGGCGCCTACGTTTACACCTGGAAGGCGTAAGCTATAAACGTCCACTTATCAAGGATTAGCTTGCGGAATTGGCGACCTGGTACAACCGTAAATCCTTCGCTGCTATGACCACGCTGCAAGATATGGACGCGCTGTTTTCTGCTGGTTTGGTCACCAGGCTGGCACAAGGTTTTCGCTAACTGGAGCCGCTGTATCGCTATCTGATGAGCATTGAGAAAGAACATGAAGCGGCTGACGCCGGAACAGGAGGAGGGAAGCTGGTCGAGCTTCCCGGCGTCATCACCCTGTTGAACAGGTAGCTTTCGCCCTGCGTATCAAACGTTGAGATGCGAATTTCGTCATCGCTCACGCAGGTAAACAGGATCTTGGTGGTGCCGCCAAAGCTGCTTTACCGGAGGCCAATCGCCTACGTATCACTCATCTGGCGGGCGGTAAACTCACTGTCATCCAGCCGGATGGCGTAGCGGAACGCGACGGAAATGTTGCCGCTGATTTTCCCTTTTTCCTGCGGCATGTCCAGAATTGAAAACTGATATTCGCGACGGCGGAGTGACGTTAAGCTATTCACTAATTGTATCGGGTATTGGCCAGTGTGATGCGCTCTTATCAGGGATCTCTTATGGCATTTCCTGCGAAAATGATTTGTCTCGCGGTTCACGTTCACCAGACATCAGGAGCAAATTCGTGACGGCAAGGCTGTAACGATAGAACATCCCCATAGTGAATCCCTTTCATTTTTTACAACGCAATGTTAAATGCAAAGCAAGAAAAATTAATGCAATTGAGACGAGTTTGCATTTTAAATAGTCTTTTTTGCATTATCTTTGCATTATCAGCCACGAATATGTTGGCTTATTTGTGATGCATGAATATGTTGGCTTATTTGTGATGCATAAAAATAGTATTGCAGTGAAGGATTAGCGTGTGTCTGAAAATAAAAGGAAATTTTACCTCATTGGGCGGTTATTTTTCGGCTATGTAACAGTACTGAGTGTTGCATCGTCGCTATTGATAGCAGTGCAAACGTTGGCCGCCGAAACGGTAACCGGCAACGCGGATATGATGATGGTCATTGCACAGGACAAGCAAAATACCGTGCTCCACCGCTGGTGGGATGATAGCGAAACAGAGTGTCGCCGGTACAAAAACGCAAATGCCGCTGGAAAGACGCCACAATCAATTGCGGTGGTCACGCGCGAACAAATGGACAAGCAGCGGGTAAGATTCGTTTCCGATGCGTTTAATTACTCTGCCGGCGTGCTTCCAAATTACCGGGGCTCCTCTAACCGCAATGATGAAACCATCGTGCGCGGTTTTCGCTACGCGCCTAAATTTCTTGATGGGCTGAGCTTTGGCCTGATCGGGCAAGGTGCCGGTATTGGAAAGATCGAACCCTGGTTATTAGAACGCGTTGAATTAATTCGCGGCCTGGCGTCGGTCATGTATGGATCAGGTCGATCCTGGCGGTACGGTTATTATGACCAGCAAACGTCCCACGGCGGAAAAGATTCGCCACGTTCAGTTTAGTGCGGGTAACCACCGTTTTGGTGAGGCAGCGTTTGATTTCGGCGGTGTGCTAAGTGATGACAGCGCACTGTTATATATATATCGCTTGAACGGGATAGCCAATACCCGGCAGCAATTTGTTAAAGATGCCAGACAACAACGCATCGCAATCGCCCCGGCTTTGACGTGGTTGCCCAATGCCGACACCAGTCTGACTGTGCTGACCCGTTACCAATACGACCATGAGGCGGGTTTCGTAACTTCCTGTCCGCTTACGGCACGGTGTTTGCCACCAACGCCGGTTATATTCCTTACTCGCTGAATGTCAGCGATCCGAATTACCATCACTCAACCAACGCGTGAGCAGATAGCGTTCGGTTATATTTTTGAGCACTCCTTTAACAGGGCGATTTCTGTTCAACAGAATCTGCGCTACTCGCAGCTGCATGATAACTATAAATCCCTGGTTTACAGCACCAGTGGTAGCGCCACGGATACTAGGCTAACTCGTAACCAGCAACGCGAAAAAATAGATGCTGATGAATTGGGGATCGATAGCTCTGTGAACCATACCCTACTGGTTGGGTAGGATTATATCTGGCAGAAGCGTGACGTTAATTTATAGCTCAATAGCGGAAGCCAGTAGTTATAGCTCAATAGCGGAAGCCAGTAGGATTTTGATTGAGCTTACCCTCATTATGGTGAGTCTTATCTGGAAAATGACAGTGACTTGCCATTGGTACGCGGTGCGTTTAAAAAGCTCGATCAGTTAGGGCTATATGTGCAGGATCAGGCGGTATGGCAGCAGTGGAACCTGCTACTCTCTGGGCGTCACGATTGGACAGAAATTCATACTTACGAGAGCACGCTCAACAATGCCAAAAGGCAATCGAATGATGATGATTTTACCGGTCGTGCGGCGCTGCTGTATGCGTTTGAGAATGGTTTTTCACCCTATATCAGCTACAGCACTTCCTTTGAGCCTAATCTGGACAGCGGCATTCCTGGGTCGGTATCCTTCAAACCCACAACCGGTGAGCAAACTGAAGTAGGGATAAAGCTTCAGCCAGTGGGCAGCAACACCTTGTTAACGCTATCGTTGTTTGACAACACGCAGAAAAATATCACGGAACAGCAAACTCAAGTTCAATGAGCAAATTGGCAAAGTCGAATCACGCGGAGTTGAAGCGGAACTCCATACGCAAATCACACCACACTGAGCCTGATGTCGGCGTACAGTTATACGGAGGAGGAGACGAAAGAGAGCACCAATGCGAGCACATGCTAGCGGGGAACAGGCCAGCGGCGACGCCACGCCATATGGCTTCCGCCTGGGGCACCTATTTTGTTCACAACGGCCCGCTGGCCGGGCTGACGGTGGAAACCGGTGTGCGTTACATCGGCAGCAGCTATGGCGATAATAAGGAAAGTTTCAGTGTGCCGCACAACATCATGTATGACATGATGGTGAGCTATGATTTGGGCTCAACCTCGTCGCAGTGGAAAGGTGCGGTGTTGCAGATCTGCGGTGTTGCAGATCAATGTCAACAACCTGACCGATAAGCATTATGTGGCCTCTTGCAGTAATGAAGCCTGTTTCTACGGCGTTGGACGCTCGATTATCGCGACGGTTAGCTACCTCTGGTAATCCCTTAAATACTGTCCTGCAAGATATGCCAGAACGCGGCAATCAATGGCTCATTGAGTCGCTTTTTCTGCACGCAAACGCAGAGTTCAAACGGTTCCATCGCTTGCTCCAGCAATACCGAAACGCGGTTACGCACTGGCTCTGGGCTATTTTCCAGCACCACGTCCGGGATCAGCGAGATGCCGCCGCCCAGTGCCACCATCGACACCATTGCCTCGTGCCCCGACACGGTGGCGTAAATCAGCGGATTGGCTATGTGGTGACGACGGAACCAGACATCAATACGTTTTCGCACCGGGCCGTGCTCGGGCAAAATAAACGGAATCTGTGCCCAGTCTGGATTGGGTTGCCGTACCATCGACTGCACCGGTGATGCCAGCGCTGGGGCAATCAGTACCAGGGGGATCTTGCCGATAGGCATAAAATCGATGGTGGTAGGTAAGGTTTCCGGCTGGCCTGCGATGCCGAGATCAGCTTCATTGGACTGCACTTTTTCTACCGCATCGGCGGCATCGCCAGTTGTTAGCTTGATTTCGACCAGCGGATGCTGGGCGCGGAAACGGTCGAGGATCAGCGGTAGATGGCTATAGGCGGCGGTCACTGAACAGAAAATGCGTAGCTCACCGCTCAATGAAGGCCCTCGTTGCCCAATGGCGTGGCGCAACTGCTCGTAATGCAGCAGTGTTTGCTGAGCAAATTGTTTCAATTGCTCACCAGCATCGGTCAGTTGTACCGTGCGGTTATCACGTAAAAACAGGGTTTGCCCGACATCCTCTTCCAGTCGTTGGATTTGGCGTGACAAGGTTGACGGACTTAGGTGCATGGCTTTGGCGGTGCGCCCGAAATGGCGGCTGTCAGACAGGTGCAGAAACAGTTTTAAATCTCGTAAATCCATGTGCGCACGGCCTCATTTTCGTCTTGCAGTTATTGCAATGTCATCTTGTTAATATATCAATTTAAGCAATACTTTTCCTGTCATATCATGAGGACATTTAGACTTTCCTGACAGGAAACCTCTTCTGAATACTCGCAATTAACAATTAACAAATTAAACGGAGTTGTGCATGGCTAACTATTTCAACACTTTGAATCTGCGTCAGCAGTTGGCGCAATTGGGTGTATGTCGTTTCATGGGACGTGAAGAATTCGCTGACGAAGCGAACTACCTGAAAGGCAAAAAAGTGGTGATCGTCGGTTGCGGCGCGCAAGGGCTGAACCAGGGTTTGAATATGCGTGATTCCGGGCTGGATATCGCCTATGCGCTGCGTGCAGAAGCTATCGCGGAAAAACGTGCGTCATGGCGTAAAGCCACCGAAAACGCTTTTAAAGTTGGCACCTATGAAGAGCTGATCCCGCAGGCAGATCTGGTGGTGAACCTGACGCCAGACAAGCAGCACTCCGCTGTGGTTCAGGCTGTTCAACCGCTGATGAAGCAGGGTGCATTTCTGGGTTACTCTCACGGCTTCAACATCGTTGAAGTGGGTGAGCAGATCCGTAAAGACATCACTGTAGTGATGGTGGCGCCGAAATGTCCGGGTACCGAAGTACGTGAAGAGTACAAACGCGGCTTTGGCGTTCCGATGCTGATCGCGGTTCACCCGGAAAACGACCCGAAAGGTGAAGGCATGGCGATAGCCAAGGCCTGGGCTACCGCTACCGGTGGTCACCGTGCGGGCGTACTACAATCTTCTTTCGTTGCCGAAGTGAAATCTGACCTGATGGGCGAGCAGACCATCCTGTGCGGTATGTTGCAGACCGGTTCTTTGCTGAGCTTTGATAAGCTGGTTGTTGAAGGCACCGATCCTGCCTATGCGGAAAAACTGATTCAGTTCGGTTGGGAAACCATTACCGAAGCGCTGAAGCAAGGCGGCATCACGCTGATGATGGATCGTCTGTCTAATCCGGCAAAACTGCGTGCTTACGCGCTGTCTGAGCAGTTGAAAACGATCATGGCTCCGCTGTTCCAGAAACACATGGACGATATCATCTCCGGTGCGTTCTCCAGCGGCATGATGGAAGATTGGGCCAACGACGACATTAAACTGCTGACTTGGCGTGAAGAAACCGGTAAATCCGCGTTTGAAAATGCCCCGCAGTTCGACGGTAAAATCGCAGAGCAAGAGTATTTTGATCACGGCGTACTGATGATCGCTATGGTTAAAGCTGGTGTAGAGCTGGCGTTCGAAACCATGGTAAGCGTGGGCATCATCGAAGAATCTGCTTACTACGAATCGCTGCACGAACTGCCGCTGATTGCGAACACCATTGCACGTAAGCGTCTGTATGAAATGAACGTGGTTATCTCTGACACCGCAGAATACGGTAACTACCTGTTCGCGAATGCCGCCGTGCCGTTGCTGAAACAGGCATTCATGGCTTCATTGCAAGCGGGCGACATCGGCAAGCCGGTGGCAGCCAGCAGCGTGGACAATGCGCAGCTGAGCGACGTCAATGATGCGATCCGCAACCACCCGATCGAAGCGGTTGGTCAGAAACTGCGTGGCTACATGAAAGACATGAAACGCATTGCGGTTGCAGGTTAAGAATAAACACATTACTTCGGCGATGAAAAAAAGCGCAACCATGGTTGCGCTTTTTTTATACGTGAAACACATCGTTCCTTAACGGCTTTGGAACTGGGCTTCTGCTTGTTGGAAGCGATCGGTAACGGCTTTGGAGGGCGTATGACCCATCAGGCTAGCGATAAAGATCGCCAGGCTGGCAAAGAGAAAGCCGGGGATGATTTCATACAGATACAGATTAAACCAAACATTCTGTTTCCAGATAATAACCGTGGCAGCACCGATCAGCAATACCGACCAGCGCGCCATTACGCGTCATACGCGGCCACAGCAGGGAAATCAGGATCACCGGGCCAAACGCGGCCCCAAAACCTGCCCAGGCGTAGCTGACCAGCCCCAACACGCGGTTTGCCGGGTTGGAGGCCAACACGATTGAAATGATGGCAATCAATAACACCATAATGCGACTTACCCAAACCAGCTCGCGCTGAGTAGCGCCAGGACGGAAGAAGGGGCGGTACAAGTCTTCGGTAATGGCGCTGGAACAAACCAGTAGTTGACAGCTCAGGGTGCTCATTACCGCCGCCAGAATAGCGAAAAGTAACACACCGGCGATCCACGGGTTAAACAGTAGCATGAAAAGCTCAATAAATACCCCAGTAGCATGAAAAGCTCAATAAATACCCGTTCGGCATTGTTGGTGACGTTGCCCGCTTGTTCCGGATGATTGCTGAAGTAGGCGATACCGAAGAAGCCCACGCTCACCGCACCCGAGAGACACAGGATCATCCAGGTCATACTGATGCGGCGTGCCCTGCGAATGGTATGGTAAGAATCAGCTGCCATAAAGCGCGCCAGAATGTGCGGTTGTCCAAAGTAGCCAAACCCCAACCCAGCGACGAAATGATGGCAATAACGTCCAGCCCTTTGAACATATCCAGATTGGCCAGGTTTTTCGCCGTGATAACCAACAGAGACGTATCGATTCCATCCAGTGCCAGAATCACCATCACCGGTGTCAGGATCAAGGCAAAAATCATCAGCATGGCCTGTACCGTATCCGTCCAACTGACTGCCAGATAGCCACCTATAAAGGTATAGGCGATGGTAGCGGCCGCACCGGCCCACAATGAGATGGAGTAGCTCATGCCAAAGGTGCTTTCGAACAAGCGGGCACCGGCAACCAAGCGGGCACCGGCAACTATACCAGAAGCGCAGTAAATGGTAAAAAACACCAGAATAATCAAGGCAGCAATGACTCTCAGGATTTTTCTGGTGTCTTCGAAACGGTGTATGAAATAGTCTGGCAAGGTCAGCGCGTTGTGGTTCACTTCGGTGTGAACGCGCAGACGGCCTGCAACCCATCGCCAGTTGAGGTAAGCGCCGATAGTCAGCCCGATAGCGATCCAACTTTCAGAAATGCCGGAAATAAATATTGCGCCCGGCAACCCCATCAGCAGCCAGCCGCTCATGTCAGAAGCCCCAGCTGAAAGTGCCGTGACCACGCTGCCCATCCGGCGTCCACCCAGAATATAGTCGCCAAGGGTGGTGGTTGAGCGATAGGCGGCCACGCTGGTCAAGACCATTCCGAAGATATACACCAGAGATATACACCAGAGATATACACCAGAAAGGTCACCAGCATGAGTGTACTCACTGTCATTAGAATTTCCAAGTTAAATCGCCTGTCTATCCCCATCATGCTAGGCCATAAAGGCAAATCATATTGTTAGTATAACCTGACGGGAACGACGTCAAGGAAAGCGCAGGCTGCACGATTGCGCATCCCTCGTGCAGCCTGTTTTTTCTTATAACGCAAAGCGTTGAAGATTTGTTATATTTCCCTGCCACTCCAATGTTATACACTTGTTAACTGCATTGCATCTTATGGCAACGCATCTTATGGCAACTCGCGAAAACCAGGTTGCATAATCCGATAACGACGGCCAAGCCTGCGAAGGCATACTCTCAACAAATCAACGTTATCCGATCTCTCACTATCGATGATTATCTTGGCTTCACTGGAGTGAAACGATGGGATTCTCCACTATAGCGGTAAAGCTTGACGATGCGACCCGCAATCGTATCGAACGTACAGCACAGCGTCTTGATCGCACATCGCATTGGTTGATTGAGCACGCCATTTTTTGTTATCTAGACGCCGCCGAGCGCGATGGTAAGGCTCCTGACATCACACCAGCGCAGGGTAAAGCATTTCAACGCGCGCCGGAGATTATGCCGCAATCTTGTCAGGAAAGAAGCTATCAGCCGTTTTTAGCTTTCACGCAAATTTAGCTTTCACGCAAACGCTGTTACCCCGTTCACCACAGCGTGATGCTATCATGGCGGCATACCGCCGTTCCGAGGGAGAAATGGTGCCGTTATTGCTCGAGCAGGTAGAACCGATGGCATCAATGGCACCGACGGTGCAGGCGCTGGCCTATCGACTGGCGCAGAAGCTGCGGCGTGAACAACAGACTCATGGGCGAGCGGGACGAGTGCAAAGTTTGTTACAGGCCTTTTCCCTGTCATCGTCAGAGGGGATTGCGCTGATGTGTCTGGCGGAAGCGTTGCTGCGCATTCCCGATGCCTCAACGCGTAATGCGCTGATCCGTGACAAGATCAGCAGCGGAGACTGGCATTCCCATTTGGGGAAAGGGCAATCGCTGTTCGTCAATGCGGCGACCTGGGGACTGCTGCTGACCGGAAAGCTGGTTTCGACGTACAGTGAAACGCGTCTGGCGCACACCCTGAAGCAACTGATTAACAAGAGGGGCGAGCCGGTTATTCGATTGGGAATGGATCGCGTTATGCGCCTGATGGGGGAACAGTTTGTTACTGGAGAAACCATCGATGAGGCATTGTACAACGCGGAACATCTGGAACGGCAGGGATTTCGCTATTCCTATGACATGCTGGGTGAAGCGGCCCTTACCGAGCAGGATGCGGAGGCTTACCTCAACGCTTATAAGCAGGCGATTCATGCGATTGGCAGGGCATCGCAGGGGCGCGGGGTGTATGAGGGTCCAGGTATCTCCACCAAACTGTCGGCGCTGCATCCACGTTATAGTCGCGCGCAGTACGATCGCGTCATGGAGGTGCTTTATCCCCGTTTGTTGGCGTTGGCGTTGCAGGCGATGCAGTACGACATCGGCATTAATATTGATGCGGAAGAAGCGGAACGGCTAGAGATCTCCCTTGATCTGTTGGAGCGGTTGTGTCATGAGCCTGCGCTGGCGGGGTGGAAAGGGATCGGTTTTGTGGTGCAGGCCTACCAGAAACGCTGCCCGTTTGTGATTGATTTCCTTATCACCTGGCACAGTGTACCCAGCCACGCCTGATGGTGCGATTGGTGAAAGGTGCCTACTGGGACAGCGAAATCAAACGCGCGCAAATAGACGGTCTGGAGGATTACCCAGTCTATACCCGTAAAGTCTATACCGATGTTGCCTATCTGGCCTGCGCTCACCAAATGCTGGCGGCACCGGATGCCATTTACCCGCAGTTCGCTACCCACAATGCTCATACCCTGAGCGCGGTGTATACGCTGGCTGGTGGCAGTTATTACCCTGGACAATATGAATTTCAATGCCTGCACGGTATGGAGGAGGCGCTTTATTCGCAGGTTGTCGGTTCCGAAGAACAGGGCAAGTTGGCGCGTCCCTGTCGGATCTATGCCCCCGTTGGCACCTATGAAACCCTGCTGGCCTATTTGGTGCGACGTTTATTGGAAAATGGTGCCAACACCTCATTTTGTTAACCGCATTGCGGATGCGGATGTCCCGCTGGAGCAACTGATTGCCAGCCCGATAGCTGAAGTGCAGGCGCTGGCTTACAAAAGAGGGGGCTCACGGCTGCCCGCATCCGCGAATTCCTCTACCCGCTCAGCTCTACGGTGCAGAACGTTGCAATGCGCAAGGCGTAGACCTAACCGATGAGCGCCGTCTGCATATGCTCGTGTCGGCCTTAAGCACCGACGCCGCGCAGATACGGCATGCGGCACCGGTTATGGTCGATGAATCATAGCCACTGGCGGCTCGGCCAGTGATCAATCCGGCCCAACAGCACGATATCGTGGGCTACGTGTGTGATGCCAGCGAGGAGGATGTGCGCGTTGCGTTGGGCCGTGCGGTGCAGGCCGCAGAACGGTTCTCGGTGGCGTCGCTTCCGCAGCGGATTGCCAGCCTGCAACTAGCGGATTGCCAGCCTGCAACTCGCTGCCAGCTTGCTGGAAGCGGCGTATCCGCAGTTCATCGGGTTATTGGTGCGCGAGGCGAGGAAAACCGTGCCAAATGCCATTGCTGAAATACGCAAAGCGGTGGACTTCTTGCGCTATTACGCACAGCAGTCTGCTACGGTGTCATTGGAACAGGTTTGCCCGCTGGGCGTGGTGGTTTGCATTAGTCCGTGGAACTTCCCATTGGCCATTTTTACCGGGCAGATTGCTGCCGCACTGGCAGCGGGGAATGCGGTACTGGCAAAACCGGCGGAGCAAACGCCTCTGGTAGCCGCGTTGGTGGTGCAACTGCTGCATCAGGCTGGCATTGCGCCTGATGTGTTGCAACTGTTGCCCGGCGCTGGGGAAAGCATCGGTGCGGCGCTGGTGCGCGATGCGCGCGTCAATGGCGTGCTGTTTACCGGATCTACCGCGGTTGCCAAGAGCTTGCAGCGCACGTTGGCAGACCGGCTGGATGCGCACGGGCAACCTGCGGTACTGATCGCTGAAACCGGTGGGATGAATGCCATGATTGTCGATTCGTCTGCTCTGACGGAACAGGTGGTCAGCGATGTTATTGCCTCCGCCTTTGACAGCGCAGGGCAACGTTGTTCAGCACTGCGTTTGCTCTGTCTTTAGGAGAACATTGCAGAAGCGACTTTGAACATGCTGCGTGGCGCCATGGCGCAGTTTCGCGTGGGCAATCCTGACAGTCTGGCGACGGACTGCGGCCCGGTGATCGACTATGAAGCCCGCGAACGGATCGAGCAGCATATTCACCTGATGCAAGCAGAAGGGCATTCGGTATTTCAGGCGGCTTTTGGCGTACAGGCGTGCCTGGCCTCATGGCAACAGGGCACCTTTGTATTGCCGACTCTGATTGAACTGGACCAGGTAGCCAGCTTGCAACAAGAGATCTTTGGTCCGGTGCTGCACGTGGTGCGCTATGCCCGCAAGGGGCTGGATACGTTGATTGAGGAGACAACGCTCTGGGGTATGGGCTCACGCTGGGCATCCATTATTCACGGATTGATGAAACCATTTCGCGTATCACGCAGCGGGCGCATGTGGGTAACCAATACATCAATCGTAATATGGTGGGGGCTGTGGTCGGCGTTCAGCCATTCGGGGGCGAAGGGCTGTCCGGTACGGGGCCGAAAGCGGGCAGGCCGCTCTATCTGCCACGCCTACAGAGAACACCGTCTGGCCTACCCAGCGCGGCGAGCAACGCATTGGGCGTCAATGCCACATTGGCGACGACGCCGGAACGCGCGGGGTTTGCAACTACTGGTTGACTGGGCGCAACAACAGGGACGGCTGGCAGTGTTCGAGGCGGCGCAGCACTACCGTGCTTGGAGCTCCGTCAGCGGTGTAATACGCCTGCTGCCGGGGCCTACTGGCGAACGCAATACCTATATGCTGACACGCTGACACATGCTGACACGCTGACACCGCGCGATAATGTGTTGTGTTTGGCGCAGGAAAGCAACGATATTCTGCGACAGCTGGCGGTGCTGCTGGCCGTGGGCAGTAACGCATTATGGCCTGACAGTGCAGCGTTACGTGAACTTGCCCGGAGCTTGCCACTGGAAGTGCAGAGCCGCATCCGTTTTACGCCGGAATGGAAACAGGAAAGTGAGCATATTGGCGCGATTATCTGTCACGGCGAGAGCGACATGCTGCGTGAGGTTAATCAGCAGATTACGCAATGGACGGGAGCGATTATTCCCGGCTGTGAACCCGGCAGTGACACGATCCCACTGGAGCGATTATGGCATGAACGTGTGCTCAGCGTGAATACGGCGGCAGTGGGGGGAAATGCCAGCCTGCTGATGATGACGGAGTAATCACTCCGTACGTGCCGCGCATACTGCGCGGCGCAACAACACAGAACGCCGGTTGCCAGAATGCTTAGTTGCAGTACATCACCTTGATGATGTGATAGCCGAATTGGGTTTTTACCGGTCCAAAGGGTTTCAGCAACTCGCAGGAAAATACCGCCTTGTCAAAGGCTGGCACCATATCGCCCTGACGGAATTCACCCAGATTGACCCATCCCGTTTGGATGGGCAGGTAGAGTGTTTTTTAGCTAACAGCTGAAAGTCTGCCCCTTGCGCCAATTGGTCCAGTAGATTATTCGCCTGTTGTTCTGTATCGACCAGAATATGCAGTGCAGATGCCGTTTTCGCTATGGGAAAACCTTTCATGTGATTAAGAAGCGTGAATTGAACAGGCCTCACGCCGACGCCGATGGCTGGCCATGTAGCACGATGCATGCCTGATGTGGATCGGTAAAGGCGAATCCGGCCATCAAGATTTGCGTGGCTTTTTGCTACAATCGGCTTCCGTTATCCAGTTGATGCAGGATAATGTGCTCGTCCATGCCCGCAGCCACCATAATCTCTTGCAACGCTTGTACGGTGCCGGATGCGCCAGAAATTCATCGGCACTGGTGGCAAGCCGCAGGGTCGCCGTCGCAACAACGCGGGTTTGCGTCTGAGGGATATCCTGCAAGCGTTCAGAAAACAGGCGTAAGCACTGCCAGCCGCGCAGTATGGCTTCCTGTGACAAGCGGTTATCACGATCCAGTTCCGCAGCTAAACGCACTTTAGGTTTAATGCGCGCTAGCGTTTGAATGCTGCCAGCGCCTGTGCATCCGCGTGGATTTACACGGCCAACTAGCGAGTGGGGCCATGATCAGCGCGAGTGGGGCCATGATCAGCGCGCGGTTGGTTGGTTTGACGCTCTGCCGAAGCAGAGCGCGACAAGAGATAGTGGAAAGTAGACACCAGAAATGCCAGCGTCTTGCCAGTTCCTGTTTGCGCCTGACCCGCGACCTCTCGACCATCAAGGGCGAGAGGTCGCGCGAGCGCTTGGGTGGGCGTGCACTTATAAAACCATTTATTTTAATGGATTTAATCACCTGCGGGTGCAGCGCGAAGTTGGAAAACTTCTGTTCAGTCAAGTGTGTTTGCTCATAGTGTGGTAGAATACCAGCTAACTATTAGCGTATACAGTGAAATAAAGTCAAGCTTTGTTGGTTAATGCTACACCAACTTGCTAAAGATAATCCTGCGGAGTAAAAGATGAGCGATAAAATTATTCACCTGACAGACGACAGCTTCGAAACGGACGTGTTGCAGGCCGAAGGGGCAACACTGGTTGATTTTTGGGCCGAGTGGTGTGGTCCCTGCAAAATGATCGCTCCCATTCTCGATGAAATCGCTGATGAATTCGAAGGTCGCATCACCGTTGCCAAGCTTAACATTGATGAAAATCCGGCAACTGCGCCGAAATACGGCATCCGGGGCATTCCGACCCTGCTGCTGTTCAAGAACGGTGAAGTGGCGGCAACGAAAATAGGCACGCTGGCCAAAGGCCAGTTGAAAGAGTTTTTGAACATTAATCTGTGTTTTTGAACATTAATCTGTAATGCCTGATAGATTTATCAACGTTATTTCATCGCACAAAGCGGTCAGTGTGGATTTCTCGTATTGACCGCTTGCCGCACGTCATGAAGCGTGCTAGATTCATCAGCACTGCATATCGTACTTGCCTATGTTTAAGCCTCACAGGCTTGAGCCTGAAAGTTTGAATCTATAGCATTACTCGCTATCTATCTATACCTTAACGCTGCCCGTTCGTGACAACAAATCGCATAAACACGGCATAAAAATCCGTAGCGTGGTCAGGCAATCTAAAGGTATTACATTAATTGGTTTCAGGTGTCTTCGATCTCTTGCCGTCGTTTTGTATCGGGCTTGTGTGGTCAACGTGTAACACGTTCACGTATCATGCCAAACAGAATGGTGTGATTGAGGGCGGTATATGATAGTGGCACGGTGACCCTTGCCATCCCCATTCATTCACGTTAATTGTTCGAGATTTACCCCGAGTTTAAGAACCCACCACTATGAATCTTACCGAATTAAAGAATACGCCAGTTTCTGAGTTAATTACTCTTGGCGAAAACATGGGGCTGGAAAACCAGGCTCGTATGCGCAAGCAGGATATTATTTTCGCCATTTTGAAGCAGCACGCAAAAAGTGGCGAAGATATTTTCGGCGATGGCGTGCTAGAAATATTGCAGGATGGTTTCGGTTTCCTCCGCTCCGCAGACAGCTCCTACCTCGCCGGCCCTGATGATATCTACGTTTCTCCCAGCCAAATCCGCCGTTTTAATCTTCGTACTGGTGACACCATTTCAGGCAAGATTCGTCCTCCCAAAGAAGGGGAACGCTATTTTGCCTTGTTGAAAGTCAACGAAGTCAATTACGACAAACCTGAAAACGCCCGCAACAAGATCTTGTTCGAAAACCTCACTCCGCTGCATGCCAACTCACGTTTGCGTATGGAACGCGGTAATGGTTCAACAGAAGACTTGACAGCACGCGTATTGGATTTGGCATCACCGATTGGCCGTGGTCAGCGTGGTTTGATCGTGGCACCGCCGAAAGCCGGTAAAACCATGCTGCTGCAAAATATTGCGCAGAGCATCGCGTATAATCACCCTGATTGCGTGCTGATGGTGCTGCTTATCGACGAACGTCCAGAAGAAGTGACCGAGATGCAACGTCTGGTGAAAGGGGAAGTGGTGGCGTCTACCTTTGACGAGCCGGCCTCCCGCCACGTTCAGGTTGCTGAAATGGTGATTGAAAAGGCCAAGCGCCTGGTCGAGCACAAAAAAGACGTTATCATCCTGCTGGACTCTATTACCCGTCTGGCGCGTGCCTACAACACAGTGGTACCGGCGTCTGGTAAAGTGCTGACCGGTGGTGTGGATGCCAATGCCCTGCACCGTCCGAAACGATTCTTTGGTGCTGCGCGTAACGTGGAAGAGGGCGGTAGCCTGACCATTATCGCCACCGCGCTGGTAGATACCGGCTCGAAGATGGACGAAGTGATTTACGAAGAGTTTAAAGGTACAGGTAACATGGAACTGCATCTGGCACGTAAAATCGCTGAGAAGCGTGTGTTCCCTGCTATCGACTACAACCGTTCCGGTACGCGTAAAGAAGAGCTGCTTACCACCTCCGAAGAGCTGCAAAAAATGTGGATCCTGCGCAAAATCATTCACCCGATGGGCGAGATCGATGCAATGGAGTTCCTGATAAACAAGTTGGCGATGACCAAAACCAACGATGAATTCTTCGACATGATGAAGCGTTCATAAGCAGGCTGTGTTCTCGGGGAAAACGCCACGACCCACGTGGCGTTTTTTTTAGGAACTTTTAGGAACTTACCGACCTTTACACTACAGGGGTTTTTCCAGAGTATTCTAGGATATCCCAGCGTCATGTTTTCCGTTATGGTACGCACTGATTTGATGGCGTCATCATAATCCCGTTGCGAGTGCTTGCCCTGTCCATCCCCGCGCGATACCGCCGGTCTCATAATGATGTTGTGGTGAACGCCCTGTTATGGCGAACCATGCTTCGCCGTGGCAGCCTGCGGCGGCTTATAGCCATAAACGGTAAACTTACTCGCTATGCATCTAGAGTTATTATTGATTTTCTTGTTTTCTCTGGCTTTTCTATTCTTGGCCCGTCGCGTGGCGGGGCCGTTGGGTCTTGTCGATCGTTCCAATCAGCGTAAACAGCACCAAGGTCTGATTCCGTTGGTGGGGGTATTTCCGTTTATGCTGGCCTGTGCTTTACCTGCCTGGTCACCGACTACTACATTCTCCATTTCCGCTTTTACCTGCTGTTCGTCGGTATTTTGGTGTTTGTCGGGGCATTGGACGATCGCTTTGATATCAGTGCCAAAATCCGTTCGCTGGTTCAGGTGCTGTTGGCGGGTATCGGCATGCCAGAGAATATTTCTCTTTCATTCCTGAATGGGCCATGTTGGTGCTGTTTTTACTGGCCTTTGGGCTTGACGACTATTGCCTGAAACGGGCATGGCGCGTGGCGCGCTTTCTGAAACGCATCAAGCGTCGAACGCACCGTAACAACAATCATCGACACTCAACTTAAAACCACATCACTTTTGGGAAAAAATGAAACACGAAAATCCTACTAACGGAACCTCTGGCGAAGCCCATTACCGCGTGACGACTGCGGGTGCTGGTATTGAGAATGAACTGAATATTCGCGGCCTGTGCGGTGCATTGTGGCGAGGCAAATTCTGGATTGCCGGCGTAGTGCTGGCTTTCGCGCTGGTGGCGTTAGGGTATTCCTATCTTGCACGCCAGGAGTGGAGCGCCACGGCAATAACGGACCGACCTGGCGTCACGAGGCTGAGCGGTTATTATCCGCAACAGCAGTTCTTACGTAATCTGGATGCAAAAGCTTTTGCATCGCTGCTGCCCGAGGCGCTGTCGGTATCAGCCAAGGTTTACGACGAGTTTGCCAGTCAGGCGCCGCACTGCACCTTAACGGTGAGCTGAAAGGTACTTGGGCGGGCCCGTAAGGTCTTTTTGCAGTCGCAGATTCAGCGTCAGGAAGCGGTCGCGCAGGCTATTTTCGAACACGACCTGAATAGCGTGAAGATGGCGCTAAAAATTGCGCAACAGCAGGCGATAAGCCGCAGCCAGACCGATACCTCTAGGGAAGAATTGCCGCCTTCAGAACTTTTCCTGTTGGGGCGTCCGATGTTACAGGCCTTGCAGGCCAGTGGGCCGCGCTACGACATCGATTATGACCAAAATCACGCTATGTTGGCGACGTTAAGCGTTGAGCCAACGCTTGATGCGGAATTGCAGACCTACCGTTATCTGCGCACGCCGGAGGAGCCGGTGAAGCGAGACAGTCTGCGTCGCCTGTTCTTGATGGTGATGTGGGGCGCTATCGGTGCATTAACCGGGGCGGGCATTGCATTGGTTCGCTGTAAACCTCAGCGGCGGATGGATTGACCGTTTATGCCGCCTGAAAGGGCAGCCCCTAACCTGATGAAGGAGATTCATAGTGAAAGTATTGACTATTTTCGGCACCCGTCCAGAAGCCATCAAAATGGCCACTCTGGTTTATGCCCTGGCTCAAGATGAAGCCTTTGAATCGAAAATATGCGTAACAGCCCAGCACCGGGAGATGCTGGATCAGGTGCTGCGTTTATTTGCTATTAGGCCGGATTATGATTTGAACATTATGCAGTCGGGCCAGGCTGAGTGAGATCACTTGCCGCATTTTGGAAGGACTGGAACAGGTATTGACGACGTTCAAACCCGAACTGGTGCTGGTGCATGGTGACACCACCACCACGCTAGCCACCAGCCTTTCAGCGCTGTATCAGCGTATTCCCATCGCTCATGTGGAGGCCGGGTTCGCACGGGCAATCTCTATATTCTTCGCCGTGGCCTGAAGAGGCCAACCGTAAGCTGACCGGTCATTTTGCGATGTACCGCTTTGTGCCAACCGAGCGGGCTCGTGATAACCTGCTGCAGGAAAACCTCGGCGACTGGCAGATCCTTGTGACGTCAAATACGGTTATCGACGCGCTGTTCTGGGTGCGCGATCGTATTCTTGGCGATGAAACATTGCGCTACTCCTTGGATAACCACTACGGTTTTCTGGATGCGAATAAAAAACTGATTCTGGTTACCTGGCATCGCCGTGAAAACTTTGGCGGCGGGTTCAAACGTATTTGCACGGCGTTGGCGAGCATTGCCCGTCGCCACCCGGAGGTGCAGATTCTGTGTCCCGTGCACCTGAACCAGAATGTGCGTGAGCCGATAAATCGTATTTTAAGCGGCATTGATAACGTGTTTCTGATCGCGCCGCAGGAGTACTTGCCGTTTGCTTACCTAATGAACCGGTCATACCTAATTTTAATCGATTCTGGCGGTATTCATGAGGAGGCCCCCATCGCTGGGCGCGCCCGTGCTGGTGGTGCGCGATACAACAGAGCGGCCAGAGGCCGTGGACGCGGGAACGGTGCGGTTGGTTGGCACAGAGGTGGCGACGATTCTGGACGCGGTGTCGCAACTGCTGACCGACAATGCGGCGTATCAGGACATGAGCCGGGCGCATAACCCGTTCGGTGACGGCACTGCCTGTCAGCGTATTATTTTGCCGCACTGAAGAATTATTGCTGCACTGAAGAACCCTTTGGTTACACGACAATGAGCAATACCATGACAACTAACGCAATGACAATTAATAAAATAGTGGTGGTTGGGCTGGGCTATATCAGTCTGCCGACCGCAGCCGCGTTTGCCTCACGTAAAAAACAGGTGATTGGCGTGGACGTTAATCGCCACTCGGTGGAAACCATCAATCGCGGTGAGATTCATATTGACGGTGTTTCACTATATTCCGCTACATACGTCACCTGCGGGGCTGCGCTTCGGGCGTTTTTCTGGTGAAGATCGTTACACCACGCTGGAAAACGAGCGACTGGTTCGGTTGCCGCTGTTTTATAATCTGTCACTGGTTCGGTTGCCGCTGTTTTATAATCTGTCAGATGTGAATCTTTATAATCTGTCAGATGTGAATCAGCGTACGGTTATCAACACCATCCTGAGCTTCTTTTCCTGACATGTCACTGGCAAAAGCGTTCTTATGGACAGCGGGTTCGACGCTGGTCAAAATCGCCATTGGCCTGGTGGTTATCAAATTTTGCTGGCGGTGGCCTTCTGCCCTAGCGGCCTGGGACTGGCGGGGAATTACTGCCAATTGATCACAGTGTTGGGCGTGCTGTCAGGCGCGGGAATCGGGAATAAATATTTAATGGTGTGATCATGCTGGTGGCGCGCCACCAGCAGCAGCTTCAGCCGTTGCAACAGGTTTTGGGGACGTCAGCGACGCTTATTGCGTTCTTTTAATCGACGTTAGAGCTCCTCTCTGTGCTGGAGGCCAGGCCGATAGCCACGGCGCTGTTTGGCGACGATCGTTATCGTGACGTGATCCGCCTGCTGGCGTTGCTGCAAATGGGCATTGCCTGCGCCAACTTCTTTCTTTTTGGCTATCCTGAAATGCGCCAACTTCT
The DNA here is from genome assembly GCA_051710525.1 of Symbiopectobacterium sp. Lineage (GTDB taxonomy): Bacteria > Pseudomonadota > Gammaproteobacteria > Enterobacterales > Enterobacteriaceae > Symbiopectobacterium. Next base: position 59,932 of record JBPESR010000014.1, on the reverse strand, counting down.
TTCTTTTTGGCTATCCTGAAATGGTACCGGGGCGCACAGGGCAATGCGCTGGCGATTGTCGGGGGCAGTCTGATTGGGCTGGTGGCGTTTTGATTGGGCTGGTGGCGTTTGTTGCCTGCTTTTTTCGTTTGTTGCCTGCTTTTTTCTGGTGGGCTACGCCGGTGCGCTGGTGGGGTTAGCGCTGGTACCGGCGTTGATTTCGCTGCCCGCCGGTGTGTTGCTGTGGCGTAGCACCCCTTTGCGTTGGCAGCACTTGCGTTCGGTATGGGATCGCGCGTTCGCCACGCAGTTAGGGAAATTTACCTTGATGGCGGTGATGACGGCGGTAACGGTACCCATCGCTTATATCATGATGCGTAACGTGCTCGCGGCGCATGCCGGGTGGGACGCAGTCGGCTTGTGGCAGGGCGTGAGCGCGATATCCGATGCTTACCTGCAATTTATCACCGTCGCGTTTTCGGTCTATTTGCTGCCGACGCTGGCGCGATTGCAGGGAAAACCGGCGATTGCGCGTGAGCTCGGCCGCGCGTTGCGGTTTGTTATCCCTGCGGTGGATGCGGTCAGTCTCGCTATTTGGTTACTGCGCGATGTGGCCATCTGGCTGCTGTTTTCCCCGCAGTTTGTGCCGATGCGCGATCTCTTCGCCTGGCAACTGGTGGGCGATGTGATGAAAGTGGGGGCCTATGTCTTTGGATATCTGGTGATTGTCAAAGCGGCGTTGCGCTTTTATCTGCTGGCGGAACTGAGCCAGTTTTTGTTGCTGAGTGGCTTCTCCCAGTTGCTGAGTGGCTTCTCCCAGTGGTTGATTCCGCGTCACGGCGCATTGGGGGCCACGCAAGCCTATAGTTGACCTATGTGGTTTACTTTGTTGTGGTTTACTTTTTCCTGTGCTGTTGTGTTTTTCTTATTTTTACCGTAGGCGACCATGACGACACTGATTCACGTGCTGGGATCGGATATCCCGCATCATAACCAGACGCTGCTGCGCTTCTTCCATGACGTGATGGTAACGCAACTGCCTGCGCCCATGGTCACGCATTTTATGGTGGTATCCGGTGATGAGGGCTTGTCGCAGGCTTTTCCTGGGTTGACGTTAACCTGTTATGCCGATAAACGTGCGCAGGCGGTGGTGACGGGGGCGCGGGCCGATCGACAGACGCGGTTCTTTTTCCACGTACAGTTCAACTCGTGGGTTTGGCTGGCGCTTTTGGGTCGGCGTATCAAGCCTACCAAGGCCTATTGGCATGTGTGGGGCGCGGATCTGTATGAAGATGCCACGCAGTGGAAGCATCGCAGGTTTTACCTGCTGCGTCGCAGGTTTTACCTGCTGCGTCGCATGACGTAAGGGCGTATCGGTCATGTCTTTGCCACACGTGGCGATCTGGATTTTTCGTGGCGATCTGGATTTTTATCGGCAGCGGCATGCGGATGTGTCCGCCTCTTTGCTTTATTTCCCCACCAAAATGAACCCGGCGCTGACGGAAGAGACTGTGACCAAGCCGCTGGCTGGACCGATGACGGTGCTGGTGGGTAATTCCGGCGATACTGGTGGGTAATTCCGGCGATAAGAGCAATCGGCATATCGAAGCGCTGCGGGCCATTCATCTCGAAGCGCTGCGGGCCATTCATCAGCAACTGGGGCCGCAGGTGCGGGTGATTGTCCCCATGGTATATCCCGCAAACAATGAAGACTATATCAATCAGGTGGCGCAGGAAGGTGAAACGCTGTTTGGCACGAAGCAATTCCAGCTACTGCGTGAACAGTTAGCGTTCGATGATTACATGAACATGTTGCGCAGTTGCGATCTCGGCGTATTTATCTCCCGCGTCAGCAAGGCATAGGTACGCTTTGCCTGCTGATTCAGTGCGGTGTGCCCTTTGTCATTAGCCGTAAGACCCCCTTTCTGGCAGGATCTGGCCAAACAGCATTTACCGGTGCTGTTTTACGGCGATACGTTGACGGAAGCGGTGGTGCGTGAAGCGCACCGTCAGATCGCCAGCGTGGATCAGCGCCGCATCGCGTTTCGCCAGCGTGGATCAGCGCCGCATCGCGTTCTTCCAGCCTAACTACCAGCGAGGATGGCTCGATGCCTTGACGTTGGCGGCGGAGACTAAACCATGACATAGGGTGAATTCGGCGGCTTGGTAGTGGTGTATCTGTTTGCCGTCAATTTTATTCTTTTTTTGACCTGGCAGGAGTTTCGTCGAGTACGATTTAACTTTAACGTACTGTTATAAACACTATTTTTATGACGTTCTATTTCAACGTTCTATTTCAGTTTTCCCTTTACCTGTCTGCTGGCGTTCAAATTCAATAACGGTTTTTTGCTGTTCAAACTGCGTTCCTACAGCCAGATCTTTTCCAGTTAGGTCTCGGGCGTTGCCCTGAAGCGCTTCTTCTATTTTTTTATCCCAGCCATGCTGGTGGTCTATTTCCTGCACCAAACGCGCCGTGCCTGGCTGCTGTTTCTGGTGGGCACCGTCGGGTTCGGGATACTGACCTATCTGATTGTCGGCGGTACGCGGGCGAATATCATTATCGCTTTTGCCCTGTTCTTGTTTATCGGCATCCAGCGCGGTTGGATCATGTTATGGATGCTGGTCGCGGCGGTGGCAGTGGGCGTGACCGCCATGTTCTGGTTGGCGTTAAAACGCTACAGTCTGGACGTAAGCGGTGCGGAAGCGTTTTACACCTTCCTTTATCTGACACGCTATACCTTCTCGCTGTGGGAAAATTTGGCGCTGCTGTGGCAACACTACGGTGACATCGAGTTTCAGGGGCTAGCCCCCATCGTGCGTGATTTTTATGTCTTTATTCCGTCCTGGCATTTTTATGTCTTTATTCCGTCCTGGCTGTGGCCCGCTCGTCCCAATCTGGTGCTCAACAGTGCTAACTATTTCACCTGGGAAGTGCTCAATAACCACTCCGGGTTGGCGATTTCGCCTACGTTGCTGGGATCGCTGGTGGTGATGGGCGGCGTGTTGTTTATTCCGCTCGGTGCTATCGTGGTGGGCCTCATCGTCAAGTGGTTTGATGCCATGTATGAATCGCGTCGTCGCAGCCAGAATTGCTACAGCGCAGCGGTGCTGCAAAGTTTCTGCTTTGGAGCAATCTTTAACCTGATAGTGTTGGTGCGAGAAGGCGGCGATGCGTTTGTGTCGCGCGTGGTGTTTTTTTATCTTGGTGTTTGGGCTATGCGTGCTGGCGGCGAAGCTGCTGTATTGGCTGTTTGAACATACGTGCCTGATCCGCCAGCGTTGGTCGTGTTCGCATACGCCACCGTCTGACTCCACACACTCCGGATACACCATAAGGAACCCTCATGGAACATCCTGCTTCTGTCCCGCTTTATCACAATCACATTCGTAATACCCCGCTGCATGGATTTGCGGATCAAGCCGCCTGTCTGGCGTATCTCCTCGCTGAGGGAGAGGTCAAAGCCGGCATGTTAGTGGCAATCAACGCCGAGAAAGTATTGGCCGCTGAGCAGGATAAGCTGCTGTGGGATTGGATTGCCGAAGCCGAATACAAGTATGCCGATGGTATCAGTATTGTGCGCGCCATCCGGCGTAAATATCCTCAGGCTCAGGTGACGCGTGCCGCCGGCGCTGATTTGTGGGAGGCGCTGATGCAAAAAGCCGGTGCGGAAGACACCCCGGTTTTTTTTCTGGACGGAAAACCGGCGATACTGCGCCAGACCTCAGAGAAACTGGGGGAGCAGTGGCAGGTGAATATCTTTTGTAGTCAGGATGGTTATTTCCCTCCCGAACAGCGCGATGAGGTGTTTGAACAGGTGAGAGCCAGCGGGGCGCGTATCGTTACGGTGGCGATGGGCTCCCCTAGCCAGGAGATACTGATGCGTGATTGTCGCCGTTACCACCTGCAGGCGCTTTATTATTATATGGGCGTGGGAGGCACTTACGACGTCTTAACCAGGCACGTGAAACGCGCGCTCTGGCGTGGCAGCATATGGAGTTGTAATGGCTCTACCGGCTGTTGAGCCAACCCAGCCGCATTACGCGCCAGATTAATCTATTAAAATTCTTCGCCTACTACTTCAGCGGTCGCCTGTAACGGCTTCAGCGGTCGCCTGTAACGGCGTTCCTCGCCTGTAACGGCGTTCCTCTCTGCTGAGCGATCGGTATTGGTTATGATAATTAGCTCTTAAAACAAAATTATTATTCTCATTTGATTTTAAATGACTATTTGCTAATCAGGTAATAAAAATGTAGAAGGATATGCTGCCTAAAATGTGCGAACCTGCTCAATAGCAGGATGGGCACGATAAAACCCGGTATGAAACCGGGAGGAAAACACAACATTTTAAGATTGAGGATCTATGGCAAACGAGAAAACGCAAGGCAAGCTCCACCGTGGGCTTGAGGCGCGACATATTGAGCTGATCGCGCTTGGCGGAACGATTGGTGTTGGGTTGTTTATGGGCGCAGCGAGCGCATTGAAGTGGGCCGGCCCTTCTGTGCTGCTCGCGTATATCGTTGCCGGGATATTCGTTTTCTTTATCATGCGCTCAATGGGCGAAATGCTCTATATGGAACCGGTCACCGGCTCCTTTGCCGTGTATGCGCATAAATACATGAGCCCGTTTTTTGGCTATCTCACCGCGTGGGGTTACTGGTTTATGTGGATGGCGGTTGGGATTTCCGAAATTACCGCCATAGGCGTTTACGTGCAGTACTGGTTCCCGGAACTGCCACAGTGGATCCCCGCTATCGTGTGCGTGGCGCTGGTAGCGCTAGCCAACCTGGCCGCTGTGCGTTTGTACGGTGAAATCGAGTTCTGGTTTGCCATGATTAAAATCACCACCATTATTGTGATGATTGTCGTTGGCGTTGGCATTATCTTTTTTGGTATTGGCAACCAGGGTCAGGCGACCGGCTTTGCCAATTTGACCGAGCACGGCGGCTTCCTGGCGGGTGGCTGGAAAGAGCTGTTGTTTGCGCTGTGTCTGGTGGTGGCCTCTTATCAGGGCGTTGAGCTGGTTGGGATCACTGCTGGTGAAGCCAAGAACCCCAAAATTACCCTGCGGCGCGCGATTAATAACATTTTGTGGCGTATTCTGATTTTCTATGTGGGTGCCATTTTTATCATCGTCACCATTTTCCCATGGAATGAAATTGGCACTGCCGGAAGCCCGTTTGTGCTGACCTTTGCCAAAATCGGGATTACCGCTGCGGCGGGTATCATCAACTTTGTGGTGCTGACCGCTGCGCTTTCTGGCTGTAACAGCGGGATGTACAGCTGTGGCCGTATGCTTTATTCACTGGCAAACAACCGTCAGCTACCGGCCTGGATAGGCAAAGTCACGGCCAGCGGCGTGCCTGCGACAGGTGTTGCCGTTTCTATTTTTTGTCTGCTGCTAGGTTCGGCGTTAAACTACATTATTCCCAACCCGGAAAAAGTGTTCGTCTATGTCTACAGCGCCAGCGTGCTACCGGGCATGGTGCCGTGGTTTGTGGTACTGATAAGCCAAATACGCTTTCGCCAGCAGCATCAGGCCCAATTAGCAGGGCATCCGTTCAAATCCGTGCTGTTTCCGTGGGTGAACTATCTGACTATGGCCTTCCTGCTGTGTGTATTGGTGGGAATGTACATCAATGTAGACACGCGGATGTCTTTATTGGTAGGGCTGGCGTTTCTTGCCGCGGTTAGCGTGATTTATGCCATGCTAGAATGGCGTAAAAAGCAGGCATTAACGGCACCCGAAGCCTGATTGATGGGTGGGGATCGTCTCTGACTGTGTGTTTTCGGTACGAAATGCGCAAAGCATAAGCAAACGCATCATTTCGATAAAAAAAGCACTAGACAGGCAGAGATTAAATCCGTACTATCCCCACCCGCAACGGCGCTATGCGCCCGTAGCTCAGCTGGATAGAGCGCTGCCCTCCGGAGGCAGAGGTCTCAGGTTCGAATCCTGTCGGGCGCACCAATAACTTTTTTACAAGAATTGTGTGCAAGAGCTGCGATGGTACAATTCACCGTCGATGGTACGATGGTACAATTCACCGTAGATGGTACGATGGTACAATTCACCGTATACGATGGTACAATTCACTGTAAGGAACGTACAGTTCACCGTAAGGAACGTACAGTTTTATCGTTAAAGTAGTACATTGGTGGCTATAGCTCAGTTGGTAGAGCCCTGGATTGTGATTCCAGTTGTCGTGGGTTCGAGTCCCATTAGCCACCCCAGATTCAGATATTCGTGCATGTATGCGAAGGTGGCGGAATTGGTAGACGCGCTAGCTTCAGGTGTTAGTGTCCTTCGGACGTGAGGGTTCAAGTCCCTCTCTTCGCACCAACGAACATTATCAACATCAACAGTCAGTGTGATACACTGATGGCATTGGAAAAAAAAAGTATTTCGGCGAGTAGCGCAGCTTGGTAGCGCAATTGGTTTGGGACCAGTGGGTCGGAGGTTCGAATCCTCTCTCGCCGACCACTTTCTGTGAAAAGCGGCTATTCCTCAGGAATAGCCGCTTTTTGCTTCTTGCATGCATCTTTCTGGTACTTCCTGCATGCATCTTTCTGGTATATGCATAGCCTGTCCTGTGGAAAACACCCCCGCTGTGCTAGGGCGAAAATTGCTTATTCCGCTTTACTGCCTTCCAGCACTTTATCACTGCCGAAATACTTCTCAGCCAAGGCTTTTAACTGACTGTTCTGACGCAGCTTTTGCAGCTTCTGATTGAATGCTGCCAGCAACTTGTCGTCTTCTGCCGTTTTGGCAAACGGGAACGTGATTCGCTCAAACGGGAACGTGACTCGCTCATTGGAGATGGGGTCACCCACCAGTTTCAGCGGTAGGTGACGTCTATTAATCTCTGCCAACAGGAACGTTTATTAATCTCTGCCAACAGGATAGGCGGGAATTGATATAGCCTTGAACGCGGTTGTTGATCACATCATTCATTGCCCCGTCGAGGGTTTCATAGGTGGGATGGTGAGTCATTGTTGGGAAAGGCGTTGCGTAGGTTGATCACAGTTGGGACAGGCGTTGCGTAGGTTGATCACATGGATCGAGCCTAAGACGCTATATACGGTTTTACCCTTTAGATCGTCCAGAGACTGAATGTCTTTGTTCTCAACGCTGGTGACGATTTGCGTTGCAGAAGTGAGGTAATCGTCGGTGAAGTTGTATTTTTTCTGGCGTTCAATGGTTTTCACGAAATTATTGGCCACGGTATCCAACTTTCCGGCCTCCAACTGGCCCATCAGTCCGCTGAAGTCAGCCGTAGTCCAGGTGACCTGATAATCCAGTTCGCGAGCGATGGTTTTCACAACCTCGGCATAGTAGCCGACCAGCGTGCCTTTCTCTTTATAAGAGCCAGGGAAGCTTTGGCCCGTCGTGCCCAGCGCAGCACCTTACTCTGCGTTTCCGCACTCTTGTTATTATCGATTATCGCAACCAGATAGCGTCACGGCGGCAGCAGGGTCAGTAGTACGGCACTGACGTAGCGGGTAAATTGGATTTTTATCATGAGATTCCTGTTTCAACATTCCTGGTTTAGAACGAAATTGGGTTAACTCTTTGCAACGCGCTCATCAGTTCTGATGGCGATGGCAGGCTAACAACAGTGGGATGCACATTGGGGGGGCGTGAGGGAGCGTTGTTAGTTTGAAAAACTATATTATTCAAAATAAACAGGGTTGTATACATTCACGTTATATCTTATGATTATTTAATAGGTTATAATTCGTTAACAGGCTTTTACTATTATTGCACTTTATAGCCAGTGCGTATGCTTATAGCCAGTGCGTATGCGTTTAAACAGCAATAGAGAAATCAAATAATTACCGTGTTTTATGTCAAAACTCCCGGTGTCTATCATCACCAGTCTGGCCTGCTTTCACGTGTGGGTGAGCTGATTGCGCCATTTTCTCGTCACATTGCCGTGTTGACCAAACCACGCATCTGGGCAGCCGTAGAACTTGCACTCTCCACCAGTTTGACGCAGTCCGACGTGCAGTTTGATGTGTATCTATTATTGGAAGGGGAATGCACGCGCGAGGCGATTGCATTCCATCAGCATGAAATATGAAATTGCTCAACGTGGCGTGCAGGTTGTCCTCGGTGTTGGCAGTGGACGCGTGATGGACTGCGCCAAAGCGGTCGCTGACGGGCTGAAGAATAGTCAGGCGATCATTTTGCCGACCATCTCTGCCAACTGCGTGGCCTGGTCACCGACCAGTATTCTGTAGTGGCCTGGTCACCGACCAGTATTCTGTATTGAGAAGAGTGGGCATCAGGAAACGCAGGTATTGCAACACATGCTGGTGATGGTGTTGGTCGACAGTGACGTGATTGCCCGCAGCGATCTGTGCTATCTGAAATCCGGAATTGTAGATGCGCTGGCTAACGCTGGCTAAATAGTATGAATTTCATCCCTTTCTGGCGAAAAACGGAGATAATCTGGCGCTGAACCTTATGGTTCAGGTGGCGACGCTTGTCCGCGATACCTTTGTACAGTGGAGCGAACAGGCACTGATAGAGATAGAGATAAGAGATAATGTCGAACAGCAAGTGACCGTGGTGCTGCAAAAAAAAAGGTGATCGATGCCAATATCGAGCTGGCCAGATTGGCAAACAGCATGCGTGCTGACTCCACTTCACCCGGCGTAGCCCATGCGATTCATAATCGAGTGATGCACGTTCCTAAACTGCATGACTGGTTGTACGGAGAGAAAGTCGGCTATGGCTTGCGGGTTCAGTCGCTAGTGGCGCACGGCGACGGTTCGGTCGATCCCGATTTGCTGGCACAGTTACAGCGCTATTATGCCCCCGATGCCCCCGCGCGCTTGCCGGTGGCGGAAACACGCTATGCCTAACTGGCCAATACGCTGTCTCAAACCTTTAAATTCCTCGTTGCCAGTGCCGCACTGCTGCCGTTTTCGCTGGCATCTTAGGCGATTCAACGGGCTTGTATTAAGATTCAACGGGCTTGTATTAACAATACGCAATACGGCAAGTGATGCGGTTTTACGGGATGTGATGGATATCAATATAGAGTTACGTCTGGATAGAGTTACGTCTGGATGTATGGTAAACGATCTATCTCTTATGAATATAAGATAGATCAAGAAGATATATAGTGGCCGATTTGTCGCATGCTATATTCCCAAAATTAGAACGACGACAAAAATCCCGCCTGACACATCCAACGAACGAGTAAGCTATGGCATCACATCTCATTGATTTTCTCCTCATCGGGAACAACTCTGACACGCCAGAAATGCGTGCTGTCTGGTCAGAACATAACCGCCTGACGAAGCAGGTTGACGTTGAAGTTGCGTTGATGCTGGCCGAAGGTGAACTGGGCGTTATCCCGGCCGACGCCGCACAAACCATAGCCGCGAAAGCGGATGCAAGCGCACTGAATGTGGAAGAGATTACGCAGGATGCGGTCCGTATGAAGAACTCTCTGATGCCCACCATCATCCCGATTCAAAAGCAGTGTGGCGACGCGGGCGAATACATTCACTATGCGTGTGACCACGCAAGATATCGTGGATACCGCTACGGTACTGCAATTACAGCAGGCTTTTGCCATTGTCGAACGCGACACGCAATTGATGGCGGTTGAGTTGAAATGCCTGGCGAAAAAGTATCAGCATACGCCGATGACGGGGCGTACCCACGGCATGCAGGTGCTGCCGACTACCTTTGGCTTTTAAACTGGCGGTATGGCTGAATGAGTTTGTTCGCCATCTGGAGCGATTGAAAGAAATCAAAGCCCGCGTACTGGTGGGTAACGTGAATGGCGCAATTGGTACCTATGCATCGTTCGGCGAACTGGGATCGCAGATTGAGTGCCTGGTGTTGGATAAATTGGGGCTGGGTACGCCGAACATTGGCTGGCAGTCCGCGCGCGATCGTTTATCCGAATATGTTTCTATAGTGGTGCTGATCAGCGGCACGCTCGGCAACGAACTGTATAACCTGATGCGCACGGAAATCAACGAAGTTGAAGAGCCGTTCTCAGCAGGCAAAATTGGTTCCACCACCATGCCGCACAAACGTAACCCGGCGGCATTGGAAGGGCTGGCTAGCCTGACTGCACCCATTTTCAAAAGCGCATCGCTGATTTATGAGTCCATGAAGATGGAACATGAGCGTGACGCTATGAGCTGGCGCGCTCTGCCGGAAGTTAACATTTACCTCTCCGCGCAGTTGCAGAATGTGCTGGGTATCCTGCGCGGTATGTCGGTGAATGAAAAGCAGATGCTGGCGAACCTGTAACTGCAAAACGGCCTGTTGCTTTGAAGGCGTTTGAACAGAACCGTCACTTCAAAGAGGTGTTGCTAGAAGACCCGGTTATGTCGGCACAGGTTACCGCGTAGGAACTTTACGCATGGCTGAACCCGGTCAACTATTTGGGCTGTGCACCGCAAAAAGTGGATGAAGTGATTCGTTATGCCGACAACCGACAACTCTGGTCTGCTGCCAGCGTAAGTGAGCGTTAAACATGAGTACGGTTTTTCGCCCGCTCACGTTGGAAGATGACAAAGCCTTTCTGGCGTTGGCGGCCTATAAACCGATTCGCCAACTGGGCATTCCGATTCGCCAACTGGGCATTCACTTTGCCGCGGCTGAGGCGTATATCGATATGGTGCGTCGCTATATTATATTATACTACGCGTCACGGTGTTTATGTGCTGGGAAAAGACGGTGTGATGGTGTCGTCTTTTAGCATCCGTTACCCCTGGGGACCGGAGCCTGGCCCGTATGGTTGGCCGCATTTGGGGTGGTTCGTCACCCACCCGGACTACAAAGGGCAGTGGTTTGGCCGCCAGATGATGCAGTGGCTGGAAGAAACGGTGCTGATAGGGCAACTCAAGGCATCCGCGGTTTCTTTGGGCACGGCACAGGGCCACCCCCTGGCTTATCGATATGTATAAGCATTACGGTTTTAACGAGGTCTGGCAGGCGAATCTGGGTAAAGGCCATCTAACGATTTATATGGAAAAAGTGTTAGACCGGAAAAAGTGTTAGACCAGGATGGTTATCACCAGTGGAAGAAGAAAAATTCCCAATGAGAGGCATGAACATGATAATGAAAAAACTGACTTTGGCTGCGTTAGCGCTTACCACTGCCATTTCTAATGGCGGGCTGTGACTCTCAAGACAAAAAAGCGGCGGCGGGCGGAGAAGCCAGCACGGTGCTGCGCGTAGGTTCTACCGGACAGAGCTACCCGAGCGGCTTTAGGCAAGATAAGATAACAAGTTAGAGGGGTTTTACTTTGAATTCTTAGTGGGTTTTGACGTTGAATTCATTGAAACCATCGCGAAAGATCTAACTTACAAAATCGAGTGGATTACCGCCGATTTCAGCGGCCTGATGGGGCAGAAGCGAACAAACTCGATACCATAGCTAATGCTCTGCGTGATCCGCGTTACGCGTCAGCAGTTTTTCAACCTGAAGATAATCGCCCTCGGCTCAGTTTGAGCAGAGCTGCTTTGGTCTGTTTTCTGGCGCGCGTGCGTTTACGATCGAGACAGCTACGGGTGCGCGCGCCGGGGTGAAATACTCGACGCAACAGCCACTCCAGCGCAAAGACGACCAACAGCAGCACCAGCATGATAACCAATCCGGTAACGCTGGTTTCGATGTTGTAGGTGTCGGTTTGCACCAGTACATATCCCTGACGTCCTGCGAGCATCGGGCCAAGCCCTACGCCAGCAATACAAGCCCTACGCCAGCAATAAGGATCAGAAACAAGAACAACACTTTCAGCATGATCATCCCTCCTGTTGCTGCGCAGACGATTGCGCCAACAGATTACGCACTCGCGTTTGCATCAGTTTTTCCAGCAGTGACTGGCTTTGGAGTGTAGTAGGAACATCCAGAGATATGGGCTGCTGGCTTAAGCTGTCACCCTGTTCCAGAAAGGCTTTGGTGCCGAGATCACTGGTATCAAAATAGGCTCGCACCCAGGTGGATACCGTTTCCAGCGACTGTTTGAAGATTTCATTCTGATGACGCAGCACGGCCTGTGCGGCGGTCAGCAGGCGCGCTCGGATGTTTTCACGCAAGAAATCCTGATTCGGAGCCAGCAGGGGTTCGGCATTACTGTCACGCCGGCGAATGGTAATAAAATCTGACATGAAGTTGTGCCAGCTTTTGCTCAGATTCTGTCGCCATTCGCTAAGTGTGGCCGAAAGCTCGCCGTCAGTTTCATCCATTGGCGCATCATCGTCCTGGGTGTTATCGGCCAGACGTAGATTGTCGACCTGATCGGTTAACTGATTCATCCGCAAAATAATGCCGTCGAAATACACCTGACCGACTGATGCTAGCGCGCTGATATCATTGGCAATGGCCCGGCGCAGTTCAAGCAGACTCGGATCGTTCAGTTCAAGCAGACTCGGATCGTTCATGTCAGCCAGACTGCCATCGGCGCTTTTCAGTAGTGCGCCCCCAGTCAGTACATCCTTATCACTCCACAGTTTGCACCCGGCCAGTTTGACCAGAAAATCCGCCTGCGCCAGCAGCCAGGTGCTGGTGTCGTGGTTGGAAAGGGTGGTCAGTTTCTGGCTGAGTTCGCTGGATTTCCGCGTGACCTCGTTAAACTGTTTCGTGGTGCTGTCCTGCCACTGTTTTTGTTGTGCCAGCGCGGCCTGCCACGCCGTTTTATCCTTTTGATACTGTTGCTGTAGCGCCGCCAGTTCGCCCTTCATTTTGCCATGGACGCGGCGTTTTGTTTCTCCTGTTGCTGTCCGATATAGTACACGCCCCCGCTTAACAGCAAGGCGATAGCAATGGCAACGCTACCCAGCACGCGCCATGTCCCGCATGGTCCCGGCGCGGTTCATCCGCTGACGCGGTGTCGGAGGACGAAAATGTGGCATCAGGACGTTCTGTCACCGTTTCAGATGGGATTGAAGGGGTATGGTGTTCCGTCATAATGGGTCATCCGATGGTCTGGTTTGTTGTACGGTTGGGCGTGCAGTCACGATAGCAGACGCACAAGCGCGTCGTTATCGGCATTGTCCGCGATAAGCACGTCACGCCAGCCAAACTGGCGTGCCTCTAGCGCCAATCGTTCGCTAACAACGATAATCTGGCAATGAAGCAGCCAGGATTCGCGATAATAATGTGGCACCAGCACATACAGCTGATGCAACATATCGCCGCTGGTGATCACTAGACGATCGATACCGAGTTGCTGCCAATGTCGGCTCTGTTCCGGCCCATCATAATAGACCGGACTGCGCTGATAACATTCACAATAACTGACCTGTGCGCCGCGTTCTGCGAGCGTTGTTGCCAGCAGCTCTCTGCCGCCATTCCCTCGTAATAATAGCGCATTTTTGCCACTAATATTTTGTAATTCTGGCAGTTGCAGCAGCATTTCGCTGGTTTCCCGCTCAGGCGGATAAGCAACGGCGCGAGAGGTTGCCTGATGCAGCACCAGTGCGGTGGTACGTCCTATGGAGTAATAAATCGGGACGGCGGGCCAAGGTAAACCCACTTGTGTGAGTGCGGCGGCGGCATAGCGCACGGCATGTTGCGACAACGCGAACAACATATCGCCCTCGCGTAGCGCCGCCAGCCGTGCTGATAGGGAAGGCAATTCACTGCCGGGGGATAAATCGATAAGCGGGCTATGGCAAGCCGCGTGGCCGAGCTTGCGCAGCAGTTCCACCAGTGCTTCCCCCGCTGGTGACGGGCGGGTCACCAGAATAGTCATGATGAGCCTGCGTCCTTATAAACGGCGTGCAGAATAGCGTCTGCGCCGTTGGCTAACAGCTCTTCAGCCAGATCGATACCCATGCGTTCCTCTTCTCTGGCGGGGCCGATGCGCTCACCGCGAATCATCTTGCTGCCATCCGGTGCGCCAACCAAGGCTCTTAGCCAGAGTTGCCCCGCATTAAGTTCAGCATAGCTGCCGATTGGGACTTGGCAGCCACCGTCGAGACGAAGATTCATGGCGCGTTCAGCAAGAACGCGGCAGGCAGTCTGTTCATGGTTGAGCGGTGCCAGCAGTTCGCGCCCGCGGGCATCATTTTCCCGGCATTCGATACCAATAGCGCCCTGACCGACGGCGGGCAGCGACTCTTCCGGGCTGAGTGGCGTGCAGATGCGTTCTGACAGATTCAGACGTGATAGCCCGGCAACGGCCAAAATAATGGCGTCATAGTCGCCGTTATCCAGCTTGTTCAGGCGAGTTCCAACGTTCCCGCGCAAATCGCGGATGATCAGATCCGGTCGGCGAGCGCGCAACTGGCACTGGCGGCGCAGGCTGGAGGTGCCGACGCAGCTTTCGAGCGGGAGATCGGCCACGCTGGCATACTGATTCGAAACAAAGGCGTCGCGCGGATCGTCACGCTCACAAATGGTATACAGACCAAGCCCGTTGGGGAACGATACCGGCACATCCTTCATAGAGTGCACGGCGATATCCGCGCGACCTTCCAGCAAAGCGCGCTCCAGCTCTTTAACAAATAGACCCTTGCCGCCCACTTTCGCCAGCGGCGTGTCCAGGATTATGTCGCCGCGCGTCACCATGGGAACCAGTTCAACCTGCAACGTGGGGTAGTATTGCTGCAACTGTTGTTGAACATAATGAGCTTGCCACAGTGCAAGTGGGCTTTGTCGGGTGGCAATTCTAAGGGTGTTGTCTACCATGTTTAATGCCGTTTTTATCATTTATCGCCATCGTATCACTGAGACGCTCAGGTGTCAGCGTTCCGGCGCTGAAGGTGCTGGATAGCGACGGTATAAGGTGCGTGTTTCACTATGAGGGGGGGGGATCGCGGCGTAATCATGCCAGAGAGCGAGGAACAATAAGAAAAAGTAAGCTAATCGTGGCTAACTTTCTTTAGTTTCTTTACGCTCAATGAGCAAGGTGTTAAATTGATCACGTTTCCAGCACTGACTTATCAGTCACTCCTCTAATTCTATTGCTGATGTGTTTGGAACACGGGTTTTTTTCTAGGCACTGGGATAATCAGGCGGACCGTCTTGTACTTCTACATCGAGACTTTGAAGCAGAGACTGGACGCGATCAACCAACTGCGAGTTGACCGCGCTCTGGAAGCAATGAAACCTGCTTTTCAGCAGGTTTATCGCCTTCTGCCCATATTATTGCACAACCATCATCCGCTCATGCCGGGCTACCTTGAAGGTAAGGTTCCGCACGGTGTGTGCACCTTCACGCCTGATGAAAACCAACAGCGTTACATCGACACCATTGAACTGCGCTGGGGAGAGATCCCTGCCATCAATTCCCAAGGTGAATTGCCGATTACCGGCGTTTACTCCATGGGCAGTACCTCGTCCATAGGTCAGAATTGTTCTTCCGATCTGGATATCTGGGTGTGCCACCAATCCTGGCTAGACCAGGAAGAGCACCAGCGTTTACAGCAGAAATGTACCTTGTTGGAGCAATGGGCGGCGGCGCAAGGGGTGGATGTCAGCTTCTTCCTGATTGACGAGAACCGTTTTCGCCACAATGAAAGTGGCAGCCTGGGCGGAGAAGATTGCGGCTCGACGCAGCATATCCTGTTGCTGGACGAATTTTATCGCACTGCAGTGCGCATGGCCGGTAAACGTCTACTGTGGCATATGGTGCCGGTTGAAGAAGAAGAGCATTACGACGAATACGTTCTGTCGCTTTACCTGCAGGGTGCGCTTGCGCCCAACGAGTGGCTGGACCTGGGCGGATTGAGTTCACTCTCTGCGGAAGAGTATTTCGGTGCCAGTCTGTGGCAGTTGTATAAAAGTATCGATTCCCCGTACAAAGCGGTATTGAAGACCCTGCTGCTCGAGGCCTATTCCTGGCAATACCCTGACACGCGTTTACTGTCGATGGATATCAAAGCCCGGCTGCACAAAGGGGAGATCGTGGCGTTTGGATTCGACCCTTATTGTATGATGCTGGATCTGGTAACCGAATACCTCACGCAAATTGAAGACCCGACGCGCCTCGATCTGGCGCGGCGTTGTTTTTATCTCAAAGTCTGCGAAAAACTGTCGCGTGAAAAAGCATGCGTCGGCTGGCAGCGGCAGGTCCTAAGCCAACTAGTGCAAGAGTGTGGCTGGAGTAGCGAACATCTTGTCATGCTGGATAATCGCGCCAACTGGAAAATCGAGCGCGTGCGTGAAGCGCACAATGAATTGCTCGATGCGATGATGCAAACCTATCGCAACCTGATCCGCTTTGCGCGGCGCAACAACCTGAATGTGAGTGCCAGTCCGCAAGATATCGGCGTACTGACGCGTAAACTGTATGCCGCCTTTGAGGCGCTGCCGGGTAAAGTGACGCTGCTCAATCCACAAATTTCGCCGGACCTGTCCGAACCGGATCTGACCTTTATCTATGTTCCGGCGGGCCGCGCCAACCGCTCTGGCTGGTATTTGTACAATCAGGCACCATCTATGGATGCTATCATCAGCCATCAGCCGCTGGAATATAACAGCTACCTGAACAAACTGCTGGCGTGGGCCTATTTTAACGGGCTGCTGACGCCGAACACGTGCTTGCACATTAAGGGCAGCGAACAGATCGATATTGCCCGCCTGCGCGAATTGGTGGATGACGTCTCCTGCCACTTCCCACTGCGTTTACCGGCACCCACGCCCAAGGCGCTGTACAGCCCGTGCGAAATTCGGCATCTGGCGATTATCGTCAATCTGGAGCACGATCCGACGGCGGCATTCCGCAATCAGGTGGTGCACTTTGATTTCCGCCATATGGACGTGTTCAGTTTCGGTGAGCAGCAGCAGTGTCTGGTGGGCAGCATTGACCTGCTGTACCGCAATTCGTGGAATGAAGTGCGAACCCTGCATTTCAACGGCGAACAGTCAGTGCTGGAAGCGCTGAAAAGCATTTTGGGTAAAATGCATCAGGATGCGGCGCTGCCGGAATCGCTAGAAGTGTTCTGCTACAGCCAACACCTGCGCGGTTTGATTCGCACGCGCGTGCAGCAGTTGGTGTCCGAGTGCATTGAACTACGCCTGTCCAGCACCCGACAAGAGCCGGGCCGTTTCAAAGCGGTAAAAGTGGCAGGGCGGACCTGGGGTCTGTTCTTCGAACGTCTGAGCGTATCGGTGCAGAAGCTGGAAAATGCGGTGGAGTTCTACGGTGCGATTTCCAACAACAAACTGCAAGGGTTACCCACGCAGGTGGAGACCAACCATATCCACCTTCCAGTGGTTATCGACGGCGTGGCGAGCGAAGGGATCATCCAGTTTTTCTTTGAAGATCTGCCGGAAGAGCAAGGTTTTAATATCTTTATTCTGGATGAGTCGAACCACGTTGAGGTTTATCACCACTGTGAAGGCAGCAAGGAAGAGCTGGTACGTGACGTGAGCCGTTTTTACTCCTCGTCCCATGACTGTTTTACCTACGGCTCTAGCTTTATCAATTTCAACCTGCCGCAGTTCTACCAGATTGTGCAATTGGATGGACGGGCGCAGGTGATTCCTTTTCGCAGTACGACGCTATCTCATTTGAAGATATCGCCGGGCAAAGAAAGCGCGTCGCCCGCGATCAAACAGCGACTGCACATGCTGTAACGCTCTGGTTGTTCTTGGTGGCAACAGAGCGTTTTCCTGCGTTAATCGAAAGAGACGTCCTCACCGGCCTGCGCACTGCAGGCCTGCGTCAGCAGCGCAAAAAATGGTTCTCCGCTCCGATCGCAGATCCACTGTTCCTTCTGACCCTTGTCTGGCTGATACGTAAAGTGATAGCCACCGGCTTTGGTTGCCAACCATACCTGATGCAGTGGCTCCTGGCAGTTGATGACTATCTTGCTTCCGTTTTCGAAACTCAGTGTCATCACGCCGCCGTTGGTTTCGTAATCGATATCGGAATCACCGTCGAAGTCGTCCAATGCTTCTTCGATCGTCAACATTAATGCATCCGCTAATTGATGAAATTCACTGTCGTTCATTTTCGATTCCTATTGCTTTTCATGATCCACCTGCGATTATAGAGAGCATGGATAGATGATTGACAGGTCTTAATGACATGAAGCAGGTATTTCGTTCATTTTCTCTGGCGCTGATGCTGCTGGGATTGGTGGGTTGCGGGTTGAAAGGGCCGCTTTATATACTGAACGGTCAGCCGACCAACACCCCAGACGCACAGAAGAATACGCATCAAAAGCCGTCGATGCGTCCGTAACCGGCATGGTTGCATTTTAATCACGGATAACAGGTCACGATAGCAATTACCGCGCCCGGTTACATGAGCGGAGTCAGTATAATGCAGTTCGCTAAAATGCACGGTTTGGGCAATGATTTTATGGTTGTCGATGCCGTTACACAAAATGCCTATTTCTCGCCGGAGCTGATTCGCCGTTTGTCGGATCGCCATCGCGGGGTAGGGTTTGATCAATTGCTGGTGGTCGAGCCGCCTTACGATCCTGATCTGGATTTTCACTACCGCATTTTCAATGCGGACGGCAGCGAAGTAGCCCAGTGCGGTAACGGCGCGCGCTGTTTAGCCCGTTTCGTGCGTATTAAAGGACTGACCAACAAGCGCGATATTGCGGTGAGTACCCATACCGGGAGCATGGTGCTCAGCGTCACGGATGATGAGCTGGTGCGGGTGAACATGGGCGAGCCGGATTTTGAACCGCAGCGCGTGCCGTTTCGAGCCGTCAAGGCGGAGAAAACCTATATCCTGCGCGCCAACGATCATACGGTATTGTGCGGCGTGGTTTCCATGAGCAACCCCCACTGTGTGATTCAGGTTGACTATGTTGATACGGACAATGTGGAAACTCTTGGCCTGGTGCTGGAAAGCCACGAGCGTTTTCCTGAGCACGTCAACGTCGGGTTTATGCAGATTGTTGACCGTAGCCACATACGCCTGCGGGTCTACGAGCGCGGCGCGGGCGAAACGCAGGCCTGTGGCAGCGGTGCCTGTGCCGCCGTGGCGGTGGGTATTCAACAAGGGTTATTGGCGGATGATGTTCGCGTCTCGTTACCGGGGGGCGATCTGGATATCCATTGGAAAGGGGTCGGGCATCCGCTTTATATGACCGGTCCTGCCACCCATATCTATGATGGATTTATTCATTTATGAAGCAGGTCGAGGAACAGGTAGAACGCCAGAGCGCACTGAGTGACGAACTGATTTTGCAGTTCCTGCAACAGAACCCTGATTTCTTTATTCGCAATGCGCGGCAGGTCGAGCAAATGCGCATCCCGCACCTAGTGCGGGGGACTGTCTCGCTGGTTGAATGGCAGTTAGCGCGCCAGCGGCACCACATTGAGCAGTTGGAAGAAGAGATCACCTTGCTGATGGAGCAGGCACGTGGCAACGAAGTGTTGTTCCGTCATCTGCTGGAGTTACAGACCGATTTGTCAGCGGCTACTGGCCTGCATGACTTGCTTAAACGCCTACAGCGCTGGGCACGCCAACAAGGGTTGGTTAGCGCGGATATTCGCCTATTCAGTGACAAATGGCGCATCAGCGCGCCTTCGCGCTTTACCCATTTGGCGTTATCGCGTTCGTTGTTTGAACCGCTACGCATACAACGTCTGCGTGACAGTAACCACTATCTTGGTAGCATGAACGGGCCGGAGCTGCTGTTACTGCTACCGCAGGCGCGGCAGGTGGGTTCCGTGGCGCTGTCGCTGTTGGGAAAAAACGACTTGCTGGGCCTGGTGATTTTCAGCAGCCGCGACAGCCATCACTATCAAGACGGCATGGGTACTGTGCTGTTGCAACACTTGGCCAACCTGCTGCCGGATATGCTGGCGCTTTGGGTTGAACGGGTATGAGCAACCCCGCGCTGCCTTCACCACTGTTGACCTCGGTCGTAGCGTTTTTACGTTATTTGAAAGCGGAATGCCAGCTCAGCCCGCTGACGCAGGGAAATTACTGCCGTCAACTGGGTGCCATTGCCGCCATGCTGGATGAAATAGGCATCACCGACTGGCACACGCTGGATGCGGCGGGAGTGCGCTCGGTGGCTGCGCGCAGCAACGCGGTGGGTTGCAAGCGGCCAGGTCGAAAAACATGGATGTGGATGAAGTAAGATGAAGTAAATCGCCTGTTAGAGATCGATCTCAACGATCCGCTTGCGGTACGCGATCGCGCTATGCTGGAAGTGATGTACGGAGCGGGCTTACGTTTGGCGGAACTGGTTGGTATGGAGTGTCATCATGTCGATTTGGACGGCGGTGAAGTTTGGGTCGTGGATAAGGGTAGCAAAGAGCGCAAGCTGCGCTGGGACATACCGCCGTGCACTGGCTGCGTGAGTGGCTGGAACGACGTGAGCTGTTTGGACCGGAAGATGATGCCATCTTCATACCCGGCAGGGCAAGCGTATTTCGATGCGCAACGTGCAAAAGCGTTTTGCCGAGTGGGGGATCAAGCAGGGGCTGAACAGTCACGTCCAGCCGCATAAGCTACGTCACTCTTTTGCCACCCATATGCTGGAATCGAGCGGTGACCTGCGCGCGGTGCAGGAACTGCTGGGGCATGCCAACCTTTCTACCACGCAAATTTACACTCATTTGGATTTTCAGCATTTGGCGACGGTGTACGATGCCGCACACCCGCGTGCCAAACGAGGGAAGACATGATGCATTTTTATCGCCCACTGGCACCGATAGCCGCCATGACGTTTGATTTAGACGATACGCTGTACGATAACCGTGAAGTTATTCAGCGTACCCAACTGGAATCGGTGCGCTTTCTGCAAGACTTTCACCCGGCGCTGAGCGCGGTGCAGGCCAGCGATTTACAGCGTATTCGCGAAGCGCTGTGTGAGCAGGAGCCAGAGATATACCATGATGTCACGGAGTGGCGTCGGCGGGCGGTAGCGCAATTGTTTCTGGAGGCGGGGCTGGATGCGGCGACGGCCAGCCACGGTGCAGCGCAGGTGATGGCGCACTTTGCCCACTGGCGCAGCCAGATTACCCCGACGCAAGAAACCCATGATACGTTGTACGCCTTGTCCCAGCGCTGGCCGCTGGTGGCTATCACCAATGGTAATGCCGATCCCAGCCGCTTCGGGCTGGATCGCTACTTTCGGTTTATCTTGCGCGCGGGGCCGGACGGTCGCGCTAAACCCTTTGGTGATATGTACCATCGGGCAGCGCAGGCGCTGGGCGTGGCTCCAGGGCAGATTCTGCACGTGGGTGACGACTTGACCACCGATGTGGTCGGTGCGGTGCGTAATGGCTTGCAAGCGTGCTGGATTAACCTGCATGAAGGCAACCTGATGAAGATTGACGATGCGCGGTTATTGCCGCATGTGGAAATTTCACGGTTGGCATTGCTCACAACGCTGCTATAATTAATTCTGCTAATTTAGCTTATACTTAAACAGTTAAGTGCTAATTTAGCTGTATACTTAACCAGTTAAGTACGTGCCCCTGGAGTTACTGCTTGTCTGTTAACGGATACCTGTACCGATGGACGTTTCTCAACTTCTTGATGGCCTGAACAATAAACAGCGCGATGTGGTTGCCGCGCCGCGTGGGAATCTTCTTGTACTGGCGGGCGCCGGAAGCGGCAAAACTCGGGTGCTGGTGCACCGTATCGCCTGGTTGACGTCCGTTGAGCAGTGTTCGCCCTATTCCATCATGGGGGTGACGTTTACCAACAAGGCGGCGGCGGAGATGCGTCATCGTATCGAGCATTTGATCGGCACCAGTCAGGGCGGCATGTGGATCAGCACTTTCCACGGTCTGGCGCACCGCTTGCTGCGCGCGCACCATCTTGATGCCGGTTTGCCGCAGGATTTTCAGATTCTGGACAGTGAAGATCAACTGCGTCTGCTTAAGCGCCAGATTCAGGTACTGAATCTGGATGATAAACAGTGGCCGGCGCGCCAGGCGATGTGGTACATCAACGGCAAGAAAGACGAAGGTCTACGCCCACAGCATATCGAAAGCTACGGCAATCCCGTTGAGCAGACCTGGCTTAAGGTCTATCAGGCCTATCAGGAAGCATGCGATCGCGTCGGACTGGTCGATTTTGCCGAACTCCTGCTGCGTGCTCACGAACTGTGGCTGAACAAACCCTATATTCTCACTCACTACCGCGAGCGCTTCACTAATATTCTGGTGGATGAGTTTCAGGATACCAACTATATTCAGTACGCCTGGATCCGCATGCTGGCGGGAGACAGCGCCAGCGTGATGATCGTCGGTGATGACGATCAGTCAATTTATGGCTGGCGTGGGGCGCAGGTGGAAAACATCCAGCTGTTTTTAAATGACTTTCCCAAAGCTAAAACCATTCGTCTGGAGCAGAACTATCGCTCTACCGGCAATATTCTTACTGCGGCTAATTCGCTGATTGCGCACAACGGCGGGCGGTTAGGTAAAAACCTGTGGACGGAAAATGCGCAGGGGGACCCGATCTCCCTGTACTGCGCGTTTAACGAACTGGATGAAGCCCGTTTTGTGGTTAATCGCATCAAGGTGATGCAGGAAAATGGCGGTGTACTCAAGGAAAACGCCATCCTCTATCGCAGCAACGCCCAATCGCGCGTGCTGGAAGAAGCCTTGTTACAACAGAACATGCCGTACCGGATTTATGGCGGTATGCGCTTCTTCGAACGTCAGGAAATCAAAGATGCGCTCGCCTATTTGCGCCTGATTGCCAACCGCAATGATGATGCCGCTTTTGAACGAGTGGTGAATACCCCAACGCGCGGTATCGGCGATCGTACCTTAGATGTGGTGCGTCAAACCGCGCTCGATCGACAGGTGACGCTATGGCAATCCAGCCGCATGCTGTTGCAGGAAAAAGCGTTGGCAGGGCGTGCCGCTTTTGCGTTGCAGCGCTTCCTCGAGTTGGTGGAAGCACTGGCCTATGAAACTGCCGATTTGCCGCTGCACGTGCAAACCGACCGTGCTATCAAAGATTCCGGCCTGTGGCAGATGTATGAGCAGGAAAACGGCGAGAAAGGGCAAGCGCGGGTAGAAAACCTGGAGGAACTGGTGACGACAACGCTCCAGTTCAGCTATCAGGAGGAGGATATAGACCTGATGCCGTTGCAGGCGTTTCTCTCTCACGCGGCATTGGAAGCGGGGGAAGGGCAGGCCGATGCTTATCAGGATGCGGTGCAACTGATGACACTGCACTCCGCTAAAGGGCTGGAGTTTTCTCAGGTGTTTATCGTTGGCATGGAAGAGGGAATGTTCCCGAGCCAGATGTCGCTGGATGAGGGCGGGAGTCTCGAGGAAGAGCGCCGTCTGGCCTATGTCGGCGTGACGCGCGCCATGCAGAAGCTCACCCTGACCTATGCCGAAAGCCGGCGGTTGTACGGCAAGGAAACCTATCATCGCCCATCGCGTTTTGTTGGTGAACTGCCTGTCGAGTGCGTGGAGGAAGTGCGCCTGCGTGCCAGCGTGTCTCGTCCAGTCAATCACCAGCGCTTGGGTACGCCAGTGAGCCAAAGTGACAGCGGCTATGCACTGGGCCAGAGGGTGCGCCACGACAAATTTGGCGAAGGGACCATCATCAATCTGGAAGGCAGCGGTGAGCATTGCCGTTTACAGGTCGCTTTCCAGGGACAAGGTATCAAGTGGCTGGTCGCCTCCTATGCGCGGTTGGAGACGGTATAACACTGGCATCAAAACTGTCGCGTTTTACAGAAAAGGAGAGCAACCGGGATGACGTTAGACGAGATAATCAGCGCCCTGCGTGGCAAGAAATTGGTAGACCTGACGCACAGCGTAACAGAATCTATCCCTATCTTTAGCGCGTTAGCGCGTTTCCCAGCGTGCCGCGTAACACGCTGTATACGGTTGAGTAGGATGGTTTTTTTTGCCCAACAGGTTACCTTTGTAACCCAGACGGGTACGCACATTGATGCCCCTACGCATTTTTCTCTGGGCAACGCTGTCTGGATGGTCTTGCCAACAAGGCGTTGTTGCTGCCGTTGGCATGATCCATAAGTTGTTGCTGCTGTTGCGCATGATCCATAAGCAGGAGGCGGTGGCATAGGATGCCGACTACCGTCTCGGCGTGCAGGACATTGTGGATTTCGAGCAACAAACGGTCATATTCCATCGGGTTGCTTTGTGGTGTTCGCCAGCGGTTGGAGCAAGCGCTGGCCGGATGCGCAGGCCTTTGCCAACAACGATGCCGGGTCGTGTATTCAATGAATTGATACAGCATCAAACGTAATACTCGCGTTCGATGTAAGTACCTATGAGCCTATCGTGCATTTCCGATGATGTTGAATACCCCAACGTCTTACGATTGAGGTGTTTCAATCGGTTGCGCAGCGTCAGATTTTCACGCTCAATACGCTGTGTATACAGTTTGCCAACAATGTGTTTTGCTTTTGGAAGTTCGTCGTTGTAAGCCCTGTAGCCATCAGTGCACCAAAATGCCACTCTGAACCCAGAGAACAGTTTCAGCAAATTACAAATTACGCAGCGTTTTCTTGCATTACGCAGTGTTTTCTTGCTTAGAGAGCCAAATGCATGAGCGACAATCCGCTTCAAACGCGGCTCCCATGCATACCACCGCCAGCGCTGTCGTTTTTTGTTGCCAACAAATGACCACATCTCATCCACTTCGCAAATCAGTTGAATTTTCAGGTTATCCAGTAGCAGCATTGTTACATTCCGCGGTGAGCGTTTTTTAAAAGTACGCAGGACTGCATTGATACTAATATATGTAACGCCCGAGCAGTGTCATGTAACGCCCGAGCAGTGTCACGAATACCCGCATTATTCATTTTCATTGCCAAGTTAATATTCATTGCCAAGTTAATGAGTTGGTCTGTCATTCCCGGTTGGCAAGCACAATAGGAATAATCGAGCTGGAAGGTGCGTTTACATGACTAACAACGGTAACGCTGATGGGCACTTTTGCCATAACCGTATTTTTTACAGAGGCTGTCTGTTCACAAAACGGGCATCTTACATCAACGTTAGCCACTGTATCTACACATCCAAAACCGGAAAGTTTACACTGTAATCAACTCATTGAATACTTGACCGCATGGTGGCTAACGTCAGGCCACGATGCACCAGAATGTACTGCAAATTGCTGCCGAGCTCGATGGTCATAAAAATAACGATCGTCGTCAGCACCAACACGCCGAGTAACCACAAGCGTTTCGCGGACGTAGCGATAACGGCTATCAATCCGCTATCGCTGCGGGATAGTTTTACCTCGTAAATTGACATGGCGTTTTTGATTCAACAACAGGATAAGAAACACCGCCGCGCCAATGATGCCCAGAATGACACTTACCGGGATCTCAAACGGGTAACGAATCACCCTCCCAATCACGTCGCAGGGCAACACCAATCCCCCGCCGAGCAGGCACACCCAGGGAATGGTTTTACGCACATTGTCACCAAGCAGCATACTGATCAGGTTAGGCACGATCAGACCGAGAAAAGACAGCCTACCGACCACCACTATCACCACCCCGCTGATGATGACAATAATTGCTAGCCCGAGCAGCATCACTTATCGATAGTTAAGACCGACGTTGACGGAAAACTCGCGCCCCATGCCAGCAACAGTGAAGCGATCTGCCGTCCAGCAGGCAATCAGCGTAAGAATACCCACCTTCGTAACGTCCGCGCAGCACGCCGGAGAAATCGCCTGACTCCCAGCCGCTCAGCGACTGCAACAGATCAAAATGCATCGCAGCGAAGGTGGTTATCTCACTGATCACCGCGCCCAGCATAATACCTACCAGCGGCACCACCCAGCATAATACCTACCAGCGGCACCACCAACGCCGATTTCAGCACGATGCGCCGCAACAGCAGCATAAACAGCACGGTGCCAGCCATGGCAAACAGACTGGCAACAGTCATTTTCACCAGCAGCGAGGTGGAGGGCATTAACACTATCACCAATAAAAACCCCAGGCTGGCGGACTGTGTGGTCCCCGCCAGCGATTGCTCGATAAAGCGATTCTGCGTCAACAACTGCATGATCAAACCCGCCAACAGGATAAATACAGCCACAAATAGACAGGTTTCATGGCAAACATCGTGCTGTCAAATCACTTCTTATCTAATGCTTTATTGACGTCATCAATCAGACTAGAATTGCTTTGCAAGCCACCGACGATGCAAAGTGACGCGGAATCAAGATACACCACATGCTGGTTCTGCCAGGCTTTGGTTTTCGTCACCATCGGGTTATCCAACACTTGCTGAGCAGGCAAGCCACCAATGGTGCCGATAGTACTGTCACGGTCTAACACAAACAGCCGTTCAGGATTGATACTCAGCAACAATTCAGCAGTAACCACATTACCATGGCGACCCGGATCGGAAAATTCAGTGGCCGTGGCGAACCCCAGTCTGTCAAACACAAAACCAAAGCGTGATTTCGGGCCATAGGCAGAAATCTTGCCGCCATTGACCATCAGCACCATGGCCGTACCTGTCTGCCCCTCTTTTTCACGGATTTGCGCGACGCGTTGTTTGAAATCGTCGATCTTGGCTTTGACTTCTTCCTGTTGCCGAAAATTTCGCCCAGTTGCTCAATGCGATGGATAAAGCTCAGCATAAATTGCTGCTCATCAACATCCAGAGAAATGGTCGGCGGCAATGCCGCCCAGTTTGCAATAGGCATCACGAGCACAACCGCCGACAATAATCAAGTCCGGTTTGGCGCTGCTCAGCGCTTCATAATTGGGTTCAAACAGGGTGCCTGCATTCAAGTATTCGCTACCGGAGTACTTGGCCAGAAAAGGAGGAAGATGCGCGCTGCTTTGCGGTACATCGGCTACCGGGTGCAATGCATACAGCGTATCCAGAATGGTGGGATCAAACACGACAACTTTTTTCGGATGCAGCGGCACCGTTGTTACCCCTTGGGCATGTTCAACGCTAATGGTTGAACTGGCGGTAGAGGACGTCTCTGACTGAATCGCACCCTGCTACTACCAGCAGAGAAGCTGACAGCGTCAGAGAAGCTAACAGCGTCGTTTTAATCGCACTGGAAAACCGCATCATCGTCTCCTTGTTAATTTAATTGTCTTACTACACTGTACTACGTGTCAGAATGAATTTAATTATTATTCGTATTAAAGTGCGAAAATTGTAACGAATGATGGTGTGAATGAATAGGTATTCCTGCCCCTTAGGAATTGATGCACATCAGGAAACCCGCACAGAATCTCATTTCAATGGTATTCTTGAGGCTTATCCGAACGAACGGCACACCCAAGGACAGTCGAGCGACAGTGAATATGGCCGATACCACACAACCCACGTTTTTCATCCATGATTATGAGACCTTCGGTAAACATCCTGCCCGCGATCGCCCTGCGCAGTTTGCTGGTGTGCGTACCGATATGGATTTCAATATCATTGGTGAGCCTCTGGTGATCTACTGCCAGCCTACAGATGACTACCTGCCTGAACCGGAAGCGGTGCTCATCACTGGCATTACGCCGCAAATCGCGCAAGCCAAAGGGGTTTGCGAAGCGAAATTTGCGCGCCAGATTCATGCTGCTTTCAGCGTGCCGAACACCTGCATAATGGGTTACAACAATATTCGCTTCGACGATGAGATGAGCCGCAACATTTTCTACCGCAATTTCTACGATCCCTATGCGTACAGTTGGCAGCACGGAAATTCTCGCTGGGATTTGCTGGATGCGCTGCGAGCCTGCTACTCCTTGCGCCCGGACGGTATCGAGTGGCCGTTGAATGATGATGGTTTGCCCAGTTTTCGTCTGGAGCACCTGACACAGGCCAATGGCGTAGCACATGAAAACGCCCACGATGCCATGTCCGATGTGTATGCCACCATTGCCATGGCGAAGTTGTTTAAGCAAGCTCAGCTGAAACTGTTTCAGTATCTGTTTGCGCTACGTAATAAAAACAAGGTCAGCCAGCTTATCAATATTCCTCAAATGAAGCCGCTGGTGCATGTCAGCGGGATGTTTGGCGCGGCGCGCGGCAATACCAGTTGGGTGGTACCGCTAGCCTGGCACCCGGAAAATCGCAATGCGGTCATCCTGTGCGATCTGGTCGGAGATATCACCCCGCTGCTTGAGTTGGATGCTGATGCGCTCCGTGAACGGCTCTATACCCCGCGTGAGCGTCTGGCACCTGAGCAAAGTCCGGCACCCGTCAAACTGGTGCATATCAATAAATGCCCGGTGCTGGCTCCCGCCAACACGCTGCGCCCAGAAGATGCTGCTCGACTGGGGATCGATCTCCAACGTTGTCTCGATAACCTGTCGGTGTTACGTCAACGCAGCGATCTTCGCGAAAAAGTGGTTGCGTTCTATGCCGATGTGCCGTCCTTCACGCCGGACAGTGATGTGGATATGCGGTTATATGATGGCTTTTTTGGCGATGCCGACCGGGCTGCCATGAACATTATTCAGCAAACGGCAGTAAAGAACCTGCCTGCATTGGATCTGTCATTTAATGACAATCGCATCGCGCACTTATTATTCCGTTATCGCGCCAGAAACTTTCCCAGCACATTGGATGACAGTGAGCAACAGCGTTGGTTACAGCACCGCAAAGCGGTATTCACGCCCGAGCGACTTCAAGACTATTTCTCACATTTGCAAGAACTTTATGCTCAGCACGAAGACGACAAGCGTAAAGCTGAGTTACTAAAATCCCTGTTTGTCTATACACAGACCTTGGTCAGCTGATTTTTTACGGTGTAAGAGACAAAAAAGCCGGTTCACATCGTGAACCGGCTCGTGCTCATCGTGAACCGGCTCGTGCTCACCAGCATACCTGCTCCTTCACCTTGAGGGACACCGTGAATCAGCAGGCCCAGGAACACCGCCATGATCGCCACCTGCACCACCACGATAATCGAGTTCAGGTTGGCAACAATGTTGATACCGCGCAGGTTGAACATCGTCATCAATGCGATCGTCATCAATGCTACCAATCCAGCCACGAAAATCCAGGTCGGTACCGGGGGAAATCGCTTCCAGATAGGTTCTCGCCAGCAGAATGTTGAGCATCGGCATAAACAGATAATCGAGCAACGAAGACCAGCCAACCATAAAGCCAACGTGCGGGCTGATCGCCTTTTGCGCATGCGTGTAGGCTGAGCATGCGGAAGATGCGTGTAGGCTGAGCATGCGGGTGTAGGCTGAACATGCGGAAGGAAAACGGCGCACCCGTTTGCTGTAGCTGACAGCAGTAAACAGGATACCAATCAGTGCAAAGCCATAGGTGGTGGCAACATGCCCATCCGTCAAATTGGGCACGATGCCGAAAGTATCATAAATGGTCATTGGCTGCCTGTACGTCAGCTCCATCATGACCACCTGCCACCGCGTCAGGGTTTTTCTTAACTGAGCACGTTGCGAAGCCGGAGCGGCGCTGTTAACAGACATGATAAGCCTCTCCTATTCCCACAACAGAAAACACTGGACCGACAAACGCCGGTACCCTATTGAGAAATTGCCCCATTTTCCTTTCCTCATAGTGGCCGTTTGGCACACAACAAAATACTGATTATCTATCCGGATCGATGTCCAGCCTCCTGGTTGAAACACAAATGTTGCGTCATGTATTGATGCAAAAAAATAACCGACGCTAGTGAAGCTTTGGCTATTTACAAGGCGCGTGTAATGCCATAATCGGGGTGTTCTGACAAACTATAGTGTTATTCTTAATGACATTAGGTGGTATTCTTGCCGACCTAAATGTGTAATAACATTATTCTATTGATTACCGTCTGGAATCAATTCTGAAAACGCTTTCTTTTTTGGATTTGCAAGCGTTCTAATTAATAAATCACCTGCTGCCTAATTAATAAATCACCTGCTGCAAATCGCGCTCCTGGAAGGCCGAAAACGCCGGAAATTTAAAGCTCAGTCGCTTCATTACTTTCACTTCGCCTTTGCTGTCAACGACATTACTGTCAACCTGTCCCACCAGTTGCATATCGACGCAAAAGAAGCCGTGTTCATGACGCAAAAGAAGCCGTGTTCATCCAGATCCATCTCGACATTTTCCAGAATGTCGCCCGGAGACATCACATCTCTCATGTCACATTCGGTAAACAGCCCTAAACCACCGAGGGAAATATCTTTGATTTCAAACTGAAACGGAGTCTTATCCACCAGCTCACCGCGACACAGCAGCGGTGGCCACACTGGCGTAATAATACGAAAATAGTTTCTGCGCTGTATGTAGAAGAGTTCCGGCGGTACCTGGGCCGTGAACGCCGGTAAATCTTAAAAATTAACAGTGCGGGCAATACTGGATTTGAATTCTACTTTTGCGCCAGCCAGCTCAGCCACGAAAGCAAGATCGCCCGCGTACAACGCGCGACTGTTTTCAGTTTCCACACCACCTTTTCAGTTTCCACACCACCGAGGTCGAAAACAAAGAGGTTATCGTCTGGCAATACATCTAGAATCTTGCTGATAAATTGCCCGCGCGCTGATGATTGACCATCACAGTAATATCATTTTTTTGCCAGTCGCGTAACTTCGCACAGCAGTCGCGTAACTTCGCACAGATAGCAAGTTTATTGCGCTTAACAAACTGTTCTTTGGAATTCTGTTCCACCACACCTATCCCCATCATGCCCCATCATGAAATGAATGGTCTATGCACATCGGCAGCCAATCGCATGAAAAAAACATCACGTCAGTATCGGCAACGGATTATTAAACTTTAGCTCAGCCGTAGCGACCCTATCGTTGCATAGCGTGCGGGACATGATGCTGAACCTCTTACGTTACGGGGTGGAGAGGCCTGTCTTCAAGCCAATACACATCAGGCATTCAGACCAACATGGTATTCAAAACACAAACGCCAATGACATACTCAAAGAAGCACCGCTAACACGGGTAGCAACTTGTGCGAAAGGCATTAATGCCATCCGCTCTCCCGCACTCAAAATGGCGACATTCCCCGTTCCTCCCTGCCCACTCTGACAACAATAAATAATGGCAACATCGATAGGATGCATGCCAATCTTTTTGCATATCAGAAAGCCGGTCATCACCAATGACAGCACGGTGGAAACAATCACCAGCAGATTCGCTAATGTTATGGCCTCTTCCAACAACGCTTGCCAGGATGTCATCGAAACCCTTACCGCAAACAGAATCTGGTAGGTCACCGCCATCTGAAAGAATTTATGCTGTAGTGGCACACTGATACGGGCCACCTGATCGGAGGTGATATGCTACCCAACAACACGATAGGTGACCAAATGGCAAAACATTTCACGGCAGAATTTAAGCTCGAAGCAGCAAAGCTGGTTATCGACGGCTATACCTACGTTAAGGCCGCAGAGGCGGTTAATGTCAGCCATTCGGCTATCACCCGCTGGGTTAATAAGCTGCAACTTGAGCGCCAGGGGAAAACGCCCGCCGGGCTGCCTCTGAAGCCAGAACAGCTAGAGCTGCGTGAGATGAAGAAAAACAGTCCAGCGTCTTGAAATGGCGAATGAAATCCTAAAAAAGGCTACGGCTCTCTTAATGTCGGACTCACTCAACGGTTCACGGTAGTCGACAGGCTGAGAGCGCGATATCCGGTCGTGGCATTGTGCCAATTTTGAAGTACATCGCAGCCGCTACAGGCACTGGCAGGCTTCGGCTAATGAGCCCGATGGGGAACGTGTGGTGATGGGGAACGTGTGGTTAAGCGCAGCTAGGTCATGGAAGCCTGGAATGCCAGCGGTGGCTCCTCCGGCGCTCGAAGCATCGCGACTATCATCTCCAGGGGCTCTGGCGTCAAAATGGGCCGCTGGCTGGCGGGTAATAAGATGAAAGAGCTAGATATCGCCAGTTGCCAGGTACCGACGCACAAATACAAACGCGGCGGAAACGAACACGTTGCAATACCGAACCATCTCGACCGCCAGTTCGCAGTTACCGCGCCGGCTCAGGTGTGGTGCGGTGATGTGACCTATATCTGGACGGGTAAATGCCATGCTTATCTGGCGGTGGTAACGGCAGGCCCTGTGGTGCTGTCGGATAAAGCAGAGTATGAGCCGCCGTGGCAACTGCTGGGATAACACCCTATGGAGCGGTTTGAAGACCGAATGGGTGCCGACGAAGGGCTATAAAAGCTTCTATGAGGCTCAGAGCGCGATAATCCGCTACATCACGGGCTATTATATTACAGTGCCATCCGGCCTCACTGGGATAAAACAGCGGTCTGACGCCAAAGGAATCTGAGCGACTGTACTACTTACAGTCTAATGCGATGGCCAGTATTAGTTGGCCACTACAATGTGCAGATTGTTGATGATGCTGCCACTGTATGGTTTGGCACAGACGATGAGTTCCGACGTTATCGAGGGTTATACCACGCAGCAGATTGCCGATGTGTTACCGAAAACGTTAGATGGCTTGTAGTTCTGCACGATTGAAGTAGTCTCAGATTACCCCATACTTTTCAGGTGGAATACGTTGATCCTGCTACCATGCGTAAAGAGCTGGTCACGCTGCGTAAAGAACTGGTCACGCTTTATACCTTACCGGCAGATGCAAAAGGTAATACTTACCGGCAGATGCAAAAGGTAATATCTCCGTGGCATCCAGTGATCGTG
This sequence comes from Symbiopectobacterium sp., assembly GCA_051710525.1. Classification (GTDB taxonomy): domain Bacteria; phylum Pseudomonadota; class Gammaproteobacteria; order Enterobacterales; family Enterobacteriaceae; genus Symbiopectobacterium. The sequence continues at coordinate 27,450 of JBPESR010000014.1, read as the reverse complement.
ATTTGGATGCAGTGGTCGCCAGACCTGAAAAGAAATGTTGCATCAGCGTATCAAACCGGAAATGAAAGATCTGGTGATGCCTGATGCGCCCTGATTTCGCTGTCTGCAAACGATAATGAATGAAAAAGTGGTGCACCAGATGTGCTCAACCTTGTTTAAGGGGCGAGTGCTGGAGATCCAACCGGTCACTATGGTAAACGACAAAACTTATGCGCCGGCGATGCAACGCGGCGAGGATTGGGTGGTAAAACTCGGTAAAATCATGAGCAATGCAGCGAAATAAAGCACAGTAACAGTCTGGCTCGCCAGACTGGCGTTGCTGACACTCACTGTCATGCTGACACTCACTGTCATTCCCGCAAAGGCGGGAATTTTTTGCCGAAGAAACTCGTTCGTTCTCACAGAGAACCCTGGCTTTCGCCGAGGACGACGAGGGGGAAAGTGACTTTGCCATCAATCTGAGGTTGGTTCGACAACCTGTTTTGCATCAGTCAGGGTTTTATGTCGAGTCAAACTCCAGTTGTCTGGCAGTTCTTTCTGCCAGCGTACGTCCCGATCGTGTATTCAATAAGTTGATACAGCATCAAACCTAATACTCGCATTCGATGTAAGTGCCGATGAGCCTATCGTGCATTTCCGATGATTTTGAATACCCCAACGTCTTACGATTAAGGCGGTTCAATCGGTTGCACAGCGTCAGATTTTCACGCTCAATACACTGTGTATACAGTTTGCCAACAATGTGTTTTGCTTTTGGGAGTTCGTCGTTGTAAGGCCTGTAGCCATCAGTGCACCAAAATACCACTCTAAATCCCGAGAACATACGCAGCGTTAGAGCCAAATGCATAAGCGATAATCCGCTTCAAACGCGGCTCCCATGCATACCACCGCCAGTGCCGTCGTTTTTTGTTGCCAACAAATGACCACATCTCATCCACTTTTTGTTGCCAACAAATGACCACATCTCATCCACTTCGCAAATCAGTTGAATTTTGCAGATTATCCAGTGGCAGCGTTGTTACATTCCGCGGCGAGCGTTTTTTAAAGTACGCACGACGGCATTGATACTAATATGTAACGCCCGAGCAGTGTCACGAATACCCGCATTATTCATTGCCAAGTCAATGAGTTGGTCTGTCACTGCCGGTTGGCAGGAATGATAGGAATAATCGAACTGGAAGGTGCGTTACATGACTTACAACGGTAACGCTGATGGCCACTTTTGCCATAACCGTGTTTTTTACAGAGGCTGTCTGTTCACAAAACGGGCATCTTACATCACGTTAGCCACTGTATCTCCACATCCAAAACTGGAGAGTTTACACTGTAATCAACTCATTGAATACTTGACCTACGTCCCGCAAAACGCTCAACCAGATGCAGGCTCATATCAATACCATGCAGGAATCCCTGCCGATGACACAAACGCCCCTTGATCAACCCAGCACACATCACTTTTCACGCCCAAGTTAAGGAACATCATCTTCAAATCGGCAATGTCTTGCCAATGGATGGTTACCTAACGGTTGTCAAATAGTCCGGTTTTGGCGAGCAAAAAAGCACCAGTGCAACCAGATGCAGTAATGGTTGCTTGCTGGATTTGGCGAAGTAATCTAATCTAATAACCGCGGTTTTTTCCATATCTGCGGTAACCACCCCCGCCGGGGTCAATCAGACAATCCAGTCGAGGGTGTAGTCGAGATCGATCTTTAATCTAGCACGTGCGCGCACTGAGGCACGCTTTTCTCCGAGCGTGAAAAGCGCTAAAACGCGGTTCGGATCCACCTGCCACACGCGTTGAGCAGGTAAAGACTTCATAGGGCCCTACAAAATATAATACCTAAACATTATCAAAAATATAAATGCCAATTTGCAGCGTCATTGCCGGTTCTCCGCAGGAAGGGTCATCTTTTGAATGGTATAACCTGGTGAAGAAAAAAGAAACGTCAAAACAGCAAGCACATAGTGCTTACAGATAGGATCATAGTAGTTTTTATTCCGAAAATTAATAAATTCTACATATTTTATACTGCTATTATCACTCTGTTGTAGTATATACTGGGTAGTATATACTGGTATGCATTTCTTGTTTACTTGGTATCAAATTTCGGCGCATTTTGCGTGCCATTTTAGCGTGAGGTATTTATGCAACGACAGAAGTGGTTTAGCGTGTGTGTCCTAACTATTCTGCTGATGACGACAGGAACCTGGACTTTGCACTTTTTCTTGGATGGCGGGGTTGTCAAAGGGATTGCCTGTTACTTTGTAAAACTGATGAGCGGAATTACGCCACTGGCGGCAATCCGCTCTGTGGTTATGCCCCAACATGGCCATAAGACCATGTTGGGAAGCCAGAAGAGCATTACTGCACGACCATAGCTCCGAATAACCGCTACACCAGATCGAAACGATCCAGATTCATTACTTTATTCCAGACAGCCACGTATTCCAGACAGCCACGAAATCGTGTACAAACGATGCCTGCGCATCAGCACTGGCGTAAACCTCCACCAGCGTTCGTAGCTGTGAGTGTGAACCGAAAATCAGATCTACGCGTGTTCCTGTCCATTTTGGCTGGCCCGTGGTGCGATCGCACCCTTCAAACAGTGTGTGCGATGCATCAATCGGGTGCCACGTGGTATTCATATCCAGTAAGTTGATGAAAAAATCAGTGGTCAAGGTGCCTGGGCGTTGGGTAAAGACACCGTGCGCTGTTTGCCAGGTATTGATATTCAGTACGCGCAACCCGCCGAGCAGTACGGTCATTTCCGGTGCTGTAAGGGTAAGCAACTGCGCCTTGTCCACTAGCAATACTTCTGGACTGATGCTGTATTGCGCTTTCTGATAGTTGCGGAAACCATCAGCAATGGGTTCAAGACGTCGAATGAGGCGATATCGGTTTGTGCTTGAGAGGTATCCATCCGTCCTGGAGTAAAAGGAACGCTGACCGATTGGCCTGCGTCTGACCGATTGGCCTGCGTGTTGCACAGCTTGTTCGACGCCCACGACGCCACCCAGTACAATGATATCGGTCAGTGAAACACGTTGTTGCCTGATTGTGTGTCATTAAATGCGTGTTGTACGAGTTCCAGAGCGATCAACACCTGCGCCAACTGTGCGGGCTGGTTAACTTCCCAATGGTTTTGTGGTGCAAGACTCAGACGCGCTCCGTTAGCGCCACCGCGTTTATCTGAACCACGAAACGTGGATGCTGATGCCCAGGCCGTTGCGACCAACTGCGATACGCTTATCCCCGTTGCCACAATCTGTTTGTTTCAGCGTGGCGATATCCTGCCTGTTGATCAGTTCATGATTCACTAAGGGGATCGGGTCTTGCCAAATGAGTTCTTCGCTTGGTACTTCTGGACCCAGATAACGTGCGCGTGGCCCCATATCGCGGTGAGTCTGTTTGAACCAAGCGCGCGCAAAAGCGTCGGCAAATTCCTCGGAATGTTTATAGAAGCGGCGCGAGATTTTCTCATAAATCGGATCAACGCGCAGGGAAAGATCGGTGGTCAGCATGGTGGGAACGTAGCGCTTTGTCGCATCGTGAGCATCAGGGTAGCGCTTTGTCGCATCGTGAGCATCAGGTATTTCTCCTGCGCCCGCGCCATGTTTGGGTTGCCACTGGTGTGCGTCCGCCGGGCTTTTAGTCAGTTCCCATTCGTAGCCAAACAGATTTTGAAAGAAGTAGTTGCTCCACTGCGTAGGCGTTTGTGTCCAGGTGACTTCCAGTCCACTGCCAATGGTGTCGCCGCCTTCCCCACTACCGAAACTGCTCTTCCATTCTAATCCTTGTTCTTCGATGCCTGCGGCTTCCGGTTCGGGCCCGACCGATACGGCATCGCCTACGCCGTGTGTGTTTGTCAAAGGCTACGCCGTGTGTTTTGTCAAAGGTATGACCGCCAGCGATCAACGCCACGGTCTCTTCGTAATTCATTGCCATACGGCTAAAGGTTTCCCGAATGTCTTCGGCAGCGGCGAGCGGATCGGAGTTGCCCCCGGGACCTTCCGGGTTGATGTAAATCAGGCCCATTTGTGTCGCAGCCAGCGGGTTTTCCAGATCCCGTTCACCATAATAACGTTTATTATCAATAAGAAATGTGGTTTCCGCACCACAGTAAACATCTTCTTCTGGTTCCCATATGTCGGGGCGACCGCCTGCAAATCCAAACGTTTTAAAGCCCATGGATTCTAATGCCACGTTACCAGTCAGGATCATCAAATCGGCCCAGGAGATGTTTTGACCATATTTTTGCTTGATCGGCCATAGAAACCGCCGTGCCTTATCGAGATTTACGTTATCAGGCCAACTATTCAACGGAGCAAAGCGTTACTGTCCAGCCCCCGCACCACCGCGGCCATCGCTAGTACGGTAGGTTCCGGCGCTGTGCCAGGCCATACGAATAAACAATGGGCCATAGTAGCCGAAGTCCGCAGGCTACCAGGGCTGGAAATCGGTCATCAAGGCATGGAGATCTTTTTTAACCGCCGCCAGATCGAGACTGTTGAAGGCGGCGGCGTAATTGAAATTTTTACTAAGAGGGTAGGAGAGCGGGCTGTGTTGGTGGAGTACTTTCAGACTGAGCTGATTTGGCCACCAATCCTGATTCGTGGTGCCGTTGCTGACGGTAGGTTTGCTACCACCGTCAGAAAATGGGCATTTGCTTTCAGTTGTCATGCAATATCTTCCTCTACTAATGAGTTCCATGGGGCCTGGCACAAATAATGAGTTCCATGGGGCCTGGTACAAAGTCGCCAGGTACAGTGCTGTGGACACATTAAGCGTAGTTGTCTTATGGACATTGTTAAAAGCGAAAAAGGCAACTATTACGATATTTTTTATCTATGATTATTCATAAATCAATAGGTCAAGTGGTTTATGGCAAGGTAGGAGATGATAAAGTACGCTGGGTAGCCGACAGGCTAGCCTGTCAGCAGATTTTTATGTCTGAAGAGTGAACAATTTGTGAACAGTAAAAACAAAAATCACTGAAATAAATTCATAAATATTATAGTGTTATAAATATTATAGTGTTATAATATAAAATTGATTATAATGGCATTAGGTTGTTACTGAAGCGCTCATATTTTTGTCGATAGCGGTCGATAACAGATAACAGGGAGTTGAAGAATGCCACGGATAGCTTACAGTGGAAGGGCTGTATCTTGTCATATGAACTCGGACGACGTGCGACACCTCGCTACTGTACACTACACAAATATGACTGTACACTACACAAATATGCATTCTTATTTAAGGGTATAATGGATAAGATAGATGAAAGGGTATAATGGATAAGATAGATGAGAGAACAAATCTCACTTTATAGTGGTCAACTAATACTGGCCATCGCATTAGACTGTAAGTAGTACAGTCGCTCAGATTCCTTTGGCGTCAGACCGCTGTTATACCAGTGAGGCCGGATCGCACTGTAATAGCCCGTGATGTAGCGGATTATCGCGCTCTGAGCCCCGTTGAAGCTTTTATTATAGCCCTTCGTCGGCACCCATTCGGTCTTCAGGTTCCGGAAGAACCGCTCCATAGGGGCGTTATCCCAGCTGTTGCCCCGGCAGCTCATATTCTGCTTTATCCGACAGAACCACAGGGCCTGCCGATACTGGCAACTGGTATAGTGGCTACCCTGGTCGCTGTGGAGCATCACGCCTGGTGGCCGACCCCGAAACTCCCAGGCTATCTGCAATGCTTTGACCGTGAGTACCGAATCCGGCGACGTCGACAAGGCCCAGTTCACTGGTTTACGGGCGAACATATCCAGCACCACCGCCAGATAAGCATGGCATTTACCCGTCCAGATATAGGTCACATCACCGCACCACACCTGAGCCGGCGCGGTAACTGCGAACTGGCGGTCGAGATGGTTCGGTATTGCAACGTGTTCGTTTCCGCCGCGTTTGTATTTGTGCGTCGGTACCTGGCAACTGGCGATATCTAGCTCTTTCATCTTATTACCCGCCAGCCAGCGGCCCATTTTGACGCCAGAGCCCCTGGAGATGATAGTCGCGATGCTTCGAGCGCCGGAGGAGCCACCGCTGGCATTCCAGGCTTCCATGACCTAGCTGCGCTTAACCACACGTTCCCCGTCGGGCTAAGTGCGGAAGCCTGCCAGTGCCTGTAGCGGCTGCGATGTACTTTAAAAGGTTGGTACAACGCCGCGACCGGATATCGCACTCTCAGCCTGTCGGCTACCATGAACCGTTGAGTGAGTCCGACATTAAGAGAGCCGTAGCCTTTTTTAGGATTTCATTCGCCATTTCAAGACGCTGGACTTTTTTCTTCATCTCACGTAGCTCTAGCTGTTCGGGCTTCAGAGGAAGCCCGGCGGGCGTTTTCCCCTGGCGCTCTAACCCAGTAGGGTGATAGCCGAATGGCTGACATTAACTACCTCTGCGGCCTTAACGTAGGTATAGCCGTGGTCGACAACCAGCTTTGCTGCTTCGAGCTTAAATTCTGCCGTGAAATGTTTTGCCATTTGTGGTCACCTGTCGTTGTTGAGGTGAGCATATCACCTCCGATCAGGTGGCCCGTATCAGCGTGCCACTACACTTCCTCTAATAAATTTGAAATGCTGTTGTTCCGTTTGGGCCCCTCTACGCAGGGTGCCGAGTCTGAGTTGTACGGTATCAATGTGTTGTACGGTATCAATGTGTTTAAACTACGCGAAATCGTGCCGATGCCCTCGCTGACCAAAGCGGCAGGCATGAAACTGCCGATGATGGGTATGGTGAACATTTGCGGGTAGGTCATTCCGGTTATCGATCTGCCAGCGTTGCTGGGTTGCGAGCCAAGCTCTGGATTGAACATTCTCCTCATTACCAAGTATGCGCGTAGCACGCAGGCTTTTACCGTTGAATCGGTGGATGATATTGTACGTCTAGACTGGAGCTAGGTGCTGGCTGCTGAGAATGGGCTTAATTCAACCTACATTACCAGCATCGCACGACTGGATGCCGATAAATCCAGTAATCGCCTGGCCTTGGTTCTGGACGTAGAACAGATTCTGCACGACATGAATCCGGTCGATCGCGACATCAAAGAAGATAAATTGAAAACCAAAGGGTTCCGCCTGAAACTGGGCACAGTAGCGATTTTAGCAGATGACTCCATTGTAGCAGATGACTCCAAGGTGGCTCGCTCCATGCTGGAACAGGGCTTGAGCGTCATGCAGATCCCCACGTTGATGCATGTCACTGGTCAAGAGGCCTGGAACAAGATTCAAGCGATGGCGAAGGAAGCTCAGCAGGAAGGACGCCCGATTACGGATAAGATATCCTTTGTGCTGACGGACCTGGAAATTCCGGAAATGGACGGTTTCACGCTGACCCGTAACATCAAGCGTGATGAGTTCCTTGAAAAAACTGCCGGTGATTATTCACTCTTCACTCTCTGGCAGCGCCAATGAAGATCACGTGCGCAAGGTGGGAGCGGATGCTTATGTGGCGAAGTTTGAAATTAATTGGTCGCGTATTTAATGAGTTGATACAATTTAATGAGTTGATACAACATCAAACGTAATACTCGCGTTCGATGTAAGTGCCGATGAGCCTATCGTGCATTTCGGATGATGTTGAATACCTCAACGTCTTACGATTGAGGCGGTTCAATCGGTTGCGCAGCGTCAGATTTTCACGCTCAATACGCTGTGTATACAGTTTGCCAACAATGTGTTTTGCTTTTGGAAGTTCGTCATTGTAAACCCTGTAGCCATCAGTGCACAAAGTGGCAGTGTTGTTACATTCCGCCGAGAGAGTTTTTTAAAGTACGCAGGACGGCATTGATACTAATAATATGTAACGCCCGAGTAGTGTCACGAATACCCGCATATTATTCATTTTCATTGCCAAGTCAATGAGTTGGTCTGTCATTCCCGGTTGGCAGGCACGATAGGAGTTGGCAGGCACGATAGGAATAATCGAGCTGGAAGGTGCGTTTACATGACTGACAACTACATGACTGACAACGGTAACGCTGATGGCCATTTTTGCCATAACCGTGTTTTTACAGAGGCTGTCTGTTCACAAAACGGGCATCTTACATCAACGTTAGCCACTGTATCTCTACACTACATTCAAAACTAGAGATTTTACACTGTAATCAACTTGAGATTTTACACTGTAATCAACTTATTAAATACTTGACGGAAATTCCATGGAATAATCTGCCCCACAACGCCCAGCGGTTCATGAAAATGGTAAGCGACCGTATCCTTGTCGATTTCGCTGATCGCCCATTCCTGCGCTCGGGTACAGGCGGCAAAAAAGTAGCGGAAATGGTCGATCGCCAGCGGCACGTCAGCTCCTATGGTTTCACGAATCGGTTTCCCGTTATCCCAGGTTTCAGCATACTCCAGCAGTTCCAGGTTCTCCTCCATGCGATCCGTAATCCGGTTCAGCAGTAAGGCCAATCCTATACCGACATAGCCCACACTCTGCATTGGCGTTATGGGCGGGGCATCCAGCGCATGATCGACATCACGCATGCCGGAACTGGCTACTTCCAGGGGTTGCCTGGTGACAGGTGTCAGGTTAACGAAATAGTCTCCCCTACCGGAGGCACCCAAGTGCCACCAATACACCCAAGTGCCACCAATAAAGTTGTCATAGAGCTTTTTCAGATTGAGGGGGTGAGCATAGGTGCCGGCGCGACCCGGTCTTCAGCGAAGTGACGTGCCATTGCGGTCTCCTGTTCTTCGCCGTAGGGTTACGCGGCCAGGCCGCGATGAAAACAGAGCCAATATGCAAAAAATTGCTAACGTTAAGGACAGTCTACCAAGCGTATACACAAACCAAGCGTATACACAAAAAACCAAGCGTATACACAAATCGGCTTTCCTGCCGCGCTGTTTAGCGATTCTTCGAGGAAACGCACACTTCCCCCCCTTTTTTTTTGTACCCTGAACTACAGGCAAATCGCCACATTCCACGATAAAACTCGTATCGCACCCAGTGGGGTAGAAATAATGACTTTCTACTCCAGAATAAATTATATTATAGAGATAACACGTGGAAGAAGCAATCCCTGCGCTCGAGGGCACATGCCAGCGAACGGTACGCCATCAAGGCTGCTTGTCTCAGGCCAAAACTGACTGGCTGGCGGAAGAAGTGCCCGTCGCGCTGGTGTACAACGGCATTTCCCATGTTATGATGATGGCTACGCCAAAAGATCTGGAAGCCTTTGCGTTAGGTTATTCCTTGTCGGAAGGCATCATTACGTCACCGCAAGAGATTTACGGCATGGACGTGCAGCCAGTCTGTAATGGTACAGAAGTCCAGATAGAGCTCTCCAGCCGCCGCTTTCCCGGGCTAAAAGAGCGCCGCAGCTCCATGAACGGCCGTACCGGCTGCGGCGTGTGTGGTGTCGAACAGTTGGAAGAGATCGGTAAACCGGTCGCACCGCTGCCCTTCACGCAAACCTTCTCGCTGAATCACCTGGACGGTGCATTAAAGCAGCTCAAAGACGTGCAGTACATCGGCCAATTGACCGGTTCTACCCATGCGGTGTCCTGGCTTTCCAGCGAAGGGACCATTTTGGGTGGCTGCGAAGATGTTGGCCGTCACGTGGCGCTCGATAAACTGCTGGGCGTACGTGCTACGCGCCACTGGCACTCGGGTGCCGTGTTGGTTTCCAGCCGTGCCAGCTATGAGATGGTGCAAGATGGTGCAAAAAGCTGCGATGTGTGGCATCGAGATCCTGTTTGCCGTCTCAGCGGCAACATCGCTCATCATTGATGTGGCTGAGCGTTGCAACCTGATGCTGGCGGGCTTTTGCCGCCCAGGCCGGGCGACCGTTTATACCCATCCGCAGCGCCTGCTCGACAGCGCATGAGGCCAGTACAGATAGATTAATCTGTTTTTAGCTTAGGCAACAATGATATAATCATTTTTTCCATGGGTAAACGTGCGAACTCCATTCGATGGCGACGCGAATAATCGTTTTCAAGATCATTTAATTATCTATAATGAACCTCATGATTACGCGACACTAACAGAACAGTTGTTTGTTAACCATTACCGCTTGAGGCGTGCCGTACCTGACTATCATGCGTGCGCCACAATCAAGACCAAGCACGCTCGCGATTATTTAGTAGTACAACTATGGAGATGATAAATATGAGTTATTCACTGCCATCCCTGCCTTACTCTTATGACGCGCTGGAACCGTATTTCGACAAACAAACGATGGAAATCCATCACTCCAAGCACCACCAGGCTTACGTTAATAATGCTAATGCAGCGTTGGAAAGTCTGCCGGAATTCGCTAGCCTCTCCGCAGAAGAGCTGATCGCCAAACTGGATAAAGTACCGGCCGAGAAAAAAGTGGTACTGCGTAACAACACTGGCGGCCACGCTAATCACAGCCTGTTCTGGAAAGGTCTGAAACTGGGCACCACGCTGGGCGGCGATCTGAAAGCGGCTATCGAACGAGATTTCGGCAGCGTTGATGCATTCAAAGAAAAATTTGAGCAAGTTGCTGCAACCCGTTGCGGTTCAGGATGGGCATGGCTGGTATTGAAAGAAGACGGCAAACTGGCCGTGGTTTCTACCGCTAATCAGGATAGCCCGCTGATGGGCGAGGCCATTTCTGGCGCTTCCGGTTACCCGATCGTCGTGCTTGACGTGTGGGAGCACTCTTACTATCTGAAATATCAAAACCGTCGCCCGGATTACATCAAAGCGTTCTGGAACGTGGTGAACTGGGATGAAGCTGCTGCCCGTTTTGCTGCTGCCAAATAATTTGTCCTGATGATATAAAACGCATAAAACCGAAATAACAAAATGTTATTTCGGTTTTATGCGTTTTACCCACTGACTCGATTCATCTTTCTTACATTTAAACAATTAAAAATTTTTTAAAGACGCATTTTTCATTAATTTTTTTAAAGACGCATTTTCATTTATGCTATCGGGAGTTAACTCGCCGAAATCATGCTGTGTTTTGTGCTACCTCCTTTGCGGCACACGTTGCCTTGTACCCGGATTATGGAGATTAACACCGCATCAGATGGCAGTCCCTGCTGTCTGAAGTAGGCAGTCTATCCCATCTGGATTTTTACCATGGGGTAGGTTAATACGGTTTGTACGGTGCAATACAGTACATAGCCACACGCTGACACGGAGCTTGTCTTTCTTTCGGCTTTGTTGAATAAATTGAACTTTTATTGGCGGATCTGATCGCTAAATTCGTTTCAACATCAGGTCCCAATGGTAAAGCAAAAGTTTAAAATCACCAAATGGCCCGCATACAACAAAGCATTCAGACAACGAGATTCCCTGGCGTTCTGGTTTGATGAGTCGGCCATCGCTACATGGACTGACAGTTGGTCGTGGCCGGCCGCTTTACTATACAGCGATATGGCTATTACCACAGTCCTGATGATGAAACGTGTGTTTAACCTGTCGCTCCGGGCATTACAGGGCTTCGTTGAGTCGATTTTTAAACTCATGTCTTTGCCGCTGTGCTGCCCGGACTACTCGCTGGTCAGCAGACGAGTAAAGAGCGTCAACATCAGCATAAAAACGCCAACTCGTGGTGAAATCTCACATTTGGTCATCTATAGTACCAGTCTGAAGGTCTTTGGCGAAGGTAAATGGAAAGTCAGGCAGCATGGGGCTGACAGACGAAGAGTGTGGCGTAAGCTTCATCTGGCAGCAGACAGTGCGACGCATGAGATTATCTGTGCCGACTTATCCAGCGGAACGACAGATGCGCAGACACTGCCGGGCCTGATTAACCAAACCCACCGGAAAATGAGGGAAGTGTCAGCAGACGGTGCTTATGACGCCCGTTACTGCCACGATGCGTTGCTAAGAAAGAAAATCAGGCCCCTTATCCCGCCGCGAAGCGGAGCGAAAAACTGGCCGGACAAGTACCATGAACGTAACCATGCGGTGGCGAATCAGCGTCTGAGCGTGAGTAATGATATATGGAAAAAGAAAGTGGGTTATCACCGGCGTTCAGTGGCAGAAACAGCGATGTTCCGCATAAAAACTTTTCTGGGTGGCCATCTGAGCCTGCGTGACTATGAGGCTCAGGTAGGTGAAGCCATGGCGATGGTCAAAGCGCTGAACCGTATGACGTTGTTGGGTATGCCACACAGCGTCAGGATCGGATAACAGGTGTAGCAAAGGGAGCCATCCTGTCGGCTAATTCTGATTTATTCAACAAAGCCGTAGTCATATTAATCATAATAATAACGTTCCTCACCCGTTAATCATAATAATAACGTTCCTCACCCGGATTCCCCCCATTCATCATACTCCTTAGTCGTCAAAGGAATTGACTCATCAAGCATGGGGTCAGCACATCGACAAACGGAACCTGCGCCACCACACCTTTAATCAGTTCAGGGGCCAAGTTAACCACGCGCCCATCAACAAGCCTCTGGCGCTGCCACCCATGGCATAAGCTGCTTTCATTACCATATCCCTGCGCCATCAATGCGCGGGAAATATCAATAAAATCAGTAAAGGTGTGCATCTTATTGAGCAAGTGCCCGTCGTCATACCATTGCTGCCCCCAACTCTCCGCCGCCGCGAATGTTGGTCAACGCAAACACAAACCCTCAGTCGAGCAGGCTAAGGCGACTCACGCTAAAATCCGGCTCCATACTGCTACCGTAGGCACCGTAGCCATACACCAGTAACGGATTATTACCGGGCTGGTAGCAGTCACGGCGATACACCAGAGACACCGGTACCTCGACGCCATCGCGCATGGTAATCCACAAGTGTTCACTGCAATAATCCCCGGGGGAGAAGTGTTTAACCTCCGCCTGTTTGAGCAGGTGCTGTTCGCCGCTGTCCAGATTAATCCCGTACAGCGAGGTTGGCGTGGTCATGGACGAATAGCCAAAACGCAACAACGAAGTTTCAGGCGTCGGATTGTAAGCGAGCCAGGTAACGTAGCTAGGATCCGTTAAAGCTGATGTTCTTTTCGGCACCAGTCTGCCAATGCACCTGACGCAACGAGGTTAAGCCCTTCTCCCTCTCTTCCAGTTCCACCAATCGCAGAACAGCTCAAAACTTTCCAGCACGCGACTGCTATGCGGCGTGATGAGCGTTTCCAACGCGGACTCATCCCAGTCGATAGCGCGATACAAGCCTAAGTATTCCAGTCGATAGCGCGATACAAGCCTAAGTTTTTTCCCTCACGGTTCGAGCGCAGATAGAACGCGCCCTGATAGTGATCTACATCATACTCATGATTTTTGCGGCGCAGAATAAACACCTGAGGTACGGCGTCACTGTCATGCGCATCCAGCAAGCGAACTTCCGTACTGGTGGTACTGCTCAAAAGATAACGATGATAAAGATAACGCTATACGCTTCAGAGGTAGTTTCACCCAAACTAACATGATAGGTATCATCATGCTCTTCATAGACTAATCGATCCTGGCTACTAATCGATCCTGGCTATATGTAGTGGTCAACTAAAACTGGCCACAAGTTTAGAGTTTTTCGAACCGATTTTCCGATTCGTTTGGTGGTAACCCACCGTTATAGTCGTGCGGTATGAGTGTACTGTAATATCACACGATATAGTCCGTTATGGAGCGGGCTGCTTCGGTGCAGCTCCCGTATCCCATTACCGGTATCCATTCATTTTTCTTTCAGGCTTCTGAATCTGAAAAAGCGCTCCATCGGGCTATTATCCCAGCAGTTTCCGCGCTGGCTCATACTCTGCTTTATCCGGTAACGCCACAGCAACTGACAGAACTGCCTGCTTGTATAATGGCTGCCCTGCTCACTGTGGAACATTAGCCCTGATGGCCTGCCCCGGTTTTCAAAAGCCATTTCCAGCGCCTTAGTGGTCAGCTGGCTGTCCGGTGAGAACGATATTGCCCAGCCCACCGGTTTTCTGGCAAACAGGTCGAAAACAACAGCAAGGTACGCCCAGCGTTTTCCTGTCCAGACACTGTCCAGACATTTCCTGTCCAGACACTGTCCAGACATATGTCACATCGCCGCCCCACATCAGGTTAGGTTCTGTGACGGCGAACTGGCGCTCAAAATAATTCGGTATGGCAACTGCTCCTGACCACTGCGTATATATCTGTGTTTCGATTGCTGGCAGCTTACAAGCCCCAGTTCTTTCATGATTCTGCCGGCAAGCCAGCGCTCCATCCGGAAGCCCCTGAGCGTTGCCCTTGCGGAGATTCTTCTCGCCCCGGCTTGAGCAATGACTGATGTTGTGCAGTTCCTGAATCTGGCTGCACAGCCCTGTACGCCTTTTGTCCGGTTCATCTTTAATATTTCATTTTCCATTTCAATACGTTGTAGTTTTTTTCTTCAGCGCCGTATTTCAATCTGTTCTGGAGGAATGGGATAGGCTTTAGGTGCTTTTACCTGCCGTTCGTCCCTTAATTGTCTGACCCAGCGGGTCATGGTTAAGAGGCCGATATCCATGGCTTTAGCTGCTTCAGCAACGGTGTAGTTCTGATCGACAACCAAACTGAGCGGATTCACGTTTGAACTCTGCAGTGAAATTTCTTTTTTTCATTGGAGCAGCTGTGTTGTCCTGAGGTGAGCATATTACCTCTATTCTCAGATGGCCAAATTCAGTGTGCCACTACAAACCTTTAGCCACGCTATTATCTATTGCAATCGTGTAACGCCGATTCGCGATGGAGTCGATGCCACTCAGCGCAGGCGTGCTGCATATTGTTTTTTCGGTTTCATTGAGTTTTTCGAGCGAGCAGTTAAATCCGGCAGTCTAAACATTTGCATAGCAGGCTACTAATGCCGAAAATAACACGATCTTTCCCAGTTTTATTTTATCCATAATTATTTCACTATAAAATCCAATGACATAGGTACAAATAAGTCATTAGCAAGCATGTGGATATAGATTTAACCGATGAGTGCCATTTTGATGGAAACGGTGGACATAAAAAAACCGGTAATGTATCACCGGTTTTTTGTCTGAACCTGCAAAGTTAGCGGGTCAGGTCATCGAAAAACTTCTTCACGCCATCAAAGAAGCTTTTAGAGCGAGGGCTATTTCTCTCTCCAGAAAGTCCACCGAAACTCTCTTCCAGCTCTTTCAGCAGTTGCTTCTGGCGCTCATTAAGATTAACCGGCGTTTCAACCACCACGCGGCACAGCAGATCTCCCTGTGCACCGCCGCGTACCGATTTCACACCTTTGCCACGCATGCGGAACAATTTTCCGGTTTGCGTTTCCGCAGGCACCTTCAATTTCACGCGGCCATCTAACGTCGGCACTTCAATCTCACCTCCCATGGCTGCCATTGCAAAGTTGATGGGAACTTCGCAATAGAGATTGTTATCTTCACGCTGGAAGATAGGATGAGGTTTTACCTGCATCTGAACGTACAGATCGCCCGCAGGTGCACCGTGCTCCCCGGCCTCACCTTCACCCGACAAGCGAATACGATCGCCCGTATCCACGCCCGCAGGGATTTTCACCGACAGCGTTTTGCTGGTTTCAACGCGGCCATGACCATGACACTTATTGCAAGGATTTTTAATGATCTTGCCACGTCCATGACAGTGCGGACAAGATTGCTGAACTGTAAAGAAACCTTGACGCATCTGCACCTGGCCATTGCCATGACAGGTTGGGCAGGTTACCGGCGAACTGCCCGGTTTTGCGCCGTTGCCATGACAGAAATCACACTCTTCAAGCGTCGGAATGCGGATCTCTTTGGCGACGCCACGAACCGCTTCTTCCAGCATCAACTCCATGTTATAGCGTAAATCTGCCCCGCGGCTGGCACGTTGACGACGTCCACCGCCGAAAATATCGCCGAATACGTCGCCAAAGATATCGCCAAAATCTGCGCCGCCGAAACCGCCAGCCCCGCCACCGCCTATACCGCCATGTTCGAACGCGGCGTGGCCGTATTGATCGTAAGCTGCCCGTTTCTGCGCATCCGTTAGAATTTCATAGGCTTCTTTGATCTCTTTGAATTTTGCTTCAGCCTCTTTATCACCAGGGTTACGGTCCGGGTGAAACTTCATCGCCAGACGCTTATAGGCCTTTTTGATCTCCCGCTCATCGGCATCTTTGGCAACACCTAGCACTTCGTAATAATCTTGCTTCGCCATGTTTTTTACTGCCCTCAATATGCGTGCACGGGCGCAGAGTTTCCTCGACACCCGTGCCTGGTTTGCCAGCAACGTCTTATCGCCGTTGTTGCGCCCGCCTAAGGGCGATTATTTTTTGTCTTTTACTTCTTCGAATTCAGCGTCTACAACGTCGTCTTCTTTGCGTGCAGCATCATCTGCGTTGCCTGCACCCGCTTGTACCTGCTGTTGCGATGCTTCCAGCAGCTTGGCAGACGCTTTGATCAACGTTTGGATCTTCGCTTCGATCTCCACTTTATCTTCGCCTTTCAGTGCACTTTCCAGCGCTTTCAAGGCATCTTCAATCGCGGTTTTATCGTTAGCGGCCAGCTTGTCACCAGACTCTTCCAGCTGCTTACGAGTGCTGTGCAGCAGGTGATCGCCCTGATTACACGCCTGTACCAGCTCTTCAAACTTACGGTCAGCTTCCGCATTGGCTTCTGCATCGCGCACCATCTTCTGGATTTCATCTTCATTCAAGCCAGAAGACGCTTTGATGGTGATGTTCTGCTCGCGGCCGCTGTTTTTGTCTTTGGCAGAAACGTGCAGGATACCGTCAGCGTCGATGTCAAAAGTCACTTCGATCTGCGGTATACCGCGCGGTGCGTTCTGAATACCATCTAGGTTAAACTGACCCAGCGATTTGTTGTCATGCGCACGTTTACGTTCACCTTGTAACACATGGATGGTTACTGCGGACTGGTTATCTTCCGCCGTAGAGAACACCTGGCTGTGTTTGGTCGGGATGGTGGTGTTCTTAGTAATCAGTGGCGTCATTACGCCCCCCATGGTTTCGATACCCAGTGACAGCGGGGTAACGTCCAGCAGCAGCACGTCTTTAACGTCACCGGCCAACACGCCGCCCTGCACCGCTGCACCGATTGCCACAGCTTCATCCGGGTTAACGTCTTTGCGCGGTTCTTTGCCAAAGAAGTCAGCCACTTCTTTCTGTACCAGTGGCATACGGGTTTGACCACCCACCAGAATCACGTCCTGCACGTCAGAAACGGACAGCCCGGCATCCTGCAATGCAACTTTCAGAGGCTCTAGTGAACGGGTCACCAGCTCTTCTACCAGAGACTCCAACTTGGCGCGAGTCACTTTGATGTTCAGGTGTTTCGGACCCGTTGCATCCGCCGTGATGTACGGCAAGTTAACGTCGGTCTGTTGCGCAGAAGATAGCTCAATTTTGGCTTTTTCTGCTGCTTCTTTCAGACGCTGCATCGCCAACGGATCGCTGCGCAGGTCAAAGCCTTGCTCTTTTTTAAACTCGTCAACCAGATAGTTGATCATACGGCTGTCGAAGTCTTCGCCACCCAGGTGGGTATCACCGTTGGTTGCCAGTACTTCAAAGCTTTTTTCGCCGTCAACTTCATCGATTTCGATGATGGAGATATCAAACGTACCACCACCCAGGTCGTAAACCGCAATGGTGCGGTTGCCCACTTCTTTATCAAGACCGTAGGCCAACGCAGCCGCTGTCGGTTCGTTAATGATACGTTTTACTTCCAGACCTGCGATGCGGCCTGCATCTTTGGTGGCCTGACGTTGCGCATCGTTAAAATACGCTGGCACGGTGATAACCGCTTCAGTGATGGTTTCACCGAGGTAGTCTTCTGCCGTTTTCTTCATTTTTTTTAGCACTTCAGCAGAGATCTGCGGCGGTGCCATTTTCTGATCTTTCACTTTCAGCCAGGCGTCGCCATTATCTGCTGCAACGATGTTGTACGGCATGATGTTGGTATCACGCTGCACTTCTTCATCTTTGAAGCGACGGCCAATCAGACGCTTGATAGCAAACAGGGTGTTTTTCGGGTTAGTCACAGCCTGACGTTTAGCGGGCTGGCCAACCAGAATTTCACCATCTTGCGTATAAGCAATAATAGAAGGCGTTGTGCGATCGCCCTCGCTGTTTTCCAGTACTTTAACCTGCGTACCGTCCATAATCGCTACACAAGAGTTGGTTGTACCCAGGTCGATACCAATAATCTTACCCATCTAAACATCTCCACTAAAAAGTCGTATTCGGTGTGGTCGTTCAACCTACTATGCGGGCAAAAAGGGGATTTTCAACTCAACAAGGTGCAATTATTCAATTTTTGCCCTCACAAGGTCTCCTTATCCACACGGCGTTCTTCGATGCCTCGGACAAACTCACACTGCCCAGCACATCACGTTACAAGAGGTTAAACCGCTTCGGTTGGTAATAAGATGGGGAAGACAATTTGCTCATCAAGGGGAGGGAGCGAAAAAAATACAGACGATCCCCTTTATGATCAAACTATTCCTCTTGCGCCTTCTTGTATCCGTGCATTCGTCCCGCTATTAGTATGCAATGTCGCAATCAAAATTTTTTTGAAAATTTCACCGTTGCGTTGTTTTTACCGTTACAGCGCTTTGATTGTGACATTGCTTACACAGTTAAGATTGTGACATTGCTTACACAGTTAAATAGCGTTCACAGTGAGACAGCAGGGTCTATAGGGACGACGAGTAAAGAAAGCTCGCCAGAGATCAGGAAACACCGACAGAACGCGGCATCGAGCAAGCTACACAACTCCACATTGTATTCTGAGGATTGAGGATTTATGAAAAGAACTTTCTGGCGAATCCCGGTCCGTTAGGACTGATGGGCGTTGTTGGGATAACCACGATTCTTCTTAACCTGCATAACGCAGGCTTTTTCCCACTTTTATTTTATTTTCAGCATGGGGATTTTCTACGGCGGCATCACCCAGATCATCGCAGGGCTGTTGGAATACAAGAAAGGCAACACCTTTGGTATGACCGCATTCACCTCTTATGGAGCATTCTGGCTGACGCTGGTCGGCATTCTAATGCTGCCGAAAATGGGCCTGGCAGAAGCCAGTGACGCACAGTTCCTAGGGGTATTTCTGTGCCTGTAGGGCGTTTTCATCCTGTTTTCTTCGGCACGCTGTGCGCAAACCGTGCGTTGCAGTTCGTATTTGCCAGCCTGACGCTGCTGTTTGCCCTGTTTGCTATCGGTAACTTCACCGATAACCACAGCCTACTGACCATTGCGGGCTATGAAGGCATTATTTGCAGCACCAGCGCCATTTGCAGCACCAGCGCCATTTATCTGGCAATGACAGAAGTGCTGAACGCTATCTGGTAATGACAGAAGTGCTGAACGCGCAGTTTGGGCCTATACGGTACTGCCGATTGGCTGCACGCGGCGCAGCACACTAATCGCCTCGCGTTACCCGCAATAAAAAGCCCGGCGCATGCGCCGGGCTTTTTTGTTTTCTTGCCACAGAGCATGCACGGAACACTACAGGCTCTGCGCCGACCCGGTGAGTGCCACGTGGCGGCGCGACTGTGTCTGATAAAGATAAAACTCCAACAGCAAGCCAAGCCCAGACAGCGCCAACACATAAACGGCTGGTGCGATAGGCGTTATCTGCATCATCAATGTGACGCTTATCGGCGTCAGACCACCGAAAATCGCGTAAGAGACGTTGTAGGAGAAAGAGATGCCCGAGAAGTGCACTTCTGGCGGGAACGCTTGCACCATCACTTCTGGCGGGAACGCTTGCACCATCACATAAGGCACCGCACCGACTACGCCAACGCATAATCCCGCAACCGCATACCCTAAGAACAGCAACGAAGGATCGCGCGCAGCCACCAGATAAAAGCGCAGCCCGCTGCCAGTAGGATGCTGCCGAAAATAAACATCTTACCGGCTCCGAGGCGATCGACGATCATCCCGACGGCCACACAGCCAATCATCGGGGTGATGGTTGCCAGACAGTTTGCCTGCAACGTCATCGAAGCGGGGATACCGTGTGCTTTTTGTAAATAGGTCGGTGCCATCAGGATCACCACCACGATGCAGGCTGAGAACAGCCAGGTCAGCAGCATCGATACCGAAACCGCCGTTTTATGTTTCATCACCACCGCTTTAAGTGGCAATTTGTCCGCCAGACATTTGTGCGCCTGCATTTCCATATTTGTGCGCCTGCATTTCCATAAACACCAGTGTCTCTTGCAACCAGCGACGTAAATACATGGCAAAAAAACCAAAGATACCGCCGAGAAAGAACGGAATACGCCAGCCGCCGCCGACAATCTGCTGCGGCGTTAAGTTTAAGTTAATATGCTATTGAACAGTGTCGCAATTGCAGAACCGAGCAGAATACCGAGCGTCAGCCCCGCCGTCAGAATGCCACACGCCAGCCCAATGTGAGAACGCGGCACGTGCTCAGAGACAAACATCTAGGCTCCCGGCACTTTACTGCCAATCGCAGCGCCTTGTAAAATACCTGCCAATCGCAGCGCCTTGTAAAATACGCATCAACAGCAGCAATACCGGCGCAGCGATCCCTATACTTTCATAGGTCGGCAACATCCCCATAGCGAGCGTAGGCACCGCCATCAGGAAGATGCTCAAGCTGAACATCTTTTTACGTCCAACCAGATCGCTAAAGTGGGCCATGATGATGCCCCACAACGGGCGGGCCAGATAGCCTGCGGCAAAGATGCCAAAGGTTTGCAACTGGCGCAGCCACTCAGGAATATCAGGCGAGAAGAACAGCTCGCAAATCACCGCAGCGAAAAATACAAAAATGATAAAATCGTAAAACTCCAACGCGCCACCTAGTCCGCCAGGGAGAGCGTTTTGTAATCCTGTCCGTTCAGTTGGCGCTGTTTGTGTGGCAAGGGCTATGCTGACGATTGTTGTGATGAAAATGATTGTGATGGAGCGTTATCACCATTCATAAGTTACCGAATAAGGCCAGAGTGAGAGAAAAATAATTTTACATCTTTATGTAAAGATAAGATTACTTTAACGGTAAAGATAATAACGGTTAACGGTAAAGATAATAACGGTAAAGATAATAATATTATAACATAACGGTAAAGATAAGATTACTATAACCTATAATAACGGCTAAATTTTTACATTCCGAGAAGCTGTAGCTTATGTTTAAAATGGCAAATTTTTAGCTTTTTGTGTCGCTGATTGCACTATTTACACGAAATATTGCTACCAATACGAAAATACTGCTACCACTTGCGGATCGGTTTCGACATAATGGCCTTACAGCAACTGTATACAAATAGTACACTGGCAAAATCCCTGGTCCCACCACGTTTCCCACATCATATTTTTTCAACCCTTCCAGCTTCTCTTTGATGGATTTGGGTTGACCCGGCAGGTTCAGGATTAATACCTGTTTACAAATACCCCCCACCTGACGCGATAAAATCGCCGTAGGCACAATGGGATAAAATCGTGATCTACATCACTTTTATTTGGCTGGTCGGATCACCTCGTTGCAATTTGTGAAGCACATAAAATTTGTAAAGCACATGGAGGAAGCGTGACGCAAGGCTTGAGACCTGATGCAACTGGTGGCATTATCAGTAAGATAGATGGTGTCCAGACAAGGACAGTAGCGGGATGATGCTCGGATACTGTTCCGACGTTGGAATAAAAAAACGGCAAACCAAGGTTGCCGTTTTTTTATGTTTACTTATGTTTACGCGTATGCTTAGGGCCGTGTTGCTTTCTAGCGAGTTAAGCGGGATTGGCCTCGAAGATTTTCGCGACTTTATCCGCCTGACCCAGCAGTCGGAGTTCTCTGTAAGCATTTTCCATCAACGGAAGCACTCTTTTCGTCGCTTGCGTGTCCGGAAAATCACGCATCATTTGTTCTACACGATTAACAACGGCGACGTAAGCACCGCGTTTGGTGTAATATTCTGCGACTGAAAGTTCGTATTTAGCTAAACGTTCTTTCAGGAATACCAGACGTTTGCCCGCATCTGTGGCAAACTGGCTGCGAGGATACGTTTGCAGCAACTGGCGGAAGTCACGAAACGCCGCGCGTGCATATTGCGGATTGCGGTCAGAGCGATCAACACCGAAGAACCCCTGAAGTGTGCTATGATCCTGAGCCATGTTGGTTAAACCACGCATGTACAGCACATAGTCCACGCTCGGGTGTGTCGGGTTGAGGCGCAGGAAGCGGTCAATGGAGGCGTGCGCCATCGCCAGTTCTGCGGACTTGTAATAAGCATAAATCAGGTCAAGCAGCGCTTGCTGAGAATAGGGCCCGAAAGGATATCGGTTATCCAATGCTTCCAACTGCGTGATTGCTGCTTTAAAGTTACCTTCCTGCAATTTTTCTTGAGCGATCGCATAAATTTCAGAAGGCAGCCTGTCGGGAACCGTATCCTTAGAGCTGTTGGAGCAACCCGCTAGCGCCAGGCTCAAAGTGGCTGCAGCCACCAGATATTTCATACGCATCATAACGTTTTGATTATCCTCAGAGTGTTATGCTGGGAGACTGGCCGTTACGCTCCCAGGTAAGACTAGCTACAAGGGCCCAGGTAAGACTAGCTACAAGGGTAATACTAGCTACAATACTACAATAGTACATTATTCTAAACGGCATCATTTTAAACCTAAACGGCATCGCCGCGAAAACCTAACGTTAACGAAGAAGCTGCAACTGTGGCACAACAAGTACAACTCACCGCAACGGTGGCTGAGTCTCAACTCGGTCAACGGTTAGACCAGGCTTTGGCCGAATTGTTCCCTGATTATTCACGTTCTCGCATAAAAGAATGGATCCTGGACGATCGGGTACAGATTAACGGCAATATGATAAATAAGCCAAAAGAGAAAGTGTTAGGCGGTGAAGCTATTACGATTGACGCCTTTATCGATGACGAAGTTCGCTGGGAAGCACAAGATATCCCACTGGATATCGTTTATGAAGATCAAGGCATTCTGGTGATCAATAAACCGCGCGATCTGGTGGTTCACCCTGGCGCGGGCAACCCGGACAGTACCGTGCTCAATGCGTTGCTGCACCATTTTCCTGCTATTGGCGCCGTTCCGCGCGCAGGCATTGTGCACCGCCTGGATAAAGACACCACGGGATTGATGGTGGTCGCGAAAACCGTGCCTGCGCAAACGCGACTGGTGGAGTCGCTTCAGGCGCGTGAAATCACGCGTGAGTACGAAGCCGTTACGATTGGTCGCATGACGGCCGGAGGCACAGTCAATGAACCGATGAGCCGCCATTCCACCAAACGCATCCATATGTCGGTACATCCCATGGGAAAACCGGCCGTTACCCATTACCGCATTATGGAACATTTTCGCAGCCATACGCGTCTACGCTTGCGTCTTGAAACGGGTCGTACACACCAGATTCGTGTTCACATGGCGCACATCAACCATCCGCTGGTGGGCGATCAACTGTATGGTGGTCGTCCTCGTTTGCCTAAGGGGGCATCAGAGGAACTGGTGACCACACTGCGCACGTTCGATCGTCAGGCGTTACACGCGACTATGCTACGCCTTTATCATCCCATCAGCGGGATTGAAATGGAGTGGCATGCCCCCATACCACAAGATATGGTTGATTTAATTGAGGTATTAAAAGCGGAAGCCGAGGCGTTCAAAGATCAATATGACTGGTGACAAGAGGATGATGACGAGCGAACTGATACTGCCTGAATGGCCTGCACCACAATGTGTGCGTGCCTGTAGTACCACGCGAAGAGGAGGCGTGAGCCAAATGCCCTTTGATTCGTTGAATCTTGGTGCGCACGTAGGCGATCGACCAGAGGCGGTGTTAGATAATCGTAAACGACTGGTCACGCTGGCCGATTTGCCTGCGATGCCGCAGTAGCTAAATCAAGTGCATGAAACGCAGGTGGTTTCATTAGCGTCTTCGGCGTCAGGCATGCCGACCGGTGATGCACCCTACACCAACCAATCTGGTCTGGTGTGCGCGGTGATGACTGCAGACTGTTTGCCGGTGCTGTTTTGCTCGGATGACGGTGATGAAGTGGCTGCCGCGCATGCGGGTTGGCGCGGTTTGTGTTCTGGCGGGCTGGAAGCGACATTGCGCCATGTATGTATGCGCCCTTGAGTCGTCTGTGATGGTATGGCTTGGGCCGGCGATCGGGCCGCAGGCGTTTGAGGTTGGCCCTAGGTGCGCGATGCTTTTTTGAACAGTACACTGCCGCCGCAGACGCATTTATCGCTAAGGATAACAAGTTCATTACCGATATCTACCAGCTAGCGCGTTTGCGCTTGCAAGCTCAAGGCGTGACGAAAATTTTTGGTGGCGATGCCTGTACTGTGTCATATCGCTGCGATGGAACTACGGGTCGGATGGCAAGTTTAATCTGACTGATTGATATAACTTACTGAATTAAGAAGATCCATGGCAAATAATTACTGAATTAAGAAGATCCATGGCAAATAACTGCATTCCTTCTAACTATTACTGGCAAAATAATCTTGAAATTTTCAGGGATGACCTCATTTGATCTCCAGTAGCAATTTTGACCAGTATGTATGGGAGGAGTTATGCGCCTGGATCGTCTTACCAATAAATTCCAGCTTGCCCTTGCGGATGCGCAATCTCTGGCACTCGGCAAGGATCATCAGTTTATCGACCCGTTACACGTCATGAGTGCGCTGTTACTGCAGGAGGGCGGTACGGCCAGCTCGCTGTTGACCACGGCAGGTGTAAACGCTATTCGTCTGAAAGTGGATATAGAACAGGCCATCGCGCGTTTACCGCAGGTGCAGGGCGTTGATGGCGATGTGCAACCCTCCAATGAATTCCTCCGTACTATCAATCTGTGCGATAAGATTGCACAGAAGCGCGGCGATGCGTTTATCTCTTCCGAACTGTTTTTGTTGGCGGCGCTGGATACTCGCGGCACGTTGAGCGATCTCCTGGCGCGGGCAGGGACAACCAAAGAAGCCGTTTCTAAAGCCATTGACCAGATACGTGGTGGTGAACAAGTGAACGATCAAAATGCGGAAGATCAGCGACAAGCGCTAAAGAAATTCTTCATCGATTTAACCGAACGCGCTGAACAGGGCAAATTGGACCCGGTCATCGGCCGTGATGAAGAAATTCGCAGAACGATTCAGGTGCTGCAACGCCGTACCAAAAATAACCCAGTATTGATCGGTGAACCTGGCGTCGGAAAAACGGCAATCGTAGAAGGATTAGCTCAGCGTGTCGTTAACGGTGAAGTGCCTGAAGGGCTGAAACACAAGCGCGTGCTGTCGTTAGACATGGGAGCATTGATTGCCGGTGCCAAATACCGTGGTGAGTTCGAAGAACGTCTGAAAGGGGTGCTTAACGATCTGGAAAAACAGGAAGGTAGCGTCATCCTGTTTATCGATGAGTTGCATACCATGGTTGGTGCGGGCAAAGCTGACGGTGCAATGCATGCGGGTAACATGCTCAAGCCAGCATTGGCGCGCGGCGAGTTGCATTGCGTTGGCGCAACCACGCTGGAAGAATACCGGCAATACATTGAGAAAGACGCTGCGCTGGAACGCCGATTCCAAAAGGTGTTTGTGGCGGAACCCAATGTTGAAGACACGATCGCAATTTTGCGTGGGCTCAAAGAACGTTATGAATTGCACCACCACGTGCAAATCACTGACCCGGCGATTGTGGCGGCGGCCATGCTGTCGCACCGCTACATTGCTGATAGGCAACTTCCGGATAAAGCCATTGACCTGATTGATGAAGCGGCATCAAGCATTCGTATGCAGATGGATTCGAAACCAGAATCTCTGGATCGCCTGGACAGGCGTATCATTCAGTTGAAGTTGGAACAGCAGGCGCTGAAAAAAGAATCCGACGAGGCCAGCCAAAAGCGGCTGTCTTTGCTGAACGAAGAGCTTGAGCAGAAAGAACGCGACTATTCCAAACTTGAAGAAGAGTGGAAAGCGGAGAAAGCCGCTCTCAGCGGTACGCAAAATATCAAGGCCGCATTGGAGCAAGTGAAGATCGAATTGGAGCAGGCGCATCGTCAGGGCGATCTCGCTCGCATGTCGGAGTTGCAATATGGGCGCTTGCCCGAGCTTGAAAAACAGCTAGTGGCGGCAACGCAGGCGGAAGGGAAAACCATGCACCTGTTACGCAACAAAGTGACCGATGCCGAAATTGCCGAAGTGCTAGCTAGATGGACGGGAATTCCCGTTGCGCGCATGTTGGAAAGTGAACGAGATAAGCTGTTGCGTATGGAGCAACAGCTTCATCGGCGCGTTATCGGGCAAGATGAGGCGGTCAGCGCCGTGGCGAACTCGATTCGTCGCAGTCGTGCAGGCCTTTCCGATCCTAATCGACCCATTGGATCGTTCCTGTTCCTAGGGCCTACCGGGGTGGGGAAAACCGAGCTGTGCAAAACGCTGGCAGCTTTTTTGTTCGACAGCGATGACGCCATGGTGCGTATCGATATGTCTGAATTTATGGAAAAGCACTCGGTGTCTCGTTTGGTGGGCGCACCTCCGGGATACGTGGGGTATGAAGAAGGGGGATATCTCACCGAAGCGGTTCGGCGGCGTCCCTATTCCGTGATCCTGCTTGATGAAGTTGAAAAAGCCAATCCGGATGTATTCAACATTCTGTTGCAGGTGCTTGACGATGGCCGCTTGACGGATGGGCAAGGCAGAACGGTGGATTTCCGTAATACGGTTATCGTGATGACCTCGAACCTGGGTTCCGAGCTCATCCAGGAACATTTCGGTGAAATGGATTATGTCGGGATGCGTGACATGGTTCTGGATGTGGTCATCCATCGTTTTCGTCCGGAGTTTATCAACCGTATCGATGAAGTCGTGGTATTCCACCCATTGGATCAGGCACACATTATGTCCATCGCGTGTATTCAGTTACAGTGGTTGTACAAGCGGCTGGAAGAGCGTGGCTATCAGGTCACGATGACCGAGGCTGCATTGGAACAATTGGGGCTAAGTGGTTTTGACCCGGTTTATGGTGCCAGACCGCTCAAACGTGCTATCCAGCAGCAGATTGAAAACCCACTGGCCCAGGAAATCCTATCGGGCAAATTGATTCCGGGGAAACCGGTCACTTTGGATGTTGATGGTAGCGAAAAGCACATTGTTGTCAGGCAGTAATTCAGTTGTCAGGCAGTAATTCACATTATGTTTTATTCACATTATGTTTTATATTGTATTGTGAAAATATTAATCTTGTATTGTGAAAATATTAATCATGTTATCTTTTATAATGTGAATGAAAATATTAATCGGCACAGGTGTGCCGCTTTTTTATACAGAGTGGCTGTGTTAAAATAAGCGCTTGGAATTAAAATAAGCGCTTGGAATTTTTTTTGCATTTAGCGCTTGTCAGCGCTAAAGAACTCCCTATACTGCGCCTCCACTGACACGGCAACAGCGATTCGCAGTTGCGGTAACAGTCGGAAAGTTAAACGCGAAATTGCAAAATTAACGTTGACTTTTCAGCGGTGCTGCGTAACATACGCGAGGAGGTGGCAACGCTCTTTAACACAATTAATC
>JBPESR010000013.1:0-96874 GCA_051710525.1 Symbiopectobacterium sp. | reverse complement strand
CCATAACGGACTATATCGTGGGATATTACAGTACACTCAGAGCGCACGACTATAACGGTGGGTTACCACCAAACGAATCGGAAAATTGGTTCGAAAAACTCTAAACCCGTGGCCAGTTTTAGTTGACCACTACAGTCGCCATGTTTGCAGTGGTCGCGCTGGAAGCAATGCGGAACGTTTCCGTGCCACTCTACATTCAGATTGTGCAGGGCAGCATGCCGCTGTCAACCGCCATCGCCATGATGCCGTTCAACCTGTCCGTATTCTTCCGTATTCTTCCGTATTTTTCTCCGCAACGCTTATCGCCGTATTTTTCTCCGCAACGCTTATCGTGCGCTTTTACCACAAGCTTACGCCGTAAAAGATTGGCCGCTATGACTTCATCATTTGTACCCTTTCGCTGCTATGACTTGCTTTTGTAGTGCGTAACAACTGGAGTGAATTCGCGGTGCTATTCGGTCTGGTGGCGTTCGGTATTGGCCAGGGCTCACTGGTTACCCTGCTGTTTAACGTGCTGGTGAGTGTTTCACCGAAAGAGTTGGCTGGCGACATCGGCTCACTGAGCGGCGGCACCAACAATCTGGCGAACGCGATTGGTACCACCGTGGCCGGTGCGCTGTTGGTGAGATTACTCAGTTCCAGAGTGATGTGCAACATTGTGCAAACGCCTGTGCTGATCCCTGAAATTCAGGCACAGGTGAATCTGAATAATATCCAACTTTATCAGTAACGATCGCCTGCTCACCGTGCTGTCCCAAACCACGGCAACGCCAGAACAAGTGGCTGAAGCAGTGCGCGTCAACGAGGAATCGCACTTGAAAGCGCTGAAGTTTGGTCTGCTGATCATGGCCTTCCTGTCCATGATGGCGATCATCCCGGCTGGCTATCTGCCCGGTGAACTGCCTGCGGATAATCTGGATAAAGAACCAACCAAATAGTCACTGTTAGACATGAAAAAGGCTCCGGTGACAACCAGAGCCTTTTGATGATAGAGAAACCGGCTTAACGGACCGACGGGATCTGCTGAGTAATGCAGTGAATGTTGCCACCGCCTAGAGTAATGCAGTGAATGTTGCTACCGCCTAACAGAATTTCGCGCGCAGGCACGCCTACAATGGCGTAATCCGGGAACATCTGTTGCAGCAGGTCACGCGCCGTACCATCGGTACGCGTATCCAGTAACGGGAAGATAATTTGCTGATTGCTGTTCAGAAAATTCACGTAAGAACCCGCCAGACGCAACCAGCTAAACGTTCAATCGCATCACCCGATGCAACACCCCCCGCTTCCTCTTTCGTGGCATAGAGTGGGCCTGGCGCAGGCAGCTTCCAGATCTTCAGAGCACGCCCTTGCGCATCCCGAGCCTGGGATAAAACCTGATACGCCGCGCGCGATAGAGCGCGCATACTGCGGATCGTTTTCATTTCATTATCCGTCCAGTGCAGCGCCACTTCACCGGGGCGTACAAAGCAGCACATGTTATCGATGTGACCGTCGGTTTCGTCGTTATATACCCCTTCTTCCAACCAGATAATGGTGGAAATATTGAGGTAGTCACGCATCAACTTTTCAATCTCAGCCTTACTCAGAGAAGGGTTGTGGTTCAGGTTCAGCAAACATTCTGCCGTGGTCAACAGCGTGCCTTCTCCATCAACGTGGATAGAGCCGCCTTCCAGAATCAGCGGTACTGCATAGCGTGCGTCACCGTGGTGCGCCAACACCTGCTGCGCGACCTGTTCATCCTGTCGCCAGTCGTCGTACAACCAGCCCAGCTCGCTGCCCAGGCGTTAAACTGCCAGTCGATACCCCGGCGCCCACCGTTACCGTTTAGCACTACGATCGGTCTAGTATCACGCATCCAGGCGTCATCGCTTTTCATCGCAACCAGCGTCACCGTTGCAGGCATCAGGCTACGCGCCTGCGCCATCTGCTGCACTGGCACGCCCATGATCACCGGCGTCTTCTGACCAATCGCCTGTTCTACAGCTGACCAATCGCCTGTTCTACAGCTGACCAATCGCCTGTTCTACAGCGGCAAACGTCTGCTGCGCAGGCAAGGCATTATTACGCCAGTTATCCAACCGATAGGGCCAGATCATCCACACTGCATCATGAGGTGCCCATTCAGCAGGCATGAAAAAACTATCCTGACGCGGCGTCGAAGTGAGAGTCGAAGGTGACATCGATTATCTCCGGGTCTTGCCGTCAGAAGTGCCAAGCGCCGTGTACATCTCCGGACGAAGGTCGCGGAACAGCCACCAAATGGCGCGTTGAGCAACGATCGCTTCCAGATCGAAGGTGTTCACCAGCACTGCTTCATCCGTTTTGTTTGCCTGCGCCAACAGCGCACTGGTTTGATCGGCAATGTATGGCTTACGCAGCACCCGCTGTACACGCGCCTGCTCCCAGCGCTGCCAACGATCGCACAGCCAGAACACCTTTACGGCATTCAGGGCCAAAAAGCTGCCTCAAATAAGCAGCAGCCACAAGAACCAAAGCAGCAGCCACAAGAACCAGTGAGAGCCCAGCGATGTCATTCGGTTCACCATGAACAGCACCAGATTGACTACAACATAAACCACAAGCTAGCGCCAGAAACGGC
Organism: Symbiopectobacterium sp.; assembly: GCA_051710525.1. Taxonomy (GTDB): domain Bacteria; phylum Pseudomonadota; class Gammaproteobacteria; order Enterobacterales; family Enterobacteriaceae; genus Symbiopectobacterium. Next base: position 94,272 of record JBPESR010000013.1, on the reverse strand, counting down.
TCTCTTGTCGCACCTAACGTTTTGCTGCCTGAACGCGCAGCTCAAGCGATTCTCCGCTCAGAGTTTGCTCGCTCTCTTCCGTCATTAACTCGGTAACATTCACACCAAACGCTGCGGCGATGGCACCGAGCGTATCCAGACTGAGCAAGCTCACCATTCTCGATTCGCTGAACGGTTCTGACACTCAAGGAGGAGAGTTTCACAGTTGCTCCTGGGACCAGGCGCTGGCAAGGCGTAATGTTTTAATCGGATTGGTATTCATGGCTGTTTTTTCAACGCTATTTTTTAAAGAAATAAAAAACACAGCCTCAACCTACGCCGCCTCAACCTACGCCCGCTCAGCGGCCGCGAACACGACAGCGATCTGACAGCAACCTGACACGATCCCTACAGACTGCCACATCAAGAAAAAAAACCACCCTGTCGTCATACGGCGGGATGGCTTTATTGCGAAAGAATACAGACACCAGATTTAGAACAGCTTTCTCGCCGTCTCCAGCCAATCACTCTTGAAGGGCCGTTTCATGTTCTCAATGGCATCGATGATATCGTGGTGCACCATTTTTTCGTTCTGAATGCCGACGCAGCGACCGCCGTAGCCTTGCAGCAGCAGTTCAATGGAGTACGCGCCCATACGCGACGCCAAAATACGGTCATAAGCAACCGGGAAGCCGCCACGCTGAATGTGGCCAAGCACCATAGAACGCGTTTCACGCCCGGTTTCTCTTTCAATATAGCGTGCCAGTTCGTCGATATCACAGATGTGCTCAGTAATGGCGACAATGGCGTGTTTTTTCCCTTTGGCGATGCCTGCTTTGATTTCACACACCAGATCTTCCGGTTTAAACTCTTCTTCCGGTAGCACAATAAATTCGCAGCCCCCGGCAATCGCCGCGGCTAGCGTCAAATCGCCGCAGTGGCGTCCCATCACTTCCACGATGGAAATACGTTGGTGAGAAGAAGAAGTATCGCGTAAGCGGTCAATGGCTTCCAGTACGGTTTCCAGTGCGGTGAAATACCCAATGGTGTAGTCGGTACCTGCCACATCGTTATCGATGGTGCCTGGCAGGCCAATACACGGGAAGCCCATTTCAGTCAGGCACTTGGCACCCATGTAAGAACCGTCACCACCGATAACCACCAAAGCATCCAGACCACGGTTTTTCATGTTCTGTACCGCGACTTCACGTACGTGATCGTCGCGAAACTCGGGGAAACGCGCAGAGCCTAAAAAGGTGCCGCCGCGATTGATAACATCAGACACGCTGTAGCGGTCCAACGGCTCCATGCGATCCTGGTACAAGCCCTGATAGCCATCATAGATACCGTAGACTTCCAAACCTTCCGCCAGCGCCGCGCGTACTACGCCACGAATCGCCGCATTCATGCCTGGCGCATCGCCACCGCTCGTCAATACTCCGATTTTCTTGATCATGACAACCTCTGGACTTGTAGATGTAGTTTTACAGGATGTTTCTATCGGACGGGCCGCCGTGGCGAACCATCGCTCACCTTTTTAGGCATACATATAACATTTTTAGGCATACATATAACAAATGTCCTGAGCTGAATTGATTCAGGTCAGGCAAAATAATGCCGCACAATCCATTTTCTATCACATTTCTCAAACAAATACAGGCTGGACACACCTCAATGCACCCGCGCTGTTCTCCCGGTACGGCAGAGGACGGGTCTTGATGGATAAGAATATCAGCACCGGAAAAACGCTGACGCAGCGCCTGCTCAAACTATCCGCAACCTCATGTGCCCGAACCAGCGGCAGCGAATCACGAATTTCCAGATGCAGTTGAATAAAACGGGTCGGCTCTGAGCGCCGGGTGCGCAGTTGATGTGCGCCATGAATGCCCGGCCAGCCACGAATCAGGCAACAATGGCCTGCTGCTCTTCTTCTGGAAGCGCGAGATCCAGCAGCGATTGCACCTCATCATAGCCGATGCGCAGGGCGCTGTAGAGAAAATATAAACCACAATCCCCAACGCAAACAGGGCATCAGTGTAGGTGATACCACGCCAGCTTAATACCAGCGCCACCAGAATGGCGCCGTTCATAAACACATCAGACAGGTAATGCAATGAATTGGCGCGTATCGCCTGACTCTGGGTCTTGAGTACCACCCAGCGTTGAAAAGTCACTAGCAGCAGCGTTGCCACCAGGGCAATCACGGTGATGACAATCCCCACTTCTGGTGCGTACAGCAGTTACGGCGCACTTAGCCGTTGGAAACCCGGTGAGGATCAGGAACAGCGCAGAGCCAGCAATAAACATGCCCTGCGCAATGGCGGCCAATGACTCTGCTTTGCCATGACCGAAAGCATGCTCATCGTCAGCGGGTTGGAGCGCATAACGCACGGCAAGCAGGTTCACCAGTGACGCGCTGATATCCACCAGTGAATCCACCAACCAGGTCCACCAGTGAATCCACTAACTCGGCCAATAAACTGACCGAACCGGTGTACCACCAGGCGAAGGCTTTAATGATAAATAACAGCAGCGCCACGGTTGTCGCAACCACTGCGGCGCGCGTTACCCAATGTGCATACTGCAAATCCATCACGCACCTCGCCTCAACAAAGCATGTTATCCAATCATGACATTACTTCATGACAGCATGGCTAAACACGAGCGCATAGCGCCGAAAAATGAACAGGCACCACAGCAGCGCAATGCCGCCCAGTGAGGCCCCCACAAAACCAATCTCGTTCATGCCGACATGCGTGATGATATGGGTGCCCAACAGCGCACCACTGCCAATACCAACATTGATGCCGGAGAACAATGCCATGGCAACATCCGTGGCATCAGAAGCCAGCGTCAGGACTTTTATCTTGCATGCCAAGGCTCAGCGCCATAATGACGATGCCCCACAGCACACAGACGATGGCCAATCCCAATGGGTTATTGGCCATCGGCAGCAACAGCGCCATGCACAACGGCAATGCCGCGATGCTCGCCACCAGAAAGCCCGCTGGATAGCGGTTGCTGTAGCGGCTGAAAAGCATGCTGCCGATGATACTGGCACCGCCAAAAATCAGTAGCAATAACGGTGGTGAAATTTTCGCTTAATCCGGCGACCCGCTGCATGAAAGGTTCTACTGCATGAAAGGTTCTACTGCATGAAAGGTTCTATATCTGTAAGCGGTAAAATGGGCCGTCACCCCGTATTCCACCATCAGTGCATAAATACACAGCAATGCCGGGCGCTTGAGCAGCAATGGCAGGCTTTTCAGAGAGCCAGAATGGCTACTGGGCAGCGGAGGCAACAGTTTCATCAACACCAGCAGAATCGCAAAAGCCACTACGCCAATACCGCTGAAGGTGACGCGCCATCCCATGTACTGCCCAGTCAGACGACCGAGTTGAGGCCCAGTACCATTGCCAGCGCGGTGCCGGTTGCCAACAGGCTAAGCGCCTGCGCTTTTTTGCCAGGAAGTGCCAAACGCACCTTTGCCAGGAAGTGCCAAACGCACCGCCAACGAGGCCGTGATTGACCAGAAAATGGTATGCGCCAGCGCCACACCGATACGCGCCGCCACCAGCACCCAGAAATTCCAGGCCAAACCGGAAATGATGTTGCACACTGCGAACAGGATAAACACTTTGATCAGCAGTTCCCGCCGTTCCATATCACTGCATGCCAGCATAAAGGGCAACGACATGGTGCCCAGCACCCAGGCATAAATCGTGATAATCAACCCTACCTGTGCGGCGCACATTGAAAAACTGACGGCAATATCGGACAACAAGGCAACGGGCGTAAATTCAGCGGTATTAAAAATGAAGTTCGCCATAGCGAGGCTGATAACACGAAACCATGCTATCGAACGGGATGAAAGGGTCATGGGCTACACACTACCAGATATCAACAACGTAGAAAGAAAATCGGCAGCGCGTCGCGCCGCTGGGAGAGGCATCGAACACTGCACGCGAACAGAAAAATGGCCGGGCTACACCAAAGGCAGTGCCTGCACCGATCAAAATCTACAAAGCAGATCACATTTTACGCTGAATCGAGGCGGGCTATGGGATTTTTTTTAGGCAGTGAATCGAAGAACAGCGCCGATTTTAGGTATCAACTCAGATGTAATCACTGAGCAGAGGGATGAATTTACTGGTTTTATCTGGCTGTTTCTTTCCCTAACACTAAACTGTTTTGAAAGCCTTTTCCTAAAAAATAGCCAAAAAAAAGCCCGTCATCATGACGGGCAAAAGACAGGTATGGTGTCTATGTCAAGGAAATCAACTTCTTACTACTCTTACTACACACTACTCACTACAGGGTTACTCAGGGATTCGGTTCACTGTTCAGCGCCCCACAGGGGAGACATGGATGCTTCAGCTTGGGATAACTGCTGCCGCATCTCGTTCATTCGCTGTTGATAACTCTGTTACATAACTTTTTTCTTTCATAATTCAGAAAGTTATACATTTTATTGCGCACGCACGTCATTTCTATCTGGCGCTCGACCTGTGCTTGCATCATCTGTGAAATCTGTTTTCTGACGGCCGCTTCATCAAATTTCTCTGCAGTCACCAAAGTGTGCATTTTTTCTATATCATTTAAGTGCAGCACGGGCGCATCTTACCTTGCCTGTTGCATCAGGTCACGCAGATGTTGACGCTGTTGTTCTGTCAGTTTTACACCGTCAAATAGACCGCGCTGACTGATGGCGTTTCGCAAGGCTGCATCGCCAGGGTGCCAACCAGGTAGTGACGCATACTGATGCGTTAACAACACCGAACATCAGCAATGAAATGGGAGAGATTTTTATGCGCCGTAGCATCATCCCCCCCGGTACAATGCGCCAATCTGTGAATCAATGAACACAAGTCTGAACACCTTGCTGCAAACATGCGTCAGAGGATGTAAAACTACGTAAAGTCATGGAATAACGTCGATCTATGACGTATTCCTCCCCTGGAGGTAGCCTAATCATGAACAAAATTCTGTTGGTGGATGACGACAAAGAACTCATCGCTTTGTTGAAAGAATTACTCGAAATGGAAGGCTTTAATGTTGTCGTTGCTAACGATGGCGAACAGGTATTAAACGTATTGGACAGTGCGATAGATTTGCTGTTGTTGGACGTCATGATGCCGAAGAAAAACGGCATCGACACCTTGAAAGAGGTACGGCAGCAGCATCAGACGCCCGTCATCATGTTAACCGCGCGCGGTAGCGAACTGGATCGCGTTCTGGGGCTAGAACTGGGGGCAGATGATTATCTGCCTAAACCGTTTAACGATCGTGAACTAGTGGCCCGTATTCGCGCCATTTTACGCCGCTCATCGTGGACCGAGCAGCAGCAAACCACTGATAACTGTTCACCGACTGTTGAAGTGGACGGTTTACGCCTTAATCCGGGGCGCCAGGAAGCGAGCTTCGACACCGAAGTGCTGGATCTCACCGGCACCGAGTTCACTCTGCTCTACCTACTGGCGCAGCGGTTGGGACAAGTGGTGTCGCGCGAGCATCTCAGTCAGGAAGTGCTGGGTAAACGTCTGACGCCATTCGATCGTGCGATAGACATGCACATTTCTAACCTGCGACGTAAACTGCCGGAGCGTAAAGACGGGCAACCCTGGTTCAAGACGCTGCGCGGACGTGGTTATTTAATGGTATCAACAAGTTAAAATAGGTAGCTGCGGCATGATCGACAGTTTGACTTCGCGCATTTTCGCCATTTTCTGGCTGACGCTGGCGTTGGTGCTAATGCTGGTGCTGATGTTGCCCAAGCTGGACTCACGCCAGATGACGGCGATGTTGGAAAACGAGTATCGTCAGGTCGTGATACTGGAACAGCATATTGAAGCCGATCTTGTCGCCGATCCGCCCAACGATCTGTTTTGGTGGCAACGCCTGTTTCGCGTGATCGAAAAATGGTCACCGCCGGGGCAGCGTCTGGTTTTCGTCACGAGTGAAGGGGCATTTTCGGTAGCTGCAAAAAACCGAAATGCAAATTGTGCGTAACTTTATCGGCCAGTCCGATAATGCTAACCATTCGCAGAAGAAAAATTATGGTCAGCTCAAGCTGCTCGGGCCGTTTTCCGTGCGCGACGGTGAGGACAGAGGATAATTATCAGGTTTATCTGATCCGCATGGCGAACAGCCAGCAGTCCGATTTTATCAATTTGCTGCTGGACCGCCAGCTGCTGTTATTGATTGTTACTATGCTTATCAGCACACCGCTGCTGCTCTGGCTGGCCTGGAGCCAGGCAAAACCGGCACGTAAGCTGAAAATTGCTGCCGATGAAGTGGCGCAAGGCAACCTGCGCCAGCACCCTGAGCTTGAAGCTGGGCCGCAAGAGTTCCTTGCCACTGGCGTCAGCTTTAACCAAATGGTCAGCGCGCTAGAACGCATGGTTACCGCGCAATAGCGTCTGCTTTCTGATATCTCCCATGAACTTAGCACACTGTTGACACGCTTGCAATTGGCTACTGCGCTGCTGCGCCGTCGCCAGGGCGAAAACAACGAGTTGAACCGCATTGAAACCGAAACTCAGCGGCTGGATAGCATGGTCAACGACCTGCTGGTGTTATCCCGCAACCAGCACAAGAACGAGCTGGGGCGTGAATATATCCGCGCCGACGAACTGTGGGGAGACGTGCTGGACGATGCCCGCTTTGAAGCTGAGAAAATGGGTAAACGCTGGACGTGCCCTATCCACCCGGCCCCTGGCCGCTGTTCGGTAACCGTTCCGCACTGGAAAGCGCTTTCGAAAACTGGTGCGCAACGCCCTGCGTTACTCAAACACCCATATCAGCGTCGCCTTTCTGTTGATAATCAATGAATCACCATTAACGTTGACGATGATGGCCCCAGCGTAAACCCGGAAGATCGCGAGCAAATCTTCCGCCCGTTCTATCGCACCGATGAGGCGCGCGATCGGGCATCGGGAGGTACATTAGGGTTGGCGATTGTGGAGAATGCGATTACACAACATAAAGCAGGAGACAGCCCGTTAGGGGGTTAGGGGGGGTTACGTCTGACTATCTGGCTGCCGCTAAACGAACGCTAAGCACAGAATGTACACACATAGGGTACGGCGCGTTGCGCCGTCCCGCTAGCGCATACGCTGAATCACTTGCAGCAATTCCGCGATCGCTGCTTCCCCTCCATCGTCCAATACAGCCTTACGTACGCAGCAGTTGGTGTGATCGGCCAGCAATTGATTGGCGACAGCATTAAGCACGGAACGCGCCGCAGAAATCTGATTGAGGATATCAACGCAATAACGGTCTTGTTCGGTCATCTGACCGATGCCGTTAACCTGACCGTTAATCCGATTAAGCCGGTTCAGCAGCGCTTTTTTTACGCGGCTGAACCACACGGTGAACATCCGGGTCATAGGCAGAATTGGCCGCTTCAGTGGCAGTGGCACAAAACTCGCATTTACGCGACGACGTCAAAGCCGAGTCCTTCGACAGTGTCGCGGAAGACGTCTGGGTTGGCTTTTTCTGTCCCATTGTATCCACGTTTACCAGACCGGTCCAGCGTAACCTGCACACCCTGAGCCCCATTAAGCGCTTCCAGTGCGTTCTTGACCTTACTGGCGCAGCCGCCGCAGGACATACCTTGGACGTTGGTTGTAGCATAGGACATAAAATATTCTAAATTTCACATTATGTGACACCGAGCAGAGCCGGAAGGCTCTGAATATCAGTCGCGCCTGGTCGGTTTCCAACGGCGTAACAGCAGTGAATTGCTCAACATAGAAATAGAACTGAGAGCCATAGCACTCCCGGCAATAACCGGATTCAGTAATGATAACGCCGCCAGCGGAATGCCCAGCACGTTGTAGAAAAATGCAAAAAACAGATTCTGTTTCACCTTGCCGAGCGTCGCGCGGGACAGGCTGATGGCATCCAACAGGCTATCAAGGCGGTTATGCATCAGCACCACGTCCGCCGTATCCAGAGCAATGTCCGAGCCCGCGCCAATGGCAAAGCCCACATCCGCCGCCGCTAATGCAGGCGCATCATTGATACCATCGTCCACCATACCAACACAGACAGCGTTCATTGGCCTGAAGGCGCTGTATCTCTGCCGCTTTGTGCTCCGGCAACACCTGAGCCACCACATTAGTGATCCCCAGCTGTTTGGCAATCACCGCCGCCGCACGATGATTATCCCCCGTCAACATCATTACCTCGATCCTCTGATGTTGCAGGTCGGCAATTACAGTACGTGCATCGTCGCGCACCTTATCTGCCAGTGCGATGTACCCCAGCAGAAGGTCAGCACAGGCTACGGCAATCACCGTTTTTCCCTGCGCTTCCAGTTTGGCAATCTGCGCCTGATCGAGCACGATATCATTTTCAGCCAGAAAACGCGGTGACCCCAACAGCCAGTTTTCACCGGCGACCTCGCCTTTTATTATTCACCGGTCCATCACCGCCTGAAACGCGCTCACGGCTTCCACACCGACATCCTGCGCATGCTGCACCAGCGCTTGCCAGAGGGGATGTTCAGAATGCTGCTCGAGAGAAAGTGCGACGCGCAGCAGTTCAGCGTCGGCCACCGCAGCTTCTGGCAGTACATCACTAACCAAAGGCTTACCATCCGTGATGGTGCCGGTCTTATCCAATACCAGCACCTGCAAGCGCTGCACTTGCTCTAACGCATTTACATTGCGGAATAAGATACCGGCACGCGCCCCTTGCCCGGTACCCACCATGATCGCCGTCGGCGTCGCTAACCCCAGCCACAGGGGCAGACAATCACCAGCACCGCCACTGCACTTACCAGACTGGAGGCCAAATTCCCGCTGATAAACTAGTGTATCAGCCAGGTGAGCACCGCGATTGCCACCACCACTGGCACAAACACCGACGAAATTTTATCTGCCAACTGCTGCACTGCGGCTTTTGAGCCCTGTGCGTCTTCGACCATACGAACTTTTGAGCCCTGTGCGTCTTCGACCATACGAAAATAATACGCACCAGAGCCGTATTGCTCCCCACACCGATGGCTTTGACTCGCAGCATATCGCTTTGGTTAGCGTCGCACCAAACACTTCGGCACCCACCATTTTCACCACCGGTACACACTCACCAGTGAGCATCGATTCATTGACCTCCGAGAGGCTATCGAGAATGACACCGTCAACAGGAATACTCTCGCCGGGACGCACCACAAAGATATCGCCGCTGTGTAGGATGGCTACATCGCAATCTTCAATTTCACCGTCCATTTCCACATGGCGATAGGCGGTTCAGGTTGAACAAACCTTCAATGGCGGCACCAGTTTTGGTTTTCGCTCTGCTTTCCAGCAGCTTACCCAACAGCACCAGCGTAATAATCACGGCGCTGGCTTCAAAGGCGCTGGCTTCAAAATAGAGGTGACCGTGCGACGTGGTCAGCAAGGAGAATAGACTGAACAGATAGGCTACGTTGGTCCCCAACGTGATCAGTACGTCCATGTTGGAGGTACCGCTGCGTAATGCGTTCAGGCGCGGCGATAGAAATGGCGTCCGCTCCAGAACTGCACTGGCGTTGCCAGTAGTGCTTGCAGCCAACCGAGCAGCAGATGACCGCTGCCGAAAAACACCCCGACCATTTCCGCCATCAGCAGCACAGTGAGCACCGCCGCAATCAGGAATTCGCGACGTTCACGCTGCCAGGCACGTTCCCGTCGTTCGCGTTCCTCACCGCGCTGACCGCCCTCTACCACATGGGCCTGAAAGCCGCCCTGCTCAATCGCGCACATCATCTGTTCCGGGCTAACCACGCCGGGGCGATAGCCACACTGGCTCGGCTGCTGGCAAACAGTACCGTCGGATGTACATCAAGCAGGGCCTCGAGTGCCGCCTGAATACGTTCAGCACAGCGTTCGCTGCTCATGCCGGAAAGTTCCAACGTCAGAGTCTGTTCAACGACGTCAAAACCAACTTTATGTATCGCCGCGACCACAACTTTATGTATCGCCGCGACTACATATGTATCGCCGCGACCACATCCTGCACCGTGCTGCTTTCCCCTTGCAGCAGAACACGCGCACGCTCGCTGGCGAAATTGACATTAGCTTCCACCCATTGACATTAGCTTCCACCCTCGGCAAGCGGTTTAACACACGCTCAAGACGCACAGCACAGGCCGCGCAGGACATGCCGCTGATTGGAAGGTGCAATAAGAGAGGATCGCTTGCATTAGTCATTTCGTTGTTATCCTTAGACTTTCCGTTAAAAGGCGTCGATATATACCTTGTCGGTGAGGGGATAACACTTCCCCTGATTTCGCTAACAATATACCCAATACGGGTATATTGTTAGCGAAATAGTGCTAAAAATGTTTATACCATAAATAATTCCAGTTGCAGGAAGGAGGCACGTTCAGTCACATCACGTCAGCTGGCAGATGCAAACAATCACGGTCAACAGAAGCCTGCCGTGACTCGAATTTCAGTCATCTTTCTGTTGTATTTTGCTACTCCTTCAGTAGAGTGAGCGTTATTTCCCGCTATTTATCATGGCAGTCAGTTTGAGCAAGGCATGGTGCGACCGCTTTGCTACTTGTCCGTCAAACAGGAAGTGATAAGTGATATGAAAGGTGTTTCCTTATTGGCTGGCGCACTTGCACTTCTTTTCAGCAGCCAGGCATTGAGTTCAGATAATGCGAATCAACCCTCACCGCTGGCAGCCAAAGCTAAACAGCTAAACCTTCCTCCCGAGGTGCAAACGCAGATGGATACGCTGGCGCCGGAGGGAAATGAAGGGTGTCATATCTCCGTGTCATATCTCCAACGATACCAGCGCAGTAGAAACCTTTTTTGATGTACTGCTGGCAGATACTCAACTCACCGAACCGCAGCGCATCCAGTTGGCACAAGCTCGCATCAACATGCTCTCCTCCGCCACCACGTTAGCCACCATGACTCGCGATCTCGCAACGCTGCCTGCGGATGGCCATGCCGGAGAGCTCAAACAGTATTTTTGATTAACGCGGTGGCCTTTTATCAAGGTCTGTTTGAACAGGCCAATAGCGGTTTTCAGTTGCTAACCACGGCCAACCAGCCGTGGGTGGCCGAAACCGCGCGCTACATGTTGATTCGCGTGTCGCTGAATCAAGCGATGGAAAATGCGCTGGATGAATACAACATGTTCAATGTCGATAAGGCGGACAAGGAACAGGGACGACGCGCAGTCAAAAGTATTGACGCCTATCTGCAAGCCTACCCGAAAGGCCGCTATGCGCGATTCTGCCCTCGGACTTTATCGGAGCGCCTACTGGGTGATCGGCGATGAAAATGCCTTGTCGGCATGCTATCAGCGCGTAATTGCCTCGCAAAAAAGATCTGGATGCATTGCAGACCATCAATAACGAAATCGACAATAAACTGCTGGAAAGCAGCAGCTTTATGCAGACTCCAGACGCACCATTGCTAATGCTGGTGCAAGATCTGAAACGGCTACGCAGTGACAAAAGCTGAATACAGTGGCCCGCATTATCAGAAGCTGAACTGATCGCCCAACAGGCGATGTTTGACGATGCTGGTATGCAGAAGTATCGCTATCTGCACGCGGCCTTCCACTATTATCAGCAGCAAGATGCAGTGGCCACGCTGGCATTGATTCCGGAAGAAACGGGCAAGGCTCTAACGTAGAGCCACCGACTTCAGCCTCCAGGTACTGCGCGGTTTAGCGCTGGAGGCCGAACACGGCTGGCAGGCGGCAGAAACGCACTGGCGACATCTGCTGACGTTGAAAACCAACAAAACGCAGCAGCAGTATCTGCAAATTTCGCTGGCAGAAATGCTGGTCAAAGCAGGCCATCCTGAGGCTATTTTTGCGCCTGACAGCCCGGTCAAAAATCTGCGTTTCCGCTCTGCGGTGCTGAAAAGAGCGCTGCCAATACCGACCTGCTGCGCCAGCAAACCGGCGAACAACAAACCCATGAAGAACGCGCCGTGGCGCTACACGCTGCTGACCCAATCGCTGGTACACCGTGATTATGCAGCCTATCTCAAAGACAGCAAGTGATTATGCAGCCTATCTCAAAGACAGCAAACTGCTGCGCACCGTCGCGCTGTTAAAAAGCGCAGAAAACGCCAGTTGGAATATGGAAGACCTCACCGCCTTCACCTGGGATGGCAGCGATATCTGGGATGGCAGCGATATAGAAGAGGGATATCAATGCCCGGCGCTAACCACGGTAGTATCCACGTTAAATAAACGACCTAATGACGCTCACGCCACCAATTGTCTGGGGAAATTCTTTTTCCGGAACGGCAATGAAGTCGGATTCGATTGGGTGAGAGCAACCAGTTGGAAGCCTTAACCAACACGACCAACCAATTCAAGGGAAAAGCCTATTCCCGGTTGGATGCTTATCTGAAAGTGATTGCCGATCCGCAGGCACCACCGGAAGACAAAAGCTACGCGCTTTATCGCGCTATCTACTTCTATGCGCCCAGCGGCATGACCGATTGCGGTACACAAGAGATCAGCAAGGCAACGCGCAAAGCCTGGTTTACCTAGTTGAAAACCGAATGCAAAGGCAGCCAATGGGCCACGCAGCTCAAATATTATTGGGAGTCGCTTGCGTTCTGTTCACGAACGTCGCCCATGCTGAACGTGTCAACGCAGCCCATTACCAGGATTTTTGGATCAAGTATTCAATAAGTTGATTACAGTGTAAAATCTAAGTTGATTACAGTGTAAAATCTCCGATTTTGGATGTGGAGATACAGACGGTTATGGCAAAAGTGCCCATCAGCGTTGTCGTTTTCAGTCATGTAAACGCACCTCCAGCTCGATTATTCCTATCGTGCCTGCCAACTGGAAATGACAGACCAACTCATTGACTTGGCAATGAATAATATGAATAATAATGATGGTATTCGTGACACTGCTCAGGCGTTACATATATTAGTATCAATGCCGTCGTGCGTATTTTAAAAAACCTCGCCGCAGAATGTAACAACATTGCCACTGGATAACCTGCAAATTCAACTGATTTGCAAAGTAAGTGGATGAAATGTGGCTATTTCTTGGCAACAAGATGTGGCTATTTCTTGGCAACAAAAAACGACAGCGCTGGCTGTGGTATGCATGGGAGCCGCGTTTGAAGCGGATTATCGCTCATGCATTTGGCTCTCTAAGCAAGAAAACGCTGCGTAAGTTGCTTAGACTGTTCTCGGGGTTCAGAGTGGCATTTTGGTACACTGATGGCTACAGGGCTTACAACGACGAACTTCCAAAAGCAAAACACATTGTTGGCAAACTGTATACACAGCGTATTGAGCGTGAAAACCTGACGCTGCGCAACCGATTGAAACGCCTCAATCGTAAGACGTTGGGGTATTCAACATCATCGGAAATGCACGATAGGCTCATCAGCACTTACATTGAATGCGAGTATTACGTTTGATACTATATCAACCATTTAATACAGAACCAAAATTTTTATAAGGGAAAATGACCACTGCACAGTCGTGATTGAAATCACAAAAATAATAAGTGGCACGGCAGCACGAAAATAATAAGTGGCACGGCAGCACGCCATAACGCGCGCCACCGTTACTAATCTATAGCTATGACTCAGGTTTGTCCGTTTTTTCTTCCGGCACAGGCAATGAGGTATTCTCGTCATCTTCCTTCACTGGCGTGTTGGCGGTGAGCAGATAGGGTGACTGCTGCCAGCGGCTGCGGCGGTGCTGCAACAGCGTGCGGGCCAGAATAATGCCTATCGCTAACGCCAGCAGAATCATCAGGCGTAAGATATTGGTGGTGTCATCGACCTACTTGACTTCGGTCGCCAAGCAGGTGAGTATCGAGCGTCATGCGCAGAAACCCGATCGGGCCATCCTTGCCGTTGATGGGCTGCACAATCTGGTGGTTGAAATAGCTCCCCACCCGCTTGCCATCCAGCGCCAGACGATCGCGCACCACAACCTCTTCTCCAGTACGGGCAATCAATGAACCGTCCTGCTGATAGAGTGCCGCGTCAAGAATGCGGCTATTTTGCGTTAACTGCGCCAGCATCGTGCTGATTTTCTGGCTGTTATCATCGTTGCTTTCCATCAGCAGCCTGAGGCTGAAACCACCTGCCGCGTCAGCGTGCGTGCAATGTCTTCAATTTGCTCGGAACGAGCCATCTGATGACTCAGGCTGAAAACGAGCCATCTGATGACTCAGGCTGAAATAGGACGCCCCCTGCATCAATGCTACCAGCAGTGCCAGGCAGATCAGCACAATAGTGGTGCGGTGTAAGCGGAATTTTAACCGGGTGTGGACCATGAGAATCCCTGAGCGATTTGCATACTTTCATGTTGCCAGAAGCGATAGCGATCGGATAGCTTGTTGCCCTGTTTTCTGAGTGATGGTGGTGCGTTTGGCCGGTTCGCTCACCCAGCACGCCACCAAACTGGCTCATGAACTGGGGATGGATGTGGCCCCCGATGTGCAACACCACGACGCTGCGTGCGCCCGGTTTACTGGTGATGAACATGGATTCCACCGCCATCCAGATTGAATGTATTGATGAAATCGTCAAACTGGCCAGCACCAGAGAGAAGGTGGCGGCTACCACCGAACGGGCGATGCGCGGTGAGCTGAATTTCTCAGCCAGTCTGCGCAAGCGCGTTTGGCTCCCTGAAGGGAGGGAGGGAGGGAGGGAGGGAGGGAGGGAGATGCTGATATCTCCCTGAAGGGAAGGGAGGGAGCCGATGCAGATATCCTGCAAAAAGTGCGTAAAAATCTGCCGCTGATGCCGGGACTGACCTACATGGTAGAGCAGTTGCAGGCTGCGGGATGGCACGTCGCCATTGCGTCCGGCGGCTTCACCTATTTAGCCGATCATCTGAAAGAGAAATTCGGCCTGGTGGCAGCTGTAGCTAACGAAATGGGTCTGAGCGAAGGTAAACTGACCGGCGAAGTGAGAGGCTCAATCGTTGATGCCAAATACAAAGCCAAAACCCTGCACCAACTGGCGGAATAGTTGGAGATCCCCGAAGAGCAGACCATTGCCATCGGTGACGGGGCCAACGATCTGGTGATGATCAAGGCATCCGGACTCGGCATCGCCTATCATGCCAAATTCAAAGTGAATGAGCAGGCGCCCGTCAGCATCCGTCACGCCGATTTGACCGGCGTCATGTGCGTACTTAGCGGCAGCTTGCGGCACGAAAAACGCTAATAGCAGTGAGGTGAACCGTGGCAAAAGCCGTTAAACGCGCCTTCGTTTGCAACGAATGTGGTGCCGATTACCCACGCTGGCAGGGCCAATGCAGCAACTGTAACTCCTGGAACACCATTACCGAAGTGCGGCTGGCCGCCGCCGCGACGTCTCACACCGATCGCCGTACCGGCTATGGGGGCGACCATGAAGGCATCAGCCGCGTACAAAAGCTGTCTGACATCAGCCTGGAAGCGCTACCGCGTTTTTCCACCGGCTTTAGCGAGTTCGATCGCGTATTGGGCGGCGGCGTGGTGCCCGGCAGCGCTATTCTGATCGGAGGCAACCCCGGCGCGGGAAAAAGTACCCTGCTCCTGCAAACCTTGTGCAAGCTCTCTGAACAGATGAAAACCATGTACGTTACCGGGGAAGAGTCGCTACAGCAGGTGGCGATGCGTGCGCACCGCTTGGGCCTGCCCACCCAGCATCTCAACATGCTGTCCGAAACCAGTATCGAGCAAATCTGCCTGATTGCTGAACAGGAGCAGCCCAGGCTGATGGTGATCGACTCGATCCAGGTGATGCATCTGGCCGATATCCAATCATCACCCGGCAGCGTGGCACAGGTGCGGGAAACCTCCGCCTATCTCACCCGCTTTGCCAAAACGCGCGGTGTCGCTATCGTGATGGTGGGCCACGTCACCAAAGATGGTTCATTGGCTGGTCCTAAGGTGCTGGAGCACTGCATTGATTGCTCCGTGTTGCTCGACGGTGATGCAGATTCTCGTTTTCGCACCCTGCGTAGCCACAAAAACCGTTTCGGTGCCCTCAACGAATTGGGGGTGTTCGCCATGACAGAGCAAGGATTGCG
Organism: Symbiopectobacterium sp.; assembly: GCA_051710525.1. Taxonomy (GTDB): domain Bacteria; phylum Pseudomonadota; class Gammaproteobacteria; order Enterobacterales; family Enterobacteriaceae; genus Symbiopectobacterium. The sequence goes on along the minus strand of JBPESR010000013.1, from coordinate 78,267 downwards.
CGAAGTCAGCAACCCCTCCGCCATTTTTCTCAGCCGGGGTGATGAAGTGATGTCAGGCAGCTCCATTATGGTTGTGTGGGAAGGCACACGTCCGCTGCTGGTGGAGATTCAGGCGCTGGTCGACCACTCGATGATGGCCAACCCTCGCCGCGTCGCCGTCGGTCTGGAACAGAACCGACTGGCGCTCCTGCTCGCCGTGTTACACCGCCACGGAGGACTGCAAATGGCGGATCAGGATGTGTTCGTGAACGTGGTTGGTGGTGTAAAAGTCACCGAAACCAGCGTCGATCTGGCACTGCTGCTATCGTTGGTCTCCAGCCTGCGCGACAGGCCGTTGCCGCAGGATCTGGTGGTGTTCGGCGAAGTGGGGCTATCAGGCGAGATAAGGCCAGTGTACAACGGTCAGGAACGTATTTCCGAAGCGGCCAAGCACGGCTTCAAGCGAGCCATCGTCCCCCATGCCAATGCGCCAAAACGCCCACCCGCCAACATGCAGGTGTTTGGCGTGAAAAAGCTGACTGACGCGCTGGCGATCCTCGACGATCTTTAACATCTAACCTACGGGAACATGCGCGCAGGTTGAGAATGTTTGTGGTATCTTGGTTTAGCATGCTGAACCAAGAGTGTCTGACAATGTCATCTTTTGATTACCTAAAACCCGCCATCCGCAAAAAAGGTTTACACTTTAGCAGGTTGCCGACGAAACCGGCATGACCAAGGGCTATCTCAGCCAATTGCTGAATGCCAAGATCAAAAAAACCAGCGCTCAAAAGCTGGAAGCGCTGCACCGTTTTCTGGAACTGGAATTTCCCCGCCACGACAAAACCATCGGGGTGGTATTCGGCAAGTTTTATCCTCTGCATACCGGTCATATCTACTTGATCCAGCGCGCCTGTAGTCAGGTTGATAAATTGCATGTGATCCTGGGTTACGACAAATCACGCGACCGACTGCTGTTTGAGCACAGCGCCATGTCGCAGCAACCCACCGTCAGCAATCGTCTGAGTTGGCTGCTACAAACTTTTAAATATCAGAAGAATATCCGCATTCATGCCTTTAACGAAGAAGGCATGGAGCCTTACCCGCATGGCTGGGATGTATGGAGTCGCGGTATCAAGGCCTTTATGCAACGGTATCAAAGCCTTTATGCAAGAGAAGGCAATTGAACCCAATTTTGTCTATACCAGCGAATCCAAAAAAAATACCCCGCAGTATCGGGAACAGTTAGGCATCGACGCGGTATTGGTTGACCCGGAACGCTCATTTATGAACATCAGCGGCACACAGATCCGTCACGATCCGTTCCGCGCTATTGGAGTTATATTCTTCCCACCGAAGTGAAGCCCTTTTTCGTGCGTACCATTGCCATTCTCGGCGGCGAATCCAGCGGTAAATCGATGCTGGTCAACAAGCTCGCCAATATATTCTTCAACACCACCAGCGCCTGGGAGTTTGGCCAGGATTATATCTTTTCCCATCTGGGTGGCGACGAGATGGCGCTGCAATATTCTGACTACGATAAAATCGCGTTAGGGCAAGCTCAATATGTTAGGGCAAGCTCAATATATTTTATTACGATATAATGGTAAAATACGCCAATAAAGTGGCCTTTATCGATACCGATTTCATCACAACCCAGGCATTCTGCAAGCAGAATGAAGGGCGCGAACACCCCTTTGTCCAGGCGTTGATTGACGAATATCGGTTTGATCTGGTGATCCTGCTGGAAAACAATACGCTGTGGGTCGCGGATGGTTTACGTAGCCTGGGTAGCAGTACCGCAGGAGCGCGTTCCAAACACTGCTCAAAACCATGCTGATGAAGAATAACGTCCCTTACGTACACGTGACCGAATCAGATGATGATTCGCGCTTCCTGCGCTGCGTGGAACTGGTACAGCAAATGCTGTTGCACCGTACCTCTGGCTTGGCCGGATACGCCGACGCTGTAATCAACGACGGATTACCACTGCCAGCGGCGAGTGGGGGTTAGAATGGTGGGCAACAGGATGTCCCACGCTTCGTTCTGGATGGCATCAACCTGCTGGCAGTCATGGGCCAAGCCAATCGGGTATGGCCCTCGCTGTTGCCAGCGCTGTAAGGTCCGGCCATAAAACCCACACCCATGCCCAGATGTTGTCCCTACGCATCGAACGCCACTAACGGCGTAAACAGTACATCGAGTTGGATTAGCGGCAGCACGCGGCGCACATCCAGACGGGGTTCAAAGATCTTTAGGCGATTCTTCACCAGCGGTGTCTGCGCGTCGTAGTGTAAAAACAGCAAATGCCCCGGTGAAAACGGGTGCAGTACCGGCAGATACACCGCCTTTCCCTGCTGCCACAGACGGGCAATCAACGGCTGGGTATCCAGCTCACCGTCAAACGACAAAAACAGCGCAATACGCTGTGCCTGCTGCACTTCAGGTTGTTCCTGCGTGAACGCTCGGCGCAACTGACGCACGCGATCGCGCATGGCCTGACGCTGTTGCTGTGGCGAAACGGGCATGGACGCAGAAGTCATGGGCAATAACAGGAAAAGAAAGGAGAGAAGGGATCTCCGAGATACCGCTGCAGGTGGTAACCCTTGAACCATTGGTTCTAGGTGAACATACCGTCGCAACCTTAAAGCTTCTCGGACGAACCGAGTATGCTCACCGGCTGCGGAGCGTTACATTCTGTTGGTTTGAAATATCGACCCAGGGGACTGACCCGCAGACAAACACCTCATAAAAAATTTATTCTTTACTCGTGGATAACTCTATCACGCTTTATAGCGAAAAATATTGGGCAACTAACAAAAATCAATTTAAAAAACCAAAACGCGGGGCAAGGCGCTAGCCCCTTTCGACTACTCGAAAGGCGTGCCATGACGCTCGGTTATGCGCCCTTGCTCCAGCAATGCCTGCTCGATGATCTGCTGCAACATGCGGATGCGCTGCTCCATATTTGCCGCATAATCACGCGTCTTCAAGCGCTCTTGCGCCAATTCATGGCACACGTTAAGTGCAGCGATAAATACCAATTGCTCCGTGTTGGTCACGCGTGTGCGCACTTTGAGATCCAGCAAACGCTGGTTAAGATCTTCCGCAGCCTGATTCAACGCTTCCTGTTGTTCCGGCGGACAATTGACTCTTAACGAACGGCCAAAGATTTGAATATCTACTGGTTGTGCAGACATGCCCCTTTCCTGCCTCATTTCGTTTTCTGCGCCGCAGAAAAAATTCATATCACGGACTGGCGACAGCCCCTTCACGCGGGCGCCGCTATAATAACTCAACATAGAAGAAACAATAACTCAACATAGAAGAAACAAGCCCTTTCTGGCATAGCAGCCGAGCTTGGTGGTAGCATAACACGCTACCAATCCGCCAACGATGAACAAAGCACATGTCCATAGAAACCACGTATCCCGGCTATGAAACCCTAGATGCGCTCCTGACACAGCAACAAGTTACACTGACGGCAGCGGAAATGCACGGGCTTATCAGCGGTATCCTGTGCGGGGGCAACACCGATGACAGTTGGCAAACGCTGTTACACGAACTGACAAACGATGGTCTGGCGTTCTCTCACCTGGTTTCTCAGCCGCTGCAAACGCTGTATCAGGTCACCAAAGAAGCGCTGGAAGCGAGTGAATTTGAATTCCAACTGCTGCTACCGGATGACAACAACACCGCGGTAAGCGTGTTTGATCGTGCCGACGCGCTGGCCGGATGGGTCAATCACTTTCTGCTTGGGGCTTGGGCTGGGCGTCGTTCAGCCGCGTCTGAACAAGGCGCAGGGCGAACTGAAAGAAGCCATCGACGATTTGCGCAATATTGCCCAGCTCGGCTATGACGAAGATGAAGATGAATAAGAAGATGAAGATGAAGATGAAGATCAGGAAGAGCTGGCGCAATCGCTGGAAGAAATCATCGAATACGTCAGAGTTTCCGCCATTCTCTGCCACAGTGAATATATACGCTCGGTACAGACCGCACCGGAGAAGAAAAAACCAACGCTAGGAGAAGAAAAAACCAACGCTACATTAATCGCGCATCCAGCCTTACCCTCAGGAGTTCCACGCAGGAGGGAATTACCGAATGCGCATCACACAGGAGCAGGTAATGATTCAACAAGACGCTTTTGGTCAGGAATATACTCGCCGCCGCCAGCAGTTGCTGGAAAAAATGGCTCCCGCCAGCGCGGCGATCTTTTTTGCCGCACCGGAAGCCACGCGCAGCGCTGACAGTGAGTACCTTTATCAGAACAGCGATTTCTGGTACTTCACCGGATTTAACGAGCCGGAAGCGGTGCTATTACTGGTAAAAAGCGATGAGCACCACCATACCGTCCTGTTCAACCGCGTGCGCGATGTCACGGCGGAAATCTGGTTTGGGCGACGTCTGGGGCAGGAAGCGGCCCCGTCGCGCTTGAATGTCGATCGCGCTCTGCCCTTTAGCGACATCAATGCGCAGTTGCACCTGCTGCTCAACGGACTGGAAGTGATTTACCACGCACAGGGGATGTACGAGTACGCGGACTGCCTGCTGTTCAACGCACTGAAGATGCTGCGAAACGGCACGCGTCAGGGGCTTATCGCACCGCCGACGCAGACCGACTGGCGCCCCTGGGTGCACGAGATGCGCTTGTTTAAATCCCCGAAAGAGCTAGAGCTGATGCGTTGGGCTGGAGAGATCACCGCCAAGGCCCATACTCGCGCCATGATAAGCTGTGAACCCGGCATGTACGAATACCAGTTGGAAGGGGAAATTCATCATGAATTTACCTACCACGGTGCGCGCTATCCTTCGTATAATACCATTGTCGGCAGCGGTGATAACGGCTGCATTCTGCACTACACCGAGAACGAACGGCAAATGCGCGAGGGCGATTTGGTGCTGATTGACGCCGGTTGTGAATATCAAGGCTATGCCAGTGATATCACGCGGACCTTCCCGGTAAGTGGAAAATTCAGCCCCCCACAGCGCGCGATTTACGACATTGTGCTGGCTTCACAGCGCAAAGCACTGGCGCTATTCAAACCCGGTGTCAGCATTCGTAAAGTGAATGAGCAGGTGATTCGTATCATAGTCGAAGGGTTGGTTAAACTCGGCTTACTGAAAGGTAGCGTCGATGAACTGATCGCCGAGCAGGCGCACCGCGCCTTCTACATGCACGGGCTCAGCCATTGGCTGGGACTGGACGTGCACGATGTCGGCGATTACGACGCGTCAGAACGCAGCCGTTTGCTGGAACCAGGCATGGTGCTCACTGTCGAACCGGGGCTCTATATCGCGCCAGACGCCAAAGTACCACATGAGTATCGCGGCATTGGTATCCGCATCGAGGATGATACTCTGATCACTGACAGCGGTAACGAAGTATTGACAGCGGGCGTTGTTAAAGACGCTGACGACATTGAAGCGTTGATGGCACAGGCCCGTGCCGCACGCCAGGCAGCGAGATAATCGCGATGACGATCCTGATAGTCGGCGGAGGTATGGCGGGAGCAACGCTGGCGCTGGCCATTTCCGCCCTTTCCGGCGGCACCCTTCCCGTCGAGGTGATTGAAGCACACTGTCCGCTGGACAGCGCGCATCCCGGCTTCGACGCCCGTGCTATCGCGTTGGCGGAAGGCACCGTGCAGCAGCTCAAGCGTATCGGAATCTGGCAAGCTATCGCCAGCGAAGCGGAACCCATCACCGCGGTGCACGTCAGCGATCGCGGCCATGCCGGTGTAGTCAACATGCAGGCCAGTGATTATCGTACCACCGCATTGGGTTACGTGGTGGAGCTATATCAGGTCGGTCAAACCCTGTTTAGGTTGTTACTCCATAATGCGCCGGGCGTGCGCCTGCACCGCCCGCGCAAGGTAGTACACGTTGAACGCAGTACCGAACAGGCCACCCTGCAACTGGATGACGGCAGTACGCTGCGCGGGCAGCTCTTGGTGGCGGCAGACGGCTCTTCCTCCGCGCTGGCGCAGGCCTGCGGTATGCAATGGGAGACAGAGGAGTATTCGCAGTTTGCCGTTATTGCCAACATCCACACCCAGTTGCCTCACGCGGGCAAAGCCTTTGAGCGCTTTACCCCGGACGGACCGTTGGCACTGTTACCGATGCGCGGTGGGCGCAGTTCGTTAGTATGGTGCCATCCATTATCAAACCAGACGCAAGTGGCCTCCTGGAGCGAGTCCGAATGCCGCGCTGCGCTGCAACGCGCCTTTGGCTGGCGATTGGGCGCAATTACCCACATCGGCGAACGTCACACCTATCCGCTGCGACTGGTGACGGCGGCACGTCATATCGCGCATCGCGTGGCGCTGGTGGGCAATGCGGCACAAACCCTGCATCCGATTGCCGGTCAGGGATTCAATCTCGGGCTGCGCGATGTGATGTCGCTGGCAGAAACCCTGACACAGGCCGTGGCACACCAGGAAGACACCGGCAGCTATCGCGTGCTGAGCCGCTACGCTCAGCGCAGAGAACCCGATCAGCAGGCGACCATTGCGCTGACAGACGGTCTGGTACGCCTATTTGCCAATAGTATTACCCCGCTGGGGGTGGGTCGCAATCTGGGTTTGATGACCATGAATACCGTTGCGCCCGTGCGTGATACCTTTGCGCGCCGCACGTTGGGTTGGGTCGATCGTTAATGTAAGCAACAGGAAACAGGGCTTATGCAATCATTTGATGTGGTTATCGCGGGCGGCGGCATGGTCGGTCTGGCATTAGCATGCGGGCTGCAACAGTCCGGGCTACGAATTGCCGTTCTTGAACAACGTACGCCACCACAGACGGCTGCGGACGGGGGTTATGCGCTGCGCGTCTCCACCATTAACGCGGCCAGCGAATACCTGCTGCGTCATCTCGATGTCTGGCCAGCGATCGAAGCACAGCGCATCAGCCCCTATAATGCCATGTACGTGTGGGACAAAGACAGCTTTGGCAACATCCACTTCTACGGCGAGACCTATGGTTTTTCCCGCCTCGGCCACATTATCGAAAACGATGTCATTCAACGCGCCCTGTGGCAACGAGCCGAGAAAGCAAAAGACATTACCCTGATGGCACCGGCGGTATTGCAGCAAGTGGCCTGGGGCGAGAACGAAGCATTTATCACGCTGGACGATAGCACCATGCTCACAGCACGCCTGATAGTTGGCGCAGACGGTGCGCACTCCTGGCTACGTCAGCAGGCCGATATTCCACTGACGTTCTGGGATTACGGCCATCACGCACTGGTGGCAACGGTACGGAGCGAACGCCCGCACGACGGCGTGGCGCGCCAGGTGTTCCACAGCGATGGCATGCTGGCGTTTCTGCCGTTGGCGGAGGCAAACCTGTGCTCAATTGTCTGGTCGCTGCCACCGTTGCAGGCCGAATCCATGCTGGCGCTGCCCGAGGAAGATTTCGACCAGCAATTGGCGATCGCCTTTGATATGCATCTTGGACGGTGCACCACCATCAGTGCCCGGCAAACACACCCGTTAACCGGGCGCTATGCGCGCAGCTTTGCCGCGCACCGACTGGCGCTGGTGGGCGATGCCGCACACACCATCCACCCGCTGGCCGGACAGGGCGTTAACCTCGGGTTTATGGATGTCGCCATGCTGATCGCCGAAATCAAATGCTTACATGGGCAAGGTAAGGATTTCGGGCAACACCTCTACCTGCGACGCTATGAACGCCAGCGCAAGCACAGTGCCGCATTGATTTTGGCCAGCATACAAGGGTTCAGGGAACTGTTTAACGGAGAGAACCCGGCGAAAAAACTGCTGCGCGATGTCGGTCTGACGCTGGCAAACCACCTGCCGGGGGTAAAACCGGTGCTGGTGCGTCAGGCTATGGGATTAAATGACCTGCCGGAATGGCTGGCGCACACGGCTACGCCGCAGTAAATGAAGCGGTACGCCTGAGTGGGCATACCGTTACCCTTGCGAGGTGTACATCAGGTTTTCAATAAAACGTTCCATAGTTCTTCTTTTGCAGGTGAATAACCACCGTCGTGTGATGAGAACGCGACGGCAAAACGCACAGTTTACTGATCGACCACTGAACCATCTACGTGAAGACTCGTTTTCAGCGGACGACGGTAGGGATATTTTCTGGCACATCATCCGCCAGTTCGATGCCAATCCCCGGTGCCGTGGGGATCTCCATAAAGCCGTCAACGCACTTGAAGGTTCTATTGACCACATCGCACTTCAATACGCCATTTTCCACGCCGGTGGCGCCAAATGTCTCCGGCAGCGCCGGTTGGTCGTCGCCGGGATACTCCAGCAGGGCAAAGTTAGGGATGCTCACCGCCAATTTGCAAGCAGGCGGCCGTAGAGACCGGGCTGAGCGGGTTATGCGGCACCACCATCAGATCATGCGCTTCGGTCAGCGCGGCGATTTTCTTCGCGCCGGTAATGCCGCTGCACACGCGCCGGTAATGCCGCTGCACATGCACACCTCTGGCCGCACGTATGACACTACATTCATTGCGCTTAATCAGCATGGAAAACGCTTGTAGGTTGTTCAGACGCTCGCCGGTGGCAATCAGCACGTTGATTTTGTCTGCGACCTGCGCCATCGAATCAAAGTTATCTGCCCCGATCGGATCTTCAATAAAATAAGGCAGATAAGGCGCGATACCCTGTGCAAACACAATCGCATCATGCGGTTTCAGACGGCTATGCACTTCGATACAGAGATCGACGTCATTCCCCACGATACAGAGATCGACGTCATTCCCCACCGCTTCCCGATAAGGCCAATGCGCTCGATGGCGCGGATCTTGTCAGATCAGGTAGGTTTTTAGTGCTTCGACCGCAGCCATGGAGGCATCCAGAATCCCCCAGGTGCTGATTCGCCGATCCCGACAGGACCTTGGTCTGTGGAATCTCGACAAACAGGTAGCAATTTGCCAGGATGGTTTTGACATCCGTAATTTTCACGTTGCTTTACTCCACTGTGTCAGCCCGAGGGGGACCTAAAACCCTTAGCATAACCCGAGCGTGCCGTGCTTCATCAATGCTTAACCACCTTCCATTTGAAACGCTATTTCATTCTTTCTTTTGGTTATTTTTGTGACACCAGTGGCATTCACCTTTCGCATCTTGCCGTGTGACGTGCCGGGAGTGGCATGGAGCGGAAGGTCGCCACCTCGTTCACTTTTTACACTTGCCCTATCGAACCATCCCCTACGATGCGTTCATACACGTACTCCTACTTTGAGTAGAATGAGTAAAATGAAAACAAGAGGGTTCTCTGAATAGCGCAATTCTCCTCGGGCTTTTATGGCATTTTTTCAGTACTGCCAGCGCGGCCTGCTTCTATGCCCCGTTCAAAAACGGTCCTCCACTGGTCATGGAAAACCATGTTGTCATTGAGCGGTTTCTTCTCCTGGATTATTTTGCCCTGGATCATCAGTGCCCTGTTGCTGCCCGATTTCTGGGGCTATTTCGGTTCATTCAGTTTTTCTACCCTGCTGCCGGTATTTTTGTTCCGTGCCATGTGGGGCATCGGGAATATCAACTACGGGTTGACCATGCGCTACCTTGGCAAGGTCGCTCAGTATCGGTATCGCCATTGGTATTACCTTGATTATCGGCACCCTGATGACCCCGCTGTTGCAAGGCAAATTTATGCAACTGTTTGGCACCACTTTTATGCAACTGTTTGGCACCACTGGCGGGCAGCTAAGCATCGTCGGAGTGGGGGGTAGCGCTGATTGGCGTGGCGTGGTGAGTTAGGCTGGTTTGCTGAAGGAACGTGCGCTCGGCATTCGTGCACAAGAGTTCAATTTATTAAAGAAAGGGCTACTGCCGGCCGTAATGTGCAGCATTTTTTCTGCGGGCATGGCGTTCGCCATGGATGCGGCCAAACCGATGCACCAGGCAGCAGAGGCGCTTGGCCTGAACCCACTCTACGTGGCACTACCAAGCTATGTGGTGATTATGGGCGGTGGTGACATCGTCAACCTGGGTTTCTGTTTCCTGAGTTTAGCCATGAGTCCCACCATCTCTATTATAAAGCCGATCTGTCACTTAAAGCCGATCTGTCACAAGCCAAAACGCTGCTGATCACCAATGCGCTGTTTTCCATTCTCGGCGGCGTGATGTGGTATTTGCAGTTCTTCTTCTACTCCTGGGGCCATGCCAACATTCCGCCCGATTACACCTACCTCAGTTGGATGCTACACATGAGTTTCTACGTGTTGTGCAGTGGCACTGTCGGGTTGTTACTGAAAGAGTGGAATAACGTAGGGAAAAAACCGGTTAGCGTGCTGATACTGGGCGGGCTAATCATTATTCTCGCGGCCAATATCGTGGGGATGTGCATGGCATCCTGAGACCCCTTTACAGGCCTCTCTCGGAGAGAGAGCGCTGCGGGAGCGGCGTGTAACACCCTACCAACATTGCACCATCCATCGTAAAAGATGTAACAATATTCAGTTATAACAACAAGATGTTATCACATAATCAATAAATATTACATAATCAAATATTATGAAATATATGTATTTCATCTATAAAACAAAGAGTTATGTAAATCACGTATTTATTTCACGTTAGAAAATAAATCTATTCAGAAATATTATCCCATAAAATCATTTAATGATAATGCTATTGTCTATGGCGATAGTCGCTATTTTAGAAATAAACTGCGGTAAAACTTGTTATTGAAGGAGAAAGAGAAATGCAACTACGTACCACAAGGGATAAAATTCTGGTGGCATTGCTGGTAGGGATCATTGCCGGTGTGGTCTGCACCTTGGCTAAATTTGGCTGGGAGATCCCCTTCCCGCCGCGTACGCCCCTGCGTGACCTGACTAACTCGCCGCAGCAAATGGGCATGTCTTTCGACATGTCTCACCTTAGCTACCTGTACAACGGCAACCCTCGCCCGATCATGAGCTTTATCATGCAATTCGGCTTTTCAATCACTTTTGCTGTGATCTATTGCGTGGTAGCGGAAGTATGGCCTAAGATTAAATTGTGGCAAGATGCGCTGTATGGTCCACGTGTTGCACGTGATGTTCCACGTCTTTCTGCTGCCGCTGATGGGCACCGTGCCTGCTCCGTAGGATCAGCCGTTCGCTGAACACTTCTCCGAAATTTTCGGCTAGATATTCTGCTTCTGGCTGGTGGAAATTATGCGACGCGATCTGCGTAACCGTATTACCCACGCACCGGATGTGGACGAGGTTGCTCACTGAGTTTACTTGCTAATCCTGCCAGAAAACGCTGACGATAGGCGCTGGGTGATATGCCCTGCGCCTGATGGAACACCACAGAGAAGTAGTTACTGTCGTCAAAACCGCACTGCGCCGTCACTTCACCAATAGTCTGCCTGTCATAACGCAACAGCTCCATCGCCTTGCACAACCGCAGTTGATGCAGGTATTGGGCCACGCTCATCCCAGTTTCCTGCTTAAAGCGCGCACCCAACCCGCGTACGCTAAAGTCATGCTGCTGGCAGAAAGCATCAAAACGGAATAGGCTGCCGATACTGGCTCTCAGCGCCAACAGCGCAATCTGCAACAGCAGCACTTCGTTGAGCTGCAACGACAGCGTGTCCGACTTCATGCACTCCTATGCCAAATCATCCACCTATGCCAAATTATCCACCTTGTCGCGCAGCGTATCCATGCCCGCCGAGCACAGGCACCAGTAGCGCTGAGATTGCGGCACGTTAGCCCCCGGCAGCAGGTTATGCCAGTCGGTGGGCAACGTCAGTCGATTGCGAATAAACAAGATATTGTCCAGTTCCAGATCGTTTACCGACTCATAGCTGTGGCGATCGTTGGCACTGACGTAGAACAGATCGCCACGCGTAATGCAATAGGGCACGTCGTTCCACAGGTGCAGACCATTGCCGTGCCACATGATGACTAACTCTTCGAAATCATGATGATGCAGAGGAAAGTCAGGCTGATGGTGACGCTCTGCCACCCTTACCGCCTGCTTATCGGTAAGGAAATAGTCTTTCGTTTGCAGGTTCAAACCGCGCGTCATGGTCACACTCACCTCACCCGCACTGGCGTTGTGTTATTCCGCAGTACTCGCCGTATGCTGACGTACGGATTTGGGAGCCACTTAGAACGCCTTACGAAACTTCGTGGAAAAGTGATTACTGTCGCTGAAACCGCACGCATGCGCAATGGTCGTAATCGATTCATCGCTATGCCGCAAGCGGCGGCGCGCTTTCAGCAAGCGTAAACGGTTGAGATAGCGCTGTAGCATCATGCCGGTATTCTGCTTCAATTGCTGGTGCAAGATACGCAACGGCAGCGCAAAGCGATCGAACAATTCCCCCCCCAGTTAACCTCTTCACAGTAATTGTTTTGCAATCAGCTGAGCAGCGCCTGCACCCCATGTCGATTGTCGATCACCATCCAGGCGCTGGGTCTGGAAACATTTTTGCCGTAGCAACACCAGAATTTGCAAAAACACGCTTTCGCTGGCGGCGATATCTTCCGGCGTGTCGCGCTGGGCTAGCAGCGACAAGCGCTCCAGCAGCCATTTCAGTTGCTGCATAGTAGGCGCATTAACCTGCCACTCACCGTTGGGTCTGTAGGGTAGGAAAGGAGCGATATCAGATAGAAAACGAAAGCCGCGCGGCAAGCGGTAGAGCACATTGGTCAGGAACAGGCCGTCAACGTCTTAGAACAGGTGGCGATCGTTATCACGAATAAAAAACACCGCACCGCTGCATAACGCAAACGGCTGGTCGTTGAAAACATGCACGCCCACCCCTTGCTCCAAGCACGATTTTCCAGAAAGCATGATAATGCTCAGGAAACGCCTGTTGCGGCGCACGCGGCTCCACGGCAACGCTCACAGAGCGAGAAACGAAAAACTCATCACCTTGTAGCAACGTCATTTCAAGCCACCTGTGTTTCTGCTTTGCAACAAAGCAAACATCAATAGAAAATAGCCTACCCACCTCGATGAGATTTAACCTTCAAATCCCGACTTTTGGTTTTCAGGGTGACGTCATTTTTCAAAGATTTCACCGCCAATTCACTTTCAAAGATTTCACCGCCAATTCACGGAAGTGTGGGTAGGCTCACAGGAGCAAAAGGGGAAGTGTGGGTAGGCTCACAGGAGCAAAAGGCACGGGATAACACGCACTTATATCATAACGCGCACTTATATCAACGAAGTGTGACGCCTTTCACGGCCAGCTTTGCCATTTTGCCAACCTGCGCTGTCCTATGGCATTCACTGGAAGGCAACGTGCTTACCGGCTCTTTACACTGCGTAACATGAATCAGTGAAAGAGGAACGGCAATGCGGTGAGGCAATGGCGGTGAAAAATATTGTCGCAGTGGATTTAGGTGCCTTCAGTTGCCAGGTCATGCTGGCAACATGGCAAGTCGAGAACAGGCAACTGGCGCTCAAAGTCGAGAATAGGCAACTGGCGCTCAAAGAGATCCATCGGTTTACCAACCGCCTGGTAGAACAGGACGGGCACCATCTGTGGGATCTGGATGCTCTGGAACAGGAAATCCCCACCGGCCTATATCGCATCACCGACAGCGGCATCCGCCCTGACAGCATCGTCATCGATAGCTGGTGCGTGGATGATTATGTACTACTGGATGCCACGGGCGAGCGCGTCGATCTGCCATATGCCTACCGCGATCACCGCACCGATGGCGTGATGGCGCAAGCCATTGCGGAATTGGGTGCCGAGCATATCTATCATCTGACGGGCATTCAGTTTCTACCGTTCAATAGCCTGTATCAGTTGAAAGTCTGGTGCAGCGCCAACATCAGCAACATCGACAGCATTGCCCATTTTCTGATGATCCCGGACTATCTCCACTACCATCTTACCGGTAGCCTCAGTTGCGAATACACCAACGCTAGCACCACCCAGTTACTAAATTTGCACATCAAAAACTGGGATGCGTCGCTGCTGGCGTGGCTCGATCTGCCAGCCAGATGGTTCAGTACACCAGCACAACCCGGAAAAACGCTCGGTGCCTGGACCTCACCGGCAAGTGATGCCATACCGGTGATTACCGTCGCCACACATGACACTAGCGGCGCCGTTGACTGAAGGCGACAGCGCATATCTGTCTGAGCTCTGGCACCTGGTCGCTGAGGGGCATTGAAAACGATATACCCTACCACGATACGCGTGCGGTGGCAGCGAATGTCACCAACGAAGGTGGCATTAACGGCATCTATCGCGTCCTGAAAAACATCATGGGCATGTGGTTACTGCAACGCGTGGCGCTGGAGATGAACATTGCTGATTTGCCCGCACTGACGCGCGATGCCAGCGCATTGCCGCTGTTCACGCGTTTAATCAATCCGAACGACGATCGTTTTATCAATCCGCCGTCGATGTGTAAGGCCATTCGTGCTTTTTGCCGCGAGCACCAGCAGAGTTAGCCTGTTACCCAAGCCGGGTTCGCCCGCTGCATCTTTGACAGCCTGGCGCTGCTGTACCGCCGCGTCCTGCTGGAATTGGAAGAACTGCGCGGCACGCCGTTACGCCAGTTGCAGATTGTGGGCGGAGGGTGTCAAAACGCGTTTCTTAACCAACTCTGCGCCGATGCTTGCCAGATACCGGTATTGGCAGGCCCGGTGGAAGCCTCGACGCGCGGCAATATCGGCTGTCAGCTGATGGCGCTTGACGCTGTCCCCGATCTTACCGCTTTTCGCCAGCAACTGGCGGAAAGCTTTCCATTACAACGTAATATACACCGTCCTATTGATGATTTTTCCGGACACTGGTGCCGTTTTGAGGCGCAGTGCCACGCCACTGAGGAGCTTACCGTATGAATACCGCCATTGAATCGGCCTGGCAGTTGGCCAAGGCGCGCTATGCCACACTCAACGTTGATATCGAGACTGCCCTGAAGCAACTGGATAACATCCCCGTATCCATGCATTGCTGGCAGGGGGACGATGTGGTGGGCTTCGAGCAGTCCGCTGGTGCACTCACTGGCGGTATTGCCGCGACCGGTAGCCATCCGGGCAAAGCGCGCACCGCCGATGAACTGTGCGCTGACCTTAAGCAGGCGTTCCGCCTAATTCCGTGGCCGAAGCGTCTGAATCTGCATACGATTTACCTGGAATTCGATGAACCTGTCGTACGTAACGCCATCGAACCGAAACACTTTAGCCGCTGGGTGGCCTGGGCCAAAAAACAGCATTTTGGGTTGGACTTTAACCCCACCTCCCACTTGTTTCTCGCACCTGCTCAGCAGTGACGGCTTCACCCTCTCCCACCCGGATGAGAACATACGCCGTTTCTGGATTGAACACTGTCAGGCCAGCCGCCGTATCTCTGCTTTTTTGGCCGCGAGTTGGGCACGCCTTCCGTGATGAACATCTGGGTGCCGGACGGCATGAAAGATCTCACCATCGATCGTCTGGCATTTCGCTAGCGGCTGCTAAACGCATTGGATGAAGTGATTGCCGAGCCCCTGGATCCGCAGCACCACATTGACGCGGTTGAAAGCAAGCTGTTCGGCATCGGCGCAGAGAGCTTCACCGTGGGCTCCAATGAATTCTATCTTGGCTACGCACCAGTCGCCGCCCCGCGCTGTGCCTTGATGCCGGCCACTTCCACCCAACGGAAGTGATCTCCGACAAGATCTTCAGCGCCATGTTGTACGTACCGCGCCTGTTACTGTACGTCAGTCGCCCGGTACACTGGGACAGCGACCACGTGGTACTGCTGGATAACGAAACACAGGCCATCGCCCATGAGATCGTGCGCCACAATCTGTTCGATTGTGTGCATATCGGCCTCGATTTCTTTGATGCCTCCATCAACCAACCGCGTTGCTACTTGGGTCATCGGCACGCGCAACATAAAAAAAGCACTGCTGTGCGCCCTGCTGGAATCCACCGAGCAATTACGTCAGCTGGAACAGGAAGGCGACTACACCGCACGTCTTGCTTTGCAAGCATAGCAAAAAACGCTGCCGTGGCAAGCGGTGTGGGAGCACTACTGCCAGCACCACAATGTGACGCCGAGCAGCGAATGGCTGCAACAGGTACGCCATTATGAACAAACCATTCTTCGTCAACGTCAAGGGTAAGTGATTATGCAAGCAATTCTGTCTTCCTGGTTTGTACAAGGCATGATTTTGTACAAGGCATGATTAAAGCCACCAGCGATATGTGGCTCAAAGGCTGGGACGAACGCAATGGCGGCAACGTCAGCCTGCACCTCGATGCCAAAGACGTCACGCCCTACATGCCGTAGCTGGCAGACTGCTAGTTTATCGTGACAGGTTCAGGCAAGTTCTTCCGCAATGTGCAGTTAGATCCGGCGGATACGCTGGTGTTATTGCAGGTGGATGACGATGGCAAAGGCTACCGTATTTTCTGGGGTTTGACCGGCGGCGGTTTACCTACCTCGAGTTGGCGGCACACTTCCAGTCGCACATCATGCGCATGGCGGCCAGCCAAGGACGGGTCAAGTATTCAATGAGTTGATTACAATGTAAAATCTACGGTTTTAGATGTGGAGATACAGTGGCTAACGTTGATGTAAGATACCCGTTTTGTGAACAGACAGCCTCTGTAAAAAAACACGGTTATGGCAAAAGTGCCCATTAGCGTTGCCGTTGTCAGTCATGTAAATGCACCTTCCAGCTCGATTATTCCTATCGTGCCTGCAAACCGGGAATGACAAACCAACTCATTGACTTGGCAATGGATAATGCGGGTATTCGTGACACTGCTCGGGCGTTACATATTAGTATCAATGCCGTCGTGCGTACTTTAAAAAAGTATCACCGCGTGATGTAACAAGCAGCCACTGGATAAACTGCAAATTCAACTGATTTGCGAAGTGGATGAGATGTGGTCATTTGTTGGCAATAAAAAACGACAGCGCTGGCGGTGGTATGCATGGGAGCCGCGTTTGAAGCGGATTATCGCTCATGCATTTGGCTCTCTAAGCAAGAAAACGCTGCGTAACTTGCTGAAACTGTTCTCGGGGTTCAGAGTGGCATTTTGGTGCACTGATGGCTACAGGGCTTACAACGAAGAACTTCCAAAAGAAAAACACATTGTTGGCAAACTGTATACACAGCGTATTGAGCGAGAAAATCTGACGCTGCGCAACCAATTGAAACGCCTTAATGTAAGACGTTGGGGTATTCAACATCATCGGATGGGGTATTCAACATCATCGGAAATGCACGATAGGCTCATCGGCACTTACATTGAACGCGAGTATTACGTTTGATGCTGTATCAACTCATTGAATACACGACCAATCCATCATATTGCTGTGCAGATCGCAATCCATCATATTGCTGTGCAGATCGGTAGTTTCCAAAATGCACAGATCGATGGTGGCAGCGTGCAGTGTGGTGGTAACAAACAGGGCCACTAAACCGGGCGCGTGCTTCATATAGCATGACTCCTTCCATGTTGACGTTGCACTTGGATTTGAGACTCGTAAAGTATCCTTCAAAAGGAAGGAAATTGGCATATCTCACTCTTTTGACAAAAAATAGGTCCGTTACTGCGTTGTATTGTATACACAGCAGGCACCAGAAAGACGAGGTTCATTATGTTGGAACAAATTTGCCAGTTGGCGCGCGACGCCGGTGCCGCCATCATGCAGGTGTATGATGGCGAACGCCCTGTCGATGTCGCACATAAAAAAGATGCGTCTCCTGTTACCTCAGTGGATTTGCGGCGCATTACATCATCAAGCAGGGATTGGGCAGATGTTTGCTGATATTCCCTTGTTGTCGGAAGAAGATCCGCGAACCTGGGAGGTTCGCCAGCATTGGCAGCGCTACTGGCTGGTAGATCCTCTGGATGGCACCAAAGAGTTTCTTAACCGTAACGGCGAGTTCACCGTGAATATCGCGCTGATTGAAAATGGCGCGCCGGTTCTAGGCGTAGTATATGTGCCGGTTACCGGAGTCATGTACGCGGCATCGATGGGAAAAGCGTGGAAAGAGGTGGAAGGCGTGCGCCGTTTGATCCGTGTTAACCATGCCACCCGCTGCTGGTGGTAGTGAGCCGTTATCATCTGGACGCAGAGTTAAAAGACTATTTGCTTCAGCTTGGTGAAGACCAGACGGTTGCGATTGGATCTTCGCTCAAATTTTGTCTGGTGGCGGAAGGCAAAGCCAAACTGTATCCGCGTTTCGTCTCGACTAAAGTGTGGGACACCGCCGCTGGGAATGTGCGCAGCGGTATGAACTAGGCAGGCGTGGTGAGACGATCCGATCGTCCACGCCTGTTCTCTGTGGAGAGTTATTCTTTAGACAACTGTGGCAGCAGGTTCATTACTTGCTGCACTTCTTGCGCAATAAAAATCCCTTTTATATCATAGCGCACCTGGCCTAGCTTATCCAGCACCACGATCGCTGAACTTTTCTGCTCTAACTGCCAGGCTTTGCGGACGTTGCCATTACTGTCGACGATAAACTGCGATCAGGGAAAGGTTCTTTTACTCTCTTCAATACTGCTGCGAACAAATACTGCTGCGAACAAACGGGCCAGTGCCTATGATGGCGTCGTCGGCATTGACGATTGTCGTCGTTTGGTAATATGTCGTTTGGTAATATTCATGCGCTAGATTAGCAGCCTTGATGGCACTTATCAGCGTATCGTTCATCTCTTTGACCGATGTCCTACCTGCAATGTGCTGGATACGCGCACCTTTCCCACGAGCTGTGCGCTGTTCTAGTTCTGGTAGCTAAACTGTTGGTTATGATACATAAGTTCCCATTTATCGTGGCAATGCCCGTGTAGGGCAAGGTGCTGTTGAGCGTAAGGTTGTGCGCCATGCAGGGCAGCGCCAACAGGGTAGACCAGCTTAACAGGGCTATTCGCAGCCGCAGCGTCGAGGTGTGGCAGGCAGTCATAACGTTTCCTCTGGTAGAAAGCGGCGAAGGTTACGCGAAACCGTTGCTTAAGCGTAGTTACGCGAAACCGTTGCTTAAGCGTAGAGGAAGATATCTAGTCTATCCTGTCTGAAATATGATATAGTTTTGTAATTTTCGTTACGTAAATGTAAAATACAACTATACTGATCGATAACGGAAATATCTTGTAACAGTCTGAAAAAAAATAGTAAATTATTCTGTTTTTTAAAATTATTCTGTTTTTTGTGTGGAACTAAATGCCATCTGGCGCCACTACACTAATAGTTAGGCGTTCTATTAACACGTGATTTTATACCCCAGTTTTGGGCCAAAGAGAAAAATGAAAAAAAATGAAAACGGGAGGAGAGATACAATGCGGATCTTCGAACGTTACAACCCGTTAAAAGTTGCGAAGTATGTGAAAACGCTGTTTTGTAGCCGGTTGTATATCAGAGGCATCGATGCTTTCGAGTCTGAAATATTACTGCCGAAAACCCAAGACAAACAGCATTTGCTGGTAATGTCTGAGGTGAACCTTCAGGTGATGCGGCTGCAAGCCGACATAGCTAGCGGTTCAGGCTGGCGCAGGTTGAAGACTAGCTTTTAAGTTCTGCCGTGGGTTCTGTATCGACAATCGCCGCAGACGCTGCGTTCTTCTCTTCAAGACGAGTGACCAGCAACTGGTCAATTTTGTAGCTGTCGATATCCACCACTTCAAATTTGTAATCTGCAAAGCGGACAGAATCGGTGCGGTTCGGAATCTTGCGCAGCGTATACATCATAACATAAATCCGACGATGGTTTCGTAATTGTCCGAATGGGGAAAATCGTCGATATCCAGCGCCCGCATCACGTCTTCAATCGGTGTGCCGCCATTGATGAGCCACGAGTTTTCATCACTCGCCACAATCTGTTCTTCCCCTGACCAACCAGATCGCCCATCAGTGTGGTCATCACATCGTTCAGAGTAATAATGCCGACCACCAGCGCATATTATTTCAGGATCACCGCAAAATCTTCGCCCGCTGCTTTAAAGCTTTTCAGCGCTTCCGACAGTGTCAGCGTATCTGGCACGATCAGTGCGGTTCAGTGCGGTGCGGATTTGAATAGCGACGTTGAGCGCCAGGCTCTGGTTGCCCCAAACGCGGTTGAGCAGATCCTTGGAGTCAACATAACCGACGACCTGGTCGATATTGCCGTTGCACATCAGAAAATTGGAGTGAGGTTGTTGAGCAATCTTCTTTTTATTTGCGCTTCGTCTTCGTGCAGATCGAAAAACACCACGCTTTCCCGCGGTGTCATCGACGAGGGCACCGTGCGAGATTTCAGCTCAAAGACGTTTTCAATCAATTCATGCTGTTGCTTACGCAGCACGCCCGCCAGCTCCCCAGCTTCCACCACTGCGTAAATGTCATCAGAGGTGATGTCGTCATTGCGAACCATAGGCAGTTTGAGCAAACGAAAGATCACATTCGACAGGCCGAAAACCACACCAAAGGACGAAAAAAGAACAGGCAGAAGCGCATGGGATTGATAATCCGGATAACAACGGCTTCCGGTGTCGTCATGCCAATGAGTTTCGGCGTTAAGTAACCCAACAGAATAAACAGACTGGTTACCAGTACAAAGGAATAGTCAAAATTGACGGAAAGCGCTTCTGATTGACGGATACGTAGGTTTTTATCACTGTGCTGTACCACGTTGTTACTCCCACGATAATCCATGTTATTCATAGGAAACAGAATAACTAAGAAAGTTCATGCTATCTTTACGGTTTAAGCCCATTTAAGTTTAATGTGTTGCGCAACCTGCATTTTTGAAATTACTAATTACACTTTAGAGTGGGTGGTATAGATGAGGATGTTGAGTGGGATTGTTTTTGACATGATTTTCAACATACTCCTGTGTAGAACAATGTGTAGAACAATGTGTAGAACAATATAAACGAACGTGGGGAGTTGGCGTGTCACGATACCGTACTTTGCTTTTGCTTTTTGTGTGCCTGCTGGCAACTGCATCGTCCTATGCAGCGAACGTGCGTTTACAAGTGGTGGGATTAGAAGGGGAATTACAGCGCAACGTGCGTGCACGGCTATCTACCATCAGCCCTGATGAGGTCAGCACCGACGGGCACTTTCGTGCCCGGGTTGATGATGCGATCCGGCGTGGTTTACGGGCGCTGGGATATTACGATCCGCAAATCAATTTTGAGTACCGCCCGGCAGAAAACGGCGGACGCCCGCTGCTGTTGGTGACGGTGACGCCGGGCAAGCCGGTCAAAATCGCGGGTACCAATGTTCTACTGCGGGGCGATGCGAGCAGCGACAGCGAATTCCTCCAACTGCGACGCCGCAGTCTGCCTGCGATTGGCAGCGTGCTGAACCACGGCGACTATGATGATTTTAAGCGTTCATTAAATAACCTGGCGCTGCGTAAAGGGTATTTTGATGCGCATTACGACAAAAGCCAGCTGGGCGTGATCCGCGAAACGCGGGAAGCGTTCTGGGATATCGATTATGACGGCGGCACCCGTTACCGTTTCGGTGACGTGCACTTTCAGGGCAGTCAAATTGATGAAGCCTATCTGCGCAATCTGATCCCGTTTAAGCGTGGCTGTGAGTATATCAGCGAAGATCTGGGCGAATTTAACCGGCGTTTGTCTGCCACTGGATGGTTCACCTCGGCAGTAGTTTCCCCCAATTTCGCGGTGGGAAAAACCGATAAAATGCTGCCGCTGGATGCGGTCGTTACACCGCGCGCGCGCAATTTACTGGAAACCGGGATGGGATATTCCACCGACGTGGGGCCGCGCTTTCAGACCACGTGGCGCAAACCGTGGATCAACGAGCGTGGGCACAGTCTGGAAAGCAGCATGAGCGTCTCTGCGCCAGAACAGTCGCAGGATTTCAGTTACAAAATTCCCTTGCTGAGAAGTCCGCTGGAGCAGTTCTATTTGTTGCAAGCCGGTTTTAAACGCGAAGACCTGAATGACACAAAATCAGACGGCACCATGCTCAACGTGGCGCGCTTCTGGACGCTTAATCGCGGTTGGCAGCGCTCCATCAATCTGCGCTGGAGTCTCGATCACTTTACTCAGGGCAGTGTCACCGATACCACCATGCTGCTCTATCCCGGCCTGATGCTGAATCGCACGCGACAGCGCGGCGGGACTATGCCCACCTGGGGGGATTCACAGCGCTATTCGCTGGATATCTCAGATACCACCTGGGGCTCGGATATCGATTTTGCGGTGATACAGGCGCAGAACGTCTGGATCCGTACGTTGGAGGATAAGCACCGTTTTGTCGCGCGTGGCAACGTCGGTTGGATTGAGACCAACAGCTTCTCCCGCGTGCCGCCGTCGCTGCGCTTATTTGCCGGGGGCGATCGCAGCATTCGCGGCTATAAGTTCCGCTCTATCTCACCGCGCGATGACGAAGGCAAACTGACCGGTGCGTCAAAATTGCTAACCGGTTCTCTGGAATACCAGTACAATTTTACCGGGCGCTGGTGGGGGGCGGTGTTTGTCGATACCGGTGATGCGGTAAACGATCTCAGGGTCAACGACCTGAAAATCGGTGCCGGTGTCGGGATTCGCTGGGCCTCGCCGGTGGGGCCGGTCAAATTCGATTTTGCCGTTCCGGTGAATGATTCCGAGAAACGTAACGATCTCCAGTTCTATATTGGTTTGGGGCCTGAGTTATGAGCCTGATAAAGAAAATAGCCATTGGGGCCATCGCATTTTTGTTGCTGTTGCTCATCACGCTGGCGGGATTACTGTTTACCACGCCGGGGTTGCATCTGCTGCTTAATGGCGTGGCGCGTTGGGTGCCGGGGTTTGATATCGCCGAGGTGCAAGGCGGTTGGCGCGATCTAACGCTGCGCGGTGTCGGTTATCAAACGCCGGGTATCACGCTCAACGCCGGTGAACTGCACCTTGCGTTGGAACTGGGCTGCCTGACGCGCAGTCAAATTTGTATCAATGATATTGCGCTACGTGATCTTGATGTCGTCATCGACAGCAGCGCCATGCCGCCGCCTGCGGAGACGCCTGCCCCCAGTGCGCCGGTGGGCGAACTGACGGCTCCGTTCCCGATACGTCTTAGCCAGCTCACGCTCAACACTATCTGCGTCACGCTGGATGATACCGCTATCTCACTGGGTGAACTGCACACCGGCATGCACTGGGAAGGACGCATGTTGACCTTGCTGCCGACGCAAATCAATGCGCTGCTGGTGGCACTGCCGAAAACCAAACCAGCATCTACCGTTGCAGAAAGTACGTTGGTGGCCACCGAAGATGGCAAAGTAACCGCTTCTGAAGTGGGTGATATTGCCTCCGCTACGGCGCAGGCTGCTGTTGCACCGCAACTTGAAGCAAAGCCACCAGCACTGGAAAAAGTGGTGATGCCACCCGCATTGGGCGAGCAGCTACAGGCGCTGTTTGCCAAGCCGCTGTTGCCGGCGTTACCCGAGTTCACGTTACCGCTTGATATAGACATCAGCGATTTGCGTGGTAAACAACTGCGATTGACCGGCGATCAAGATATCACCTTCACCACGCTGCAACTTAAAGCCGCTACCCAACAACAACATATTCAGTTGGACAAACTGGCAATCCAGTCACCGCAAGGTGCCCTGCATGCTGCGGGTGAGGCCACGCTCAGGGATAACTGGCCGATGTCTTTTGTTCTGAACGGGGTGGTGAATACCTCGCCGTTGAAAGGCGAGAAGATCAAACTGACGGTGGAGGGCAGCCTACATGACTGGCTGAACACCACGCTTAACCTGTCCGGGCCGCAGCGTGCTCTGCTTACCCTGAAAGCGCAGTTGGCCCAGCCTGAACTGCCGTTGGCGCTGACCGTACAGTCCAAGCGTCTCGCCTGGCCGTTAACGGGAGAGGCGGAGTATCAGGTTAATAATCTGGCGTTAAGTCTGACCGGTAAGGCCACGGATTATGCCTTGAAGATCAACGGTGATATTCGCGGTAGCACCGTACCGCCCGCCACCCTGGCGTTGGAAGGCAAAGGCAATTTGCAACAGTTTGATATAAGCCCGATACGACTCTCTGCGTTGCAAGGCACTACCGAGTTGCATGCACTGGTGGACTGGAGCAAGGCTATCAGTTGGCGCAGCGAACTGGTGCTTGATGGCATTAATACGGCGAAGCAATGGCCGGAATGGCCTGCGCGCATTGATGGCAAGATCAGTACGCGCGGCAGCCTGTACGGTGGTAACTGGCAGGTGGCGGTGACCGAACTGCGCCTGAACGGCAATATCAAGCAAAACAAACTGACGGCGCAAGGCTCGTTGAACGGCGATGCCTCAGGCCAGTGGCACATTCCAGGCATCAACCTGGCATTGGGGCGTAACCAGCTTGATGTTAAAGGCAATTTAGGTCAACAATGGAAACTGGACGGCGTCATTAACGCCTCTGCGTTAAACGGCGCTTTGCCGGGGCTTGCGGGCCGCGTCGCTGGCACGGTGCGGCTGCGCGGTAATCACACCGCACCGCAGCTATTGGCGGATCTCAACGTTACAGGGCTGCGCTGGCAGGGGTTATCGATCAATCGCCTGACGCTGGAAAGCGATGTGCGCTCGGATGCACAGGTTAATGGCCGAATGGCGTTGCGCGTTGAGCAATTGCAACAGAAAGGTGTTAAGGTTTCTCTATTGACACTGAATACGCAAGGCAATGAGCAGCAGCATCAGTTGCGCTTGAACGTGGAAGGGGAACCTGTCGCCGGACATCTGACCGTGACCGGGCACTTTGACAGAGCACAGCAGAGTTGGCGCGGTACTTTGGATCAAACTCAGTTCACTACGCCAGTGGGGGAATGGCGTTTGTCACCCTCAATGTCGCTGGATTATCAGCAAGCGCTGGCGCGTATCACGCTCGGTGCGCACTGTTGGCAAAACCCGAATGCCGAGCTGTGCGTGCCGCGTGCCGTCGACATTGGCCCGAGCGGACAGGCTAGCGTGGTGTTACACCGTTTTGATTTGAAGATGCTGGAACCGTTTTTGGGCGCAGACACTGCGCTGAGCGGCGTATTTACCGGTCGTGCTGAAGCAGTCTGGCAGCCGGGCCGCGGGTTGCCACAGGCAAAAATCGCGCTCACTGGGAACAAGGTTGCACTGCGTCAGCAGATGAACGGCAACACGCTGCCCGTCGATTTTGACACTTTCACGTTGAACGCGGGCGTCGATCGTGGCCGCGCGACGCTTGGATGGCTCATCGCTATTCACAATAACGGCCAGTTCCGGGGAGATATTCAGGTGACGGACCCGCAGGGGCGGCGCCAACTAGGAGGCGATATCGCCATCGACAAAATCTCCCTTGTGCTGCTGAATCCGGTGTTAAGTCGGGGCGAAAAAGCGACGGGCATGCTGAACGGTGCGTTGCGTATGTGGGGGAATGTGCGTCAGCCGCAGTTGAACGGACAACTAGCGCTGGAAGGGCTAGATATCGACGGTCACTGGCTGCCGGTCGATCTGACCGATGGCCGTTTGGCGGTGAACTTCAATAGCATGAGTTCTACTCTACAGGGCTTTCTGAAAACCACGCAAGGGCAGCTTAATATTAACGGTGATGCGGATTGGCATCAGCCGGAAGCATGGCGGGCACGTATTGCGGCGAAGGGCGATCGGGTGCGGGTGACGTTGCCGCCGACGGTGCGACTTGATGTTTCCCCGGATATTGAGTTTGAAGCCACACCGCAACTTTTCACGCTCAATGGTTCGGTCAGGGTGCCATGGGCGCGTATTATCGTACAAGAGATGCCGGAAAATGCGGTGGATGTCTCCTCAGATGTGGATGTCTCCTCAGATGAAGTGCTGTTGGACGAACAACGCCAGCCGCTAGCTCGTAACAATGCTGCGATCCCTATCAACAGTAACCTCACCATTCGCGTGGGTGACGATGTGCGCCTTGATGCCTTTGGCCTGCGTGCCAGTTTGCAAGGCGACCTGAAAATGGTGCAGGACGAGCGCGTTTTGGGGCTGAATGGCCAGATCAACATCCCTACCGGGCGTTTCAAGGCCTACGGGCAGGATTTGATCGTGCAAAAAGGGATTCTAGTGTTCTCCGGGCCACCAGCCGAACCGAATTTGAACATCGAAGCGGTGCGCAATCCTGATAATACGTCGGATGGTGTGACGGCAGGTGTGCGCATCACCGGTGCGGCGAGAGCGCTGCACATCGAGGTGTTTTCCACACCGACATTATCGCAGCAAGAAGCATTATCTTACCTGTTACGGGGTCAAGGGCTGGACAGCACCGGTTCAGACAATAATATGATGACCTCGGCCTTAGTAGGGTTAGGGGTTGCGCAAAGTGGTCAAGTTGTGGGTAAAATCGGCGAGGCTTTTGGCATAAGTGATTTAGCTCTGGATACACAGGGCGCTGGCGACGAATCTCAAGTTGTGGTCAGCGGTTACGTCCTCCCTGGCCTTCAGGTCAGATACGGCATTGGCATATTTGACTCTTTAGCAACGTTGACGTTGCGTTATCGGTTAATGCCAAGACTCTATTTGGAAGCGGTGTCTGGTCTCGATCAGGCACTGAATGTGCTCTATCAGTTCGAGTTTTAGCGATGCGAATTATTGTTTATGGTAGTTTACGACGCAAACAGGGAAACAGTCACTGGATGACGAACGCACAGTGGCTAGGGGATTGTCAACTCGGGGGTTACGAGATGTATGACCTTGGCCATTATCCTGCGGTAATAGTCGGGAATGGGGAAATTTTTTGCGAAGTTTATCGTATAAGCTCATCTATCCTGACAGAACTCGATGCGCTAAAGCGTGATGGTCACGAATACAAGCGCGAGTTAATCAACACCCCGCTCGGGAGTGCGTGGATCTATCTGTATCAACACTCGGTAACAGGGTTGCCGAGTATCGACGATGGCGATTGGCTGACGCGCGAGCAGTGATTGGTTGACGCGCGAGCAGTAATGGTACTGAGTAGTTTGTAAGTAAATAAAAGCGTAGCTGGCGCGGTGTCGGTTACGATTCACTTTCCTTGCACCATCCTTTACCACGCCATTCTGTTATCCTTTCATTAACATATCCTCTCATTAACAATAATGTTTCTCATTATTAATCACAAATGCTAAGGTAAACGCCCCTTTGGGCCCACAATATAGGGCTATTCTGGTCTCTCCTGCGGGATAATATTCTGGTCTCTCCTGCGGGATAAGATAAGATGAGAAAGGTCATGGCAGAAAAACAGACATACCGCATTTTTAACGTCGTGCTGACGCATAAGACTTACCTGACGCCTTCCCTGATGCGTTGTGTGTTCTCCGGTGAGTCGGTGCATCAGATGAAAATGGATGCTCTGGATCAACGCATCAAGCTGCTGCTTCTTCTTCTCGCCGATGGCGTTTTCCCCGAATTGCCTGATAGTGATGAGTGGTACAGTCAGTAGCTGGGTTGCCCAAAGCACAGCGGCCGGTGATGCGCACCTATACCCTACGCGACGTAGATGCGGCTAACGGTGAAATGGCGGTAGAGTTTGTTGTTCATGGCACCGAAGGACCAGCGTCTGCCTAGTTAATACAGGCGCAACCAGGGGATGCACTGCGCATTGTTGCGCCTTGCGTGGGAGATGATGAAGGTGATAGCGGCGGCTATGAGTGGCTTCCGCCAGCGGAAATGACCCATGCCTTGTTAATTGTGGCGATGAAACTGCATTGCCTGCTATCAAGGGCATTCTGGAACAACTGGCGCAGCGGTTAAATCCCGTGCAGGTGCAGGCGTTTATCAAATCCCGTGCAGGTGCAGGCGTTTATCAAAGTGCCCGTGGATATAAGCGCGTTTGCCTTTGCCGAGGTGCACTGCAGGGGGCCTCTTACGGTGAACGACTGCTTCACAGCGTGCGAGCGCATGTACGCTTGCCGGATATTCGCTCGGAAGCAGAGACTACCGAATTGCACCAGGTGGCATAAGGTGAGTTGCTGTGCGAGTCGGCCAGCCAGACGCACGGAAAATTTTTTAGTTTATTCAATAAGTTGATACAGCATCAAACGTAATACTCGCATTCGATGTAAGTGCCGATAAGCCTATCGTGCATTTCGGATGATTTGGAATACCCCAACGTCTTACTATTAAGGCGGTTCAATCGGTTGCGCAGCGTCAGATTTTCACGCTCAATACGCTGTCGCTCAATACGCTGTGTATACAGCGCTCAATACGCTGTGTATACAGTTTGCCAACAATGTGTTTTGCTTTTGGAAGTTCGTCGTTGTAAACCCTGTAGCCATCAGTGCACCAAAATGCCACTCTGAACCCCGAGAACAGTTTCAGCAAGTTACGCAGCGTTTTCTTGCTTAGAGAGCCAAATGCATGAGCGATAATCCGCTTCAGACGCGGCTCCCATGCATACCACAGTCGGCGCTGTCGTTTTTTGTTGCAAACAAATGGCCACATCTCGTTCACTTCGCAAATCAGTTGAATTTGTAGGTTATCCAGTGGCAGCGTTGTTACATTCCGCGGCGAGCGTTTTTTAAAGTACGCACGACGGCATTGATACTAATATGTAACGCCCGAGTAGTGTCACAAATACCCGCATTATTCATTGCCAAGTCAATGAGTTGGTCTGTTATGCCCGGTTGGCAGGCACGATAGGAATAATCGAGCTGGAAGGTGCGTTTATATGACTGACAACGGTAACGCTGATGGCCACTGTTGCCATAACCATGTTTTTTTACAGAGGCTGTCTGTTCACAAAACGGACATCTTACATCAACGTTAGCCACTGTATCTCCACATTCCACATCCAAAACCGGAGAGTTTACACTGTAATCAACTCATTGAATACGTGACCCAGGCTACTGTACTTTTCCGTGAATTTAATCTCGATTTTTACTGCGACGTCAAATAAACGCTGCTGCGTGCTGCCAACAAACTTGGGCTTGGATATCGAGGCACTTGAAGAGCGCCTGAGCGCTCTGGCAGAACAGCCTTCAACGGAAACTCACTGGCCTGCAGCACCGCTAGGCGACATCATTCCCCACATCATCCAGCGTTATCACGATCGTCACCGCGAGCAGTTGCCGGAATTAATCCTGTGGAACGTGTTCACCATGAAAAATCGGCGTGCCCGCGCGTACTGGCCGTTCAGTTAGCTCTGATCCTTGACGATTTGTCCCAGCACATGATGAAAGAAAAACGCATCCTGTTCCCCATGATTAAAGCGGGCATGGGCGCACAAGCCTCGGGTTCGATCTCGATGATCGAACATGAGCATGATGACGCAGGACAACAACTGGAAGTGGTGAAAAATATCTTGGAAGTGGTGAAAAATCTGACCAACAACGTGACGCCACCGGAAAACGCATACAACACCTGGCGCGCGTTGTACGCCGGTCTCAATGTTTTTATCAGCGACCTGATGGAGCATATCCATCAGGAGAACAACATCCTGTTCCCTCGCGCGCTACGTGGCGAATAGTCCCGCAGGTTGTAGGATGAAATAGGTTATCCTGCAACCGTCTTGTCGAATGGCTATTTTCATTACCAACGGATAGATAAGATAAACAAGCACACAGACAACCCTATAATGATTTTATAACGCCAAGAGTTAGTCATACCGAAGATGGTCATAAAATCTCAGAATGGTGTACATATTTACATATGTATCATAGTTTTTTTACAACAGACTGACTGAAAGAGTAACTGCAATTAAATTATATATATAGTCCCTCCGGTTTTTAGTACCACCCCCACGGCTAGTTTTTGCCTCGCATAATAGTAGCACACTGAATTTGGCCACCTGAACAGAGGTGATATGCTCACCTCAGGACAACACAGGTGTCCCAATGAAAAAAAGAAATTTCAGTGCAGAGTTCAAACGTGAATCCGCTCAGTTGGTTGTCGATCAGAACTACACCGTTGCTGAAGCAGCAAAAGCTATGGATATCGGCCTCTCAACCATGACCTGCTTGGTCAGACAATTTCGGGACGAACGGCAGGGAAAAACACCTAAAGCCTTTCCCATTACTCCAGAACAGATTGAAATACGCGCACTGAAGGAAAAACTACAACATATTGAAATATAAAATGAAATATTAAAAAGGCTACCATGCTCTTGATGTCAGACTCTCTGAATGGCTCTCGTTAATCAGAAAACTCAGGGCGCGTTATCCCGTGGCTACACTCTGCCACGTGTTCAGGGTTCACCGCAGCAGCTATAAATACTGGAAATGCCGTCCTGATGAACCGGACAAAAGGCGTACAGAGCTGCGCAGCCAGATTCAAGAACTGCACAACATCAGTCATGGCGCAGCCGGGGCGATAAGTATCGCCGCAATGGCAACGCTCAGGGGCTTCAGGATGGAGCGCTGGCTTGCCGGCAGAATCATGAAAGAGCTGGGGCTTGTAAGCTGCCAGCAACCGAAACACAGATATATACGCGGTGGTGGGGAGCATGTTGCCATACGAATTATCTTGAGCGCCAGTTCGCCGTCACAGAACCTAACCTGGTGTGGGGCGGCGATGTAACATATATCTGGACAGGAAAACGCTGTGCGTACCTTGCTGTTGTTCTCGACCTGTTCGCCAGAAAACCGGTGGGCTGGGCAATATCGTTCTCACCGGACAGCCAGCTGACCACTAAGGCGCTGAAAATGGCTTTTGAAACTGGAAATGGCTTTTGAAAACCGGGGCAGGCCATCAGGGCTAATGTTCCAGAGTGAGCAGGGCAGCCATTATACAAGTTATATGCGCAGGGCAGCCATTATACAAGCAGGCAGTTCCGTCAGATACAAGCAGGCAGTTCCGTCAAACGAATCAGAAAATTGGTTCTGGAAAAACTCTAAATCCGTGGCCAGTTTTAGTTGATCACTACACTCCGACACAAACAGTGGTTGGAGAAGATCTCCTGCCCTGTCATCCACATCATGAATGAATGAAAGCGCCGTTGACGAAGCCATAAGCGATATAGTGTCACAGTGGACGTTGAACCCGCCCTTTTGAACCGTCTTTATCAGGATTTGCAGATCAGGATTTGCAGGGAGCATCATTCAACGCCCACCGCACCTGCATTAGAGGATTTCCAGTAGTTCGACTTTAAAAATGTGCGCTGAACGGCGGAATGGATGCACCTGCACCACGTTCGCCATACGCCAGGTCGTTCGCCATACGCCAGGTTATGCGGAGAATTATAGAGTTCCCATTTGGAACCGACCGGCATAAGCGTCAGCGCTTCAATCCAGCCAGGAATAATGCCGCTCACCGGAAACTCTGCCGGCTGCCCGCGCTGCACGGAGTTGGCAAACACGTTGCCATCGATCAGGCGGCCCGTATAGTGCACACGCACGCGATCTTGACGTGCGGGGATCGCCCCTTCACCTAGGTCAACACGCGGAATTGCAAACCGGACTCAGTCTGATTGACGCCGTCTTTACCAGCATTGTCTGCCAGGAAATTTTGACCTTCAACAGCCAACGCTTGCTGGCACTTATGGCGCACCGCATCAGCACTTTCATGAATTTCACGCAGCGCGCGATGTACAACATCCACAGGCACGGATGGCGCATTGCCTGCTAGTACATCACGCAGACCTGCCACCAGGGCTTCAGGGATCAACCCTTCCAGGCCAGATTCTTGCAACTGTTGACCAACCTGCAAACCAATACCGTAACTGGCCTGCGCCTCAACGCTCCCGTAAGAAGGGGTGCTCATGGATGTTCCTCATTGTGTAAAAAAATGAAAACGCAGCATAACAGCGCTGGACGGCAGGGTAGAAGCTTCTGTGTGATCATTATATTTGGCGTATTGCACGTTGCAGAAACGTTGGCAGCGCGCAGATACTGCGAAGATCGGCGCACAGTTGAGAAAATCGGCTCTGCCAGTATGGCAGGCGAGCGAATACCATGCCCTATTCTATACAGAGGGTTCCTCTTTCTCTCAAATTTGTTACCTTAAGCATCAATATGTTAGCGATTATGACTCTTGTATTACTTTCGTTGGCACGTTACCTATATACTGGGCAACTTTACAGGTTGCTATCGTTGCAGTTGCAAGAGAGGTCAGCATGGGCAGAATCGCGCCCAGGAAACAAGTAGCTCCCGCTAGGGATTATCAAGCGCTGATTCGTAGCGTACTACGCGTTCTTCCGCGTTTGCCTTTGGTTAGGGCTGAAAAACAGCGTAGTGCTCCCCCTCTCCCTCTGTCAGCACTGCTTGGGAGTGTGTGTGATCTATTGAGAGGACTGTGGCATCACCCTGACAGCTACCACTGGATGGATCCTTTGCCTGCCTTCCACCGCCGTGCGATTCTGATTGCCTTCGTACTGCTGCTGATCGCACTACTGTGGCCCTATTCACCGCCAACGTCACGGACTCCGTCATCTGCCATACCGATCACACTGAATGAATCAGCTCCAATGCACGGTAACCTCGCAGACAGCTCGCCAGCCCCGGTAGAGCCAGCCGCGCCAGCCTGGCAAACTTACCCGATTGCCGCGGGACAAACGCTGGCTCAGCTGTTCAGGGAAAATAATCTGCCCGTCAACGATGTTTTTGCAATAGCTCATGTAGAAGGAAGAGACAAGCCACTGAGCAACCTGCGTGCCGGGCAACAGGTGAAACTGCGACTTAATAGGCAGGGAATGGTGTCTGAGTTGGAGATTGAAACAGCGGATGGCCAGCGGGTGCACTTCACGCGCCAATCAGATGGCGTATTTCTTCGCACGCGTTAAGGTCCGTTCAGGAGTTACACTGCGCGAGCAGAAAATCCTGTAGTACCTGCGTATGATTGCGCTGCGGATCTTTGCTGCCATAGAGCAATGTGACTTCACCCGAGCACGCTAGTGCCGACGTAATGATCTGCCAATGGCGCTGTTGTGCCAGTTCGGCGCGATACTGCGCAACCTCTTTAAGCCACTGCGCGCCTCCCAGTCGCTCTTTTCGAACACCGCGTGGCCAGAGCCACTCCACCAGAAACGTGGGGTGCGCAAAAGGCAATTGCACATCATAAACCTGCTGTAAATGAATGTGCGATACATCAGTGGCTGCGGACATAGCGATAACCTACGGCATAAACCAGGTTAGCATACACCCAATTACCTTTGCTGTGCTTACTGATAGCCCATAAAACGCAAAACGCCGACCCGAAGGTTGGCGTTTCACGCATAACGCTCAGCGCCTGAAGGCACCGTAGCATTGCTTATTCAGCAACAACCAGCACATTCAGCGTAGCAAACACATCGCTGTGAACCTGGAAGCTCACTTCGTGGTCGCCCAGTGTACGCAGTACACCGTTCGGCAGGCGAACTTCGCTTTTAGCGATAGCAACGCCAGCAGCGGTGACAGCGTCAGCGATGTCACGCGTACCGATAGAACCGAACAGTTTGCCTTCGTCGCCCGCTTTGGACACGAGGGTAACGGAACCCAGTTCAGTCAGTTGCGCAACACGTGCTTGAGCAGCAGCCAGAACGTCAGCCAATTTGGCTTCCAATTCTGCGCGACGCGCTTCAAAGAACTCAACGTTTTTCTTGGTTGCTGGCACAGCTTTTCCCTGTGGAACCAGGAAGTTACGAGCGTAGCCCGCTTTAACGTTTACCTGATCACCCAGACTGCCCAGGTTTGATACTTTATCAAGCAGAATAACTTGCATTACCTTATCCTCTCAAAGCCTCGTTAGTGGACTGTGGCCGATTACTGATGACGATCAGTGTACGGCAACAAAGACAGGTAGCGTGCGCGCTTGATAGCACGGGCCAGTTGACGCTGATACTTGGCACGAGTACCGGTGATACGGCTCGGGACAATTTTACCACTTTCAGTCATGTAGTTTTTCAGCGTTGCGATATCTTTATAGTCGATCTCTTGAACGCCTTCCGCGGTGAAACGGCAGAACTTGCGACGACGGAAATAACGTGCCATTTGGCTAGTCTCCATAATCTATCAATTCAATCTGCTCGGCATGTAACACCAGTTTGTTCAGCCCATTGAGCCCTTGATGGCTGCAAATAAAGCCCTGAACCCTGATGTGCATACCGACCGTTATATTGTGGGTAATTGCTTGCGACTCACATCCGCTGACAATCACGGGCATACGACACCATGCTTGCCGACGAAGTCCAGCTTCCTCCTGTACCGAGCGGTGCTCAAGCACAAACTGGCACTGAGGAATGCCTGACGGGCTGACCTTTCGTACCGGTGCCTTGCATATCTACCGGTGCCTTGCATATCATTCATGCCAGACAGTTCCAGACGATTAGCGGTCGCCACGGCAATTACTCTTAAGAATCCCCAGCTTCAGCATCATCACCGGCTTCAGCGTATTCATCACGACGCTCACGGCGTTCGTCTTTCGCTTTCACCATCGGTGATGCTTCAGTTACAGCATGTTTGGTACGCATAACCATGCTGCGGATAACGGCATCGTTGAAGCGAAAAAAGTTAGTTCCCAGCTCATCGATCACTTCCTGCGGAGCTTCAACGTTCAGCAGAACGTAGTGTGCCTTGTGCAGTTTGTTGATCGGGTAAGCCAGCTGACGGCGGCCCCAGTCTTCCAGACGGTGGATCTTGCCTTCTGCACCAGTGATAGCACCAGTGTAGCGCTCGATCATGCCCGGAACCTGTTCGCTTTGGTCAGGATGGACCATAAATACGATTTCGTAATGACGCATCGAATAGCTCCTTATGGATTTTTCAGCCTCCTGTCAGGGTCAGCCGCGGCCCATGGAAGCAAGGAACGTGTGTGTATTCGGCTGAAAAAAAATGACGTATCAATATACTTACCCCTGTTAATAAGCACAAGGCGTTCTCTCGTCGTTTTGTCATGGCCCCTGTGTCGCTTTTTGGAAAAAAAACTTACAAAAATCAATACAAATCACGTATTATTAACAAGTTATTGCCAATAATCGTGATATATCTCTCAGTTACTCGACACGACCGTTTGCCAGCCTCAATGTTCACGTCGACAATTTTTATCATCCAATCCGGGCTGCTCTCTCCAGAGGAACCGTTGTTCAGCAACGATGACAGGGCATGCCATGGTAATAAACCAAACGCTTTACGGTGCCAGTCAGGCCCAGCACCTGCTGAAGAAGTAGCGAAAAGCGCGTTTTTACCCGGCTTTCCATCTCGCTCACCCCACAGGCTAGATGAACGATCCGAACGGGTTGGCGTACTGTGATGGCCGCTATCATGTGTTTTATCAACACCATCCTTACGATGAACACTGGGAGCCCATGCATTGGGGGCACATGACAAGCCACAATCTAGTGCACTGGCAGCATCAACCCATTGCTCTGGCACCCGGCGATGCCTTTGATAGGGACTGTTGTTTTTCCGGTTGCGCCGTGAATGACAATGGCCTTCTTACGCTTATCTATACCGGTCACGTGTGGTTACAGGGTGTCGGGAATGACGGTGCGATCCGCCAGGTACAATACATTGCCACCAGCGAGGATGGCCTCCATTTTACCAAACATGGGGTGATAGTCACCACACCCGACGGCATCATGCATTTCCGCGACCCTAAGGTCTGGAAGCAGAATGGCCGCTGGTTTATGGTGGTTGACGTGCGTGGTGCCAATGATCGGGGTCAGGTGTTGCTCTACAGCGGCACCTCTCTGTTCCAATGGCATCTAGAAGGGGTGCTGGCTAAAGCCGATCGCTGGTTGGGCTATATGTGGGAATGCCCAGATTTCTTCCCGCTTGGGGATAAATACCTGCTGATGTTTTCACCGCAGGGAATGACGCCCGAAGGCTATCGCTACCGTAATCGCTTTCAGAGTGGCTATATTTTGAGACGCTGGTAACCGGACCACCCTTTTACGTTTTGAGACGCTGGTAACCGGACCACCCTTTTACGCTTGAGCAGCATTTTCAGGAATTGGATGCTGGTCACGATTTCTACGCACCACAATCTTTCGTCACTACCATGGACTCCGCTTGTTGTTCGGCTGGATGGATATGTAGGAGTCCGAGAAACCCACTCAGGCCGACGGCTGGACCGGATGCCTCACGCTGCCGCGCAAACTGTCGCTGGATGCGCAAGGGGGCGTCAGAATGATGCCGGTGCGGGAACTGCAAGCACTGCGTCGGGAAGCGCATACCCTACCCCTTTTTCGCTGAACAACCAACGATGCAGGCTGGGGATTAGCGCGCTTCAGGCAGAAATTCACATGATGGGGGATATTCAAAAAAGCTAGGTGGAACGCTTCGGCATCGAGATTGCAGTCAGCGACGATCGGCGCTACGTCACCCGATTTTACGTCGATACGCAGTCTCGTCGTATGTCGATACGCAGTCTCGTCGTTTGGTGTTGGATCGCAGTCAATCTGAACTGGGCGTCGGCGGCTATCGCAGTGTGGCACTGTCCGATGGCGACACGCTTGATCTGCGGATTTTTATCGATCGTTCCTTAGTATAATCATTTGTTAATCAAGGTGAAACCTGTATCACCAGCCGTATTTACCCACAACAGAAGGACGCGGCATCGCGCTTAATGCATAACGATCGGCAATTTTAATCTCTGATCGGCAATTTTAATCTCTGAATGGGCCAGAGAAATATACACCACGCGCGAATCAAGTCGGCAATTTTAATCTCTGAATGGGCCAGAGAAATATACACCACGCGCGAATCAAGCACGGTGGACAGGGCAAGAAGATGCGGAACAACGCGATCCTTCATGGTCACCAACTGCGGATTAAGTTTGCCTTCAAGAAAATGAGTTTGCCTTCAAGAAAATGGCGAATGGCAGGAGGAATATCAGATGAATGGAGCGTTTCAAGCGCATGAATCACAATACCAATGGCACGAAAGTCGAGCGTCGCCTCAAACAGGCGCTGAAACGTGGTATTGACCTTCAGTTCGCTGAGCAACGCGCCAAGCTCCGTAGCGATATGGTTCGCAATGTTCGACGTTCTCATACACGCCAGACGCAAAAAGGGATTGGCATCGGTAGGGAAATAGAAGGAAGTGTACCCTTGTGCGAGCGCCTCTCGCGTGTAAACACCCAGATAAAGCGCCTTAGTGGTGAAATGCTTAGGCAGGTAGATCCGATCCCCATTGAGAATCCGATGGACAAACATGATTTGATGAGATTGATCGAGCGCCGGAGGCGGAAAATGTTCCGCCAGTTGCGCATAGTATTTCTTGTACACGTCTGTTATTAGAAGGTTCAGAACTGCTGCATTTCCCTTCCAGTATGCGGAGTGGTGAATAGCATGCTGACGTGATTCCAGCGCATATTTTTTCATCAACGATTGCGCTGCGGCCGTCTTGCGCCTGGGCGCAAAATGCGGAGGCGTTTCATTCAGATACTGTTTGACGTAGCTGATGTGGCTGAATTTCGCTAGCCGTCGGCGGGTTGCGCGTCCCAGCTTTTGATAGCTAAGGCGAAACGGTGTCTCTTTCCCCCACACCCCAGCAATAGCATATCGAGAACCATCTAGGTGTAAGCGGGTCCTCGTGTTTTAATGTCTTGCAAGGGAAAACGCAAAAATTCATTACTCAATATGGCAATGACATAATATGGCAATGACATGAGACATGGCAATGACATGAGACTTATCGGCCGCCGCTAATTTAGCGCGGTCATACATCAGTTTCGGTCATACATCAGTTTAAAATGAGAGATCGGTGAGGAAGAATTCTTGGTATTGCGCCGCGCTCTTATGGCGTGATCCATGTGCCTTTCCTCTGAGGTCTGAAACTGACGCAATAATCCGCTAGAGCCATATACTCAGCGTCTGAAAGCACCTCAACCTGCGGATACACCTCAGGGTTCACGTCAGCAAGCGCGCTGGTGTGTTTCACCGACTCGGTCGCTAGCGGCAAAATCTCCGATACGCTATCGTGATATCCGGCGGGAGGTAAATAGGGTGAAAATGTTCCAACGTGGGTAGTGTCAGGATACAAATCGATAAGCAGCCTCTCAGGTTCATCCTGATATCGCGAGCGAAGAGCGGCGATCCAGGTAGCCACTGCCCGCCAAGCCATTTGGCCCAATATCAGCAGTCCCCCAATAGCACTATTTTTTTAACGCGCGATGCTCCTGTTTTTTAACGCGCGATGCTCCTGTGTTTCCCCTAGTGTTACTAGGCTTGATGCCTTGTTAGCGGTCTCCACACAGGATTCCAACGTCAGAGGGGAAACGAATACCACGCGCAACGTATCTCGTAGCGGTTTGCGTTCATCGTGAACCAGGTTTGATGGTGTCGTGAACCAGGTTTGATGGTGTTTTACACCGGGACTGTGGCATCACAGAATACATTCACCGGGACTGTGGCATCACAGAATACATTGAGCCGCCAGATGCGCCAGAAACTGGAGTGTAGTGGTAAACTAATACTGGCCATCGTATTAGACTGTAAGTAGTACAGACGCTCAGATTCCTTCGGCGTCAGACCGCTGTTATCCCAGTGAGGCCGGATGGCACTGTAATAGCCAGTGAAGCTTTTATAGCCCTTGGTCGGCACCCATTCGGTCTTCAGGCTCCGGAAGAACCGCTCCATAGGGGCGTTATCCCAGCAGTTGCCCCGGCGGCTCATACTCTGCTTTATCCGACAGCACCACAGGGCCTGCCGATACCACCGCCAGATAAGCATGGCATTTACCCGTCAACCGTCAAGATATAGGTCACATCACCGCAACAGACCTGAGCCGGCGCGGTAACCGCGAACTGGCGGTCGAGATGGTTCGGTATTTCAACATGTTCGTTTCCGCCGCGTTTGTATTTGTGCCTGGTACCTGGCAACTTTTGTGCGCTGGTACCTGGCAACTGGCGATATCCAGCTCTTTCATCAGCTTACCCGCCAGCCAGCGGCCCATTTTGACGCCAGAGCCCCTGGAGACGATAGTCGCGATGCTTCGGGCGCCGGCGGAGCCGCCGCTGGCATTCCAGGCTTTCATGACCTAGCTGCGCTTAACCACACATTCCGGTCGTGTATTCAATGAGTTGATACAGCATCAAACGTAATACTCGCGTTCGATGTAAGTGCCAATGCTCCTATCGTGCTTTTCGGATGATTTTGAATACCCCAACGTCTTACAATTGAGGCGTTTCAATCGGTTGCGCAGCGTGCGATTTTCACGCTCAATACGCTGTGTATACAGTTTGCCAACAATATGTTTTGCTTTTGGAAGTTCGTCGTTGTAAGCCTTGTAGCCATCAGTGCACCAAAATGCACTCTGAAACCCGAGAACAGTTTTAGCAACTTACACAGCGTTTTCTTGCTTAGAGAGCCAAATGCATGAGCGATAATCTGCTTCAAAAGCGGCTCCCATGCATACCACAGTCAGCGCTGTCATTTTTTGTTGCCAACAAATGGCCACATCTCATCCACTTCGTAAATCAGTTGAATTTGCAGGTTATCCAGTGGCAGCGTTGTTACATTCCGCGACGAGAGTTTTTAAAGTACGCACGACGGCATTGATACTAATATGTAACGCCCGAGCAGTGTCACGAATACCGCATTATCCATTGCCAATTCAATGACTTGTTTTGTCATTCCCGATTGGCAGGCACGATAGGAATAATCGAGCTGGAAAGTGCGTTTACATGACTGACAACGGTAACTAGATGACTGACAACGGTAACGCTGATGGCCACTTTTGCCATAATCGTGTTTTTTTTACAGAGGCTGTCTGTTCACAAAACGGACATCTTACAGTGCCTGTAGCGGCTGCGATGTACTTCAAAAGTTTGGCATTGCGATGTACTTCAAAAGTTTGGCATAACGCCGCGACCGGATATCACGCTCTCAGCCTATCGACTACCGTGAACCGTTGAGTGAGTCTGACATTAAGAGAGCCGTAGCCTTTTTTAGGATTTCATTCTCCATTTCAAGATGCTGGACTTTTTTCTTCATCTCACTGAGCTCTAGCTGTTCGGGCTTCAGAGGAAGCCCGGCGGGCGTTTTCCCCTGGCGCTCAAGGCGTAGCTTATTAACCCAGCGGGTGATAACTGAATGGCTGACAGTAACCGCCTCTGCTGCCTTAACGTAGGTATAGCCGTGGTTGACAACCAGCTTTGCTGCTTCGAGCTTAAATTCTGCCGTGAAATGTTTTGCCATTTGGTCACCTGTCGTGTTGTTGAGGTGAACATATCACCTCCGATCAGTTGAGGTGAACATATCACCTCCGATCAGGTGGCCTGTATTCAGTGTGCACTACAGTAGAAGGTCATCTGGTGCGGCAGTATAGGACATGAACTGTACGAGTTTCGTGACAGCTTTGGCACCGTTTCGTGACAGCTTTGGCACCGTCGATGTTGATATCGATAACAAACGCTGGGCAGGGCAAACCGTCACATCCAATGATAATACGTATAGAAGGCGAAGTAGATAAAGACTGGAAAAGTAGATAAGTAGATAAAGACTGGAATAGAGTAGAGATCGACGTTAAATCAGTACATCTGGTGAAATAACGCGCCACCACCGAGGGGCTTGACGACCCCTGTTCATTCAGGGCAAGTGTTGCGAAACACTCCCCCGCCCTTTTTTATAGTTGCAAGGAACTTATGACTGCGCTTACGCGGTTCATCACCTTTTTTTCTCATGACGCTGCTGTGCGCCTGTAATGGGCTCGATATCGGTCAACGTGCGAGGCAGTAGCGACGGCGCCGATCGCGCTATTCAACAAAAAGCCGACGCTTACGGCGCACGCTATTACACCATCATGTTGAAGCAAGAGCACGCATTCATCATGTTGAAGCAAGAGCACGCATTGTCCAATGTGTGTGGACATCACTCGCCGTGCTATATCGCTAAGCAGACGCGTTGATGCACAAAACAGGGGTGGTTACGCCAGACGCTGTCTGACAGCTTCAAACAGACAAACGCCGGTCGCAACCGAAACGTTAAGCGACGAAACGCTACCAGCCATCGGGATACTGATCAACTCATCGCAGTGTTCACGCGTCAAGCGACGCATCCCTTCCCCTTCCGCACCCATAACCAGTGCCAGCGGTCCAGTCAGCTTGCTTTGATAGAGCGTGTGGTCAGCCTCACCCGCGGTCCCAACGATCCACACTTGATTTTCCTGCAACAGGCGCAGCGTGCGCGCCAAATTAGTCACACGGATCAAAGGCACATTTTCTTCCGCCGCCCCGCAGGCCACTTTTTTCGCGGTGGCATTGAGTTGCGCAGAACGATCGCGCGGCACAATGATCGCATGTACCCCGGCGGCATCCGCGTTACGCAAGCACGCACCGAGGTTATGAGGATCGGTAACGCCATCCAGTACCAACAAAAACGGCTGTGCTACACTTGCCAGCAGATTCAGCAGATCGTTTTCCTGATACTGACGCCCCTCTTTGACGCGCGCCACGATCCCCTGATGCACGGCACCTTCAACCTTGCTATCCAACCACTGACGATTCGCTACCTGAATCACAATGCCATTAGCTTTCAAGACCGCGATAACCGGTTGCAAGCGGCGATCTTCACGCCCTTTGAGGATGAATACTTCCAGAAAACGCTGTGAATCGCGTTCTAATAGGGCGTTGACCGCGTGGATACCGTAAATAATTTCGCTCATTGATACTCTTCAAACGTGGTGTGTTAACTAACGGTGGAAGCTCCACCGTTCGCTGCGGGCATGCCGTTCGCTGCGGGCATTACTGTGCCTCGTTCTTTTTACTGGCGCGTTTCGCCTTGGCGGTGGCAATTTTACACATTTTCTCGGCATTTTTCTGCGCCTTGTCGGTCTTTTTCTTCGCCTTGGCCTTTGCTTTCACCTTATTGGGCGCAGCCTTTTTCCCTGCTCTATCGTTCTTGCAAAACGCACTGTCAGGTTCAAAATTAGCCGGTTTCTTACCACCGCGCTGTGCTGGCCGCGCCTCACGGCGCTCTGGTTTTTTCGCCTTGTCGCGTGCAGTCTTGCCTTCACCGCGCACTTTGCGTGTGCTGGAGAGCAGAGAGAAATCGATATTGCGTTCATCCATATTGACCGCTTCCACGCGAATTTCGACTTCATCACCCAGACGATAGACCTGCCCGCTCGATTCACCGATCAAGCGTTGGCCCACATTGTCATAACGATAGTAGTCGTTATCCAGCGTCGAGACATACACCAGACCATCGATAAACAGATCGTTGAGGCGCACAAAGAAGCCAAA
The DNA here is from genome assembly GCA_051710525.1 of Symbiopectobacterium sp. Classification (GTDB taxonomy): domain Bacteria; phylum Pseudomonadota; class Gammaproteobacteria; order Enterobacterales; family Enterobacteriaceae; genus Symbiopectobacterium. The sequence goes on along the minus strand of JBPESR010000013.1, from coordinate 36,344 downwards.
GCCGGTCACTCTGGAAATAATCCCGGTAAAAGATTCACCGACGTGATCCTGCATAAAGTCACATTTTAACCAGTCGGCGACATCGCGCGTGGCTTCATCCGCCCGCCGCTCAGTCAGTGAACAGAGCATGCCCAGTTGCAACATCTCATTAAGATCGCTGTGCCAACCGCCAGTCGGCGTCCAACGCTCGCGACGATCGCTCAGCAAATACTTGATGCCACGGTGCAGTGACAGATCGGGATAGCGGCGAATCGGCGACGTGAAGTGACCGTATGATGTCAGCGCCAGACCAAAGTGACCGCGATTTTCCGGATCGTAAATTGCCTGTTTCATAGAGCGCAGCATCATGGTTTGCAGCATTTCATGGTCGGGGCGATCCGCTACCAGCGTCATCAGTTCTGCATAATCTTTGGGTTCCGGCTTCATACCGGCTTTTAGCGTCAAACCAAGCTCACCCAGCACGCTACACAGTGCCAGCACATGGTCTTCACTCGGGCGATCATGCACCCGAAACAGCGCAGGCTCCTGATTTTTCTCAACGAACCTGGCCGCCGAGATATTGGCCAGAATCATGCACTCTTCAATCAGTTTGTGTGCATCGTTACGCACCATCGATTCTACGCGTTCGATCCGACGTTCCGTGTTGAAGATAAACTTCGCTTCTTCGGTTTCAAAGGCGATACCGCCGCGCTCTTCACGCGCTTTTTCCAGCACCTGATACATCTTGTGCAGCTCTTCCAATCCTCCTACCAGCGGCTGGTAATGCGCACGCAGTTCCGCATCGCCTTGCAACATATGCCACACCTTGGTGTAGGTCAGGCGCGCATGGGAACGCATCACGGCTTCGTAGAATTTGTATGTCGTCAGCTTGCCGGTCGCAGAAATGGTCATCTCACACACCATACACAGCCGATCCACATCCGGGTTCAACGAACACAGGCCGTTCGACAGCACTTCCGGCAACATCGGCACCACTTGCGAAGGGAAATAGACCGAGGTGCCGCGCGCCCGCGCTTCATGATCCAGCGGCGTGTTGGGACGCACATAATAGCTTACATCAGCAATAGCAACCCACAGACGCCAGCCGCCACCGCGTTTTTTCTCACAGTAGATCGCATCGTCAAAATCGCGCGCATCTTCATCGTCAATCGTCACCAGCGGCAGCGAACGCAGATCGACGCGCCCTTTTTTCGCACTTTCTGGCACCTGTTCGTTGAAATCTTTGATCTGTTCTTCGACCTGTTTCGACCAGGTGTGCGGGATATCGTGGGTGCGCAGTGCGATATCCACCGCCATGCCGGTACCCATTTTATCGCCTAGGATCTCAACAATCTTCCCGATAGCTTTGGTACGGCGCATGGGACGTTGAGTTAACTCAACCACCACCATGTAGCCTATACGGGCGCCGTTGATATTCTCTTGCGGGATAAGAATATCGAAGCTCAGGCGGCTGTCATCTGGCACCACAAACCCCATACCGGCATCAAGGAAGTAGCGACCGACAATCTGCCCGGTACGCGGTTCCAGTACCCGCACGATACGGCCCTCACGCCGCCCTTTGCGATCGGCACCCAGCGGTTGCGCCAGCACCACATCGCCGTGCATAGTGCGTTTCATCTCTTCAGCCGACAGGTACAGATCGTCCTTGCTCCCTTCTACACGCAGGAAACCAAAACCGTCGCGGTGGCCGATCACCGTGCCACGCAGCAAATCCAGTTTTTCCGGCAACGCATAGCATTGGCGGCGGGTAAACACCAGTTGACCGTCACGCTCCATCGCGCACAAACGACGGCGCAGCGCTTCTTGCTGCTCTTCCGTAGTGAGTTCCAAATCGTCAGCAAGTTCATCACGGCTAATGGGCGTATTGCGTTTTTCGATGTGGGCCAGAATGTATTCGCGGCTGGGGATAGGTGATTCGTATTTTTCTGCTTCTCGTTCCAGGAATGGATCTTGGGACATTGCGGTTCCTCCGTTGTCTTCAGCAGAAGGCTGAACGGACTTCATTCAACCAACAATAATTTATAAAACGGCGGGTTCTCTTTCACCATATCGGCCAACGTATGTTGGTCAAGTTCAGAGAGTGGTCAAGTTCAGAGAGAAAGCGCTGAACGCCCTCTTACAGCACCCCTTTTAAGCGGCATGCCGACGTGATGTGGCAAAAATCATAGTTGCAGTTGACCAGAGACAGCGGTTCCAACGCGCGTACCACATCGCCAATGCGAATGGTTTGCGCAGGGTTGCCCAAACGGATGCCGCCATTTTTTTACCGCGCACTGCCATCACAAAGCCAGCCAGACTAAGTTTATTGATAATTTTAACCATATGATTACGAGAGACGCCATACACTTGCGTCACTTCAGTAATGTTCGTCATCTTCTCTTCAGGCAGTGATGACATGTAGATCAGCGCGCATAATCCGTAAAACTGGTTAACTGCAAAGAAACCTCGGATACCCTAGGGTATCGGTAGGAACGTGGTATCAATGTTCATCGCAACAATGTCCATCGTAACAACGTTCGTCAAATCATCAAAGCTCATGCCAGCAGCACGCTACTGCGTTTTTACAGCCTGAACCGCAAGGCCGTAGAAAGAAAATACGCCACTAACATGAACGGAAAATAACATAAGAGCCAGATTTACTAACAATAATAAACCAGTAGCAAATGATCCGGCGAATTATTTAGAATATTCCCTGGATTTGAACATCGATTCTGCCTTTTCCCATGCTAAAAGTCTAAAGTATTCAATGAGTTGATTATAGTGTAAACTCTCCGGTTTTGGATGTGGAGATACAGTGGCTAACGTTGATGTAAGATGCCCGTTTTGTGAACAGACAGCCTTTGTAAAAAACACGGTTACGGCAAAAGTGACCATCAGCGTTACCGTTGTCAGTCATGTAAACGCACCTTCCAGCTCGATTATTCCTATCGTGCTTGCCAACCGGAAATGACAGACCAACTCATTGACTTGGCAATGAATAATGCGGGTATTCGTGACACTACCCGGGCGTTACATATTAGTATCAATGCCGTCGTGCGTACTTTAAAATAAAAAAACGCTCGCCACTAAAATAAAAAAACGCTCGCCACGTGATGTAACAACATTGCCACTGGATAACCTGCAAATTCAACTGATTTGCGAAGTGGATGAGATGTGGTCATTTGTTGGCAACAAAAAACGACAGCGCTGACTGTGGTATGCATGGGAGCCGCGTTTGAAGCGGATTATCGCTCATGCATTTGGCTCTCTAAGCAAGAAAACGCTGTGTAACTTGCTGAAACTGTTCTCGGGTTTCAGAGTGGCATTTTGGTGCACTGATGGCTACATGGCTTACAACGACGAACTTCCAAAAGCAAAACACATTGTTGGCAAACTGTATGCACAGCGTATTGAGCGTGAAAATCGCACGCTGCGCAACCGATTGAAACGCCTCAATTGTAAGACGTTGGGGTATTCAAAATCATCCGAAAAGCACGATAGGCTCATCGGTACTTACATCGAACGCGAGTATTACGTTTGATGCTGTATCAACTTATTGAATACACGAATACACGACCCCGCAGGTTATTTCTAAAATCAATGCTATCTAAAATCAATGCTATTAAGCAGGAGTTTACCGGGTGACGGGAGTGTGAAACAATCAGGTCATCTTTGCATTGAAAGTTTTCGAGGTAGTCCGGTGATCGATGATGATGGCTACCGCCTTAACGTTGGTATTGTAATCTGCAATCGACTTGGTGAAGTGCTTTGGGCGCGCCGTTATGGTCAGCACTCATGGCAGTTCCCGCAAGGGGGCATCAATCCGGGTGAAAGCCCTGAACAGGCCATGTATCGCGAACTATTTGAAGAAGTGGGACTCAGGAAAAAGGATGTCCGTATTCTGGCTTCAATCCGTAGCTGGTTACGTTACAAATTACCAAAACGTTTGGTGCGTTGGGATATAAAACCGGTTTGTATCGGTCAAAAGCAGAAGTGGTTTCTGCTACAGTTAATGTGCAACGAATCTGATATCAATATGCAAAGCAGCGGCACGCCGGAGTTCGATGGCTGGCGCTGGGTGAGTTACTGGTATCCTGTGCGTCAGGTGGTGTCGTTTAAACGCGACGTTTACCGTCGGGTGATGAAGGAATTTATCAGCCCGGTTATACAACTGCAAGAGAACGCAGCGGTAAGGGCGCCTTCGATGCCTCGGCGCAAAAGAGGATAAGTCGCGCTCATCATGCTCACGCGTTTGCGAGAAATCGTTGAGAAAGTGGCGGCGGCATCGCGCTTAAATGATGCGCTGGATCTGTTGGTCAATGAGACCTGCCAGGCGATGGATACGGAAGTCTGTTCTATCTATCTGGCCGATCACGATCGCCAATGTTACTACCTGATGGCGACACGCGGTTTGAAAATGCTGAATTCCGCCGTTTCAGTAAACGCTTTAGTGCCAGTGCGAAAAAAGAGAGTACCGCCATTTTCGATCTTTATTTCCATTTGCTGAGCGATATTTCCATTTGCTGAGCGATGCTCTCCTCAAGCCCATTTGCTGAGCGATGCTCTCCTCAAGCGCGAGCTGTTTCAGGAAGTGGATGACGGGAATGTTGCCGAGTGGGCGGTAAAGCTGGTGATAGAGCGTTTTGCCGCGCAGTTTGCCGTGCTTCAGGATGCCTATTTATATGAACGCGCTGGGGATTTCCGCGCGCTTAGCCAGCGTCTGTTGTTTCATCTTGATGACATTGTAACCAGCAGCGATCGCTGGCTGCCACATTTTATTCTGGTGGCCGATGAACTGACGGCAACGCTGCTGGCGGATGTGCTGCAAGACCGACTGGCCGGAGTGGTTGTGCACGATGGGGCCGCCAACTCTCATTCGGCGATCATGGTGCGGGCGATGGGGATCACCACCCTGATAGGTGCGGATATTCCGCTGGAGTTATTGCACCAGCGCTCTTTGATCCTTGATGGTTATCGGGGCGAATTGCTGGTGGATCCAGATCCGACGCTGTTGCAAGAATATCAGCGTCTGTTGAGTGAAGATAATGCCCTGACGCGTCTGGCCGAAGATGATATGCAACGGCCTGCGGTGCTGACAAGCGGAGAGAGCATGCAGGTGATGCTCAATGCCGGGCTCAGTGCCGAATATGAGCAGCGTTTTATCAACCTGGTTGATGGCGTCGGGCTGTACCGCACCGAAGTGCCTTTTATGAAGTGCCTTTTATGCTACATAGCGGCTTTCCCTCTGAAGATGAACAGATGGCGCAGTACCAAGGCATGTTGCAGCTTTATCCCTCACGGCCCGGTGGTGTTGCGCACGTTGGATATCGGTGCCGACAAACAGCTTCCCTATTTGCCGATCAGTGAAGAGAACCCCTGTTTGGGGTGGCGAGGTATTCGCGTTACGCTCGATCATCTGTAGATCTTCTTGATCCAGGTGCGGGCGATGCTGCGCGCCAATGCTGAAACCGGCAATTTGCGCATTTTATTACCGATGATCAGCAGCCTGGACGAGGTGGACGAAGCGTGCCGGCTTATCGCGCAGGCTGCCGCTGAGGTACGGGAACTCGTGGGGCATGCCTTGCCGGAACAGCGTATCGGCGTGATGATCGAAGTCCCATCTATGCTGTTTTGCTGCCGCACCTGGCCTCTCGTATCGATTTTGTTTCAGTAGGCACTAACGATCTGGTCCAATATTTGCTGGCCATGGATCGCAATAAACAGCATGTGGCATCACTCTATGACAGTCTGCACCCGTCCATGTTGCATGGCTCTGGCAGGTATCGCTCGCGAATGCCAAAGCCTCGATCTTGAAGTCTCCGTCTGTGGCGAAATGGCCGGTGAGGCCATGGGATCGCTGGTATTGACCGGATTAGGCTATCGCACATTATTCAGTATGAACGGTCGTAGCGTAGAGCGGGTAAAATACCTGCTGCGTCAATTGGTGCTGGCTGAGGTGCAAGCGCTGACCCAACGTCTTTTGGCGGCGCGTAGCGCCAGCGAAGTGCGCCAGTGGATTGCACTTTTTCTCGAAAGTGCGGTTTAGGTGCGCTGGCCCGCGGTGGGAGCTGACAAAGTGTGTCAATGGTAACATCCTGTTTACATAACTTTCCTTAGATTGCACGCCGCGTAGCGGCTGCTCTGTGCTATCATGCGCGACCGCCGCCAGTGTGCAAGGTGTTAATGCCGAGAATGCGCTGGCAAACAAGGTATCCCCTTTTCCGACTTCCCGTACCGTGGGATAAACAACGTCGTGAGATAAAACAAACAAGCATGTGGTGATCGATGACAACGAGTTACTTGGCGTTTCTTCAATTTGATCCGGTGGTTTTTTCCCTTGGACCCGTTTCGCTCCATTGGTATGGGCTGATGTACCTGGTGGGCTTTATGTTTGCCATGTGGCTGGCTGTGCGCCGGGCGAATAAACCGGGCAGCGGCTGGACTAAAGAAGAAGTGGAAAACCTGCTCTACCTCGGGTTCCTCGGGGTATTCGTGGGCGGTCGTCTGGGGTATGTCCTGTTCTATGCTTTCCCCTCGTTCATCAGTAACCCGCTTTACCTGTTCAAAGTGTGGGATGGCGGTATGTCGTTCCACGGTGGTCTAGTTGGGGTGATTTGCATCATGCTGTGGTTTGCCCGTCGCACCAAACGCCACTTCTTTCAGGTTGCTGATTTTATCGCTCCGCTGATTCCTTTCGGGCTGGGTGCTGGACGCTTGGGTAACTTTATCAACGGCGAACTGTGGGGCTGCGTTACTACCGATACGCCATGGGCGATGATGTTCCCCGGAGCGCGCAGCGAAGATGTGATGCTGGCGGTAACCAATCCGCAATGGCAGGCGATTTTCAATCAGTACAGCATGTTGCCGCGCCATCCGTCCCAGCTTTATCAGATGGCGCTGGAAGGCATTGCGCTGTTTATCCTATTAAATCTGTTTATTCGTAAACCGCGCCCGATGGGCAGTGTTTCCGGCCTGTTTTTGATCGGCTACGGTGTGTTCCGCATTATCACCGAATTTTTCCGTCAGCCGGACGCTCAGCTTGGCCTGTTCGGTAATTTCATCAGCATGGGGCAGATTCTGTCGCTGCCGATGGTGTTTGCCGGTATCCTGATGATGGTCTTGGCCTATCGTAGTAGGCGTAAAAACAGCAATTGCTTGCCGTGAGCTGCGTCCTTGCTGACATAAACGGGAGGCCGCACGGTGAATTTTTTAATCGTGTAGTGAGGGTGAAATGAAAGTGTAGTGAGGGTGAAATGAAACAGTATCTGGAATTGATGCAGAAAGTGCTTGATGAGGGAACGCCGAAAGGAGACAGAACTGGCACCGGAACCTTATCGATTTTCGGTCATCAGATGCGTTTCAATCTGCAAGACGGTTTTCCGCTGGTGACCACCAAGCGCTGCCATTTGCGCTCAATTATTCACGAGCTGTTGTGGTTCCTCAACGGTGACACCAACGTTGGCTATCTGCACGACAATAAAGTCAGCATTTGGGATGAATGGGCCGATGAGAATGGCGATCTTGGGACGGTATACGGTAAGCAGTGGCGCGCTTGGGGCGCGGCGGATAGTCGCCAGATTGACCAACTGCAAACAGTGCTGCAACAGTTAAAGCAGGATCCGGATTCACGCCGTATCATTGTTTCTGCCTGGAACGTGGGTGAATTAGATCAAATGGCGTTGGCACCGTGCCACGCGTTTTTCCAGTTCTACGTGGCGGATGGCAAACTTTCCTGCCAGCTTTACCAGCGCTCGTGTGATGTGTTCCTCGGCCTGCCGTTCAACATTGCCAGTTATGCACTGCTGGTGCATATGATGGCGCAGCAGTGCGACCTTGAAGTCGGCGACTTTGTCTGGGCCGGTGGTGATACCCATCTGTACAACAACCATATGGAGCAGACGCATCTGCAACTGAGCCGTGAGCCAAAAGCGCTGCCGAAATTGATCATTAAACGCCGTCCTGTCTCGTTGTTTGACTACCAGTTCGACGATTTTGAAATAGATGGTTACGATCCGTATCCTGCCATCACGGCACCGGTGGCGATTTAATCGGCGATTCTCACTTCTGCTATCAAGGCTGCTTCAGCGGCCTTTTTTTTTACCGATTGTTTTCACCTATCTTTCTTCAACCCGTATTTCCTCGACCTGCATTGTATCTGCGTTGTAACGACGTGCTACCAGGTCCGTTTTGTTGCGGGCAGGCAGGCATTCCCACTTTTTTTTTTGCCAGGTAACTTCCCGATTCTGGCTACACTGTCGTCATGGATAAAAGCACCTTTGTTTATGCAGCGATACGCAACTTGCAGCGATACGCAACTTTGTTTATGCAGCGATACGCAACCAGTTTTAGGCATTCCATGTTGTTAAGCCGCAGAATCGGTGGATTTAGCCTGATGGAGGTGCTGCTGGCAATGCTGGTTGGCAGCGTGATGGTTATCGGCTCCATACAGATTTACTCTACACAGATTTACTCTACGCTGCGCAGGTATAGTCAGAATACGCTACGCCATTTCTGGTTAGAACAGCGTATCCATCCTGGTTAGAACAGCGTATCCATCAGGCACTGTGTGCGCTGAGCGTATCCATCAGGCACTGTGTGCGCTGGAAGAGGATCTGCGCGCGCGGTTTTTTGCACCAATCGCTGCCACGATAATGTCGTAACCTTAGGGCAATTTCCCGATGAAGCGGCGAACAGTTGCGCTATTGTCGCCTATGATTTTAACCGACGTGGCGGTTCGCCGCAGAGTCGGGGAACGTTTGGATACCTTTGAGTGCAGGAGCATGGGAAACACAAGTCAGCATTGCCGATTGTGGAGGCGACGGATGGGAGCTACGGCTTGATCCGTAGAAAGTAACGGTAACGCGTTTTGAAGTGATTGCATGGCGTAATGTGATCGGACTGACGCTTTATGAAGTGCATCTGGCAGGACACTGGTTTCGCCGCACTGATATCGCACGCCATACCGTGCGCTGGATTGCAGGGCATAACGTATGAAACGCTGGTGTCAGCAGGGCAATAGTGCACTCTTGCTGTTGCTGGCAGCCGCGGAGTTGCTGTTAATGACGAGGATGCAACGGCGAGGATGCAACGGCAGTTGGACAGCACGCTGTCTTTTACCCATGATGAGCGCCGCTATTGGCAAACGCTGGTGTTGGCTTAATCGTCGCTACAATCGGGCATTGGGCAGGTGTGCTCATGGGCAATCGTTCCGACGAACAATGCCTCGGCTATGCCGCAGAAGGGCTGCGAGTCTGTTTACGCCAGGTGCCCAGTGAACACTATATATGTTGCTGCGCGGTTAGGGGCATCTTCCCCGTTCTTCATCGGTGAAGGTGCTCTATCAGCGTGTGGTACCGATTGAGCCATACGGTGAAACCAGTCCGTTGAAGCCAATCGCGGGAGGCTGGCTGGATTTTTGCCCCGAAAGGCAGGAGGCCATTTGTGGCGGATAGCCTGAGAATGCCTTGTGGCAGGTGTCGACAAAGACAATATCAACAAGGGATTGGACTGTTGGAAAGCCATATCAGTGTTAGGATTACTGCAATATCATCATCAGCTTACTGCAATATCATCATCAGCGGTTGCAGCAGGCCTTTGTACATGTTTGTACATGAATAATGGCAGCAACGGCAAGTATCTGGCATATCAGCAGATTGCCATTTATGCGGCCGGCCTGGGAGGGGAAACATTGACGTTGCTTGAACGCGGCCTCTCTCCAAGATGGCAGTTAGATTTGACGGAGCAGTTCCAGACGGAAGCGTGTCTGCGTGTCTCCTCGACGGTGACAACGCCGCAGCACTATCAGGCGCGCTTGTACCGATCAGGCGCGCTTGTACCGTTGGTTTTGTTTTACTGATAAGAATCAGCGAACCGTGCCTGAGGCAATTGACGGTGAGCGGGGTTTTCGGGCACCGAAACGGGAATCATCATGTTCAGGGTTTATCACTCAAATCAATTAGATATTTTGAAAACGCTGATGGTAACGCTGATAGCGCGCCAACCGTTACAGGACCCGTTTCAGCCTGAAACGATCCTGGTTCAAAGCCCTGGCATGGCGCAATGGTTACAGATCGAACTTGCCACTCATTTTGGTATTGCTGCCAATTTGCATTTTCCTTTGCCAGGTGTTTTTTTGTGGGACATGTGTCGGCGCGTGTTACCGGATATCCCAGCGGAAAGCACCTTTAGCAAAGAAGCTATGACCTGGAAGTTAATGCATATTTTGCCTCAGCAGCAGGATAACCCGTCATTCTTGCTGTTGAGTCACTACTTGCAAGACGACGCCGATAAACGCAAGCGGCATCAACTGGCAGGGCGGGTTGCGGATCTGTTCGATCAATACCTGATTTATCGGCCGGGGTGGATCAAACAGTGGCAAGCTGGTGCGCTGGTGGACGGATTGGGGGATGAGCAGGTGTGGCAAGCCGAGCTGTGGCGTGCGCTTTTGCAATACAGCGCGCAACTTGAACAGAAAGAGTGGCACCACGCTCGCCTCTATCAGCGTTTTATCGAGACGCTGGGGCAGACCACTACCTGTCCGCAAGGGCTACCGCCGCGCGTGTTTATCTGCGGTATTTCAGCGCTACCGCCGGTTTATTTGCATGCGCTGCGTGCATTGGCAAAGCATATTGATGTGCATCTGCTGTTTACTAACCCATGCCGGGATTACTGGAGTGATATTCAGGATCGCCATTTTTTAGCGAAACTGAAAAGTCGTCAGCGTCGCTTGCACAGCAACAGCTCGGAAGAGCAATACCGTCCGCTTTTTCGCGATCCCAGCAATGTCGATGGGTTATTCAATGATGAGGGTAAACAGCGCATTGTGAATCCGTTGCTAGCAAGCTGGGGAAAACTGGGGAGTGACCATCTCTACCAGTTGGCGCAGATCGACGAGGTCGATGAGATCGAAGCCTTTGTCGAGCTTGATGGCACAACGCTATTGCAACAAGTGCAGCGCGATATTCTGGAGCTTGAAGACGGCAGCGTGATTGCCGATAGCGCACAAGCGCAGGCTATCAGTGAGCGCAAGCGCCTGCTTACACTGCAGGATGCTTCTCTCACCTTTCACACTTGCCACAGTCCGCTGCGTGAGGTTGAAGTATTGCATGACCAACTGCTGGCGATGATGGCGGAGGATGAAACACTCACGCCGCGTGATGTTATTGTCATGATGGCGGACATTGATAGCTATACGCCTTTCATTCAGGCTGTGTTTGGTAATGCCCCTACAGCGCGCTATTTGCCTTTTGCTATCTCTGACCAGCGAGCCCGCCACGCTCATCCGGTTCTGCCGGCGTTTCTCAGCCTGCTGGAATTGCCATACAGTCGTTTTACCGCCGAGCAGGTGCTTTCGCTGCTTGAAGTCCCGGCGCTTTCTGCCCGTTTTGGTATCGATGAAGAAGGGCTGCGCCGTTTGCGGTTGTTGGTGATGGAGTCTGGCGTGCGCTGGGGGCTTGATGATGACAACGTGCGCGATCTTGATTTGCCGGTTACCGGCCAGCACACCTGGCGCTTTGGTCTGACACGCATGCTGTTGGGCTATGCGATGAACAGCAGCGCGGGGGCTTGGCAGGGCGTGTTGCCATACGATGAATCGAATGGGTTGATTGCCCAACTGGTGGGGCAACTGGCGGAGTTATTGGCGCAACTCACTCAATGGCGTCAGCGTTTACGGGTAGCGCGCACGCCAGCAGAATGGTTACCGTTATGTCGGCAATTGTTGGACGATCTCTTCATTGCGGATAGCGACAGTGATGCTGTGCTGTCTCTGATTGAGCAGCAGTGGCAGGCGATGTTGGGAGCGGCAGTCACCAATGCGTTTGAGGAAGCTATCCCGGTAGCACTGCTGCGTGACGACTTGGCCCAGCGCCTGGATCGGGAAAAACTGAGCCAACGCTTTCTCGCCGGTGCCATTAACTTCTGTATGCTGATGCCCATGCGTTCGATTCCCTTCAAGGTGGTCTGCCTGCTGGGGATGAACGACGGTGTTTATCCGCGCACGCTGCCTCGCTTGGGGCTTGACCTGATGTCGCATAAGGGGCAGCGCGGTGACCGCAGCCGTCATGATGATGACCGCTATTTGTTTTTGGAAGCGCTGATCTCAGCGCAACAGCGGCTCTATATCAGTTACATCAGTCGTGCCATTCAGGACAATACGCAGCGTTATCCATCCGTGCTGGTGAGCGAACTGATGGAGTATTTGGCGCAAAGCTACCATTTACCAGGGGATGAAGCGCAGGATCTGGATACCAGCGCGGCACGCGTTTGTGCGCATCTGTGCCACGAACATACCCGTATGCCGTTTGACAAGGATAACTTCCTTGAACACGCTAAGCCATGCAGCTTCGCCAGCGAATGGCTCGCTGCCGCCGGGCGCACCGGATTGCCGCAGCCGCTGTTTGATGCGCCACTGGAGCCTGTCATTTATCCCGAGATTACGCTGGATGCGTTGAAACGTTTTTATCGCCACCCTGTCAAAACCTTTTTCCAAGCGCGTCTGGGCGTGAACTTTGTTGTGCAGAACGATGAACTGCTTGATGAGGAACCGTTCGCTTTGGATAACCTCAGTCGCTATCAGTTGAATGCGCAATTACTGAATACTTTGATTACGCAGGGGGATGCTGATGAACTGCTACACCGCGCCCGCGCGGCGGGCGAGCTTCCCTATGGTGCTTTTGGTGAGTTGTATTGGCAAAAACAGCATCAGGAGATGCAAGCGCTGGCTGACAGCGTCAGCGCGGAGTGTGATGCGGCGGGAATGACCAGCCTGGAATTGGACATGACGCTAGACGGTGTGCGCCTTAGTGGCTGGGTGATGCAGGTACAGCGCGATGGGCTGTTGCGCTGGCGTCCGGCGCGATTAGGGATGAAAGATGGCGTGGCCCTGAGGTTGGATCATCTGGCCTACTGCCTGGCGGGCGGTTCAGGAGAGAGCCGCATGTATGGCCGTGAAGAGACAGTCTGGCGCTTTGCGGCGGTTTCTGTGGAGGAAGCACAACGCCAGATGGAGCATATGATTGAAGGATATCAACAAGGCATGAACGCTCCACTATTATTACTGCATCAGAGCGGCGGGGCCTGGCTACAAGCGTGCTATGATGCATCAAGCGGCACGCTGAACGATGCACCAGATGTGGTTCATAATGCGTTGAACAAGTTGCAACAAAGCTGGGCTGGCAACATGATGTCACCCGGTGAAAGCGATGATTTCTATTTGCAACGTATCGTGCCGGAACTGGATGAAGCCTACATTGAGGCGATTGTTATAGCGGCAAAAACCTGGCTGTTGCCGATCCTGAGCGCCAATCAGGCATAAGCGAACGGAAACGGATATAATGGTAGTGAATCAAGAACGGTGAGATTGACGTGAGAGAAAGGACGGTGAAGAGAGAATGGCGTAAACAGTTTGCCTGTTGTATTGGCATGATGATGTTGCTGCTGAGCGGTGTGTCCGCAGCGTGGACGCAAACCGCAGGATGGCGTCCTTTGGAGCGGGTTATTCGCAAGGGAGAAAACGATCCGCGTAATTATCAGGCGATCACGTTGGATAACGGCATGACGGTATTGCTGGTGTCCGATCCTCAGGCAACTCGTTCGTTAGCATCGCTGGCACTGCCTATCGGTTCACTCGACGATCCCAACAGCCAATTGGGATTGGCCCACTATCTTGAACACATGGTATTGATGGGTTCCAAACGTTATCCGCAGGCGGATGCGTTAGCTGAATTTCTGAAAAAACACGGTGGTAGCCACAATGCGAGTACTGCACCGTACCGTACTGCCTATTATTTTGAGGTCGAAAATGCGGCATTACAGCCCGCGCTCGATCGGCTGGCGGATGCCATTGCTGAGCCGCTGCTCGATCCGGTCAATGCCGATCGCGAACGCAATGCTGTTAATGCTGAATTAACCATGGCGCGCTCGCGCGATGGGCACCGCATGGTACAGGTGGGAGCAGAAACCTTAAACCCGGCGCATCCGGCATCACGTTTTTCCGGTGGGAATCTGGAAACTCTTAAGGACAAGCCTGGCAGCAAGCTGCATGATGAACTGTCGGCGTTCTATCAGCGTTACTACTCGGCGAACCTGATGAAAGGCGTGATTTACAGCAATCAACCCTTGCCGGAATTGGCGAAAATGGCGGTAGAGACCTTCGGGCGCATCGCCAACCGTCAGGCTAAGGTGCCTGTGATCACTGCGCCGTCAGTGACGGACGATCAGCGCGGTATCATGATTCATTACGTGCCGGCGCAGCCGCGCAAGCAATTGCGTATTGAATTTCGCGGCGATGTCATGGAACAGACCGACCCTACCAGTCAGGCATTCCGCAGCCAAACCAACACCTATATCAGCTATTTGATTGGCAATCGCAGCCAAAATACGTTGTCGGACTGGCTGCAAAAGCAAGGGTTGATAGAGTCTTTGGGCGCAGGCGCTGACCCTATTCTCGATCGTAACGGTGGCCTCTTTAATATCTCTATTACCCTGACCGATAAAGGCCTTGAGCAGTATGACGTTGTGGTGGCTGCCATTTTCCATTATCTGCAATTGCTGCAGCAGGAAGGTATCCAGCAGCGCTATTTTGATGAAATCTCTCGCGTGATGGTGCTCGATTTTCGCTATCAGTCCGTTAAGCGTGACATGGGCTATATCGAATGGCTGGTGGATACCATGATGCGCGTGCCGGTGGAACATACGCTGGATGCCGCCTATCTGGCCGATCGCTTTGATTCCGATGCGATTAAGCAACGTTTGGCCAGTATGACGCCGGAGCGTGCGCGTATCTGGCTGATAAGCCCTGATGCACCTCATAACAAGGAGGCTTATTTTGTTAATGCGCCGTATCAGGTGGACAAAATAGCCCCGGCGCAGTTTACCCGCTGGCAAACGCTGGGAGAAAAAATGGCGCTCTCTTTGCCCACGCCAAATCCGTATATCCCGACGGATTTCTCGCTGATCAAGCGCGGCGAAGTGCAGAACTACCCGAAAATGGTGTTACAGCAGCCGGGGCTGCGTGTGCTCTATATGCCGAGTCGCTATTTTGCCGATGAACCGAAAGCTAACGTAACGGTGTTGCTGCGTAACCCGGTGGCGCAGGATACGGCGCGCCATCAGGTGATGTTCCAGCTTAATGACTATCTGGCAGGCTTAGCGCTGGATGAGTTGAGCTATCAAGCTTCGATAGGGGGGATCAGTTTCTCTACCCGTGGAAATGATGGGCTAAGCATCAACGCTAATGGTTATACGCAGCATTTGCCTAAGCTCATGCTGGCGCTGGCCGAAGGGTACGCAAGCTATACGGCGACTTCTGCACAGTTGCAGCAGGCCAAATCCTGGTATATCCAGCAGTTGGACGCCGCTGAAAATGCCAAAGCTTATGAGCAGGCACTGGAGCCTGTTCAGGCGATCTCTTCGCTGCCTTATACCGAGCGAGAAGAGCTGCGCTCTCTGCTTAAAGATATTTCGCTGGACGATGTCATGGCCTTCCGTGATGCGTTGTTGCGTGATGCCGCACCGGAAATGCTGGCAGTCGGTAACCTCCCCGAAAGTCAGGTGACGAAACTGGCGCAGGATATCAAAGCGCGTCTGGCCTGTTCCGGGCAAATCTGGTGGCGTTCCCCGAGTGTGGAAGTCGCGCGTACCCAGCTTGCCAACCTGCAACGTGCGGGGAGCAGCACCGATTCTGCGTTGGCTGCGGTGTATATTCCCTCCGGTTACGGTGAAGTGCAGGGCATGGCATACAGTTCGCTGCTCAATCAGATCATTCAGCCCTGGTTCTATAACCAACTGAGAACGGAAGAGCAGCTTGGCTATGCGGTATTCTCCTTCCCGACCATTGTTGGCCGTCAGTTCGGTATTGGGTTCTTACTGCAAAGCAACAGCCAGCAGCCTGCTTTCCTGTATCAGCGTTATCTGGATTTCTTCCAGAAAGCCAAGCCGCGCCTGCGTGCCATCAAAGCCGATGAGTTTGAGCAGTATAAGCAGGCATTGATTACCGAATTGAGTCAGCATCCACAAACGATGAACGAAGAGGTTGGCCGGTTACGTAACGATCTCGATCGCGAAAACTTTGCCTTCAACACCCGTGAAAAACTGATTGAGGCGCTTAAACCGCTCACGGTTGAGCAACTTGCACGCTTCTTCGAACAGGCTCTGGCACCACAGGGGCTAGCGGGGTTGTCGCAAATCTCGGGCAGCCACCACGGTAAGGCTGATTACGCTGCGCCTAAAGGCTGGACGCTTTATCCCAATGCTTCAATGCTGCAACAGACGTTGCCAGTTAAACAACGGGTGATTAAAGAACCGTGTAGAGGTGTGTTGTATGCCGAAAAAGTCTCGGCGGTTGAGAAAAAAAACGTGGTTGAGAAGGTTGCACCATGAGTCATGGATACGCCGCATACGCTTGATGTGCTCACGCTTCCCCTGTTTGGGGAACGGTTGATAGAAGCGTCTGCCGGTACGGGTAAAACCTATACGCTGGCGGGACTCTATCTGCGCCTGTTATTAGGGCTGGGCGGCGAGGCGGCGTATCCTAAGCCTCTGTTGGTGGAAGAGATCCTGGTAGTGACCTTTACGGAGGCGGCCACAGAGGAACTGCGCGATCGTATTCGCGCCAACATTCATGCGTTGCGTCTGGCTTGCCTGTGTGGCAAAAGCAACGATGCGCTTTTTTCGGCGTTGCTGGCGCTACTGCCCGATAAGCCGTCGGCGGCACAACTGTTGCTCGATGCTGAGCGACAAATGGATGAAGCCGCCATCTACACTATCCACGGCTTTTGTCAGCGCATGCTAGGAAGCCTAGCTTTTGAGTCCGGTTCGCTGTTTAATCAAGAGCTGATCGAAGATGAACAGCTTCTTACTCGGCAGGCCTGTGCCGATTTCTGGCGGCGTTACTGTTATCCCTTGCCGTTCGATGTGGTCAGCGTCATTGGTCAACTCTGGAGTGGTCCGGATGCGTTACATAGCGAACTTGCTCCCTATTTACAGGGCGAAGCACCGCAACTGTATAACCCACCCGCACCAGATGAGACGTTGTTACAACGTCATCAGCAGATTCTGGCGTGCATTGATGATATCAAGCAGCAGTGGCGGCAGGTGGCAGCGCAGGTTGAGAAGTGCATTCTCGAATCGGATGTGGACAAGCGCAGCTACAGTAACCGTTATCTACCAGGCTGGGTAGAAAGCGTTAGCTTTTGGGCCGAAGTGCAAACCACCGACTATGCTTTGCCAAAAGCGCTGGAGAGGTTCGCACAATCTACGTTAAACGAGAAAACCAAAAAAGGTGCCTCCCCCGTACTTCCGGTGTTTTCGGCGATTGAAACGCTGCTTACCTCGCCGTTGTCGCTACGCGATATTGTTATAGATCGGGCGTTGCATGATATTCGCGCAACGGTGCGTAGCGAAAAATTGCGCCGCGCGGCCTTGGGATTTGACGACCTGCTGAGCCGTCTGGATGAGGCGCTGTGCCAGCCGCTGGGTGAGCAACTGGCGGCCGCGATACGTCAGCGCCATCCAGTGGCGATGATCGATGAGTTTCAGGATACCGACCCGCAGCAATATCGTATTTTCCGCGCCATCTACGGTGAACAGCCAGACAGCGGCATGTTGCTGATCGGCGATCCGAAACAAGCTATCTACGCGTTTCGCGGTGCGGATATTTTTACTTATATGCGGGCGCGTGCCGATGTTAAGGCACACTACACGTTGGAAACCAACTGGCGTTCTTCCCATGAGATGGTCAGCGGTGTGAACCGTCTGTTTCAATGCGCCGATAATCCATTTATTTTTTCGGCAATCCCTTTTTTGCCGGTTAAGCCTGCACCGAATAAGCAGGGGCTGCGTTTTGAGCTGGACGGCGTGTCGCAGCCCGCACTGCAATTTTATCTGTCGGGTTCTGTGGTATTGGCGACGGGGGAGTATCAGCAACTGATGGCACAGCAGTGCGCCATGCAAATTCGTGACTGGTTGCAAGCGGATCAACGCCGTACTGCCTGGCTGGAGAATGGTCGCGAGCGCTCTCCTGTGCAGGCATCGGATATTTGTGTTTTGGTACGCAGCCGCCATGAAGCCGCATTGGTACGTGATGCGCTGCGCCGTCTTTCCATTCCTTCCGTCTATCTCTCCAACCGTGACAGCGTATTTACCACTCCAGAGGCACGTGAGGTGCTGTGGTTGTTACAAGCCGTGCTGGCCCCAGAACAGGCACGCACGTTGCGCAGTGCGCTGGCGACCGCATTACTGGGATTCAGCGCCCAGCAGATTGATGCGCTAAGCCAGAGTGAGGCGAACTGGGATGCGCAGGTCGATACCTTTGCCGCGTTTCGTGATCTTTGGAAGCGACGGGGTGTGCTCCCTATGCTGCGCTCTCTCATGTCGCATTATCATTTGGCGGAAAATCTACTGGCTAGCCGTGAGGGTGAACGCCGATTAACCGATTTCTTGCACCTTGGAGAGCTGCTGCAACACGCCGGGGCCACGCTCGAAAGCGAGCATGCGCTGGTGCGCTGGTTGTCGCAGCAAATTTTGCAGCCCAATCCACAGTCAGAAAACCAGCAACTGCGGTTAGAGAGCGATCGCCATCTGGTACAGATTGTCACCATCCATAAATCCAAAGGGCTGGAATATCCGCTGGTTTGGTTGCCGTTTATTTGTCACTTTCGCCCTCAGCCTGATGGCATTTACCATGACAGGCGTACCTTTCAGGCTCTTCTCGACGTCAATAGTGGGGAAGAAAGCCAGCAGTTGGCTGAGGAAGAGCGACTGGCGGAAGATTTACGGCTGTTGTACGTGGCGCTGACGCGGTCGATTTACCACTGTAGCGTGGGGGTGGCACCGCTACAGCGCACCCGACGCAAAAGTGAAATGACTGATATGCACCTCAATGCGCTCGGCTATTTGCTGCAACGCGGCAAGGAGGCAGATGCGGATACCCTGATCGCTGCACTACACGCCTTGGAAGGTGATGGCGTTGCGATAAACGCTGTGCGTGAATGGGATGGCATTCCCTGGCAAGATAATGTAGGCAAGCCAGCAGTACTGCGTGCCAGTGAATGTGAGCGCATGCTTACCAATAATTGGCGAGTGACCAGCTATTCGGGTTTACAACAGCATGGCACTCAACAATATCCTCTACAACTAGGTGGGACAATGGCGCAAGAACTGTTTCCCCGCCTGGACGTTGATGCCGCGTTGGACCCACGTAACCTTGCCCCTGAAAAGAGTAAGCAAGCGCTCACACCGCATACCTTCCCTAAAGGTGCAGGGCCGGGAACCTTTTTGCATAGTCTGTTTGAGACATTGGATTTTACCCAACCCGTCAGCGTTGAATGGCTGGAAGAGCGGTTGATAGCGCATGGCATGACAAGTGGATGGGCACCCACCTTGCAGGTGTGGTTTTCGGCTCTGCTGCATGCGCCGCTAAATGTGGATATGACCGCTTCTGATGCATCATTGACGTTGGCAAGCGTACCCGCACGGCAACGAATTGCTGAGCTGGCCTTTTATCTGCCAATAGATGCACTGCTACAGGCAACCGCTCTGGATACTCTGGCAAAACGTTACGATCCGCTGTCAGCGAATTGCCCTCCACTCTCCTTTCAGCAGGTGCAGGGGATGTTGAAAGGTTTTATCGATCTGGTTTTTTGCTGGCAGGGACGTTATTACTTGCTGGATTATAAGTCAAACTGGCTGGGAGAAAGCGCCAGTGCCTATACGCAGCCTGCCATGCAGGCGGCAATGATGGCGCACCGCTATGATTTGCAGTATCAGCTTTATACACTGGCTCTGCATCGCTATCTGCGCCATAGGGTGCCTGATTATGATTACGACCGCCACATTGGTGGCGCTATCTACCTATTTTTGCGTGGTGTCGATTCGGTTTTCCCCTCGAATGGTATTTTCACCCAGCGTCTGCCGCGAGCCTTTGTAGAGCACCTAGATCGCTTGTTCAGCGGTGAAGTGGTACTGTCAGGAGAACGTCTATGATGGAGTTGCTGGCGACGGCGATGGAGCACCAACTGCTGCGCCCGCTGGATGTACAGTTCGCGCGTATGCTGTCCGATGGACAGCCGGCACTGGTGCAACTGGCTGCGGCGTTGGTGAGCGCGGCGGCGGGTGCGGGCAACATCTGTTTACCGTTAACGGAATTGCACCCTGATTTCCTGTTTGATGGTCGCGATCCTGCACTGGCGCACGCGCTGTGGGATCTAGCAGGGCTACCGGATAGCACGGCGTGGCAGCAGGGCCTGCTGGCTTCACCTGCCGTGGGTGATGGCCGTGAGACAACGCCGTTGGTGTTGCAGCACCAACGGCTTTATTTGCAACGCAATTGGCTGAGTGAAGTGCAGGTAGCGGCCTTTTTTGCCGTAAGTCATCTCGTTGATATTCACGATCCCCTTGCCATACGTTGCGTGTTAGACCGCTTGTTTTCACCGCTTGATGCCGAGGTAGATTGGCAAAAAGTTGCTGCTGCCGTAGCGCTGACGCGTCGGGTCTCGGTTATTTCCGGCGGGCCGGGTACGGGAAAAACCACGACAGTAGCCAAACTGCTGGCCGCCATGCTGTTGCTGCATGAGGGGGATAGACCATTGCGCATTCAACTGGCTGCCCCGACAGGAAAAGCAGCGGCGCGTTTGACGGAATCGCTGCGCAGTGCGTTAAGCAAACTTCCGCTGGAAGAGGCACAGCAGCGTCATTTGTCGCGGGAAGCGACCACGCTGCACCGTCTGTTGGGCGCGTTGCCTGACAGCCAACGCTTGCGCTATCACCAGGGCAATCCGCTCCATCTCGATGTGCTGGTGGTGGATGAAGCCTCGATGGTGGATCTGCCGATGATGGCAAATCTGGTATTGGCACTGCCAGCTACGGCCAAGGTGATTTTCCTGGGCGATCGCGATCAGCTGGCCTCCGTTGGGGCCGGAGCTGTATTGGGCGATATTTGTCGCTTTGCCGCACAGGGCTATAGTGCTCAACGGGTTGAGGAACTCGAACAACTGACGGGCTACCGGTTGGTAGCGTCATCCGACGTGAGTCCTGCGGTGGCAGACAGTTTGTGCCTGCTGCAAAAGAGCTACCGATTTGATCAGCACTCTGGCATTGGCATCGTGGCGCGAGCGGTAAACGGTGGCGATGAACGCCAGGTTCTACAAGTGTTGCAGGATGAACATGACGATCTGCACTGCTTGTCGCTGGCGCAGGAAGAGGATTACCAGCAGATGTTGGCGCAGTGCATGGCCGGATATAGCGGCTATTTGCAGGCGGTAGCACAGGGGAAGGATGCCGCACAGGTGCTGGCGGCATTTAACCGTTTTCGTTTATTGTGCGCGCTGCGTGACGGACCGTTTGGCGTTGCCGGTTTGAATGTGCGTATTGAGCAGGCGCTGCAACACGCCGGGTTGATTCATCGCAGCCATAATACGACGAATCCCTGGTATTCCGGCCGACCGGTAATGATTGCCCGTAATGATGCATTGCTTGGCGTGTTTAACGGCGACATCGGGATCGCCATGCCGAATGAGGCGGGGGAACTACGTGTTTACTTCCAACTGCCCGATGGTCAGATGAAACCGGTCAGTCCGAGTCGCTTGCCACCGCATGAAACCGCATACGCCATGACGGTTCATAAATCTCAAGGATCGGAGTTTGATCATACCGCACTGGTGTTGCCGAACGGCTTTTTGCCGGTGTTGACGCGCGAATTGGTGTACACAGCGGTTACGCGCGCACGCACGAAACTGTCACTCTACGCGGAGATAAGCATCTTGTGTCGCGCGGTAAGAACGCCAACACGTCGCTTCAGTGGGCTGGAAATACGTATCCTCGCCGGTGGCTGACCGCTAAAAATCCAGCTCTACCGGAATTGGAGGGCTGTGAAGCATCAGCTTTCCCTGCTTGGTTATGCGAAACGTGGCGGAATAACGCGTTTTGGTGCTGCCAGCGATCAGGTTGTCCGCTTCGCTAAAGGCAAAACGCAGCGAAGCATTGCTGGCCCAAGGTGCTAGCTGGGTTAAGCGGTAGGTGAAATAGACCGCATTCATCCCCTGTGCAATGGGCTCAATTGTGATGATGCGGTCAAGTTCCATACGCCAAAAGCAGAGATCTTCCGCGGTGCGCCACATTGGCTCGGCCTCCGGCGTTAACTCATAGACAATGTTCTCTCCCTGACGTGTCTCCCGTGCCAATCTGGCATCTACGAGTGCCTGCATGCGCCCGGTGATCCAGGACGCATCCTGGGTGTGGTTATATACTGACCATTGCTTTACACTAGGCAATGCGCAGGATTTGCGGCAAAATAGTCACGTAATGCCCGCTGATAATCACTGTTTGTCGGCTGGGCCCAGAGGCTGCTTGGGAACAGTGCAACCCAGGACAATAAAAGGAGCATCGCGTGTTTAAGGTTCATGCAATGTCCTTACTAAGCGAAAACCGATATCTGACATCATAAAACCCGGCGTATGTGCATCACACCCGCTGCGCAGGTTTCCTTGTGTCATATAGCTCCCGCCACAGAACAGGTAGAGCGTTTTACCACCTTCAACCGCAATGGTATCGTTAAGCCACTGAGACACATTATTACCGCTCATGTCATACAGCCCAAGAGCATTAGGTCGTTTTGATGCGACGGGGCGAGTACCGAACGTAGTAGCCTCCTGAGAGGCGAAATGGGCAACGGTCTCTGGCGTGTTACTGCCAGTGCAGTAATAGAAGCCATAGGTTCCGTTCGCCAAACCGGGAACGCCGCCCCTGGCCGCCACCTCCCATTCATTGCGTGATGGCAAACGGTAGCCTGAGGCATGAGGGTCTGTGCGGATGGTCTGTTCTGCGTCTGACTCAGACTGCTGTTTAAGCGGTTGCCCATTGCTGGCCAAATAGTAGGGCTCTAATCCCTAGCGAATACTCAAGGCATTGGCAAAAATAATGACATCCCACCAAGAGACATTGGTGACAGGACGTTTGCCACCGTCTTGTTCGGGCGCGAGACAATCTTCGAAGTGTGGGCCGTTGCATCCACCTTCAATCATGTAGCCTTGCTCCGCCGCTCATGCCAGCAGGTTGTGATAGAAGTAATAGGTGATTGCGGTAGTCATGATGTTATAAGCGGCAAGCGAGGTATTGGCGTGCTCGGCATAGGCATGCTGACCAAAAACCGGACCAACGTAATTAATAGTGGCCTGTTTTGACAGTGATTTCGTCAATGTGCAGCGGCGTGGCGCAAGCGGCCTGAAACATCAGCCCCATACCGAGCAGCATAAAGAGTGCTTTGCTCATGATATTCCTGTACCGGTGTTGCTGTCCTGTATGGCCGCTGTGGTGGCCGGGCAGTGACGTGCATTACGCGAGCATTCTACGCGCTGAGGCGCGATAAGTCTCTGCACGATCTTAGGATAGGGAGTGTAGTGGCACACTGATACTGGCCACCTGATAGGAGGTGATATGCTCACCTCAACAACACGATAGGTGACCAAATGGCAAAACATTTCACGGCAGAATTTAAGCTCAAACAGCAAAGCTGGTTGTCGACCACGGCTATACCTACGTTAAGGCCGCAGAGGTGGTTAATGTCAGCCATTCGGCTATCACCCGCTGGGTTAGAGCGCCAGGGGAAAACGCCCGCCGGGCTTCCTCTGAAGCCCGAACAGCTAGAGCTGCGTGAGATGAAGAAAAAAGTCCAGCGTCTTGAAATGAAGAATGAAATCCTAAAAAAGGCTACGGCTCTCTTAATGTCGGACTCACTTAACGTCGGACTCACTCAACGGTTCACGGTAGTCGACAGGCTGAGAGCGCGATATCCGGTCGCGGCATTGTGCCAAACTTTTGAAGTACATCGCAGCCGCTACAGGCACTGGCAGGCTTCCGCTAATGAGCCAGACGGGGAACGTGTGGTTAAGCGCAGCCAGGTCATGGAAGCCTGGAATGCCAGCGGCGGCTTCGCCGGCGCCCGAAGCATCGCGACTATCGTCTCCAGGGGCTCTGGCGTCAAAATGGGCCGCTGGCTGGCGGGTAAGCTGATGAAAGAGCTGGATATCGCCAGTTGCCAGGTACCGACGCACAAATACAAACGCGGCGGAAACGAACACGTTGAAATACCGAACCATCTCGACCGCTAGTTCGCGGTTACCGCGCTGGCTCAGGTCTGGTGCGGTGATGTGACCTATATCTGGACGGGTAAATGCCATGCTTATCTGGCGGTGGTGCTGGATATGTTCGCCCATAAACCGGTGGGCTGGGCCATGTGTTCACAAAACTGGCATCTTACATCAACTTTAGCCACTGTATCTCCACATCTCCTCTCCACATCAAAAAGCTCCACATTCCACATCAAAAAGCTCCACATCTCCACATCAAAAATCGGAGATTTTACACTGTAATCAACCCATTGAACCATTGAATACTTAATCGACGCATGAGATTATCTGTGCCGATTTGTCGCTCAGCGGAACGACTGATGCGCAGGTGCTGCTGGGGCTGATTAATCAGACCCACAGGAAAATCAGGGAATCCTCAGCAGATGGGGATTATGATAGCCGTTATTGCCATGATGTGTTGCTGAGGAAAAAATCAGGCCGCTTATCCCGCCATGAAAGGGGGGCGCAATAATGGCTCGACAAGTACCATGTACGTAACCATGCAGTGCAAATCAGCATTTGAGCGGCAGCAATGGTGTGTGGAAAAAGAAAGTGGGTTATCACCGCCGTTCAGTGGCAGAAACGGCGATGTCGCGAATAAAAAAGGTGTTCGGAGGGCAGCTGAGTCTGCGGGACTACGATGCGCAGGTAGGCGAAGCCATGGCGCAAGTGAAAGCATTGAACAAAATGACCTGTTGGGTATGCCGGACAGCACCCGGATCGCATAACGGGTTTAGCGGCGGGCGCTTCCTGTCGGCTAACTATGATTTATTCAACAAAGCTGATATTTTTGATGAAAAATAAATTGTTTATGTTTTATTAAAAAAGTAAACGATGTAAAGGTTTCTTACATACTCAGTGATGAGGTCTACCGCATCCTCAAGCGTAATCAATAGGTCGGGGTGAATGTGATTTGTCACGTCTAAGGAAGGGAGTCGGCAAGTCGAAATGGACGATAACTTTTTGATAAAAACGTCGTGTATTGTTGTGTTTTGTCGCCTATTTTTGAGCGAAGATTTAATATAACTATCTGATAATTAGTAGTTCTAATACTTTAGAACTTCGCTGGTAGTTATACAGTTCCTGCTTGCGTTTGGGCAGCATCTCCACCTCGGCGGGCTGAAAGCCGCGCTCCTGGAACCAATGGATGCTGTGCGTGGTGAGAACGAACAGTTTCTTCAGCCCCTGCTAACGTTCCTGTGCCGCTACGCGTTGCAGCAATATGTCTCCGCGCGAGGAACTGCTGTCTCCGCGCGAGGAACTGCGATAGTCAGGATCTACCGCGACGCAGGCCATTTCTCCTATGCTCTCTTCAGGGAACGGATACAGCGCGGCGCAGGCGATGGTCAGGTTATCGCGGACCACCACGGTAAACTTATCGATCTCCATTTCCAACTGCTCACATGAGCGTCGCACCAGAATCTCCTGTTGTTCCAGCGGGCGGATCAGTTCGAGAATGCCGCCAATATCATTACGCCAATATCATTAATGGTGGCAAGGCGCACTTAATGGTGGCAAGGCGCACTTGCTCTGCGCTCTCCATGACGATCTGCGTACCGATACCATCTCGAGAAAACAGTTCTTGCACCAATACCCCGTCTTCCTGATAGCTGATCAGGTGACTACGGCGCACGCCGCTTCGGTATGCGCCCACGGCACCACGCAGAAAGCGCACGGTTCCCGAGTTATAATCTCCATCGGCTTCACGCTATTCAATATAGCGCTGGGCATCGTCGGGAAACAGTTCAGAAATGATGGTGCCATCCCGCGTGGTAACCCCTTGAGACGAACAGAAGCCAATCATTTTCTCGGCTTTCAGTTTAATAGCCAACTGGGTAGCCACTTCTTCAGACGTCAGATTGAAACTCTCGCCCGTGACTGATACGGCTACCGTGCCGAGCAGCACAATAGCGCCGCTGTCTAACTAGCGCCGCTGTCTAACTAGCGATGTATCGCCGCTTCATCGATACGCCGGATGCGACCGCTATGGCAGTAGTCCACGCCATCATCGATCCCTAACGGTTGGGCGGTAATAAAATTACCGCTTACCAGGTTGATGTGCGCTCCCTGTAGCGGCGTGTTATTCAAGCAAGCTCATGGAAAGACGCGCAGTTATATCTAGTTGCAATATGCCTGCGGCCTGTTTCACCAGATCTAGCGTGTTGCTGTCGGTGACACGGGTATGTTTATGATAACGCGGTTCGAAATAGTTTGTGGTCAGGCTGGCGTCAATCTGCGGCGGGCACCATAGACCATCACCAGCTTGATGCCGAGGCTATGAAGCAGGCCAATATCGTTGACGATGTTGGCGAAGTTTTCATGTTCAATAGCTTCACCGCCCAGCATGATGACAAAGGTTTTCCGCGATGCGCGTTGATATAACGATGCGCGTTGATATAAGGAACCGAATCGCGGAAGCCTTGGACCAGTTCTGTACTACGTTCCTTCACTCACTGTGAGCCTCTTTGAGTGAATTTTTATTCTTAATTTGTGTATTTTTATTCCAATTGAACGAAAAGGCAAGGAGCAAGTCTCACAATTTGGGCGTGTTCAGCGTTATTCCCCTCTTTCTCTGTGTGTAGTGGCTCACTGAATTTGGCCACCTGAACAGAGGTGATATGCTCACTTCAGGACAACACAGGTGCCCCAATGAAAAAAAGAAATTTCAGTGCAGAGTTCAAACGTGAATCCGCTCAGTTGGTGAATTCGCTCAGTTGGTTGTCGATCAGAACTACACCGTTGCTAAAGCAGCCAAAGCCATGGATATCGAGCAGCCAAAGCCATGGATATCGGCCTCTTAACCATGATCAGCTGGGTCAGACAATTACGGACGAACGGCAGGGAAAAACACCTAAAGCCTCTCCCATTACTCCAGAACAGATTGAAATCCGCGCGCTGAAGGAAAAACTACAACATATTGAAATAGAAAATAAAATATTAAAAGGCTACCGTGCTCTTGATGTCAGACTCTCTGAACGGCTCTCGTTAATCAGAAAACTCAGGGCGCGTTATCCCGTGGCTACACTCTGCCAAGTGTTCAGGGTTCACCGCAGCAGCTATATATACCGCAGCAGCTATATATATATACCGCAGCAGCTATATATAAATACTGGAAATGCCGTCCTGATGAACGGGACAGAAGGCGTACAGAGCTGCGCAGCCAGATTCAGGAACTGCACAATATCAGTCATGGCTCAGCCGGGGCGATAAGTATCGCCGCAATGGCAACGCTCAGGGGCTTCAGGGTGGAGCGCTGGCTTGCGGCAGAATCATGAAAGAGCTGGGGCTTGTAAGCTGCCAGCAACCGAAACACAGATAAGAGATATATACGCTACGCGGTGGTCGGGAGCGAGGTGGTCGGGAACGATGGTGGTCGGGAGCGATATATACGCGGTGGTCGGGAGCATGTTGTAATACCGAATTATCTTGAGCGCCAGTTCGCTGTCACAGAACCTAACCTGGTATGGGGCGGCGATGTGACATATGTCTGGACAGGAAAACGCTGTGCGTACCTTGCTGTTGTTCTCGACCTGTTCGCCAGAAAACCGGAGGGCTGGGCAATATCGTTCTCACCGGACAGCCAGCTTACCACTAAGGTGCTAGAAATGGCTTTTGAAAATCGGGGCAGGCCATCAGGGCTAATGTTCCACAGTGAGCAGGGCAGCCATTATACAAGCAGGCAGTTCTGTCAGTTGCTGTGGCGTTACCGGATAAAGCAGAGTATGAGCCGGCGCGGTAGCCGCGAACTGGCGGTCGCGATGGTTCGGTATTTCAACGTGTTCGTTTCCACCGCGTTTGTATTTGTGCGCCGGTACCTGGCAACTGGCGATACCCAGCTTTTTCATTAGCTTACCCGCCAGCCAGCGGCCCATTTTGACGCCAGAGTCCCTGGAACGATAGTCGCGATGCTTCGGGCGCCGGCGGAGCCGCCGCTGGCATTTCAGGCTTCCATGACCTGGCTGCGTTTAACCACACGTTCACCGTCGGGCTCATTAGCCGAAGCCTGCCAGTGCCTGTGGCTGCTGCGATGTACTTCAAAAGTTTAGTACAACGCCGCGACCAGATATCGCGCTCTCAGCCTGTCGACTACCGCGAACCGTTGAGTGAGTCCGACATTAAGAGAGCCGGGTCGTGTATTCAATAAGTTGATACAGCATCAAACGTAATACTCGCGTTCGATGTAAGTGCCGATGCTCCTATCGTACATTTCGGATGATGTTGAATACCCCAATGTCTTACAATTGAGGCGTTTCAATCGGTTGCGCAGCGTCAGATTTTCACGCTCAATACGCTGTGTCACGCTCAATACGCTGTGTATACAGTTTGCCAACAATGTGTTTTGCTTTTGGAAGTTCATCGTTGTAAGCCCTGTAGCCATCAGTGCACCAAAATGCCACTCTGAAACCCGAGAACAGTTTTAGCAACTTACGCAGCGTTTTCTTGCTTCGAGAGCCAAATGCATGAGCGATAATCCGCTTCAAACGCGGCTCCCATGCATACCAAAGCCAGCGCTGTCGTTTTTTGTTGCCAACAAAAGCATGCGGAAAACATTTTCTTTGTTGTTAAAACCGCAGTTTAAACCGCAGCACGAAACCTAAAAATTATTCCTTTATTTTCAAAAAATACAGATTTAACCCACGGCATATTCACTGCAAATAAACCACACAGAAAATCGCTGTCCGACGGAGTGGTGAAAGATTGTTCCACGACGGTTTTATCCACAGACGCAGCGCAATAATCGCATAATAAAATCACAAAAATCGCAAAAATTCGTGACGTCAAGGCTATAAATCAAACCAGTAGTGATGACTTATCCCGGTTATCACAAAATCTGTGGATAACCTGGTGTAATATCCTGTTTATTATCGGTATCTATCCCTAAACAACGATAAAACCGACGTGATACATTGGCGGGATAAATAAAAAATACGCTATTTATCATGCTATTACTGTTTTCTTTTCGGCACTGTAGCGCCCTGTTGAAAAACCTGATGGATGCTGTATTTTTTATTCAACCAGACGATCTGTTTCATAGGTGAATATGCCCAACCCGATTGCAACACCACCTGCCGATGAACATGCGCTACTTGAGCGCGCACAAGCGCTTGCCGGCCATACGCTGGCAGAACTGGCTGTACAAGCCAATCTGCCGCTGCCAGCCAACCTTAAACGCGATAAAGGATGGATCGGTGTATTACTTGAGCGTTTTCTCGGAGCCAGTGCGGGCAGCAAACCAGAACAGGATTTTCCGGATATTGGCGTGGAGCTAAAAACCATTCCAATTGATGACCGGGGCAGGCCGCTTGAAACCACCTTCGTGTCGGTGGCTCCGCTGACCGGTAACAGCGGTGTGACATGGGAAAGCAGCCATGTGCGGCATAAGTTGGCTCGGGTACTGTGGATCCCGGTAGAAGGGTCGCGTGAAATTCCGCTTGGCGAACGGTACATTGGCACGCCGCTTATCTGGAGCCCTTCTTCCGAAGAGGAAGATCTGCTGCGTCTGGATTGGGAAGATCTGATGGACCTGATTGTGCTCGGCAAAGTGGAGAGCATCACCGCGCATCACGGCGAGGTATTACAATTACGCCCCAAAGGGGCCAACAGCAAGGCGCTGACACAAGCGATCGGCGAGTTTGGTCAGCCCATCATGACTCTACCTCGCGGTTTCTATTTAAAGAAAACCTTTACCGGTCCGCTGCTAGCCCGTCACTTCCATCTTTAAACGGTACAGATAATGCGTATCGTTTTTTCTTGCCAGAAAGCCGAAAGCGAAGCATATAGTCTATGTTTACATTTTGTTTAGGTGTGATTGATATAATTTTATTCATCGGATTGTCGATCCGAATGCATGGCTGGCGCTCGGTACTCCGACAATTTTGGAGATCGTACTAGGTATCGACAACATCATCTTCCTTTCTCTGGTTGTTGCCAAGTCACCCAAAGCCCAGCAAAACAAAGCGAGCCGTATCAGCCTTCTTGGGTCCATATTGATGCGCCTTGGCCTGCTCGCCTCTATCGCCTGGGTGATTTGCCTGATCAACCCGCTGTTTACGCTGATGGATAATGAAATATCCGTGTGCGATCTGATCCTGTTTTTCGGCAGCTTGTTCCTGATCTGGAAATCCAGTCGTGAAGTTCATGAGACTATCGAAGGCGGTTCAGAGGCACATGCCAGCCAGGTGCATTCCTTTTTCGGGGCGATTGTGCAGATCATATTTTTGGACATCATCTTCAACCTCGACTCGGTCATTACCGCCGTCGGCCTTTCCGACCATTTGTTTATCATGATGGCCGCCGTGGTGATTGCCGTAGGAGTGATGATGTTTTCAGCCCGCGCCATCGGTGAGTTTGTCGATCGCCACCCATCGGTGAAAATGCTGGCACTCTCTTTCCTGATTCTGGCCTGATTCTGGTGGGGTTTACGCTGATTCTGGAAAGAATCGATGTCCACGTTCCCAAAGGCTATATCTATTTCGCTATGTTCTTCTCAATGTCGTTTGAAGCGCTGAATCTGATGCGCAGTAAAAAAGCGACAAACACAGAGTAGTCCTCCAGCGGGGGGGGGGATTGGCTGTCCACGCTCGCTTTTACGGGTGAATCACTGATTATTTCCATTATTCCTACATTCTTCCTTTTCACGCTTTGCTAGACTCATCTTGTATATTCATGTTTTTTGATAGAGATTAAGTTCTAAAGAGAGCAATCGTCCGTTGTTTTACTATTTAAGTAGATTACCTGATGACGATTTAACACAAAGCCATCGCGTTATGCTTTTTTGCCATGTTTCTAACTTGGTGTAGCAGCAACTATGTAATTGCCACCAAAGAAGGTCAGATGTTGCTGACAAAAAACAAGCTTGCGTTGGATAAAGATATTGGCTTACTCAGTTATCTTGATGAAGATGGGCAGTGGCGACAGATCAATAATGAAGTTGTCTCCCAGATTGTTCACCGTTAACGGCAGGTCCTGCCTGGCTTTTTTGCTTTTTTTTTTTCACACCATGACGCCATTAAATGTGCTTCCCCCCATAGCATTGCTTGGTTAATTAAATGTGCTTCCCCCCATAGCATTGCTTGGTTATAGTGAGAAACAGGCGCTGGTTTTTTTACTTTACGTAAGGGATGAGGACGCCTGGATTTTTAGACATTAAGGAAGCTGGCAATGCTCTATCACCGTATTCCCCATAGTGCTTTAGAAATCAGCGTGCTCAGTCTGGGCACCATGACGTTTAATGAACAAAACAGTGAAGCGGAGGCGCACGCGTAGCTCGATCGCGCAGTGGCAGCTGGCGTTAACTTGATTAACACTGCAGAAATGACTCCAGTGCCACCGCAACCAGAAACACAGGGGCTCACGGAACGCTACATTGGCTCATGGCTAGCCTCGCGTAGCGGCAGAGAAAAACTGATTCTGGCAAGTAAAGTCGCTGGGCCAAGCCGTGGCAGCGACGTCGGTATTCGTCCACAACAGGTATTGGATCGTAAAAATATCCGTGCCACGCTGGACGCCAGCCTCACGCGCTTCAACACTGACTACCTCGACCTTTATCAAGTGCACTGGCCGCAGAGATAGACCAGCTGCTTTGATAAAAGAGATAGACCAGCTGCTTTGATAAATTGAACTATCAATACACCGATGACAAAGCAACGGTGACGCTGCTGGAAACGCTGGAAGCTCTTTAAGAGCAGGTGCGCGCCGGAAAAATCCACTATATCGGGGTATCGAATGAAACCCCCTGGGGCGTAATGCGCTATCTGCAACTGACTGAAAACTGCAACTGACTGAAAAAAAACTTGCCGCGTATCGTTTCCATCCAGAACCCGTATAGCCTGTTCAATCGCAGCTTTGAAGTGGGTTTGGCTGAAATCAGCCAGCACGAAGGGCTGGAGCTGTTGGCCTATTCGCCCCTCGCCTTTGGTACGTTAACCGGGAAATATCTGAATGGCGCGCAGCCTGCCAATGGCGCGCAGCCTGCCGGAGCGCGCTGAACAGCGTTCAGCGCGCCGCACACCCAGAAAGCCATTGCCGAGTACGTAACACTGGCTCAACGTCACGGGCTGGATCCGGCACAAATGGCGTTGGCGTTTGTTCGTCAGCAGCCATTTGTCTCCAGTACCATCCTGGGAGCAACTACGCTTGAACAACTCGATACCAACCTTGCCAGCCTGGAGTGAAATTGAATGCCGAAGTGCTGGCTGAGTTGGAAGAGATTCATCGCCGTTTCACCATTCCGGCACCTTAATATCGAGACTATTTCACTGTTAAGGCCCACTATTAGGCCTTTTTTTAACTAGCAGCTCGAAGCACCGCTAAGCAAAGTGTAGTGGTCAACAAAACTGGCTACGGGTTTAGAGTTTTTCCAGAACCGATTTTCCGATTCGTTTGATGGTAACCCAATGTTATAGTCGTACGGTCTGAGTGTACTGTAATATCCCACGATATAGTCCGTTATGGAGCGGGCTGCTTCGGTGAAGATACCGTATCCCATTGTGAAGATACCGTATCCCATTACCGGTATCCATTCATTTTTCAGGCTTCTAAAAAAGCGCTCCATTGGGCTATTATCCCAGCAGTTTCCGCGCCGGCTCATACTCTGCTTTATCCGGTAACGCCACAGCAACTGACAGAACTGCCTGATTATATAATGGCTGCCCTGCTCACTCTGGAACATTAGTCCTGATGGCCTGCCCCGGTTTTCAAAAGCCATTTCCAGCGCCTAGTGGTCAGCTGGCTGTCCGGTGAGAACGATATTGCCCAGCCCACCGGTTTTCTGGCGAACAAGTCGAGAACAACAGCAAGGTACGCCCAGCGTTTTCCTGTCCAGACATATGTCACATCGCCGCCCCACACCAGGTTAGGTTCTGTGACGGCCAACTGGCGCTCAAGATAATTCGGTATGGCAACATGCTCCCGACCACTGCGTATATATCTGTGTTTCGGTTGCAGGCAGCTTACAAGCCTCAGCTCTTTCATGATTCTGCCGGCAAGCCAGCGCTCCATCCGGAAGCCCCTGAACGTTGCCATTGCGGCGATATTTCTCGCCCCGGTTGAGCCATGACTGATGTTGTGCAGTTCCTGAATCTGGCTGCGCAGCTCTGTACGCCTTCTGTCCGGTTCATCAGGACGGCATTTCCAGTATTTATATATAGTATAGCTGCTGCGGTGAACCCTGAACTCTTGGCAGAGTGTGGCCCCTGAACACTTGGCAGTGGCCCCTGAACACTTGGCAGAGTGTGGCCACGGGATAACGCGCCATGAGTTTTCTGATTAACGAGAGCCGTTCAGAGAGTATGACATCAAGAGCACGGTAGCCTTTTTTAATATTTCGTTTTCCATTTCAACACGTTGTAGTTTTTTTCTTCAGCGCACGTATTTCAATCTGTTCTGGAGGAATGGGAAGGCTTTAGGTGTTTTTCCCTGCCGTTCGTCCCGTAATTGTCTGACCCAGCGGGTCATGGTTGAGAGGCCGATATCCATGGCTTTGGCTGCTTCAGCAACGGTGTAGCTCTGATCGACAACCAACTGAGCGAATTCACGTTTGAACTCTGCACTGAAATTTCTTTTTTTCATTGGGGCACCTGTGTTGTCCTGAGGTGAGCATATCACCTCTGTTCATGAACATATCACCTCTGTTCAGGTGGCCAAATTCAGTGTGCCACTACACTTTTAGCTCACACTGTTTCATCTGTTTCATTTGATTACCTCGATCCACGTAATAGCCAGACTCATGAAGTGTTATTACGTCGAGCCAAACAGCAGGTCAAATATCAGTTGAATTGGATCGTTGCTGATATTGATTGGTCGGTGACTACCAGTATCGGTCAAGTATTCAATGAGTTGATTACAGTGTAAACTCTGTGGTTTTGGATGTAGAGATACAGTGGCTAACGTTGATGTAAGATGCCCATTTTGTGAACAGACAGCCTCTGTAAAAAACACGGTTATGGCAAAAGTGCCCATCAGCGGGTTATGGCAAAAGTGCCCATCAGCGTTACCGTTGTCAGTTATGTAAACGCACCTTCCAGCTCGATTATTCCTATCGTGCCTAACAACCGGGAATCTGCCTAACAACCGGGAATGACAGACCAACTCATTGACTTGGCAATGGATAATGCGGGTATTCGTGACACTACTCTGGCGTTACATATTAATTAGTATCAATGCCGTCGTGTTAGTATCAATGCCGTCGTGCGTACTTTAAAAAACGCTCGCCGCGAAATGTAACAACGCTGCCACTGGATAACCTGCAAATTCAACTGATTTGCGAATTGAATGAGATGTGGCCATTTGTTGGGTTGGCAACAAAAAACGACAGCGCTGGTGGTGGTATGCATGTGAGCCGCGTTTGAAGCGGATTATCGCTCATGCATTTGGCTCTCTAAGCAAGAAAACGCGGCGTAGGGTTCAGAGTGGCATTTTGGTGCACTGATGGCTACCATTTTGGTGCACTGATGGCTACAGGGCTTACAACGACGAACTTCCAAAAGCAAAACACATTGTTGGCAAACTGTATACACAGCGTATTGAGCGTGAAAATCAGCACGCTGTGCAACCTATTGAAACGCCTAAATCGTAAGACGTTCGGGTATTCAAAATCATCCGAAATGCACGATAGGCTCATCGGCACTTACATCGAACGCGAGTACATCGAACGCGAGTATTACGTTTGATGCTATATCAACTCATTGAATACACGACCTAATCGGCGGTTTTCAGCGTGAATGCCGTATAAGTGCCGCACAACTTCAGACGCGTTTTAGCGGAACCGATGCGGATAGCTGGCTGGCGTTGTTCAGAGAGCACCGCTGGGATATCAAAGATCTTTTCGAAGCTCGGGTGCTCAATGAACAGGATGACAGTGAGGGGTATTACTCGCTGTCCTGAGCCAGATAGTCGTTCTTCCAGGTGGCATAGTTATTGGCTCTTCCAGGTGGCGTAGTTATTGGCGGAGTTGTAAACCCTCGATCTCTTCTGCTGTCAGTGGGCGTATTTGTTTCACTGGGTTGCCAAGATAAAGATAGCCACTCTGCAAGCGCTTACCGGGCGGTACCAGACTGCCCGTTCCGATCATCACGTCATCTTCTACGATTCTACGATAACGCCATCAAGCAGGATCGATCCCATGCCGACCAATACGCGGTTACCGATAGTGCAGCCGTGTAGCATGGCCTTATGGCCTACGGTGACCTCTTCGCCAATGATCAAAGTGTTACCCTGCGGATTGCTCGCTGAGCGGTGGGTTACGTGCAATACGCTGCCATCCTGGATATTAGTGCGTGCGCCGATGTGGATTTCATGTACGTCGCCACGGATCGTGACTAATGGCCAGATGCTAACATCATCGCCAAGCGTCGTGTTGCCGATCACAACGCTGGATGGATCGATCATCACGTTTTTCCCGACAGTAGGGAACGCATCCTTATAAGAACGCAATGCGTGGGAGCCCATTATAAGAACGCAATGCGTGGGAGCCCATATTTGCCTCTCAATACATTCGAAAAGGGTAACTTACCCTAATTGTGGTCCTGCTGCTGCCAGAAGCAGCAACAGTAGGTTAAAATAGCGCGGGTTAAGCAGGATCTTAACGAAGGTGGGTAAAGAAGGTGGGTAAAAAATAAGAACTCAGAAATAAAATTAAAATTAGCCCTTGTCAGGGCGCGAGAAGTGTCTATACTGCACTGCGCCTCCACTTACACGGCAACAGCGATTCGCAGTTGCGGTAACAGTCGGAAAGTTAAACGCGAAATTGCAAAATTAACGTTGACTTTTCAGCGGTGCTGCGTAACATACGCCTCCTGCGCCACGGAGGAGGGGCAACGCTCTTTAACGAGGGGCAACGCTCTTTAACAATTAATCAGACAATCTGTGTGGGCACTCACAGGACTTTATCGTAAAGCCTTAGGGCTTAAAAAATAGTAAAGCCTTAGGGCTTAAAAAATAAAAGTCTTGAAGAGTGAACAACAGTTAATTCATTACGATTACGAACTAACAGTAATAATTCTTTGAGCATCTCTTCTAGAGTAGAAGCAAATCAAACTTTAAATTGAAAATTGAAGAGTTTGATCATGAAATTGAAAATTGAAGAGTTTGATCATGGCTCAGCTTGAACACTGGCAGCAGGCCTAACACATGCAAGTCGAGCGGTAGCACAAGGGAGCTTGCTCTCCGGGTGACGAGCGGCGGACGGGTGAGTAATGTCTGGGAAACTGCCTGATGGAGGGGGATAACTACTGGAAACGGTAG
>JBPESR010000012.1:0-101116 GCA_051710525.1 Symbiopectobacterium sp. | reverse complement strand
TGTGGCGTTACCGGATAAAGTAGAGTATGAGCCGGCGCGGAAACTGCTGAGATAATAGCCCGATGGAGCGCTTTTTCAGAAGCCTGAAAAATGAATGGATACCGGTAATGGGATACGGGAGCTGCACCGAAGCAGCCCGCTCCATAACGGACTATATCGTGTGATATTACAGTACACTCAGAGCGCACGACTAAACGGTGGGTTACCACCAAACGAATCGGAAAATCGGTTCTGGAAAAACTCTAAATCCGTGGCCAGTTTTAGTTGACCACTACACAATTATCGCGATTTTGGTGCGCCAATCCGATGGCCAACTGTAAACGCGCCAGAGGGGGAACGTAACTCATGAGACACATCATGCAGCAGTTGTTCGCAGGAACTCACCAACACCTCCAACCGCTCGACCATGGCATCAACAACCGCTCGACCATGGCATCAAAATCTCGCGCTACGTCGCTCAACTCATCGTACCGTCGTTTCATGGACAAGCGGCATTTGGCGATCGACCCGGTGATGTTCCTCATCCGCTGGAGGCCTCGGGCGACCGGGAGGCGGGATATCACTGGCTGGCGGTTCACGCCATGGCTCAGGCGGTGGAACCCATTTCTCGGCATCGGTTACTGTGGTCGAAACGCGCAGAAAACCGCGTTCCTGTGGCGACCACTGAGCTTCTAGTGCGTCCAGCGCGGGCTGCCCACCCTGTTGCAACGCAGATTGCACCATCGACAGTTGTAACGACATCAAGCGCTGGATCATCGCCTCTTCCGGCGGTGCGCAGTGTTCACTGTTATACAACGTGAACCCCAACCACAGCAGTTGCGATATCAATAAAAACGTCAGCCAGAAGCCAAACAGAATTTTCCAGAATAAGCGTCCCTGCATCATCATCGAATCCGATATCCTACACTGCGCACAGTTTCAATGGTCATGCTGCCGCCCCAGAGATTTTTCCGACAGCTCATCTTTGAAAACTACGCGCTCGCACGCGCGCACCAGCAGTTCCAGCAAATTGAACTTGGAGGCGGTTAAATCAAAGGGATGTCCTTTCCATTCGCTAGTGCGCGTAGCGGGATTCAACACCAGTTCACCCAATGTGGCAGTGCCTTCGCTTTCCTGTTTTTCCGGGCGCTCATCATAATAACGGCGCAGCACCGCACGCAAGCGTGCTACCAGTCCACGG
Source organism: Symbiopectobacterium sp. (assembly GCA_051710525.1). GTDB lineage: Bacteria > Pseudomonadota > Gammaproteobacteria > Enterobacterales > Enterobacteriaceae > Symbiopectobacterium. Next base: position 99,936 of record JBPESR010000012.1, on the reverse strand, counting down.
GGGGGAACAGGGCTTCGGTATATAATCATCGGCCCCCATCTCCAGACCAATCACCCGGTCGATATTGCCACCCTTGGCCGTCAACATGATAATCGGTAACCTGCTCGATTTACGCACCTGGCGTAACACATCAATACCGCTCATATCCGGCAACATAACGTCCAGAATCATTCCGGCAACATAACGTCCAGAATCATGGCGGTGTAATTTCCTAACAGCGCGCTTCACACCATATTTCCCTGTCAACACTCGCGATGCGGCAAATCCCTCAGCGCTGAGATACTCTCAAATCAAAGCAGGTTTCCCAACTCCACATCATCAACCAGCAACAGCTTCATACCTTGTTCCCCTTGGCGGTTCTGGCGGTTATTTTCTCGTTTAATACGTATTTTTGCAGCCATCTTTACTGAATTCTTACCTTCCATAGCATTAAATAGGCGAGATCGGGTCATAGAGTCAGGGTAAAGTAATGGCTTTGCTCTACGCAGTTAGCATCACCCCGTCAGACGTCAGTACCCTTCTGAGACGTCAACACTTGATAAGGATATTCAACTGCTCATGCCTGCTCGTTTTTTGTCATTACGTGCGTCGCTACTGCACTGGCTGCCATTGTTGCCCTTTATTTTAGCTATAATCACTTTTTCGCCGCCCCACCACCGGTGAACTACATTACCGCTCCCGTAGAAACTGGAGATATTGATCAGACCGTCCTGGAAGATGGCACCATTGAAGCGCTCAAACAGGTCAGCGTCGGTGCCCAGATGTCAGGGCAAATCAAAGCGTTGCATATTGCACTGGGCGATAAGGTAAACAAGGGGCAACTGCTAGCAGAAATTGATGATTTAACACAGCAAAATACGCTGAAAGACAGCAATGCCGCGCTGAAAAACATTCAGGCACAGCGCGCTGCCAAGCAAGCCACGCTGCGCAACAATAAGCTCTCAAGCCACGCTGCGCAACAATAAGCTCTCAATAAGCTTCTTAGCTGCGCAACAATAAGCTCTCAATAAGCTTCTTAGTTGGCAGTGTCAGCAAATGCTAATGCAACGCGGCGTGGGTGCTCATGCCGATTATGACAGCGCCAAGGCTACGCTGGATGCCACCACAGCAGACATTGCCGCGCAGACATTGCCGCCCTCGACGCACAAATTGTGCAGGCGGAGATCGCCACCAGCACCGCCAAGGTCAATCTGGGCTATACGCAAATTACCGCACCGATGGATGGCACCATCGTCGCCATTCCGGTGGAAGCAGGGCAGACCGTCAACGAGGCGCAAACTACCCCCACCATCGCTACCCCACCATCGCCAAAGTGGCGAACCTGAATACCATGACAGTGAAAGCGCAGATTTCCGAAGCCGATGTGGTCAATGTGAGAAGCCGATGTGGTCAATGTGAAAGGCGGCATACCGATCTGGTTTACCATTCTTGGCCGGTCTAACAAGCGCTATCAAGCCACGCTGCACGGTATTGAACCGGCGCCGGATTCCATCAACGGTGAGACCACCAGTTCATCCAGCAGTTCCAGCAGTTCCAGCAGTTCCAGCAGTTCCAGCAGCAGTAGTAGCAGCTCTTCAACGTCTAAGGCGATTTATTACAACGTCCTGTTTGATGTTGATAACCCGGATGGCACTCTGCGTATCTCGATGACGGCGTAAGTATATATTATTCATTCTGCGCGATTATTCATTCTGCGCGCTGCGGTAAAAAACGCGCTGGTGGTGCCCGCCACGGCCAATGCCAACGGTGTTGGAAAACAGTTTTTCACCCTGCGCGGCTACAGCGTGGCACAAGGGATGATTTTCCCACGCGCCAGCGTGGATAATCTGTCGCAGAAAGCGGTTATCGATCAGAACACATTGCAGAAACTGTTTCCCAACGGGAGAACCCTATCGGCGAGGTGATCCTGCTAGGATCGCTCCCCGTGCGAATTATTGGTGTGGTGGAAAAAAACAGCAGTGGTTTTGGCAACTGGTGTGGTGGAAAAAAACAGCAGTGGTTTTGGCAACGATGAAAACCTTAACGTCTGGGTCACCTACACCACGGCGATGAAACGCATGATCGGGCAGTCCTACCTGAGAAGAATCACCGTCAGGGTCAAAGACAACGTGGATTTGAGTGTGGCAGAACAGGGCATTACCCAGATTTTGACCCAGCGCCACGGCAGCAAAGATTTCTTTGTTTTCAACACCGACACCATCGAGAAGGCCACTACCACGCTGGAGCTGCTGGTCGGCGGTATCGGCGTGATGAACATCACTCTAGTATCGGTGACCGAGCGCACGCGAGAAATCGGCGAATCGGCGTGCACATGGCGATTGGTGCGCGTGCCAGCGATATCATGCAACAGTTTTTGATTGAAGCGGTGCTGGTATGCTTGCTGGACGGCGTTTTGGGGGTTTGGCTGTCGCTGTTGACAGGAGCGGTATTTAGCCACTTCTTCAGCAGCTTCTCGTTAATCTACTCCCCAGCATCTATTGTTGCTGCATTCCTGTGCGCCAGCCTGATTGGGGTGATTTTTGGTTTCTTCCCCGCCCGGCCGCCGCCTACATGGAACCAATACACGCGGGAACCAATACACGCGCTGGAACGGGTATAGCATTAACCAAATATGCCGGTAGACAGATAGCGATCGCAGACAATCGCGACGATCGTGCTGTCGGGGTTTTCCCGCGCTACGCGCAGTGCTCCCGCCACCGCACCGCCGGCACTGACGCCGAAGAAAATGCCTTCTTGATGAGCCAAGCGTCGCAGCATAGTTTCCGCCTCTTGCTGAGTAATATCCATTAAACGATCAACGTATTGTGGCTGAAAAATCTCCGGCTCGTATCCCGGCGCCCAGGGCGGATTCCGGGAATATGGCTCCCTGACGCGGGTTGTAAACCGATGGTACAGACGGATGCACGTTGCTGTTTCAGGAAGCGACTGACGCCGGAAAGCGTGCCAGTGGTGCCCATTGAAGACACAAAATGGGTGAGTGAGCCTTGCGTTTGCTGCCAGATTTCCGGCCCGTGGTCATAAAATGCGCCAGCGCGTTATCCGGATTATTGAACTGATCGAGCACCTTGCCTCCCCGGACTCTGCCATCTGGCGCGCCAAATCGCGCGCGCCTTCCATGCCACACACAGGGCTAACCAGCACCAGCTCTGCACCGTAGGCGCGCATCACCAGTTGCCGCTCACGGCTCATATTCTCCGGCATCAACAGCCGCAGGCGATACCCTTTCACCGCGGCAATCATCGCCAGCGCAATACCAGTATTGCCACTGGTGGCTTTAATCAGCCGATCGCCAGAGGTTATTTCTCCGCGCCGTTCAGCCTGCTCCACCATAAAACGGACCGGACGATCTTTTACTGAGCCAGCCGGATTATTACCTTCCAACTTAAGCCAGATCTCACTGCCGGTATCCTGTGCCAGCCTTTGCAGCTTGATGAGTGGCGTATTGCCAATAATGCTGTTATCCAGCATACTCAACGCGTCTCCCCTACCTATTCAACATGAAAATGTTACAATGCGAGCAGTTTTTCCAGCGAAGGAGAATAGCTGTCGCTAACGGCGCGCGTGAAGCGCAACATCTCGCCACATTTGCCGTCACGATCGCCAAACATGCTCAGTAATTGTTGTTCAATATTATGCAAGCGCGCAATAGGCAATACCGCGCAATAGGCAATACAATAATAAAGTAAAGACCATGTTTGCAAGTAAAGACCATGTTTGCCGCTGACCATGCCATAGGGCATGCTCTGGCGAAAAATTTTCAGCCCTTTGCCCTCTTCCTTAAGATCAACCCGGCTAAGGTGTGAGGTGCTCGGGCTCTGTTTTGCCGGAATCTCTTCGTTGTCCTGCTTGGTGCGACCAATCATCTGCTTTTGTTGCTCCACGCTAATGCGCTGCAACTGCTTGAGATTATGTTCCCAGCGCTGCACAAACATATAGCTGCCGCCCGCATCCGGCTGCTCGTCGGTGATAACCGCCACGTCGCGTCGCGCATCGCCCTGCGGGTTTTCGGTGCCATCGACAAACCCACTCAGATCGCGATCTTCCACCCAGAGAAAGCCGCGTGTCTCTTCTTCAACATGGATCGCGGAACCAAACGCTGTCAATGCCGCCTGAGCCAAGCTGAAATTGACATCGTGACGCAAAGATTGAATATGCAGCAGCAGATCGCTCTGCGTTGCCGGTGCCACTCCCTTACTCAGCGGCGCAAAAGGTTTCCGTTCAGCCGCTCTTTGTTCGCAATCGAGATTGCGCCACACATCATGACCAAACGCCAGCGTAGCCCCCAGCCACGCATCGGGAAAACGCACCTGCAACTCCTGCAACGACTGCAACGACTGGCGAAAAATCCTGCAACGACTGGCAAAACTTTTTGCAGCCTTGGCGGATAGAGTCGAACTCGGGCGGATAGAGTCGAACTCGCCCTGAATCATGGCTTCAATAAAAATGGCAAAACGACGGGGCTCAAGCAAAATTCCGCTCTGTATCTGCGTCATTTCAAGCTTCCTCATGTTTTAATTATCTGCTTTTATCGTTTTTTGGCATTACGTAGCCTACGGCACCCATCATAACGCATTCACTACAATGTGCTTTGTTCAAAAATAAAGGATAAAAATAAAGGATAAAAATAAACGATGAGAGAATGGAAACATAAAAAAATAAACGATGAGAGAATGGAAACGCTACGACGTTGGCACGTTACCGCGCCAAACCTGATAGGTGTGGCTTAAGAACTGATAGGTGTGGCTTAAGAAAGGTCGAGACGATAAAATCAGTCACGCGCTTGCGCATGCCAGATGATTTTGCTGACGTGCCAGATTTGCAGAATATCATCAGAGTGCATTAAACCTTTCGGACCGTTCCAGTCACCGGAATAGAGATAACTGACGTGCTTGCTCTACGATTCAACGCACTCTACGAGATTCAACGCACTCTACGATCCGGGCATCATCCCCTTGAGCAAGCTGGCAGACCTCAAAGGCTTTACTGTAATGGGAGCTGAATGCATCCCCGATTTTCACGCCCCATACGCTGGCAATTTTCGCATCCATAACCTCAACGCGATTAACTTGCGCTTTGGTCTTACTGTTGATCAACAACTTGATCAGCATTACCATCCAGCGCCTGATAGAACGCCGTGATTTGGCCGTTAGTGGTGCCCATGCCGCTGCGCAAACGATAATTACCGTTCAGCGCCTGGTTTATCCGGCTGTTGTGCCAGCGGCGTGCTGCCATTAAGCCCGCCGACACCGACATTCGACACCTCGACTTTGCTGCCAAACCAGTTGAACGGCGACAGGCTGAACCAGGAAAAGTTGGAGAACGCGTTACATCCCGTCAACAAAAAGGCAGTCAGCACACAGGGAAAAACCAACTGACTGAACGGAGCGAAACCTTATAACATAAATTCCTTTAACAGTGAGCAGCACTTGCGCCACCCCACGATCGCATGCGTGAGGATTTGAGTCTCAGGCCTGAGAAAAGTGCCGTAAAAAACGGTCAAGTGGGCAAGATTATCATTGATTCTCACGGCAAGGGGAGTGAGCGACCTAAGACGTTGTAGGTACGAACAAACTCCCTATCAGTGAGCCTACTGCCGAGTTATAGCGGCAAGGCGAACTCAACCTCATGTTGAAAAATATAAGGATCGGACAACAGGCCAAACTGTTCATCGTCAGGATAGGTGACGGCAACATGGTAATCTTTACCCGCAAACGCTTTTATTGCCTCAATATCTTGCCAATAGGTGGCAAGAAAGAAATGCTCCCAGTCGCCTTGCGTAACCCTTTTGACCGCTGCCCAAAAATTGCCCGGTATACTTTGGGAATGTTGAATGCCCGTGACATCAAGGTGTGCCGCAAACACCGCTGCATGCGAAACGATCAGAACGAGATGACATAAGGAAGGCCACACTGGCCTTCCTTATGATTGATGCCGTTATCCCGCCGTCACCGCGCGAAATGTGGTGAGGTCGTAGTGATGCGGGAACAGATCATCCAGCTCACGCTGGTGGGTAATGGCGATCACCGTACACGCCGGCAGCGCCTGTTTAAACTCGCTCAGTAACACACGCGCCGCATCGCGATCGAGACTGCTGGTGGCTTCATCCAGATAGAGCGTATCTGGTTTAGCGATCAACGCGCGCGAAGGCCAGCCACTGCTGTTCACCACCGGAAAGATACGATCCCAGTTATGTCGCTCCGCCAAACGATCGCACCACTCACCGAGGCCAACCCGTTCCAGGGTGTGCTCCATGGTGCTGACATCCTTGAGCTGTGGGTGCGGGTAACACAGCACCTCCTCCAGTGTCCCTTGCCCCAAGTGGCAACAATAGCGAGCGGCCCGCTTGCGCTTGCCACTGCCGCGATAGTAGGGCCACAGTCCATTCAAGGTGCGCAACAGCGTCGATTTACCCAATCCACTTGGCCCGGACAGTTTGCTCCAACTTCCCGGCGCACAGTGCAGCTCCACATCGTTTAACGCTCCACATCGTTTAACAGTGGGCTGCCCTGCCCCGTGGCAAACGACAGGTTCTCGATATTCAGACATTCACCACATCAGGTGCCGCCTGCTGTGGCTGATGACTATCAATTTCCTGCTTGAACTGGATCAAACGCTGGATGCTGGCGGAAAGCATGGTTATCTCCACGGACATGTGAATAAACCAGCTAAGCGCACCGTGCACCTGAGCAAACGCACTGCGGATATGCATTAAACCGCCGAGTGTGACCGTTTTCGATAAAAAGGCAGGCTGCACGGCAAAAACGGGCACAATCAGACTACACGGGCACAATCAGACTACACGCATATAGCCGGAGGTGAAGAACCCCATATTACGCTTCGTGTCCATCAGTTGACGCCAACTGTGTGCGACCTAGCTAAGATGGCGTGCTAGATAGGTTTTTTCCTGCGCCTCACCGCCATAGAGCGCAATCTGTTCCGCATTGTCATGTTTGCGCAACAGCGCGGCGCGGAAATCCGCTTCTGAGCGTTGTCTGGCATAGCCGATGCCGTGCAGTTTTTTCCCCACCAAATGCGTAATCAAGGTACCTACTACGGTGTAGATAATCACCACCCACACCAGATAGCCGGAGATCGCCCACTCAAGATCCAACAGGGTAAAGCGTTGCACGCCAGAAAGTTGCCAGAGAATGATCATAAACAATGATAGTCGACCCGCATTAATGATAGTCGACCCGCATTGATGATAAAGGCGACCACCATTCTGACCAGCTTATCGGTGAACAAATTGATATCTTCAGCGATACGGTGATTCGGATTGTCGATTTTTCCTGTTAACGACATGCGATAAAAGGTGAGTTTTGCCAGTAAGCTATCAACAAATTGCGCGGTCAGGACGCTACGCCAACGGATCACCAGCAAGCTGGTAAACCAGTCCTGATACACAAAAACGCCGATATAGAGCAGGATGTAGACCGTGTACTCTTTCATCAAGCTAAACAGCTTGCTGCTGTTGTAGGTGCCGAGCATGTCATAAAACACCTAGCTCCATTCGTTGATCTGCACGTTGAGATAGGAGATGCCGAAGCCCATGGAGACAGAACGGCCAGCAGCGACCACGCCAACTGTGCCGCCCCTTCTGGGGCGGCACAGTTCCCATAATGCGTTCATAGGGTGCTCATAGAATGCTAGGGTGACGTTTCCATCCGTTGCACTGTCCGCTGTTTCAGCACCTTCTCGCGGCAATGACAGTAACAGCACGCGGTTAACTGGGTTGAGCAGCTTGCTCGCCATCGCACGTACCCAGTCTAACGTCACCGCCTGCGCGAAGTTCGACACTTCACTCAGATAACGCGGATCGTCGTAGTGGAGATCGCTCAAAATCAAACGCCGCTGCTGGGTAGTGAAATCATTGCTATGCCCTTGCTCCACGCGGATAAATTGCTGGCTCTGCTGTTCAACATCGTCTGCGGTAATCCGTTGCGGCAAGTTGGCCAGCACCTGTTCAGCGCGCAGCCACAGTTCATGACCCCATTCAGGAGAAGCGGTAAAGCTTATCTCGGTCTCGATGCGCGGGGCCTTGTCTGCCAACTTACTGTCTAGGCGCATACGGTAAATACCCAGCGCCTCGGTAAATACCCAGCGCCTCATCGCGCAGGCTGTTTTTCAGATATTTATTTACCAGCTGTTTTTCAGATATTTATTTACCAGGTTGCGCGCAATGCTGACCTGCACAGCAGCCTGCGGCGTCCAGGGTTGTTCGGTATAACTCCAGGCCCACACCTCTGAACGCGGTTCGATATTCAACGCCACGGTTGATTCGCGTGTGCCTGCCAGTGCCAAATACTGTCAGTTGCCATTCCTGTCAGTTGCCATTCGGTGAGCAACATCGACGCAGTCACCCCAAGCAGTTGCGCTTGATCAGGATCCTGATACGCGGGGCGGGTTGCCCAAAGCGCAAACGCGTCACTTCACGCTTACGCAGATCGCCTGCCGATTGACTGCGATTGGCGCGTTGGCGCATCATGGACGGCAGACTGTCTTTCATGACGCTGGCATCAATGCCTGCCTGCGTGTTCATTGCATGATAAAGTTGGAATAACGACTGAACCTGTGTCAGAGTGGATTGCCCGGTAATTTGCAACTCATCCGCGCTTTGGCTGACGTTGAACGACACCGCTTGCGCTTGTTTCCAGTCACGCAAATTCTCTGCACGCCTGCCCTGTGGAATACTCTGTGCCACAATCTGGCTGGCAATTTGCGCCTGCCAGGGGTTGAGCGTTTTCGCCATAAACCCGGCATTGCTGTAGGCCGACAGGTAAACCCCGCGATCGCCGTTCGCAAGCTGCCATTGTTCCACCTGCTGCTGCGGGAAGTGCTGCACCGCAATGCGATTACCCGTCTTTAAGCTCGACAATGTCGCGCTCGCTGAGCGGATAGCGCTTCACGCGTTCGATCTCTTGCAGCAGCACCGGCAACGCTGCCTGATGTTCGCCCGGGATCACGTCGGCAAAAAAGCCCACCGCAACGGTGGTTTTGCCAATATCGGATTTACGCACCACCAGACTGTTCACGCTGTCCGGCAGATGCTCATTTTGGCGGCGAAACTATCGCTGCAACGCGCTAGTGGCTAACTGATCCAGAAGGCGGTGACGCATGCCTTCCTGACCGATTTTTTTTACTCTGCGGATCGTTGATACGAAACACAAAGGCAATCTGGCTGGCACCACTTTAACTGTCCTGCAAGCGCACCACATTCAGTTGCTGTTGCAGGCGAGGCTCATAGTAGTGACAGGCAGCGCGCCAAACTGGCGGGCGATCTCCGTGGCCACCTCTTGCGGAACAATATCGCCAATCACCATCAGGCGCATGTTGGAAGGGTGATACCAGCGCTGATAAAAATCCTGCAACTGGGTAGCGGGCATACATAGTGTTGATGGTCGCTTGCGTACCAATCACCGGGCGATCGGGATAGAGCTACCCTTGGCGTATCGCCTGAACGCGCACTCGGCGACGCCAAGCAAGCTTGCCGCACCACTCTTCCAGTATAAACCACTCTTCCAGTATAATTTTGCGCTCATCATCCTGATCGCTTTGCAGCAGGCGGACTCATCATGTATTGGGTGCGCTCATAATTGGTCATGGCGTTGTAATGCTGGGCGCGAATCCAGCCCTTTTGATGCAACATGTTCGCCACGCCGCTCGGGTACGCTTTACTGCCGCGAAATACCATATGCGCAACCATATGCTCCACGCCGGATTGTGCCTCTTTTGATTTCTACTGACGATGAAGTCAGGCAGCAAAAATCTAGTAATAAAACGAAAATAATTTTGATAATTATTCTCAATATTTTAATTTTATAATAAAATAATAATTTGATTTTTATAGATAGCGTTACTTTTGCTGCCGATCAACACCACAGCATCAATGGGCTGCCGATAGGAGAGTGGAATAGAATGACTGAGTAACGAATGCGCGCGGCCGATATCATCCAGCAGCAAGACGCCGGTAAAACGCAGTTTTACCAGCATACGCCGATCGCGCGAGTCCAGATAGATAACACCACGGTGATAACGACGTAGCTCCTCGAGCACCTCGTTCAAGGGCACATTTTCAAACAACAATTGGTTGTGCAGCCAGCCGCTTCTGCCACGTCATCCAGCAAGGCATACTGCGTAGGGCTGACCTGTTGACCCGCATTCAGATCAACGCTGACCGCAGGATCGCCCTGTGCAGTGATGCCAACGCGAGACTCTTCCACATTTCCACATGCACCCGGGTTTCCTCTCCCACTTAGCGCAAGCTATAACGCGTGCCTAGTGCCTGGGCGGAAGCCTGTAGGCTGGAATCACAAACGGGCGTCCAGCAAGATCTTTTGCCACCTGCGCGTAGGCTTCCCTTTGCACCAGTTCCACCGTGCGTTGTCGGGTATCAAAGTGCAGGTTAACCGCAGAGTCGGTATTTAACGTCAGTACGCTGCCATCATCCAACCTCAGGCGTCGAATTTCCCCGATTGCCGTACGTTGATCCGCCTACCAATAGAGGTAAGGCAGTTGGCTGGCAAGCAGGCCCACCAGCCCCAGCACCAAGGCCAAAAAGAGAAACCGTTGCGGGCGCGCCTTACGCGGGCGCGCCTTACGCTGGTTGTGGCCGGTGTCAGCGCCGCACTGAACCAGAGTTGCTGCATCTGGTGATAAACCCGCTCATGGCGCTCATCCTGTTCGCACCAGCGCTGCCATTCGGCAGCGCGTGCGGCATCCGCAGCCAGGTCTTCCTCGCTTTCCAGACTGAAGATACGGGTATAGAAAATGAAAATGGATCATGGCTTTTGTTAGATACTGTTTATCTGTTAGATACTGTTTAACGCTGCTTTCGCTCACGCTCAACGTAACGGCGATATCGCGATAGAAGTGGCCTTCAACGCGCGCCATGATGAACGCGAGCTGCACTTTTTCATCCAGCTCTTCATTGAGGATATGTAGCGCCGTGGCTACCAGAGGATATATAGCGCCGTGGCTACCAATTGACTGATTGCCACACGCTGTTCGGCAGATTGCGCCTCCACCCCCTCCGCCAACGCCGCCAATGCATCCTCTCCAGTTTGCGCTTACGAAACTGGTCGATCATCACATGGTTGGCAGTGACCATCAGGTAAGCGCGTGGATCACAGCTTGCTTCCGGCTCCGCCAGGGTCAGCAATTTGAGGAAAGTATCGTGGGTAAGATCGTCCGCCAGATGGCGACAACCGGTTCTTTTACTTAAATGTCGTTAGCTGCGCATAGTCGGTGGCAATAAAAATACCGAAAAGATTATGATACTCATCATTATAATCATTATATAAGCATAATCATTATATAAGCGAATCGCACGACGCAACAGTTTTTAAACAACAAGCCAAAAAACCAACAATAGCGATCAATATTCTTGAACTTCGATGAGACGCTTCCCAAGCGTTACGGAATCCACGATATCGTAGTTCAGCTTTTCATACATGCCGATCACTGCATCATTGCCCTGCCGCACCATCAGGTTGATTTTGGGGCAACCGCGTGCGATCAGTTTTTTCTCCAGACGGCTAATCAACGCGTTAGCTATGCCACGCCCGCGAAAATCCGGATGGACGCCCAGATAGTAGGCCGATCCGCGATGGCCGTCATACCCGCCCATCACCGAACCCACGATTTCGCCGCCCACTTCGGCTACCAAAAACAGGGAGACGTCGTGATTCACTTTGCGCTCAATATCCATTTCTGGATCGTTCCAGGGGCGTAGCAGATCGCTGCGTTCCCATAGGGTAATCACTTCTTCAAAGTCATCTTGTCTGAATACGCGGATTTCCATGGATTCCCCCGTTGATCGCTAAGGAAATCCAATTATCTCATAATCTCGCGCAGAAGCCATATCAATTTGCTGTCATCCCCTCTGTCGCAGTCGCTCAGCAGCAGAAAAGCCAACACCTCGTCGTTGTGACAGGCTATACTGGTAGCCATTTTGTTATAATGGATTTGTTAACACCGTCATGAGTCAACCTGATATTCGTCATGAGTCAACCTGATATTTCCGCCGTAAAGTCCTTTTTACTGACGCTGCAAGACACTCTGTGTCAGCACCTGGCCGCCGCAGATGGCAAGAGCGGCTTTAATGAGGAGTGTTGGCAACACGCCGCTGGCGGCGGCGGGCGCAGCCAGGTGATAACCCAGGGCGCGGTATTCGAACAGGCGGGCGTCAACTTCTCTCACGTGATGGGCTCTACGCTGCCCCCTTCGGCCAGCGCGCACCGGCCCGAACTTGCCGGACTCCGCTTTCAGGCCATGGGAGTTTCGTTGGTTATCCATCCGTTAAACCCGTATGTGCCCACCAGCCACGCCAACGTGCGTTTTTTCATTGCGGAAAAAGAGGGTGAAGCGCCGGTATGGTGGTTTGGCGGTGGGTTCGATCTCACCCCGTTCTACGGCTTCACCGAAGACGTAGTACACTGGCACCAAACCGCGCACGATCTTTGCCAGCCGTTCGGTGATGACGTTTATCCGCGTTACAAAAAATGGTGTGATGATTACTTTTTTCTCAAGCACCGTAACGAGGCACGCGGCGTCGGCGGGCTGTTTTTTGATGACTTGAACACGCCGGATTTCATCATCAGCTTTGCGTTTATGCGCGCAGTCGGAAACGGTTTTCTCGACGCTTACCTGCCGATCGTCGCGCGACGCGCGGCATTACCCTGGGGAGAGCGCGAACGCCAGTTTCAGCTCTACCGTCGCGGGCGCTACGTCGAGTTTAATCTGGTGTGGGATCGCGGTACGCTGTTTGGCCTGCAAAGCGGCGGGCGCACAGAATCGATCCTGATGTCGATGCCGCCGCTGGCGCGTTGGGAATACCAATATCAACCGGAGCCGGACGGCCCTGAAGCCGCACTTTATAGTGATTTTTTACCGGTAAAAGATTGGTTAGCAAAGGAGCTTGCATGAACTACAGTACCGACGCAGAACCGCAAATTTGGGTGGATGCTGACGCCTGCCCCAATGTGATTAAGTGGATGCTGACGCCTGCCCCAATGTGATTAAAGGGGTACTTATCGAGCTGCCGATCGCACACAAACGCGTGTCATTCTGGTCGCCAATCAGTCACTGCGCACGCCACCGTCACGTTACATCTCGTCAGTGCGCGTTGCCGCCGGGTTTGATGTGGCGGATAACGAAATCGTGAAACGCGTCAACGCCGGGGATTTGGTGATTACCTCCGATATTCCGCAGCAGAAGTACTGGAAAAAAAAGCCGTAGCGCACTTAACCCGCGCGGTGAAACCTACACGCCCGCCACCATCCGTGAACGACTGACGATGCGCGATTTTATGGATACGCTGCGCGCCAGTGATGTGCAAACCGGTGGACCGGATGCCATCAATTAAAAAGATCGCCAGCGCTTTGCCAATGAGTTGGATAAGTGGCTGCACCAACGGCGTTAATTCCCTGATAAAAAACAGCCATTCCCACGCACCTCCGTCATTCCCGCTTTCGCGGGAATCTCTAACAGCTCCGTCATTCCCGCGAAAGCGGGAATCTCTAACAGAAGAAAAACGTTTATTCTTACAGAGATTCCCGATCTCTCGCCGAGGACGACGAAGGGGTAAAGCGGTTTTGTCATGGGGTAAAGCGGTTTTGTCATTTGTTATCGGTTTTGTCATTTGTCATTTGTCATTTGTCATTAGTCTGAAACAGCCCACAAGTGGGCTGTTTGCTGTACAGCGCACAGATCGATTTACAGCGGCTGAGTCTGCGCTTCCACCACGGCCAGCGCCACCATGTTGACGATGATACACCGTACCGATGCGATCGGCGTCAGGATGTGCACCGGTTTGGCAACGCCCATTAGCACCGGTTCCACCGTCATCCCTTCAGACGAGGAAACGCCCAGCAGGTTATAACTGATACGCTCCGCTTCTTCGGCATGATGAAAATATTGGCAGAGCCTTTTAACGGGCTGTCCGGCATTTGCTCGCGGCGAATCGCTTCCACCAGCGCGGCATCGCCGTGCATCTCACCATCCACTTCCAGCTCCGGTGCCAGCGTGTTGATCAACGCCAGCACCTCACGAATTTTGCGTGCGGTGGGCGAGTTCGAAGTACCAAAGTTGGAGTGCAACAACAGCAGTTGGAGTGCAACAACAGCGCGACTTTCGGTTCGATACCGAAACGACGCACGGTGTACGCGGCTATCAAGGTGATTTCTGCCAATTGCTCTAGCGTTGGGTCTGGGTTGACATCGGTGTCATTGATAAAGGTATTGCCGCTTGTCAGCAATAGGGCATTCATGGCACCCACCACGTGTACCCCCCTCGCGGTAACCCAGTACTTCTCGACCACCTCGAAATGCTCTTCATAGGTGCCTATGGTGCCGCAAATCATCGCATCCGCTTCATGGCGGCAATCACCGTCGGGTTGCGGATCACTTAACGCTGCGCGGTTTCATGCGATACGCCACGGCGTTTCATCGACGCGTAATATTCCGACCAGTACTCCTTAAAGCTCGGATCGGATTCGTTATTCACCACATCAAAATCTTTATCGATAGTGATTTGCAGGCCAAGTTTTTACAGACGCTTCTCGATAACACCGGGATGCCTGATCAGAATAGGGAAAGCCAGCACCAGCGTCACCAGTCTTGCGTGGCGTGCAGCACGCGCGGATCTTCCCCTTCGGCAAATATTACGCGTTTCGGCTGCTGGTGCGCCTGAAAGAATATCGGCTTCATAAACAGGTTGGTTTTATAGACAAACTGTGTCAGTTTCTCGATACAATAGACAAACTGTGTCAGTTTCTCGATACAAGCATCAAAGTCGGCAATAGGACGCGTCGCCACGCCTGAATCCATCGCTGCTTTTGCCACCGCTGGCGCAATCTTGATGATTAAGCGCGGGTCAAAAGATTTCGGGATAATGTATTCAAGGCCAAATGACAAGTATTCAAGGCCAAATGACAATTCCTGATCGCCATACGCCGAGGCCACCACTCCACTCTGTTCTGCCAGCGCCAAATCAGCAATCGCATTCACACACGCCAGTTTCATCTCTTCATTGATGGTAGTTGCACCTACATCCAGTGCGCCACGGAAAATAAACGGGAAGCACAGCACGCTATTAACCTGATTCGGATAGTCGCACCGTTTTGGCTAACGGCGGCAGGATCTCCGGTTCCGGGTTTGCCAGCGCCATAATCAGCGGACGCGGCGCCATGGTTTTCACCATGTCCTGCTTCAATAGCTGGGGCCGGAACAGCCCAGGAAGATATCGGCATTAGGGATCACGTCACCCAGTTTGCGCGCACACGGTGTCTTCCACCGTGTGGATCGCCTTGTTCTCTTTTTAGCATCACGACCTTTGTAGATCACGCCGCGTGAGTCACACACCACGACGTTGTGTTTCTTCAGCCCCAGCGCAACCAGCAAATTCAGGCAGGCAATAGAGGCAGCACCCGCGCCGGATACCACCAGACGCACGTCAGAGACGTTTTTCCCCACCACGCACAGGCCGTTCAATACTGCCGCAGTACAGATGATCGCCGTGCCGTGCTGATCATCATGGAACACCGGGATCTTCATGCGTTCACGCAGTTTCTTCTCAATATAGAAGCACTCCGACGCTTTGATATCTTCCAGGTTGATGCCACCAAAGGTCGGCTCCAGCACGGCAATCACGTCGATCAATTTATCCGGATCCAGTTCGTCCACTTCGATATCGAACACATCGACGCCGGAGAATTTTTAAAGAGAACGCCCTTGCCTTCCATTACCGGCCGGCCAGCCAACGCACCAATGTTATCTAGGCCAAGCACCGCCGTTCCGTTGGAAATCACCGCGACCATATTGTTGCCGCGTGCGATGTATTTGTAAGCAGCCAGCGGATCTTCGGCTATTTCAAGACAAGATACAGCAAAGCCCTGTGCGTAGGCTAACGCCAAATCGCGTTGGGTCGCTAGCGGTTTGGTGGGGGACACCGGAATCTTCCCCGGCAGCGGATACTGGTGGAAATCCAATGCGCTCTGTTTGAGTTGTTCATCCATTGTTGCATCCCTTATAGGCTTTTATTGTCGTCCTTATAGGCTTTTATTGTCGTGACGTAGGGCGGCGAGTCGATCCCAGCATACAAGGAGGGGTAAACGCCGACAGAAATTCAATCATTACTGCTTGTATCCCCGTCATACTGCAATTTGCAGGTGCGTTGGCTGCGCTCGCTCACCCGAATCACTTACTTGAGTAAGTTCATCGGGATTTTCTCTCTTGCCGCCTTCCTGCAACTCAAATTATTTAGGGGAGATAGCCGTGAAGCATGACAAAAACCGATAATGAATGCAGGTTAACATAGATAATTTATCTGTTTTTATCTGTTTGTTTTTTTGCGCATAATGTCACGTTATCGCGAACTGGATAACGTAGATCACGTATTCAATGAGTTGATTACAGTGTAAACTCTCCGGTTTTGGATGTGGAGATACAGTGGCTAACGTTGATGTAAGATGCCCGTTTTGTGAACAGACAGTATCTGTGTTTTGTGAACAGACAGTATCTGTAAAAAACACGGTTATGGCAAAAGTGGCCATCAGCGTTACCGTTGTCAGTCATGTAAACGCACCTTCCAGCTCGATTATTCCTATCGTGCCTGCCAACCGGGAATGACAGACCAACTCATTGACTTAACAATAAATAATGCGGGTATTCGTGATACCGCTCGGGCGTTACATATTAGTATCAATACCGTCGTGCGTACTTTAAAAAACCCTCGCTACGGAATGTAACAAAGCTGCCACTAGATAATTTGCAAATTCAACTGATTTGCGAAGTGGATGAGATGTGGCCATTTGTTGGCAACAAAAAACGATAGCGCTGGCGGTGGTATGCATGGAAGCCACGTTTGAAGCGGATTATCGCTCATGCATTCGGCTCTCTAAGCAAGAAAACGCTGCGTAGGGTTCAGAGTGGCATTTTGGTGCACTGATGGCTACAGGGCTTACAACGACGAACTTCCAAAAGCAAAACACATTGTTGGCAAACTGTGTACACAGCGTGTTGAGCGGGCAAACTGTGTACACAGCGTGTTGAGCGTGAAAATCTGACGCTGCGCAACCGATTGAAACGCCTCAATCGTAAGACGTTGAGGTATTCAACATCATCGGAAATGCACGATAGGCTCATCGGCACTTACATCGAACGCGAGTATTACGTTTGATGCTGTATCAACTCAACCGGCGTTCTGTACCCAACAACTATTGACCATGCATCCCATCAACGCCAATTTCCGGTAAACTCCAGCAAAGGAACCAGTGCCAACGTAATACCGAAGCTGAGCAGCACCTGACTCAGTACCAACACGCGAGTAGGCTCCATGCCGGACATAATCACAATAAATGAAGGCAGCATGGTGACCGTACGCCGCACCCACAGAGGAATATGAAAATGGATAAACCCTTACATCACCACTTGGCCAGCCAGAGTCCCCACGACGGTCGAAGAGAGCCCCGAAGCCACCAGGCTTAAGCCGAAAATAGTCGCCGCGGCCTTCCCTAACAGGGGATCGAGGATGAGATAGGCACGTACCAGATCAGCAATATCCTGATTGCCGCTAAAATGGAACGTCGCCGCGGTAGCCATCATTGCCAGATTGACGAATCCGGTAATGGTCATCGCCACTGCCACGTCGATTTTGGTCGCAGCATAGCGTTCGGCACGGGTATGGTCAGCACTCTGCTGGGTCAATAACGAGTGCAGGTAAATCACATGGGGCATGGTAAATCACATGGGGCATAATGGTGGCCCCCAACACTCCAGCTACCCAGTAGCACTGCGTCCGAGGTAGGCAACTGCGGCACCGAGGTAGGCAACTGCGGCACTGCCATGCCAGCACCAACGAGGCCATTTCAGGACGCTAGAAGATCAGTTCGACAATATACGGCCATTTCAGGACGCTAGAAGATCAGTTCGACAATATACGCAGCAGCGACAAACAGCAGCAGCCCGCTGATAATCATCTCCAGCGGCTTTTGACCACGCTGTTGCAATGCCAAAATCAGGAAGGTTGCAATACCGGTAAGGATCGCGCCCTCAAGCAGCGAAACCCCTAACAACAACTTGAAACCCCTAACAACAACTTAAAGCCAATGGCAGCACCGATAAACTAGGCCAAATCGGTTGCCATGGCGATGATCTCCGCCTGCATCCAATAGGCCCACTCCGCTGGGCGAGGGAAACGATCGCGAATGTGCTCTGCCAGATTTTTCCCGGTGGCAATCCCCTGCTTGGCAGAAAGCAACTGGATCAGCATCGCCATCAGATTGGCCCATACCACCACCCACAGCAATTGATAGTCGTAGGCTGCCCCCGATTGAATATCGTGGGCAAAGTTACCCGGATCGATATAGCCAATCGCCGCTATAGCTATATATAAATGCTGGCCCCGTCAGGGAAAGCTTAAGCTTCCTTGACGTGCGGCTGGCAGTTTCTATCACTCGGCTTCCCGGCATAAAATGACCCTTTATTACCTCTATAATGATTATCAAGTGCACTCGGAGTGGCAAAATAGATTGCTGTAATAGCTAAAACCAACACCGTTAGCAAGGACATCCGTTTAGCCTGATAGGTTATCGATTACCTCTCTTCCAGCACGGCCCCAAACACGCGCGCATCGCTAGAAATGTGATCCGCGCCATATTGTTAATAACATATAAACGCCATATTGTATATTGTTAATAACATATAAACAAAAAACCCCAAGGTAAAGTTACTTGGGTTTTTATTGATTTCAATTTGTTACACCTGCCCTCATGGCACGCGCGAGTCGCTGAGGGAAATCATCCCTTCGCTTTGGAAACGGCAACCATGGCAGGACGCAGCAAACGACCGTTCAGGGTGTAACCTTTTTGCATCACCATCATTACTGAATTTGGCGCATGGTCGGCCGATTCCAGCATGGTCATGGCCTGGTGCACTTCCGGATTAAACGGCACATTCACGTCACCCACCACCTCGATACCAAACTTGCGCACGGCATCCAGCAGCGATTTCAGCGTCAGTTCCACACCCTCAATCAACGAAGCAAGAGACTCATTGCTGCGATCGGCAGCATCGAGCGAACGCTCGAGGTTATCAATCACTGGCAGCATTTCACCCGCAAATTTTTCCAGCGCAAATTTATGCGCTTTTTCCATGTCCATTTCAGCGCGACGGCGGATATTGTCCGTTTCGGCACGCGCGCGCAGCACGGTATCGCGCTCACGCTGCTGTAGTTCGTTCAGTTGCGCTTCCAATTCGGCAATACGTTCATCACGCGGATCGGCAACGTCTGTCGTTGCAGGCTCCACTTCCGCATCTGTCGTTGCAGGCTTCACTTCCGCATCTGTCGTTGCAGGCTCCACTTCCGCATCTGTCGTTGCAGGCTCCACTTCCGCATCTGTCGTTGCAGGCTCCACTTCCGCATCTGTCGTTGCAGGCTCCACTTCCGCATGTTGCCCCTGTGCCGCTTCCATTTGATCTACGACTTGCTCGTCAGGCGACTTCTGTTCTTTACTACTCATGAAATTCTCCGCGGTTTTAGCATTCATCTCGCTTGTTCGCTTATTATGGGGATGAAAACCGGGGATTCAAGAGAAGTAGTCACATATACCGACAGATTTCGTGATACCGGGCGGCCAGGGTCGTGATACCGGGCGGCTCAGGGTAAGGAAAGCATAACGATGACGAAACAGTTCAATTGCATTGGCATTATGGGCCACCCGCGCCACCCCACGGCACTGGCGACGCATGAGATGTTGTATAACTGGCTGCACAGCAAGGGCTACCAAGTCATGCTGGAGCAGCATATTGCCCATGAGCTAAACCTGCCCGATGCGTTGACCGGCAGCCTGGCTGAAATCGGCATGCAAGCTAATTTGGCCGTGGTGGTTGGCGGCGATGGCAATATGCTAGGTGCCGCTCGCGTGCTATCTCGCTATGACATTGATGTGATTGGCGTCAATTGGGGAAATCTCGGCTTCCTGACCGATTTCGATCCCGATCAGGCGCAACAGCAGCTTACCGAGGTGTTGGAAGGGCGCTACCTGAGCGAACGGCGCTTTATGCTGGAAGCGCATGTTTGCCGTCGCAATCAGCCTGACAGCACCAGCACGGCGATCAATGAAGTGGTACTACACCCCGGAAAAGTCGCTGATATGATTGAATTTGAAGTCTATATTGACGATCGTTTCGCCTTCTCCCAACGCTCGGATGGCCTGATTATCTCAACGCCTACCGGTTCCACCGCTTACTCGCTTTCTGGTGGTGGTCCCATCCTGACACCGACACTGGATGCCATCGCGCTGGTGCCGATGTTTCCCCATACGCTTTCAGCGCGCCCACTGGTGATAAACAGCAGCAGCACCATCCGCCTGAAGTTTTCTCATATCATACATGATTTGGAGTTAAGCTGTGACAGCCAGATAACCCTGCCGGTAGAGGAAGGAGAAGAGGTACTGATTACTCGCAGCCAATACTCGATAAATTTGATACACCAAGAAAATTACAGCTATTTCAATACGCTAAGCACAAAGCTTGGGTGGTCGAAAAAATTATTTTAAAATTTCGTGCTGGCCACTTTACTGGTTAAAAAACGGCATTATACTGTATGCAATTACAGTTTATTGTTACATACAGGAAGGTGATTCATGCTGGCGCAACTCACTATCAGTCATTTCGCTATCGTGCGTGAGTTAGAAATTGATTTTCAATCAGGTATGAGCGTTATCACCGGCGAAACCGGCGCGGGAAAATCTATCGCGATTGACGCATTGGGCCTGTGCCTGGGCAACCGCTCTGACGCCAGCATGGTGCGTCCCGGCGCACAGCGTGCCGACATCTGCGCCCGTTTCGCCCTCAGCGATACCCCTGCAGCAAAAGCATGGCTGGAGCAAAACCAACTGGATGACAGCAACGAGTGCCTGCTACGCCGGGTGATCAATGCAGACGGGCGTTCACGCGGATTTATCAATGGCACCACCGTGCCATTATCACAGTTGCGTGAGCTCGGCCAGCATCTGATCCAACTGCACGGACAGCACGCTCACCAATTGTTGCTCAAACCTGAACACCAACGTCATCTGCTGGATGACTATGCCAACGAACCGCAACTACTTGCTACCATGCAACAAATCTGGCAGCAGTGGCACCAAAGTTGTCGCGATCTGGCACAGTTGCAACAAGCGAATATCGAACGTGAGGCACGTCGCGAACTATTGCAATACCAACTCAAAGAGCTGAAAGAGTTTGCCCCACTGTCCGGTGAATACGAACAAATTGACGTCGAATACAAACGGCTGGCTAACAGCGGTCAACTGCTATCACTCAGCCAGCAGATATTGCAGCTGCTCAGAGAAAACGACGATCAGAACATCATAAGTATGCTCCACAGCGCAAAGCACCAACTCGGCGAAATCGTTACTATGGATGAAAAACTGGGCAGCGTGGTAAATATGCTGGAAGAAGCCAGCATTCAGATCAGCGAAGCCAGCGATGAGTTGCGCCACTACAGCGAACAAACGGATCTCGATCCGACCCGAATCTATGAGCTGGAGCAGCGCTTATCCCGCCAAATGGCGCTGGCGCGCAAACATCACGTCGCTCCAGAAAACCTACCGGCATTCTACCAACAACTGCTGGATGAACAGCAACAACTGACAGAACAAGAGAGCAACCACACCACGCTCAGCCTGGCCGTTAGCGAGTATCACCAACTGGCTCTGCACGCCGCGGAACAGTTACATGCCCGCCGTCAACACCATGCGCATGAATTGTCTCAGTTGATTACGGCACAGATGCATGAACTCGCTATGCCGCACGGACATTTCTCCATTGAAGTAGAGTTTTCGCCGGAGCGGCTTACAGCCTATGGTGCAGACAGCATCGCGTTTCTGGTCACGACTAACCCGGGTCAACCGCATCAGGTTCTGGCGAAATTCGCCTCCGGTGGTGAACTCTCCCGTATCGCACTTATCATTAAGGTGATCACTGCGCGTAAAATAGATACCCCAGCGCTGATTTTCGACGAAGTGGATGTGGGCATCAGTGGCCCGACCGCCGCAATTGTCGGCAAAATGCTACGTCAACTCGGCACATCCACACAGGTGATGTGTGTCACCCACTTACCGCAAGTTGCTGGCTGCGGCCATCAACACTTCTTTGTCAGCAAACATACCGATGTTGCTGCTACTGAAACGCTGATGCAACCGCTGGACAAACGCGCACGGTTGCAAGAGCTGGCCCGTTTGTTGGGTGGCAGCGCAGTCACCAAAAACACATTAGCGAATGCTAAAGAATTACTGGCTGCGTAAAAACAGCATCAGGCATCGCGAGCCATGGCTAATTGAGTGCGTTTTACCGTTGTTACCGTTAGCGTTCAGACAAAAATAATCAACTTTTTTTTCGCATTCCGGTGGTCATACAAGCGTCTTGCTGATTTTCAAGACAGGCAAGGTCTATTATCATCGGCAACCTATGCCCTTAAGGAATGTATTTACTATATGCGCCGTAAAACGCTGACCGTCATCGCCGCGATGGTTGTTATGCTAACCACCGGTTGTTCTACGCTGGAAAGACTGGTTTATCGTCCAGATATCAACCAAGGGAACTATCTGGCACCGGCTGATGTGGCAAAAATCCACACCGGTATGACCAAGCAACAGGTTGCCTATACATTGGGTACGCCGATGATGCAAGACCCCTTTGGCAGTGACACCTGGTTCTACGTTTTCCGCCAGCAACCCGGGCATGAGGCGGTAAAACAGCAAATGCTGACACTGACCTTCAGTCAGGATGGCATCCTGACCAACGTGAAAGATCAACTGACGCTGAATTGATAGTGAAGCGGTGATCAGAGCACGCATAAAAAATAAGGCACAGAATATGCCTTATTTTTTTTTGGAACGCTCCGCGCGCTGACGGCGCAATTCTTTAGGATCGGCAATCAACGGACGGTAGATTTCTACGCGATCACCCTTGGTTACTGCGTCCGTCAAACGGGCCGGCCGGCTAAAGATCCCGACTTTGTTAACCTGTAAATCGATATCGGTACGCAATGTCAGTAACCCGGAAGCAAAAATAGCCTGCTCCACCGTTGCGCCCTCTTTCACCGTCACGGACCGCACATACTGATGTTCTGGCAGCGCATAAACCACATCGACACGGATTTCAGGCACAGTATACCTCTTTGGCGCGTAAGGTGAAGGCCTGCACCATATTACTTGCCAATTCTTTAAAAACCTTGCCAAAGGCCAGTTCGATCAACTCATTGGTGAACTCAAAATCAAGATGCAGTTCCACCTTGCAAGCATCGGCACTTAAAGGAATAAAGCGCCAATCGCCACTCAGTTGACGGAACGGGCCATCAACCAACTGCATACTGATGCATTGGCTCTCGGTGAGCGTATTGCGCGTGGTAAAGGTTTTTCTGATCCCAGCTTTAGAGACATCGACAGCGGCCGTCATTTCTTCAGCATTGGCAGCAATGACGCGGCTCCCGGTACAGCCAGGCAGAAACTGGGGATAGGAGGCGACATCATTAACTAACTGGTACATTTGTTGCGCGCTGTAGGGCACCAGTGCAGAACGACTAATCTTGGGCATGGCTTTTTCCGTATTACTTCAAACGCGCAGAATAAATAATAGCACCGATGGCCCGGATGGTAAAAATTCTGAGGCGACGATCGCACACCTTCCTCAACGCGCGTTCACTAATGCGGTAGTGATGTATTTCTCTTTAACATCCGGTATAATAACGACACCATGACAAAGAAAAAAGCTTATAAACCCGGCTACGCCACCATTGCGCAAAACAAGCGAGCTCGCCACGAATACTTCATTGAAGAAGAGTTTGAAGCGGGATTGGCGTTGCAAGGATGGGAAGTAAAATCACTACGCGCAGGTAAGGCCAACATCAGCGACAGCTATGTACTGTTGCACAGTGGTGAGGCTTTTCTGTTTGGTGCTACCTTTCAGCCACTACTGGCCTCGTCAAGCCATGTGGGTTGTGACCCTACGCGCACCCGAAAACTGTTGCTGAACAAGCGTGAGCTGGATTCACTTTATGGACGGGTTAATCGTGAAGGTTACACCGTGGTTGCGCTTTCGCTGTATTGGAAGAACGCCTGGTCAAAAGTGAATATTGGTGTTACCAAAGGTAAGAAAGAGCACGATAAGCGTTCGGATATCAAAGAGCGCAAGTGGCAAACGGACAAAGCGCGCATTATGAAAAACGCCAACCGCTAACAGTGGATTAGGGCGTCACAGTTCTGTTATACTAAGAAAGTACTTGGGGCTGATTCTGGATTCGACGGGATTGTGTAGCCTTAGGAGCATGCCGAGGGGCGGTTTGCCTCGTAAAAAGCCGCAAAACAATAGTCGCAAACGACGAAAACTACGCTTTAGCAGCTTAATAGTCTGCTCTGAGCCTTCTCTCCCTAGCCTTCGCTCTTAGGACGGGGATAAAGAGAGGTCAAACCAAAAAGAGATCGCGTGGATGCCCTGCCTGGGGTTGAAACGTTAAATCCAATCAGGCTAGTTTGTTAGTGGCGTGTCTGTTCGCAGCTAACCGGCGAATATAAAGACTAGACTAAGCATGTAGTGCCGACGGTGTAGTAATTTCGGACGCGGGTTCAACTCCCGCCAGCTCCACCACTTTTGATAGGACTGTGATAGGATAACGCCTTTAAAATAACAAGTTAGTTAAATACAGCGACCTGACACAGACCGGACACAACACAGACAAAAATATTCACGTGAAATGCACGCGCATAATCAAGTCATCTGAAAGCCTCTGATTTTATCCCAGAGGATTTTCTATTTGTAAAAAAAGTAACAAAAATCTTTCGTGGATTTGCTACCAACCACCATTTATTACTGGCTATTTATACAGTATAAATACTTCATTATCTTAATGAGGATCTCGCCATGAGTTGAAGTTACGATCGCCAAAGAGAAGAAGTTACCGAACGGTGCCGTTGAAGCGCTGCAAAAGGAGTTTGACGCAAAAGGAGTTTGACTGCAGACTGGAATCCAGATTTCCCGATTGTCAGTTAACAGTACGCAGAGCGGGAAGTGAAGTGATAGATTAACGATATTTAGTGGAGATCGGAATGAAGTGAGCCTCCTGCTACAGGAAACGTGGAAATGTGCATTACTTTCGGCTTTTGCTCCTAACGTTCTAACATTTGCACACGACACCGATATGAAGGTGTCGCGGGGAATATCTATCGAGTCGCCGTTCGCGTAGCCCTCTATCTCGTTACGCGCGATAGGCGGGCAAGTCCGGGTGTGGACGATGGATGAGATGGATGATAGATGATGGATGATATGATAGGTACGTATGACGATTGAGCCATACGGGTCTACATACGGATACGGGTCTATCTGTTCGCTGCCATCATCGCCGCCATAGCTGCCATCATCGCCGCCATAGTCAACCCACAGACGAGGCAACTTGTTACGGCACATCGATACCGCCTTCATCGCCATCCTAAGCGCGATCGGCATTTAATAACTATTAATAATCGGCTTTTCATAAAAATAGGCCAAAAAAGAGCGCGAATCGACCAGATACCACTCGCATAAAAAAGTTGAGTTACAACACGTAAGCTTGTTGTTTTGAACAACGTCTACTTGTTTTGAACAACGTCTACGTCGGATAAAAAGATGAATTGAACGCTAACGTCACACAATAATGTTGAGATCACGCAGACGCTACTGTGATTCACAAGCGAGCGGTTTACTTAGATAAAGGAGTGTAAACAATGAACGCTCATTTTTGATCAATAACCAGTTTAAACGCGAGGGAGCTTACAGTTCATCTTTACCGTATTGTAGCGAACGCGGGCCATACAGCACACCACGCGGCGTGCCAGCAGAGAGCAAGCGCACGCTGGTAATCACACCCACGCTGGTAATCACACCGTGCAGGCGATGAGCCTATCTGTATTTCTGATGATGTTGAATACTCCAACGTCTTACAATTGAGGCGTTTCTTACAATTGAGGTGTTTCAATCGGTTGCCAGCGTCAGATTTTCACGCTCAATACGTTGTGTATACAGTTTGCCAACAATGTGTTTTGCTTTTGGAAGTTCGTCGTTGTAAGCCCTGTAGCCATCAGTGCACCAAAATGCCACTCTGAACCCCGAGAACAGTTTTAGCAACTTACGCCGCGTTTTCTTGCTTAGAGAGCCAAATGCATGAGCGATAATCCGCTTCAAACGCGGCTTCCATGCATACCACTGCCAGCGCTGTCGTTTTTTGTTGCCAACAAATGACCCATCTCATCCACTTCGCAAATCAGTAGAATTTGCAGGTTATCCAGTGGCAGCGTTGTTACATTCCACGGCGAGGGTTTTTAAAAGTACGCACAACGGCATTGATACATTGATATAAGATATTAAGATATAAATATAATATGTAACGCCCGAGCAGTGTCACGAATACCCGCATTATTCATTGCCAAGTCAATGACTTAGTTTGTCATTCCTGGTGGCAGGCACGATAGGAATAATCGAGCTGGAAGGTGCGTTTAAATGACTGACAACGCTAACGCTGATGGCCACTTTTGCCGTAACCGTATTTTTTACAGAGGCTGTCTGCTCACAAAACGGGCATCTTACCTCAACGTTAGCCACTGTATCTCCCAACTAATTGAATAATTGAAAAAACGATGTACACCATGGTAAGAAAGGTCGTGAACCAAGCAATCGTTTCCGTACGCACCATAGTGCCATCTTGGCGCAATTTGAATACGTGCTCCAATAAGCTTTGCTCTCCCGCAAGCTCAGGTTGTGATGTTTTCATCATCAACGTTCCAGATAGGGAATTATGGTCGGTGGGTATTCTATAACAAAATGTACAAAGATTAACGCCATTAGCTGGTTTTTTTTCTTGCCATAAGCAGAGGTTATTACAACCCTTACCCTCAACGGTATCAGGTATCCTTTTTTCTGCAAATACGCGAGAAAAACAGCGAACAAGCCATAACTCTCTGCCTTCAGAGAAAAAGATAAAACCAGTTGAAAAAATAACCTTTTATCGTGTTTACATCCGGTGAGGTTAAAATACTGACACAGTGGGTAAAGTAGTGGGTGAACCACACGCGTTACCAATAAGGAACCCAATCTCTTCGATTGATTGTATTTTTTTCGATTGTGATGGCACGTTGGTCGACAGCGAAGTGATTTGTTGCCAGGCCTATGTGAAAATTTTATTCTGTATGGAGTTGTCGCAGGTAGAGATCATCAAGACCTACAAAGGCGTCAAGCTCTACGACATTATCGATCGTGTGAGTGCACAACATGTCCTGAAGGTGGTGTCTGAAATGCTGGAAAAACACTTCCGTGCAGAGATCGCCCGGCTGTTTGAGGAATCATTGCAACCCATTGACGGCATTCCAGAACTGCTTGCCGCGATTACCGTGCCAATGGGCGTGGTATCGAACGGCCCGGTAAGCAAAATGCACCATTTGCTGCTCGGATGGGCTGCGTGAGCACTTCGCCGATCGCCTGTATAGCGGCTACGATTTGAACTATATAGCGGCTACGATTTGAAAAAATGGAAGCTTGATGATCCCGCCGTTATTTATCACGCAGCTCAGCAGATGCGGGTCAATCTGGAGAACTGCCTGCTAGTGGAAGATTCATTTTTAGGCGTGGAAGCGGGTATCGCTGCGGACATTCCAGTGTACACTACTGCGCCGACCCGCACAACCCGCCCATCGATCACCCGCTGGTCACCAGCTTCCACACGATGCGTGACTTACCGCAACTGTGGCGCGATAAAGGCTGGAACATCACCGCCTGACGGCGGTTGGCTGCGCTAAGCTGTGCGCGGCCGCCTGCGCCACCAAAACCGCCGTTTTGGCGCGTCAACCCGCGCATGCACCGCATAGCGCTGGCTGACGCGATGCGCCAATAGCTCCAGCGCCAGACAAAAAACAAAGTAAACCAGCGCCACAAACAGGAACACTTCGGTGGGATAGACCATACTGCGGTTGTTAACCTGTGTAGCCAGAAACGTCAATTCGCCCACACCCACGATATACGCCAGCGACGTATCCTTGATTAAGGAAATCCACTGGTTGATAAACGACGGCACCATCATGCGTAGCGCCTGGGGCAACACGATAAACCAGAGTACGCGCCAGCGACTGAAACCCAACGACAGCCCGGCCTGCCACTGCCCCTGACTGATAGCAACAATCCCTGCTTTGATGCCATGCGCTAGATAGGCCGCGCTAATAAACGCCAGCGCACACACCACGGTGGTGATTTCAGGAATATCGACACCAAATACAATGGGCAACAGGAAGTAAGTCCAAAAAATCAGCATGATCACCGGAATAGCGCGGAAAAAACCCAGCACCAGCGCCAATAGCGCGCCTAGCCAACTGCTAGACATCGCCAGCGCCATGCCCAGCACCGTGCCCAACATCGCAGAAGCGATACCGGCCAATGCGCTGATAACGAGCGTCAATGTTGCTCCACCGATTGGGCCATCAGGAAACGTGCCCCACAACAAATAGCTGAAGTTATCGCTGATAATTGTAAAATCCATGTTAATGCTCCCGTGCCAATTGACGTTGCTGCCGCCACATACCCCAGCCTTCAATCAGCGCAATGATCGCGATATACAGCACCGTCGCAACGCCGAACGCCTGAAAGGTTCGCAAGGTTTCCGTCTCAACCTGACGAGATGCATAAGAGAGCTCGGCTACTCCAATCGTCATTGTCAGAGAGGAATTCTTGATGATATTCATGTATTGCCCCAGCAGCGGTGACATAGCAATTTTCAGCGCCTGAGGCAGCACCACATAATGCATGGCTTGCCAGGGCGTCAGCCCCAATGCCAGCGATGCGTGTTTTTGTCCGCGCGCGACGCCGCCTATTCCCGCACGAATCTCTTCGGCGATAAACGCGCTGGAATAGAGCGTCAGGCCAATCAATCCGGCGAGAAACTCGAAAGAGGGCCAACTCAAAACCTGGCCTGCAATGGCCACATCATGGGGTGAATTCAGCCATTGCAACAGTGAGCCCGGCAGCAACTGCGTCGCGCCGAAATACCAGAAGAATAACTGCACCAGCAACGGCGTATTGCGAAACAAGGCGCTGTAAGCGATTACCGGCCAGCGCAAAAGGCTACGATGGCTATCTCTTGCGGAAGCAAGCACCATTCCCAGCAACGTTGATAGAACAATCACACACAGTGAAAGCCATAGTGTCACCGAAAAACCATGCCACAACCATGACAGATAACGGGATGCCAGCAGCCCATTTTCCAAAAAAGAAGCAACGTTTTCAGTCAATGTCATACCCTGTTCGCGGTAGTAAAAACGCTTTGTTGCAGAAACGACAATGCCCTCTGTTGAACAGAGGGCAGAATGCGGTGTTACCTGAAACGACCTGTAGCCACACGTTGGCACGTGTGAACGGATAATGGCATCAGGCTTTAGGCTGTTTATCCAATGGCATAAAGGTGAAATCACCACGTGGTTGAGCAGATTTTGTGGTAGGCCCAAACCAGCGATCGTAGGTCTGTTTCGCTTCACCGGTTTTTTCCAGTTGCAACAGCGTTTCATCCACCTTCAGTGTCAGGCGATCTTCACCTTTAGGAACCCCCACCCCTTGGTATTCCTTGGTGATGCTAAACGGAGAGATCTCAAACTCGGCTTTTTGTGCATCTGGAACGTTGGCCAGTAAACCAACCAGCTTGGCGTCATCCTGAGTAATGGCCTGTACGTTACCATTACGCAAAGCAGCGAAAGCAAGCGGTGTGTCATCATAAGAGATGACTTTTGCCGTCGGATAATGTTCACGCAGCGTGATCTCTTGCACGGTCCCTTTATCAGCACCGATACGCAGCGCTTTAATGTCTTCCGGCGTTTTCAGCGTACCTTTACGGGCGATAAATTTCTGTCCGGTGGCGAAGTAGGGAATACTGAAATTAACCTGCTTGGCACGCTCATCCGTAATGGTGAAATTGGCGGCAATCAAATCGACTTTCTGCGAAGTCAGTAAAGGAATACGATTAGCCGGGTTGGTAGCACGCAGTTCGACTTTCACACCAAGCGCTTTGCCGATGGCTTCCGCGATGTCCACGTCATAGCCCACTAGCTTTGTGGTTTGCGGATCGACAAAACCAAACGGCGGGTTACTGTCAAATACCGCAATTTTCACTATGCCTGCTTTCTGAATATCATCCAGCTTGTCCGCCTGAGCGATACCGAAAACAGAAATTAAATTCGCTAATAACGTTAATGCAATAACTTGTTTTTTCACAATTTCCCTTGGTCACCCTTATAAGTTTTGTCAGCCAGCAAGCTAACAGCCCGCGCGGCAATCAGGAAATAAAAATATATAATATTATAATCTTATGTCACATGCTGGTCAAGTATTCAATGAGTTGATTACAGTGTAATCTTTCCGGTTTTGGATGTGGAGATACAGTGGCTGACGTTGATGTAAGATGCCTGTTTTATGAACAGACAGCCTCTATAAAAATGAACAGACAGCCTCTATAAAAAAACACGGTTATGGCAAAAGTGCCCATCAGCGTTAGCGTTGTCAGTCATTTAAACGCACCTTCCAGCTCGATTATTCTCCTATCGTGCCTGCCAACCGGGAATGACAAACTAATTCATTGACTTGGTAATGAATAATGCGGGTATTCGTGACACTGCTCGGGTGTTACATTTAGTAATAATGCCATCGTGCGTACTTTAAAAAAAACCTCGCCGCGGAATGTAACAACACTGCCACTGGATAACCTGCAAATTCAACTGTCAACTGATTTGCGAAGTGGATGAGATGTGATCATTTGTTGGCAACAAAAAAGACAGCGCTGGCGGTGGTATGCATGGGAGCCGCGTTTGAAGCGGATTATCGCTCATGTATTTGGCTCTCTAAGCAAGAAAACGCTGCGTAATTTGCTGAAACTGTTCTCGGGGTTCAGAGTGGCATTTTGGTGTACTAATGGCTACAGGGCTTACAACGACGAACTTCCAAAAGCAAAACACATTGTTGGCAAACTGTATACACAGCGTATTGAGGCGTTGGGGTATTCAGAATCATCCGAAATACACGATAGGCTCATCGGTACTTACATCGAACGCGAGTATTACGACATCGAACGACATCGAACGCGAGTATTACGTTTGATGCTGTATCAACTAATTGAATACACCACAAAAAGGGAGAAGACTGTTTATTTGTGGCATGCCACTAAATAGCAAGCTATTCGAAAGTACGCACCTCTTCCTACTCAATCTTATCATTTTTTTTATCTCCCGGATCGATGTTGTTCGCCAACAGCTTACGAGCTTCATCACGACGAGTTCTGGCATCGGTAAGAGACACTTAAGGATATACCCCTAAAGCCAGCATCTTTTATTTACCGGCAAAGCAGAAAGCAGTATTGTAATCGCCAGAATTTAGAGCCATTTGGATGAACGAGAAGTGCATACCGTTGCCATCAGTAAGCTTGTATTGCTTCTCCGTTGGCTTGGCTGTTTTGACTTTGATATCTGTGAGCGCCATGCTTATCCCCTCCCTGTTGGTACAAATATTATCGAACCGGAAATACCATCATTTATAATACCAACATCGGTTGGTAGATGTACGTTGAAATCGGTTGACCTTGGGAGAGTTAATATAGCTGGAATTATGGATAAACACTGGATTTCATACACAAAAAATACGTCCGTTGACGTCTATTGATGTTCCTATGGTGCCGAAGGCCGGGCTCGAACCGGCACGTCTTTCAACGGTTGATTTTGAATCAACTGCGTCTACCGATTTCGCCACTTCGGCACTTAAGTAGTATGCGGAAAACGAGATGCATTATACCGTTTGAGATTGATGACACAACACTATTCTATTCCGCACTATGGCGCATTGAATACTGAAAAAACAGCGCCAGCATACTTTTTTACGCATTTTCCCAGCACGCAGTGACGTGCCGGATGCATTCAAGTGACGTGCCGGATGCACTCAGCGTCGTTTTAACAGCAACAGCAGGCTGATAACCATAAACAGCAGGCTCGGTACCAGCGCACCCAGCACCGGTGGTAAGCCATATACCAGGCTGAGCTGACCAAATACCTTATCAAGCACGTAAAACAGAAAGCCAAAGCTGATACCGGTGACGATACGCACGCCCGCAGGCATATTGCGCAGTGGTCCAAAGATAAAAGAGAGCGCCATCAGCATCATCACCGCCACCGAAAGCAGTGCGAACGTCTTGTTCCACATGTTCAGCTTGTAACGGTCCGCTTCCTGCCCGCTCTGCTTCAGGTAGTTGATGTAGTCGTACAGGCCGAGAATTGAGAGCGCATCCGGGTCCAGCACCACTAAGCCGAGTTTGTCCGGCGTCAGGGTGGTTTTCCACTCTCCGCTGATGGTCTGGCTGCCCGAAATCTGTTTACCATCTCGCAGGTTAGATTCATCAACCTGAGAGAGTTGCCACAGCTTGGCATCGTCATCAAATTCTGCAGAGGAAGCGTAGCGCACGGAGAGCAGTTTTTGTTCCGGATCGAACTGGTAGATATTCACCCCCGTCAGCTCTTTATCCCCCACCACGCGTTCAATATAGATAAAGTCGTTGCTGTCTTTCGCCCACAGTCCGTTCTGGCTCGAAAGCATCGAGCCGCCGTACATCATCTGCGAGCGGTAGTTGCGCGCCATCTGTTCACCGGCAGGTGAAATCCATTCGCCAATCGCCATGGTAAGCAACACCAACGGGATAGCGGTTTTCATCACCGCGCCGGCAATCTGTAAGCGGGTAAAACCAGAGGCCTGCATGACTACCAGTTCACTGCGTGTCGCCAGCGTCCCCAGCCCCAGCAGCGTACCGAGCAGCGCCGCCATCGGGAAAAAGATTTCAATATCCTTTGGCACGCTCAGCAGGGTATAGAGGCCCGCGCCCAGTGCGGTATAGTCGCCGCGCCCTACTTTGCGCAACTGATCGACAAACTTGATGATGCCCGAGAGAGAAACCAGCATGAACAACGTCATCATGACGGTATTAAAGATAGTTTTGCCGATATAGCGATCCAGTACCCCAAACATCAGGCTGCTCCTTGTACTTTCACCCGCGCGCGTAACCGGCGCAGTGGCACGCTGTCCCAGACATTAAGCAGCAATCCAATCCCGATATAGGCCAGATTGGTCAGCCAGATCCACACCATCGGTTCAATTTTCCCCTTGCTGGCATTGGAACGCAGTGAACTTTGCAAGAGGAAGAAAATCAGATAAAGCAGCATCGCGGGCAACATGCTCAGCACGCGCCCTTGGCGTGAGTTTACCGCACTAAGCGGCACCACAATAACCGCCATGATCAGCACCGAAAGCACCAGCATAACGCGCCAATGAAACTCGGCACGCGCAACGTTCTCATCCGACTGCCACAGTTGGCTCAACGTCATCTGTTCTACGCTGGTATTCTGGAGTGACACATTCTGGTGCCCGATAACTGCCTGATAGTTGGTGAAATCCGTGATACGGAAATCCCTCAACATCGCCGTGCCTTCGTAGCGGGAGCCCTTGTTGAGCGTCACCACCTGTGCACCGTTTTGATCAACGTCCACACGCCCACGGTCGGCAATCACCACCGAAGGACGCGCATTGCCGCTCGGGCGCAACTGAGACAGAAACACATGCTCAAATTCCTGTCCTTTGACATCGCTGACAAACAGAACGGCATTGCCGCCCTTCGCCGATTGAAACTGCCCTTCCATCAGAGCCGCGACGCTCAGGTTAGCCTTAGCTTCTGCCATCACGATATCCTGATGGCGCGAAGACCACGGACTGATCCACAGCGCATTGATCATCGCCATGGCGCCAGTCATCACCGCCAGAATAAAGGCGGCTTTGAGCAGCACCGTTTTGCCTAGTCCACAGGCATACATTACGGTGATTTCGCTCTCGGTATACATGCGGCTGAACGTCATCAGCAGCCCTAAAAACAAGCTCAAGGGCAGAATAAGCTGCGCCATTTCAGGCACACCCAGCACCAGCAGGGAGAGCACTAAATTTGTCGGGATTTCACCATCAACCGCCGCACCCAATATCCGCACCAGCTTCTGACAAAAGAAGATTAGTAACAGAATAAACAGGATGGCCAGTTGGCTCTTAAAGGTTTCCCGTACCAGATATCGAATGATGATCACGCTTAATTAAATCTGTGAAAACTTGTCTTTTTGCAGGAAAGTCGATAATTTCATCGCTAACTCGCCATTTATACGCATTTGTGGCAATCTTTGTCGCTATGATGCATTACAGCATACCGCGCACCCGGCGTTGTATCAGAACCTGCTTATCATCACCAAAACAGATTCGCTCACCAAAACAGATTCGCCACGCCGTTAAGATTAACACAGGTTAGGTAAGTGTAACGGCGGGAAAGTATTACGGAGTGTCACATTCTAGCTATTGGCCACGTCTTTGTCTTTAATATTCAGGAGAGTACATGGAGTTCAGTGTAAAAAGCGGTAGCCCGGAAAAACAACGCAGTGCCTGCATTGTCGTCGGCGTGTTTGAGCCTCGCCGCCTGTCCCCGATTGCCGAACAATTGGACAAAATCAGTGACGGTTATATCAGCGCACTCCTGCGCCGCGGCGAGTTGGAAGGCAAAGTGGGGCAATCCCTGCTGTTGCACTACGTGCCGAACATTCTGTCAGAACGTATTCTGCTGATTGGCTGCGGGAAAGAGCGTGAACTGGATGAGCGTCAATATAAGCAAATCATCCCAAAAACCATCAATGCGCTGAATGACACTGGCTCAATGGAAGCCGTTTGCTTCTTGACCGAGTTGCATGTCAAAGCACGCAACACCTACTGGAAAGTGCGTCAGGCGGTGGAAACAGCAAAAGAGACGCTCTACACCTTCGATCAGTTGAAAAGCAACAAAATCGAACTGCGCCGTCCGTTGCGCAAACTGGTGTTCAATGTGCCAACGCGCCGTGAACTCACCAGCGGCGAGCGCGCTATCCAGCACGGACTCGCCATTGCCGCAGGTATCAAGGCCGCGAAAGATCTCGGCAACATGCCGCCGAATATCTGTAACACGGGCTATCTGGCCTCGCAGGCACGTCAACTGGCGGACACCTACAGCCTGAACATCGTGACGCGTGTGATTGGCGAACAGCAGATGAAAGAGCTGGGCATGAACGCCTATCTGGCCGTTGGACAAGGCTCGCAAAATGAATCGCTGATGTCGGTGATTGAGTACAAAGGCAACCATAATCCGGAAAATCGCCCTATCGTGCTGGTTGGCAAAGGCCTGACCTTTGACTCCGGTGGTATCTCGATCAAGCCCGCCGACAGCATGGATGAAATGAAATACGACATGTGCGGTGCCGCGACGGTATACGGCGTGATGCACATGGCCGCCGAGCTAGCGCTGCCGCTAAATATTGTCGGGGTATTGGCAGGCTGTGAAAATATGGTTGATGGCCGTGCCTATCGTCCAGGTGATGTGTTAACCACCATGTCGGGTCAAACGGTTGAAGTGCTAAATACCGATGCCGAAGGCCGTTTGGTACTGTGCGATGCGCTGACCTATGTGGAACGCTACGAGCCGGAGTTGGTGATTGATATCGCCACCCTGACCGGTGCCTGTGTTATCGCGCTTGGTCATCACCTTACCGGGTTGATGTCGAACCATAACCCGCTGGCACACGAGCTACTCGGAGCATCAGAGCAAGCGGGCGACCGCGCCTGGCGCTTGCCTATGGGCGATGAGTTTCAGGAGCAGTTGGAGTCGAACTTTGCCGATATAGCGAACATCGGCGGGCGTCCGGGCGGTGCCATTACCGCCGCGTGCTTCCTGTCGCGCTTTACTCGCAAATACAACTGGGCGCATCTGGATATCGCGGGCATAGCCTGGCGTTCCGGTAAAGCCAAAGGGGCAACGGGCCGTCCGGTGGCCATGTTGTCGCAGTTCCTGCTTAATCGCGCCGGGTTAAATGACGTAGAATAAAAAGAGGCCGTTCTCTGTCGTCCTTGGCAAAAGCTGGGGACCTCTTACAAAGCTGGGGACCTCTTACAGGAAACACGTGTTTCTTCTGTGAGGGATTCCCGCCTACGCGGGAATGACGGTAAGTTCGCGAGAATGAGAATAAGTTTGTAGGAATGGCTCAGAGAACAGACATTGTCAGCAACTCAGGGCCGGTTTATACCACCCTCTCACCTAGGTTTATACCGCCCTCTCACCTACAGTAAACAATGAAAAAAGCAACGTTCTACCTTCTCGAACACAGTAACGATGTCGATGGGATTAGCGCCTGTGAGGCGCTGGCCTGCGAGCTGGCGGCGGAACGTTGGCGCAGCGGGCAACGAGTGCTCATCGCCTGTGAAGACGAGCAGCAAGCATTGCGACTGGACGATGCGCTGTGGCAGTGCGACACCAGCGCCTTTGTGCCGCATAACCTTGCTGGCGAAGGCCCGCGACAAGGCGCGCCCGTCGAGCTGGCCTGGCCTCAGCGCCGGGGCAGCACCTCACGCGATGTGCTAATCAGCCTCCTGCCGCAGTTCGCAGATTTTGCCATCACTTTCCATGAAGTGATAGACTTTGTTCCTCATGAAGAATCCCTGAAACCGTTGGCGCGCGATCGCTACAAAGCGTATCGCAGCGTCGGCTTTCAATTGACTACGGCGACACCGCCAACGCACTGAATAGTATACATAATGGATACAAAATATAACCCGAAAGATATCGAACAGCCGCTCTATGAGCGCTGGGAACAGCAAGGTTACTTTAAGCCAAACGGTGACACGAGCCAGGAAAGCTTCAGCATCATGATCCCGCCGCCGAACGTCACCGGCAGCTTGCATATGGGCCATGCGTTCCAGCAAACCATTATGGATACCCTGATTCGCTATCAGCGTATGCAAGGGAAAAACACGCTGTGGCAGGCGGGTACTGACCACGCGGGCATCGCCACGCAGATGGTGGTTGAGCGTAAAATCGCCGCCGAAGAGGGAAAAACGCGCCACGATTATGGTCGCGATGCCTTTATCGAAAAAATCTGGCAATGGAAAGTAGAGTCTGGCGGCACCATCACCCGCCAAATGCGTCGTCTGGGCAACTCAGTGGACTGGGAGCGCGAGCGCTTCACCATGGATGAAGGCCTGTCCAACGCGGTGAAAGAGGTATTCGTTCGTCTGTATAAAGAGGACCTTATCTACCGTGGCAAGCACCTGGTCAACTGGGACCCGAAACTGCGCACCGCCATCTCCGATCTGGAAGTGGAAAACCGCGAAAGCAAAGGCTCCATGTGGCATCTGCGCTACCCGCTGGCCGATGGCGCAAAAACCGCTGATGGTAAAGACTATCTGGTAGTCGCCACCACGCGTCCGGAAACCTTGCTGGGGGATACCGGTGTTGCGGTCAACCCGGAAGATCCGCGTTACAAAGATCTGATCGGCAAGTTTCTGATCCTGCCGCTGGTGAATCGTCGTATTCCGATCGTCGCTGATGAACACGCCGACATGGAAAAAAGCACCGGCTGCGTGAAGATCACCCCGGCGCACGATTTTAACGACTATGAAGTCGGTAAACGTCATCAGTTGCCGATGATCAGCATGCTGACGTTCGATGGCGATATCCGCCAGGAAGCTGAAGTGTTTGATACCAACGGCGAAGTCAGCACGGTATACAGCAACGATATTCCTGATTTCCTGCGCGGCGTCGAGCGTTTTGCCGCTCGTAAAGCGGTGGTTGCCAAGCTCGATGAGTTGGGCTTGCTCGATGAGATCAAACCGCACGATCTGACCGTGCCCTACGGCGATCGCGGTGGCGTGGTCATCGAACCGATGCTGACCGATCAGTGGTACGTGCGCGCTGGCGTACTGGCGAAACCGGCAGTGGAAGCGGTGGAGGATGGCCGTATCCAGTTTGTGCCAAAGCAGTACGAGAACATGTATTTTAGCTGGATGCGTGACATTCAGGACTGGTGTATCTCGCGTCAATTGTGGTGGGGCCACCGTATTCCTGCATGGTACGACAACAGAGGCAAGGTTTACGTAGGCCGTGATGAAGCAGAAGTGCGCCGCGACTATCAGCTCGCCGACACGGTTGAATTGCGCCAGGACGAAGACGTGCTGGACACCTGGTTTTCTTCCGGGCTGTGGACCTTCTCCACCCTCAGCTGGCCGGAACAGACGCCGGAGCTGAAAGCGTTCCATCCGAGCAGCGTGATGGTGAGTGGCTTCGACATCATCTTCTTCTGGATTGCGCGCATGATTATGTTGACCATTCACTTCGTGAAAGATGACGAAGGCAAGCCGCAGGTGCCGTTCCACACCGTCTACATAACCGGGCTTATCCGCGATGACGAAGGACAGAAAATGTCCAAGTCCAAAGGGAACGTGATCGACCCGCTGGACATGGTGGACGGTATCTCGTTGCCAGAACTTCTGGAGAAACGCACCTGCAACATGATGCAGCCGCAGTTGGCGGAGAAAATCCGTAAACGCACCGGGAAACAGTACCCTAACGGTATTGAACCACACGGTACGGATGCTCTGCGTTTCACTATAGCGGCACTGGCATCGACCGGTCGTGATATCAACTGGGACATGAAGCGTCTGGAAGGTTACCGCAACTTCTGTAACAAGCTGTGGAACGCCAGCCGTTTTGTGCTGATGAACACCGAAGGGCAAGATTGCAGTTTTAACGGCGGTGAGAAAGTGCTGTCACTGGCCGATCGCTGGATTCTGGCAGAATTCAACCGCACAGTGAAAGCCTTTCGCGACGCGCTGGACGGTTACCGCTTTGATATTGCCGCCGGTATTCTGTATGAGTTCACTTGGAACCAGTTCTGCGACTGGTATCTGGAGCTGGCTAAACCGGTGATGAACGGCGGCAGCGAGGCGGAGCTGCGCGGCACGCGCAACACGCTGGTTACCGTGTTGGAATCACTGCTGCGTCTGGCGCACCCGATCATTCCCTTCATTACCGAAACCATTTGGCAGCAGGTCAAAGTATTGAAAGGTGTTACCGGCGATACCATCATGCTGCAACCGTTCCCTGCCTATAGTGCCGCCGCAGAAGATGCGCAGGCGCTGGCCGATCTGAAATGGATCAAGCAGGCGATCACCGCCGTGCGTAATATTCGCTCCGAGATGAAAATTGCGCCGGGCAAACCGCTCGATGTGCTATTGCGTGATGCAACGCCGGAAACGCAACTTCGTGTGGAAGCGAACCGCAGCTTTATCCAAACCCTGGCGCGTCTGGCAAGCGTTCAACTGCTGCCTGCCGGTGAAAAAGGTCCGGTGGCGGTCACTTCCCTGCTGGACGGCGCGGAGTTGCTGATCCCGATGCTGGATCTGGTCGACAAAGACGCAGAGTTGGAGCGTTTAGCCAAGGAAGTTGCCAAGGTTGAAGCGGAAATCAACCGCATCGACAACAAGCTCTCCAATGAAGGCTTTGTTGCGCGCGCACCGGAGGCGGTTATTTCCAAAGAGCGTGAAAGACGTGACGGCTATGCGGTAGCGAAAGCCAAGCTGTTGGAACAACAGGCCACCATTGCCGCGCTGTAATCCTTAAGTATCTTGTGTGAATAAAAAGCCCGTGCCGCCAAGTCCGGACTTAAGGTTGCTGACAAACGGCCCAGTTCCCACCGTCATTCCCGCGCAGCCGAGGATGACAGAGGGGTCTTGTGCCTTGATGGCATCAAGACGCTGTTGCATTTCGGGATACGTGCTGAGCCGTTATCCGGCATAACGCGCCCAAGGTGGTGCTCTTTTTCTGATGCCGCCATCAATTGCTGATAGATGTCCTGCATCGCCTGAAGCGAACGCCCCTGCCGCTGCATTTCCGCTATCGCCCAGGCATTGGCTTCACGCTCCATGTCACGAGAGAATTGCAGCTCATTCACGAGAATTGCAGCTCATTCACGAAGGCTGCGGACTGTAGCAGGGTATCCCCCACACTGCTGACATCACCGGTGATCCACATAAACGTCAATGATACCAATGAGAAAAGCACCAGCATGCGCATTGGGTAACGGTAAGCACGGTGCCCCATTTCATGCAGCATCACAGCAACCAGCTCATCGCTGACGATCAGCGTACCATACTGCCAGCATAAACGCATTTGGGCCAATGCCCGGTACAGGCGCAGCGGGGTGCGGGATGCGCGCCTGACGCATTTCCGGCGGTTGCGCCTGCTCAAACAAGCGCTGCAACGCTTGCTGCCACGCTTCAGAAAGGGTTGACAGCGCTAGCTCGGTTCGCTCCAGCAAAGCAAGTGTATGTTCACCGAGCTTCTGTTTCACAGCAGTGGGGATATGCAAGGCGACTGTGGCACTCAGTCAGGGCACCACCACATACACATAGCTCAGCGCCACCAACACCGTCGCCAGCAATGCAAACAGCGTGCCCCGTTTGTACTTCTCCAGCCGATACACCAGGCCAAGAGACTTATGCTGCGCAACCCAGGCACGAAACACGGCATCATCAGCAGGACGAAAGAACCCACCATCAGGGAAGGTCAACGTCAGAGGTATCGACCATAACGCTTGCGAGACCTCAACGTGTGACAGCATAAACGCCTGTGAAACCGCGTCGTGGCGCGCCAGTACTAACGAGGTATCCAGCTCGCCAAGCGGCCCGCCCCGGATACTGATAGTATCCCTCGATAATCATCAGGTCGCCTCAGATGCCTACGTTAAGATCCAGCGCGCTGATAACCTCTTCCGCCACCGCTGAACGCGCGGTATCACTGTGCGCCTGCACGTTCAGCAGAGAAAGATCACCACTCACTTGCGTGGCATTCGCCGTAAAACGCGCATAGCACACCTGTGCTACCGGCGCAGCCAGCCCCAAAGAAAATAGCGTAATCAGTGTATTGGTAAATAACAGCATCAGGTAAGCGCCTAATTTCACGTTGGAGTGCACCTGCACATTGTCACTGAACATGGTATTACCAAAGATATAGTTGCGTTCCGCCACCACGATATAGCACTTGGCAACCAAACTGCAAATAATCAACGACACATACGCCGCGATCAGTTTGAAGATGCCTTCATAAGGTTACGTGTAGTCCACGCGATGCGTGATATGTCCACCCGTTTGTACATATTCCATGATTGAAAGCAGTACAGCCCCTGAAAACCACAGCGTCCATATCAGGATGGGAAGAAAAGCCAGCAGGCTGCAAAAGCAATTTTAATAAATGCCGCTTTACTGATTGCTGCATCAAATGCCGCGATGCCAAACCCAGGTTATTAGGTTATTCACATAAAGATCGGCAATCATATACTTCATCACGCCACCCAGCTTAATCAACGCGGGGATGTAAAGCAGTGTAGCCGCAATTAGCGTGGTCGCATTGCTGATAAAAGGAAGAAAAACTGCCTACAGTGGTCATTAACAGCACCAGCACCAACAGCACCGCTACTATTAGTAACGGAACCGCCAAAAACGTCTAATAGCCACGTTTTATGCTACCCAAATCGGATGATGTTGAATCCCCCAACGTCTTACGATTGAGACGTTTTAATCGGTTGCGCAGTGTCAGATTTTCACGCTCAATACGCTGTGTATATAGTTTGCCAACAATTAGTTTGCCAACAATTAGTTTGCCAACAATTTGTTTTGCTTTTGGAAGTTTGTCGTTGTAAGCCCTGGAGCCATCAGTGCACCAAAATGCCACTCTGAACCCGGAGAACAGTTTCAGCAACTTACGCAGCGTTTTCTTGCTTAGAGAGCCAAATGCATGAGCGATAATCCGCTTCAAACACCGCTCCCATGCATACCACCGCCAGCGCTGTCTTTTTTGTTGCCAATAAATGACCATATCTCATCCACTTCGTAAATCAGTTGAATTTGCAGG
Organism: Symbiopectobacterium sp.; assembly: GCA_051710525.1. GTDB lineage: Bacteria > Pseudomonadota > Gammaproteobacteria > Enterobacterales > Enterobacteriaceae > Symbiopectobacterium. The sequence continues at coordinate 58,104 of JBPESR010000012.1, read as the reverse complement.
TTATCCAGTGGAAATGTTGTTACATTCCGCGGCGATCGTTTTTTTAAAGTACTCACGACGGCATTGATACTAATATGTAACGCCCGAGCAGTGTCACGAATACCCGCATTACATTGCCAAGTTAATGATTTGGTCTGTCATTCCTGGTTGGCAGGCACGATAGGAATAATCGAGCTGGAAGATGCGTTTACATGACTGACAACGGCAACGCTGATAGGCACTTTTGCCATAACCGTGTTTTTTTTACAGAGCTGTCTGTTCACAAAACGGGCATCTTACATTTACATCAACTTTAGCCACTGTATCTCCACATCTTTAGCCACTGTATCTCCATATCCAAAACCTCAGAGTTTACACTGTAATCAACTCATTGAATACTTGATCGGTTATTTAGTTAGCAGGGTAAATATTTTATATTGATTAAAAACAGGCTCCGCCAATAAGGAGCCTGTATGGTTTACCGATTAATGCCGCCACCAGTGCCACTGGCGATACCGCTGGGAGCAGCCCATTCTCGGATACATGCCCATCATCCAGTTGAAAACTGGCGATAGCATCGCTGCAAGTGAGAAACCTGTTCCTGCAACGATCCCGCCGCAGTTTCCACTTCGGCCACCAGCCCGGCGTTCTGCCGCATCACACTATCCATTTGATTAATGGCCATATTGATTTGCGAAATCCACCTGCTCTGCTCACCGGATGCCATGATGATTTCATCCATGATGTCCGCCACTTTCCTGACGTCATCCAGCACTTCGCATGGTTTTTCCAGCTACTTCCACCAGGCCAGCGCCTTGCTGAATGCTGGTCAGCGAGTTATCAATCAATTATTAAGCCAATTTCCTTGGCTGCCGTGGCGCTGCGCTGCGCAGACTGCGTACTTTGGTAGCCACCACCGTGAACCCTTTGCCCTGTTCTCCGGCGCGTGCGGCTTCTACGGAGGCATTGAGCTCGAGCAGGTTGGTTTAGAATGCAATCCCCAACAATATCGGAGATCTTAGCGGAACTGCGCTGAATGGTGCGCATTGTATCCACCACTTCGGAGACCACACCGCCGCCACGCGCCGCCGAGGCCTTCTGCGCCAAATCGTTAAGCCTTGCGCGTGTTATCTTTCGTTATTGCTGACCGTTGAGAGAATCTGCTCCATGCTCGATGCCGTTTCATCCAGCGATGCTGCCTGCTGCTCGGTGCGACTGGAGAGATCGATATTGCCGGACGCAATTTCGCCTACGCCAATCCCTATCGCGTCAGTGCCGTTACGCAGCACGCGCACCATATTCTCTAACCCATCACGCATACGCTGCGCGGTGCCAAACAGTTGAACGATCTCATTTTTACCATGCATTTCAAACCGAGCACGCAGATTGCCTTGTGCAATGCGATCGAACACCCAATGGCCTGATTCAATGGCTTGACGACCAGATGCGTCATCACCAGCCAGGAAAGCAGCGCCAATACCAGCGCCAGCGCAATCGCCACCGTCAGCATAATCTCCATGCGGTTAATGCTGGCGTTGGAGGCGATGTAAGCACCGTCGATGTTCTGACGATTAAACTGCACCTATTTCTTGGAAGAGGTATCAAAATCGGCATAAAGTGTGGTAGATTTACCCGCGTGCTGGTAATATTCATCCAGATTTCCCGCTTCCAGCGCAGCAAGCGCCGGGATGATGCCGGGATGATAAAGGTGGTCATCAAGGTTTCACGCTTGCTGGCCATCTCGGCGGAAATCGCTTTTTCTTGCTCCGCCTGCGGATAGGTCAAATACTCCTGCCATTTTTCATTGGCACCGTCAATTTTCCCTTTGGCGCGTTTTAATGTCACCGTTGCCGCATCCTGCGAACCGTTGCTCATCAGCTATTAATCAAGCGCAGATCGAGACGCGCGCGCAGCAGTAATTCCGAACTTTCATTCAATGGACCAGGCCGGGCAACACCTCTTTATCCACTCTGGCGAAGGAGTGGTTCCCTGATTGGGCAGCAAACAGCCCCAGCATTCCGATAAATAGCAACAGCGCTGTCAACGATAAGACCATGATGCTGAGCGTCGTGCGGATCTTTATCTTACGAAACATACATCGTCCCTGTGATTGGTCATCAAGAGCAGGCCAGACAAGCGCTTCAGCGTGGAGGCTCCTGCCCGGAAGAAAAACCGCAGCTATTTATGAGAAGGAGCTTTCGCCAGGAATTCACCCAGCGCAGTGTGATAGAAACGGGCGGACATCATGGTTGCGTGGTCGCTGGTTTCTGTACTAGCCGGAATCAAGAACAGTGATGCCTGTTTAACCTTCTTCAACCCGGTTCCAGCGAGCCAATTTCTACCGGATTACGTTCATCATCCGCAGAATTGATGACCAGCATCGGTGCCTTGATGCGTTCCAAACCGGGCATCGCGTTGCAATCCGCAGAGGAATTCCAGAGATATAGATGAAGTCATTGGCATCACTGGTCACGGTAGCCGCCAATCGTGCATCCATCATCTTATCCGCCAGCTCACGCGTTGGTTCTTTACTCTGGTAAGCGAGGGTGCCGCCCGTTGTGGCGATACTGAACACATGATATTAGCGGTCGGCAATGCCGGTGGCTTAGTCTGATAATCACCGTTTTTCCAGGCCGGATCGCGTTTGATGGATTCGATCAACATGCGTCGCAGTATCCAGTTACGACCTGACAGCGCATTGGGTTGTGATGCCATCGGTACCAGCGTATCCATCATGCCCGGGGATTTTTGCCCCCACAGCCAGGTATGCATTCCCCCATGGAGTAGCCCATAACTAGACGTAACTATTTGATAATAAACGATTACATCACCAGTCGATATTGTGCCAGCACGATATCATCGTAGTTATATTACGGAAATTGCGAGCGCAAACCGTCAGAAGATTTGGAAGATTTTCCCGATCCGATACTTTAGGGAATGATAATAAAGTGTTTCGTCACATCCAACGGTTGGCCCGGCACAAACAGCTCACCACCAAATCCGTCCTCCAGCAGTGCGCTCAACGGCTGGTTGGTGCCGTGTAGCAATAGCACCGCAGGCTTATTGCAGTCACCTAACGTGTAATAGCGCAGACGGAGGTCGTTACGCGTTTTCACCGGTATGAAAACGGAACTCGGCAGGCCGCCAGTCGCCTTCCTGAGGCTGCAAGGGTTATGTGTAGATAAAAACAGTAAAAAAATAGACTAATCCAGCCTGACAACATGCGATGGGCTATACTACCTCGTCAGCCATAAGGGTAAATGGATTTCAATAATAATATAATAATTATAATGTATCACAGGTCACATCCCAATATAGATTGCAGACTAACCATTAAATAACAATAATATATTGTCATTTATAAGGTAAATTTCTGGCGCATCGATACATACATAATAGACTAATAATCATCGACTAATAATCATCATGTTATGATAAATAACGTGCAAAACGGCCATATCTATACGATAACTGTGCCTAATCCATTAGACAAGAAAAAATAAGCAGACAAAAAATCAACATAATGGATTGAATCGTTGTGAGGCTGCGCGTGGCCAACGCCTGTTAATCTGGTATTGCACAAAAAACCCATTAATGCACTTATAGTGTAAGAAAATATAATTAGCCCCTATCAGTAAAAGCAAGCACCATGACTATCGCCCTTTCCCTTTCCCTTTCCCTTTCTTTGCGGATGCGCCCCATTACCTGCGGATGCGACCCATTACCGCACAGGACAATGCTGCCATTGCAGCAGTGATCCGCCGTGTGTCTGGGAATTTGGCCTGACGGCAGATAAGGGATATACCGTTTCTTACCCCAACCTGGATAACCTCTTTCAGTTGTATAATCAGCCGAATAGCGCTTATTAGGTCATTGAATACGACGGCGAAGTGGTCGGTGGCGGCGGTGTCGCCCCTTTGCAGGAGGGGAAAGAAGACGTGTGTGAACTGCAAAAGATGTACTTTTTGCCGATCTTGCGTGGTAAAGGGTTGGCGCACCAACTTGCGGTACAAGCGCTCGATTTCACCCGCCAGAAAGGATCCCGGCGCTGCTATCTGGAAACCACCAGCAGATTGACACAGGCTATTGCGCTGTATCGCAAACTGGGGTTTGAACACATTCCGCACGCAATGGGCAACACCGGCCACGTAGACTGTGAAGCCACTATGCTAAAACAACTCTAAAACAGCATGCCGATGATGCCCTGAGGCATTAATGACGTTTGCCGTCATCGTCCTCATCATAAAAATCGTTGTCTTCACCTTCTTCGCCGCCTTCACCATCTGGATCTTCGAAGTAGGTGCCCCACCCTTCGTAATTGACGTTGTGACGTGCAACCAGTTCGATTAACTGCTCGACCTGCTCATCAATCAGCTCAGCATTGAGTGCTACTTCGCTGATAGCATCGCAGCACATCAGCAGTTTACCCTCTTCCACTTCCAACTCTTCCGCACCAGTCACTTCATAGCCCATTTTAAAGGCATCAACAGCGACCTTTTCCAACGCGTCGAAGTTTTCCGCCGAAAAGTGGTGTTCGATCGTGTACAGTGCGTCCGGATCGCTACCATCATCCAGCAGTTCTTCGATGATCAGGCGTGTTTCTTCCCGTTGTTCGTCCAGTAAATCGCGGTTTGCCATGTGTCTGTCCCCCGTTAATCTCTACGTTATTGCCGTATTTTCCCATACCCCCGACGCCCTCTCCACCATAAAGTTTGATGCCACCCCTTTAAATCAAATAATTACACATATAAAGTGAATTACAATTCAATTAACAATGTTGAACCACATGGAGATAACTACAATGAACTCGTTTCACCAGAGTCACTTCTTAAGTTTCACCAGAGTCACTTCTTAAGATTAATAGATTTTTCCCCGGCTGAGATCGGCGCACTGTTAACCTTATCTGCCCAACTGAAAGCCGACAAAAAGAACGGCACAGAAAAACGCTACTGCAAAATAAAAATATCGCACTTTTCTTCAAAAAAGATTCGACCTGCTATCTTCGAAAAAGATTCGACCCGCACTCGTTGCTCTTTCGAAGTTACTGCATACGCTAAGGGAGCACGCGTCACGTATCTCGGCCTGAGCAGCAGCCAGATCGGCCATAAGAGTCGATGAAGGATACCGCCCGCGTACTGGGCAGAATTCATGCTGGAAGCCGCTGCGTTGACCGGTTTTAATCTGCGTCTGGTCGTCCCCAAGGCCTGCTGGCCCGATGCCAACCTGGTGGCCGAATGCCGAGCAGTTGCCGAGCTGACTGGCGGAAAAATCACGCTGACAGCAGATATCTCCGCAGGCGTGGCTGGTGCGGATTTCATCTACACCGATGTATTGGTTTCCATGGGAGAGGTCAAAGAGGTGTGGCAGGAGCGGATTGCGCTGCTAAAACCTTATCAGGGTAATATGGCGATGCTCGCCTCCGCCGGCAACCCGCAGGTGAAATTCCTGCACTGCCTGCCCGCGTTCCATGACGATTAAACTGCCATCGGCAAGCAGATGGCCGAGCAGTGTGGTTTGCACGGCGGCATGGAAGTCACCGACGAGGTGTTTGAGTCAGCGCACAGCATTGTATTCGATCAGGCAGAAAACCACATGTACACCATCAAAGCGGTGATGGTCGCCACGCTCGGCCTGGAACACGCTCGGCCAGGAATAAGAGCCGCGCTGTGCGCCATGTTCAGCCCCTGGCGACAGGCTCTCGGATAACCAAACGACCTTGATGATGGCAAGGCGGTGTCGGCATGGCATCGCCTTGTGATGCCGCCACCAGGCGGCCAATCGCATCCTGAATCATGGCAGCAATCGGCACATGCACCGTGGTTAAGGAGGGAGAAAAGTAGCGTCCAATCAGCATGTCATCAAACCCCGCCAACGACATATCTTGCGACACCCGTTTCCCAGCATCGAAAAACACCTTCGCTGCACCAATCGCCATATCGTCATTGGCCGCTAGCACACAGGTGACGTCCACATTGCGCGCCAGCAGCATTTGGGCAGCGCGATAGCCGCTCTCAGGCGGTCCAGTCCCCCTCCAGACGTAGCGCCTCATCATGTGCGATATCCGCCGCTTTCAGCGTATCAAGGAATCCGGCAATCCGCTGTTCACCAGATGGTGAGACGGGCAGCCCAGCAATAAAAGTGATGCGCGTATTTCCCTGATCGAACAGATATTGCGTCATCAGCTGACTGCTGTGGTAGTGCTCGATATAGACCGCGTGATTCTGGTGATGGGGTAGCTTACGGTTAATCACGATGATCGGCGTCTCGTGCTGCTCGATCAGCGTTTCCAACTCCTCTGCCGATAAGAATTTGGGATACACAATAATGGCTTCACAACGCAGTGCCAGCAGCATACCGATAGCCCTGCGCTCATCCTGCGCACTGTTTTTGCCATCCGCCAGAATTAACTGGCGCTGATGCTTTTCACTGCATGACGCTGCCTGATAGGTCATTTCCGAAAAAAAACGGTCCCTGATACTGAGAGTTGGTGATTACCAAACCAATAGAGTTGGTTTGGCGGGTGGCTAACTGGCAGTCAAGCAGGTTTGGACTGAATCCGGTTTCCTCGATGGAGCGAAACACGCGCTGCCGCATATCTTCGCCGCATATCTTCACGTACCACGTTTTTGCCGTTAAGTACGCGAGATACCGTCGCTTTAGAGACGCCCGCCTTTTCGCCACATCCTGTATCGTAACCATTTTTACCCTTCCTCAGGCTGCGCGCAGTCACGGCTAAGCCATCCTCAACTGTCAGCGAGGAGGCAACACAACCGCGCTCCCCATCATTACGCGATAAGCACAAACCGCTACATCGCTGAACGGGAAGATATTAATATCTGTATATGTTATTATAATATATAATATTAATATCTGTATATGTTATTATATATGAATATATGAAGGGGGATCAATTATCCCGATGTCGCGCCGTGCGCGACATCGAGCGTCTTCGGCGTCGCGCGCGGTAGCAACGCGCGCAGTAGCAAGATTACAACACCAGTGAAGCGTCAATCTTCACGACGGCTTTGCGCACGCTTGCAGGTTCACCCACGGCACACAGCGGCTTGTGCACTTCGCCCGGGAAGAAGACAACAACATCACCCGGTTGCATGACAAAGGTTTTTTTCTGCTCATCGGCAGAAAAAAAATTCGATGTCTTTATCCGCCAACCAGTCCGTGTCAGGCGTGCCTGCCAGCAGGGTGTTGAAGGTATGACCTTCAACACCCTTGAGCACAATCTGAATATCCAGATATTTGTCATGGTATTTGGCGCGACGTTGTTCAAACGCTTCAGTGCTATCATTGGAAACCAGCACAAACATGTTGTTGCCATCGACATTGTGCTTGCCCAGCGGAGTATCGACCGTAATGTTGGCTTTTACGTACTCGATCGGATCGCCTCGCGCAGTTTGGCAGGCAGATAAGGAACCAATTCAAGCTGGTGGATATTCCCGGTGATCATAGTAAGCCATCTCGTGAAAAGTAAAACGTCGTTTTAGCGAACTTTGTACTCCGCCATAGGCATTCCCGCTAGTCTACAGTGGCAAAAGTGCTACCTATCCCATTTCTTTTCATTGGTCGAACGCGTAAGGTTTTCTCTAAGCAACCGATTGCCAATACCTAAAAATGCGATTATTGCGTATAAATTAGCGCTTGAAATAACAAATCACGCGCGTATAGTGCGCCACAATTTGCCAGGAAGAACCATGTGCGCTTGCATCACCACATGCTGTATTTATCACGCTGCTGACCCCTTTTTTCGTCAGCGCACAGCCTATTTTCCGGCAATCACCGATCGTTTTAAAAAGCCCCTCGCTGAAGGGGCTTTTTTTTTTGCCTGTCATATCGGGCGAACCTCGCCTGCCGACTGGCCGAGCGAGAGAAAATATTTCAAGGCTAACCGTTGGGAGAAAAGCAAAGTTGGGAGAAAAGCAAACATGGTCAATCCGCTTTATCAAAAACACATCATCTCGATTAACGACCTCACCCGTGAAGATTTGGAGCTGGCGTTGCAGGTGGCCGCCAGCCTGAAGGCCAAGCCGCAGCCGGAGTTGTTAAAAGTTGTTAAAACATAAAGCTGATCGCCAGCTGTTTCTTTGAGGCTTCTACGCGCACCCGGCTCTCTTTTGAAACCGCGATGCACCGGCTGGGCGCTTCCGTGGTCGGTTTTGCTGACAGTAACAACACGTCGCTTGGCAAGAAGGGTGAGACGCTAGCGGATACCATTTCGGTGATCGGCCACTATGTGGATGCCATTGTGATGCGCAACCCGCAGGAAGGCGCCGCGCATCTTGCCACCAAGTTCTCCAGCGGCATTCCAGTGCTCAACGCCGGAGACGGTGCTAACCAGCACCAGACGCAAACCCTGCTCGATCTGTTCACCATTCAGGAAACCCAGGGACGTTTGAATAATATCAATATCACCATGGTTGGTGACCTGAAATATGGCCGTACCGTGCACTCCCTGACGCAGGCACTGGCGAAATTCGACGGTAATCGCTTCTACTTTATCCCCCCGATGCACTGTCGATGCCGGATTACATTCTGGCGATGCTGGAAGAGAAGAACATCACCTATAGCCTGCACACCAGCATTGAAGAGGTGGTGTCGGAGCTGGATATTCTGTACATTGTACATGACGCGCGTACAGAAAGAGCGACTGGACCCGTCCGAGTACATCAATATCAAATCGCAGTTTGTGCTGCACGCGGCCGATCTGAATGCTGCCCGCGACAACCTGAAAGTGCTGCATCCGCTGCCGCGCGTGGATGAGATAACGACGGATGTCGACAGCACGCCTTACTCCTATTACTGCCAATAGGTAGGCAACGGCATCTTTGCACGTCAGGCGCTGCTGGCGCTGGTATTAAATCGCGAACTGGTTCTGTAAGAGGGGAAAGCACATAATGACTCAGGATAACAAATTACAGGTTGAAGCCATTAAACGCGGCACCGTTATCGACCATATCCCAGTGCAGGTTGGCTTCAAGCTGCTGACGCTGTTCAAGCTGACCGCCACCGACCAGTGCATCACTATCGGACTGAACCTGCCTTCCAATCATCTGGGACGCAAGGATCTGCTCAAGATAGCGCAAGGATCTGCTCAAGATAGAGAACATCTTCCTGACAGAGCAGCAGGCTAACCAGTTGGCGATCTACGCCACACAGGCCACCGTTAACCAGATTAATGACTACGCGGTAGTACGCAAGCTAGTGCCCAGCCTGCCGGAACGTATTGATGGCGTGCTAACCTGCCAGAACAGCAACTGTATAAGCCACAGTGAGCCAGTCACCTCGTCGTTCAGCGTCAAGCAACGCGATGGCGATGCGCACCTTAAGTGCAAATACTGCGAGAAAGAGTTTGAACGTCAGGCCGTGCTGGCTGACCGCTAAGCCTCTGTGCGTCGTGTGCAGGGTCATCAATGCCATTGCCTACGCTGCGCTTTTCTGAATAATGGTAAGTTGTATCCTGTCCGGCGCAGGCCCGGCGGGAATTGTACCTTCGAAAATAGCCACGTCGAAATCCAGGAGAAGCCATGTCACGTAGCATCAGCACGGAACACGCGCCAGCCGCTATCGGCCCTTATGTACAAGGTGTCGATCTGGGCAGCATGATCATCACTTCCGGTCAGATCCCGGTAAACCCGAAAAGCGGCCTGATTGCCGAGGACATCGTCGCACAAACGGGCCAGTCTCTTGAAAACGTGCAGGCCATTGTGGAAGCGGCGGGCCTGAAAGTCGCCGACATTGTGAAAACCACGGTATTTGTGAAAGACCTGCAAGACTTTGCCACCGTTAACGCCACTTACGAAGCCTTCTTTACTCAGCATCAGGCACCGTTTCCAGCACGCTCCTGTGTGGAAGTGGCACGTCTGCCGAAAGATGTGAAGATCGAAATCGAAGCCATCGCGGTACGCCGCTAAGCGCGAGCGCTGTAGCACAGGGCAACATCGTTGCACCTTGAAATTGCTGACAAAGTCACTTTACTCTTCGTCATCCTCGGCGAAGAGCCGGGGATCTCTATGAAAAGAAACGCGTTTCACCCAGCGATATAATTGCCCTGCTTATTATTTTATTATTTCCCTACGTTTATTATGCTTTTTTTTGTTTGTAATTTGCCTTATGGAGCAGAGATAAAAAACTACTAAAATAAATATATTATTTTTTTATTTCGCGCAACGCCATTGCACACCCTTTCTACGCTGCTCGAAATTCTTTGTTACAGGTCAATAAATCGCGAATTTCTTTTCATCAAAAACTACATATAGTGCCTATCATAAATACAGACACTACATGAAGTGCTTATCCACAATATCATCCACAATCCCCCGCAGCCCTTGCCTGCTACGGATTCCGCTTGTTGACAACTCTGAGGAACGAAGGTTGAAACCAGTAGTGATTAAACGGGACGGTTGCCAGGTGCCTTTTGATGAGATGCTCATCAAGCAGGCGGTCGAACGTGCTGCGCATGCAGCAAGAGTTGCTGATACAGATTACTGTGCAACCGTGGCCTGCTGGCCGGTATCGTTGCCAAGCACTATGCCAAGCAAAATATCCTGCCGCGCGACGTGGTGCTTGCCAATGAACGCGGTGAAATTCACTACCACGATCTGGACTACTCCCGTTCTTCCCGATGTTCAACTGTATGCTGATCTACCTTGAAGGCATATTGACCAAAGGGTTCAAGATGGGTAAGGCGGAGATAAAGCCGCCAAAATCCATCTCAACCGCGACGGCAGTGACGGCCAAAATCATCGCGCAGGTGGCAAGCCACGCAGGTGGCAAGCCACATATACGGCGGCACCACCATTAACCGTATCGATGAAATTCTGGCACCGTTCGTCACCGCCAGCCATAAAAAGCACCGGGAAACCACTAATGAGTGGCGCATTCCCGATGCGAACGCCTATGCGCTGTCTCGTACCGAAAAAGAGTGCTACGACGCCTTCCAGTCGCTGGAATATGAAGTAAATACGTTGCACACCACCAATGGTCAGACGTCGTTTATCACCTTTGGTTTCGGCCTTAGCACCAGTTGGGAATCGCGCCTGATTCAGCAATCCATCCTGCGCAACCGTATTACTGGTTTGGGCAAAAAACCGTAAAACCTCGGTGTTCCCCAAACTGGTGTTTGCTATCCGCGACGGTGTCAATCACAAGGCTGCCGATCCTAACTATGACATCAAGCAACTGGCACTGGATTGCGTCAGCAAGCGGATGTACCCGGATATCGTAAATTACGATCAGGTGGTTAAGATTACCGGCTCGTTTAAGACTCCCATGGACTGCCGCAGCTTCCTTGGTATAAAGAAGAGGGCAAGCAGATCCACGATGGTCGAAACAATCTCGGGGTAATCAGCCTCAACCTGCCGCGCATCGCGCTGGAAGCAGAACATAACGAAGAGCGTTTCTGGAACCTGCTGGATAATTGTCTGCAACTGGCGAAAAAAGCGTTGATGACGCGCATCGCACGTTTGGAAAACGTCAAAGCCCGTGTCGCTCCAATCCTGTATACGGAAGATGCATGTGGTGTAGGCCTGAAAGCGGACGACAACGTCGCTGAGATCTTCAAAAATTGCCGGGCATCGATCTCATTGGGCTATATTGGAGTTCATGAGACCATTAACTTGGAGTGCATGAGACCATTAACTTGGAGTGCATGAGACCATTAACGCGCTGTTTGGCAGCCAGACACACGTATTCGACAATGAGCAACTGCGTGAAAAGGCAGTCGCCATCGTCGCATGCCTGAAAGCCGCTACCGATCAGTGGAAAGAAGAAACCGGCTACGGTTTCAGCCTTTACAGTACACCGAGTAAAAACCTGTGTGACCGTACAGTACACCTAGTGAAAACCTGTGTGACCGTTTTTGCCGTATCGACACCGCTGAATTCGGCGTGATACCAGGCGTGACCGATAAGGGTTACTACACCAACAGCTTCCACCTGGACGTGGAGAAGAAGGTGAATCCTTACCAGAAAATCGACTTTGAACTGCCCTACCCACCTCTAGCAAACGGAGGCTTCATTTGCTACGGCGAATATCAGAACCTGCAACATAACCTTAAAGCGCTGGAAGACGTCTGGGATTACAGCTATAGCCGTGTGCCCTATTACGGCAATAATAAATACGCCGATCGATGAGTGCTATGAGTGTAATTTCACCGGTGAGTTTGAAGTGCACCAGCAAAGGCTTCATCTACCCGAAATGTGGCAATCAGGACTCCGCACGCGTATCTATGACGCGTTGGGTATGTGGCTATCTGGGCAGCCCGGATGCACGTCCGTTTAACGCAGGGAAGCAGGAATAGGTCAAACGCCGGATCAAGCGCCTCAGCAATGGTCAACTGGGCTAAACAGCCCGCGTCGTGCCTGATGGTCGCAAGGATGCGACGCTTACCGGCGTCAAAGGACGCCGGATATCTCTACTCATAAAAACATTATTTATCAGATCATTATATAGCAAACAATGCCATACCATGAATTATAACCAGTACTACCAGGTTGATGTGGTCAACGGGCTCAGCACGCGCTGTACGCTATTTGCTTCCGGTTGAGTGCATAAATGCCCAAGTTGCTACAATACAGTTGGCGGCTCAATTCCGGCCAGCCTTTTACTCAGGCGCTGGAAGACCAGATCATTGCCGATTTGCAGGATACGCAGATTTCGCGCCAGGGCTTGACTCCCTACGGTGGCGATCCGCTCCATCCGCAAAATGTACCAGATGTGCTGCATTGTACCAGATGTGCTGCATTTGGTGGAGCGCATTCATGCCGAATGCCCCGGAAAAGACATCTGGATGTGGACAGGCTACCTGTTCGCTGAGCTTACGCCCGCATAACAACAGGTTGTGGCGCTTATCAACGTACTGGTAGACGGTAAATTTGTACAGGATCTCAAAGATCCTGCGTTAATCTGGCACGACAGCAGCAATCAGGTTATCCACCGTTTGTGATGACAGTCGCAGACTTAACCGTGTAGCTCCGGCGCAAGCGGCGAACTGCCCCAGGCGCGTAGTTCCTCGGCTTCTAGCACCGCCACACTGGCTTTTGGTTCGGGTGAAAAGGCGTGATTCATCAATGCACGGGCCACGGCTTTTCCTTCGATCGCTCGCCATTTAGCAGGCAGCCACTTGAGCAGAGGTGGGAAAAGTGCTCCAGCGGCCGTCGCGTTGTCCGTTCGCCCAACAGCATTGAAGGGCGTACCAGTGTCAAATGTCGCCAGCCTTGCTGACGCAACTTCACCCTGTAGCAGTAATGCCTGACCGCTGAACTGGACACCTTTGATCAGCATGACGGTTTTAGGTTGCCCAGCAATCGTCCCGGTAACCGCGGGGTAACTCAGCATCATTTCACCATGGCGCGTCGAGGTTTCTGTCATGATGTAGAAAGCGACCTCATTGCCGCTTCCATCTCACCTTTGATGCGTGAATAGAATAGAAAAAACTGTGACGTAGCACTGGCACTCATCGCACTCACCGTGAGCAGATGTGTAGCGCCTAGTGCCTTGGCCCGCGCTGCACTGTCGAACACTAGCGTATAATCCACAAAGCGAAACGCCTGCTTACTGCCCGCCAGCTTGCGCGTGGTCCCCAGGCAGCAAAACACAATATCGACCGGCTCATGCAATTGCGCCCGCGCAACGCGCACATCCTCATGACAAGAATTGACCAGTTTATCCTGAGCGGGCAACAGCCCGCGCGTGGGCGCATAGATAACCTCTACCCGACTATTGGCTTGCAAGCAGCTTCAGCAATTCCTGCCCAATCAATCCTGTAGCGCCTAACAGCAATACTCGACTCATGGCTCCTCCTGTTCCAGATGCATTCATTATCCGTCGTTTCCCTCATCGCGGTGCCAGTGGCGTTTTGTGCCAAAGCCAAGTGTATTGTCCGTCATCTTCAGGGTATCGATCCGCAAGCGCCAAACGGGTGAGGTCGCCCCCCGGGCGATAGGAAAACGTTGCGTGTAGCGCTTGCGGGCCGAAACAGCCTCTTCACCCTGTAGCAGTAATGCCTGACCGCTGAACTGGACACCTTTGATCAGCATGACGGTTTTAGGTTGCCCAGCAATCGTCCCGGCAACCGCGGGGTAACTCAGCATCATTTCACCATGGCGCGTCGAGGTTTCTGTCATGATGTAGAAAGCGACCTCATTTTTTTTGTCATAAGTATAGAAGCAGCTCGCACACCATAATTCCGAATTTCCCCCTACGCATAGCGTCAATACATGCAGCTTTTTTATATAGCGGGAAATAATAGACAGCTCATTTACTTTGCTCATCAGACCTCTCCTGGTGCTATGACACGCATGACACACCCGCGCGTGTTAAAACAAAAATCAGAATATTACGCACCGCTATATACCCTATACCCTATGCTATGCGTGATTGCACAGTAAGACCTTATCGTAGTTCGATAAGTTACTTGTAACCTCTCATGATGCGTAATGGCGGTGAAAAATCAACCTGTTGTAATCATTACGCCGTGCTGCAATGCAAACAGGCTACGTCACCGCTGCTGAAAGCCCAGGCCATGTCTTCATGGTAAAAAGCCAATGTGAAATCGCGAATGACGGATGTGCGTTGCTGACAGCACACTTTACACAATGTGTTGGGGAGAGAGTACGTTGATGGGGTTATACGGGGACGCTGTACGCAAAGGGGCAATATACGCGTTTTACCTGAACGCACAGTATGAGAAGCTGTCCCGCCAGAAGTGCGGGACGGTCCAGGCAATTATTTACCGGCTGACTCCATACCCACCATACCCACCATACCCACCATACCCACCATACCCACCAAGCCGACCTTTAGATAGCCCGCCTTGCGCAAGTTATCCATAACACGCATCATGGTTTCGTAATAGATAGTTTTACCTGCCTGGAAGAAAATGGTGGTCTTTTTGTTGGCACCCGTTTGCTCATCCAGCAGGTTGATGAGTCCTGTCTCACTCACGGCAATATCACCCACATACAGCTGTTTGTCCACCTTCACCGTCAAATACACCGGCTTTTCCGGACGAGGTTGCGGCACCGCCGTGGATGCCGGCAAGTCGACACGAATATTGACAGTCGCCAGCGGCGCTGCCACAAAGATGATCAGCAGCACCAGCATCACGTCAATGAATGGTGTGACGTTGATGTCATGCATCTTGCTGTCACCGCTCGTATCATCGTGCAAATGCATCGCCATAACTTAACCCACCCGCAGTTTTTGATTAGCCCAGTCAAACGGTTACCGTTACTCGCGGCCACATCCAAATCGCGGCTCACCAGCAAAAGAACCTGTGTCGCTACATCACCTATTAGCGCTTTATAGCTGCCAATTCCGCTAGCAAACACGTTGTAAATCACCACTGCCGGTAGAGCAGCTACCAGACCAATCGCGGTAGCTAACAGCACCTCGTCGATCCCCGGTGCGACGACGGCCAGGTTGGTGGTTTGCGTTTGTGCAATGCCGATAAAGCTGTTCATGATGCCCCAAACCGTACCGAACAGTCCGACGAAGGGGGCTACCGCACCGACCGTTGCCAGATAGCCGTTACCACGCCTCATTTCGCGACCCGCTGCGCCACGCGAAGCTCCAAACGGAATGCAGTACGCTCTTTGATGCCATGATTGTCATCAGAACGGGCAGAAAGGATTAACTCATTTTGCGCATCGGCCAGCAATACCGCCGCAGGGCTGTTGGCTTTAAAGGCCTCAACGATATCTGCCACGTTATCCAAAGTGCTCGACTGCTCCAACGCCGCATCTTCACGACGCAGGCGGCGTTTGGCACCACCAGTTCGAAGTTTTTACCAAAAAAGATCGCCCAGGTAATCACGGAGGCCAGCAGCAAACCGATCATGACGGATTTCACCATCAGATCCGCATGCATGATACATGCCCCAAATGGAAAGATCGGTTTTCATAATGTTGCCTGCTCTGCCGCAAGGCAGAGCCAACGGCGATGCAGGCACCGTAGCAGCATCAGCGACAGCAGGGTCAGCCACCGCAGGCGTCGATGCCGCAGCAGCAGCTTCTGGTGCAGGTGCACTGGCGGCAGCGGTGTTGGCAACAAGTGTAGAAGCAGGTGTTGCGAACGCATTTCTACTTAGTCCTGCTGATGTGACTATCCCAGCAGTTATGATGTGACTATCCCCGCAGTTAAAAACAGAGCCGTCAACATGCTACGGGAAAATGCGCTGAACGCGCCGCGTTGTGTAAGCCAGGTGGGCAATGCCTGGGAAGAAATATGACCGCCAGAGAAGAAATATGACCGCCAGCCGTTTTCACGCTGTGCCTCCACCTATACCAATGAATAGTACAACACCAATGAGTAGTGCATTAAATCGATGAGAAATGATATCAACTGAGCACGAATTGATAGTAGTTCTCATTACTATTTATGCGTTTTGAGCACAAAAAACCATAATATCTATAAGGCAAAATACGAGTTTGTCATGCCATCTTTGATGAGTCTGCCAATTTGCCAGTCCTGAGACAACTAAAGTCGCGTCTGTGATCGACTTTGAGTTATTACACCATTGTTGAGTAAAGCACAGTAAGTTGTCTTACAAGAAAAACCTTATCAGTAATAATTAATAGCACTAAAAACAATACCATAAATAGTTAAAGGACATCTTATAAATCAATTACCATCAATTGTTTCATTCAGTTACCTACATTTCGCTTTTGTGATACGAGTTATTCCACAGTGATACGAGTTATTCCGCAAAGTGGTATAATAGGTTGGTTTTCCACTGAATATGAGGGAAATTATTTTGAATTAATTTTTTAATTCCCTTCATTACGCACCGAGTTTTATTTATAAAATATAATAGTCGCACCACGAATAGAATATAGGTCAAGTATTCAATGAGTTGATTACAGTGTAAACTCTCTGGTTTGGGATGTGGAGATACAGTGGCTAACGTTGAGGTAAGATGCCCGTTTTGTGAACAGACAACCTCTGTAAAAAACACGGTTATGGCAAAAGTGACCATCAGCATTACCGTTGTCAGTCATATAAACGCACCTTCCAGCTCGATTATTCCTATCGAGCCTGCCAACCGGGCATGACAGACCAAATCATTAACTTGCAATGAATAATACTGGTATTCGTGATATTGCTCGGGCGTTACATATTAGTATCAATGCCGTCCTGCGTACTGTAAAAAACTCTCGCTGCGGAATGTAACAACATTGCCACTGGATAAACTGCAAATTCAACTGATTTGCGAATTGGATGAGATATGGTCATTTGTTGGCAACAAAAAGCGACAGCGCTGGCGGTGGTATGCATGGGAGCCGCGTTTGAAGCAAACTATCACTCATGCATTTGGCTCTCTAAGCAAGAAAACGCTGCGTAATTTGCTGAAACTGTTCTCGGGATTCATAGTGGCATTTTGGTGCACTGATGGCAGAGGACTTATAACGACGAACTTCCAAAAGCAAAACACATTGTTGGCAAATGTATACACAGCTTATTGAGCGTGAAAATCTGACGCTGCGCATCCGATTGAAACGCCTCAATCGTAAGCTGTTCGAGCGGCATTTCCGTCCAGCCACCGCGCGGCAACCCTTTTGGTAATGAAATGTCTCCATAGCGCACGCCAATCAGGCGACTTACCTGCACGCCAACCGCTTCCCACAGACGACACACTTCTCGGTTACGCCCTTCTGTCAGCGTGACGCTATACCACTGGTTTAATCCTTCGCCACCACTGTACTTCAGGGTGCAGAACGATGCAGGACCGTCATCAAGCTGTACGCCTTTGGTCAGCAGCTTGAGTTTATCCTCATCCGCTTCACCAAACACACGCACCGCATATTCGCGCTCCACTTCATGACTGGGATGCATCAAGCGGTTTGCCAATTAAGCGGTTTGCCAATTCGCCGTCGGTGGTGAACAGCAGCAGGCTAGAGGTATTCACATCCAGACGCCCTACCTCCACCCAGCGCAAACCGCGCATTTTCGGCAAACGATCGAACACCGTAGGACGACCATCTGGATCGCTGCGGGTGCAAAGCTCACCTTCTGGTTTGTAATAAATCAGTACGCGGCAGACCGCTTCTTCCGTTTCTTTAACAGAAACTACGTGACCATCGATACGAATGCGGGTTGCCTTGGTCACCTCAACGTGGTCGCCCAGCGTCACAATTTTACCGTCCACTCTCACACGGCTTGGACGTTGGGGTATTCAAAATCATCGGAAATGCACGATAGAATCATCGGCACTTACATCGAATGCGAGTATTACGTTTGATGCTGTATCAACTTATTGAATACACGACGCGAATATATCCTCGATACTTCTGGAGACCCGAATGAAGCTATCCAAAACACTAATAGGCATCTGCCTAAGCTCCGCCATGCTGTTTATGAATTATTCATCCAGTGCATTGCAAATCAACATCCAGTGCATTGCAAATCAACATCCAGTGCATTGCAAATCAACATCCAGTGCATTGCAAATCAAAGTATCAGATGTTCACCCCGAAGGCTACCCCAATGTGATAGCCGTACAAAAAATGGGAGAGAAATTAAAAGCCGCCACGGATGGAAAACTGGAAATAAAGACCTTTCTAGGCTGGGTATTAGGCTATTAGAAGCAAATGATTGAGCAGGCGCAATTGGGTACCATCGAATATTATTTGTGTATCCATAACCCCTGTTGCTGCCATTTTGCCAGAAATCGAAGTGTTTACCCCGCCCTATATTTTCCGTGATGAAGATCATATGCACAAAGTGCTGGACGGAAAAATTGGTCAGAAAATTGGTGACAAGATTGCCAATAATAGCAAATCCAAGCTGGAGTTCCTTGGTTGGATGGATGCCGGTACACGTAACCTGATCACCAAAGCCCCGGTCGCCAAATCAGAAGACCTCAAAGGCATGAAGATTCGTGTCCAGAGCAGCACGGTAGCACTGACCACGCTGAAAGCCATGGGTGCTAACTCTATCGACATGGTAACCAGTGAAGTATTCAGTGGTATGCAAACCGGCGTTATCGATGGTACGGAAAACAATCCGCCCACATTCGTCGCGCATAACTACATGCCGGTCGCCAAAAACTTTACCTGTAGCCGCTATTTTATTATTCCGGAACTGTTCCTCTATTCAAAAACCAAATAGGGTAAACTTACCAAAGATCAACAGGAATTGATTCTTAAATTAGCCAAACAAGCGCAAATGGAACAGCGTGAATTGTGGAATGTCTATAACCAGCAGTCGTTGGATAAAATGAAGGCTGGCGACGTGAATTTCTACGACATTGATACCGATTACTATTACAAAGCGACACAGCCGATACGCGATCAGTTTGGTGCAAAATACCAGGATCTAATCAAGGCCGTGGAAGCGTGAAATAGTCTATTGTTAATAATGCGGGCCAGTGTCAGGCTGGGCTCGCCCATTATCCCTAATAGCATAATTAACCCCTGCAGACATTATTACGTTGCACAGTCTGAGTTTTGTCATGGGCTAAAGGCACGGACGATATCCCAATACAATAATGGCACAGGATAATAATGGCACAGGATAATGGCGCAGGGTCGTACAGGTAGAAGCAATGGGCCGTATTTATATTTCTGCAATGGATGTTCTCTATCTTATTGCCATGTGGATTTCCGGGCTAACGTTATTGGTCATCACGCTTTCCCGTTGGCATTTTCGCACGCTATGCCTTGAACTCCGCCCTTTCCTGGTCGGAGCCGGTCGCTATTATTTCTATGGTGACCTTTACCTTTGTCGGTGCCGCCGTCAATTACCGCGCCTGTTCGCATATTGAGGTAAGTATGGTTACCAATCGCCTGCCCGAGGGCGGAAAGCGCGTGTGCAGTTTTCTCACCAAGTGTGCAATTTTCTCACCAACATGCTGATTTTACTGATCAGCCTGTTTATTCTCTATTACAGCACGCAACTTTGCATCAAACTGTGGGAATAGCCCGTGGCTGAATTTTCGTTACTGACAGCCGGCTAGACCTATCGCCGCTGCCGATCGGCTCTCTGATCACACTGCTGTTTATTGTCGAAAGAATATACTTTTGTCCGCAGGATAAACGTCCTGTCGTCTGTCGTGATGCTGGGCAGCGCTTAATTCGGAGGCATTACCATGGATGCATTTATTTTAGTTGCCACGCTGTCGGTGCTGCTCGCCGTTGGCGTACCCGTCGCCTATGCTGTGGGGCTCAGCGCCATTGTCGGTGCATTCTGGATTAATATGCCGCTTGAAGCGGTGATGATCCAGATAACCAATGGAGTAAACAAATTCTCCTGTTAGCCATTCCGTTCTTTATTCTGGCCATGGCCATTATGGCGGAAGGCGGTATTTGCCCGACGGTTGGTGAACTTCGCCTATATTTTTGTTTGTTGGATTTATTCTTGGCGGCCTGTCGCTGGTGAACATTGTGGTTTCCACCTTATTTGGCGCCATCTCTGGTTCCTCGGTTGCCGACACGGACTCCATCGGCTCAATGATAATTCCCGAAATGGAGAAAAAAGGGTATCCGCGGGATTTTGCCGCCGCCGTGACCGCCAGCGGTTCAGTGCAGGCGATCCTCACATCGCCTAGGCCACAACTCGGTCATTTACTCGCTGGCCACTGGCGGCACTGTGTCCATCGCGTCGCTGTTCATCGCTGGTATCATGCCCGGGCTGCTGCTGAGTTTTACCATCATGGTTGTGTGCGTGGGCTCTGCCCATAAACGCGGCTATCCCAAAGGTGAGCGGGTACCTGTCAAGCAGACGTTGAAAATCTTTTTAGGTACCCTGTGGGGCTTGATGACCGTGGTCATTATCATGGGATGGATCCTATCAGGGATCTTCACCGCCACCGAATCTGCGGCGATTGCCTGCGTATGGTCGTTCTTTGTCACAATGTTTATCTACAAAGATTATACTTGGGCAGAGCTGCCGAAGCTGATGTACCGCACGGTGAAAACCGTCACCATCGTGATGATCCTGATCGGTTTTGCTGCGGCTTTCGGTGCTGTCATGACCTACATGCAGTTACTGAGCCGTATCACTGATTTCTTTACCTCTATCTCGGATAACAAGTACGTCATCCTCGTGTACATCAATATCATGTTGCTGCTGCTCGGCACGTTATATCATGTTGCTGCTGCTCGGCACGTTGATGGACATGGTTCCGCTGAACCTGACTCCCGTATTGCTCCCTCTAGCCATTTGACTGGGTATCGATCCGGTGCATTTCGGGATGATCATGCTGGTTAACCTGGGAATTGGTTTGATCACACTGCCAGTGAGTTCCGTGCTGTTTGTTGCCAGCGCTGTGAGTAAACAGAAGATAGAGCAGGTGGTAAAAGCCATGTTGCCGGGTGGTAAAAGCCATGTTGCCGTTTTACTGCGGCCTCTTCTTCGGTTTTACTGCGGCCTCTTCTTTGTCTTGATGTTGGTCACTTACATTCCAGCCATTTCCCTGTGGCTGCCCAAGTTTTTCGGTGTTCACACCGAGTAACTCGGCTTCTTTTCGGTGTTCACACCGAGTAACTCGGCTTCAATGCCGCCAGCCCTTCTTGCCAGAAGGGCTGGCACTTTCCTGATTTCTTCAGCATGACATCATTTCTACCTCTTCAAAAACAGTGACTCTGACCGTTTTTCTTTTAGATGAAAAAACGTCACCCCTCTCTTCTTTACACCATGCTAACGTAGTCGTTTCCATTCTCTTTGGTGAAACAGAAATGAGTAGCAAGAAAACAGCAACAGCGCTGGTCTCAGTAGGACGCAGCAAAAGATACACACAGGGATCGGTCAACAGCGTTATCCAACGCGCTTCATCGTTGATTTTTGAGACGGTTACCGACAAGAAACAGGCCACCCTCAACCGAGCCAAAGGTGGTCTGTTTTACGGACGTCGCGGCACCCTGACACACTTCTCATTGCAGGAAGCGATGACGGAGCTGGAAGGCGGTGCGGGCTGTGCGCTCTATCCATGCGGCACAGCGGCGATCTCCAATGCGATCCTATCCTTTGTTTCAGGCGGTGATCATGTGCTGGTGACCAGTTCCGTCTACGAACCGACTCAGGCGTTCTGTGATAATGTGCTGAGTAAATTCAATGTTGCCACCAGCTACTTTGATCCACTGATCGGTGCCGGTATTGCTGACCTGATTCAGGAAAACACCAAAGTGGTGTTCCTAGAATCTCCCGGTTCAATCACCATGGAAGTGCACGATGTGCCAGCCATCGTCAGTGCAGTGCGTCGCGTTAACCCCGACATCGTGATCATTATGGATAACACCTGGGCGGCTGGCATTCTGTTTAAAGCACTTGAGTTTGGGATTGATATTTCCGTGCAGTCCGGCACCAAATATATCGTTGGCCACTCAGATGCCATGCTGGGTACCGCTGTTGCCAACGCACGCTACTGGGATCAGTTGCGTGAGCACTCCTATCTGATGGGGCAAATGGTCGATGCCGATACCGCTTACGTCGCCAGTCGCGGCCTACGCACCCTCGGGGTTCGCCTCAAACAGCATCAGGAAAGCAGCCTGCGCATCGCACACTGGCTCGCTGAACGGCCAGAAGTGGCGGTCGTCAACCATCCGGCACTGCCGAGCTGTAAAGGGCATGAGTTTTATGCCCGTGATTTCACCGGATGTAACGGATTGTTCTCCTTTGTGCTAAAGCAAAAACTGAGCAAGGAGCAACTGCCCGACTATCTGGATAATTTTGTGCATTTCAGCAT
Organism: Symbiopectobacterium sp.; assembly: GCA_051710525.1. Classification (GTDB taxonomy): domain Bacteria; phylum Pseudomonadota; class Gammaproteobacteria; order Enterobacterales; family Enterobacteriaceae; genus Symbiopectobacterium. Next base: position 35,432 of record JBPESR010000012.1, on the reverse strand, counting down.
GGCCTATTCCTGGGGTGGTTTCGAATCCCTGATCCTGGCTAATCAGCCGGAGGATCTGGCTTCGATTCGTCCCGCTGGCGGCGTCGACTTTACCGGCACACTTATTCGGTTACATATCGGGCTTGAAGACTGTTATGATCTGATAGATGATTTGACAGCCGGATTCAACAGAATTAACAAAGTGTGACAGAGATATCCCTTGATATGGCTGCGGTGGTGTGTGTGTAAAGCGTGTATGATGAACGGAATTAAGCAAGACAAAAAAACCGCTTTACACGAGTAACAGAGCTTATATCTGTCGTCGAAAGGCGTTCGTGTTGGCAACACTAAGATCTTGGCCCTACGCTATTGCTTAGCGACACATATTGATCCGTTCGGCGTTTGTGAGAGCATGGTTGTACTTTGGGCCCCTACACCTGGCAGGAAGTAATATGAGTGTGGTTCACGACATCATTCAGGCGCTGTGGCAACAAGATTTCAGTGCGTTGGCCGACCCCAATGTTATCTGGGTTATCTACTGCATTCTTTTCACAACATTATTTCTGGAAAATGGCTTGCTGCCGGCTTCGTTTCTTCCGGGAGACAGCCTGTTGCTGCTGACCGGGGCTATGATCGCCAAAGGCGTGATGAGCTTCGTGCCCACCATGTTCCTGCTTACCATCGCGGCCAGTCTCGGCTGCTGGCTCAGCTACCTGCAAGGTCGCTGGTTGGGAGATACGCGCATCGTGAAAGGATGGCTGCTGCAACTGCCAGCACACTATCACCAACGAGCCTATCATATGTTCCATCGTCACGGTCTGGTGGCGTTGCTGATTGGCCGTTTTCTGGCTTTTATCCGCACCCTGCTGCCGACCATGGCGGGCATTTCTGGCCTCAACAGCCTGCGTTTTCAGTTGCTTAACTGGCTCAGCGGCTTTCTGTGGGTACTTGGTATCGTCACACTGGGTTATACCATAAGCCATGTGCCACTGGTCAAGCGCTATGAAGACCAGGTGATGACCGCGCTGATCATTCTCCCGATTGTTTTACTGATCAGTGGATTGGTTGGCATGCTGGTAATGTTGTGGCACACGAGGCGCTCCGCCGCCTAACGCAGGACCTCTCCAGGCTCTTCTTCAACGGTACCCACTACCATCTGATTTTCTTGATGTTACGCGCAAGAAAAGCAGGTACCGTTATATCTCCTCGCTGCTTTGCTGCTATTTTCGGTTAGACTTAACCGACATGTCCTGTCCATTACGAACAGGGTTTAAGGGATACCATTCATCACCGTATCTGGTGGCTGAAATCCAACCGAGCCCTTGCTGACCTCGGCAGGGAGGATTCTCGAATGAGAATGACATGACAACGCAACCCATGATCAAACTGGCCGACGGCAACATTATGCCGCAGCTCGGCCTGGGCGTGTAGCAAGCGACACACGACCAAAAGGTGGCCGCAGTGAGCAATGCGCTACACATCGGCTACCGAGCCATTGATACCGCCGCGATTTACAAAAACGAAGCTGGCGTCGGAGAGGCACTACAGGCCAGCCTGCTACCCCGCGATCAGCTATTTATCACCACCAAACTGTGAAATAACGATCAATCAGATCCGCAAAAAATGCTGGAGGAGAGCCTGCAAAAGCTGCGGCTGGATTTTGTGGATCTCTATCTGATCCACTGGCCAGTGCCGGATCAGGATACCTATGTTGATGCCTGGAGCGGCATGCTGCGTTTGCAGGAGTAGGGACTGGCGAAAAGCATTGGTCTGAGCAATTTTCATCCACACTATTTACAACGCCTGAAAGCTATTTACAACGCCTGAAAGCAGAAACCGGCGTATTCCCGGTCATCAATCAGGTTGAGCTATACCCCTTGTTCCAGCAGCGCCAATTACACGCCTGGAATGCCACGCACCAGATTAAAACCGAGTCCTGGAGTTTCGCTGGCACAAGGAGGAGAAGGGGTATTCGAACAGCCGCTGATCCGTCAGCTCGCGCTGAAATACGGCAAAACGCCTGCAAATATCGTGATCCGCTGGCATTTAGATTCTGGTCTGGTGGTGATCCACAAATCCGTTACCCCCACGAGCATCCGAGAAAATTTCGATGTGTTCGATTTCCGTCTCGACAAAGACGAGCTGAGCGAAATCGCCAAGCTGGGTGCAGGCAAACGGCTGGGACCAGACCCAGATGTCCCACGCATCACGTTTCCGACCAAAGACTAACGTGGTTTCCGCCACTGCGGGTGGCGGAAATCCCTTTTTTCGCTGCACTCGCCTATCCTCTTAAGATCGCTATCAAATAACAATCAGAATTCCCTCCAACATTAACAGACACCAAACGAACTCCCCGCATTCGTTTATAGGGCAAAGACCATATTCCATTCTTCATGGCGCAGTTCAGGCGTTCTAGTATATCCAAACCTTATGAATGATAGAGATGTTACCGATGAAAAATGCAATCAAATATCTGCTCCTGGCGAGTATATTGAACCTTACCGCGGGCGTTAACGCGCACATAGGTTGCGATCGGATGTATTTCGACGACCCGGCAACAGGTCCGGATGTGGGAACATCCGAGTGGGTTCGCTGCCAGGCCAGATGCGGTTGTCAATAATCTGATGAGATAGCCAGTCTCAACGGCAATGAGGCTGGCTGAGACAAGGATTCAGTCCGATATCTGTATTCCGTAGATATCGCTGCGACAGTAAATTTCACAATATTCGAGCAAGCCATTTTGCGCGTTGTAGGTATGCTGGCGATAAAACAGCAGCAGCATGCCTGGCTGAATGTTTAACAAACGCGCTGTTTCAGCCTGACAGGCAATCGCCTTGATGCGCATCTTCTTTTTCGCCGGGAAAATTGTACGCTCCGCCCAGTATTGATAGAGCGAGTGCTCCATAATCTCCGGCGCAGGCAATAACGCCGGATCCATGTGGTTTCCAGCGACACGGGTTCACCGTTGATCAATCGTACACGCCGCAGTTTGGTCACGCGCCCACCTTTCAAAGCAGGAACGCTGCTGGCGACGTCATCCGGTAACAGCGTGGTGGTGCGCTCCAGCCAGCGATTACCAGCAATACCTCAGGCGTGCAACACCAGCTTGGTGAATCCGGGTTCTTCATCATCCATTTAATAGTCAAGATACTGGCTGATGCGCATCCCGACGCCCTGCTGGCGCACAATCAATCCTTTTTCTTCCAACACCGACAATGCGCGAAAGACCGTAACGCGAGAAATGCCCAACTGCTGCGCGATCGCACGTTCAGCAGGAAAAAACTGCTCCGCCAGCTCTTTGTTCTGGTTAATACCCTGCTCCAAAACCATCGCCAATTGCATATAGCGCGGCGCTGTAGAGGGTTTCTCAAGTGTTTGCCTGACCCAACGAAATATCTCCTGCATAGTACGGCCTTATAGTGTTTTTTTGCACCACGGGTGGCATCCCACCGGCAGGTGTCAGCATGGCAAGAACACATTACCACGAAACAAACAAGACTTAGGATTGGTATTGGTATCTCAATGGCATTTAATTGGACTTGATTTTGCATTATGAATTGCATACATTAAACATAGATGTGTCAACATCAGGGTGGCATTTAGTTGACCACAAAACAGCGTCTCACGACACATATCACAATAATATCCTTGTTATTTAAGTAGATCGTACGCTGAGAACAGCGCTCAGAGCAGAAAATGTCGTGCAGTAGCGAAGAATACAACCAGAAAGACAGTCCATTAACATGAAATGGCATAAAGACAACACACAGCAATAAGCAGTACTTGGTGCCAGACCCTTAGGCACATAACAGCACCTTCAACAGTCATTTTATTTTGTCACTCGGTATCACACGTTTCACCCACGCATGAGCTGAGAACAGGGGCAGTCATTCTATTTTGGCTGCTCCTTTATTTTTCCACTCTACCATCCAGGGCTCACCAGCGCCACGCGCACTCCTCACACAGCAATTCAACAAACGCATTAAATTACTGTCTGTCCTGCCGTTCCGCTGCAATGTTTTAACATTGGACTTTTTCTTCGGCATGGCTGCCCTTTCCGCCACCCGCTTCATTAAGGCCAACAAGGAGCCACCGTCAAGGCCAACAAGGAGCCACCGTCATGGACGAAACACAGCAAAATAAGACTTGGCAAGTTGAAAATACGGGAATTAATATTGTTCCTGCTGCGGAACGCAAAGGAAAACCATTAGAATTGTTCTAGATTTGGTGTGCTGCAATATTGGTATTCTTGGCATCGTTTATGGTGCCATCATCGTCTCATTTGGATTATCGTTTATTCAGTCACTGCTCGCCACCATTGTAAGCGTTGCCAGCTTCGCATTTATTCAGTGGACGTCGTTACCGCCAATGGCATGCTATTTTCCCGAGAAGCAATTCGTACCAGCGGATAGCGCAACAGCGTTTCTTAACCTAACGGTGCAGGGAGTTGATGCAACGGGTGATCGCGGTCTGCCATGGCAACAAAATCTATGTTCATCAGCCATTCGCTCCGCCCCATCATATCTTCACGCCGCGTCAGTACCGCCACATCGGCATCCACGTCCCAGGATTGGTTCTCCAGTATCTCCGTCAGATGGAGATGGGTATCAGGATGCAACTGCTGTGAAATTCACATAAGATGGCAAACAGCGTCTCACGGGGAAATACGTTATCGACCACCAGATCGAGGCGCGTACGCACCCCCCTTTTTAAGCGTGGCCGCCTACGTTTCCACATGATGAAACGCATTCAGTAGCGGCCTGACCTGCGCTAGCAGCAGCGCGCTGGCAGGGGTTATCTCCGCTTTACGCCCTTTAGCTTCTAGCAATGCCACACCAAGGTGCTCCTGAAGTAGCGCCAGATTGTAGTTCACCGAAGACTGGCTGCGGTGCGTGGCCTGCGCCGCACGCGCAAAGCTGCCCAACTCAATCACCTTATCCAGCAAGAACCATTGTTCTTGCGTTGTCTTGTGCATAATCAAATCAATCTACATTTTTGATGAATTAGATGAAAAATCAGCGTTATTAATTCACAGAGTGACGCAATATGATCCTGACATCAAGAACAAAAAGAGCAGGACCATGAATACATTTCATAAGCACAATCTCAGCGATTTTGTCGGCAAACATCTGGTTTATACCTACGATAATGGCTGGAACTATGAGATTTACGTGAAGAGAGACGCGATTCTGTATAACGCATCGCCGCAAAGGATTTCGGATCGTCCGGAGCCCCCCAGTTCCCTTGACCGTCCACCAGTGGATAACGGTAAGAGAAAGGCTGCGCCATCAGCACCATAGCTTCATATGCAGGCGCTGTCACCGTGCGGAATGCTGAGAAAGCCTTAAGGAGAATATCTCGATCAAAACTCAGATGTGCAAGCCGTTGTAACCCTTTATGGTTTCTCGAATCTGCTCAACATCGGCGCTGGCTTCCCAGAGGATATTCAGGATCTACACCGCTCACCGGCGTCAACCCAAGCACTGCTGGTTAACGGTGCGGCCTTCCACGATTTCCCCGATGCTGCCATCGGCAAGGATGAGAAAAAAGCCCTTAACGCTAGCCCCATGGGGCACATTAGCGGCAAAAAACCGCCGTTCCTGATCATGCACGGTAGCGCGGATGAGCTGGTTTCCCCGTTACAAAGTGCTCAGTTGTTTAATGCATTAAAACAGGGCGGAAATCCGGCAGAGTATGTATTGCTGGAAGGGGAGAATCACGGCGATTTGCCGTGGTATCAAGAGCCGCTGATGCATCGTGTGGTTGAGTGGTTCAAACAAACGCTGAAGGTTTCTGCTGCTACACTTGCCGTGGCAACGCCAAGTAACCCAAACACCAATCTGTAATACAAAACAAAAGGGAGCTATGTGCCCCCTTAGACCAATAGCAAAGTCACTTTACCTCTAGTAATCCTCGGCGAAAGCCTGGGATCTCTGTGAGAAGAAACGTGTTTCGTCTGCGCGGGAATGACAGTGGTGGCGGAAATTATGGAGGGCGTAAGGCTGTTTGTCAGCAACCTCATGGATCTATGCCCACTTATCGTGCCGTTTTACTGCACCACCAACTGTCCAGTGGAACCACGATCCGCCATCTCCAGCGTATGGCTATAGAAGAGGAACGGAAATGATGCCGATGACGATTTGGTGAAATAAACCAACAGTTCAGCATCGCCGTCCACCCACACCGTGTCTTTCCAGCCGCTTTGATCGGCAGCAGGAGCAGCGCCATTGATGCTGCGCACCAGAAACATCGCCCCCTGAATGTGGAACGGCTGTGGTAAATCAGCGTGAACAATCCAGCGTTCACAGCTTCCTTCCTGCGTATGTACATCCGTGCGCGTCATATCCCACATCGCACCGTTAATCCCCGGCAGGCTATCACCCAGACGGAACTCTCGCGTCTGACTGATATTGGCAGGCAGCACAATATCAGTCAGCAAACGGGCGGGAGGATTGTTCGTCACCAATGACAGCAAACCGGTGGGTTTTAACGTCAGTATCTGCGTTGACACCAGGATGCTGGAGGGCTTAAACAAGCCACGCAGTCGTTCCATCAACGTTGCCGCATCGCCTGCCATCAAGGTAACTTCACCGCCCTGGGACATATCAATCAGAATTTCACGGCGTTCACCCTGCGCGAGGGAAACCTGATTCAGCGCCAACGGCAGCGGTAAAAAACCCAAATCGCTGGCGATAAGGTACATCGGGCGGCCGTCGCTCAGGCGCATTACGTAACGGCGCGCATTTGACGCATTCAGCAAACGTAGGCGCACCCAACCGCGTGAGACTTCTACAAACGGTTCTTGCACACCGTTTACCAGCAACGTATCACCGAGGAAGCCTCCGCTACTGGGCGGGTTGTAGACTGGAACGCCAAAGTTATCCAGGCGCTTATCCTGAATAATCAGCGGAAAATCATCTATGCCATAGTGATTTGGAATAGGCAGGCTCTTGCTGGTGCTGTCTTCTACCAGCCAAAGCCCGGCCAGCCCCTGATAAACGTGTGGTGCCATACGATTCGGCGTATTGGCGTGATACCAACAGGTAGCCGCCGCCTGCCGAATTGGCAGCACGGGAGCCCAGTCGGTCCCCGAAGAGATCATACGCCCAGCTCCGCCCATCAATGGGCCTGGAACCTGCAAGCCACTGACGGTCATGGAGACTGGCTCATTCAGGAGGTTGCCGTAGATCAGTTTGACATCATCGCCGCTGAAAACTTTTACCGTCGGGCCGAGGTAGCGTCCGTTAACGCCCCACACCGAGGTTCTACGGTCACCGGAAAACGCCCAGTGTGCGCGCTGCATGGTCAAAAAAAGCGGCTGCCCGCGGCGAGACTCCAACAGCGGAGGGATGGGTAGCGCATTTTGCTTACCCTTTGCCTGCGCTGTCGCAGGTAGCCCGCTCGCACACACCATAAGCCCCGATGCCTGAATAAACTGACGGCGGCTAAGTGACATAAAAACTCCGTAATCTTGCTAACCAACCGCGTACGCCCGCCAACGCAGAGGGCGTAAAAAACATTAACGCTTCGCCGCTTTCTCCCGCTCAGCCACTTCAGCATTCAGTTCAACCAAACGCGCCGCCATCACATCATGACAATGCGCGGCCAGTTCTCGCACCTGCTCTTTACCGTATGCAGAGGCGTCAATCGGTGGCAGCATTTCAACGATAACATGACCGTTATTCCACCGGTTCAGTTTGACTTTATTGTGCGTGTCGGTCACACAAATAGGCACAATCGGTACGCCTGCACTAATCGCGGCATGGAACGCCCCGGTCTTGAACGGCATTAGCCCACGACCACGGCTGCGCGTGCCTTCTGGAAACATCCAGACAGAAATATTGCGCTCCTTGATGTGTTGAACAACTTGCGCAATAGTGCCGTGTGCTTTGGCGCTGTTTTCTCTGTAAATCAGCAAGTTACCTGAAAGCCAGTAGAGCGGACCAAAGAATGGGATCCACACCAGGCTTTTTTTACCTACCGTAACCGTGCCAGGCTGCACCACATTTGCCGCCGTCACCATATCGTAGTTGTTCTGATGGTTGGCAATGTAAATGCAGTTACCATAGTTTCCCGCATCCGCAGGCACTCTGACTTCTACTTTTAGGCCAAATAGGGTCGAGAGCCGCCCAAATGCATGACCAAAGGTTGCCACGTGGAGCGAATTCTTCGGGCTAAACAGGCAGTAAATCGTACCGAATAGGCAAATCAGAATGGAAAAAATCACCACTACCACAAAACGGATGATGAATAACATAACGACCTCATAAGCCAACCGCCGCCGCTAGTATAGCGACTTCGGCATAAAACACACGGGTAATCCTTTGCTGTGATACCCGCGCCATCGACCAGGTAACGAAGGGGGAGATGCCTGATACCGCCATCGGGTGATATCAGGCAACGCATTACTCCTCGCTGTCATCCTTTGGCGCTGGAGGCGCATCAACCTCAATGCGGTCAATGTGTTGCAGCCCACGCAGAAGGGTGCCTTTACGGCCCCGCTCACCGTGATGTTCGCTTGCACGCACCACAATTTTGCGCTTACCGGAATACAGCTTCACCGTCGCTTGCGGCCACACCACCAACAGGAGAGCCAGGCGATCATTGCCTTCCGCGAAGTCCGCCGAGGAGATGGAGATAATTTTGTTGCCTTTGCCTTTCGACAACTTGGGCAGATCGGACACTGGGAAGACCAACACGCGACCCGCCGCAGTGACCGCCATCAGCAGGTCGTCTTCGTGCTCTATCACGATCGGTGCCAGCGCTTTGGCGTTGTCCGGCAGCGTGATCATCGCCTTACCGGCACGGTTACGCGCCACCAGATCGTTGAACGTGCAAACAAACCCGTAACCAGCATCGGACGCCATCAACAGGCGCTGTTCATCCGCAGCCATCAGCACATGCTTAATACTGGCACCCGGCGGCGGCGTTAGTTTGCCCGTCAGCGGTTCACCCTGACCGCGCGCCGATGGCAACGTGATCGGATCGAGCGCATAGCTACGTCCCGTTGAGTCGATAAACACCACCGGCTGGTTGCTCTTGCCGCGCGCGGCGGCGCGGAAGCTATCGCCCGCTTTAAAGCTCAACCCGGAAGGATCGATATCATGCCCTTTCGCGCTACGCACCCAGCCCATTTCTGACAACACGATAGTGACCGGTTCAGACGGTACGAAATAGTGCTCACTCATGGCCTTGGCTTCCGCACGCTCATGCAGCGGCGAATGGCGATCGTCGCCATACAATTCAGCATCCGACTGAATCTCTTTTTTCAGCAGGTTGTTAAGCTTGCGTTCTGATACCAGCAGCGCCTGAAGCTGATCGCGCTCTTTTTCCAAATCGTGTTGCTCTCCATGGATTTTCATCTCTTCCAGGCGCGCCAAATGCCGCAATTTTAATTCCAGAATGGCTTCAGCCTGAGTATCACTCAGGCCATAGCGGCGCACCAGTTCCGCTTTGGGCTCATCCTCGGTGCGGATGATATGGATAACGTCATCAATGTTCAGGAACGCAATCAACAAACCTTCCAGAATGTGCAAACGCTTGAGCACTTTTTCCAGACGATAGTTAAGGCGGTGGCGCACCGTATCACGGCGGAACACCAGCCATTCGCTCAAGATCTCCACCAGCCCTCTCACAGCGGGACGGTTATCCAGACCGATCATATTCATGTTGATGCGGTAGCTTTTTTCCAGATCGGTGGTGGCAAACAGGTGGTTCATTACCTGATCGAGGTCGATCCGGTTAGATCGCGGCACCAGCACCAGACGTGTCGGATTTTCATGATCTGATTCATCGCGTAAATCATCGATCATCGGCAGCTTTTTCGCCCGCATTTGGCTGGCGATCTGCTCTAACACTTTCGCCCCTGAGACCTGATGTGGCAACGCAGTGATCACTACTTCGCCGTCTTCTTTCTTCCATAAGGCACGCATCCGTATGGAACCAAGCCCCTGCTCATAGACGCTCCGCAGCTCATCACGCGGCGTGATGATTTCAGCTTCAGTGGGAAAATCCGGCCCTTGGACGAACTGTAACAGATCGTCGAGCGATGATTCCGGTTTTTCCAGCAGCGCAACGGCGGCGGCCGCCACTTCGCGCACGTTATGTGGCGGGATATCCGTCGCCATCCCGACCGCAATGCCGGTGGTGCCGTTAAGTAAAATGTTGGGCAAACGCGCAGGCAACATTTTCGGCTCCTGCAAGGTGCCGTCAAAGTTGGACTGGTACTCGACGGTACCTTGCCCCAACTCCCCCAGGAGAACTTCGGCATATTTGGAGAGACGCGATTCGGTATAACGCATCGCCGCAAAGGATTTCGGATCGTCCGTAGCCCCCCAGTTCCCTTGACCGTCCACCAGTGGATAGCGGTAAGAGAAAGGCTGCGCCATCAGCACCATAGCTTCATAGCATGCGCTGTCACCGTGCGGATGGTATTTCCCCAGCACATCTCCCACGGTACGAGCGGATTTTTTAAACTTGGCGCTGGCGCTCAATCCCAATTCCGACATCGCATACACAATGCGGCGTTGCACCGGTTTAAGGCCATCACCAATAAAAGGCAGCGCCCTGTCCATGATGACGTACATGGAGTAGTTCAGGTACGCATTTTCTGTAAATGTATGCAGCGCAAGACGTTCTGCGCCGTCATAAGTTATCTCGCTCATCGATAATCCTTACGCGGTGACTCAATGATCATGCCAAAACAGGTCATCTAAAAGGCTTAGTTCCCGCAACGCACGCGTTAATGAACGCACGCGTTAATGTATGCGCAGATAGTACAATGTATGCGCAGATAGTACAGCATCTTGCCAGCTACTGTCACAAATCTCAGGTGTTTTCCTCCCTTAACACTTGATCAATCGTCGTTGAGTTCCTGCATTAAGAAATCTTAATGCCGCAATAGAGATAATAATAATTATACTTTCTATACAGAGATAATAATAATTATACTTTCTATATATAATAATGATTGTTATTTATATACACGGCATCCTAACGCACCAATGACAATATCGGCACCGACATTTTTACGAACCCAAACCATCGCGAACTCAAGAGCTCTATCATGTTAAATCATAATAATGTTAATAACATTTTGCTGACCTTCGTCCTGTACGGCTTGGCATTTGGTGCCAATGCGACGCAAAGCGCGCAGGGCAAATCGGATACTGCCCAGAAAGAGTCCCAGGACACCATGACGGTACTTTCTTCCCGCGTGGAGCGAGAAGCGGGTACGAAAACCACCCTGACAGCTAACTACCTCTTGAAAGAAAGTGGTAATACCTTCTCCTTCTGCAATCTCATGCGCTATCAGCCGCTGGTGAGCACACCAGGCGTCAGCGCCGGGGCTACCGCAGGCAAAAGCAGCCATGATCGCGGTGGCTACAGCGGCTACAACATTCGCGGGCTGGAAAACAAAGCGACCAAAGAGTTGCGTAATCATCGAGTTAGCTATGGTGTAAACATTCGCCAGTCTGAATCCGAAAGACCGCTGACAGCACAAAACATTGTGGCAGATGGGCTACCTATTCAATTGAGTCGCCCTCAAGCAGACAGCAAAATCATTAATGCTGGTACTTTTATGCAGGATAAGATGACCTGGGATGTGGCTGGGCGCGATTTCTCAGTGATCCCTGCGGTGCGTTTCGCCTGGCAACACGCCAAGCCAGAAAATACCGATAACCTGTTTGCCAAAACTAATGGCAACGTAATGGCAAATAACACATGGCAACGTAATGGCAAATAACACTGCCAATATGTACGGCACCAACGCTGATAGCCAGATCTTGCCTGCTCTGACATTCCAGTACAATCTGAAACCAGATCTGCTGACTTATGTTCAGTATAAGCACGGCGCTCAGTTCCCGAACGCCGGGCAACTGTATGGTGCCTGGTCCTTGGGTTATATGGGCACCTTAAGCTCTTATGCCACGATCGGCGATCCTAATCTGAAAACCGAAACAAGCGATAACTATGAGTTGGGGCTGAAAGGCGGTATTGTGGACGGGGTAACGCTTAGCGCTGCGCATTCTATAACGATTACAAAACTTTATTGACAATGGCTACTATTGCCGTGCAGGAAATCCTGACCTGTTTGCCAATCTGCCAAACACCATCAGTACCCTCTATCTCACCGAAAACCGCGATAAAGCCTATATCTACGGTGACGAACTGAGTGCACGTTTCGAACTGGGCACCTGGTTTGAACAGGCCAAAGGGTTCAGCACCCGTCTGGCTTACGGCTATACCCAGGGTGCCTCGAAATCCAGCGCCTCCGGTGACCGCTACATTAATCTCGATACCGTCACTCCACAAAAAGCCGTGGTTGGGCTGGCCTATGACGATCCGAGCAACGCCTATGTTGCTGCGTTGATCACCACTTTTACCAAAGGAAAAACCGCCGATTATGCCGCAGGCCGTAAACGCGTGGGCAACGGGAATGTGCTTGGCTCCGAAAATTACACCTTTATGCATGCGCGTGCCGGGCTATGGTTTGGTGGATTTGACCGCGTACTATCGCATTACCAAAAACGTGCGCGTCAACGGCGGTATTTACAACCTGACTAACCGTAAATATTGGGATTAGCAGAACAGCCGCAACATTGAGGCACCGACCAATACCGATCCCAATAACGCACATTATTACGATCAGCAGTTGTCCATTGCACCGGGACGCACCTTCCAATTGGGCATGAGCGTCGATTTCTAATCAGCGTGTTTATTGCGTGAAGTGATATAAACGCAAAACGCGTCCTTATCAGGGCAGGAAAGCTGATACGTTGGTTTTACTGCCCTTTTTATTTATTACTTTACTTATTGGTTACCTGACTCACTGGGCATAGCATCCTTGATTTATTGACTGCCAGTCAAGAGTGTTGTGCCATTACTCCCGTTTTTCACTCCCGTTTTTCATCCTAAGCCTGCGCACTACACTGCCTTACTTTCATTAAGCAATCGGGATCATCGTCACCATGCAAAACATTCTGCTGATCAACGCCAACAAATCCTTTGGTCACTCCAAGGGACAATTGAACAACACGCTCGCGGATTTTGCCGCCACCTTGCTTAGCGAACAAGGCCATAACGTACAGGTGACTCACGTCGATCAGGGCTACAATCTGGACGAAGAGATACAGCGCTTTTTGTGGGCAGACACCGTCATTTATCAATTTATCAAATGCCGGGATGGTGGATCTAGTGGTTAACGGGATGGTGGATGTAGTGGTTAACTTGGTGGATGTAGTGGTTAACTAATACTGGCCACCGCATTAGACTGTAAGTAGTACAGTCGCTCAGATTCCTTTGGCGTCAGAACGCTGTTATACCAGTGAGGCAGGATGGCACTGTAATAGCCCGTGATGTAGCGGATTATCGCGCTCCCGTGATGTAGCGGATTATCGCGCTCTGAGCCTCGTTGAAGCTTTTATAGCCCTTGGTCGGCACCCATTCGGTCTTCAGGCTCCGTAAGAACCGCTCCTTAGGGGCGTTATCCCAGCAGTTGCCCAGGCGGCTCATACTCTGCTTTATCCGACAGCACCAAAGGGCCTGCCGATACTGGCAGCTGGTATAGGGGCTACCCTGGTCGCTGTGGAGCATCACGCCTGGTAGCCTACCCCGCAACTCTCAGGCTATCTGCAATGCTTTGACCGTGAGTACCGAATCCAGCGACGTAGACATGGCCCAGTTCACTGGTTTACGGGCGAACATATCCAGCACCACCGCCAGATAAGGATGGCATTTACCCGTCCAGATATAGGTCACATCACCGCACCACACCTGAGCCGGCGCGGTAACCGCGAACTGACGGTCGAGATAGTTCGGTATTTCAACGTGTTCGTTTCCGCCGCGTTTGTATTTGTGCGTCGGTACCTGGCAACTGGCGATGTCCAGCTCTTTCATCAGCTTACCAGCCAGCGGCCCATTTTGACGCCAGAGCCCCTGGAGACGATAGTCGCCATGCTTCTGGCGCCGGAGGAGCCACCGCTGGCATTCCAGGCTTCCATGACCTGGCTGCGCTTAACCACATGTTTCCCGTCGGGCTCATTAGCGGAAGCCTGCCAGTGCCTGTAGCGACTGCGATGTACTTCAAAAGATGTACTTCAAAAGGTTGGTACAACGCCGCGACCGGATATCGCACTCTCAGCCTGTCGACTACCATGAACCGTTGAGTGAGCATGAACCGTTGAGTGAGTCCGACATTAAGAGAGCCGTAGCCTTTTTTAGGATTTCATTCTCCATTTCAAGACGCTGGACTTTTTTCTTCATCTCACGCAGCTCTAGCTGTTCGGGCTTCAGAGGAAGCCAGGCGGGCGTTTTCCCCTGGCGCTCTAACCGGGTGATAGCCGAATGGCTGACATTAGCCGCCTCTGCGGCCTTAACGTAGGTATAGCCGTCGATAACCAGCTTTGCTGCTTCGAGCTTAATTTCTTCCGTGAAAGGTTTTGCCATTTAGTCACCTGTCGTTGTTGATGTGAGCATATCACCTCCGATAAGATGGCCAGTATCAGTGTGCCACTACATATCGAAAACTTGAACACCACAGCTTAATGAGAAAATCGTCGTTTATTCAATAAGTTGATACAGCATCAAACGTAATACTCGCGTTCGATGTAAGTGCCGATGAGCCTATCGTGCATTCGGATGATGTTGAATACCCCAACGTCTTACGATTGAGGCGTTTCAATCGGTTGCGCAACATCAGATTTTCACGCTCACACATACTGTGTATACAGTTTGCCAACAATGTGTTTTGCTTTTGGGAGTTCGTGTTGTAAGCCCTGTAGCCATCAGTGCACCAAAATGCCACTCTGAAACCCGAGAACAGTTTTAGCAACTTACGCCGCGTTTTCTTGCTTCGAGAGCTCAAATGCATGAGCGATAATCCGCTTCAAACGCGGCTCCCATGCATACCACCGCCAGCGCTGTCGTTTTTTGTTGCCAACAAATAACAACATCTCATCCACTTCGCAAATCAGTTGAATTTGCAGGTTATCCAGTAGCAGCGTTGTTACATTCCGCGGCGAGAGTTTTTAAAGTACGCAGGACGGCATTGATACTAAATTGATACTAATTGATACTAATAATATGTAACGCCCGAGTAGTGTCACGAATACCCGCATTATTCATTGCCAAGTCAATGAGTTGGTCTGTCATTCACGGTTGGCAGGCATAATAGGAATAATCGAGCTGGAAGATGCGTTTACATGACTGACAACGGTAACGCTGATGGCCACTTTTGCCATAACCGTGTTTTTTACAGAGGCTATTTGTTCACAAAACGGGTATCTTACATCAACGTTATCCACTGTATCTCCACATCCAAAACCGGAGAGTTTACACTGTAATCAACTCATTGAATACTTGACCTGGTCGCTGGGAATGTGGTTGATAGTCGCGATGCGAAAATTTTCAAGAAAGTCATATTTGTTGAAAAACAAACCATTGATGGTGACAACAAAAAGAAGGAAATATTAATTTTACACTTAAGTTATAAGAATTGTTCTTTACGAATTTAAATTCGTATTTTTTTAAAATTAAATACCCACTCAATGCATTAGATTAATCAACGTTTAGGATAAATGTTCCGTAATCTTTAGGTTGATTATGACAACATTCATTCACCGCTGAATATACAAAAATCAATCACTTTCCGTACCAATGATGAAATCCTCTGATTTTTCATCATCAGATTGCAAAATTTAAAGGTAAGGCGACATATCAATTGAACAGCGTTGATCTCTACAGATTTTTAGAGATGATACAGACCAAATCATCACTGACCAATGTACTTCTGAATTTTCGGCAAACCAAAGTGATGGCGTTAAAAAATATCTGGGACAGATATCACTTGAATATGCCTATACGCCAATCCCCACAAGAATAACAGGCAACTACCATTTCCTTTGTTTGAATACGTGCCTACGTATCGCAGTTTTCGTCAGACAGCCTTCGAGGGCTCAAGGCAGAGGAAGGTGGTGACTTTGTCATTCATCATCCGGTATACCCCCTTGAAGCGCCGGTCCGTGGGAAATTCAGGAGTTAGCGTGGTTTGCAATTGCAGTTCGAAACCTGTTGGGCCTGATTGAGCACGGTAAGTTGCGCATCTAAAAAATAGAAATAATGCTAAACCGAAGGATAGATAGCTTTAGACAAGCTCTCCTTGGCAGAAAATCTCAATGTCAGCGCCTGGCAAAACGGCATATCCACTCCTTGAGCCATTGGCATTCCTCGTCACCCTGATACCAGGCCAGAGTGAAGCCGCCCGATCGTCACTCACCAGCGTTTCCACATCCACCCCCACGCCGCTGAATATATGACAATCGCTGAATATATGACAATATATGACTACGGCGGTGAATCGCGCACAGCGCGCTGTCTTTATTGTTGTGGCCAAAGAGCAACAGAGATTTTCAGGCCATACCGGCGAGCGGTCTTGGCTGCTCAGCAAGGTAAACTGGTTTATACCGAGTTTTTCCAGCACATGACGCGCCAAATAACACCCCGCGAGAAATTCTGCGCGACGGTTGGGAACCGAGCGCGCCAGTTCCGCAGACAAGGGCAACATCAATACCATCAATACAATGATGAAGCGTATCATGGTAAGCCTCTGGGTTGAAGCGACAATAGGCGCAGAATCCAGGATACACAGCCTCGCTATTGGGCAAAGGCAGCGTCATTCATTCAATATTGCCGATAAACGCCAAGATGGTCATTAACGTACACTCTCCCCTGCTGCGGGTCAGGCTTTAAAGCGCCAGAAAGAAACCAGTAATGGTCGCACTAATCAGGTTTGAAAGCGTTCCTGCCGCGACCGCTTTCAAACCAAAACGCGCGATATCCTGACGACGGTTTGGAGCCATGCTGCCGAGCCTACCAATCAAAATCGCAATCGATGACAGATTGGCAAAGCCGCACAAGGCAAACGAAATAATGGCTTTCGATTGATCGGAGAGCACCTATAATCCCAGGGCTGTCACGGCATCATCCGCTTTGATATGCTGACTAAAATTCAGATAAGCAACAAACTCATTGAGAATCAGTTTTTAGCCGATAAAGGCCCCTGCCACCGTCGATTCCTGCCACGGTTTCCCGATCAGGAAAGCCGCTGGTGCGAACAACCAGCAAAAAATCAGTTCAATAGAGAGCTGTGGATAATCAAACCATCCGCTAATCCCCCGCCAAGATGCCATTAAGTAAGGTAATCAGCGCCACAAACGCCAGCAGCATCGCCCCCACATTCAGCGCCAGTTACAACCCTGAAGCCGCTCCACTGGCCGCAGCATCAATCACATTGGCCGGTTGATCATCATCGCTCACAAAACCGGAGTGGGTTTCATGATCGTGTGTTTTTTCTGTTCCCGGCACGATCAGTTTGGCAAATTCTGTTCCCGGCACGATCAGTTTGGCAAACAGCAATCCTCCCGGCGCGGCCATATAATTATATAAGAAGGCGGCAAGCAAATACATATAAGAAGGCGGCAAGCAAATACTCCAACGGCACCCCCATCTGCGCATAGCCTGCCATTACTGCTCCGGCAATAGACGACAAACCGCCGCACATTACTGCAAACAGCTCCGAACGCGTCATGGTGCGCGTCATGGTGCAATATAGGGATGCACTACCAGCGGTGCCTCAGTCTGCCCGACGAAAATATTTGCCGTCGCTGAGAGCGATTCGGTGCGTGACGTTTTTAGCAGCTTTTCCAACGCTCCGCTTAAAAGGCGAATAACCCATTGCATCAGCCCAATGTAATGTAATGTAATGTAAATGTAATATAACACGGCAATCAACAAGGAGAAAAAGACAACGATCGGCAGCACCCGCAGTGCGAACACAAAGCCACCTGCGCCAAACAGCTCATACATTTTATCGGAAGCCAGGCCACCAAAAATAAACGATACACCTTCATTATTGCCATTGCCGTAACCAATAATCAGGGCAACCCCTTCAGTCATCCCTGCCAGTACCTTGCGGCCAAGAGGAACATAAAGTACCAATGCGCCAATATCAATCTGGAGCAGGAAAGTACCCAACACTGTGCGCAGACGAATAGCCTTGCGGTTGCTGGAAGCAAAATGGCGACCAGCATCAACACAGCCATGCTAATAAGACTCATAATAATGTGCCAATAAGACTCATAATATAATAATGTAATGTGCCAATAAGACTCATAAAATAATAATAATGACTCATAAAATAATAATAATGAGTTGCATAAGAAGTTCCCTTTTATGCGTTGTTGAAAATCAAGGATAGACCATTCATCTCGGACCAGACTGCCCGAAAAATGTCAAAGACGGATTATAAGGCGATCACCCGATAAATACGCATTTTTGTCACATTTGAACACTTTCTGACATGCTTCCCTCTCCACATCTTGGATTTCTATCACGCTCTTTTCCCAGACCTTATTGAGCATCCGCCCTAGGGCGCTAGACACATCGTTTTTTCTTATGTTTATTGGGGAATACGATGTGTTAATAATATTGTTTGAGGCTAGGGTATATTTGTTTGAGGCTAGGGTATATCGTTCATTTTCAACAATACTAAGGATAATCGATGGTTTTAGCTGAACGATATCGGGGACAACACGCAATTTTATGCTATGCACTCTATATTAATTATTTTATGCTATGCACTCTAATTTTATGCTATGCACTCTATATTATTATACGTGACGAATAAAATTTATACGTGACGAATAAAATGCAACACTACGAAAAAAACATTATCGCCAACCACCGCAGAAGAAAAGTCCGCTGACCTCTATAAGTTGGCCAAGTATTCAATAAATTGATTACAGTGTAAACCCTCCGGTTTTGGATGTGGAGATACAGTGGCTAACGTTGATGTAAGATACCCGTTTTGTGAACAGATAGCCTCTGTAAAACACGGTTATGGCAAAAGTGGCCATCAGCGTTACCGTTGTCAGTCATGTAAACGCACCTTCCAGCTCGATTATTCCTATTGTGCCTGCCAACCTGTAATGACAAACCAAATCATTAAATTAAATTGGCAATGGATAATGCGGGTATTCGTGACATTGCTCGGGCGTTACATATTAGTATCAATGCCGTCCTGCGTACTTTAAAAACTCTCGCCGCGGAATGTAACAACGCTGCTACTGGATAACCTGCAAATTCAACTGATTTGCGAAGTGGATGGAAGTGGATGAGATGTGGTCATTTGTTGGCAACAAAAAATGACAGCGCTGGCGGTGGTATGCATGGGAGCTGCGTTTGAAGCGGATTATCGCTCATGCATTTGAGCTATCGAAGCAAGAAAACGCGGCGTAAGTTACTGAAACTGTTCTATGGTTTCATAGTGGCATTTTGGTGCACTGATGGCTACGGGGCTTACAACGACCAACTTCCAAAAGCAAAACACATTGTTGGCAAACTGTATACACAACGTATTGAGCGTGAAAATCTGACGCCGCGCAACCGATTGAAACGCCTCAATCGTAAGACGTTGGGGTATTCAACATCATCGGAAATGCACGATAGGCTCATCGGCACTTACATCGAACGCGAGTATTACGTTTGATGTGCTGTATCAAATCATTGAATACACAACCCATAGCGCTGCCGTAATTGGCTGTCCATTTCCGTCAGCGTTTGCTTAAGAAACTGAAAAAACGTGCCAGCAGCGCGGTTCGGGGACGCCCGAGCTCGGTCTGAATTTGCAGCATACGTTGCCCCAATGGTTCGACGTTAACACAGCGAAGCTGAAGCTCGTCGTTAAGCATGTGCCCCATCACCGAAAAATGGCTACAGATACCGATAGCGTCGCTATCGTTACGCACATAGCCTAATAATAACGCAGAAAATTGGTTGCTGGTAAACATCGGTTCGATAAACATGCTGTTCATTCGACAGCACAGATCGAACAGTTGCCGGATGGTGGCGGTTTGATCCGGCAACACCAACGGATAAGCATTCAGATCGGACAAAGCGAAATCGCGCGTTGCCAGTGGGTGCTCTCGATGCATAAATGCGGTAACCGGTGCGGGAAACGAGGCGATGACGTCAATCTCCAGTATCCGTCGCCAGGCTAAATTTAATCGCCACATCCCCTTCACCGTACCGCACCCACTCCGGCACCTGCTGGCCGCGCCAACAATCAGGTGGGAGTTGACTTCAGGGTGCAACTGGTGAAAACGCGCCAGCAGGAGAGGCACCAGATTCAACGCCAGGCCATCGATACACACCACACGAATCGGGGTTTTCTGCCGAGATTTGAGGCCTTCCAGTTCAACGATCGCCAGCTTCATATCCGCCATGCTGCGTCTGATATGGTTTGGCAAAATTTGCCCGGCATCATTGAGCACCATACCGCGCGCGCTACGCTCAAACAGCGGCATGCCAAGACGTTTTTCCACATGCCATGACGTTTTTCCAACCGTTGGATATGGCGGCTAATCACGGAAACCGCTACGAAAAGTTGCTAGCTGGCGGTGCCCAGCGAATCGGTGCTCACTACGGCCATAAAGTAACGGATTTCGGTATTGTGCATGGCTCACACCCTTGCGTTGAAAAACAACAACGCGCGCACCGGAAAATCGGTATGCGCGAGTGCTGAGGCAAAAGATCCTGTTGGCGATAGGATCAAGCAACGATGGCGGTAACCGCGTGCTGCTCTCGCTGGCGACACACTGCCGCCCCCTGCTCTGCCAGATCCCACAACATACCGTCCATCAGTTGCAACGCCTCCTGCCCCACCGATTGCAGCAAGTGCTCATTAGGCGCGTGTTGGCTACTGGCCGGATAAGAGTGCGGCACGCACAGCGTAGACAGCCATAATGTTTCGAAAAAACAGGAATTTGACAGGCCACCGCCGAAGTTAGGCAGGATAGCGGCTTTTTTCCCAGGACTGCGGACAATAGAGGCTTCGCCCCACGCTACCCAGGGATCGCTGGGATCGAGGCGCGTCGCGGTAAAGCAGTGATCGGGGGTGACCATCGTGACATCCTCAAACCCGTGCGCATCCAGATGTTCACGCAAATAACGTGGAAATTATCCACATCGCTGCCGGGCACGTAGCTCATATGGCAGTGCACCAGCGCCACTGGCGGTATGGCATGGGCAGGTTTATCGGGATTGCCGGTGGTAAAGGCTAGCACGTCAAAGGCATTCCAACTATATAGCTTCTCTGCCGCCGTCAGGCCCGGCTCGTTCCAGTCAGGATCGATAGCCAGATCGTTAGGTCCCACGCCCAAAGCGATATCGCGCAGCAGATAACGTACCTGCTCAGGCAATACTGCAGGGAGTAATCCCAGCACCAGAATACGTCCATGCGCCTCAACAATACTACTTAACGCATAGGCCAGACGAATGCCGGGGTTTGCCAACAGCCGCCCCAGTTACCAGAGTGGTGCGCGCTTTCGCGCAGCTTGACCTGAAGCTTAACGTTAAACACCCCGTGCGAGCACAGAAACAGCGTCGGCCGCTCGGCTACCACGCGCGGGCCATCAGAAGCGATAAACGAATCTGCCGCCAACCAGTCGCTATAGCGTGCGCACAGCGCGTCCAGCCCGGGGGAGCCGGTATCTTCCCCCATTTCTAAAATCAGCTTCAGGTTATAGCCGAGTCGCCCTTGCTTCGCTTTCAGCACCAGCATCAGGGCAGCCAGATTGATGGTGTGCTGGCCCTTGTTATCTGCCGTACCGTGTCCATACCAGCGATCTCCATCCGGCTTGACTTTCCAGGGATCGGCTCCTTACAGCCAGTTAGCTTCATCACCCAGCACTACATCAACATAGCCATACGCACATCAACATAGCCATACGCCAGTAACGTAAAGGGCGCTTCGGGTTCAATACGGCGCGCCAGCAGAAAAGGCCATTTTCCCGCTACCGGGTTATCCACAATGCGGCACTCAAAGCCTAATGCCTGAATTTCTTCCGTCAGGTAGGCAATTATCTGGGGCGATCGCTCTGCGACCAGGCTTTCTATTGGGTAGCTTACCCACCGCGCCAGCGTTTCCAAAAATGCACCAGATTCCATATAGTCGCTCACCGCTTGCATCAATTCTTCACGCGTCATCTGCCTGTATCCTTCTTCATTTTGCCGTGTTCTGGTTATAATCCACTGTAATGGGAGGAAATCTCGGGAATACCGAGCCCCGGCTCCGGCGTCAACACCGACGTGAGCAGTGCCTGGGGTAGGGTGTCTCGGCGTTTCGAAAATCTGCTCGCGCGTCCCCTGCGCGACGATAACCCCTTTGCGCATCACGGCAACGTGATCCACCAGATGCTCCACCACAGCCAGGTTATGGCTGATAAACAGATAAGTCAGACCGAGCTCCTGCTTGAGCATCATCAGCAGATTGAGGATTTGCACCTGAACCGACACATCCAGAGCCGAGGTTGGCTCATCGCAGATGAGAATTTCTGGGCGCATGATCAGCGCGCGAGCGATGGCGACGCGCTGCCGCTGACTGCCAGAAAGCTGGCCAGGATACTGCCCATGGGTTCGGGTTGGCATCCCAGTCCGGTCCAACATCTCCTGCACCCACTGTTTGCGGGTTTCCGGGGTACCGATGTTATGCAGACGCAGCGCGACTTCAACTATATCGGCCACCATGCGACGTGGGTTCAGTGAGGAGTAGGGGTCCTGAAAAATCGGTTGAATACGGGTCGCCAGTACTTTGCGATCGCCCGCATCAATTTCACGCCCTTCAATCAGGACGTTGCCCGAGGTTGGTGGCAACAGCCACAGCAGCATCTTTGCCAGCGTACTTTTACCGCAGCCGGATCGCCCATCAGCCCAGCAGCCGGATCGCCCATCAGCCCAAGGGTTTCGCCGCGCCGCACGCGTAAAGAGACGTTATTGACGGCAGTAACACGCGTAAAGAGACGTTATTGACGGCAGTAAAGATACCGGGCCGCACAAACATGCCTCGATTAAGGCGAAATTCGCGGCTCAGCGCGCAAAGCTCTAACACCAGATCGTCATTGCCGGGAATGTAGGGGGCAGGTTGTACTGCGCCAAATGCCGTTACTGTTTCGCTCATGCCACATCCTCCTAAGCTTGTGCCTGCACACAGCGCACGTGCTGCTGCGGCGTCACCGCAACATAAGGCGGGTTTTCACTGCAACAGACCTGCGCGTTGGGGCAACGATTGCGGAACGCACACCCCTGTTGCGCACCAATAAGACTCGGCACGACGCCGGGGATCGCCTGTAGCAACTGGCCTGGAGCGGTCTTTCCTCGTACTGGGATGCATGACATCAGCCCTTTTGTATAGAGATGTTGCGGGTGCCCAAACAGTTCTTTCACCGGCGCGGCCTCAACAATCTGGCCGGCATACATCACCGCCACAAGATCGGCGATGCATGCAACTACGCCAAGATCGTGGGTGATGAAAATCACCGCGGTACCCAGTTCCTGTTGCAATTCGTGCAACATGCGCAGGATCTACGCCGGAATGGTCACATCCAGCGCCATGGTTGGCTCATCCGCGTCCAGCGCCATGGTCGGCTCATCCGCGATGATCAGCTCCGGCTCACACATCAGCGCCATGGCAATCATGCTACGTTAGCGCAATCCTCCCGACAGTTGATGCGGATACTGCCGCAGGCGATCCCCATCCTGCGGGATACCGAACCGTTCCATTGCGGGATACCGAACCGTTCCATTAATAGAGCGCACGCTCTTGCCTGGGTTGGCATCACCTTACGGTGCGCGTGCAGCGTCTCGCATAGCTGTTCGCCCAGCGTGTAGGAGGGATTCAGCGACATCGTCAGTTCTTGAAAGATCATGGCGATCTGATCGCCGCGGATCGCCGCCATCTGTTTGTTGTTCAGTGTTTTCAGATCTTGCCATTTAAAGCGCAAGTACGTCGCACTGCGCACCGTCTTACGCTGCGGCAGCCCCATCAGTGCCAGCGACGTCATGGATTTACCGCACCCAGACTCGCTCACCAGACACAGAATCTCGCCTTTACGCACCGAGAAATTAATACCGCGCACCGCGTGCAAGGTACCCCACGCCGTGGGAAGATCGACGCGCAGGTCTTTGACATCCAACAAGCTATCCTGAGTCATAGCAACCTCCTAGTTACGCCCGTCTACGGCGATGATATCACGCAGGCCATCACCCATCAGGTTGATGCCGAGCACAACACCGCCAGCACAATGCCGGGGATCAAAATCACCCAGGGCTGAAAGAACATGTAGGCTTTACCTTCTGCCACCATTAATCCACAGGAGGGCATCTGTGGTTAAACCCCGAGCCCCAGAAAGGAGAGCGTGGATTCCAACAAAATGGCGTGGGCAATCTCAAGCGTTGCCAGCGACCGGCAGCCACTTTAGCCCCACGGCAAAAATCAGGATCAGCAGCAGCGTAAACTAAAAATTGAGCATTGCCTGCCCGAGCACCGCCGTCATCACGGCACTGCGATCGACCCAGGAATCACGGAACACCGCCGCCAATACGCCGAGCGGAATCGCCACCAGCAGCGCTAGCAGCAAAGAACCCCCCCCAATTTCAGGGTGACAGGCATACGCTGCCCGACCAGCTCCATCACAGTGTGTTCAAAATAGAAAGAACGCCCGAAATTGAGATGCAGCACAGCCCAGAGCCAATGACTAAACTGCGTGGCAAGTGGCTGATCCAATCCGTATCGAACGCGAATCTGCGCAATCACCTCTGCCGTGGCTTCAGGTCCGGCAATAGCTGCTGCCAGATCGCCGGAAAGGTGCAACAGAGAGAAACTGACAAGCGCCACCGTAAACAACACCGCGAGCGCCACCAGCAGCCGATGAAAAACGTACTTCGCCATAATGCCGCATGCGGCTCCTTCTTGGTCACAACGCGGTGGCATACAGCGCAGCACGATCCTGAGTATCGATGGTTTCATCGGCCTTCAGCAAGGTATTGGTTCCTCGGGATCCTTCCAAATGTCATTCCCCTTGCCACCAAAGTACGGCGTGGTGAACGCGGTGGCATCGTTAATCGAGAACGAGCCCCAGGTATTGAAAGCCATTGGCGCTTTGCCGGAAATCAACGCGTCCGCCATCACCGGAAACTGCATGTAATGCAGTCGAGTACGAATGCAACCTGACGCAGATAGCCGACAATCGCCTCTGCGTAATCGCGCTCACGGTAAGCACAGATATCCGTATCAAACCCATTGGGATAACCCGCTTCCGCCAACAGCTGTTTGGTTTTTTGCGGATCAAACGGGTAATTGATCACCTTGCTGGCATCGCAGGCCACCTGCTCATGGAAGCAAGCGGTGTAAACCGGCTTACTGCCGCCTTTCACCAGATTGGTCACCATGCTTTGGCGATCGATAGCGTAATTCACCGCTTGGCGCACGCACACATTCTGAAAGGCTTTCCTTCCGGCGAATCGCTGTGAACGCTCATCGCCACAAAGCCGACGCACATGGTTTCACCGCTTTTCACGGCGAGGTTCAGCATGGAAGACAACGCCTTAGTCTGATCGGAAGGCACGCGCCAAATCCAATCCACTTGCCAGGTCATTAACTGTGCCAGACGGGTTTCCGGGTCGAGGATCACCACGAAATTCAGCTTGCCGATCTTGGGCTGACCAAGGGGGCTGGCTCTTTTTGAAGTAATCGGGGTTTTTATCCATGGTGGCCTCCTGGCCGGGGATCACCTGCACCACCTTATACGGGCCAGTGCCGATCGGTGCACGGCTAAAGCCCGCCAGCTTCATGCTCTGGAAATACTTCGCCGGAAAAAGATGTCGGGCCGGACAGATACTACAGTGCCGCCGGGAAAGGCTTAGCTAAATGCAGGCGGACCGTATGGTCATCAACCTTTTCAGTACGAGCAATCCAGTTGACGCTGTGCGGCACCACCAAGTCTGTATTCGGGCCGGAAATATGTTCGAAGGTATAGACGACATCATCCGCCGTGAAATCATCGCCATTGTGAAATTTGACCACTTGGCGTAAATGCATCAGTAATGCAGTCGGAGATTCCCACTGCCAATCGGTAGCCAGTTCCGGTTTGTATTCACCGGTTTTCGGATCGCAGTAAACCAGGTTGCTCCACACCAGATGGGCTAAAATCACCCCTTCCCGCATGGTATTGTGATAGGGACTGACATTTTCTATCTCTCTGTCAGAGGCATAGACCAACGTATCATTGGCTTTCCCGGCGTAACTTTGGGCGGCCATTCCCATCAGCACTGCCGTGAACACATATTGTTGTAGCCGTCTTGCAAGTAAACGCATCATGTTACTCTCACACCATGAATAAAAGGAGAAATACAAGGATCATCGTTTATCCTGGTTCAGAGTGTTTTTGCAAAAGTTGACGCCAACTGCGTTACCAGCTTGTTACTGATTTAAGGTTGACGCCAACTGCGTTACCAGCTTGTTACTGATTTAAGACAGTTGCTTTCTCAAAACGAGAAACCGTCGCGCTGCTGCCGTTGTTGCGCATTGAGCAATAATAAATCGCTATCCATTGGCCTTGAGCGCAGCGTGTTTGCGAGCAATCGCGCGATGTAGCAGTGCAGGGAAGATGTAGCAGTGCAGGGAAGAAGATCGATAACGGTGCAGAGCGTCGATTTTTTGCACTATTAACGATAGTAGCGATAAGGCGTTGCTATTTCTCGCTTTGAGAAACGGTGATTGAAACCCCGCCGGAGAAACGGTGATTGAAACCACGCCGTTGGCATGAATGCCGGGTAAGGTAAACAGACGACAAGTGTTGCGATACAGCGCGTCCGCTATCACCTCATGCGGCTCCTAACGCAG
This sequence comes from Symbiopectobacterium sp., assembly GCA_051710525.1. Lineage (GTDB taxonomy): Bacteria > Pseudomonadota > Gammaproteobacteria > Enterobacterales > Enterobacteriaceae > Symbiopectobacterium. Next base: position 8,716 of record JBPESR010000012.1, on the reverse strand, counting down.
CTCACACAGGGTGTGAAACATATTGGCCGCGCTCTCGGGGCAATTGGGTTCTCCCTGAAAACCATTGAACGGCATATCGGGCGCATCGGTTTCCAGCAACAGGCTTGTAGAGAGGAAGGTGAGAAATCGCCTGACTGATTTTGTTATTGGCGCGTGGATAGATGATGGTGCCACCGACACCAATGTAGTAACCCAATTTGATAAAGGCCAGCGCCTGTTGCTCGCTGCCGGCAAATCCGTGCACCACGCCTTTGCACGGCACATCGATACGGAGCAACAGTTGCGACAAACGGTCGTGAGTACGTCTGGAGTGCAGCATCACCGGCAAATCATAGCGCTTCGCCAACGCCAGCTGCGCTTGCAAAAGTTCGCATTGGCGTTCGAAACTGGGCTTGGCCATATACAGATCCAGCTCGATTTCTCCTACCGCGATTAGCCTGTTATCGCGTTGGCGATCAGCCTGTTATCGCGTTGGCGTAGTTGCTGTTCAAGCAGATCTATATTGCTATCCTGATGATAAGCATCATAGAGTGGATGCAGGCTAAGTGCAGCAAAGAGCGCTGAGTGGTGTGAGAAAGCGCAATGACGCGCGCAAAATAACGGGACTCAACCACAGGCTCAGGATATGCGTTACCCCTGCCATTGCGGCGAGCGCAATGCTTGCCACTTCATTTTCGCTCAACGGCGGAAAATCAAAGTAACAAAGTAACAAATAACAACAAAGTAACAACAAAGTAACAATGAATGGGTATCTATAAAGGAAAACGGCCTGAGGAAATGATCCATGCGTTAGTATAACGCGTCCTTAGCGCAACGTTAAACAAGCGCGACGTAAATTCAGTACAGCATTGCCGAACCTTTTTCCGCCTGCACAGTAACATCAGACAGTTCATCGCCATCTTGCAGGCCGTAATCTTCCTGCAAGATGCCAGCAAGATAATCATTCTTACTTTCCAGCCAGGCACACATGATATCGCTATGTAGTGGTCAACTAAAACTGACCACGGGTTTAGAGTTTTTTCAGAACTGATTTTCCGATTTGTTTGGTGGTAACCCACCGTTATAGTCGTGCGCTCTGAGTGTACTGTATCTGAGTGTACTGTAATATCCTACTATATAGTCCGTTATGGAGCGGGCTGCTTCGGTGAAGCTCCTGTATGCCATTACCGGTATCCATTCAATTCTTCAGGCTTCTGAAAAAGCGCTCCATCGGGCTATTATCTCAGCAGTTTCCTTAGCAGTTTCCGCGCCGGCTCATACTCTGCTGTATCCGGTAACGCCACAGCAACTGACGGAACTGCCTGCTTGTATATTGTATAATGGCTGCCCTGCTCACTGTGGAACATTAGCCCTGATGGCCTGCCCCGGTTTTCAAAAGCCATTTCCAGCGCCTTAATGGTCAGCTGGCTGTCCGGTGAGAACGATATTGCCCAGCCCACCGGTTTTTTGGCGAACAGGTCGAGAACAACAGCAAGGTACGCCCAGCGTTTTCCTGTCCAGACATATGTCACATCGCCGCCCCACACCAGGTTAGGTTCTGTGACGGCGAACTGGCGCTCAAGATAATTCGGTATGGCAACATGGTCCCGACCACCGCGTATATATCTGTGTTTCGGTTGCTGGCAGCTTACAAGCCCCAGTTCCTTCATGATTCTGCCGGCAAGCCAGCGCTCCATCCGAAAGCCCTTGAACGTTACCATTGCGGCGATATTTCTCGCCCCGGTTGAGCCATGACTGATGTTGTGCAGTTCCTGAATCTGGCTGCGCAGCTCTGTACGCCTTTTGTCCGGTTCATCAGGACGGCATTGGCTGCTTTAGCAACGGCGTAGTTCTGATCGACAACCAACTGAGCGGATTCACGTTTGAACTCTGCACTGAAATTTTTTTATTGGGGCACCTGTGTTGTCCTGAGGTGAGCATATCACCTCTGTTCAGGTGGCCAAATTCAGTGTGCCACTACCCAAATTCAGTGTGCCACTACATTAACTGGCGCAATTGATTGAGCGAGCGGAGTTGATGCTGGTGAACGGCGTACCGAATAACTTTATCGGAAATGGCATTACGCAGGCAGACATACATATAGGATAACTCATCCTCTCAGTCGCGGACCCACACCCTCTTTGTTGCTACCTTCCGCACAGCAGTCAAAAAAAAGTGACTATAAAATAGTTAATTATGGTGTAAATAATAATAATTTACATGTAAATTACAGTTTCATCAACACCATAAAAAAAGGACACCGAAGTGTCCTTTTTCTTACTCTATCGCTAGCGCACGGATGTTACTGGCGTATTGGCGATTAAGCCATAACTTTAGCAACAACGCCCGCACCAACGGTGCGGCCGCCTTCACGGATTGCGAAACGCAATCCGTCGTCCATCGCGATCGGGTGGATCAAGGTAACAACCATTTTGATGTTGTCGCCCGGCATTACCATTTCAACGCCTTCCGGCAGTTCGATGGTGCCCGTTACGTCAGTAGTACGGAAGTAGAACTGAGGACGGTAGCCTTTGAAGAACGGCGTATGACGGCCACCTTCATCTTTGCTCAGGATATACACTTCAGATTCGAACTTGGTGTGCGGCTTGATGGAACCCGGCTTAGCCAGTACCTGGCCACGTTCGATTTCTTCACGTTTGATACCACGCAGCAGAACACCAACGTTCTCACCCGCACGGCCTTCGTCCAGTAGTTTACGGAACATTTCAACGCCAGTACAAATTGATTTAGCAGTATCTTTGATACCAACGATTTCAACTTCTTCACCCACTTTAACGATACCGCGCTCTACACGACCGGTAACTACCGTACCACGGCCGGAGATAGAGAATACGTCTTCGATAGGCAGTAGGAACGGACGGTCAATCGCACGCTCTGGTTCTGGAATGTAGGAATCCAGGTAGCCAGACAGTTCAATGATTTTTGCTTCCCACTCAGCGTCGCCTTCCAGTGCTTTCAGCGCTGAACCACGGACGATCGGGGTATCATCACCCGGGAAGTCGTATTGAGACAGCAGCTCACGCACTTCCATTTCAACCAGTTCCAACAGCTCTTCGTCATCAACCATGTCACATTTGTTCAGGAACACGATGATGTACGGAACGCCTACCTGACGACCCAGCAGGATGTGCTCACGAGTCTGCGGCATCGGGCCGTCAGTCGCAGCAACTACCAGGATCGCGCCGTCCATCTGGGCAGCACCGGTGATCATGTTTTTCACGTAGTCGGCGTGTCCCGGGCAGTCAACGTGTGCGTAGTGACGGGTCGGGGTGTCATATTCAACGTGAGAGGTGTTGATGGTGATACCACGTGCTTTTTCTTCCGGCGCGTTATCGATCTGATCGAATGCGCGCGCGCTACCGCCGTAGGTTTTAGCCAGTACGGTGGTGATCGCTGCGGTCAGCGTGGTTTTACCATGGTCAACGTGACCGATAGTACCGACGTTAACGTGCGGTTTAGTACGTTCAAACTTTTCTTTAGACATCGACTGTCCCTCTAAGACACGGATAAATCGGTGTTAGCACCACATTAACCAAGCTAACGCTTGACGAATATTTTACAGAAAGGAAATCAGGAGATGAAAAAGAAGTGGTGCTGATAGGCAGATTCGAACTGCCGACCTCACCCTTACCAAGGGTGCGCTCTACCAACTGAGCTATATCAGCACTTATTGGAGCGGGCAGTGGGAATCGAACCCACATCATCAGCTTGGAAGGCTGAGGTAATAGCCATTATACGATGCCCGCATCCTGAACTCGGCTACCTGATTTCTCTTGTTGAAAGCTTCCGCCTTCGCCAACACGATGATTGCCTCGTCGCGTTGATTCAACCATAACCTGTATGGCTTGAATTTGGTGGTGGGGGAAGGATTCGAACCTTCGAAGTCTGTGACGGCAGATTTACAGTCTGCTCCCTTTGGCCGCTCGGGAACCCCACCTAATTGTGTACTTGATGGTGCCGGCTGCCGGAATCGAACTGGCGACCTACTGATTACAAGTCAGTTGCTCTACCAACTGAGCTAAGCCGGCATCAAGTGCTGCGCATTCTAGGTAGAGCGAGCCACCTATGCAACAAAAAATTGCTTAAAATGCGCTATCGCTTAAATTTTATCTAAATTCGAGCATGAATTCACGTTATCTAAATTCGAGCATGAATTCACGTCCTCTGCGATAAAATGCCTAAAGAACATCCAAATTAACAACCAATTCCGCACATTCCCCCTATCCTGCATGTTATTTTCAATTTTCAACATGACGTCAGCACGATTCTGCACCAACAATAACCTTTTGCTCCAACACCAACAATGACCTTTTGCTCCAAGGTAACGCACCTTCTTCGTTAGAAAGATGTGTTTAACTGCGTTAACGACGTAAATCTGGCCTGGCACGTATCTTGCTATGTTTCGGTAAGTATCTTGCTATGTTTCGGTAAAAAGGGTCAGAGAGGGCTCATTTCGCTGGAGGCTGCATTATGACGAAAATCGTTTTACTTAATGACACAATCCTTCCTGTTTACCGCACAGAACTGGCAGACTTTCTGCTAGATGCAGTAATGCATGGCGCATCTGTTGGCTATGAGATGCCTTTGTCTCACAAAACCTCAGCCAGCTATTTTCACGGATTACGCACCTCTCTGGCGGAAGGGGCACGTTTACTGTGGATTGCCCGTGATGCCCAAGGCATTATCGGAAGCGTGCTGCTTGAACTGTGCCAGAAAGCAATGGGTTGAACCGGGCATAAGTGCAAAAACTGCTGGTACACAACCGCGCGCGTCGCCAAGGTATTGGCCGTAATCTGCTGTCGGTATTAGAAACCACCGCCTTTGAGCTCAATCGTGGCCTGCTGTATCTGGATACTCAGGTGGGTTCCCCGGCATAAGCCTTTTACCGCATGCAGGGATATCGCTATCTGGGGGAAATCCAGTGCGCCCGATGGCAGTTATCACCCTACCGCCATCTACTACAAGTCCTGTTTGTCGCCAAATAGGATGACACCGGCTTTGGCAAGTTAATCGTTTCCTGACGCCATTGCGTCAGGAAATATCATATTGTTGTCTTCTTTTCTGCGTGTACAACGTGTAACCTGCCTGATATCTACTAATCGAATCACAACATTACCGTGTATGACCACCCGCGGCTTATACTTCCTGCTCATACAACACTGGGCAGTTTCGCCTCCAAGCAGGATGGTCTATAGGATATATTGCACAGATGAGAGACAGCGAGGAACCTTTGGCAACACCCTACCTACACTTCGATCGCCGTCAATGGGCTGCATTGCGCAATTCAGTACCATTAACGCTGACAGAAGAAGAAATCATCCTGTTAAAAGGAATCAATGACGAGTTGTCACTCGATGAAATTGCCGAAATCTATCTGCCTTTATCACGTCTGCTTAATTTTTATATCAGCTCAAACCTGAGACGCCAGGCAGTATTGGAGCAATTTCTCGGCACTAACGGGCAGCGTATTCCCTATATTATTGGCATCGCAGGCAGCGTCGCGGTTGGCAAAAGTACTACCGCGCGCGTATTGCAGGCGTTGCTAAGCCGGTGGCCTGAGCATCGTCGAGTTGAATTGATCACTACAGACGGTTTTTTGCATTCCAAACAGGTGCTTAAAGACAGAAACCTGATGCAGAAAAAAGGGTTTCCTGAATCTTACGATATTTATAGTCTGATGAAGTTTCTATCGGATATAAAATCGGGGGCTAAAAAAGTCACTGCACCAATATATTCACACCTGCCTTACGATATTGTGCCAAATAGCAATAAAGTGGTGGATCAACCGGATATTCTAATCCTCGAAGGATTAAACATTTTGCAAAGTGGAATGGATTATCCACACGCACAACCACGCACTTTTATTTCTGATTTTATTGATTTTTCTATATATGTCGACGCATCGGAAGAATTATTAAAATCCTGGTATATAAACCGGTTTTTGAAATTTCGTCTTGGTTCATTCTCTGATCCTAATTCTTATTTTCACGAGTATGCAAAATTAACAGAAGAGCAAGCAGTGACAATTGCGACCAAAATTTGGCGTGATATCAATGAACCTAACCTGCACCAAAATATTTTGCCCACCCGTGAAAGCGCCAGCTTGATTATGACCAAAAGCGCTAATCATGCCGTTGACTATGTGCGTTTGAGAAAATAGCAATTGACTATGTGCGTTTGAGAATATAGCAATATTACAGGACAGTGGGGGGAATCCCTCCCCTACTGGCTATTTGCCCCGCAGTGAGATTTCGCCACCAATGTAGGCCTTAATCTCACCGTTCTCTTCGAGTAACAGCGCGCCCTGCTCATCAATGCCGCGTTCAATCCCATGGATCTCGCGCTCACCCATAATCAATTTCACCGGGCGATTATAGTAATTATCGATGGCTTGCCAGCGAGGGATGAACGAGCGTAGTCCGCCTTGTTCAAATACTTCCAGCGCGTTACTCAATTCAGTGATAAGCGTAGCGGCCAAAATATTACGATCGGTATCGATCCTGGCTTCTTGCAGGTTGATCCATTCCTGCGTCACGCCCTGCCACGAAGAGGCCCGCATCCGCAAGTTGATACCAATACCAATCACTAACTGTGCCGCATCTCCTGTTTTTCCCATCAGCTCAACCAGAATGCCGGCCAGTTTGCGATCGTGCATATAGATATCGTTGGGCCATTTGACTTTGACATCATGTGCACCGAGGCGATGCAGCACCTCTACAATCACGATACCAATAGCCAGGCTCACCCCAACCGCAGTCGCAGGCCCCTGCTCCAATCTCCAAAACATGGAGAGGTAAAGGTTAGCGCCAAACGGTGATTGCCACTGACGACCGCGACGACCACGACCAGCCTGCTGGTACTCTACCACGCACGCATCGCCAGAGTGCAAGCTCTCCAGCCGGTCTAGCAGATACTGGTTGGTCGAATCAATGACAGGCAGCGCCGCAACGTTATTTGCTGGGAGTGCGGCACGAATAACATTCTCGTCTAGCAATTGCATCGGTTCAGGCAAGCTGTACCCTTTCCCTGTAACGGGAAACACATCCAGTCCCCACCCTCTGATGGTTTGGATATGTTTGTTAATCCCTGCCCGGCTCATGCCCAACAGTTCACCGAGGTATTCACCTGAGTAAAACTCACCGTCGGAAAGGATCTTGATGAGCGTTAAAGGGACGCGAATATCTTTCATGATAGCACCTCTGTCGCGCTTACTTCACCCTTTGAAGCAATAAAGCGCACTTCCGGCTCAAGCCAGAGTGCAAATGTCTCTGCAACGCTATTACGCACATAACGCGCCAGCGCGACGATATCATCACTCGTCGCCTCATCAAGGTTGACCAGCACCAGAGCCTGCTGCTGATGAACCGCCGCGCTGCCAATGCGATGCCCTTTTAACTGGCACTGGTCGATAAGCCAACCAGCAGCAAATTTAACCGTACCATCTGGTTGCAGATAGTGTGGTGCATTGGGATAATGTATCAAGATAACCTGTGCTTGCTCGGCGCTAACGACGGGGTTTTTAAAAAAACTGCCCGCATTTCCCATCAGCGCCGGATCGGGTAATTTTTTACGCCGCATTACACATACCGTAGTAAAAATAGCATCAGGCGTCGCGGTTGCAGGATCGAGCTGCGCCAAATCACCATAGCCCAACAGAGGCATCCAGGACTTAGTCAGATGCAGACCTACTGCAATAATGGCAAACCCCTGGCGGTATTCATGCTTAAAGATACTTTCACGATAGCCAAACTGGCACTGTGCAGCACTGAGGCGGGTCACCTGATTGAGAGTAAGATCCAAAACATCGATGTATGCGCAAAACTGTTTAAACTCAGCGCCATAAGCGCCAATATTCTGGATGGGAGCAGAGCCGACGCAGCCAGGGATTAGCGCCAGATTTTCCAGGCCTGACACGCCCTGTTGCAGCGTGTACTCGACCAGATGATGCAAGTTCTCACCGGCACCAACGTGCAGATGCCATCTGCGATCATCCTCAGTAATCTCAATCCCTTTTATGCGGTTAACAATAATAGTCCCTGCAAAATCTTCCAAAAACAGGACATTGCTACCCTCCCCCACAATCAACACCGGTTTATTCTGTTCACTCGCATGACGCCAGGAAGCGGCCAACGAATCCGGTGTATCGGCGCAGACGATCTCATCGGCATAAACGGACAAAGAGAAGGTTTGGTATGACTTAAGGGATGTGACACTGCTCGTCATCAGAACGTACTCTCCAGATTGAATACGCCGTAGTTTATCCGATCCCGCACGCCAAATCTCTACGGTCCGCAGGCATCTTCGCTCCCTGAGTGAACAATTGTAATCTTCGCTCCCTGAGTGAACAATTGTAGTGGTCAAGTAGTGGTCAACTAAAACTGGCCATGGGTTTAGAGTTTTTCGAACCGATTTTCCGATTCGTTTGGTGGTAACCCACCGTTATAGTCGTGCGGTCTGAGTGTACTGTAATATCCCACGATATAGTCCGTTATGGAGTGGGCTGCTTCGGTGCAGCTCCCGTATCCCATTACCGGTATCCATTCATTTTTCAGGCTTCTGAAAAAGCGCTCCATCGGGCTATTATCTCAAGTGCAGCTCCCGTATCCCATTACCGGTATCCATTCATTTTTCAGGCTTCTGAAAAAGCGCTCCATCGGGCTATTATCTCAGCAGTTTCCGCGCCGGCTCATACTCTACTTTATCCGGTAACGCCACA
>JBPESR010000011.1:0-101937 GCA_051710525.1 Symbiopectobacterium sp. | reverse complement strand
TTTCTGTCAGCTCCGCAATCTCGCGGTTGGGCATGATCAATGTTTGTGCAATGGTTAAATTTTGCATGAGCGAATTCCTCAATAGTTAAATTGATGAAGATGGAACTCCGGCACGATACCGGGGCGGTGAAAGGACATTTAATTACACCGGTTCGAGGCAGAACGCTTGAGACAGCTTCACCAGTCCCTTCGGTGTCACCAGCACCTGCTCGCGGATTTTGTCGGTGCCGTCGTCACAGGAGATTTTGTCGGTGCCGTCGTCACAGGAGATAAGTGAGATTTTATGCTCGAGGTAGCCTGACTGGATTTTGCTCTGGTAGGCTATCCAGTTCTTGACACCGATGCGGCGATAAATCCAGCCACGCTCACGGAGAAAGGCGAACAGGTATTTGGGGCGTACCTGCAACTCCTTGGCGGTGTTGGTGATGCACATGCCGCCATCAGATTTGGCGATGCGGTGCAGGGCTTTCACTTTGGCGATGCGGTGCAGGGCTTTCACGTCTGGGGTCATCTCCTCAACTTTGCTTTCGAGGGCGATAACCTTTTCGGTGTAGGTAAGCAGGATGCCACGCATGGCCGCCGGGTCGTTGAGCATCTGAATGGGGTCGGCAGGCAGGGACTTGATGCGCTTCTCACACTGGATAAAGTGCTGGCGCACCTCTTTGCCTTTTTCATTGCGCTCGACCACCGAAAGCTCTTTCGCCATGTCAATGCTGATGGCGTAATCTTTCATTGGGCGTTGGTAAGATTTTGCACTCCCCGATTTTTGGGAGCTCAAATTATCGACAATATTTTTAGGAGCTCAAATTATCGACAATGATGTAGTCGATATTTTCAACAAATTTCAACAAATTCGTATTGGCTAATACGGTCTTTAATCCATGTGGTGAAGTCCTTGCCGACCTTCAGGAATTCGTGAAGGTCACGGGCGTTGACCGTCTGGACGGCTTCGCCATTGATGCTATTGGTTTCGATGGCAATCAGTTGATGTTCTTTAGACATAGTAAGGTCCTCACAAGTCAATGTAATTAATGGAACCCCGGCACGATACCGGGGTGGGATTAGTGATTAGTGGATGCGTCGGGCGCTGAGTTTTTCTAGCGCGTCGGGAATTTCGACAAAGCTCGTGGGCCTGTACCCCAGATCTGTTGCGATCCCCGCTGCGATAGAGCGGAACGAGTTGCCTTTTCCGACGAATGCAAGTTTTCCGCCGAGCAGGTCATCCCAGATGGTGACTTGCACCCTGTGGCGGCAATCAGGAATTTTATGGCGGGTTGGCGCTGGCTGAACAGCGGAAGATAATCTGGCCTCCATGCGGTTAAACTCCGCGATGTAAGCTTCCTTGAACGCTGCTGCTTTCTTGCCAGTGAAGCCCATAACGAGGAAGACGAAACCATCCTTGGTCATATCTAGGCGTAGCTTACCTTGCTCATTGGTATATTCGGCCCCCTCAAAATTGAGGGCGCTAAATTTTGTTAAACAATCAAGGTTTTCTATTGTTCGTAAAACGTTGTCATGACGCTTACCAAAATAATCAGCGATATCCTTAGACGTAGTGACAGCTTTGCCGTTGTGGATAGTGACTTTTGGTGCAGCAAGGGATGTTTGAAGTGTCATAGCGCCCTCCAGTGGTAATTTAAGTTATCACCACCATGAGGTCTCAAACTCATATTAGCGGTGAACTGAACATGGTTGAGACTACCGGAATTACCGACCGGCGAGCCTTACGGCTCCCCCATCCAGTCCACCATAGAGATGAAGCTGAATTAGAGATGAAGCTGAATTGCGACGTAAAAAACACGCTCGCGGCGTATTATCTAGTCTTATGTGTTATCTAGTCTTATCTAGTCGCGGTAATTACGGCGAGGTCTCAAACCCTGCACCTGAATTTGCAAATGCAGAGCGCCTATAGCGCATTGTTTGATCTTCCGTCAATACGATAGCTGGGTTATACTTTGCTTAACACAGGAGGATCCGCTATGGGCCAGGTTGCATTTGATACTCAAGAGTTCGTCGAGAAGCTGGAAAGCTCTGGTCTTAATATAGAGAGCAGGCCAAGGCCATAATCCTTGTCGTGCGTCAGTCCCATGAGGTTGCAGATCTTGCTACCAAGCGTAACCTTGAAGACGTGTGCAAAGATTTAACGGTTCAGATAGTCGATGTCCGTAAGGATCTGTCCGCAGAGATTGGCAACGTGCGCAAGGATATGGAAATCATCCGCAAGGATTTTCAGCTTGAAATGGCGGGTATTCGCTCCGAGCAGAAGTTAATTCGCTGGATGCTGAGCGCTGGAGTTTTAGGTATTTTCTCTCTGGTTGTGAAAGTTTTTCTCGTCACAGCCCTCTAATTTATGCCACTACGGGTTGTTAGCTCAGTTGGTAGAGCAGTGGACTCTTAATCCATCGGTCGCAGGTTCAAATCCTGCACAACCTACCATATTTGGGATTAGTCGCTTCTGACAGCATCGTAACGCCCTATGTAATTCTTAAAGCGTTCGTCTTTAGATTGGTCAATTTCTACTTTGGCATAAACTCTGTTGGCTTCCGCTGCGATCCGCTTTTCTTCGGCTCGATCCGCTTCTCTTCGGCTAATATCACGCGATTTTCCTATGCCACCCGTTTTTCTTCCCAATTAATTAACCGTGGGTGAGACAGTCCTTTTCACTGGCTTCAACTGCATCCATGGCTTGCCTGACTATGTCGATGGTATTGTGGTATTACTCTTTTCTAAACGGGTCTAACCGATTGTAATATTGTCTTTTGTCAGGCGTTAATTCTTCATATGTCATAACGTCACCTGAAATTTAGACAGCACAAATCCTTCCAGATTGGATATAGCGCTGCGGTGATTGGTTTGGTTGTTCGCTAGAACGGAATATCCTCTTCGAAATCCATCGAAGGTTCGTTATTCTGCTGCGGGGTCTGTTGCTGAGCTTGCTGCTGGCGTCCATTGCCGCTTGGCTGTTGGCGCTGGTTGCTTTGCTGGCTTGATGCGCCAAAGTCAATGTCATTGACGACAATCACAGGTGCTGTACGCTTGTTTCCCTGCTGATCTGTCCATTCGTCCAGAACGAACTCGCCAGTTACCGTAACCTTTGTTCCTTTGGTAAGGTATTGCGGAAGCTTTTCAGCTTTGGGCCCAGACAGGCGGCATTGCACCCACGATGTTTTTTCATGCTCTCCATAGCCTTGCTTCACGGGTAGCGAGAATGACGCGATACACTTTCCGTTTGGCGTCCAACGCTGTTCGGCATCCTTGCCGATATTTCCTGATGCTACGATTACGTTAATTGCCATTTATGCCGCCTCTTCCAGTTCAGATTTGCGAATGTCGTATACGTCTTTTGCGGCGGCCCGATGAGGCGTTCCGCGTAAAGGCCGCCACACCTCTTCCTTCAAAGGCTGCCTGAAGCTCTGCCAGAGATAGGCAGTCAACAGCCTGCGCTGTGAAGTCTTTCAGTATTTCATCAGGGCTTTGTGGTGCAACGTTGTGACACTCAGCATCAGGATCGATTGCGGTTTTTTCCGTTGGGATGTAAAATATTTATAAGGAGGCGTATTTGTAGGCGATCGACATTGCTTTATTGATTGGTTGCCTTGTCACCACTATCTATCGCCTCGCCATAGGTTGTAACGGTTTGAATGCTGCCATCTTTGGAGCTGGCGAAATCGAACTCAGCCTTAACGACCACATAAAATAGGGTGCCGCCTTTTTGAGTAACTCGCTCTGTCACCGTGCGTTCTGTGATGCGCGGGAGTATCATCAGCTTGTGCTTTGCAAGCATCGGGGCAAGAGCGTTGTACACCTGATCGATACCGCGAAACATAAAGCCTTGCTGCCGGTTTTCTCGGCTCTTTCTGATTCCCTGCGTAGCCATTTCCATCAGCCACAGCACTGATGGCTGCGTATACTTTTTTCATTTCCACTATTCACCTCAGAATGGCATGTCTTTATCGAGGAGATAGCGCTCAATAAGTCGCTCCCAGTGAGCTAACTCAAGCGCAGAACTTTTGTATTTACGGTTGCCCGCCTTGCGCCAGTAGAGCGCTTCAGTGAGATAATTCAATCTGGCTAACCAGCTTAACTCTGGCGTTTTCTGAATGCCGTGATGAATCACTTTCTGGCCCTCCGTAATAGCCTTATCGCCGAATGCCATTTTTCTTTATTTCTGTAAAGAACTGCTTCCCTGCATAGTTCTTGTGCTTTGATAAAATACGGATTAGAAATACGGATTAGATTTCACTGCTCACCTCACTGGTTTAACATGTCTTTAAGCCATTTAGCAGCGGCTTTAATGATGTTAATAATTCGTTCTAACAATGATTCAGAGCGGCCAGCAATAGGCCACACTGCAAAGGCATATTGCATGGCGTTCTCTGTTTAACTATTTAGATTGATGTATAATTTTTACGACGAATATCGGCGCGGGTATGTATAAAGAGGTAGTTCAGTGTTATCTATTATCAGTGTGATGTTGATTGCGGCGATAAGCGCGATGATGGGAATACTGAAAGTGTTTCAGTCATAGATACCCGTTAATTTTTTCAACTGCTTTTTGAGCCACTTATTTTCTTCCGTCAGATGGAAAGTAGTTAACTTATATACTCTTGTCTCATTGTCATCACAAGGGAGGATGTCAATCCTTATCAAATAACATGAATCATTAATATGATTGCTGCCGTTGGTAACAGAGACCATTTCACGGTAATCAGGATACTTGACGGTCGTGATATGAGGCTTATTAAGTTGCATCATTCAATCCTCCGTTGGCTATCAAAATATTTTCGCTTTTCCCAATCTTCCCGACATTCTTTGCAGCAAAAATTACCCTCGGTTGGCTCTTCGCAATTATAGCAGCGCCCGTTAACCTATAGCAGCGCCCGTTAACCGGTAATTCCTTCTCTCGATGATTGGTAATCAGGTGTTGGCGAAAGGCTTCTTCGTTCTGGCTGGCTATATCTACATCATCTGCCATAACGCTATTTCATGCTCCTCAGTCGTTTAATATTAATAACTTCCGGGTATTGTCCGTAAGTTGTGCTTGATATTTCTCAACCATTCTCGCGGCATAAGCGAGTGCGTCCTCACGGTCGGAGAAGTCGCCAATGGGCTGTAGCAATCCGTCGCTACTTCGGATATAGACGCTGAAAAAGTTAGGATTATCATTTTATTACATTATATCGCCGCAGTCGTCTACTACGTCCGACAGGACGATATCAGTAACAATAGCCCCGGTTCTATCAGGTGGTCGAATTCATCAATGAGCTTTTGCATAGTGGTCTCCGTGTTAAGTGCCTGCGTTGGTGACCCTCTCAGGCGGCGAGGGTTCTCGTGTACCCCTACAGCGAAAAATCGGATAAACTCTAATCACCCCTACAGTTAGAGAGTGATTGAAATACTTGGTGAGATACCGGGTGCTATTGCAGCTATCAAGAAAGTCTGTCCGCTGTTCAAAACTATCAGCGAATCCAATAGGCAGGCAGAGATCAACAATGCCGTTCAGGAAATAACCATTAGACTCAACGAAATTCTTAATTCTTCTTGAGAACTCAAAACTACTTGAGGCCCTTCATCAAAAGGAAAATACGATATCGCTTCTCGAGAAGTCTATAGCCGAAGCAGATACAAAAAGGCTAACGAAGAGAAACGGGCTTTGGAGTCGCTTAACTATGAAGCGTGGAACCCTATGGCGGGTACGACCCTCTACCGCTACAAGTCTAATGACGGTGTCGTCAGTAGCCTTTCCAACTTTTGCCAAAAATGTTATGAGCCGGAAAGGCGTCTACTCTCAGCGTTAAGTATATTGAAACTATGAGGGGGGATTGGCCTCTTCATTGCTACACTTATCTGTTAGCCTCTTCATTGCTACATTGCTACACTGCTACACTTATCTGTCATACGTGTAATTCCTCATATCTGGCTCCAGCAAGTAAGCTAGAGGGAGGTGATTAGCGCGCAGTAACCACTCCTGACTTCCTGTGACCTGCTGCGTATGGTAGGCAATAAGACCTCTCTTCAAACTTCACAACACCCCACGATGTATAGTCTGCCTTACTCTGGCAGTAATGCCATACTCCGTTTTTGGCTTGCTGTGCCAGATGCGATGGCTAATACGCTTAACCATGTCGTACATTTCAGCGAAATGGTTAATTTGCTTCCTGAACCTGGCCAGTATGCCGAAATTAATTTGTGGCGCACGTTTGCGCTTGAAGGCCAATTCAATTCGGTTAAGCGCTTTACGTCTTTCTGGCTTCTGCCCCAATACATTATCAATACGGGATGTCACCAGTTCACACCGGATAGCTGCTGTCTTGCATCTGGCATGACGGCGAATAGCGGCGTTTGTTTTATTAACAGGATTAAAGCATTTACGGTAAATGATAGTAGCCATGCTCCCCTCCAATAGATGGTTTTAGTGGTGTGGTGAGCCAGTGGTGGCCCTGGTGTTGGCTATAATTTTTATCCAGCCCACCACACCCCAAAAACATCTGGGCAAAGGTTTGGCACGTTTGGGCAAAGGTTTGGCACGTTGTTGGTGCCTTCCGTAGAGCAAGAGTCTCGTTTTGAGAGAGCATGTATTTGAAATTTGCCACAACCGCCGTCATGTTCTCGCCTCTGGCTGGCTACTTACGCTCAGACAATCGGCGGGTAACTCGTGGTCTTGCCTGCCGGGGTATTGCCTTTGCGGGTTGGTGGTCCACCGTCTGGCTGGAGGCTGTCTGGTGGGGTGATGGGATCAATTTACACTTTAAAAGTTAATTTAGTTAACACTTTTTTTAGTTATTTTTAGGTTGTGAGAAAACGCTAGGATGATCTTCCTCGTTGAAAGCAAACGCTAGGATGATCTTCCTCGTTGAGAGCATAAAGCTTATAGGTGCTATTAATATTAGGAACGGTTTTATTAACCGCTAATTTTTATTTAACATATTGTTTTTAAATATTTTATAAATAATTAAATTATATAAGCTTTTCTTGCTGCGTCAAGCCAACGAGCCACTGTTTTATCCAACGAGCCACTGTTTTATCCATAGTTTCTTTCTTCTCTTTCATTTTTTTTAACATCTGCTCCTTGTCTTCTTTGGGAAATACGTTGAAAGTTTGAAGTAATTCCCGTTCCATAGGCCGATCTTCGTCTCTTCTGGTGTTTTAACTTGATCGCCTTCATCGGGACGGAGCATAAACCAGTAAGGGAGGAATCCAGAAACTTCTGCTAATTTGTCTAAAATTACAGTAGTCGGACTAGTCATTCCATGGACCAATTTTTGAATGGTTTGCTGTGCAAGACCTATCTGACGCGCAAGTTCTGCTGACTCCAGCCCGTCAATTTAAGCGCCAATTTAATACGATATGTCGTTATTTCGAGAGTGGTCATTTTCATGTGTCAATTTTACAAAAAAAAGTGTATACTACACCGCACCATTATAGTGTTTATATGCTAACTTTATAAGTGTATACTGGTGCTGTAATCGAAGGAGCACCATATGAATGAATATCTAAAGAATGAATATCTAAAAATGAAGATTCGTTCTGAATTTTCTCAAGCTGAGCTCGGGAGAAGTATGAGATAGCTCAGCTAGGTTATATCTAGATGGATGAATGGCCATTCAAATACCGGCGAATAGAGTTTTTAAGCTATGTGAACTAATGGGATGGGGTGTAGTTCTGTGTGAATTACGACCAGATCTTTACCATAACCCCACTGACGGCATCCCTCTTACAAAAGAAAAAAGAAAGAAAAAGCCGCGTAAATCACCTGCTCTTTACAACGGACAGACTTCCTACGGAAGTCTCCGAAAACGTGGCGAACTAAATATCCCACAGTAACAAACTCACTGTGACTGCCTTACGGTTTCGTCACGTCTGTTAATTACCAAAACACAGGTGCCGTGTCTCTATATATGCATCCTATAACCTATTTTTTCAACAAGGAAAGTATCCTACATGAACCCTGCAACACAAAACAAGAAAGCCACTCACATCGAGTCGGCGCTACTCAACAATTTAGCTCTGATGGGACAGAAAGCCTTTGCCGCCGCCATGAACGTACCGGAGTACCAGGTCAGTCGCTGGAAGAACGGTCTATTTCGATAGGTGAGCATGATGTTAGCCGTGCTGAACTACGGTACTGCCGATGATGAAATGGCTGAGTTAGCCAAGCGGCTGGCGGGGTATTTGACCAAAGAAAAATACCGGTCAGTGGGCGAACACGTTTCCAGCTTAGAAACGCAAATAACTAATTAATTTTAGAAGGAATTATGGCACAAAATAGCCGAAATTTCAAGCAAAAGGGCACGTATCGCCCTCATCCTGAACCTCAAACACTGATGCCGGAGAATGCGGCGAAAAAATTCGCCGAACTCTTCCGCTTGCAACAACAACTTTACCTGGCTCGGTATGAGTCAGAAGAGAAACGCAAATGAACGTAGCCGATTTTGTCAAAAAATACCCATTTTGAAATCTATTGCAGCGACTAATTTTGTTAAAAATCCTGATGTCTGGTTTGCTGAATGTGGAAGGATAGAGGGTACTGAATCACGAAGTACTGGCTAATTTCTGTTGCTGCTCGAAGCCTGCGATGTTTAGGGAGAGTAAAAAGCTTGAACGTTTGGGCTTCCTCTCTGTACACTAGATTGGATTAGATTGGAGCGCTAACTCCGGGCTTAAAGTGCGTCTGGAGCCTGCGCGTGGATATACCATCATCCCCTGCCAACGGAGGTAAAAAATGAGCAGAATAGCCACTGACTGGGCCTGAGGTCTGAATTTACCTCTCATCACAAAAACTGTTGCTCCTGTCTCTTGCTAACCGAGCCGACGAACGGCACTGCTGTTACCCCAGCATACAAAGGCTTGTCAGTGACACCGGATTGGAAAGAAAAACCATTGGGAAAGGCATCGATCAGATGATCGAAGAGGGTCTGATTCGCAATACTGGTGATAGAAATCTATGGTCACCCCCCATTTTTGCAACACTGATTTTTGACTAATGGTAGGCTTGCTTTAATCTATCCGGCGCCTCTGTGGGCGAGATGCCTGCGCCTCGATGAGTTCCGCGCCTGGTGAACCTAAAAAGGCCCTCGGCTTCAGTGAGCCATTTTTGTCGTCAGGTTTTTCAGCAGGCTTATATGCCATTTTTCAGCAGGCTTATATGCCATTCATGTCATCAATAATCAGTCTTCGCAAACCAGATAGGTAACTGCTGTTTAATTACTTAATACTGATAGGTAACTGCTATTTAATTACTTAATACTCAGTCTGTTAATAATACTCAATACTCAGTCTGTTAATAATACTCAGTCTGTTAATGTAGTTCTACATAACATCAGGACTGATATTCATTGTGATTAGTTGTGATTGACCAGGCTATTCGCGCCAGTTTGTTTGCCAGAGCGCAGGCGACAATATTTGAATGTTTGTTATCGAGTTGCCCCGAACCCATTCAGCAAGCCAGCTCTGCTGATGTTCAGGTCGCATCATGAATGAGCGGGTACATTGAACCAGAAGTTTGCGTAAATGAACCAGAAGTTTGCGTAAATTTTTATCACCTCGTTTGCTTATCCCCAGTAGAGTCGGTTTGCCTCCTGTGCTGTATTGTCTGCTGTATTGTCGCGGTACAAGCCCTGTAGAAGCCACAAAATCCCTGCTACATGAAAATTGTTTTCCATCGCCGAGAGGTGATGAAAGTAAGTTGGCAGTAATCGGCCCGACCCCTGGAATTGTCATAATTCGCTGTGCAGTATCATCAGCTTTGATTTACTGATTTAATTCTGATTCCAGCGCTGTTATTTGCTCGATAAGGTAAAGATAGTGGGCATGTAACTTAATTACCAGCTCGCCGATTGGCAGGCTTATCCCAAACTCCAGCAGAAAACCGTAGATCTGGTTAGTGGTTTTTACTTTATCTCTAATAGGTTAGTGGTTTTTACTTTATCTCTAATATAAGAGATTCCCTGACCCAAGAGATTCCCTGACCCGATGCAGTGCTCACATCGCCTGCTGAACCTCAGTTTTCGGCTGAACAAAACGCATTGACGGCCGGGATACGGCTTCACATATCGCTCTGCATCAACAAAATCATTTTTATTGCTCTTGATAAACGGGCGCACAAACTGCGGAGAGATAAGTTTTGCTTCATGGCCGCTATCATTGATACGCCGCGCCATAAAGTGTGCCCAGGCACAAGCTTCCATAACAACAACCGAGGACAGGCACGTCGTCAAAAACTGCATTAGCTTTGTGCGCGTAAACTTCTTACGCAGAAGCGCCTTACCTGACTTATCCTGGCAATGAATGTGGAAAGAATGTTTACCGAGATCGATACCAATAAGAGTAACGTTTTCCATGATGGCCTCTCCTGAAAGAAAAACACCCTGCCAGGGTACCGCTCACAGAGTGGGGTGACCATCTCATTAGCCCCGGCATGTTGCCGGGGCTTGGTACTCGCAAGCACACCAGAGGGGATTTTGCGCAGTAAAGGACTCGTTGGGCGAATTTTCCGCGTCATCAGGAGACAGGGACTGTCTGGCACCCGGCATTCAATACGCGCTTCATTTCAGCACCTACGCGCTTCATTTCAGCACCGATGTCGCCGTCAAGGCAATAGTGGCTGAATACGTCCAGATCGCTTTCAGCGTCTGAACACATCGAGACACCCACCTTGCGAAACCGCATCGCCGAAGAAATCCAGTGTCCGGCAGAACTATGCAATTCCTGAATACCGCTTCGCTGAAATTTATGCAGGTTGGTCAAAAGAATACCTGCTCCCGCCATAATAATTGGACCACGACTCGCTCGTATTAATTCACGCAATTCGTATTAATTCACGCAATAATGTTAATCCGTTTTCAGCTTGCTGCTGGCCGGATGTCAACACGCGCGCCACGCCCAAATCGGTGAGCTGTTGCAGCGCCATATGCGGATTGAGACACAGATCAAAGGCGCGATATAATGTCACTGCTATCCCCTCACTCAATGCCATCAAGACTTTCATACGCGGCAGATCGATATGCCCTTCTTCACTTAACACGCCGATCACTACACCGGGAAAACCCATTTCTTTAATGCGCTGAATATCGTACTGAATGGTACGAAACTCACTGTCGCTGTAGCAGAAATCCACGCCGCGCTGGCATACAATAGGATGAACTGGCAGCCGCACCCTGCTCCTAGCCTCGGCCAGAACACCATAGCTGGGCGTCAGACCGCCTTCACGCTGGCCATCACAGAGCTCAATCCTGTCTACTCCCGCCAGTTCCGTCGTGAGTGCGCAATCAACGCTGTAACAGCATACTTCCAAATTTGACATTTTATCTCTCCAGCCTGCGTCATATTGCGCTGTGACCATTGCACCATCAACTAGCACATTATGGCTTTAGGATAAATATGGCATCTGAATAAAAATGCAAAGGAGAGCCGAGTCACAGAGGGCAGGATTGCCCCAAGGCTATCCATGACGTGTCACACAAATTTTACCAAAAGCTTTCAGCCAGTATCAGGCCCAGGCTTACTCCTGCTCGCTGGCAATGACTTCACGAATTGAATACTGATGAAACTTGATAGTGACTGTCCCGTAGCTCACGGCTAACGTGGGATTGGGCAATCGTTCTTTATCGCTGACCGGTTGGCTGAACTTTAGGGTAATGCGCGGTGAAGCCAGCACGCTATCGGAAAGACAAGCCAGAGCGCGCGCATGCAAGGTCTCAGGACTGCCCGCTAATACTAATTAGACATACTCCCAACCTTCATTGTGGTAAAAGCGCTGACCAGCGCCAGGGTAATTCAATACAGTCAATGCGCAACGAACTAACGGTTATTTTTTCGTTAAGAGAAAAAAAGGCAAATAAGGCGTCCGTTAATTTGACTTTCAGAAATTAATACCCACAACACGTTCCTTTCCATTGCGCAGCCGTCGTATTTTGGTTGCAGCGCAGCGCAATATGATCCGCTTCAAATTGCGACAAATCTGCTTCAAATTGCGACAAATCTAATGACAGCGTATCCGCTAACTGTAACAACGCACGCTCAAAGCGGGCCAAATCGTGTTGAAGCGCTGGGGAAGCATTCCAGACATTGCATTTCCTATATTAAGAATTATTAATTTTCGAGTAGTAGTAGTAGTAGTAGAGTAGTATTAGTAGTAGTAGTAGTAGTAGTAGTAACGCCTAGCGCGTTTTTTAGTCAAGTATTCAATGATTTGATTACAGTGTAAACTATCCGGTTTTGGATGTGGAGATACAGGGCTAACGTTGATGTAAGATGCCCGTTTTGTGAACAGACAGCCTCTGTAAAAAAACACGGTTATGGCAAAAGTGCCTATCAGCGTTACCGTTGTCAGTCATGTAAACACACCTTCCAGCTCGATTATTCCTATAGTGCCTGCCAATCGGGAATGACAAACTAAATCATTGACTTGGCAATGAATAATGCGGGTATTTGTGACACTGCTCGGGCGTTACATATTAGTATCAATGCAGTGTGCGTACTTTAAAATGCAGTGTGCGTACTTTAAAAAACGCTCGCCGCGGAATGTAATAACGCTGCCACTGGATAACCTGCAAATTCAACTGATGTGCGAATTGGATGAGATGTGGTCATTTGTTGGCAACAAAAAACGACAGCGCTGGCTTTGGTATGCATGGGAGCCGCGTTTGAAGCGGATTATCGCTCATGCATTTGGCTCTCTAAGCAAGAAACGCTGCGTAAGTTGCTAAAACTGTTCTCGGGTTTCAGAGTGGCATTTTGGTGCACTGATGGCTACAGGGCTTACAACGACGAACTCCCAAAAGCACAACACCATTGTTGGCAAACTGTATACACAGAGTGTGTGAGCGAGAAAATCTGACGTTGCGCAACCTATTGAAACGCCTCAATCGTAAGACGTTGGGGTATTCAAAATCATCCGAAATGCACGATAGGCTCATCGGCACTTACATCGAACGCGAGTATTAGGTTTGATGCTGTATCAACTCATTGAATACACGACCTCATGAGGAAGAAAGCGTTAACTATTTTTCGTTAGCGCAGGTGTTTTTTCTTCTTTTTTGTATTCTTTTTCGACGCGTTATCCCCCCCTCTTCGTGCCTATTCCCCTTGCATTTTCTCAGGAAAATTCTCGCGGGGAAAGCTAGCCATGCTGACGTCTAAGCCCAAATATGGTATAAATAGTGGCCAAATTTTTATTAAAGGTATCCAGGTTTTTATTAAAGGTATCCAGGTGAATATTCAGGCTCTTCTTTCGGAAAAAGTCAGCCAGGCATTGGTTGCAGCAGGTGCGCCCAACGGCACATACCCGCAGGTGCGCCAGTCTGCCAAGGCTCAGTTTGGTGATTACCAGGCCAATGGTGTCATGGCAGCGGCGAAAAAACTTGGGCTTGCTCCGCGAAAACTGGCAGAGAGGGTAGTTCAGCATCTGGCGTTAGACGGTATAGTTGCCAAAATAGAGATCGCCGGTCCGGGGTTTATCAATCTGTTTCTGGATGCGCAATGGTTAGCACAACAAACCGAATGGGCTTTGAACACACCTAAGTTGGGTATCACGCCGGTCACGCCACAAACCATCGTGGTTGACTATTCTGCGCCTAACGTAGCCAAAGAAATGCACGTCGGCCACCTGCGCTCCACCATTATTGGTGATGCTGCAGTACGTACACTTGAGTTTCTCGGACACAAGGTTATACGCGCTAACCACGTAGGTGACTGGGGGACACAGTTCGGTATGTTGATTGCCCATCTGGAAGATGTGCAGAAAGACACCTCCGGCGAACTGGTATTGCGCGATCTGGAAGCCTTCTATCGCGATGCCAAACTGCGTTACGATGAAGATGCCGCCTTCGCTGAGCGCGCCCACCACTATGTGGTGAAGTTACAGGGGGGCGACGTTTATTTCCACGAAATGTGGAGAAAACTGGTTGACGTCACCATGATACAAAACCAGCTCACCTACGATCGTCTGAATGTCACCCTGACCAAAAAAGACGTAATGGGCGAAAGCCTCTACAACGCGATGCTACCGGAGATTGTTGCCGATCTGAAGGCAAAAGGCCTGGCCGTTGAAAGTGAAGAAGCAACGGTGATTTTCCTTGATGAGTTTAAAAACAAGGAAGGAGAACCAATGGGCGTCATCGTTCAAAAGAACGATGGCGGCTATCTCTATACCACCACCGATATTGCCTGCGCCAAGTACCGTTATGAGACGCTGGGCGCCAATCGCGTTCTCTACTATATCGATTCCCGCCAGCACCAGCATTTGATGCAGGCGTGGACTATCGTGCGTAAAGCAGGATATGTGCCGGAATCAGTATCGTTGGAACACCATATGTTCGGCATGATGTTGAACAAAGATGGCAAGCCGTTTAAAACCCGCGCGGGCGGCACCATCAAGCTGGCAGATCTGTTAGACGAAGCCTATGAGCGCGCATTGACACTGATCGCGAGTAAAAACCCGGATATGGAACAGGACGAGTTGCGTGAATTGGCGCGCGTTGTCTCCATAGGGGCGGTTAAATATGCCGATCTGTCAAAAAGCCGTACTACGGACTACGTGTTTGACTGGGATAACATGCTTACGTTTGAAGGCAATACTGCTCCCTATATGCAGTATGCCTACACCCGCATTACCTCGATTTTCAAACGCGCCAATCTGGATAAAACCGCACTAACACAGCCTGTGGTGCTGAATGATGGGAAAGAAACGGCGCTGGCAACCCGCCTGATGCAGTTTGAAGAAACTATCACTACTGTGGCGCGCAAAGGTACGCCGCACGTGATGTGTGCCTACTTGTACGATCTTGCCGGTCTGTTCTCCAGTTTCTACGAGCATTACCCGATTCTGAATGCCGACAGTTATGCTGTGCGTCAAAGCCGCCTGAAACTGGCCCTGTTGACCGCAGAAACGCTGAAACTAGGGTTAAGCACCCTAGGCATTGAAACCGTTGATAAAATGTAATCAACAGCGTCATGTCGTAAAAACGGTGGCCTGAGCCACCGTTTTTCTTTGGTTCTATCACATACTGCGGCCTTTGGTTCTATCACATACTGCGGCGCGCAAAATCGCGCGGACGGAAGCCAAGCAACCCAAGCATCACAAAGTAGGTACCCGCACCGGCCACCACCACCAGCATCAGGCGTGAAATACGCACTGTCATGCCTCCGATGTCCCAGGCTGGCATCCACACTAACAACGCGATCAATATCGCCGACATGGCAAGCACCGCGATAAGCAGTTTGACCAGAAAGGTACCCCACCCCGGACGTGGCTGGAAAAGCTGCTGTTTACGCAACTGCCAATAGAGCAGCCCGGCATTCAGACACGAGGCCAATCCAATGGAAAGTGCCAGCCCAGCATGCTGCAACGGCCCGATAAAGATCAGGTTCATGACCTGCGTCAGCGCCAACGTCACCAATGCAATTTTCACCGGCGTTTTGATATTCTGCCGAGAATAGAACCCCGGAACCAACACTTTTACCACCATCAGCCCCATCAACCCGATAGCGTAGGCAATCAACGCCCGCTGAGTCATCAATGCATCCAGTGCGCTAAACTTGTCATACTGGAACAGCGCAACAATCAACGGCTTCGACAAAATACCCAACGCCACCGCACTCGGCAACGCCAACAGAAAGCAAAGACGCAGCCCCCAATCCATCAGGTGTGAATAGGCTTCCTGATCGCCACTGGCGACGCTTTTCGCTAACGATGGCAGCAAAATCGTACCTAAAGCGACACCCAGTACACCGGACGGAAACTCCATCAGTCGGTCAGCGTAGTACATCCAAGAGACCGCCCCCTCACCGAGAAAAGAGACAAATATAGTGTTAATTATCAATGAGATTTGGCTCACTGATACGCCTAGAATCGCTGGAGCCATCAGTTTCATCACTCGCCAGACGCCGGGGTGACGCCATTTAAAGCGCGGCAATACCAACATCCCGATCTTTTTAAGATGCTGCAGTTGGTAAACCAATTGCAGCACCCCGCCCAGCAACACCGCCCAAGCCAGTGCTAACACTGGAGGATCAAAATAAGGTGTGGCGAACAGGGCAAAAACAATCATGCTGATATTGAAAAATGTCGGTGCAAACGCCGGGACGGAGAAACGATTCCAGGTGTTTAACACCGAGCCCACCATCGAGGTCAGCGATATCAGCAAAATATACGGGAAAGTGATGCGCAACAGTGCTGAGGTCAGCGCAAACCGATCGGGCGTGGCGGCAAACCCCGGAGCCGTCACCATTATAACCCAGGGAGCAGCGATCATCCCGGCCACGGTCACCAATGCCAGCACCAGCGTCAACATGCCTGACATGTAGGCAATAAAGGTTCGGGTTGCTTCATCCCCTTGCTGGCTTTTGTATTCAGCCAGTATTGGAACAAATGCCTGCGAAAAAGCCCCCTCGGCAAAAACGCGACGTAGTAAATTCGGTAGTTTAAAGGCGATGAAAAAGGCGTCAATCGCCACCCCAGCGCCAAATATCCGTGCGACAATGGCATCGCGGATAAAGCCCAAAACGCGCGATAGCATGGTCATTGAACTGACCGCGGCCAATGATTTTAATAAGTTCATCCGATTCGATTCTGTTGTGTCGAGAGTTACAGCGGAACGCAGCCCGCCAGGCGTGGCGCCAGTCTACGCATCAGGGGCGGAATAGCCACCCTTGATGATAGTTCACAGCAGGATTCAGCATGATGTGAGCAGCGACTCAACCACTCGCTGCGCCAGAATCGCCTGCTCCCTGATGTTTGTGGGGTGAACACCTTTCTCAAGTGAGTCGACAAAATGGTGCCGGGGAGAGCGTGATAATGCCACCGCTTTCCAGCCAGCAATCATTGAGATTATCGACGTGGTGAATGGCTCCGTGCCCGATCATCTGCACCGACTCGCGCTGACTGCCAGCGCAGCGATGCATGCTGGTGACAACCTGGAAGGTTGAGGAAGCAAACAAATGTTCAGCAAAAACAAGCTGCCCCGCCGCATTATTGCGAATGACACCACCAAGTAACGCGGCCCCACAGTGCCATGTCAACCACGAGCAGATAGTCATCTAACAGGGTAAAACGCGCCGGTTGCGGACCCACGTTATCCGCACGGTGTTTTTCCACCCGAACAGAAGCCAGATGTAGTAACGCTGATTTCAGCGATCGATAACCGGGAGCGAAACGGCGGTTAAATCCAACCATCACGGTTTTTCCCTGCCTATCGGCCAACGCTAGCAGCACCTTAGCCTGCGGAGCGTTTCCGCCAGCGGTTTATCGACGTACACGTGCACGCCAAGGCGCAGTAACGTGCTGATAACGTCGTAGTAGCTGGCAGTGCTGCTGTGTACCATCACTGCGTCGCACACACTCGCCAGCGCTTGCAGTGACGAATAACCAGATAAGCGATATTGCTAGGAATAACCAGATAAGCGATATTGCTAGTAAAGCGAAAGCGTACGCATTTTTTGCTGATCCGGAGAAAAAACGCCGGCAAACGTCCGTCTGTTTCCTGGCTCAGGATAGGGAGATAGGCCTTTTGCTCAATCAAACCAAGCCCAACAATGCCGATACGGATCCGCCCTGCGTCCGTTTTCTCTGTATTCATTGTGTCACCTTCAGTCAGGGAGCCATTCCCTCGGACAATACTCAGAGTTGTTGCGACAGCAAGTGCGCCAATTGCTGTTTTAATTAGGCCACGTCTCGCTCCAGCACCAGCACACGCTGCGCGAGATCCGTCGTGTCAGCCGACATGCGATCTTCTGCACTGTCAGTGGCGGATGCAACGGGTTCATCATCGCAAAACAGGTGCATAAACCGGTGCTCCCGCTTACCCGGCTCACGTGCCAAACGCACCACCACGCGCCAAACGCACCACAAAGGGGCCATCTTCCCGCATTTGCAACAGTGTCAGAGTCTGTTCGACTTTATCGACATCCGCAAATTCATACAAGAGCGCCGCTCGAGTGCGCAATTCACCCGGCATTTGCGCCCAGCGCAGCAACAGCGTCATGACCAACGCCACTTCTACGGAAGAAAACTTCAGATCGCCGAATTCAGAGTTGCAGAACCGGTGCTTATACTTGAATTCAGAGTGCAGAACCGGTGCTCATACTTCATCACGCGATTACCAAAGCCTCTGAGAGTTTTGACGACGTGCTTTTTAACTAGCACATCGAGCGTTTGTTGATCCTCGCTCTCACTGAGTTCCAACACCGGCTCGCGGTTGGTTTTCTGATTGCAGGCCGTTACCATGCCATTTAGCGACATGGGGTACTGTTCGGGTGTTGTGATCTGTTTTTCCAACAAACAGCCCACCACACGCAACGCTTTGGCATCAAAATGATATTTCATTCTCTGGGCTCCTATCCTATAGTTGAGGCTTCCATTGTTTATTCTATTCGTCAAGGCAGTCAGAACGTGATCCTGCCAGGTACCGTCGATTAACAAGTATTTTTTAGCATAGCCCTCACGTTCAAAGCCCAGTCGCGTCAGCAGGTCAGCAGATTACCGCTGCGCTGATTGTGCGGCATGTAGTTGGCCATAATTCGATGCATGTGCTGTTGGCGCTGCATATAGCGCAGCGCAGCCTGCAAGGCTTCATACATCATGCCCTGCCCCTGCCATTTCACGCCGAGCGAATAACCCAGATAGCACGCGTGGAAGGAGCCACGCAGGACGTTACTGAAATTGGCAACCCCACGCACCTCATTTTCATTCGGATCGAGCAGCAAGAAGTAATAAGCGCCCCTTGCTTATGCATGTCGTTGATTACACTAAGCCGTACTTGCCAGCCTAAAGGATTAATAATGGCTGGCATCGCGCACAGACTCCCAGGTTTAAAAAATCACGATTCTCCGCATAGTATTCCGCCAGACGCCAGGCATCACGCTCGTGGGCTAAACGCACGACTAGCCTGTCCGTTGTCATGTATACCCGTGCCGGAATTGAACGATAGCCAAACATCTTTGCCTTGTTTTTTTCGTTGTTCGATAAGAAAAATTTATCGCGATAATTTGCAGTACAGGTTTAACTGGAAAACCACCCCCCAACAGGGAACCACACGCCTGACCACGAAAAACGTCGATACTCGCTACTATAACCGCATCAATTCTCTGGCGTAAAACTTCCTGCGGTAACTTATTACGCAATTATACGCCAATATCGCCTCGCCGCATTTTGGTTAAAAAAAGTTATTCAGTTGGTTAAAAAAAAGTTATTCAGGTTGCCATCGCAGACGCTCGGAACGATAAGAGAATATTAGTCTGTAAAGACTATCTTTACATCTGATTAGGGTACAAAATAAACGTGTTGTAACTCTTTCTTATTTCTCTTGTGGTGAAATATGCCTCTGATGTCACAAGCTCGGAGTTTCGGCAAATACTTCCTTTTATTATACAATAAATATTTCCTTTTATTATACAAAATATTACCTTTTATTATACAATATGCTGGTGGTTCTAGTTTTTTTTTGTAGTATTCCCGCTAACTTCCATACGCTTTGTTGACGATCTGGGTTGGGAGGCCTTACTGGTGGGCATCGCTCTCGGATTACGTCAGTTTATTCAACAGGGATTAGATATTTTTGGCGGTGCCATTGCCGGCAGGTTTTGGTGCCAAACAGATGATCATCACCGGCATGTTGTTGCGCGCCGCCGGTTTTGTTTTTATGGCTATCGCCACCAAACTCTGGCTGCTTTGGCTCTCCTGCGCGCTCTCTGGCCTAGGCGGCATGCTATTCGATCCTCCGCGCACCGCACTGGAGGTAAGCTGGTTCGTCCGCAGAAACGTGGCCACTTTTATACTACTGATGATGCAAGACAGTCCCGGGGTGGTTATCGGTGCGCTGATTGGCAGTTGCTGCAATATGACTTTACCGTCTTGTGTTGGAGCGGAGCTGTCCTGTTCGTACTGGCAGCGGCATTGAACGCCTGGCTGTTGCCCGCCTATCGCATCTCGACCGTGCGAGCGCCGATTTCACGTGCGAGCGCCGATTTCAGAAGGTCTGCTGCGCGTCATTCGCGATCGACGCTTTCTGATTTATGTGCTGACGCTCACCGGCTACTACATGCTCGGCATGCAGGTTCTGTTAATGCTCCCGATCATGGGCAATGAGATTGCTGGCACGCCCTCGGCGGTGAAATGGATGTATGCGACTGAAGCCACGCTATTGCTCAGCTTGCTCTATACGATTGCGCGCTGGAGTAAAAAACGCTTACGTCTGGAACAGACGTATCATGGCAGGCCTGTTTATCATGCCGATCAGTCTGTTTCCGGTCAAGTATTCAATGAGTTGATTACAGTGTAAACTCTCCGGTTTCGGATGTGGAGATACAGTGGCTAATTTGGATGTGGAGATACAGTGGCTAACGTTGATGTAAGATGCCCGTTTTGTGAACAGACAGCCTCTGTAAAAACACGTTATGGCAAAAGTGGCCATCAGCGTTACCGTTGTCAGTCATGTAACTGCACCTGCCAGCTCGATTATTCCTATCGTGCCTGCCAACCGGGAATGACAGACCAAATCATTGACTTGGCAATGAATAATGCGGGTATTCGTGACACTGCTCGGGCGTTACATATTAGTATCAATGCCGTCCTGCGTACTTTAAAAAACGCTCGCCGTGAAATGTAACAACGCGCTATTGGATAACCTGCAAATTCAAATGATTTGCGAAGTGGACGAGATGTAGTCATTTGTTGGCAACAAAAAACGACAGCGCTGGCGGTGGTATGCATGGGAGCCGCGTTTGAAGCGGATTATCGCTCATGCATTTGGCTCTCGAAGCAAGAAATTTGGCTCTCGAAGCAAGAAAACGCTGCGTAAGTTGCTAAAACTGTTCTCGGGGTTCAGAGTGGTATTTTGGTGCACTGATGGCTACAGGGCTTACAACGACGAACTTCCAAAAGCAAAACACATTGTTGGCAAACTGCATACACAGCGTATTGAGCGTGAAAATCTGACGCTGCGCAACCGATTGAAACGCCTCAATCGTAAGACGTTGGGGTATTAAACATCATCGGAAATGCACGACATGCTCATCGGTACTTACATCGAACGCGAGTATTACGTTTGATGTTGTATCAACTCATTGAATACACGATCCAAAAGAGCCGTTACTTTAGCGCAAAGTCAAAATGATGTCGCTGGTTCAATAAAACCACAAAAAGCAAGTTTATCGGTGTATAAGCGGTTAGCAAGGGTGAATCAGCCGTGTACAGGTAACGCTGGAGATAAAGTGTACAGGTAACGCTGGAGATAAAATCAAAGGGAAAGTATGGGATATACTGGTTCACAACATGAGGAATGGTGCATCCGGGAGGATTCGAACCTCCGACCGCTCGGTTCGTAGCCGAGTACTCTATCCAGCTGAGCTACGGATGCATAGTAAATGGCGGTGAGGGAGGGATTCGAACCCTCGATGCAGCTTTTGACCGCATGCTCCCTTAGCAGGGGAGCGCCTTCAGCCTCTCGGCCACCTCACCAACACGCTAACCTTCAAACCACGATGATGATGTTTCCTTCATCGTGCTCTCCGGTACTGCGTGGCGCACATATTACTTTCCCGGACTTATAAGTCAAATAATTTTTCCTAACTCTTGGTTGTTTGAACAAATCACACCCAACACGCACAGATTCACAGCGAAAAGTCTATTTGATCAACAGCGTTAACGGCTATTGATGCCTGTAAAAAAACGCACTAATAGGAAACTAAAACGGTATGGGAGGATATACAGGGAAGCTAAAACGAACGCGTCCCGCGTAAGAGGCGAGACGCTTGGTAAATCAGTAGGACGTCGGTTGCGACTTTTCCTCTTGGATCCGCTGGTAAATCTCTTCTCGGTGAACAGAAACTTCTTTCGGCGCATTAACACCAATACGAACCTGGTTGCCCTTTACCCCTAGCACGGTAACCGTCACCTCATCGCCAATCATGAGGGTTTCGCCGACTCGACGAGTCAAAATAAGCATTCTTTGCTCCTTGAAAGATTATAAAGAGTCGGGTCTCTTTGTCTCCCCGCCATTCTCCATCATGCGCCGTGAAAACATAAACCTAAATGGGGAAACGCACTCCGCCATCTTACTCCAGTGTATCGTTACTTTTACTTTAGTCGATGTCAGCCGTTTTCGCTGTTTTATCACGACATTTGTTATCACAACAAATGGCTACGGCATGCTCCGCTTACCAACACAAGCTCGGCAGACCGATATTCCCCCCCCCAACCACGTCCCTGGCCTAAGGGAAAACGCCAAAATGAATATTTTTGGCGTTTCGTTTAGAAAACACACTATTTATAGTTATATCCTATCAGTTACCCATATTTCAACGCTAGATAGTGCTGAAGATAAAGCGGCAGGTTTGTTCCCACCGGCTTGTGCCATATCAGGACGTCCGCCCCCTTTACCATCGACCTGCTGAGCGATAAAGCCAATTAATTCACCAGCTTTAATACGATTAGTCAAATCCTTCGTAATACCGGAAATCAAGCTGACTTTATCCTCTGAGACGGTTGCCAGCACAATGATAGCTGAACCGAGCTGGTTCTTCAGAACGTCCACCATAGTACACAATAATTTCGGGTCGGTGTTATCCAACTGTGTTACCAACAGTTTCGCACCCTTGATCGTTTTCGCCTTTGAGGATATTGAGACACTTTCCTGGGCTGCCTGCTGTTCTTTCAACTGTTGCAGCTCTTTTTCCAACTGACGAGTACGATCCAGCAGGGAACGCACTTTTTCCGCCACGTTATGGCTATCGCCTTTTACCAGTTGGGTCACATCCTGTAATACGTCACTTTGACGATTCAGCGCCGCCAGTGCCCCACTGCCCGTTACGGCTTTAATGCGTCGAATGCCCGCCGCCGTCCCTGATTCGGAGACAATCTGGAACAAACCGATATCCCCAGTACGTTTAGCGTGCGTACCGCCACACAGCTCAATGGAGAAATCGCCCATGGTTAATACACGCACATGGTCTTCATATCTCTCGCCGAACAGAGCCATTGCACCTTTTGCTTTTGCATCCGACAGCGCCATCACGTTAGTATCAACGTCGTGGTTACGACGAATCTGCGCGTTGACAATATCTTCCACCTGACGAATTTGCTCTGCCGTCATGGCTTCCGGTTGAGAGAAGTCAAACCGCAGGTAGTTATCGTTAACCAACGAACCTTTCTGCGCAACGTGATCGCCCAGTACCTGGCGCAGCGCAGTGTGCAGCAAGTGAGTGGCGGAGTGGTTAAGACGAATACGATCGCGACGCTCACTATCGACGTCAGCATTCACCGTATCATTGACGCGCAGCGTACCCTGAGTCAGAGACCCCAGATGACCAATTGCCTGACCAAACTTTTGGGTATTCCCAACGGTAAAGCGCACGTTGGCATTATGCAGTGTCCCGGTATCGCCGACCTGGCCGCCCGATTCCCCATAGAACGGTGTTTCATTGAGGATAACCACGCCCTCTTCACCGACATTGATCGCTTCCACCGCCTGTCCGTTTTGATAGAGCGCGATAACCGTAGCCTGCTGCTTTGTCTTGTCGTATCCCGTAAACGGCGTGGCCACATCAACACGAATCAGAGTGTTATAATCGATGCCGAACCTACTGGTTTCACGCGTACGCTGGCGTTGTGCTTCCATCGCACGCTCAAAACCGTCCTTATCCACCGTAAGATCGTGCTCACGACACACATCTTCCGTTAAAGCGAACGGGAAGCCGTAAGTGTCATACAGCCGGAACGCCGTCTCACCGCCTAGCACGTTCCCTTTCAGGTTTTTGATCTCTTCATCCAGCAGGCTAAGGCCGCGCTCCAGCGTGCGGGCGAACTGCTCTTCTTCCGCTTTTAGAGCCTGTTCAACCACCGCTTGCTGTTGTTTCAATTCATCAGCCGCCGCCCCCATGACCTGAATCAATGGCTCAACCAATTTATAGAAGAAGGCCTCTTTGGCACCGAGGAAATTACCATGACGCACAGCTCGACGAATAATACGGCGCAGAACATAACCACAGTTTTCGTTGGATGGCATGACGCCATCAGCAATCAGGAATGCGCAGGAGCGGATGTGGTCAGCGATAACGCGCAATGATTTGTTACTCAAATCCTGAGTGCTAATAATGCGCGCCGCTTCTTGGATTAATGTGGTAAAGACATCGATCTCGTAGTTTGAATTGACGTATTGCAATACCGCAGTAACACGCTCCAGCCCCATCCCGGTATCAACAGACGGTTTAGGCAACGGAACCATGGTACCATCAGCCTGACGCTTGAACTGCATAAATACCAGGTTCCAGATCTCGATATAGCGATCGCCATCTTCATCGGAGCTTCCCGGAGGACCGCCCTGGATATGGTCGCCATGATCGTAAAAAATTTCCGAACACGGACCACATGGGCCAGTATCACCCATCTGCCAGAAGTTGTCAGAAGCGTATTGACCGCCCTTGTTGTCACCAATACGGATAATGCGCTCAGCGGGTACGCCGACTTCGTTTGCCCAGATGTCATAGGTTTCATCATCGGTGGCATATACCGTTACCCATAATTTCTCTTTGGACAAGTTAAACCATTGCGCACCAGTCAGCAGTTCCCATGCATATTGAATGGCATCACGCTTGAAGTAGTCACCGAAGCTGAAATTACCCAGCATTTCAAAGAATGTGTGGTGACGCGCGGTGTACCCGACGTTATCTAAATCGTTATGCTTACCACCTGCACGCACGCAGCGCTGTGACGTGGTCGCACGCACATAGTTGCGCTTGTCCAGCCCCAGGAAAACATCCTTGAACTGGTTCATTCCCGCGTTGGTAAACAGCAATGTCGGATCGTTATTCTGCACCAGTGAACTACTGGAAACGATCTGGTGTCCTTTACTCTGGAAAAAATCGAGAAACGCTTGACGGATCTCAGCGGTGCTCTTGCTCATAATTGTCCTGGAATGAAACTAAAAGAACAGATCGTGGGCAAGGCTAGTGCAGCATAGTGACACTACCCGTGCAACTCACGAACAAAAGTGGGAATAAGATAAATTTTCTTCGGGGGGAAGTAAAACACCGTATGCATTCAATGCGAAAAATTCGTATAAATGTCCTGAATTTCATCATGAGAAAAGCCGCGAGTTAACAAGTATTAAGTATTGCTGCTGTTTTGCTTTTTCTTTCCAGTCAATTGGCGGGACATCACCAAATTTACGCGTTGCTACCTGCTGCGCAAGGACGAACCAGTCAATTTCACATTCCAACAATGCGGATGAAATGACAGAACGCAAAAGGTCTTTCTGAAGCAATTCCGCCACAATGCGCTGAGAACCATAGCCTTTTCGACTTCTTCCATGAATGTAACACTGAGCAAATCGCGCATCATCCAGCCAGCCGTATTCATGGCAATATGCCAAAGTGGCGTCAATATCCGCAGCGTCAAATGCCGGCTCAACGCGAGACATCAACTTGCGGCGTAGCTCCCCTTCGCTGTGATCGCGTACCGCTAACAGGCGCATTGCAATAGTGAGTGCATTGACAGAAGGAGTTGATGGTGTCATTTAAGTACATGTTGGTGAGAGAGCACGACAAACTACGAATAACGTTTATCCTGCTCCATTTAAGTCACTTAACGCGGTTTAAAATTCACCGTTATTTTCACTACCCGCTGTTTCTGCATCATCGTAAAAACCCGCTTCGCTTGCTGGTGCAGACACATGATCTTTGTTGTGCAGCAACATTTCACGCAGCTTTTTGTCCAATTCGGCCGCGACTGCCGGGTTTTCTTTCAGGTAGTTGCACGCATTCGCTTTGCCTTGCCCAATCTTGTCGCCGTTGTAGCTATACCAGGCACCCGCTTTCTCAATCAGCTTATGTTTCACGCCAAGATCGACCAACTCACCGTTGATGTTGATCCCTTCGCCGTACATGATCTGGAATTCAGCCTGTTTAAAGGGCGCAGCCACTTTGTTTTTCACCACTTTAACGCGGGTGGCGCTGCCCATCACTTCTTCTCCATCTTTAATAGAGCCAATGCGGCGGATATCAAGACGTACAGAAGCATAAAACTTCAGTGCGTTACCCCCGGTGGTGGTTTCTGGGTTACCAAACATAACGCCAATTTTCATACGGATCTGGTTGATAAAAATCAGCAGCGTATTCGCTTGCTTCAAGTTACCGGCAAGCTTACGCATCGCCTGACTCATCATGCGAGCCGCCAGGCCCATGTGGGAATCACCGATTTCACCTTCGATTTCCGCTTTCGGCGTCAGTGCCGCCACGGAGTCAACGATGATCACGTCAACCGCCCCTGAACGCGTCAACGCATCGCAAATCTCTAACGCCTGCTCGCCGGTATCGGGCTGAGAACACAGCAGGTTATCGATATCGACACCCAGCTTCTTGGCATAAATCGGATCGAGTGCATGTTCAGCATCGATAAATGCGCAGGTTTTACCTTCACGCTGTGCAGCAGCGATAACTTGCAGCGTTAGTGTGGTTTTACCTGACGATTCTGGTCCGTATATTTCAACGATACGCCCCATTGGCAGCCCACCGGCCCCCAAGGCAATATCGAGTGACAGAGAGCCGGTAGAGATCGTTTCAACATCCATTGAGCGGTCTTCGCCCAAACGCATGATAGAACCTTTACCAAATTGTTTTTCGATCTGGCCCAGTGCAGCCGCCAACGCTTTTTGTTTGTTCTCGTCAATAGCCATTTCTACTCCTGTCATGCGGCGTAACGCCCTCGCTACACGGCCGCGCGCTTTATGTGTGTGACTGACACTGGTATGTAATCATGTGTGTGACTGACACTGGTATGTAATCAAACAGGCGTGTCACCGAATCATTAACAGCATTATACTGTATACGCATACAGCATCAAGATTATTTTTGCAGAAATCCATCCAAGATTATTTTTGCAGAAATCCATCCAAAAGCATCTGAAGTGCAAAACGCACGGCCTGAAGCCGCACAGCATACCTGTCGCCAAGAAACAGCATTTCACGCGCCAGTAGGTTGCCATGCTTGTAACACCAGCCAAACCAGACGGTACCAACGGGTTTTTCGTCAGAACCGCTATCGGGGCCAGCAATGCCGCTCACAGAAAGTGAATAATCAGCCCCCGCTGCGCGCAAGGCACCCTGCGCCATTTCCCGTACGGTTTGCTCACTCACTGCGCCGTATTGGGCAAGCGTTCCCTCACTGACACCGATGAGTCGCTGTTTTGCCTGGTTGCTGTAAGTGACAAATCCATAGTCAAACCAGCCGGAACTCCCCGCCACATCAGTAATGGATTTCGCAATCCAGCCTCCCGTACAGGATTCTGCACAGGTCACCTTTGCACCCAACGCAGTCAGGCGCGCTCCAATCTGGGCGCTTAACTGCAAAATCTCGGTTTCCATGTTCACTCCACCTTGATTGAGGGTATAGCCTCACAGCGTATCATTTTTACACTTTACACGGGTTCTCCTTCCCCTGCCACGCTGTTGCGTGCTTTATTCCAGAATTCGGTGCGAAAGTAAAGGGAGCGGCAGGACAGATATAACTCTGGAGGTTAAAACGCGAAGGAGAGTAAGATGGCTCAGCGGGTTTGGGGGATTACATGCAACCCGCACAGCTGGTACAACGCCAATCCTGTGGATTGATCGCCTGATAAAAAAATGGAAATAGCACTCTTCGATAGGAACCTGGTTATTTTCGAAACAGTCGGCTAACCAGTCGTGTATTCAATGATGAGCCTATCGTGCATTTCCGATTATGTTGAATACCCCCAACGTCTTACGATTGAGGCGTTTCAATCAGTTGCGCAGCGTCAGATTTTCACGCTCAATACGCTGTGTATACAGTTTGCCAACAATGTGTTTTGCTTTTGGAAGTTCGTCGTTGTAAACTCTGTAGCCATCAGTGCACCAAAATGCCACTCTGAACCCCGAGAATACGCCGCGTTTTCTTGCTTAGAGAGCCAAATGCATGAGCGATAATCCACTTCAAACGCGGCTCCCATGCATACCACCGCCAGCGCTGTCGTTTTTTATTGCTAACAAATGACCACATCTCATTTATTGCTAACAAATGACCACATCTCATTCACTTCGCAAATCAGTTGAATTTGCAGGTTATCCAGTGGCAGCGTTCTTACATTCCGCGGCGAGCGTTTTTTAAAGTACGCACGATGGCATTGATACTAAGATGTAACGCCCGAGCAGTGTCACGAATACCAGAATTGTTCGTTGACAAATCAATGAGTTAGCCTGTCATGCCCGGTTGGCAGGCACGATAGGAATAATCAAGCTGGAAGGTGTGTTTACATGACTGACAACGGTAACGCTGATGGCCACTTTTGCCATAATCGTGTTTTACAGAGGCTGTCTGCTCATAAAACGGGCATCTTACATCAACGTTAGCCACTGTATCTCCACATCCAAAACCGAAGAGTTTACACTGTAATCAACTCATTGAATACTTGACCGGCTAACCAGCCTACATTTTTCTACAATCCAATCATCTTCATCCAATCCTTCACGATATAATCGATCCTCAGGATCGATGATCGAATATATTCCCAACGTTCCCAGATGTTTTTCCTGATAAGATGCTGGCAGACTAAATGCCTTGGACTAAAACGTAATGATCCAATGCCCATGGCACATGGAGATTACCGTTGCGGCTCCATGCAGTTGTGAATGGATTATTCATGTTATTAATCCCCTCTCCCAAAAAAGCGTAGGGGAAAAATAACACGAGATGGAAAATAAGTAAATAATCCGTAATAGTAGGTTTAATGGTTAATTATCTCAGTGATATATGGGTATATTTTATCACCTATTAAAGCAAGTTAAAATAACAGCATTGATATATCGCAATAAAACAGAGAATAATAACAAAATAAATGCGGTATTCATTCAAGGTGCGTTATATCCGCTCCACTTATCCGTCATAAAAATATCACACAGAGCAATTATCGTGTGCGGATAAAATAACAGATGATAGCTTGTAAACGACATTATGCCCCGCCTCGGTTTTTTTCCCTGATGCGGAGAATGTTCATGACGTTTCCCTCCATCCCACGCCTATGAACATCAGATTGCCATGCCTTCAAACAGCTACGACTCGAAAGCCTGCTGAATCACCCTGATGTTTATCAGGCGTCCTGGGAAGAAGAAACTCATCGTGACGCCGGGCCAGAACGAGAAATATTATCTGGCGGGCACATTACACAGCAGGACGGGAAAAAGCAGGACGGAAAAAATCAGCTACGTTGGCGGAAGAAGTAAGATTTATCGTTTATTTATCAGTGTATTATATTATATGAGAGCAACGTACAGACGAGCAAAAACGCTCTCACTGATAGTTGATAACTACATTATTCACAAAAGCCGGGAGATGCAGCGCTGGCTGAAAGAAAACCCGAAATTCAGGGTTATTTATCAGTCAGTGTACTCACCATGGGTGAATCATGTAGAGCGGTTATGGCAGGCGTTGCATGAAACCATTACCCGCAATTATCAATGCCGTTCAATGTGGCAGTTACTGAACAAGGTTCGCCGCTTCATGGAAACCGTAAGCCCGTTTCCCGGTGGAAAACATGGACAGACAAAAGTGTAGCGATATTAGGAATAGGTACTTAGAGGCAATATCGTTAACCAACAGCGTTTTTTGATTACATTTTATGCGACACGCCGCAACTAACAAAATTGATGAGAAATAACATATCACATTGATAATGTATGATAATTAGCTTAAGACAAACGCTTTAGCACATGAGGAAACGTTATGAAAAATCAATATTCACATTAACAAACCACAAGAATTTAAATAATAATATGAATTATAAGTAAAAAAATACTTCCAGATCTAGAAACTCAAAAAAATACTTCCAGATCTAGAAACTCAAAAAATTAATGTGTCATTTTCCTAATTCCTAATTATTTAATTTACTTCCAGCCCATACTCAGATACTTCCAGCCCATACTCAGAATTTTCTGCATCCTTTGCACAAAAACTCGCTGATAGAGCCACGCATCTATTATGCACTTTTTCACATCAACCTTGCCCAGCTGGCAGTGGAATTCGAAGATCATTCTGTTTTCTTTTGAAAACAACACTAAATCCATTATCAGCACACATTTTACATCATCCAGGATTCTAAGGAAAAGGAATTTCCTACGTGGACGCTGGAGAATCTCATTTTTTAGCTAGCAATGCTGGATGTTTTGTTGCCACTGGGTGCACAACCCTGCTACCTCATTATAACAATACCAGATAAACTCACAAGATAATTTATATATTTCAATATCCTTTACCAGAGCCAGAGCTTTACATAATTCGCCGAGACGTGCATTTTACATAATTCGCCGAGACGTGCATAGAGTAACGCCAGTAATCCCCGCATGATCGGCCAGTAATCCCCGCATGATCGTATTCTCGGGAGAATCAGTATTAAGTGTATCTTCTCCATACCTTACGGCCTCCTGGATATCGCAAAGGGATAATTGATGATAACACGCAATATTTTTGGAGAATAGAACGCATCATTGAGGTCCATACACATATTATTCATCTGCATTGTTTTATCTAAATCACCTTGTCGCACCAAATGGCAAGCATAGTAACAATAAACCTCTGCAACCGTGGGGGGCTAATAACATGGCAAAATGAAATTTACTTGCTGCTTCCTTATTATTTTCAGCACAAAGTAGTAGCCATTGTAAAAAAAGAGCAATGACGTTATTAGGTTCACTCGCTAATATTTTGCCGACAATGATCATCATTTCATGCCAGACTCTTTCATAATCCATCAAGCCCAGATTGGCTACCGCATAGTAAGAACCGGCAATGCCGCATAATTCACTGATACTGGTTTCGCCATGTCGTCTTAATTCGTCTTAATTTTACTGCTTGAGGCATAAATTTCTCAAGCGCTAAAAGTGAGAATTGCAATGCATCATGCAGCGCCACGTTGAAGCTAAAAGGATGCACATTAATCGTTGCCGGATACGTTCCCATTGATGGATCAATCGCAAGGAAAAGCGTAAGAATGGCCCTGCATAGCAACCGGTAATTGATGTGATGATCGCTCGTGAAATGGACACCTTCTCGATATCACACCGAGTGATACTTTGCCCGAGTCCGTTCAATACGGATGATAGATTTTTCACCATGCCGAATTTCCATACCAGAAATATAATACTCTTCCTGTGATTTTTCGATTGCAGACAGGTAGCTACTGTAATCCTGGACGCTACGCGTCAGACAAGACGAAACAACGTTAATTGGCAAATCCAGACAATGCAACCAATCAATCAATTGATCGTGAAGTGAAATAGCTTGGTATCGATGCTGCATTTCAAAGAAAAACAATGCAATATTGCATGCTCTCTTTTCAAAGGAAGCATCAAAGATGCTCATGTTATTGTGAGCTCGCGGTCAAGGTAGACTGAACCGCTTTTTCAGGAAGATTGATGACTTGAACATCATGGACAAAACGATAGCCCTTGCCGTAGATATTATCGATATATTTTTTCTTGAATGACCCAACGTGCGGCGCAAAACATAAATACAGCGCGTTAATGACTCATCGGAGACCAATCTCCCCTTCCACACATGTTCAATTTCAATTATTGGCATCTTTTTAAATCAATTATTGGCATCTTTTTAAATAACGGTATGTGCGTTTTGTAACATACAGAGTAATACTGCACTCTCTTTTGGCGCTAAATAGATAGCGCCTTTATATTTTGTCAGTAATTGACCATTATGAAAAGAAAAACCTTCAAATATAATTTGATGAAATTCCATTTTTACTATTCCTTACGAAAAAGAGGAATATAGTCCTTACGAAAGAGAGGAATATAGGCCATTAATCTGCATTTATAACGGCGTCTATCGCTAGGAAGAAGGATATAAAAAGGCATTTTGTCCTCTCGGCCATCAATCTCATCGGCCCAGCTTTCAAACAAGGTACAAATCACGCTTTCCTTATTGACAGTGTCACTCAGCAAACGCTTTACACTCTGGCGAACCTGTCCATAGAGTTTATTCACAATGCCTTGTTTATCCTTAATAAAATCGGTTACTGTTTCAATTGATGTCACAAGGCCGTGTTCATAACCATCGCGATAGGCCTGCTGACGTATTAACTCAGCGTCACGACTGGCATCGCTGATGATCTTTTTGGCATGTTCCCGGGCCTGCGCACGACACTGATTCTCAGATCATGTGCTACACGATTCTTGTTTGTTAACAACATATTTTCTTGCAGCATATTCTTATATGTTGTCTCAACTTCTTTGAGCATATTAAATGGCCATCCTCATTGCTAATTCATTATCACCAGTTAATGTTGGCGACGCAGATTCCACACCGTCTTCTGGTGAAAACAATAATGGCAGTAGTTCTCTCATTACCCTCAAGACAGAAGCGGAGAATAAATCAATTTCTCGTTTAGCGCACAAAGCATATTGCTCAAGAGAATAAGTAGATGCATTCACTGGCTTACTTTCAATAAGATTCAAGAATGAAAACTGCCTGACGGATTTTTCAAACTTTCACCAAATTCCACCCTGAAAAAGATTGCTCTTATGGCGTTGATAAGCCACCATAAATGCCGTTTTGGGTAATAAATGCCAATGCACAGCTAAATATCGCTCTCTTTCATTATTTAGGTCGAGCGATTCAACCGAAAGGGAAAATTTTTCGATTAAAATGTCATTTATAATTCAATGACACCCTGGCGTCGAAAATCCAGGGGAAGTGAAAAACGTTTTGGATGAATCCATGAATATCAGATTCATATATGATATTCAGGATATTACCGCATTCCCTTTGCTCTTTATGCATTAATTTTCCTATGATATTCAGATATCCGCTATTTTTTATCTTCAGGAGCATCTAAATTGGGTTTAGGATCATCCGGTGTACTTTTATTATTAGTCTGCGTCAGTTATTATTAGTCTGCGTCAGGATATGCATCTTTAGCCTACCTAAAAATGCATGTCATAACTCACATGCACGTGCGCAGAAACCACCCCTGAAATTGACAACAACGAATGCTTAAGTCGTTGCTCGATTCCGGAATAGAGGTGAGCCTTTTCAGCACGTGGAGAAGAAACAAGCGCATCGGCAGGAAACATCTGCGCAATGTTGATTGCTGGAGGGTGTGGCAGCCCATAAGTATTCATTAAATCAAGAGAAACTAAAAAATCCTGAAAACTGACAGAGAGACTATACCCCTATTTTTTAACCTTATTTTTATCAATCTTGAAGTTATTGCGCTGTTACAGCGCAATAACTTCATTAGCCTGCTGTTGATCTAACCCTTTCAGCAAAATATCTTGCTTACAACCTACAAGAAAAACTGCCAATATAGGAAATAACAGGTATTTATTCATAATTATGAACGTAATAATGTTTCAACAGCACTGACTCCTTTACGCGTCAATGTACTGATGAGCGATACATGTAAGTTATAGTCAGAAGTTCGCTGTTGAAGTTCTGCCAACATTTCAGGATCTGTTGAAGCATTGGTATTCTACAACAATGAAATCACGTCACGCTGTTCTGCAGACATATTTACCGATTCCTGGCATAAGCGAGCAGCAGATGATCTTCCAACGATACATTGGCAGATTCTGGCATGGTAATATCATGTCAATTGCCAGACAACTGTATCCCATACTGGTGTTATGATTCATAACCTATTCCTGGTAACAACATTAACGGAAGTTGGTAATAATCGCAGAGCCCACATCTTTGTATACCTTCACAACGTTAGATTGTGCATTACGGTACAGCGTATACGCTGACAAGCGAGACTAATAAATCACCAACAGCTCTGGGTTAGATGGGTCTGCTGTCAGTTTTTCTAGCGCCAACTCCAATTCAGAATTAAGTTTTTTTACACCATTATCGAATGGTTGATGATTTATCAGACAAATAACCATTCCATGTGAAATCTGTACTTATTGAATCCATGTTACTCATATAAAATCCTTACTTATGTTTGGGAAAAACTAATGGCTAGCGCCAAGTTTTATATAACTTTGTTCGCCAAATTTAAAAAATTTATCTTTTAACCAATCAGTTTATAGCTTTACATAAAAGTAAACATACCTTCCACCTCATTGTTGATAGTATTGATTGACAAAATTCTTGATACTTTCTAGGATACCATCGTCAATGACGCCAAATATAACAAAGGTGATAGTATCGCCATTATCTATCTCATGAAAAGAGAGCGCCATTTTTAAATCCTTGATTGGCAATACTCCTCATTACTTGATTGGCAATACTCCTCATTATTTTATCCTCCAGATAATCTAGCCTTACTGAATCCATATAAGGGAATTTTTCTTTCAGCGCAGCAATAAAATCACCTCGTGCCTTTTTACTTAATTTATTTCTTTCTGTACTAATTCTAAGAATCGGATGTTGTGGGTCACTCAACAGTATCTGATGAAACTGCAATGCAGGCCAATAGGTTTCCACCCAACTAGAAATTCGCTCTTCTTCACTGGCAATATTGACAACATTAACCTGTTGGCTCAGCGGATTTCAAACCATGGCTTGAATAGCCCAATCAGTCGCTTTTTCACTGCCAGCAAAAACATAAATCCAATTATCACGAACATAAACTATCTGATAATCCTCAGAGACAAAATTAATAATGTTGAGAAATTATCAAGCTGACGCTGTGTTCCCGTAAGGTAGCAATAGCCCGCGACAAAAACGGCACTCACTAAAGCAACTGCTGCCAATGTTTTATACCATAAATTTTTGGTATTCTTGACAATCTCGGTGGTCGTTGGTGATTGAGCCCTGGCACTGTACAGATATTCTCCGGATAAGATATCGTCCGATAATTCAGAGTGTTGATTTCGCCAGACAAATTTTTGCATCCCGATGGCGATAACTTCATTTTCTGACAATGCTATCATTGGTTAGCCATCATCAGAGATCTCACGCATATAAACCTCGCATGAGTCACCCTGTTTAACGATTATCTCGAAACTTACATCCGTTTGTTAAGCAGGAATATAAATAGTATTACCAGGCATCTGTGTGCCATTATATTGCTTGCTAATCGTTTCTTCATCAGTAGAAAGAAAAAGTGTATTACCTTCAAGCAAAGCAAACTTCACACCCACGTAAAACGCCGTTAAGAAGTCTATCGACTATCCTTTTTTCTTTATAGATATTTTTATCTTCATCCAATTTTTATCTTCATCCAATAACATTGCTAAATTCTCAAAGAGATCGATACCATTACGTTCACTTTGGACAAGATATACCAACTGGCCACCAACATCTTGATTTAATAATAATGGAAAGTTGATTTTCCATCAAATTTGGCAACAAGTAACTTGATGATTATCAAGAAAAATAATGAGAATGTATGTCTTCACATAGAAAAGATTACATATCGTCAATATAATTAGTTATTTTTAGAAAGGATAAGCAACTGAGAAAGTAAAGTGGGAAAAGGAATAAGTAATGGGCCGAGTAAAAACCCGACCCACATTTATATTAATGGCATCGTTCATGAATCAGGCGATAGAGATCTTGAACATAGTTAACATCGGCCAGCGCATCATCTTTAATGATGATAGCAAACTCCTGTTCAAGCACTAACATAAGATCCATCATTATGAGTGAATCAGCCAATAGATCATAGTATAGATGTTTCTCCGGTAATATATCCGCAGATGAACAATTTATAATAAAAGAAACCGCATGATTTATGTGTTCCTAAACGTTTTGATTCATTACAATTCCTTTTCAATCTCACAGGACGACTGCCTCTAATACTAAAAGTATGTTAACGGTTTACTTTTTAGTAGACCTGTCAGTCTTAATATAAATTTGATCTTGT
Organism: Symbiopectobacterium sp.; assembly: GCA_051710525.1. Taxonomy (GTDB): domain Bacteria; phylum Pseudomonadota; class Gammaproteobacteria; order Enterobacterales; family Enterobacteriaceae; genus Symbiopectobacterium. The sequence continues at coordinate 66,116 of JBPESR010000011.1, read as the reverse complement.
CAGCAGGTCTTTTTCATCACGCCCTGGAAGCGGCTCTTGGCGTCTAGCCAGGGTATCGATTTCAACAATCGTTTTTTTTTGCTGGTTGCCAATAACGTTTAAACTCTGCGGTACCAGTGCGTCCTGTTCGGTTTGGCCCGATATAAGGATCAAACGAAGGAGTAGCCCTCTCTTGCGACCGAGGCTCAGATGATTGCGCAATCGCTGCGTTGCTTTTGGCTTTGGTTAACGTCGTAGCAAACTGCTCCCGTTGCCGAGTGAATGACGCTGCATGAAGCACTTGGTCCGCTCCCCTATCGCTAACAGGATTTTCTCCTGCCTTAACGTGAGGGTTAGGATTACTGACATTCTCATCACGTGAATGAACACCATCACGTTTAATCCCCTACCAGCATCGTTAGAAGGCGTAATTGGAGACTCATTTTTTTTATCAACCGGCCGTTATCAGAAGATTGCTTGTATTTCTGAAATTGCGCTCGCCCATTATACCCATGCTGAAGGGTCCAATAAAAGAAGTCTGGCGTGCGACCATCGAAGAACCAGGGTTACCCACTCTCTGAGGCTGCGCCTGTGGGACAGAAGTGCGCACATTCAGTTCGGCATTGGTTTCTGGCGTTGAAAATGCCTCTATGGGTAACGCCGGTCCATCGATATCAATCAACCCCTGCATGTCCTCCCACTGTTACAGGTGGAGTCAATGCTTCATTGTAAAGGGTGGAGTCAGTGCTTCATTGTAAAGTTTGTTACTATTAACCGTAATATCTGACGTACCAGGTAACCGTAATATCTGACGTACCAGGCGTTACCTCAGGGCGCTTCTGCCCGCCACTGTCTCCCCATCCGTCAGTACTACGATCGGATTGCTTCTCTGGTACAGTAGTAGCATTCTGATGCTGAGTGGCTGACACCTTTGCAGAAGCGGGAGGGTTTTCCTCTTGTTCTTTAGGCGGGTTTGCAGCCTCCTTCATCGAGAGATGACAGTTATCAGTAAAGTGAATACTGTTATCATTATTAGTCGTCGTGCTGTAGTCATAATATACGTAAGTTGGACCTGGACCGGGTGTTTCTTTGTTCATGCCCTTATCTGATTTTGACGTTTCTGTATTTCTAGCATCATTAGGCTGGCCTACATTCTCACGCTGTAGAAAGTCTTTGAACAGTTCTAATTTAATTGGTTGATGATTAAGGAGTGCATCTACGCGATGAAAATGACTACTCCCATTAATAGTCCCTTCCATTCTATCAAAAACTTGCTTTGATGGACGAAATGCGATTTCTTTCCATTTACTGAGAAGTGTCGCTCTCATATTTGCATCTTGCACCGTATTAATCTTACTCTCAACTAAACGATCAATAGCTGCATTATGATTTAACCATTCAGAGATTAACTTAGCAGAATTTTTCTTCATGCGGTCGTCAATTTTTTTAAGCGCACGATCCCCTTGAAGTAAAGAACCAGAGAAGGGTGATTTTATTCCCAAGCCATACTTATTAATGTTATCAACATAAAGATTGATATCTTCTTTGATTTCCTCTGTGTTAGAGGGAACATACTGAGCCGAAAAATCACTTAGCATTTTAAGCATAACAAATATTTGCTTAGCTTTATCCTCTGCGGAAGGTTCGTTCTTAGGATCAGCTAATATGGTCTAAAGCTTATCAAAATCCTTTTACTTACCTCTTTACGCAAGAAGTCCAGTGCTTCTTGCTCACTTTTTGCTCACTTTTTTTTTGATAAAAGTAGAACTACTGTCCAATGAATTAAAATATCATTACTATTAAAGTCGACAGGAAAACTATTTGGGCGAATTGGTTTTGATATACCAACCTGAATCATATTGCTATTTGAAAAATTCATGCTATCGCCCTCTTTAAACAAAAAATTATTTGTCACAACACAAAAGGCTTGCAATTGTGCTACTCAATACTTTAACTAAAGTAAAAAAACATTGAATGCGCATTTGCAAATTTTTGGGTTAGTATTGCATATTGTTTTGGATGTTATCTTTTTGCATATCAACGCCAGTCTGCCATGTAGACTATTGTGCTGCGTTGAACTACATATTTTATTTTCCACTGACTTATTGATATTAATCGATATTAACCAATTAGCTAATATCAATATGAATAATATATAAGCTACCATCTGGTAGCTGATAAATACCGTCATTCGAACTGAGTCCGAACTCTTTTGCCCAAGCCTCACACTCCTCACGGCTAGCACTTTGAACCGTAGGCCCCCGTTTGAGCTGGAAATAATGTCGTTGATAAACCTGGAATATGATATTTATCCATAAACTCTTGAAGGCTTTTTTGAATCCTTTGCCATCCAGAATGGATTTATCACCATCCTCGGAAATGAATTCCGGCAGCTTGGATATAAAATCAGAGAAATCTTTATAAAATTGTGCATTTTTCTCAACAGCCTGTTGAAAAACATCAAAATAGATTTCTGACATTTTCCCAATAGCACTAAAGATTAAGACATTAATCTCTTTACTTGATAAGGTACTAAACGCGTCAGAGTTCGAGAAACTGGAAATTAGAGCTGCATAGGAGGAACTCCCCCTGTTTTGCCAGCGTCGAATAGACCAGCTCTTTTGTATCAGACGACAAGGCCTTATTTTTTAATTCATGGTTCTGCAAAAACAGGTCATCGATAATACGCATTCTTTTTTTTTGTACGTCATGACTGAGCAGCTCTCTCCGTGCCTGGATAGTCTTCATTTCATCAAGAAAGCCACTATATTTTTCATCAAAAAAGCCACTATATTTAAACTTTTTAAAAAAACCTTCCAGCTTTCCACCATCAGCCATTATACTTTCCACCATTAGCCATTATACATGAGAAAGGACCGAGAAGAATGCGGTGCGTACCATCACTACGGGGAGATATATTCATCTCATCAGCGATCGATTCCTGCAAAAAAAAACAATTATTAGCAGATTGATCTTGTGAATAGCTATCAACCCGAAAGGATAGCCTTGTTGTAGAGTTGTAGATAATATTTCCATGGTTTCCTTTGAGGAAACCGCCTGTATCAACAGGCGATTTTATATTATCATTATCAATGTGTAGCAATTACATTTTGGTGTTATTGGCAACAACACTGGTAGTATCGCTGATGTCTTTCGCAATATTTTCGAGCGTTGCCAACAATGCAGCCTTGAGCTTTCAGCATCCTGGGCTCTTTCATCCTTTTGTTGGCTCTCCTACATTTGTTGGCTCTCCTGCATAAAGATATCTTTATCAAATTGCCGCAATTGCTGTGGGCTATTCTGCCCAGCTTGACTTAATATCATCTGATAGGAAGGAAATGGTTCCCATTGCCACCGCTCCGCCCTGTAACGCTTGCCTAACACCAATTTGTTGCTAAGAAGCGCTTAGGGTCGTTTGCAGTTGAAACTCCTGATTCTGTGCCAGCACGTGTTCATGATTGGCAGATTGCTTCAAGCGGATCATATCTTGCGCCCACATCGGATCGCTCATATCCTTCCCGCGTGAAAGAGTTGTTTAAGCATCGAGCTTATTACCCAGATTCTTATGTTGAGTAATTTTGGCCCCCTGAATCTCATACCCTTTAATAGCCTGACTATGCCCTTTGTAGGACTTGATTCCGCCTGTCAACGCCATACCACTTGTCACAATGCTACTTGGTAAGATCCTTTTTAAACTGCTCTCGTGCAGCCTGCATGCTGTGCTCGACAGAGCTTTCAAGACTTTTCTGGCTCGCTTTCAGCATCGTGATTTTCATGCCTTATTCAGTATGCTTGCTCAATAATGCGATTTTCGCCAACTCAATTAACGGGGGAAAACGCATGCTGTTATAACCACCGAGAAAGCTTGTCGTAGCCACGATTTTCTCTGACCGGCTAGCTGTCTCTTTTTCTGGAACTACAGGCACTTTTTCATTCTGTGCTGGCATTAAAGCGCTACTTTGAAAATACAAAGAAATTTGTTTGCTTAACAAATTCGCATCCGTGTCAGAAACCGGCTTGGTGATATCAGGAATTCGAATTCGAATATATATCAATACCAACAAGGTGACTGGATGCATGCTGTACTAATATCGTTCTATATCGTTCTATTTCGATTCAAGTCAGAGGTATCTAAAGGTCTGGAATTTGATTTTTCGATGAAACCGGTATTATCCATACCTTTACGATGCATCTCTTCAGGAAGAATAGTCGCTCGCTGTTGGAACACGGTATTATTGGAGTTTGCAAGCAATAGATACTGCCATAACGCCTCCAATTAGGCTCTGATATTTCTTACAACACTCTTACCAGTGTTGGCTTTACTACTTAACATGTCAGATAAAGTCATATTTCTTAACATGTCAGACAAAGTCATATTTATCGATTTGGCAATAGCTTTTGTCGCCTGGAGCCTGATATTTGAAATATTAATACTCATTCCACTTTGAACAACAGGCATCGCCGTGTTAACGCCATTTTGCAACATTTCCAATCGTTTCAATGCAATGTTACTTAAGCGCTTCGCATCTTCTGGATCGTTTTAATTTCAATACCTTAATGACATTGGCATTTACTTTATCTGAAATCATATCCAGCTTTTTATTAATCTCTTTTGTAATTTTCCCAACCTGTTTTGTTACAGATTGCATGCTCAGACTTAATGCCGTACTCCCTATGTCTCATAGAGTTATTAACAAATTGCGGCATAATTTTATTAATGACCTGCGTTATCGCCTGCTTGATTGACTGCATAATGGCAGAGTTCATTGCCTGGGATATTTTTCTATCATGAATTTGGATACGGTTTTAGCCACTAAAGAAATAGCAACAATGGCAGCAATAGTCACTGAGGCAGTGACCACCATATGGATAGTATCCATCATGTTGGCACCCGTCGCTTTATCGATGGCATTTAGCAGCAATCCGAGTAATGTTTTATCAAAAACCTGCGTGATAATATCGCTGAGAATATTCACGTGATAATATCGCTGAGAATATTCATGAGGGGCATAAAAACATGCTCCATGAGGGGATTCATCACCATTTCCGTTAATGACTTACCGGTAATAACCGCAACAATGGGGTCAGCAACTATCAACGCGATACAGACAGCCATTAACGCCACACCACCACCAAATATGGTGGTAACTGCCACTAATGCAATCGCCAGGCCGCCTAAAACTTTACCAATACAGTTGGCAATTTTTTGCGCTTCTTCAGCTTTACAAACCTGCTCTTCGTATTCATCAGATTTACGCTGCATTTCAGCCTGACGCGCTTTGGTTTGACGCGGTTCAGTTCGAGATCGTTTTTTAGTTTTTCAGCAGACTCCTCTTATATTTACATAATAAACTCGGTGATCAGGATGAAATTGCTTCGCTTACTTTTCCAGTATTGGATGGCAAATTCGCAAGATTTATCACTTTACCTGTTTTGGAGACATCCGTTTATTTAATCCCTATGAAATTAAACGGTTTCCTCAGATGGCTTAGCGTTATTTAACGCTTTACTCTCTCCCATATTTTTACGAATACTACTCAGTAGTACTCATTAGTACTCATATACGTTTTAGCTTTGGCAACTAAAGATGAATCCTTACAGCGTAAGCAAATAATATCAAAGCACTGTAATGCCTTAATAACATCAAAGCACTGTAATGCCTTAACAACATTCCCCATAAGCAGTTGGCACTGTCCAGAATAAAAAAACAGGATTGAAATCATTGCTGTAATTTTTCTTTACCTGGTTAACGGCACCCAAACCAATGAGGCTGGATGGCACTATAATAGCCCGTGATGTAGCGGATTATCGCGCTCTGAGCCTTGTTGAAGCTTTTATAGCCCTTCGTCGGCACCCATTCGGTCTTCAGGCTCCGGAAGAACCGCTCCATAGGGGCGTTATCCAAGCTGTTGCCCCTGCGGCTCATACTCTGCTTTATCCGACAGCACCACAGGGCCTGCGATACTGGCGGGAGGAAGCCCAGCTGGCGTTTTCCCTTGGCGCTCAAGTTGCAGCTTATTAACCCAGCGGGTGATAGCCGAATGGCTGACATTAACCGCCTCTGCGGCCTTAACGTAGGTATAGCCGTCGATAACCAGCTTTGCTGCTTCGAGCTTAAATTCTGCCGTGAAATGTTTTGCCATTTGGTCACCTGTAGTGTTGTTGAGGTGAGCATATCACCTCCGATCAGGTGGCCTGTATCAGTGTGCCACTACGATCAGGTGGCCTGTATCAGTGTGCCACTATAGGTCGTGTATTCAATGATTTGATACAGCACATCAAACGTAATACTCGCGTTCGATGTAAGTACCGATGAGCCTATCGTGCATTTCCAATGATGTTGAATCCCCCAACGTCTTACTATAAGGCGGTTTAATCGGTTAAGGCGGTTCAATCGGTTGCACAACGTGCAGATTTTACGCTCAATACGCTGTGTATACAGTTTGCCAACAATGTGTTGTGCTTTTGGAAGTTCGTCGTTGTAAGCCCTGTAGCCGTCAGTGCACCAAAATGCCTCTCTGAAACCCGAGAACAGTTTTAGCAACTTACGCAGCGTTTTCTTGCTTAGAGAGCCAAATGCATGAGCGATAATCCGCTTCAAACGCGGCTCCCATGCATACCACCGCCAGCGCTGTCGTTTTTTTGTTGCCAACAAATGACCATATCTCATCCACTTCGCAAATCAGTTGAATTTGCAGGTTATCCAGCGACAGTGTTGTTATATTTCCGCGGCAAGGGTTTTTTTATTAAGTACGCACGACGGTATTGATACTAATATGTAACGCCCAAGCAGTGTCACAAATACCCTCATTATTCATTGCCAAGTCAATGATTTGTTCTGTCATTCTCGGTTGGCAGGCACGGTAGGAATAATCGAGCTGGAAGGTGCGTTTACATGACTGACAACGGTAACACTGATGGCCACTTTTGCCATAACTGTGTTTTTTTATAGAGACTGTCTGTTCACAAAACGGGCATCTTACATCAACCACTGTATCTCCATCCACATCCAAAACCGGAGAGTTTACAATGTAATCAAATCATTGAATACTTAACCAAATTAGAACAAGGTGCGTTTATAGCTGCGGTATTGCGGTTGCCAGAAGTTGTGCGTAATGGCCTTCGCCAGCGTATCGCTAGAGGTCACTTCTGCCACATCCTGCAACTGTGCGGCTTTTGCTACGTCCATCGCGATACGGCGAGACACATCCTGGATGTCTTTCAGGTAAGGTACCAAAGCACCTTCACCGTTGTTGGCCAGTGGTGAACAGTCTGCCAATGCGCGGCTGGCAGCTATCAGCATACCATCGGTAATATGTTTGGCACCACAAGCCAACACGCCCAAGCCAATACCGGGGAAGATATAGGAGTTATTGCATTGGGTAATCGGAACAGAGTGTCCTTGTTCTTAACTGGCGCAAACGGACTTCCGGTTGCGACCAGTGCGGCACCGCCGGTCCAGCGGATAATATCTTCCGGACGCACTTCCAGACGGGAGGTCGGGTTGGAAAGCGGCATCACGATAGGACGCGCGCAGTGGGTGTGTATTTCACGAATGATCTCTTCCGTGAACAGACCCGGTTGACCTGAAACGCCAATCAGGATAGTTGGCTTTGCGTTACGCACCACGTCCAGCAGTGAGATAGCATCGCTGGCAATATCCACTCGCTCAGCAATTCACTCTTCTGCACCAGTTTGCTCTGGAAATCGAGTAGGTTCGGCAGTTTGTCGGTCAGCAGACCGAAGCGATCCACCATAAACACACGGGCACGCGCTTCTTCTTCGCTCAGACCTTCAGATTTCATCTGCGCGATAATTTGCTCGGCGATACCGCAACCGGCGGAGCCGGCACTCAGGAAGGTGACTGTCTGATCGCGCAGTTGTGTGCCAGCAGCATGGCTGGCGGCAATCAGGCTACCTAACGCCACGGCGGCGGTGCCTTGAATGTCGTCGTTGAAGCAGCAGATTTCATCGCGGTAACGGTTTAACAGCAGCGTGGCATTGCTTTGCGCAAAGTCTTCAAATTGCAGCAACACGTTTGGACGGCGGCGTTTTACCGCCTGAATAAATTCTTCTACGAAGGCATCGTACTCTTCACCGGTAATGCGCGGGTGACGCCAGCCCATATAGGGCGGATCATTCAGGCGCTGCGGATTATTGGTGCCCACATCCAGCACGACAGGCAGGGTATAAGCCGGACTGATGCCGCCACAGGCAGTGTAGAACGATAGCTTACCGATCGGGAGCCCCATGTCGCCGATACCTTGATCGTCCAGGCCAAGGATACGCTCACCGTCGGTGACCACGATCACCTTCACGTTCTGCTTGGTGGCGTTTTGCACGCATGTCATCGATGTTTTCACGGTTCGGGTTCGGATAGGAGATAAACAAGCCGCGAGCACGATGGTGAGAAGTGTTCGCACGCCTGACCGACCGTAGGGGTGTAGATGATCGGCATCATTTCGGTCAGGTGTGCGTCCAGCAGGCGGTAAAACAGCGTCTCGTTAGTATCCTGAATGTTACGCAGGTAGACATGCTTCTCCATATGATTTTTGAATTCCTGATACTGACGCCAGGCGCGTTCTGCCTGCTCTTCAATGGTCTCCACGGCTTCAGGCAACAGGCCATGCAGGTTGCAGTTGGCACTCTCTTCATTGGTGAAGGCGCTACCTTTGTTCAGCAAAGGAAATTCCAACAGGATAGGGCCAGCATAAGGGATGTAGAGGGCGCGTTTGCTTTCGCATTCTAATTCCATGACTTTTCTTACTCTTCCATGACTTTTCTTACTCTTCGGGTAATAGAAATGTATTTAGATAATGACACTACATGACAGCGCGAATCTTAAATTACCAAAAAATATGTACAGAAAATGTTAATTAATTAAAATAATTACATATGACTTGCGTCACAATATTTATTACACATGATTTGCGTCACAATATTTTGTCAATACCCTCGGTTTGTCCATAATTTTTGTGCGCTGTATCAGTCGATAAAATGCTGCTGAACGTCGGTACACCCGGCTTCCGCCAGAATAATTTGCAACATCACCAACTGACTGATGGTGGTATTGCGCGGCTCAACCAGCGCGGCGCATGTTGTGAATATCTTCACCGGCCAGATTCATCAGGTTTAATGCCACCTGAAGGGCGGCAGGCTGTGGTTGAACGCGCATTCTCTGCGTAGCGCCCGGTATACACCGTGCCGCGATCGGTTTCCAGCGCACCGCCGCTCAGCGCATTGCTGTATGGCGCATGGCTGCGGTTGGCTGCGTCTAACGCGGTCTGCGTTAGCCGATCGGCATCGAGCAGGGTGCTTCCGTGATTGACCGGATCCATCAACAGTGTGGTGATGTTCAGTCCATCAACAGTGTGGTGATGTTCAGATCCTGCGGTCCAAAGGCATGGGTAACATGGGTAAATAGTGGTGCAACTGCGCGGGTTCGCGCCTCGGCAGGTGGATATGCAGCGTGTTCGCCTGGTTCAGTTCATTAATAAACTGCCTGGTTCAGTTCATAATAAACTGACGGCAGAGCCCGGAGGGCGTGTAGTTCACGTGATACTGGTAAAACTTCACCGTGATACTGGTAAAACCGCGCTCCTTGCCCAGCCAGGCATGGGCTATGGCCCTCTGCTCCGCGGGCAGCGTTTGTTGCAACGGCACGGCGGTGAACTCCATGTTGGCGCCAAAGTAGAGGTTACCGCTTTTGCCCTGAGCAACGGCACCCACTTGAAATTGGGAAATAGGCGCAAATAGGCGCAATGGCGCACGCAGCCGCAAGGGGGGTAAGGAGTAGGCTAGCGTCTCTGGCGTCAGATCGCATTGGGTACAAAGGGTAGTTACGTCGTCAGCAATCAACATCCCGACAAAGTCAGGACGTTCAAGTATCGGCAGCAGGCGTGTTACAGTGTGTCAGAAAGTTGTGCAAAAGGGGCGTGATATCGTGGATGCATAGCGATGTACTCTTTTTGCCATTACGATGTACTCTTTTTGCCATTATTGTTTGTTGTCAGGGTAAAAAGTAGCCTATCAATCAATAAAGTAGCCTATCAATAAATAGTGATCATTATTTCAATAAATAGTGATCATTATTTCGTCGAACGTGAACTTATTGAAATTAAGGGTCGTGTATTCAATGAGTTGATACAGCATCAAACGTAATACTCGCGTTCGATGTAAGTGCCGATGAGCCTATCGTGCATTTCCGATGATGTTGAATACCCCAACGTCTTACGATTGAGGCGTTTCAATCGGTTGCGCAGCGTCAGATTTTCACGCTCAATACGCTGTGTATACAGTTTGCCAACAATGTGTTTTGCTTTTGGAAGTTCGTCGTTGTAAGCCCTGTAGCTATCAGTGCACCAAAGCCCTGTAGCTATCAGTGCACCAAAATGCCACTCTGAACCCCGAGAACAGTTTTAGCAAATTACGCAGCGTTTTCTTGCTTAGAGAGCCAAATGCATGAACGATAATCCGCTTCAAACGTGGCTCCCATGCATACCACCGCCAGCGCTGTCGTTTTTTTTGTTGCCAACAAATGGCCACATCTCATCCGCTTCACAAATCAGTTGAATTTGCAGGTTATCCAGTGGCAACGTTGTTACATGTTACATTTCGCGGCGAGGTTTTTTTTTAGTACGCACGTTAAGTACGCATAAGTACGCACGTTAAGTACGCACGACGGCATTAATACTAAGACGGCATTGATACTAATATGTAACGCCAGAGCAGTGATTGTCTGTTCACAAAAAGGGCATCTTACATCAACCATCAACGTTAGCCACTGTATCTCCACATCCAAAACCAGAAATTTTACACTGTAATCAACTCATTGAATACTTGAACAAATTAAAATGTATTCTGCGCGGTATATCTCAAATTATCGAGCAGAATGCAACGGCGCTGCGATTATCGCGCCGTCTGCATCATCTCCATTGCTAGTGAAACAGTTGTACCAGCAGCGGAAAGATAAAAGGCGCAATCAGCGAGGTCATGTTCCTGAAAATCGATCTTGACGCAACGGGTCGTGCCCAGTGTGTGTGATGCCGTCCCCATAGCGAGTCCGCGCGCTGCCTTGGTGCGAATACCACGCGATTAAACAGGATGTGCCCGAAGACCGCACCGAGGATGCCGACAAAAATCACACAGACCGAGCTGATGGCGGAAATGCCGCCGATGGTGCTTGCGGCCGCCATGGCGATGGGCGTGGTTACCGATTTTTAGGCAGCACTGATGCGGCGATCTCGGGCGTGGCGCCTAACCACAGAGCAATGAAGCGTACCGGACCACAGCGCAATGAGCGTACCGGAAATAATGGCCGCCATATTGCCGATAAAGCAGACTCTGATGATGGATTTCCAACGCGCCCGGATCTGATGAAGCTGTTCATAGAGCGGAAACGCCAAAGCTACTACAGCAGGCTGCAACAGATAGTTCAGCACTTTACTGTCCACGAAGTAGTTTTCGTAAGGGATATTGAGCAGCAGCAATATCGGGATCAGTATAGCCATCGACACCAGTAGGTGGGGTTAGCAGTGGTATTTTGCATTTTATCGCCAACTTGCATGCCGCGAAGAAGGTCAGCAAAGAGCAAAGTCAGGGGTAATGACCATCAGATATTGGACAACATCATTTTTTCCCTTCCTCATCCGGTGTTTCGTGCGTAGTGATGGTGTGTTCACGTTGCATCAACTATGTGCAAAAACCGACGACCAGCATTACCACCAGCGTACTGATAAGGCAGGACACCACGATGGGGCCAAACTGCTTGCTCAACAGAGCATAGTAATTCTCATGACGCCCACGACGATAGGCACAAATTCTCATGACGCCCACAATTCTCATGACGCCCACGACGAGACGATAGGCACAAGAGCAGCGCCATGTAGCGAATCATCAAATGGCAGCCGGGTTTTACCCAAGGCGCAGGAAGGATCTGCGAAGCCAGTAGAGCAAAGAGGATAAGCATATCGATAATGCTGCTGGGAATAGTCAGCTGGAGTAACGCGGATATCGCATTACCTGCGAACAAACACAGATAAAAGTGCGAAAGCGCGTAAATACTGCCCGCAAAGAATTGTCGTATTAGCATGCTGCCCGCAAAGAATTGTCGTATTACGCATGGGAATTTCCTGATAAACTGAAGCAATTATCATAGTGCTAATCAATTTGGTGTGCCACAGATCATAGGTTTTTCCCGCTGACTTTCCCAGTTGTTATTGAAATCGTTTTCTGTTGAAAACGTTCATAATTATATTATTGAAATAATTCAGGACACTGTACGGCGTCACGCAGTGCGCTGGTCAAGCGCGTTAGCGCCTGTTGCGAGATAATATAGGGCGGCATCACATACAGCAGCTTACCAAAAGGCCGGATCCACACACCGCGCTCGACAAAAAAGCGTTGCACGCGCGCCATGTTCACAGGACGTGTGGTTTCCAGTACGCCAATCGCGCCCAGAACGCGCACGTCCTCCACCAACACGGCATCCAGTAATGGCAGTAATTCAGCACGTAATTGGCGCTCAATCGCCATCACCTGTGGCTGCCATCCCCCGTCTGCCAGCAGTTCAAGACTGGCATTGGCGGCGGCACAGGCCAATGGGTTAGCCATAAAAGTCGGGCCATGCATAAAACAACCCGCTTCGCCGTTACTGATGGTGTCTGCGACGTTACGCGTGGTCAAGGTGGCTGACAGCGTCAGGTATCCTCCGGTCAACGCTTTACCCAGACAGAGAATGTCGGGAGCGATATCGGCATGCTCACAGGCAAACAGCGTGCCCGTGCGACAAAATCCAGTCGCTATTTCGTCTGCTATCAGTAAGATACCGTGGTTATCGCACAACTCGCGCACGCGCTTGAGGTAGGTGGGGTGGTAGATACGCATTCCGCCTGCGCCCTGAACCACCGGTTCAAGGATAACGGCGGCGATGTCGTGACTGTGCGTTTCCAGCATATCGCATAGCGGCTCGATATCAGACTCATACCACTCACCATCAAATCGGCTGCGTGGCGCATCGGTAAACAGGTGTTCAGGCAGATATCCCTGATAGAGGCTGTGCATGGCATTGTGCGGGTCACACACCGACATCGCACCAAAGGTGTCGCCATGATAGCCGTGATGCACGGTCAAAAAGCGCGCCCGACGCTCGCCGCGTGCCTGCCAATATTGCAGCGCCATTTTGAGCGCCACTTCCACGGCCACCGAACCGGAGTCGGCCAGAAACACACACTCCAACGGTGCAGGCGTAATAGTGACCAACCGTTGGCATAGCGAGATGGCTTGAGGGTGCGTAATGCCGCCAAACATCACATGCGACATTTGAGCTATTTGCTGCTGCAAGGCCTGGTTCAGACGCGGGTGGTTATAGCCGTGGATTGCCGCCCACCAGGAAGACATTCCATCCACCAGTTCTCGCCCATCGTCCAGTTGCAGTTGATACCCGTGCGCCGCTACCACTGGATAACATGGAAGGGGGTGTGTCATTGAGGTGTAAGGATGCCAAATATGGCGTTGATCAAATTCCAGGTCTGCGTTCGAAAGCAACATTATCAATAAACCGTATTGTAAACTACATTAACAATAACGTGATTGACAGTATAGCGTTGTCATTTACACTTACGCCACATTTTCATGTCGCATTGGCGGCATGGCACCCTGTCGAACAAAGAGGCCAACCATATGGCAGAACGTATTCATTGGACGCTGGAACAAGCACAACAACGGTTTGATAAACCGTTTATAGAGCTGATGTTTGAGGCGCAGCAGGTGCATCGCCAGCATTTCGATCCGCGCCAGGTACAGGTAAGCACGCTGCTCTCCATCAAAACCGGTGCCTGCCCGGAGGATTGCAAATATTGCCCGCAGAGTGCGCGTTATCGCACCGGGCTGGAAGCGGAGCGGTTGATGCAGGTCGAGCAGGTGCTGGATTCTGCGCGTCAGGCTAAAGCGGCAGGATCAACCCGTTTCTGTATGGGAGCCGCCTGGAAAAACCCCCATGAGCGCGACATGCCTTATCTGGAACAGATGGTGAAAGGCGTCAAGGAAATGGGGATGGAAACCTGCATGACGTTAGGCACTTTGCACGGCGATCAGGCGGAACGACTTGCTGACGCCGGGTTGGATTTCTATAACCATAACCTGGACACCTCGTCGGAGTTCTACGGCAACATTATCACCACTCGCACTTATCAGGAACGGCTGGATACGCTGGAAAAAGTGCGCCACGCGGGAATTAAAGTCTGCTCCGGCGGCATTGTCGGATTAGGCGAAACAGTGCGCGATCGTGCCGGATTGTTGGTGCAACTGGCAAATCTGCCGACGCCACCGGAAAGCGTGCCGATCAATATGCTGGTGAAAGTAAAAGGTACGCCGCTGGAAAATAACGACGACGTTGAACCTTTCGATTTTATCCGCACTATAGCCGTCGCACGCATTATGATGCCGACCTCTCACGTGCGCCTGTCTGCTGGTCGCGAACAGATGAGCGAACAGACCCAGGCCATGTGTTTTATGGCCGGTGCCAATTCCATTTTTTATGGCTGCAAGCTGCTGACCACCCCTAATCCGAAGGAAGATAAGGATCTTATCCTGTTTCGCAAACTGGGTCTCAATCCTCAGCAAACGGAAACGGAGGCCGGTGACAACCAACAGCAGATGCGGCTGGCACAGCAGGTTCTGGAAGCCGATACCGAACAGTTCTATAACGCTGCTGTGTGACGCTGATGGGATGGCAAAAACGTATAGACGCGGCGCTGATCGCGCGCCGTGAGCAAGATGCTTACCGCTCACGCATTGTTAATCAGGGCGGTGGACATTGGTTGACGCAGAAGGGGAAGTGCTACCTGAATTTCTCCAGCAATGACTACCTGGGTTTAAGCCAGCATCCGGCCATTATTGATGCCTGGCAAACTGGTGCAATGCGTTATGGCGTAGGTAGCGGCGGTTCAGGGCATGTCACCGGATATACCGATGCGCATGCGGCGTTGGAAGGCGAACTTGCGCAATGGCTGGATTATCCGCGTGCGCTATTGTTTCTCTCCGGTTATGCCGCGAATCAAGCAGTGGTTGCCGCCCTGATGCAGGGGCCAGATCGCATTCTGGCGGACAAGCTCAGCCATGCGTCATTACTGGAAGCCGCGGCCCAGTCACCGGCTACCTTGCTGCGCTTTGCGCACAATCAGCCGGCAGCGCTGCAACGCCTATTGGAAGGGGATTGCCCGGGAGAAACCCTTGCCGTCACGGACGGTATTTTCAGTATGGACGGTGACAGCGCTCCGCTGGGAGCACTGCATGCGTTGACGCATGCGCACCGTGCCTGGCTGATGGTGGATGATGCACACGGGATAGGCGTGTGCGGCGAGCAGGGCCGCGGCAGTTGCTGGCAACAGGGGATAAAACCCGAATTGCTGGTCGTGACGTTCGGCAAGGCGTTTGGAGTGAGCGGGGCTGCACTGTTGTGCAGCGAATCGGTGGCCGACTATTTCTTGCAGTTTGCCCGTCATCTGATCTACAGCACCAGCATGCCACCGGCCCAGGCTTGCGCATTACGCGCGGCGTTGTCTTGTATTCAGAAGGCTGACGCGCTACGTGACAAGCTAGGTCGTCATATTGCTCAGTTTCGCTCCGGAGCCGGGGATTTGCCTTTTACCTTGATGTCGTCCCATAGTGCTATTCAACCGTTGATTGTCGGCGAAAACGCTGCCGCGTTGCGCGTGGCACAGTGTCTGCGTGAACGGGGACTCTGGGTCAGTGCGATGCGCCCGCCCACCGTGCCGCCTGGTAGTGCGCGGCTGCGTATTACGCTGACGGCCAGCCACACGGATGATGACATTGCCCGTCTGCTTGTTGCTTTGCGCACAGCGGCGCATGAGCAAGGAGAGGGTGTCAATGAATAATGAATTGCATAACAAACGGGCCATTGCGCAGGCTTTTGGTCGTGCGGCACAGCGCTACACCCGATTTGCCGAACTGCAACGCACCAGCGGTGAGCATCTGATGACCTTGGCGCTACCGCTTGCCGGACAGCGGATACTGGATGCGGGCTGCGGCACCGGCCATTTCAGTCAACGCTGGCGCGCGCTGGGTAAACAGGTGATCGCCTTGGATCTTTCTGCTGGCATGTTGCAACAGGCTGCGGCTGAATACAGTGCAGATGCCTACGTACAAGGGGATATTGAGCATTTGCCGTTAGCGGATGCCAGCATCGATCTCTGCTTCAGCAATCTGGCGATGCAATGGTGCGAAGATCTGCCGCGTGCGGTTGCGGCCTGTTATCGGGCCACGCGTCCCGGCGGCGCGGTGGTATTTTCTACGCTGGCTGAAGGTTCCCTCGGCGAACTGGCGCAAGCATGGCTGAGCTTGGATGGATCAAAACGTGTCAATGATTTTTTGCCGTTGGCACAAATCGCCGATGCCTGTCGCCCTTATCGTCATCGGCTCCACCCGCACACGCTGAGCTACCGTTTTACGACCGTGAGCGATGTGATGCACTCGTTGAAAGGGATTGGCGCCACCTGGCTACATGGCGATCGTTCGCGTGGTTTGCTTACCCGGCGGCGGTTACAAGTGCTGGCGCAGGTTTATCCTGCTTCTCCGGGCGGCTTTCCCCTCAGTTATCATTTGGTTTATGGAATTATTTATCGTGACTAAACGTTGGTTTATTACTGGAACAGACACTGAAGTGGGCAAAACCATCGCCAGCGGTGCATTGCTACAGGCCGCTGCACGGGCAGGGTATCGCTGTGCGGGTTATAAGCCGGTAGCTTCCGGTGCGGAGATGACCCCACAGGGCATTCGTAATGAAGATGCTTGCCATCTGCAAGCGCGCAGCAGCGTGTCGCTCACTTACGATGAGGTCAATCCGTTGGTGTTTATTGAGCCAACCTCGCCGCATATTGTGAGCCGGGTTGAGCAGCAGCCCATTGATTTCGAAGTGATGTCGCGCGGTCTGGCGGCCTTGACCGAAAAGGCCGATTGGGTGCTGGTGGAAGGTGCTGGTGGCTGGTTCACGCCACTGACGGTGCAGCAGACGTATGCCGACTGGGTACAGCACGAGCAACTGCCGGTGATTCTGGTGGTGGGCATCAAACTGGGCTGCATCAACCACGCGTTACTGACGGCACAGGCCGTTACGCAGGCTGGATTGACGTTGGCGGGCTGGATTGCTAACGACATTCAACCGTCCGGACGCTGGCATCAAGATTATCTGGAGACGCTGCAACGCCATCTTCCTGCGCCGCTGTTTGGCGAAATTCCTTATGTCGATACGCTACATACACTAAATCTGGGGGCGTATTTGGATATTACTCTGTTGTGTGTCTGAATATCATTACAGTAGTCAACAAATAAGGGGTCAAGTATTCAATAGTAACGCTGATGGCAACTTTTGCCATAACCGTGTTTTTTACAGAGGCTGTCTGTTCATAAAACGGGCATCTTACATCAACTTTAGCCACTGTACCTCTACATCCAAAACCGGATAGTTTACACTGTAATCAATTCATTGAATAATTGGTAATCAATTCATTGAATAATTGACCAATTATGTCAATCTTTGTCAGACAAGTTATTAAAGGAATCTTTGGGGATGCCAAAGCTGATGCCAGAGTCCTTTACGCTCGATGACATCGATGGATATTCAGTATCATTCGTGCTACCAGGAGTAAATAACAAAACTGGCACCGTTACCGTCGAAGCTGGCACCGTTACCGTCGAAGTATAAATACATAGGCAAAGGAAAAGACGATGACAATGCGAAAGGGGGAGATTCGACTTTTAGATTACATGGAAAAATGCTCTAAGCTAATTTTATCGCAGTCAGATTTATTAGATCCAGAAACAAAGCAAGAACTTATCTATGGAGCGAAATATGAATTCGAACAGGAGATTATATATAGGATATGGAGCTATAGGATATGGAGCTGGAACACAGTGTAACGTTATAAAGTAGTCGTACACTTATTCTGTTGCAGAGGAAGCAATAAAGGTTACTTACACAGTCACAATTTATTGAATGATCTCTGCTTATCAACACTGTGATCTTATGGTTATGCAGAGTGACCACAAGATCCGTGTTGGCAGTGGTAACTTTAGCTTCCCTTTGTTCGTGAATGTTCCACTTCCGTTACCAAGCGGCTTTTTTATGCAAAACGTCAAAAAGCCATGCATAAGTGAAATCCTTGCAAAAACAGTGAAATCCTTGCAAAAACGCTAAAAAAATCCTGATTTCCCTCAGCCCCATAACGATAAGATATTTCACTAAAGCAGCAGGCATGCGGGCTTGTGGGAGTTATCCACTACTTCTGTGGATAACCATGTGCATTAGGTTTAGAAAACGGTGGTAAGCGAGGATTATCGTGGGTTTTGGTTGAGTTGATGTGATTCTCTAATTTTTATTTAATTGATATAAATTAGTATGTTAATTAAAATCAAGCTTCGATTTATCTCTGGCTGATGGTTGCATGTTTTTACAGCACAGGTCTAACCACTTTATTAAGATAAATACGCATTTTGGGGATAAATAGCACATTTTTAACTAGAGATAAATGCGTAACGCTGTGTTAGCGCTTTCGTGCTCGCTTTCCCCTTTCTAACGTCCTACGCTGGCCGAAGATTTACTCCGCGCATCATTTTCGCCAACAAATAACTGGATGCTGTTCTTATATCCAGTTTACTGTGGGTAAATGAATTTCTGAGGCGAACTGTTAGTGCTATGCTTGACGCCTCACACTATTGTCGAATGTTACTGTGCGTTGCCTGGTTTCGCGACGCTTGGTCCACTTTCTGGCAGGTTGTTCATGAGCAAACCCTTTAAACTGCACTCCGAGTTTACCCCCTCAGGCGATCAGCCTGAAGCGATCCGTCTGCTGGAAGAGAGATTGGAGGCGGGGTTGGCACATCATACGTTGCTGGGGGTAACCGGTTCGGGAAAAACCTTTACCATTGCCAACGTGATTTCGGATCTAAACCGTCCCTCCATAATGTTGGCGCCCAACAAAACTGTTGGCGCCCAACAAAACGCTGGCGGCGCAGCTCTATGGTGAGCTGAAAGCGTTTTTTCCTGATAAATGGTGAGATGAAAGCGTTTTTTCCTGATAATGAGATTGAGTATTTCGTTTCTTACTATGATTACTACCAGCCAGAAGCCTATGTGTCCAGTTCGGACACTTTTATCGAGAAAGACGCGTCGGTTAATAAGCATATTGAACAGATGCGTCTGTCAGCCACCAAAGCGCTGCTGGAGCGGCGCGATGTGGTGGTGGTGGCGTCAGTCTCTGCTATTTATGGGTTGGGAGATCGCGATCTCTATCTGAAAATGATGCTGCACCTGACGGTCGGCATGGTTATCGATCAGCGCTCAATTTTACGCCGACTGACCGAACTGCAATATTCGCGCAACGATCAGGCCATTACGCGTGGTACTTTCCGTGTGCGCGGCGAAGTGATTGATATTTTCCGGCAGAATCCGATGAGATTGCGTTGCGCGTCGAGCTGTTTGATGAAGAGGTTGAACGCCTGACGCTGTTCGATCCGCTCACTGGCCAGCAACTACAAACGGTGCCGCGCTATATCATCTACCCGAAAACCCACTATGTGACGCCGCGTGAGTGTATTCTTCAGGCGATGGAAGATATCCAGGTGGATCTCGCTGAGCGCCACAAGATATTTTGGAAAACAATAAACTTCTGGAAGAACAGCGACTGACACAGCGTACTCAATTCGATCTTGAGATGATGAACGAACTCGGTTATTGCTCCGGTATCGAACTCGGTTATTGCTCCGGTATCGAAAACTATTCGCGCTATCTCTCTGGGCGCGGACCGGGTGAGCCGCCGCCAACGTTGTTTGACTACCTGCCTGCCGATGGATTGCTGGTGATCGATGAGTCCCACGTGACTATCCCGCAATTGGGCGGCATGTACCGCGGTGACCGGGCGCGTAGTAAAGAAACGCTGGTCGAATATGGTTTTCGTCTGCCGTCAGCGTTGGACAACAGGCCGATGAAGTTTGAGGAGTTTCAAGCGCTCGCACCGCAAACTATCTATGTTTCGGCGACACCCGGTAATTATGAACTGGAACATTCCGGCGGTGATGTCGTCGATCAGGTGGTGCGTCCTACGGGACTGCTTGACCCGCTACTGGAAGTGCGTCCGGTTGCGACGCAGGTGGACGATTTGTTGTCTGAAATCCGCAAACGCGTTGCGTTGAACGAACGCGTGCTGGTCACCACCTTAACCAAACGCATGGCGGAAGATCTTACCGAATACCTGGAAGAACACGGCGAGCGCGTGCGTTATCTGCACTCGGACATCGATAGCGTCGAGCGCGTTGAGATCATCCGTGACCTGCGACTGGGCGAATTTGATGTGCTGGTGGGTATCAACCTGCTTAGAGAAGGGTTGGACATGCCAGAGGTGTCACTGGTAGCCATCCTCAACGCTGACAAAGAGGGTTTCCTGCGTTCGGAACGCTCCTTGATTCAGGCTATCGGCCGTGCCGCACGTAACCTTAATGGTAAAGCCATTCTGTATGGAGACAAGATAACGCTTTCGATGCAGCGTGCCATTCAGGAAACGGAGCGACGACGCGAGAACGAGAAGTAGCAGGCGTATAACGAAGCGCACGGGATTGTGCCTACCGGTCTTAACAAGAAAATCGACGATATTTTGCAATTTGGGCAGCCGACTCCGAAAGGCAAAGGTCGTACCGGTCGTAAAGCCGCTCAGCCAGCCACAGAATATCATTCACTGACGCCAAAAGAGTTGAAGCAAAAGATTCGTGAACTGGAAGGTCAAATGATGAATCATGCGCAGAATTTGGAGTTCGAAGAGGCTGCGGCATTGCGTGACCAGATTCATGCCTTACGTGAGCGATTTATCGCCGCATCCTAATTTCCCTGTGGAGCAGGGACCCGACATGACATTTTCTATACCCGATGTAGATGTACTGTTTATCGCTGGCGTCGGCCCTATCGTTTCGGATGCGGTGGCCGGTCGATCGCTCTATCTGTACAGCTTAAACCGTTGAGAGAATCGAGCGATTATCTGGTCGCCGATACGCCCGATGGGGTGAAACACTTTGCGCTGTGGTCGTTGGCGCAGGCGAGCCGCTCCTGCTTCGACACTGAGCGCTGGCCGGATGATGTCACCGTGCCGCAAACCTAATTGGAGTTTGCGGTTGCTGATATGGTGGCCGCCACGTGATATGGTGGCCGCCACGGCTGCGGTTAAACGGGCGGGATATACCTTGCTGGTAGATAACCGACTCGAACCGTGGGGGAAGTAGGTAACGCGTTTCCTAAGCCCGGAAGGCATTTTGCTTGATGTTACCCATACGCCGTGGCTGCGTGGGGAATGGCCCTCGGCTGTAGTACGGTTAGCCTAGACGTTGCAGGGTCATTTCCAGCGCCTGACGCAGCAGTTCTCGATCGTGATGGTGTGGCACGTCGGCCGCGCTTAATGGCTGCTGTACGCTTAATGGCTGCTGTATTATGAGACGATCGTTGATGCCTTGCACCGAGGTGTGTGGACTCACGATAACCGCATCCACAACTTTGCGCCCCATCTTGTTTTCGCTCATGGCGAGCTTATGTGCCAGCGTCATATGGGCTGCGGCCTGATTGAGTTCTCGCAATGGCTATCGGCTGGCGCGTGATCTGGCTTTATGGCGTGACGCCAGACTAACGGCGCTCAATGTCAGTGTCGATAGTCTGGATGCGCGTCAGTTCCATGCGATCACCAGGCAGGATAAGTTTCATCAGGTTATGGCCGGGATCTATGCTGCTTTTGACTGCGGTTTTGCCAAAGTCAAAGTGAATACCGTGCTGATGCGTGACGTGAACGATAATCAACTGAATGCGTTTCTGCACTGGATCAAGGAAAGGTCTATCCAACTGCGTTTTATTGAGTTGATGGAGACCGGAGAGGGAAGGGAGCTGTTTGTCCGTCACCATCTGCCTGTAACGGTCATTCGCGATAAATTGTTGGCTCAGGGTTGGCAACTGGCGCCGCGTGGCCGCAGTTATGGCCCATCCCAAGTGTTTTGGCACGATGATTATCAGGGCGAACTCGGTCTGATCATGCCCTACGAGAAATCTGATCATGCCCTACGAGAAAGATTTTTGCCTGAACTGCAACCGTCTGCGCGTGTACGCCGTGGGTAACCTGCACCTGTGCTTGTAGGCGAGCAGGGCATTCCCTTGCGCGATCTGTTGGCGGAAGATAGCCAAATGGACGATCTGGCGCTGCGTATTGCGGGTGGATTTTCGCTGAAAAAACAAACCCACTTCCTGCATGATGGCAATAGCGGCATAACGCAGAACCTTTCTTTTATCGGTGGCTGATAGCTACTCTAGCGATTTTCCGTGTTAAGAGGTGTGTGATATGAGCAAGGTCAGTGATGACTTTATTCCGCTGCAAATTGCAGTATTGACCGTTTCTTCCTGTCGTACCGCGCAAGATGATACCTCGGGTGACTATTTGCGCGAAGCGGCGCAGGAAGCTGGGCACCAGATTGTGGCCAGCGCCATCGTCAAAGAGAACCGCTACCAGATTCAGGCGCAGGTTACTGCCTGGATTGCCAGCTAGACGGTGCAGGTGATTCTGATCAATGGTGGCACGGGTTTCACTGAGAGTGATGTCACGCGAGAAGCCATCTCCCCGCTGTTCGATCGCTCGGTTGATGGTTTTAGTGAACTGTTTCGCATGGTCTCCTATGAGGATATCGGCACCGCCACCATGGTGGACGTGTCAGCAAAAGCCGAAACGGTGCGCGAGGCGCGTGCGGAAGCCTTCGTCATGCTGTCAGCGCAAACACTGTCGATGATTATTAATGGGCAGCACCACAAAGGTGACGTGTTCGCCACCGCGCGCATTGCTGGAATTCAGGTGGCTAAACGCACCTGGGAACTGATTCCTCTGTGCCATCCTCTACTGTTAAGCAAAGTTGCCATTGAGCTGACGGCCGAGCCTGAGCACAACCGGGTGGTATTGAATCGCTGTGCCGCTTAACCGGCAAAACCGGGGTGAGATGGAAGCGCTGACCGCTGTCTCGGTAGCCGAGTTGACCATTTATGACTGTCTCGGTAGCCGAGTTGACCATTTATGACATGTGCAAAGCGGTCCAAAAAGACATGATGATCGGCCCGGTGCGTTTGCTGGCAAAAAGCGGTAGTAAATCCGGCAACTTTCAGGAGGAGGTTCAATGATTAACGTTTTTGTTTTTCGCGCAGGTTCGCGAACTGACGCAAACGGATTCGCTTAGCCTCCCCACGGGATTTTCCAGCGTGGAAGATTTGCGCCAAGCGTTGGCCACACGCGGTGAACGCTGGGCGCTGGCGTTGGAGTCCAGCAAATTGCTGATAGCCGTAAACCAGACGTTGGTCGAGCCCTCGCACCTACTGCGAGATGGTGATGAAGTGGCGTTTTTTCCAACGGTGACCGGAGGCTGATTATGTCAGTGAACCCACAACCTGAAACCCGTATTGAGGTCGGCACTGCACCGTTTGACGTGGGGCAAGCCTATCAGTGGCTGGCGCAATGTGACGAAGAAGGTGCCGTGGTCACGTTCACCGGTAAAGTGCGTAACCACAATTTGGCTTCCGACGTGAGTGCACTGACGCTGGAGCACTATCCGATGATGACAGAGAAAGCGTTGGTGGAGATCGTTGGGCAAGTCAGAGAACGCTGGGCGTAAGCGCTACACACCGTCAGGCGGCCTTTGACGCCGTGCAATTTATCATGGATTACCTGAAAACCCGCGCCCCTTTCTGGAAACGGGAAGCGACGCCGGAAGGCGATCGCTGGGTGGATGTGCGTGACAGTGACCATGCCGCTGCCCAACGCTGGTAGTTATCCCCGTCATACTTTAAAGTTGCAGATGCGTTGGCAGCGCTCACTCACCCAAATCACTTACTTGAGTAAGCTAATCGGGATTCCCTCCCTTGCCGCGCTACGAGCCTCATAAATGAGCCTCGCCCTGAAGGGTCAGCGCAAGCGTTGTTCAACACGTAAACGTTTTATCCTGCAACTCGCATTGTATATATATATTTATCCTGCAACTCGCATTTTATATATATAAGGTATAACGCTCAAGGGTTTCATCTTCTTCGTTTGATTAACGTTCGTTGAAGCTGGCGTGATTTTCGCTACATACAGCGCAGTGTCATGTGATACACTTAGTAGTGGTGGGCGATGCACGCCCGAGTCACAATCTCTGTCTGCGCTGCCAGACAGCAACGTAAGGGTAGTATCATGGATAGGTTCCCCTCGCCTCGTTCAGGCGATTCGATAGTCGAACGCGCCAATAGCGGCCTTCAGGCGTATATGGCGCAGGTTTATGGCTGGATGACCTGCGGTTTATTGCTGACGGCGTTTGTTTCCTGGTATGCGGCGCAATCCTCCGCGATAATGAGTTTCGTCTTTTCCAGCTGGATTACCTTTTTTGGGCTGATCATTGCTCAGTTGGGGTTGGTGTTCGTGATTTCCGGCATGGTACAGCGCTTGAGCAGTAGCGTGGCGACAGGGCTGTTTATGCTCTATTCAGCGTTGACCGGATTAACGCTCTCCTGCATCTTCATCCTCTATTCCGGGCAATCGATCGCCAGCACCTTTGTCATTACGGCAGGGATGTTCGGCGCCATGAGCCTGTATGGTTACACCACCAAACGCGACCTGAGCGGCCTGGGTAGCATGCTGTTTATGTGCCTGATCGGTATCGTGCTGGCGTCGTTGGTCAATATCTGGTTGAAAAGCGATGCCTTTATGTGGGCTGTAACCTATATTGGTGTGTTGGTATTTGTGGGTTTGACAGCCTACGACACGCAAAAACTGAAAAATATCGGCGAGCAACTCTCTGCTGACGACCGCGACAGTTTTCGCAAATATGCCATCGCGGGAGCATTGACGCTTTACCTGGATTTTATCAACTTGTTCCTGATGCTGCTGCGTATTTTCAGCAATCGCCGCTAAGACGTAACGTAACAAGGCACACGGCCCCGTGCGTAATTCGCACGGGGCTAATGAGATGGTCACCCCATTCCCCCGAATATCTGAGCAGGTTACTAATATCTGAGCAGGTTACTAATGAAGTTACATGCCTACTACCTTTACCTTTTTGACCTTTTTGCGCAAATAGCAGAGTGGGAATCAGAGTTAAATTAGTCAATTAAAACTGATGACATCGTTCAACGCATTATGAAAATTTCAGGTGTCGGGCCGATTACTGCCAGCTTGCTTTCATCTCAAATCGGCAACGGAAAACAATTTTCATGCAGCAGGGATTTTGCGGCCTCTACAGGTTTGGTTCCCCGACAATACAGCACCGGAGGTAATCGACTCTGTTGGGGATCAATAAGCGAGGAGATAAAAATCTCCAAGCGAGGAGACAAAAATCTCCGCAAATTTAAGAATTCGATTATTAATGATACGGTCAAACCGGGTATATGAACGTGCGAAAAAAACTCGAATTATCGCAACGGGAAGCCGGGCGGATATTTGGTGGCGGTGATAACGCATTTTACTGGTATGAAGCAGGAAAATCACAGCACCATCCTTCCTACGGTGAAATTGCTAAAACTTCTCGATCGCCACCCTGAGTTACTCAATCCCTGAGTTAATCAATAAAATTTGTGGTTGAGTTGAGCAAAAATCGATGGTGGTTCACGACATTTTTAGCCTGAAAAACCCGTAGGCCAGCGCTGCTGGTAGTCGCAGTGATAATCAGCAGTGGCCACAAGCTATGCCATACCACGCTGAAATCGGCCCCTTTGAGGTAAATTTGCTTGGTGATGTCAATAAAACAGCGGATGGGATTTACCCAGGTCAGGTTCTGTAACAACAGCGGCATGTTTTCCACCGGAGAGAGGTAGCCTGAGAGCAGGATGGCGGGCATCAGAAAGACAAACATGCCGATGAACGCCTGCTGTTGCGTGGCGCATAGTGACGAAATCAGTAAACCACACCCCACCAGCGACAAGCCGTACAGCAGCATCGCTGCGTAAAACAGCAGCAGTGAACCAGCAAACGGAATCTGATAAGCGAAGATCCCTGCCAGCAGCCCCCATTTATATTTCTGATTTCTGAACAATCTTCTGTATATCATTTGCCGCAATTTGCGCGCTGTTAGAACGTCGTCCATCCAGAATGACCTGAAGCGAGGTGCTGTTGTCGTTGGCAATATCGCGGGAGAAATTGGGCGGAAAGCGCACCAGCAATAACGCTTTCTGGTTATCGATAGTTGGCGCGATGGCCTGCGGGCTACGCATTATCGATAGTTGGCGCGATGGCCTGCGGGCTACGCAGCGTGAGCACTTGAGAGAAGCTGCGCGCGTTGACGATGCGCTGTGTCAGTTCAATCGATGCGGGGCCGCTGTCTTCGCTATAAATAGCGAAGACAGCATTGGTGACATTTATAGCGAAGATAGCATTGGTGACATCCAGTATAGCGAAGACAGCATTGGTGACATCCAGCGTCGGTGACATCCAGCATCGCGGCGAACGGGAACAGAGAGACCTGAAGCACCACCGGGAGCACTAGCAGGCTGCAGGTTTGCGGTTCGCGGAGCAGCGATTGAAGCTCTTTCACGATCAGCGTCCATAAGCGGTAAAACATTGCGATCCCTCCCTAATCCAATCTGCGCCGCGTTTTCAACGCGGTCAGCCCGATGAAAAACAGCGTGGCAAGGCTTAAAAAGCCCAAATTGACCAGCAAGATGCTGACCAAGTTACCCGTGAGGAATACGCTTTGCAGCGTACTGACGAAATAGCGTGCGGGAATGACGTAAGAGACAGCACGCACCAGCGCCGGCATGCTGTCAATCTCAAAGATAAACCCGGAGAGCATGACCGCCGGCAAGAATGCAGCGTTCAGTGCCACCATCGCCGCATTGAACTGGTTGCGCGTCAGGGTGGAAATCAGCAGTCCCATGCCGAGGGTGCAGGCGAGAAATAGGCTGCTAATGCCAAACAGAACAGTATTCAGAGCGATCCGCAGTAGGGAACATGCAGCACGAAGACGGCCACCACCATGCACAGTACCATGGCTATCATACCCATACCATAGTAGGGGATCAGCTTGGCCAGCAGCAGCTCTGCACGCGTAACCTGAGTTAAGCTCTGCACGCGTAACCTGAGTTAACAGCAGCGTTTCCATGGTGCCGCGCTCCCATTCTCGGGCAATCACTAACGAGGTCAGGATGGCACCAATCACGGTCATGATAATGGTAATGGCACCGGGAATGATAAATGGTTGGCTGACCGCTGCCGGGTTGAACCAATAGCGCAGCTGTACCTCTATGGGTTGTGAAAATGTTCCCCTTTGAGCCAACGCGCGCTGCTCCTGCCAGACCCTCCAAATCCCTTGCACATAGCCGGAATAGCCGGAAACGAAATTGGCGGTATTAGGCTCACTGCCGTCAGTGATCACCTGGAGTGGGGCCAGCCCTCCGGGTTGTGACAACTGCTCGGCAAATTGCCAGGGATGGTGATCAAACAGCGAATGTGCCCCGCTTGCATCAACTGGATCAATATTTGGCGGTCGCGGCTGATAGTCGGCTCAATATAGGGGTAGGCGGCAAAGGTTTAGGCTAAATCGCGCGCCGCTTCACTCTGCTGCTTCCAGCAGGATACCGACGTGTAAGCGACTGGAGTCGAGGTTGATGCCATAGCCAAAATAAACAACAGCATCAATGGGATGACAACAGCATCAATGGGATGACAAAAGCAATCAGACTGCTGCTGGGATCGCGTACAATCTGCTTGCTCTCTTTATCAATGGGATGACAAAAGCAATCAGACTGCTGCTGGGATCGCGTACAATCTGCTTGCTCTCTTTACGACACAATGCCCGCAAGCGTAGCCAGGAAAATGCGGTGCTGTCCGAGACGGGGTTGCTATTGGCTTTAGCCATGGGTATTCGACGTGTCGTAGGCCTGAATCAGGGCGATAAACGCCTGCTCCATGCTGGGATCGTGCATGTCTGGCGTAACCGTCTGCTGCTTTAAGGCATCGGGTGTGCCGCTGTTAATCAGTTTGCCGCGATAAATCAGGCCTATACGATCGCATACGCCCCACCGGACGTGAAATTCATACCATCGATTTTTCCATGATAGAGCGGATTGAGGTTATTCACTGGGCCAATGCCACGAATGATTTTGGTGCTACTGCGGCGTATTTTGGTGCTACTGCGGCGTTATTAAACTGATCATCCGTCGCCGTGAAAACGGAGCGTTCAATCAGCATGTTTCCGTGCAAACCACTCTGCCTACAGAGAAAATCCGAGGCGAAACGGCCAGCTATAAAACCACTTACCGCGTCGATGGTCGAGTGGATAAACTCAATTATATGGTGTCTCTGTGATATGAAAATCAAGGGCTTTATCTTGATGGCAATGGACGGGCCATCCGCGTGGATAACACCCAGGGTAATACCATGGATTCCCGCGCTTACGATGTGTTGGCCAAGGTAGGGGACTGGCTTAATGACGATCAGCGCGTGCAATTGAGCGTCAACCGTTACCACATTCGCGGAGAAAATGACTACCTGAGCGTCGATGGCGTGTGTGCGCAAGGTATTCCGACCACCTTCGCGCGCGGTACGCCACCGGCGATGCGCCATTTAACAGTGTGTGGAGCACGGGCCTTACTTACGATCACAACAATCTGGCGGGGTTCAAACTCTCGACGCTGTTATTCAGCCAGGAGTATGAAGCACTGTTCGGTGCCACCAATTCGCAATTGTTCCAGGACACGACCATCGCGTCCAACAAAACGCTGTACGATCAATCTCGCGCGGTATCCTCCATACTTGGTGCAAAACTCACACTCACCCACTTGGTGCAAAACTCACACTCACCCGTGACGACCTTCTGGAAGATACATTGAAAGTGACGGAGTGTTTTGATGTTGATGTGTTGCTTGATAAGAACAAGCAGGATCTCTATCTGACCAAACGCACCTATGTGCCGGAAATCGAATACACCAACTACTCGCCTTTTTTACAAGAGTACGCGCTGCTAGATAACGTGACGCTGCATGCGGGCGTACGTCACGAAATTGCCAGACTAAAGGTTGATGACTATCGCACTCAATCGGCAGATGCAAATGGTGTCCATGACGGCGTGGCGGTAAAAGGTGGAACTCCCAAGTTTAACCAGGCATTATATAATGTTGGTATTGTCTATTCGCCGTTGGAATCGCTTAGTCTGTTCGCCAACTACTCGGAAGAGTTTGGCATGCCGGATGTCGGACGTGCACTGCGCGATATTGACACCGAGAGTGTCGATCTGAGCCGGGTGAATAACGTCAAATCGGTGGTTACCAAAAATATTGAGACGGGTTTCCAGGTGCAGCATGGTGCTGTTGATTTTGAAGCAGCTATTTCCGTTCCAGCGCGAAACTGGGGGATTCCGTTACGCTTAACAGCGATGACGATTTCGTTTCCAAGCGCGAGAAAACCCGCGTGCAATGGGTTGAGATCCGAAGCGGTTATCAGATTAACGAGCAGCATAAAATCAATCCGAGCAGCATAAAATCAATCTTTCCTATGCCTATACCGAAGGTAAACGCTACAGCAATGGTGATGGCAAACTGGATAAAAAAGATAACTGGCCTGAACATCGCGCCGGATCGGGTGATTGCCAGTTGGTCGGCAAGTTGGACGGAGAAGGTGAACACGTTTGTCCAAGGCAACTATGCCTTCAGCCGCAGTTTTGATGATGCCGGACTAGGGTTCGACGGTTATCTGCTAGTGGATGCTGCCGTAGGCTACCTGCCTTATGGCCGTGTGAGTCTGGCGGTTGCTAACCTGCTAGATAAACAGTACATTACCTACTATTCGCAGTCAGTGGGACTGGGGACTGCGGCCAATACCCGCTATTTCTCCGGGCGTTGACGTACCATGACATTGGGTTACTACATTGATTTATAAGTGTTACTTATAAGATAAGTGTTACTTATCCCGTCTCGTGGCCAGTGGCTGCGGGATGGGAACATACCTGATGTTATGGTTGGTGCTGCTGTTCCTGTCGTTACAGGTTACAACAGGCTGGGCTCGTTAAGTGTCCACGCGCGGGCGTAACCGTGATTAACTGGCAACCTAACCGTGATTAACGGGCAACCTAAACGGGTTGCTACCATGTTTGATGGGGCAACGGATACGGCTGTCGCGTTGGGGATAACGCCGGTAGGTATCGTGGATTCCTGGAAAAACCGATGTATCGCTATTTGCGTGGTGAGTTAGGTGATGTGCCCCATGTCGGGTTGGAAACGCCGCCGAATTTGGAAGCCATCGCATTACTTAAACCAGACCTGATCATTGCATCAGGTTTTCGCCATGAACGGATGTATACCTTGTTGTCGCATATCGCCCCCACGGTGGTGATGGAGGATGTGTTTAAATTCAAATGCACTGTACAACAGATGGGGCAGGCTCTGGACAGAGAGATGCAAGCACAGGGCTTGCTCACCGCCTGGCAGGAGCCAGTATCGGTATTGCGCGACCGCCTGCGTGCTCATTATTCGTCAACAACGTGCTCATTATTCATTCGTCAACAATATTTAGCACGATTCGTCAACAAATTTAGCACGCAGCTTTATTCGTCAATATTTAGCACGCAGCTTTGCCGGCTCAGTGCTCTAGGAAGTGGGTTTTATCTGGCCGGAAACGCAGGCAGATTCGCTCATCGTGATGCGCAAACTGAGTACGCCAGAGAGTCTGCCAGTGCTGGACGCCGATCTGTTTTTTTGTTTTTATGCGTTCGGAAAAACCAGCGGTGACGCAACTTTACCGCACCTGGACAGCGCACCCATTATGGCAACACCTGATTGCCCCACAACGCGAGCAAGTCTACATCGTAGACAGTGTGGTCTGAAGTTTGTCGGGAGGCATTTTAGATGCGAACCGGATATTGGAAGAGTTCGCACAACGGCTGCTGCCTGCGGAGACAACGCCATGGGGCCTGTGTGGGTGTTGTTGTATGGCGGGGTGCTGCTGTTGATCATCTCCAGCTTTGCCAGCCTGATGGTCAGGCACAACCGATCGCGCCGCGCGTCGTGCTGGCTGCATGGCTTAACCAGGATGGGACGCAGCTCGAACATATTCTGGTGCAAACCACGCGTCTGACAAGCACCTTGCGTCTGACAAGCACCTTAATGTCCCTGATGGTCGGTGCCAGTCTTGGCGTTGCTGGGGTGCTGATGCAGTCGATGACGCGCAATCCACTGGCCTCACCGGGGTTATTCGGCGTCAATGCCGGGGCGATCTTCTTTATCGTCCTGAGTAGCATTTGTTTAGGTGCTGCATCACTGGCTACGTTGGTGTGGTCCAGATTTTTCGGTGCGGCAGTCGCGGGAGGATTGGTGTTCGGCATCGGCTCGTTTGGTCGAGGGTCTACAAGCCCTGTGAGAATTCTGCTGGCAGGGGCAGGGATCACGACACTTTCCTCTCGTTTACCCAAACGATGTTGGTGATCAATCAGGACGGATTGGACAGCGTACTGTTTTGGCTGGCTGGTGGCTGGACGAGATAGCGATCTGCTGATGCCCTTGCTGCCACTATGTGGTAGTGGGGTTGATATTCAGTAGGGTACTGGCACCATTCAGCAGGGTACTGGCACCGCATATTAATATTTTGGTTGCTGGTGATGACGTGGCACGCGGGTTTAGGGGTGCGTACCGGATGGATTCGCGGCCTGATGGGCGCGTGTGTTGTGATTGCGTTGGCGGGTAGTGCGATGGCGATTGCGGGTAACATCGGTTTCATTGGTTTGATTGTACCTCACATGCCCGTCGGTTGTGTTTCCACGACCACCGTTGGCTGACCCCGTGAGCGCCTTGCTGGGCGCTTGTCTGCTACTTTGGGCGGATATGGTGGCGCGCGTGGCGATTTTACCGCAGGAACTGTCGCTGGGGGTCATGACTGTACCTTATTTTATTGAGTTGGTTCGGCGGGAGGCGCGTCATAGCTAACGCTTACTCGCTGCGTATCCGCATGTTGTCTCGTCGGGTAGATAGCCGCGCGTGTCTCTGGAATCTTGCACTGCTCGGTGTAACGCTTGACGATACTCTTGGTGCTATCGCGAGGTGCTGTGCCGTTCTCTCCGTGGGAGGTGATGCACATATTGTTGGCACCGCACCAGACTATCGAGGGTAACGCCTTTATCGTCTGGGAACTGCGCTTGCCTCGCGCCGTGATGGTAGGAGGGGCATTAGCCTTTTCAGGGCTGATATTACAGAATCTGGTGCGCAATTCGTTTGCATTGCCCGATCTGCTGGGGGTTACCAGCGGCGCGTCTGCCGCAGCCGTCGCTTTTCTCTCTTTTGGCGCGGTGTGCTCGGGCGGGTAGCATAGCAATGGATGCCGTTGGCGGCCATTGTGAGAGCTTGGGGAACGGCGCTGCTGATCTACCTGCTGACCTGGCGACGCGAGGCATCGCCTTACCGTCTGGTATTGGTTGGGGTAGGGATCTCCGCTTTGATGGGGGCAGTGGCTACGGGGCTGTTGCTTAGCCCATTCAATACCACACTCTTGTCATACATCTGGCTGACCGGCAGTGTTTACTGTGCTAACTGGCAGGATGTGGCATCTATGCCTGGATGGCTGGCGCTCATCGCTCCGCTATTGGTATTACTGGCGCGCTATGTGCCGATCCATGAGTTGGACGACGATGTTGCCACGAGCGTGGGTGCCACGCTGGAGCGGCGACGTAGCGCATTGTTACGTAGCGCATTGTTGTTGCTGAGCGTTGCGCTGGCCTGTACCGCGATCGTCCATGCGGGGGAGATAGGTTTCCTGGGGTTGATTGCCCCCCATATGGCGAAATGTCTGGTAGGTCGAGCCTTTGTTGGCAGTGCGCTGGCAACGGTATTGATCGGTGCCAATCTGGTCGTGGTGTCGGATTGGGTTGGGTGTACGCTCTTTTTACTTTTGGATTTGCCAGCAGGCATTTTTATTTCTGCGTTGGGCAGTCCCTTTTTTCTCTATTTACTGATTCGGCAACGTCATCTCTATTTTTTACTGATTCGGCAACGTTATCATTAAGGCATAACGATGGATTCACCAAACCCTTTTCCGCTCTCAGGACGTGTACTGACGTTGCAATATGACCGGCAGGTGATTATTGAACATCTGGATTTGCAAGTACCAGCCGGGTGCATCACGGTATTTGTCGGAAGCAACGGATGTGGCAAAAGCACCTTGCTAAAAGCCTTTGCCCGTTTGCTCTCGCCAGCCTCTAGCTGTGTCATGCTCAACGGTGCAGATATTCATCACCAATCAACCTCAACCCACGCTATCGCACGTAAGCTGGCAATTTTGCCACAGACACCGATTGCTCCAGAGGGAATGACCGTGCGTCAATTGGTTGCTATGGGGCGCTACCATCACCAAAGTTGGCTACGCCAGTGGTCATTGTGGTTGTTGCTTACGTCGTTATTCCTTATTCCTTGGTTGATGGTGGCTCAGCAAACCCGCCTGATGTTCCCCCTGGAAACTGCACCGGCTTTAGCTCGGTCAGATTGGATATGGAGTTGTTTTTTCTATGTCTTTTTCATCTATTAGCCTGAGCGCCGATATTCTCCGTGCTGTTGAAGAACAGGGCTATCGTGAACCTACGCCGGTACAACGCCAGGCGATTCCCGTGGTGCTGTCGGGCAGGATTTGATGGCCAGCGCGCAAACGGGCACCGGTAAAACCGCTGGCTTTACCCTGCCGCTGTTGCAACTGCTAAGCGCCAAGCCCAGTGACGTTAAAGGCCGTCGCCCGGTACGTGCATTGATCCTGACACCGACGCGTGAACTGGCCGCTCAGATTGGTGAAAACGTGCAGGCATACAGCAAGTACCTGTGTTTACGCTCTCTGGTGGTGTTCGGCGGTGTCAGCATTAACCCTCAGATGATGAAATTGCGCGGTGGCGTCGATATTCTGGTAGCAACGCCGTGATGTCTGCTGGATCTGGAGCATCAGAATGCGGTTGATCTTTCCCGTATCGAAATCCTGGTGCTAGATGAAGCCGATCGCATGCTGGATATGGGCTTTATCCACGACATTCGCCGTGTGCTGGCAAAATTGCCCGCTAAACGCCAAAACCTGCTGTTTTCAGCCACCTTCTCTGATGAGATCAAGGCGCTGGCCAATACGCTGCTGACGCGCCCTGCGTCGGTCGAAGTGATGCGTCGCAATACTACAACTACATCGGAACTGGTGATCCACCATGTGCACTTTGTCGATAAGAAACGCAAGCGCGAGCTGCTATCTTTGCTGCTCGGCAAAGAGAACTGGCAGCAGGTGCTGGTGTTTACCCGCCCCAAGCACGGTGCCAACCATCTGACTGAGCTATTGGGCAAAGATGGCATTACCGCTGCGGCTATCCATGGCAACAAGAGCCAGGGAGCCCGTACCCGTGCGTTAGCGAATTTTAAGGAAAGATCGATTCGGGTGCTGGTGGCAACGGATATCGCTGCGCGCGGTCTGGATATAGACCAACTGCCGCATGTGGTGAACTATGAGCTGCCCAACGTGCCGGAAGACTACGTGCACCGCATCGGGCGTACCGGTCGTGCGGAATCTACCGGTGAAGCGTTGTCGCTGGTGTGTGTCGATGAGCATAAGCTGCTGCGCGATATCGAGAGACTGCTGAAACGCGAAATTCCGCGCATTGCCGTGCCGGGCTTTGAGCCCGATCCGAATATCAAGGCAGAGCCGATTCAAAATGGGCGTCAAAGCCAGCGCAGTGGCGAAGGTTCTCCTTCTGGAGAACAACGCTGTGGCGGCCATGGGGAAACCCGCCGCATCGCGCTCGCAGAGTAATGGTCAGCGTCGTCCGGTGCGCGCCAGAAGCAAGTAATACAATTGTTCGCAGGGAAACTACCATTCCCCTTTGTTAGAACAACATTCCCCTTTGTTAGAACAACGCAGGCATCTCATACGCCAGAGAATCCCGCTTGCGTGGGAATGACTATTTTAGGTGGGTTTTTTAGTACTTCAAGGGGCGCTATCGCTCTGTTGTATACCTTTGCGTAACATACCTTTCCTCTGGTGGCAGGCTTCCCATTACTCTGGATTATCAGTAAGCTGTTTAACTTGCTTCCATCCGCAACCCGACGCGCTTTGCCCGAATAGACGCGCTTTGCCCGAATAATAAAGACTGTATGTATAATAAAGACTGTATGTATAATGAAAACAGCCGCCCCCGGTATCACTGAAGATAGTCTGCCGACTCCGCAGCGCCACTATGCCATGTTGACTATCGCCATCAGCATTACGCTGGCGGTGATGGACGCAGTGGTCGCCAATGTGGTGTTGCCGGTTATTGCTACGGATTTCAACATTAGCGCGGCCAGTGCGATCTGGATTGTTAATAGTTATCAGTTGGCGGTGGTGGTATGTTTGATTCCGTTCGCGCGTTTGGGTAAGATTTACGGTTATCGTACAGTGTACTTCTACGGGTTGACTCTGTTTATCCTGTCGTCTCTGGCCTGCATGTTGGCAAACAGCATGTCGCTTTGGCAAACAGCATGTCGCTGTTAACGCTGGCGCGCATGATGCAGGGCATCGGTGCAGCAGGGCTGATGAGCGTGAATACCGCGTTAATCCGTTACATCATGCCGCGTGCTAAGCTGGGTGGTGCCATTGGCATTCTGGGTGGTGCCATTGGTATTAACGCGTTGGTAGTGGCGATGGCCGCCACCGTGGGGCCAACGCTGTCAGGGGGGGATTCTATCCGTAGCCTCCTGGCTGTGGCTGTTTGCCATCAATCTGCCCCTTGGCCTTGCAGCTATTTGGCCTTGCAGCTATTCTGCTGGCAATGCGCAGTCTACCGGATAACGATCGTAGCCAGCAGCCTTTTGACTGACGGTGTGAGCGCGCTATTGAGCGCGTTGATGATTGGTTTTGGCATTACCGCCATTGAGAGTGGCATTACCGCCATTGAGAGCATCGTCATATAACCATTGAGAGCATCGTCATATAATATAATAATAATAAAAGCAATGCTGTGCTGATCGGCGGACAAATGGGGCTGGCACTGGTGGCGACTCTACTGTTGGTATGCCGCGAAGCGTCTGCCACGGCATTGCTGTTCCCGTTTGATTTGCTGCGCATCCCAGTGTTCAGTTTGAAGATGCTGCCTGCCTGTTTTGCCCGCCTTACACGGCGAGGTATTCCGCTGATAGCGATCTCGGTCAGTATGTTGGGCGGGTTGTTGGCACTGGCCTCAAGTATCGTTGCCCCCCAGATACGGTATACGTGGCGCTTTCTGCCATCTCCTGGTTTTCCGTAGTTGCTGTGTGGCTCAGTATTTGTGCGTCTCATATTGCTTTTCGTCGTCACCACCTGCGTTCCGGGCGTTCATTGTCAGAGCTCAATTACCGTGCACCCTGGTTTTATTTTACCCCTTACCCCGATCGCTGGTTTTTTATTTTGCCTGCTAGCCTGTATCGGGCTGGCATTCGATCCCGCGCAGCGTATTGCCTTGTGGTGCAGATTGCCTTTTGTTGCAGTGTGCTATGCCGCGTATTATTTCACGCAGAGGAAACAGACACGTGAATTACCTGAGGAATTGGATAATGTTACCTGAGAATCCCCTTGCCGCGCTGCTGGAGCAGTCACCCGTGGTGATCCTAGATGGTGCGCTGGCCACCGAACTGGAGGCGCGCGGCTGTGATTTGTGCGATCCGCTCTGGTCGGCGAAAGTGTTGATGGAAACGCCAGAGTTAATTTATCAAGTGCATTCAGCTATCAGGCGATGCCGCAGGGTTTTGCAGCGTGCGGCTGAGCGAAGCAGACGCATTGGCGCTGATCGCGCGCAGCGTTGAACTGGCAGTGCGTGCCCATGAAGATTATTGCGTGACACATCCCGATGCTGGCGCTCTGTTAGTGGTGGGGTTGGTAGGGCCGTATGGCGCTTTTCTGGCGAAAAGGGCTGAGTATCGTGGCGATTATCATTTGCCACAGGCGGAGATGATGGCATTCCACCGGCCACGCATCGCGGTGTTGGTTAACGCGGTCGTTGACGTGCTAGCGTGCGAAACTCAGCCCTAGTTGCCGGAGATGGCCGCGCTGTTACAGTTGCTGCGTCAGTTTCTCACTATCACTGCCTGATTCTAGTTTACGCTGCGTGATGCGCAGCACATCAGCGATGGCACGCCGCTGCGTGACGTGGTGGCGCTGTTGGATAACCACCCGCAAGTCGTAGCGATGGGTGTAAATTGTGCCGCATTGGAAAGTGCGACGGAGGCGTTAGCACATTTATCCTCACTGACGGTGTTGCAGCTAGTTGTCTATCCTAATTCGGGCGAGCATTATGATGCGCATGCTAAGCGCTGGAGCTCAACCAGGGAACAGGCGTGTTCGTTGACTGCGCATTTGTCTATCTGGAGAGCCGTGCACGCCTGATCGGTGGGTGCTGTCGTACTAACCGTAAGGATATTGCCGCTATTTCTCATGCGTGCAAGCATGGGTCGCATCATTATTGAGGGAGACATCATGACCAACCAGACCGAAGACGCTCGCCGTGCTTATCGCCAAC
The DNA here is from genome assembly GCA_051710525.1 of Symbiopectobacterium sp. Classification (GTDB taxonomy): domain Bacteria; phylum Pseudomonadota; class Gammaproteobacteria; order Enterobacterales; family Enterobacteriaceae; genus Symbiopectobacterium. The sequence goes on along the minus strand of JBPESR010000011.1, from coordinate 28,616 downwards.
TGTGTGACACACTGAGACTCACCTTACCCATCACCTTTCTAGATATCGCAGCGGAGCAAACTGTTGTCGTGTCGTCGCCGGATGCCGAAGCGCTGCGGCTGGCATTAGGGTATGAGAAAACCGCCGCGGATTTTTTTTCGCCATTTACCCCCCCGAGGCCAGGTGAAATGGAACGGGCAATCATGATCATATAGGATGAGGTCACACGCTAGGATGAGGTCACACGCATTTGCCACCAGGTGAATGCGCAACATCCCCTTTATCTGTGCGATCCGGCCCTAATGTCATTGGCCGAGACTACCGGCGTACCGGCCAATGCGCACGGTTGGTATATTGAGCAGGTGAGCAGGACGATATCGAGCGACTGTTTAAACGTTTCGAGCAGGTGATGCTCGGCCCCCCCCGCCAGTTGGAAAGCCATTCCACTGGACAACGCTTTCGCGACCCGTTTGCTGATTCTGCGCGAGTTTATGCACCATCTGGGCTATCTGTCGGTATTTTGTTAATACCACTTCCAGCGAGTCCCCTTAACGCTTGCTAGCGGTAAGGTCAGATATCCTCTGGCCGTTGGTAGCGTGTTTATGGATATCCACGATCTGAATGACAACCTCGCGCACATTGCTAGTGTTGCCGCATTGCTCTACGCCGAATGGTCGGCGTTTCCCCGCTGGTCGAGTACGCCAGCAATTAAATCCACTCTACTCCAGCGCGGCGTAGCGACCGATCGGCGTTCTCTCTGGGGATGTTTGCTCACGATGACCATGCGGTTGCTACCGCCAGTATCATCCGCTATGAACTGGACGATTGCCCAGAACGAGAATACTGGCTGGGGAAGTGGTCACGGACTCGTCTCAGCGCGGTAAAGGGTTGGCTACTGCGCTGACCAATGGCTGTGTGGCGCTCTGCCAGCAGCATGGCATCGAGATGCTGTATTTGTATACGCCCGACAAGCAGGCGCTCTATGCCCGAATGGGCTGGCAACCGTTGGAGCAACGCCAGGTGGCAGGAGAAATTGTCACTGTGATGTGTTTATCGCTCGGAAAGTGAAACATGCTGGCAGACTATGTGATGAAGTCTATTATCTGTGGTAGGTTTGACATAGTAGCGGATGTGCAGGCTGTGTTTTATCCAAAGGGACAGCCGTAAGCAATGCCATGATAGGCTCTTGGCCATGATAGGCTCTTGGCAGCACAGGCGGCCTCGTCGTTCACCGGACGTAGAGAAGGTCAAGTATTCAATAAGTTGATTACAGTGTAAACTCTCTGGTTTTCAATGTGGAGATACAGTGGCTACGTTGATGTAAGATGCCCGTTTTGTGAACAGACAGCCTCTGTAAAAAAACACGGTTATGGCAAAAGGACCATCAGCGTTGCCGTTGTCAGTCATGTAAATGCACCTTCCAGCTCGATTATTCCTATCGTGCCTGCCAATCGGGAATGAATGACAGACCAAATCATTGACTTGGCAAAGCTGGTCAATAGCATCACCCAACGCAGCGCCTGTGACTGAGTTCACAGGCGTTATTGTGTGTTCTTGAGTTCAGCACCTAAGCAGGAAGAATAATCGCTGTTAAACTTTGTCACAAAAGCTTTTTCTGCTGCGCAGTGCGTAGCGGTGAGCGCTAACTTATAATGCCCGGCTTATAATGCCCGGGTTGTTACCAATACCGTAACCGTTTTTTATTTAAAATGTTGAATAATGATTAAAAAACATAAGTTTTCTCTGCTTGCATTGCTGCTGTCCGCACCTGTGACATTCACCACCTCCGTATTGGCGAAAACGGCTGCGGCAGCCATTGCCAGTACACATCAGGAGATCGCCTCAGGCAGTGCGATAGTGGTCGATCTGCATGATAATAAAGTTCTTTATTCCGCTAACCCGGATGTGGTGGTGCCTATCGCCTCTGTCACCAAACTGATGACGGCGCTGGTGGTGCTTGATGCGAATTTGCCGTTGAATGAAGTTATCTCGGTTGATATCAGCCATACGCCGGAAATGAAGGGTGTTTATTCTCGCGTGCGCCTAAACAGTCAGATCAGCCGCCGCGACATGCTGCTGCTGGCTCTGATGTCCTCCGAAAACCGCGCCGCTGCCAGTCTGGCACACCACTATCCGGGTGGCTATCAGGCGTTTATCGCTGCGATGAACGCCAAGGCCAAAGCATTGGGTATGACGCACACCCGCTATGTGGAACCGACGGGGCTGTCAATTGACAACGTCTCTACCGCGCGTGACCTGGTCAAATTGCTGATTGCCAGCAAGCAATATCCGCTGCTGAGCCAGTTGAGCACCACGCAGGAGAAAACCGCCACCTTCACCAACCCGGGCTATAGCCTGCCATTTCGCAATACCAATCATCTGGTCTACAAAAATGACTGGAATATTCAGTTGACCAAAACCGGGTTTACTAATAAGGCGGGCCATTGTCTGGTAATGCGTACCGTGATCAATCAGAAACCGGTAGCGCTGGTCGTACTGGACGCATTCGGTAAATATACCCACTTTGCAGATGCCAACCGTCTGCGCCGCTGGATGGAGACCGGGCAGATAACCGCAGTACCGGATGCCGCGTTAAGCTATAAAAAGCAAAAAGCGCTAGCCTCGACGCTTTGTAGCAAACCCTGACCGATACCTTTTTCGTCGGGTTTTGTTCCTCGTCGTCAGGCGCGAAAATCCTCCACCACCACACGCTTGCCATTATCCGCGACTTCCTCTTCGTGCGCAGGTTCGCCCCAGGTTTCAGCCAACATGCTGGTGTACCAACATTGCATGGCGGGTTGCCCTAACAGGTGTTGGCAGTAGCTATTCACAGCTGATGAAACCGGCAAATTATACGTATTGAATGTGAAATACCACCGGCGCGAAAAAGGCATCCACGGCGCTGAAGGTGTTCCCTGCCAAAATCTATGGTCACCCCCATTTTTATTGCTCTTGATAAACGGGCGCACAAACTGCGGAGAGATAAGTTTTGCTTCATGGCCGCTATCATTGATACGCCGCGCCATAAAGTGTGCCCTGGTACAAGCTTCCATAACACAACCGAGGACGGGCACATCGTCAAAAACTGCATTAGCTTTGTGCGCGTAAGCTTCTTACGCAGAAGCGCTTTACCTGACTTATCCTGGCAATGAATGTGGAAAGAATATTTACCGAGATCGATATCAATAAGAGTAACGTTTTCCATGATGGCCTCTCCTGAAAGAAAAACACCCTGCCAGGTACCGCTCACCGAGCGGGGGTGACCATCTCATTAGGCCCGCCAAAACGCGTAAGACCTTCCGTCCAGAGCACATCAAGGCGGGCTAACTCATCGCGCGATGCCGCTGACAGCTCCGGTATCGCTACGCGTACACCACAGCTCATAGCATACTGGTTGCGCAACGCGGTAAAGACTGAGTGCATTTCCGCTGACGCATAGCGGGCCCAGGTGCGAGCCGTACTCGCTTCGGGCCACACTCTGCGGTGGAGTTCAGCCAGATATTCAATGATGGCCAGCTCCCACACCACCTGATTATCATCGACCAGACAAGGCACTTTTGCTGTTGGAGAAAACGCTTTGAAGGTGGTTTGTGCCGCACCTGCGCTAAACGGCGTCAGCTGTTCGGTAAAAGGAATATCGAGTGCGGTCATCAATACCCAGGGGCGCAGTGACCAGGACGAATAGTTTTTATTGGCGATATGCAGTTGATACATCGTTAATGATGTTCCAGGCAGTTTAGCTGCATATTACAGGCAGTTTAGCTGCATATTAATTTATATCATAAAATGCGTATAATGACACATATCATAAAATGCGTATAATGACACGCTGCAGATGAAAGATGGCGCAGGATTGCGTAATCCTTTCAGTCTTTTACTAAAGACAATCAGAACAAATACATTATGATTACCCGCAGGATATTTTAACGATGTTACTGACGTCATATTCAAACCTCACGGCGCTCCCCGATGATGTGGAGTGCGGCATGCTCGGGCTAGAATAATGAATGAAATTGCTTACCTCTTTGACGATTGCGATTGGCCTGGCCTGTTCTCCGACCGGAGCGCAGCTGATCAACACTGCACCTGTTGCAGCACAAGACAATGTAAAACAAAACAATGCAGCTCATCAGGCGCAGCGTGATGCCTTTGTCTCCGATCTGCTGCGTAAAATAACCATCGACGAAAAAATTGGGCAGTTACGCCTGATTAGTGTGGGAACTGATAACGCGAAACACGTGATCCGCGAGATGATAAGAGACGGGCAGGTGGGCGCTATTTTCAACACGGTAACTCGTCAGGACATTTGAGTGATGCAGGATCAGGTGATGGAACTGAGTCGCCTGAAAATTCCGCTGTTTTTTGCCTACGATGTGGTGCACGGTCATCGAACCATTTTCCTGATTGCGCTGGGGTTAGCCTCTTCCTGGGACATGAACAACATTGCAAATTGCAAAAAGCGCACGCGTTTCTGCTTATTATGAAGCCACCTAAGATTTATTATGAAGCCACCTAAGATGGGTGAAACATGACCTGGGCGCCGATGGTCGATATCACCCGCGATCTGCGCTGGGGGCGGGTATCGGAAGGCTTTGGGGAAGACACCTGGCTAACCAGCCAAATTGCGCGCGTGGTGGTGAAAGCGTTTCAGGGCGAGGCACTGACCAACAGACATTCATTGATGACCAGCGTCAAACATTTTGCCATCTATCGTGCGGTGGAAGGCGGACGCGATTACAACACCGTGGACATGAGTCCCCAGCGTATGTTTCAGGATTACTTGTCGCCCGTTTCAGGATTACTTTGTCACCCTATAAAGCGGCAATTGATGCTGGCAGTGGCGGCGTGATGGTCGCTCTGAACTCCATCAATGGCGCCCCTGAAACCGCAAATCGCTGTTTGTTGAAAGGTTTACTTCGCGATCAGTGTAAATTCCAAGGGATTACCATCACCGATCACGGGGTGATTAAAGAACTGATGAAACACGGTGTGGCGAGCGATCCACGTGACGCCTCGTGCATTGCTCTGAAATCTGGCATCGCGATGAGCATGAGCGATGAGTACTTTGTGAATGTGAAGTACCTGCCTGAGTTGGTGAAAAGCGGTGCTATCACCATGCAAGAACTGGATGAGGCTTGCCGTCAGATGCTGAGCGTGAAGTATGAAATGGGGCTGTTTGCCGATCCTTACTGCATGCTGGGCGCTGCTAGCAGCGATCCGGTAGATATCAATGCGGAAAGCCGCTTACACCTTGCCGAGGCGCGTGATGTTGCCAAACGCAGCCTGGTGTTGCTGAAAACCGCCTCAATATTCTGCCACTGAAAAAATCGGGCGTGATTGCGGTGGTGGGGCCGTTGGCGGACAGCAAGCGCGATACGCGCGATACCATGGGTAGTTGGTCTACGGCCGGATTAGCGCGCCAAACAGTGACCGTATATCGCGGTATTCGCGCTGCGGTGGGAAATGACGCGACGGTATTTTATGCCAAGGGCGCTAACGTCAGTAATCACAAAGGCATTATCGATTTCCTGAATCAATACGAAGATGCGGTACAGATTGACCCGCGTTCGCCGCAAGAGATGCTTGATGAAGCGGTGACGAAGAAATCTGATGTGGTGGTTGCGATCGTTGGTGAAGCAGCCGGGATGGCCCATGAGGCTTCCAGCCGTTCCAACATTGATTTACCTCAGAGCTAGCGCGATCTTATCGCCGCGCTCAAAGCCACCGGCAAGCCGTTGGTGCTGGTGTTGATGAACGGTCGCCCACTGGGCTGGTGCGCGAAGATCAGCAAGCGGATGCGCTGCTGGAAACCTGGTTTAGCGGTACGGAAGGGGACAATGCGATCGCCGATGTGCTGTTTGGTGATTATAACCCGTCAGGCAAGTTGCTGATGTCCTTCCCGCGTTCCGTTGGGCAAATCCCAATTTATTACAACCATTTGCCAATTAGCTGTCCATATACGCAGGAAAATCCCGGCAAGTACACCTCGCATTACTATAACGAAGCTAATGGCCCACTCTATAACGAAGCTAATGGCCCACTGTATCCGTTTGGCTACGGCTTGAGTTACACCAGAGCATGTCCAGTCCGCTGATGAAACATAACGGCAGTGTGAAAGCGAGCGTAACGGTCACCAACACCGGTAAGCGTGCAGGCGAAACCATGGTGCAGCTATACCTGCACGATGTGGTTGCTTCTATCAGCCGTCCAGTCAAGGAACTGCGTGGTTACGAGAAGGTAATACTGCAACCGGGCGAAAGCCGCGTTATCAACTTTACCTTCACTGAAGATGATCTGAAGTTCTACAATGAAGATGATCTGAAGTTCTACAATGCGCAAATGCAGCAGGTTGTCGAACCGGGCAAATTTGAGGTATTTATTGGTCTGGATTTACAACGTGTAAAACAACAGATTGGTCTGGATTTACAACGTGTAAAACAACAGAGCTTTACGCTGCTCTGACACCCGTCGCGCACTTACGATCCTCGACCTTTGCTGGGGATCGCTTTCGCTAACGGCATCGCTGGCACGGTGGCATCAACCGCCGTGAACTAGAATGATATAGCCGACCAGCATCAGACCGCTAATACCGCCTAACGTCATCAATGAAAACACGCCGATCATGGTGATTTTGCCGAGATTCATAAGGTTATCCTTTTGTTAATCGTCATAAATTATAAAGCCTATCGCGTATGAAACAAGCGGCATGAACGATTAACGGTGTCAGCCAGCCATAAACCCAGCAACAGATAACCGCCAAACAGCATCAAAATAGCCCCTGCGCCGCGTTCAATCAGATAAATGGAGCGCTGCAACGTCTGCTGTAGCCATTGTTGACCTATGGTCGCAGCTAATGCGATATCTCACAGTAATACCACGCTGAACATCCACCCGCCGTTGACGGCTTGTTGCGTCAACGTAACGGATGGACCAAGAATACTGGCCATCAGGATGACTGGTCATCAGGATGATATAAAACAGCATATTTTGGGGTTAAGCAACGAGGAACCCAGTCCGAGTAGTAACTGAGTAGTAACTGATGTGCCAGTGAAGGCACGCGCAACGTCTCCGTGACCGTTAACGCGGTAGTTCGTGCCGAACTGCGTACCAGCTGTGAACAGATCTACAGCAGATACAGCGCCCCGGCGAGTTGCAGCAGAACAAAAAGCACTGGCATTTGCTGAATGGCAACACCCCCATAATGGCCAGCAGGATATAGCAGCCGTTGCCAAGCACGATGCCAATACAAATCCCGATACTGCCGCGCAGGCGCTGGCGCAGCGCGAAGGCCGTCAGCAAGAAGAAATCGGGGCTGGCGCTGAGCAATGCGACAAAATGTGCTAAGGCAAGCACGGGAAATGGGCAGGAAACAGGGTATCAATAACCATAACAGTGACCTCAACGAAATAAACGAGGCCAAGTCTAGAGAGCTTGTCAGGCTAATTATTGTCAAATAGTGATCGTGGTAGATGGATATTCACCCGCTTGCTGATATTGCCCCGGTATTGTCGCCGTGTGCAGCACAAAGATTTTATAAAAATGACTTTGATCGCTAAAGCCGCTTTGGTATCTAGCATCGGCCAGCGGTACACCTTGCTTAATCAGCGTCTTGGCATATTCAATGCGCGCATTATTAAGGAAAGCCATGGGCATGAGGCCGGTATCTTCGCGGAAATGGCGTGCCAGCGTTTCCCGGCGCAGATGTAGCTCTTCTGCCAGCGTGGTCAGCGACGGCGATGTTTGCAAATTGTTAAGCAAGCTTTGGAGCATATAGCGAGTGGCGGATTGCTCTGCGAGTGGCTGTTGTGCAGCGCAGTAACGGGACAACAGCGTAGATACCAGCGCGTTCAACTATGGTGTCGCGCTGTTTATATTGTGGCTATAAAGGCTGTTGAGCAGTTGCAGGCCATCGCCAAATAGGGCGTGATCTTGCACGTGCACCGGGGTGTCAATGAATCGCCGCTATTGGCTGTCCGCACTGTTAGGCCAAAAGCGTCCGGCACCAGGCTGAGTCTAGGGAAAACATATGATAGCTGCGCGTTTGTCCGAGCAGCGGGGTGCAGCTGTGCGGCACATGCGGGTCGATCAAAATCATATCACCGGCGCGCAACTCACCGGCGCGCAACAGGTGGCCTGCACCGCGATAGTGGCAGACGGTGCTGCCCACCTCGACCAGGCCGAGGGAGAGTTGGGTGTGCGTATAGGTTTTATAACACTGACTGCTACACCTAACACTGACTGCTACACCAGGTCGAATGGCATTCAACTTGAGGTAGGCACGGAGAAAACCAATATTTTTGCTTGACGCAGTGCACTGCCCCATGAGAAAGACTCTTTATCACAATTTGCTTTATCCTACTGGCTGTGTGCGGGTTTGTCGAGGGGAATGGCGGCTGACGTTTGCCGCTGTCTGTGGGACAATAGTCGCAGAATTGGACAGACATTGCGATGGCATGGCGCTGACTCCCACAATCAAGCAGCAAATCGACCAGTGGTATAATGCTATTAATGCTATTATAGTGGTATAAGGCGCTGCAACAACATATTCTTCCTGATTTTATCTCCCGTGCTCCGCAGCGACAGATGATCGCCGAAGTGGCGAAAACGTTGGCGGGTGAATATCCGCGTCACGCGGTGATTGAGGCGCCTACCGGCGTGGGCAAAACCCTGTCCTACCTGATTCCCGGTATTTCCATTGCACGCGCAGAGAGCAAGACGCTGGTGATCAGCACCGCTGATATCGCGTTGCAGGACCAGATTGTCCCCAAAGATCTTCCGTTGCTGAAAAAATTCATCCCTGAGCTCACCTTCACCACCGCTTTTGGCTGGGCGCGTTATCTCTGCCCGCACAATCTGGCGGCGCTGATCTCAGAGACCGCGCAAGGGGATTTGTTGGCATTTAATTACAACCGAAGCCATTTTTTGGGCTTCGCTCAAAGAGCGCACAAATGCAGCGATGCCATCAGAGCGCATGAATTTTGATGGTCTCTGTGATTCTGTAGCTTTACCTTTTGAACGGCAGCACGGTGCAGGTCATTCAGGCAGTAACGCCCGAAAGCCTCCTGGCGAACAATGGTATTTTCAATGACAACTAATTTAGACATAACAATTTCTCCATAATTAAACGGATGTGGTTATCAGAGGGCTAACGGGTAAAATTTTGCAGATTGGCGGCCAGATCGCTTACACTTCGCTTAACACAGGAGGTTTCCCTATGGGCCAGGTTGCATTTGATACATTGCAGGCGTCAGAAGAGCTTGAAACTGCTGGCATCTCTAGAGAACAGGTTAGGGCGATTTCGCTCGTCGTGCGCAAGTCTCATGAAGTGGCAGATGTGGCGACCAAGGCTGATATCGCTGAGGTAAATCGGAATGTCGCCGATGTGTGTGAGGACCTGTCCTCAGAGATAGCCGATGTCCGTAAGGATATGGCTCATCGCTTCGAGAAGTGCGAGGCGCAGATATCTGACGTTCGTAAGGATATGCAATTAGTCCGAAAGGATTTACAGCTTGAAATGCGGGTATTCGCTCTGAGCAAAAGTTAATGCGCTGGATGCTGAGCGCTAGAATTTTAGGTATTCTCTCTCTGGTTGTGAACGCTTTTTTCGTTACGGCCCTTTAATCAATTCTGCCACCTTGGGTCGGCAGCTTAGTGTGGAAGAAGAGTGTACGTGTTCCCCAACCGTAAGATACGGGTTCGATTCTTGCTCGATCCTCAAGCTTTCAGTAACTCCGCTCCAGCGTCAGGCTGAACCTGTTTGCGCAGCCGCCCGACGACGTGCATGCACTCATGCGACTACCCTGGATAATTTCCTGATAGCCTCAAGTTAGTTTTCAAGTTCAGCCAGGAACTGCCTTGACGCCTCCTCTATTTCTCAGTTCAGCAACCAGTTTATCGTCCTGATGAATTCTTAACTGATAATAGGCAAGGTCTGGCGGTAACCTGTCGTAATAGCTGATAAAATCACACCATTTCCTGTCCGTACACATCATTTGGGCGTGCATCTGTAGGATGCATTGCTGTTTTGGTTTGCCTGTCTTAATGGTCTCTAAATGCGTCCATGTATTGGGGCACTTGATTTTTATCAGGCTATCATTTCCGACCAAGCCATCAGGCGACGCACCAAATCCTACGATCTCTGGATGGGGAATAAATCCCACTTCTGTAACTTCTGCGTCAAACTGGTTAAGCAGGTACATCTCCCGCGCCACCAGTTCAAGTTCAGTGCCGCGCTGCATGGACGAGTTTGAGTAACTTTCTTCCACCTTTCCAGTTAGGCGCTGGCATATAAGCTCTGCCATGTAGTTCTGGCGGCTGGCGGAATAGCCAGATTTGGTTTTTGCCATTACGTCAGATAGGCGACTGGCGGTCACGTTGCCACAACGGGCGGAAAACCATTCATTACTCCACTATTGCATGATTTACCTCGCTATATTATGCATCGACGTGAATGCTTTTCTTGATACGCTCCTTCTCTGCATTGCCGATAATCTGGCGCTCTTCGTAGGTCAGGTTTTCCCATGTTTCAGCGAAGACTTCCATGCTCATCTAGCCGCTTCTTCGCACCGGGCAATGAGTGCAGGGCGGCGCTCGTCTGTTTGTTGTCCAACAACAACGCCCAGCCGGGCTGCTTTCGATGCTTCGCTCTGCTTCGTCCTATGCTCCGCTCTGCTTCGTCGCTGTCGTAAATGCCAACAAACCCAAATGTCATGCGTGCACATTGAATAAATAATTGTGGCGCAGCATACGGGAGGGTGTGATTGCCACGGCTGGGTATTGCGCTTACACTCGCCCATGTATTCGGTGACTACATGTGGGATGTTTGCGATCTTTGCGGTAAATCTTGCAGGTGCAAGCCCCCTTGTCTTTGTCGTAGCTGAATTCCATTCCGTCGAACTGAGGATGTTCGTTAATGATCCGCGCCCAACCATCTACACCAACAACCGGGACAATGCCGCCCTTATCAGGGAATGCGTAAATCTCTTTCCTCCACGGGTTAATCCCGTAATGGTTGGCAACGATAAGTAGGGCGGTAAATTGTTCGTCCGTGACGTTACCCCCTTGAACGCGGTATTCTTAAGGGTATTCATCAAGTCCGTACCTGGCTCCATATCGAGACGCTCAGTCAGCTTCCCTGCCATTGTTGTTAATACCGTGCTCATGCTGCATCCTCCCCGTCTTTCATTCTCAACCACAACTCCGTGGCGTATTCGTATTTTGCAAGTAGCTGAATAAATCCATCCGTGAATGTCTCAAGGGGTATTTGCTACTCAGGGTCATTGGCCAGAATGTCAACCACGCTTTCGTCAATGCCGGTCATACTGCGCATGGCTGTAAAAATTACATCTTGCTTTACTCGTTTATCAGCAAACGCGTAATAGGTGTTAACCACATACAAATCCGCATCTGAACACATCCAAATCCGCATCTGAAAATTCCAAATCCGCATCTGAAAATGTCGAGATAATACCCTCAATTTCACGTTGTCCTGAACTGCTGATTTTTATATCGGGTTCCCCTTTTGGTTAACCGTTGTAATAAGCTGCTCGAATAACTGTTGCAGCCAGCTTTTGTTTTTGAAGCTCTGGCCAGTGACGATATTTGAGCGGTAATGGTCGATTGACCGAATCGGGTCAAATTGTGTTTCCGAGCGGCCAGCAATAGGCCACCCTGCAAAGGCATATTGCATAGCGTTCTCCGTTTAACTATTTGGATTGATGTATAATTTTACAACGTTGGATTGATGTATAATTTTACAACGAATATCGGCGCGGATTAAATATTAATCATCTCTTTATGACAGGTTAAACCGTAATTTCAGCAACGAAATGACATGACGATAAATTTCACCATGCCTGTTATCACCGTGGCGGTTATTTACCGCATTACCGCAGCTTCAATACCGCATTACCGCAGCTTCAAATTCCTCAATCGTTCGTACCATTACCGTTTCGTCCTTCTGCTTGAATGAGGTTAGAATTCCATTTTCTGATCCAATGGGGATATGTTGATCCAGTCCGCATTGCCGTACACCAGTGCATCGCCGGACACCCACGCGTTGTCGTCCTGAGCCAGATTCGATTCTTTTTCTACCCAGCCACCTAATTCGACAACATCAACATTACCGAAGGCGACAAGCGCTTTAACGCGAAACAATTTGATGCCGAAAAACTCCTTCACTTCGGCGGTGAGCTCGAACTTTTTCATTTGAAATTCCTTAGATTCAGGCGTAAAAAAACCACCGTTCGGTGGCGTTATTGAGTATGGGTGGGGGCTTTGTTGAATAAATAGATTTTATGCGGGCATCCCAGTAAAATGACGGATCCTTGCAACGCAAAATCATGCAGTTATGACTCATAAGAAAACGGTAAACTTGAGATGACAAGCATTTTCAACCCAAACTTGCATGGAAAAACATGCATGATTACCTATTATTCAACAAAGCCCGATCACATACAAAAATATTGCTGTTGTAACAGCAAAACTTCATACAAAAATATTGCTGTTGTAACAGCAAAACTATATACAAAAATATTGCTGTTGTAACAGCAAAACTTCTTGCTGATTTATACAGCATTGTCGCACATTTTATCACTAAAAATCATCGAGCAAACGCGAGCAGATTTGCCGAAGGCAAGCATTACTTCAAAATCGAGGATGAAGATTTAAGAGCATTAAGCGCAAGGTCACTGATAGTGACCTTGTAAAAATAGCAGCGAATGTTCGTCATCTCATCCTATGGACGGAACGCGGGGCCGCAAGACATGCCAAGATGCTTGAAACCGATCAAGCATGGGAAGTGTTCGAGGAACTCGAAGATTGCTACTTCAATGCTGAACGCGCTAACAATCCGCCACGTTACCAGCCTGAAGCCCAGGAGCCACTAACTGCCTATGATACTTCCCATCCCGCTAAGCTTATCTTGGGCATGTCGAACAGCTTCCGATTTGAGCGCGCATGGAGAAATGCCATATGGCATGCACTGCGTTATGCCGCTGGCGTGCTTCCCCACAGCATTTACTCGCGGAAGAGTGCCAATGCATTTATAGTTTCACTAATGCGTTTAAAGAAATTATGTACGATGCTGAAAAGCAAGCTGTCTGACGAGTTCTCAAGAATCGTGAGGATGCAGACACCGTGGTATCAGAAATGAAGCAGCTACTTGATGAAACGAATTAGTCGCAGAATCTGTTGCTGACGAATACATTAGCACGATGGCAACAGGCGGATATCCAGCACTTCTTACAACGCCATTGATGGCTGAGGCTAAATAACTGATCAAAAGATCAGTTAAATGCTTGACTGGCACGCCGACGCGCCACATAATCCTCCACGCTGCGGCAAAAACGTGCAGGACATGAAACCTAAACGCCCTCTGGTGGTTACGGCTTTTTGCATCCGGAACTCTAGCGTAGGTGGTTCGCGCGGATGCCTGAAGAGCATCAGGAGATAGTTCGATTCTATCGGGTTCCACCACATTCAAGGCTGAGCTAATTGCTCGGCCTTTTATTTCCCCTTTTCAATAACCATAGTGCCCACTTAGCGGATGAGGCTATGACACGAATGAGCACTATCTACAGCAGACTTTCATACGGAAGCGGGACGGGGCTAATTGGGCCTTGGCGCATCAGCTAGAGCCTATGCCGCATTAACCAAAGAGAGTGTCCTGCTGCTTGCTGGCAAGGTTGCCGGACTAACGCTGCGTGATTGGACGATTATTGTCGGCATGGTCTGCACAATCGGCACTTTTGCTGTCAACTGGTACTTCCGCAGGAAGGAATACCAGTTAAGGGAAAAAAGCGGTGTGTGATGAGCAAATGTAAAATTATAGCCGGTGTGGTGTGCTCTGTCGGCGTCATCATAGGCATCATGATGAACAACGATCAGGTGAGAACCAACAAAGCAGTCCTGGAGCTTATCGGCAATGCCGAATCGTGCCGCCGTGACCCTTACGTATGTGCCCAGCAGGTATTTTGACTGCTGGGATTAGCAATAGGCATGGCATTGTTGATGGCACCTGTAAGACGGACGAGAAAATTGCTGCCGACTGGCAGAAAAATATCCTTGAGGCTGAAAATTGCGTTAACAAATACGCCGCTGGTAAGAATAAGCATTGCTTTTAATGCTGGCTGTCCAAAGATTCAGGCTTCAACCATGTTTCAGTTGTTCAGTGCCGGAAAAATTCAGGCAGCGTATTAGCAGTTCCCTCACTGGTATACGGCGGCGGTAAAGTTCTTCCTGGCCTCGTTGCGCGGCGCGAGAAGGAGCGTGAACTATGTCTATCCTCTCGGGCTGGAAAATAACGGTCCTTGCGCTGCTGGTTGGAATAGCCATCGGTTGGTACGTGCAGGGACTACGCTGGGATGCTGATGTAGCAGAACGCGATAAGAAAGCATCTGACGATATCAGCGCTGCTCAACAAGCTGTCATAGCAGGTCAAGCGTTCCAGTTTCAACGCTTCAACGAAATAGCGCGCTAGGCTAATCAATAGCGCGCTAGGCTAATCAGTACGGCATCAATATCAAAGGACAGTCAGATGAAAAACAGATTGTTTACCGCACCATTATGAAACTCAACCCTGCTGGCCGTCAGTGCGTTCCTGATGATGTTGCTAGCCGGTTGCTCGACTACACGTACCGTTTACGTACCAGTGCAATGCATCCCGCTGCCAGCGAAACTGATACAACTAGTGCTGACTCCATTGCCACCGCCTGCCGACTGACATACGCACAAGCGATTTACTGGATTGATCCGCTGCTGGCTGTGATTGACCAGGCTAATAGCCAACTGGCAGGTATCAGGAAATAGAAGGATCACGCAACTACTGACACGGCGTAACTCTGTGAAGAAGTGGCAAGGCTGCAAACCCAACAATGAGGCTCGGTTAATCCGGGCCTCATTAGATGGTCACCCCCACTCTGTGAGCGGTACCCTGGTAGAGTGTTTTTCTTTCAGGAGAGGCCATCATGGAAAACGTTCCTCTTATTGGTATCGATCTCGGTAAACATTCTTTCCACATTCATTGCCAGGATAAGTCAGGTAAAGCGCTTCTGCGTAAGAAGCTTACGCGCACAAAGCTAATGTGCAGTTTTTGACGACGTGCCCGTCCTCGGTTGTTGTTATGGAAGCTTGTGCCGGGGCACACTTTATGGCGCGGCGTATCAATGATAGCGGCCATGAAGCAAAACTTATCTCTCCGCAGTTTGTGCGCCCGTTTATCAAGAGCAATAAAATGATTTTGTTGATGCAGAGGCGGTATGTGAAGCCGCATCCCTGCCGTCAATGCGTTTTGTTCAGCCGAAAACTGAGGTTCAGCAGGCTGCTGCGAGCACTGCATCGGGTCAGGGAATCTCTTATTAGAGATAAAGTAAAAACCACTAACCAGATCCACGGTTTTCTGCTGGAGTTTGGGATAAGCCTGCCAATCGACAAGGTGGTAATAAAGCGACTGTCTCTGGTGCTGGCTGAGCACGAAATTCCCGAATACCTGAGCCGTCTGCTGGTTAAGTTACATGCCCACTATCTTTACACTTTACATTGTCGAGCAAATAACAGCGCTGGAATCAAAATTAAATCAGTCAATCAAAGCTGATGATACTGCACAGCGAATTATGACAATTTCAGGGGTCGGGCCGATTACTGCCAGCTTACTTTCATCACCGCTCGGCGATGGAAAACAATTTTCATGTAGCAGGGATTTTGCGGATTCCACAGGGCTTGTACCGCGACAATACAGCACAGGAGGCAAACCGACTCTGCTGGGGATAAGCAAACGAGGTGATAAAAATTTACGCAAACTTTTGGTACAATGTACCTGCATCGTTCATGATGCGACTTGAACATCAGCAGGGCAGGCTTGCTGAATGGGTTCGTGGGGCAACTCGATAACGATAACAAACATTCAAATATTGTCGCCTGCGCTCTGGCAAACAAACTGGCGCGAATAGCCTGGTCAATCACAACTAATCACAATGAATATCAGGCCTGATGTTATGTAGAACTACATCAACATCAACAGACTGAGTATTAAGTAATTAAATAGCAGTTACCTATCTGGTTTTGCGAAGACTGATTATTGATGACATGAATGGCATATCGGCCTGCTGAGAAACCTGACGACAAAAATGGCTCACTGAAGCCGAGGGCCTTTTTAGGTTCACCAGGCGCGGAACTCATCGAGGCGCGGGCATCTCGCCCACAGAGACGCCGGATAGATTGAAGCAAGCCCACCATAATCAGTGTTGCAAAAATTGGAGTGACCAGTGTTGCAAAAATTGGAGTGACCATAGATTTTGCAGAGTATCCAGCACCGGGCTGTCGAATGCTGGTTGGAGAATATTTTGGCATATGGCTGGCCCAGTAACTCATCCTGCCGATAGCTGGTGCTCTCTGAGCGGCAGGGTTAATTGTGGTCACATTGCCGTGTTTGTCCACGGCGATCATGCCGTCAGCGGCACTTTCGATGATTAGATCGTTAAGGGTTTTGGTTTCGCGTAACACTTGCACCAACGCGTTGACACTGTTTTTCCCATTATCTCCCGATAATGGCGGTAGCCGGGTATTGAGATTTTGCGCCAGATCCTCTAACCCATGAGTAATCACGTCAATACTGGTACTGAAACGGCGAGAGAGCAGAATGATCAGGCACAGGCTTACCAGCAAACCCAGTGCCAGCACCGAGACAATATTGGTATCCATGAGCCGCGCTTGTTGGCTGATATCTTCAGACAGCTCGTTGGCCCAGATATAACCGATGACATTGCCATCGCGGATAATAGGCTGCATGGAATTCATGATGTTGCCACGCACCTGCTTACCGGAATAGACCTTGGGCTCCGGAATAGACCTTGGGCTGGTTGTTGGACATCACCTCTCTGCCAGGGAGGTCAGTGTTGATCGTGATACCGAAGTTGGACTGGAATTGTGCCGAAGGGGTATAGGTGATGATGGCGTCCAGGGCGCGATGGTAATCGCCTGGGCGCGATGGTAATCGCCTGCGCCGACGCCGTTAAAGGCGCGCGTGATCCTCTCGGTGATGGGGGATAACTCCTGATTGAGCGCTTGAATACGTTCGGCATGGGGAGGGTGGAAAAATGAGTGAACCTGTCCCCCAGTGCTTCATCCAGCAGATGGGTAATGGCAGAGAGTTCTTTCTCTTGCAGCAGTGCGGCCCGGCCCTCGGTTTCAACCACGTAACCAATGGTTAAGGTGGTGATCGTGACCATGAACACCGCAATCATAATAAGCTGGTTGCGTAGACAGCGCGGATACATCCAACTGAGCCCAGCACGTAACCTACTGAAACGGGGCTTATCGATCCTTTCCTCTCAGCTAAAAGACGAATTATCCGGGCAATGACGTTGGGTTTCTCGCAGGCGCTTCAAACTCCACGCAGATACTGAGCAGGATAATTATACGTTTAGTGAGGTAATTTAGCTTCGAGGACGAAGAACGGAAAACGCCGGACTACGAGGGCAGTCCGGCGGGTTATCAGGCGACAGCTACGGATTTTTTGGTTGCCGGTTTGGCCTGTGGTGCCTGAGCAGCCAGTGCTTCAGGTGCAAAATCATCCACATTGATGGCACGCAGTCGGCTCTCTTCGGCTCGAATCAAGATCTGCGCCTATTCCGCGGTGATATCGCCTTCTGCCAAGGCTTGCTCCGCCAACTGATCGAGTCGCATGAACGGCAAGGATTTACCCAATGCTTTCGACAGCCGCTGGTGGATTGGTTCGGCGGTCATCACATCCAGTAACAACTGTTCCAGCATATCCACCGGGCTGTGCTCGCTGGCCGTCAGGTATTGACCGCGTACTAACCTGCTGCGCTTGGCGCTTGGCGTTTGCAGCAGCTTGGCGACTTGATGATCCAGACGGTCGCTCGGCGCCGGACTGACCTGACCCCGAGGGGATAGCGCGATGCGCATCGCAGCCCAGCACCGCCATCGACATATCAGCCAGCAGAGCCAGGTTGGCATTCAGGCGATTCATCCGCTGATAGTAGTGGCGGGTGGCATCTTTGGTTGGTGCATGACTCAAATGCCCATTGCTTAGCTCCAGCCATAGGCTACGAGCCAGATTGCTGCCGACATGCCCGATATGACCAAACAGTGCGCGATCGAAGCGGTTCAGGTTGTCGTCCTGCGCAGCCGCCATCTCTTTGAGCACATAGGGATGGCAGCGAATCGCACCCTGCCAAAAGATAATCATGCTGCGCGTCAGGATATTAGCCTCTTCAACGGTAATCGCGATGGGGGAACCATGATAGCTGCGCGCCACGAAGTTGGAAGGGCCAAGGCAGATGCCTTTACCGCCGGTGATGTCCATGGCATCCAGCGTGGCGCGCTGGCCGCGATGGGTACAGTGATATACGATAGCGGAGAGCACCGCCGGTTTGGCACTTTGCATAATACCTACGGTCACCTATGTCATGGCGGCATCCATGACATAGGTGTTGCCTGCGATACGCGCCAGCGGTTCTTCAATCCATTCCATTTTACCGATGGAGATTTTGAACTGGCGGCGCATGTGCGCATAGGTTGCCAGTGCAATGGATTTCATGCCCCCGTCGAATTGGACGGCAGCGTAATACCGCGCCCCCACCGACAGGCATTCCATCAGCATACGCCAGCCCTGACCGGCCATTTTTGGGACGCCGATAATGTAATCGAGCGGCACGAAAATGTTTTCTCCTTGCGTCGGGCCGTTTTGGAACGGCACATTAAACGGGAAGTGGCAGGGACCAATTTATACGCCGGGCGTGCTGGTCGGGATCAGCGCACAGGTAATACCGATATCGTCTTCGTCTCCCAGCAGGTGATCGGGATCGTGCAGTTTGAATGCCAACCTAAGCACGGTCGCAATTGGTGCCAGTGTGATTGATATAGCGTTTGTTCCAGGTTAAACGCATACCCAGCACTTGCTCACCTTGCCATTTGCCGTAGCACACAATGCCAACATCAGGAATCGAGCCCGCATCGGAGCCCGCTTCCAGGCTGGTGAGTGCAAAACAAAGATTCCAGGCTGATGAGTGCAAAACAAGGAATTTCCTGACCGCGCCAGACGTGGCAGGTAGTGATCTTTCTGATCTTCAGTGACGTAATGTTGCAACAGTTCGCCAGGGCCAAGCGAGTTAGGTACGCCGACGGTGATCGCCAGAATGCTGGAGACGCCCCCAGTTTTTGCAGTACCTTAGACTGCGCATAGGCGGAGAATTCCAGCCCGCCGTACTGCTTTTTGATGATCATGGCGAAGAAGCGGTGCTGCTTGAGGAACGCCCACAGCTCCGGCGGCAGATCGGCCAACTCATGGGTTATCTGAAAATCATTCGCCATGCGGCATGCTTCTTCCACCGGCCATCGAGAAACGCTTGCTCTTCTTCTGTCAATGTCGGCTGCGGGCAGTTTGTGCAGCATTTTCCAGTCCGGTTCACCGAGAAACAGTTGCCTTCCCACCAGGTAGTCCCGGTGTTGATGGCCTCTTTCTCGGTGTTTGACATGGCGGGCATTACCTTCTTAAACACCTGCATGGCAGGGGCCGACAGTGCTTTTTGGCGCAGCGCGGTCACTACCAGTGGCGCCAGCACCACCATCAGCGGCAACAACAACCAGTAGGACCACAGCCCACCAGCACCCATCAACGCGAAGTAGGCCACGAGCAACGCGGCGCTGAGCTGCAGATTCACCCGGTGATAAAACAGGACTCCCACCATTATCAGCAAAACAAGAATACTGACTGCGACCATAGTTCGTCTCCAGAGTTGTCATCGGCCATTAATCCGATCCGTTCACGTTGTGCCTGCGCGCATCCCACTCAATCCTGTTATCACTACGGCAAACATCTGCTAAGATGTCTGATCTGTATGTGTATAGTGTGTAGTGCATCGCGTCTTTTTTATCTTATTTACAATGCAATTACAACTTAGCTCACAAACTGGTGTGTTTTTACCCAGGTAGTGATAAAAATCAGCAATTGTCTTGATTGCGGCATAGCGTACTTCGCGCGATTTCCACGATCCGTTATGCTGCCAGCATTCCCTCTGCGCGCCTTCCCGTGCGATGCAGAGTTATCGCCTGTTACCGAACAAAACGAGAGGATCCTATGTATCAGGACTTAATCCGTAGTGAACTGAAAGAGGCTGCAGCTACGCTTGGCGCTTTTCTGAGTGACGGCGTGAACATTCAGTCGATCCAGAATGCTGCGGTGCTGCTGGCTGATGCGTTTAAGGCGGGTGGCAAAGTGATTTCCTGCGGCAATGGCGGTTCACACTGTGACGCGATGCATTTTGCCGAAGAATTGACCGGTCGTTATCGTGAGAACCGCCCTGGTTATCCGGCGATTGCTATCTCCGATCCCAGCCATCTCTCCTGCGTGAGCAATGATTTTGGCTATGATTTCGTGTTTTCTCGCTACGTAGAGTCGCTGGGGCGTGAAGGGGATGTGCTGCTTGGGATTTCTACTTCGGGTAATTCCGGTAATATCATCAAAGCCATTGATGCCGCGCGCGCCAAAGGGATGAAGGTCATCACCCTGACGGGTAAAGATGGCGGCAAAATGGTGGGCACGGCGGATGTCGAAATTTGCGTACCGCACTTTGGTTACGCTGACCGTATTCAGGAAGTGCACATCAAAGCGATTCATATCTTGATTCAGTTAGTCGAAAAAGAAATGGCAAAAGGGCAGTAATCTCGCCAGATTACTAGCAGTAGGGGACATGTGTGAACTGCTTGGGATGAGCGCAAACGTTCCGACGGATATTTGTTTTAGTTTTACCGGGCTTATATAGCTCGGCACCGGGCCCCACAAAGATGGCTGGGACATTACCCTCTATGAAGGTAATGGTTGTCGCACATTCAAAGATCCGTTGCAGAGTTTCAACTCTCCTATTGCCCGCTTGGTGCAGGAGTATCCGATTAAATCCTGTGCGGTGGTGTCACATATTCGTCAGGCGAATCGCGGCGCGGTCACGCTGGAAAATACCCACCCCTTTACCCGCGAGTTGTGGGGGCTTAATTGGACGTTCGCCCATAACGGTCAGTTGAAGGGATATCGCGGGCTGAAACCGGCCATTTCCGCCCCGTGGGACAAACGGACAGCGAGTACGCCTTCTGCTGGCTGCTCAATCAGTTAGCACAGCGTTACCCATGCTCGCCCGCCAGTTGTCCTGCGGTGTTCCGCTTCATCGTATCGCAAGCCGATGTGCTAAGAGGTAAAGGGTGTTCAACACGCTGCTCTCTGACGGACGTTTTGTGATGGGATACTGTTCCACCAAGCTGTACTGGATCACGCGGCGTGCGCCTTTTGGCAAAGCCACGTTATTGGATCAGGAAGTGGAAATTGATTTTCAGCAGCAAACGACGCCCAACGATGTGGTGACCGTGCTGGCGACGCAGCTGCTGACAGGAAACTCACCTGGCATATCAAATTATGCCAGGTGAGTTCGTGCTATTTTGTTTGGGTGAACGCGTAGCGTGATGGTTTTTCACTGCTGATAACGGATGGATTAATCACATACTGTCCGTTATTTACCGTGATTAACGGTGGCTGATATTTCTGATTGAAATACGCATAGCCCGGCTGAAGTTGACGCCAGAAACTGTTATACGTGGAATTACGGTGGTGCTGCATGTTGATTTCGGTCATACGGAAAGGATATATCGCCAATACGGAAAGGATATATCGCCAAATCAATTTTGGTTTGTCTATTACGCAACGCCGCTTCGGTGTAACGGTAAATTTCGTAGATATAGTTGTTGGTCATGGCATAACAGCCAACAGAGACGCATTCACCGTGAATCATCAAATAGCGACCAGAATAGCCTTGTGCCCGATCGTATGCTACGAAAACCAATGTTGATCGCTTTGTAGTAATGGATCTGGTTTTAACTGCCGCAGATCAAACTGATAGAAGCCTTCCAGGCTTTTCAGATCGCCATCGACACGCTTGGGCCCTAATCCGTCGGAATATTTGCAGATGGGATAGTGTTCCAGCAGGCGATATTCATTTCCTACCTTGGCGTACAGTTCCAGTATCCGCTCTTCTTTGAAGATCTGAATATAGATCGGTGAACCTAATAATTGTTGTTTTCTTTTGCTATGGGATCCGGTTTACTGGCGACACTAGTAACAACGACGGATGGTAAAAAAAACATCGCAATAGACAGCACGATTTTTTGCATTATTAATCCTGATGGTAAAAGCTGTGTGACAAACGAATCCTGATGGTAAAAGCTGTGTGACAAACGATAGCCGCTGCCCTGCTCATCTTTTGTGAAGCAGGCGCAGCCACATTATCATTGCGTTTATTTTTATCATCATTGCGTTTGTTTTTATCAAGCGAGAAAAGCAGCAAAACGGCATTTTTACTTTAAGAAAACGGTGACACTGCTTTTTCTCTGCGTTTCTTCAACCGTATTGACAGGAAAAAACATTGTCACCTGATGTGTCAGCCCTATTTATGCTATGCGCGTTGCGCTTCAATGGTCATGATATCCGTGCTGAATGAGCCATCGGCTTGAATCTTGAATCGCAAAATAGTCGATGACTTCTGCGGACAAAGTTTTTTGCAGCGCCAAGATCGCGGTGGAGAAATGCGGTGGTATACGCATGCTGGCAATCCAACTGCTGAACTCCAGCGGCAGTTTGTCCGCCTGAAGTAGACGTATGGCAAAACCCGCTTCGGTTAGCAGCGTTATCCACTCACCTGGCGCGTAGTTACGGTTACGTACATGTGAGGTGTCGCGCAGCATTTCCACCGTTTGCAGGTATATATCCAGCACCGAATGGCCTGGCGAAACCACATCCATCAGAATCACCGTGCCTCCCGGCTTCAATACGCGCTGGATTTCACGCAATGCCCGCCCTACGTCGTGCCAGTGATGCGCTGAATAGCGGCTAATGACCACATCGGCGCTGGCGCTAGCAAAGGGCAGAGACTCCGCAGGACCATGTTGGGTGTGGATGTTGTTCAGCCCCCTCTGTTGTGCCCTCAGCTTAAACTCCTGCCGGGGAGTATGGAGGTGTACAAAGCCACCTCGCGCCTGATTCGCGATATCTTTTCCTGCTACACTACGCTGATCGACCCCCTTCCGCTGGATGAAGCCTATCTGGATGTGACGGACAGCCCACTGTGTAACGGCTCTGCTACGCTGATTGCTCAGGACATTTGCCAGACAATCGCCAATGAGTTACAGCTCACGGCATCCGCGGGGTAGCTCCCATCAAGTTCCTCTCTAAGGTGGTATCGGAACAAAATAAACCTAACGGCCAGCTTGTGGTCAAGTATTCAATGAGTTGATTACAATGTATACTCTTCAGTTTTAGATGATGTGGAGATACAGTGGCTAATTTAGATGATGTGGAGATACAGTGGCTAACGTTGATGGTTGATGTAAGATGCCCGTTTTGTAAATAGACAGCCTCTGTAAAATAAATAGACAGCCTCTGTAAAAAAACTAAATAGACAGCCTCTGTAAAAAAACACGGTTATGGCAAAAGTGCCCATCAGTGTTACCGTTGTCAGTCATGTAAACGCACCTTCCAGCTCGATTATTCCTATCGTGCCTGCCAACCGGGAATGACAGACCAACTCATTGACTTGGCAATGAATAATGCAGGTATTCGTAACACTGCTCAGGCGTTACATATTAGTATCAATGCCGTCGTGCGTACTTTAAAAAAACGCTTGCCGCGGAATGTAACAACGTTGCCACTGGATAACCTGCAAATTCAACTAATTTGCGAAGTGGATGAGATGTGGTCATTTGTTGGCAACAAAAAACGACAGTGCTGGCTTTGGTATGCATGGGAGCCGCGTTAAAGGGATTATCGCTCATGCATTTGGCTCTCTAAGCAAGAAAACGCTGCGTAAGTTGCTGAAACTGTTCTCGGGTTTCAGAATGGCATTTTGGTGCACTGATGGCTACAGGGCTTACAACGACGAACTTCCAAAAGCAAAGTTGGCAAACTGTATACACAGCTGTATTGAGCGTGAAAATCTGACGCTGCGCAACCGATTGAAACGCCTTAATCGTAAAACGTTGGGGTATTAAACATCATCAGAAATGCATGATAGGCTCATCGGCACTTACATCGAACGCGAGTATTACGTTTGATGCTGTATCAACTTATTGAATACACGACCCAAAATTTGGGCGTGAAAACAGCGCAGCGTACGTTAGATCTGCAACTGACAGCCTTTGGTACTGTCGCCACGGATGAACATGGTATTGAAACCCTGTCAACGCTAGCAAACTGACTGGTCGAAAAACTGTATGTGATAGCACCACAGCAGTTCGTTCAGCGTAACGATCCTCTGGCATAACTGTGGATGCCACAGTGGTCGGCAGCACAGCAGGAATACCTCGCCATTCGCCAGTGGGGCGATGCGTCTCTGGTTGCCGCCGCACGCGAACGTCTGCAATTGCAGTTTATGCCGGAAGAGATCGTCAAGGCCGTAGAGCGTTCGGGAAAACCCCAAACCCGTATCACGCTGCGTGCACCCGCACAAGGTTATATCAACAAGCTAGACGGGCGTGAAGGCGCGCAGGTCAACGCCGCATAATCCCTGTTTGAATTGGCAACGCTCGACCCAGTATGGATTGTGGTGGATTACCCGGAAAGCTAGGCCAACCTGCTGTCACATGGCAGTGACATCAGGGCCACCACGGACAGTTGGCCGGGGAAAACCTTTCATGGCAAGGTTGATGAGCTGTTGCTCAATCTGGAATCCTCAACGCGCACGCTGAAGGCTAGGCTGACACTGGAAAACCCGGAGCATTTGCTCAAACCCGGTATGATCCCCAACGTGACACTGACGCATCCCGTCACTACGCCCCCTGTGGTTGCCATTCCCGACGAAGCGCTTATCACCACCGGCACCCACTCTTTGGTGCTGTTGGCAGACGGTAACGGTCACTTCACGCCGGTTGAGGTGAAAACAGGCCGTAGCCAAAATGGTTGGGTAGAAATCACACACGGCCTTGAAGCGAGCCAGTCTGTAGTTACGTCCAGCCAATTCCTGATCGATTCTGAAGCAAGTCTAAAAAGCGCACTGCCGCAAATGGCAGGCGATAAACCACAACAGGATACCCCGGCGACCAGTTCCTCCCCCACCTACAAAGCGGAAGGGAAAATCGAGGCGATAGACGGCGACGCGATTACGATTTCGCACGGCCCGGTTGCCGCGCTGAACTGGGGCCCGATGACCATAGACTTTGTTACCTCTGCTGAACTGCGTCCTTCTTTAACAGTTGGCCAGCACGTCAGCTTCACCTTTGTGCTGCAAAGCTTCACCTTTGTGCTGCAAGAAGAGGGGGCGCAGTTAGTGAGTGTCACTCCTGTTTCTAACAGAAATGCCAACCAAAAGGACATCAACAATGATTGCAGCCATTATTCGTTGGTCGCTGCACAATCGCTATTGGTGCTACTGAGTGCCATGCTGATGTCTGCATGTGGATGGTGGGTAGTGCAGAAAGCGCCACCTGATGCGTTACCTGACCTCTCTGATGTTCAGGTCATCATCAAAGTCGGCCACCCTGGTAAAGCGCCGCAAGTGGTGGAAGGTCAGGTGACCTACCCGCTCACCACCACCATACTCTCTGTACCCGGTGCCAAAGCGGTACGCGGCTTCTCCATGTTCGGCGATTCTTACGTATACGTGCTGTTTGAAAATAGCAGCGATCCTTACTGGGCGCGCTCGCGCGTGCTGGAGTATCTCAGCCAAATGCAGTCAACGCGGCCACCTCAGGCAAAGGCCTCTCTTGGCCTGGATGCCACCTACGTCGGTTGGTGTATGAATATGCGCTAGTAGATAAAACCGGCCAGCCCAGCCTTGGCGACCTGCGTGCCATCCAAGACTGGATCATCAAGTATGAGTGAAAGACCGTACCCAACGTATCGGAAGTCGCGAGCGTCGGTAGCATGGTTAAGCAGTACCAGATTGTGCTCAATCCAGACTAATTACGCGCCCTAAACCTCTCCTGTGAGATGGTGATGAGCACGGTACAAAACGCGAATCAGGAAGGCGGCGGTTCTGTTGTCTAGCTAGGGGAAGCGGAGTACATGGTGCGCACCTCGGGCTATCTCAAAACCATTGATGATTTTAAGCTCGCGGTGATCTCCACCCGAGATGGCATCCCCATTATGCTGTCAGATATCGCCACCCTGCGTATCGGTCCAGAAATGCGGCGCGGCATTGCTGAACTCAATGGTGAAGGTGAAGTCGCGGGCGGCATTATGTGATGCGTTCAGGAAAAAATGCGCTGGAAACCATCGATGTAGTCAAGCTCAAGCTGAACGACATCAAACGCAGCCTGCCAGCAGGCGTGGAGATTGTTCCGGTCTACGACCGTTCACACCTGATTGAAAATGCCATTACAACGCCACACCTGATTGAAAATGCCATTACAACGCTCACACACAAATTGCTCGAAGAGTTTATTGTCATTACCCTGGTGTGTACGCTGTTTCTGCTCCACTTACTCCACTTACTCCACTTACGTTCAGGTTCCACTTACTCCACTTACGTTCAGCGCTGGTCGCCATTGTGACACTGCCGCTGGGGATTCTTGGCGCGTTCATTGTAATGCACTATCAGGGGGTGAACGCTAACATCATGTCGTTGGGTGGCATCCCCATCGGGGCCATGGTGGATGCTGCCATTGTGATGATAGAAAACATGCATAAGGTGCTGGAACAGTGGCGACATGAGCATCCAAACCAGCAACCCGCCTCTGATGACTATTGGAAGATTGCCGAAAAAGCCGCCGTCGAGGTTGGCCCGGCGCTCTTCTGTAGCTTGCTGATCATAACCCTATCGTTTATTCCGGTGTTTTCACTTGAACCGGTGTTTTCACTTGAAGCGCAGGAGGGGAAAATGTATGCTCCGTTTGCCTTCACCAAAACCTACGAGATGGCGGTATCCACAGGGTTTGGCATTACACTAGTGCCAGTGCTGATGGTCATGGCCGGGCTATTGTCCATCATGTGGGGCAGCGGTACGAGTGCTGAGGTGATGCAACGCATTGCCGCACCGGTGGTGGGCGGTATGGTAACTACCCCCCTGCTCTCGATGCAGGTGATCCCAGCGTTCTACCTGCTGACACACTTTAAGCGAGGCGATAGTGCCTGAGTGGCTATCCCGTAATGTCGGCCCATACTCATCTCATATATCTCATATTTTGGGCCGACAGGCCATTGCTGTGAGCTGAAACGAGCAAGCCATAACGTGATAATGAGCAAAGTTAATGCAGATAAATTAGGTTTATCGGTGACTATTGATTGCCGTTAATTGCAGCACAGCAATATAATGAGACCAGTTATCAACTGAAATCTTAGGAATGAAGGAGTTTATCTATGGCTGTAACTAAGCTGGTACTGGTGAGACACGGTGAAAGCCAGTGGAACACTGAAAACCGCTTCACAGGTTGGTACGATATTGACCTATCCGAAAAGGGCCGCTCAGAAGCCAAAGCCGCTGGTACATTACTGAAAAATGAAGGTTTCTCCTTCGATTTCGCTTATACCTCTGTGCTGAAACGCGCCATTCACACGCTGTGGAACATCCTGGACGAGCTGGATCAGGCTTGGCTGCCGGTGGAAAAGAGCTGGAAACTGAACGAACGCCACTACGGCGCGTTACAGGGTCTGAACAAAGCGGAAACCGCTGAAAAATACAGTGATGACCAGGTTAAACAATGGCGTCGTGGTTTTGCTATTACTCCGCCGGCGCTGACCCGTGAAGATGAGCGTTTCCCCGGCCACGATCCGCGTTACACCTCTCTGACTGACGATGAGCTGCCGCAGACTGAAAGCCTGGCGCTGACCATCGAACGCGTTGTACCGTTCTGGAACGAAACTATCTTGCCACGTATCAAGAGTGGTGAGCGCGTTATCATCGTTGCACACGGTAACTCCCTGCGTGCGCTGGTGAAATACCTGGACAACATGGGTGAAGACGAAATCCTTGAACTGAATATCCCGACGGGTGTGCCGTTGGTGTATGAGTTCGATGAAAACTTCAAGCTGATCAAACACTACTATCTGGGTGACGCTGACGAAATCGCAGCGAAAGCCGCTGCTGTTGCTAACCAAGGCAAAGCCAAGTAATTTCATCCCTACTGAAATAGCCAAAGTACGGTGAATCAGAAACAGAAAGATAAAAGGGGTTGTAATGCATAGCATTCAACCTCTTTTTTTAACCTCCCCATTTTTCTTCCCCATTTCTCAATTCAGTGATATTGACTGGCCACTCGTACATTTTGAACAATGGCTACCAGCCAGGGAAAAGCCAAAAAAATTATACCGCCCGGTAAATTTTAGGTTGAAATTGACGTTATTACTTTTAGGGCGCGGGCATAGCCAGATAAACCGCAGAGATTTGTAGAAAACTTAACTATTCTCTGTCAAATATTCAATGAGTTGATTACAGTGTAAAATCTTTGGTTTTGGATGTGGATATACAGTGGCTAAAGTTGATGTAAGTGGCTAAAGTTGATGTAAGATTTTAGTGGTCAACTAATACTGGCCACCGCATTAGATTGTAAGTAGTACAGTAGCTCAGATTCCTTTGGCGTCAGAACGCTATTATATCAGTGAGGCCGGATGGCACTGTAATAGCTCGTGATGTAGCGGATTATCG
>JBPESR010000010.1:0-102075 GCA_051710525.1 Symbiopectobacterium sp. | reverse complement strand
ACGCCGAAGATGTTTTGGTGTTGATTAAGAGAGAAAAATCAAATCAGAACTCATGAAGATATTCAGCTGTTAACAGATTGGTCTTGCTGGACCGTAAGGATAGGTGAGATGAAACAGAATATGCCTGTCACGCAGAGGGGTCGCTGGTTCGAGTCCCGTCCGTTCCCCCGCCTTATTTAGGGGCGTAGTTCAATTGGTAGAGCACCGGTCTCCAAAACCGGGTGTTGGGAGTTCGAGTCTCTCCGCCCCTGCCAGATAGACAAAAAACCTTCCGTAGAAAGACGGAGGTTTTTTGTTTGGTTTAAATCTATATTCATGCTTTGGAAAGGAATTCCAGTGATGAATGCTGTTTATCGATGAATGCTGTTTATCGGTTTCGTGTCACGTCTCGGCAAGGGGCTCTGTGCTGACCTCTTTTTTGCCCTGTTTCTTACGATTGTAGTGGCACACTGAATTTGGTCACCTGAACAGAGGTGATATACTCACCTCAGGACAACATAGGTGCCCCAATGAAAAAAAGAAATTTCAGTGCAAAGTTCAAACGTGAATCCGCTCAGTTGGTTGTCGATCAGAGCTACACCGTTGCTGAAGCAGCCAAAGCTATGGATGTCGGCCTCTTAACATGACCCGCTGGGTCAGATCATTACGGGACAAACGGCAGGGAAAAACACCTAAAGCCTCTCCCATTACTCCAGAACAGATTGAAATACGCGCGCTGAAGGAGAAACTACAACGTATTTAAAAATAGAAAACGAAATATTAAAAAAAAGGCTACCGTGCTCTTGATGTCAGACTCTCTGAACGGCTCTCGTTAATCAGAAAACTCATCGTTAATCAGAAAACTCATGGCGCGTTATCCCGTGGCCACACTCTGCCACGTGTTCAGGGTTCACCGCAGCAGCTATATATATAAAGCAGCAGCTATATATATTAAATATAAATATTGGAAATTATATAAATATAAATACTGGAAATTAAATTATATAAATACTGGAAATGCCGTCCTGATAAACCGGACAGAAGGCGTACGTACAAAGCTGCGCAGCCAGATTCAGGAACTGGACAACATCAGTCATGGCTCAGCCGGGGGCGAGAAGTATCTCCGCAATTGCAACGCTCAGGGCTTCCGGATGGAGCGCTGGCTTGCTCTTGCTGGCAGAATCATGAAAGAGCTGGGGCTTGTAAGCTGCCAGCAACCGAAACACAGATATATACGCGGTGGTCGGGAGCATGTTGCCATACCGAATTATCTTGAGCGCCAGTTCGCCGTCACAGAACCTAACCTGGTGTGGGGCGACGATGTGACTTATGTTTGGACAGGAAAAATGTTTGGACAGGAAAACGCTGGGCGTACCTTGCTGTTGTTCTCGACCTGTTCGCCAGAAAACCGGTGGGCTGGGCAATATCGTTCTCACCGGACAGCCAGCTGACCACTAAGGCGCTGGAAATGGCTTTTGAAAACCGGGTCAGAGGCCATCAGGGCTAATGTTCCACAGTGAGCAGGGTAGCCATTATTATATATACATATATATTATTATATATACATATATATATACAAGCAGGCAGTTCTGTCATATACAGGCAGTTCTGTCAGTTGCTGTGGCGTTACCGGATAAAGCAGGGTATAAGCCGGCGCGTAAACTGCTGGGATAATAGCCCGATGGAGCGCTTTTTCAGAAGCCTGAAAAATGAATGGATATTGGTAATGGGATACGGGAGCTGCACCGAAGCAGCCCGCTCCATAACGGACTATATCGTGTGATATTACAGTACACTCATACCGCACGACTATAACGGTGGGTTACCACCAAACGAATCGGAAAATCGGTTCGAAAAACTCTAAACCCGTGGCCAGTTTTTGTTGACCACTACGTTTTTGTTGACCACTACAACGCTGCGCAGGCAGCGTAAACTGAAATGTTTGCTGACAGCCAGAGAAAACAACAGCACGACAAACAGCCCAGCTTCCACCACCAGTGGAATAGTGCGAATACGTTCCAGAATCGGACGCAGATTATAGGCGATGAACAACACGCCGCCATCATCCAGCGCCAAACACGCCGCCATCATCCAGCGCCAGTACACTTGGCAGTACCGCCAGTTGCAACGCCCCCATGATATCCAGGCTAAACATCAGCGAGTGACCGTTTTCATCGGTCAGGCTCGGCAAGCTGAACCAGCCCTGGAATTTCACGTTCGGATCAAAAATCAGGCCGATAATGGAAATAGCCACAATCACCAACGAAATAGCCACAATCACTAACAAGATGCCGCCCGGCACACGATGTTTTTCTAGCGGCACACGATGTTTTTCTAGATAGATGGTGGCCGCCAGTCCCAGTAAAGACATGATCACCTCCCAGTAAAGACATGATCACCTGGAACGAGGTGAAGTTACCCAACTCAACAGGCAGCCCGTCGATCGGGTTCTTGATCACCAGACCAACGCAGTTGGCGGCAATGTTCAACAAGAACAGACCAATACCGATACCGGGGCCATGCGCCACGCCAAACGGCAAGTTACACAGGATCCAGGAGGGATGCCAGTCACAGAGATTACGGTAAACAGTAACCCCATCAGAAAGATCGCGCCTAAAGTCTACCGGTATGCTGATCTGTTGCCCCAACACCAGATTAAACGCGGTAAATGCTGTAAGCGAAGATTAAACGCGGTAAATGCTGTAAGCGAAATGGCGCAGCCGATTGCCATGGGCAGATTGGCCCACAGTCCCATCAGCAAGGAACCCAGCCCTGCGACCAGGCAAGTTGCCACAAACACCGGCGTGTGCGGGAAACCCGCCTTGCTCAACATGCCAGGCACGACAATAACCGAATACACCATCGCCAGAAACGTGGTTAACCCGGCCAGCACTTCCAGTCTTACATTACTGCTGCCGCTCTGTGTGATGTGAAAAAAAGCATTAAGTGAGCTTTGCGGGCACGCCGCATTGCCAGCCTGACGAGAGCTATTTGACATGGTGATATCCCCTGAGATGTTATTATTTGTAAACCATTATTTGTAAACCATTATTTGTAAAAGTAATGACTAGAGGGTGCATATGGCCTTGCCTGCCATGACGATCTCCCATCGCTGCACGAATCCACAACAGCGCGCTTCCGCACCGCAGCGCAAATATCTGACGCTCCCGAATGCACTTCACACCGGTTCTGCGGGCAAGCAAACGATTAGCTTGCGAGGGGCGCATCACAAGTGTATCTGGCAGGTCGGAGGAGAATCGGGGATTCTCCTGCTTCTGGGCTGTGTATTTCAACTGATAATCCAGACAATTTATCTGTCACTCTACAAAACAGAACGGCGTTTCATGCACAGAAAACTCTCGAACTATTTTTTATGATTAGCCTCACAAAAAAAGTTGACCTGCGTTGCCAAGCAGTGTATATGCGCTTGCCAAGCGGTGTATATATTAATTAAAAAATACGAAGATTATCACAAATAAAAAAGAAGGTTATCATAAAATATGAAGATTATCACAGAAAAAATGAACAATCTCTCGGAGAGAGATAAATGAAACTGATCAAAAAAATCGTTGCCATGTTCAAAAGCGTTAGCGTCAACTTCAACATGTTCACCAACCACTAAGATTCAAGAAAGTATAGGAATAAGAAAAGAAGATGAGTATTATCAGTAATATCAACAATGTAATAAAAGCGTTGGGCAAAACCTATCGCGGTCTGGCTTCTCGCGGTCTGGCTTCCTACGCTATCTTCCGTTAATCGTTCGCGATTAAATCACATGCGGTTACGCACGTCGTAAACCAGCATTAAAAAAGGCGTGATTTTTTCACCATCTTTCTGGCAAAAGCCTAAGGTGACGGCGCACCAACGGGGCTCTCCGCAATATTGATATTGTAGCCTGTCGTAACCAAGACCAACGGCGACTTGCCTTCCTGCACC
Source organism: Symbiopectobacterium sp. (assembly GCA_051710525.1). Lineage (GTDB taxonomy): Bacteria > Pseudomonadota > Gammaproteobacteria > Enterobacterales > Enterobacteriaceae > Symbiopectobacterium. Next base: position 98,160 of record JBPESR010000010.1, on the reverse strand, counting down.
ACAATACCTTGACCTTCCTTTATGTCATTCCTCTGGCAGCGCCGTCCCCGCCTGCTTTAGCAGTTATGCGCACATTCCCGCGTGGATTATTTTGATATCCTCCCTCTGTTACAGAACAAAAGAATCCAACTTCTGCGCAATGCTGCCGCCCCTTTTTCACCGCATGCTAGGTTAGCCAGCATTGAGAAACCTACGCTGTTTGCTGCCCGCTCGCACTGATAGCCCCATGGAACGACATCACACCATGAATATTCCTGTGTTTTCCATGCCGCGCGTCTATTTCGGTGACACGGCAATGGAAGCCTTACGCGCCTATAACCATAAAACAGGCGCCATTGTCACTGATGGCTTTATGGCAAAATCCGACAAAACCGATTATCTCGCCGGTTTTATGCCACATGCCACAGGCGCGCAATTAGTTTTATGCCACATGCCACAGGCGCGCAATTAGTATCTATAGCGGGGTCAAACCCGACCATGATGTTAACGTGCTGCACGCTGGGGCAGCCGCAAGCCATTAAAATGCACAAGCCTCTTGCATGGCGGGGCATGGCGTTCAGCACCACAGGATTGGAGCTGGTGCACAATTTAGCACACGCTCTGGACGGCGTGTTCCACATTACCCACGGCAAGATTAACGCCATGCTGCTCCCTCTGTTGATCAGATTACAACGCAGCCACCGGCAGTGATGCCACACGCTAACGCTACGCGCGCTGTGCAGCGTTAGCGGGCATCAAACAGGGCGATCAACACACGCGTATCTAGCAGTTATCCGATAAATTCGCTTGCTAAACCAACGTTTAGGTATCCCGGTAACGCCCGGTAACGCTGCGTGAATTGAATATTAGTGCCAATGACGTTGAGCAATAGCGCACGCGTTTGATCAATGCCGCGCTGATCAATGGCCACATCTCATCCACTTTGCAAAAAAAAAGTACGCACGACGGCATTATTGATACTATACGCACGACGGCATTGATACTAATATGTAACGCCCTAGCAGTGTCACGGATACCGCATTATTCATTGCCAAGTCAATGAATTGGTCTGTCATTGCCGGTTGGCAGGCACGATAGGAATAATCGAGCTGGAAGGTGCGTTTACATGACTGACAACGGTAACGCTGATGGGTACTTTTGCTATAACCGTGTTTTTTACAGAGACCGTCTGTTCACAAAACGGGCATCTTACATCAACGTTAGCCACTGTATCTCCACATCCAAAACCGGAGAGATTACACTGTAATCAACTCATTGAATACTTGACCTGATTTATTCAACAAAGTCATATGACGGGTATATTCCTATTCATAACGGTTTTGTATTATTTACGATTTACGGTATGGATGCTATGGCCTATCTCACACAGTGTTATTGCGATAAGAATGACAAGAAATTACACATGAAAATGTTTGTTTTTTGAGCCCAATGACTCTTGCGCTATGACGAGGTAGAGGTTTTCTCTTCATGTTCCGGCCAGCAGACCAACAATACGCCCACCATAATGGCGAACACGCCGATGCACGCCAGCCATGAAAAATGCTCTGAATAGTCGGGTAAGAGAAGCGAACCAAGCCACACCAGCACATAGCTCAGGCTCAAAAATGCGTAGGCTTTCCCAGCGCCAGACGCTGTAACGCTAATTGCCAGACAATTAGCGACAGCACGTAACACCACAGCCCAGCGGTAAGCAGCAGCCACTGGCACGCTGTGCCGTCCCACGGTATGCATATCAACCATACCGGTGGCAATCCGGACAGGGCGTATTTAATCGCCAACTGCGCGATGCTGACCAACATGACGCTGAGGCACACCGCTAGATATCCCATGCTATCGCCTCCACGTTAAGCCGTAACACCGAGCGAAACGACGCCCGAGATGATAAACAAAATGCCGAGGCTATGCCGCCAACCAATAGGCTCCTGCCAAATCCAACGTGCGGCCAGCGTGATCCAGACCAGATTCAGACTCAACATCGGATAGGCAATACCAACAGGAAGCTATTGCAGTACGACTAGCCACAGCAATAACGCAAGCGCCAGTAGCAGCAGAGAAACGCTCAGCCATCGCGCTGCATAGGCAGGATGAACCGCGCCAGCCGCCTGTTTTTGACACATCTGCCCCATGCAGCTCAGCATGCTGACCAGCAAAACCCCCAACCATGCACTCATTGCACGTGATACTCTTGCGCGTGATACTCGACAACGGTAAAGCGTCCTCGCTGATAGACACAGTCCGGCGTTGGCAACGCATGTATCGTCGTCCTGTCGTCGTCCAGCAGTAGCATCAGCGTAATATTGCCCTGTTGACGGTGAACCGCGAGCCAGCCTGGGAAGGCGTCCTCAGAAACAAACCGTTCTGCGCTATCCTCAAACGCCAACCCCCAGGCCAGCTCACCACGACGGCTATAGAGAAAAATATTGTCACGCTGCAACTCCCAGGCAATAGCCGAGGCAACCCCTACGCTGTTGGAAAGCACATAGCGACTCGCTTGCAGTTGCGCATGAGCCGGCTCAATCATCGCCTGCGGTTGTTTAGCATTCTCCACCCGATCGGGAATGGCAGCGCCAACCAGCAGCGCCAATGCCAACGGACACAGTGCCGCGCAGGCCCAGCGGTTACGCGGTTGCACAAGCAACAGGCTCCCGATCAACGCCCAGAAGAGAAATATCACCGCTGCAGCCAGCATCTTGCCATATTCCTGCCGTGTATAGAGCGGATAGCTCGCCAACCGATGAGGTGCCAAAACCAGCACCACAGCCAGCAGCCCTATAACACCAAACAGCATATTGATAAGTGCGTTGGCACGCAACGCTTTGGCACCCTCGCGGGCAGCACCCAGCACATTATGCGCCAGCAACGCCGCCAGCGGCGCGTAGCATGGCAGTATATAGGTCAGTAATGCAGTATATAGGTCAGTAATTTTCCCTTCGCGAGGCTGAAAAACAGCAGCGGCATGAGAGTCCAGCCCAGCAAATAGATCAGCCCGCTGTTCATTTTCCTGTCTCGCCAGCCTTGGCGCAACGCTCCTAGTAGGAACCCCAGCCAGGGTAACGCGCCCAGCAGAAACAGCGGCAGGTAATACCAAAACGGTGCTTGGTGCTGTGCACCTTCCTCCGCAAAACGCTGGATATGCTCTACCCAAAAAAAGTAGTGGCAGAACGTTGGTTCACGCTCTTCAATGGTTAGCGAGCGCCCAAGGCAATGTCACCGCCGCCGCACTTAACACGGCCAACGGTCCATATATCAACAGCGATTTCCACTGTTTCTTTTCTGCCACCCACGGCAGCACGCTAATAACAGGTACCGCCAGCGCCAAAAAGCCTTTAGTCATCACCCCATGCCACAAGCCATCCCCAGCACCAGATACCCAATGGCCTTTTTGCTCACGGACTTGGATTCAGCGGCATACCAGAAATTGCACATGGCGAGCGAGAGCCACAGCGCGAGCATAGGATCGAGCACGGCGTAAGTCCCGACGCCGTAGACCAGCAAGCAAGAAAGGTAGATTACCGCCGCCAGTGCAGTACGTTTGTCCCGCCAGATCCGCCAGGAGAGCCATGCTACCAAACAAGCGGTCAGCGACGAGGAGAATATTACTCCCGCACGCACCGCGAAGTTGGAATGACCAAAAAGCCATTGACCGAGATTGTTGATCCAGTAACCTGCTATTGGTTTTTCAAAGTAGCGAATACCTAAAAATCGCGGCACCGCCCAATCCCCCGAGGCCAGCAAGCCACGGCTGATTTCTGCATAGCGGGTTTCATCCGGCTGCCAGAGCAAGCGGTATTCAATGGGAATAACATAGTAGAGTGCCCACAAAGCGACCAATGTGAGCGTGTAATTTACTGCTTTCATGACTGACCGACCTGATGGTGTTGGCTACTCAACCACTGTTGACAGCCTAACCATCCTTCCCGCCCGTCAATGGCGTGGCGCACAACGTGCCCAACGGGCAAATCTGCCTCGGATTCAGGAAGCAACGCCCCCAGAGGACAAAACTGAAGTCCTTCAAGATGCGCCATGGAGAGCAATGCCGAAAATTTCCGCTGGAAGGCGATGCCCTCCACCTCAGCGTGCACAGTATACACCGGTGTCCCTCGCACGCTGTGCATGGCGTTGAGCAAATAGCGGTTGAACTGCTGTTGTTGCACGGTGGAGCCGATAACCTCATCCCAGGTGGGCAGTGAAACCGGGATCTGAACGGTACCTAATGTGCCATCTGCCAGATGAGGCCGAAATGGTGTGCTGCCGCGACAATCGCTGTTGTAGCGGAAACCAAAGCACTGCTTAGCCTCAATGACACGCTGATCTGCCCGCCATCCGGCCACGGCGGAGCAGGTGACAGCCTGACCCAGCAGATCCTCCAGCGCGGTCTTGCCCAGCGCAATATGGCGATGTAACTGTGCCGGGTTCCAAATGCCCGCCCAGGTTTGCCAGGCAAAGTGATCCCAAGCATGAAGCCCCACCTCGTGGGTACACGCCGTTTGTCGCATGAGGTCCGTATTACTGCGCCCAATCAAACGGCCCGGCCAGGCAGTCCCCGCCAGCAGGATGTCCCATCCATACAATGAAACTGCCTTGGAGCGCAGCATCTTCCACAAAAAAGCCGGTTTGGCCAGACGCCAAAGGTGACGTCCCATATTATCTGGCCCAACGCTGAAAAAAACGCTTACTTGAACCCCGTGTTGTTCCAACATCTCTAACAGGCGCGGCATACCCACTCGCGTACCGCGCCAGGTGTCGACATCAATACGCAGCCCGACACGTTTCATGGGGTGGAATTTGGTGAAGGGTGAGTACACAGGAAAAAGTCCAACGTTTCGTCAATCGTCTGGCGGAGCTCGACCTGTGGCTCCCATCCTAAAAGGCGGCGCGCATTGGCGATGCTCGGTTTACGATGTTCCACATCCTGATAGCCTTTGCCGTAGTAACTGCCACTTTCCACCACGCGCATGCCAACAAACGGCGGGTACATGTGCCGAAGCGGATGGCGTTCAAAACTTTCTAGCAACATCTCCGCGAGCTCGCGGATGCTGGCCTCGTTTTTCGGGTTACCGATATTGATAATTCGCCCGTCACAGGAGTTGTCACGATTTTCAATGATACGGAATAACGCCTCGATGCCGTCGTTGATATCGGTAAAACAGCGCTTCTGTTCACCTCCATCAATCAGTTTGATGGGCGATCCTTCCACCAGATTCAGGATCAATTGAGTAATAGCACGCGAACTGCCGATCCGGGCGGCATCCAAGCTATCAAGCCGTGGTCCCATCCAGTTAAAAGGACGGAACAGCGTAAAACGTAACCCATGCTTCTCGCCGTATGCCCAGATAACCCGATCCAGCAGTTGCTTCGATACCGAATAGATCCAACGCTGTTTGTTAATCGGCCCAACCACCAGCGACGAGCGATCTTCATCGAACACCTTATCGCTGCACATCCCGTACACTTCAGAGGTGGAAGGGAAGATGATGCGTTTCTGGTGCTTGACGCAACTACGCACGATTTTCAGGTTTGCTTCGAAATCCAGCTCGAACACCCGCAGCGGATTGCGCGTGTATTCAATCGGCGTGGCAATAGCGTGTATTCAATCGGCGTGGCAATAGCGACCAGCGGCAGAATGACATCACATTTTTTGATGTGATACTCAATCCACTCCGAGTGGATGGTGATATCTCCTTCAACAAAGTAAAAACGCGGGTTAAGCAGGAAACGGGCAATGGCATCGGAACCGATATCCAGGCCGTAGACTTCGTAATTTTCATCTTGCAGCAATCGCTCCGTCAGGTGGTTGCCGATAAAACCGTTTACCCCGAGGATCAACACCCGCACGCGTTTGGGTTGGCACGGCAAGCAGGCATTGAGTCTAGCCCCTTCCACCATGCCCACGGTTTGTGCCAGTTGCTCACCCGCCATAAACATGCTGTTGGCACTCTGCCCGGTGACAATCTCCAGCGCATCGCTGCCGCAGGCAACCACCAGCGGTGAAACCGACAACACTGTTCCACTCGGCGCGCAAGGGAAATCCTGTCGCAAACAGGAGGACCACACCGTCAAGCGTGTCACACCGGCATAACAAAAGGCGCCCGGCCAGGGATCCGTGACCGCACGCACCAGGTTGTGCAATTCATTTGCGGACCGCGACCAGTCCATCCGCCCCGCCTCCAGAGTTCTCCGGGTGACATAGCTGGCCTGTGCGTGATCCTGTTCCTGCTGCGGATAGTTACCGGATTTAATCACTGGCAGGATATCGCGTAAGTAACAGGCTGTCTGCGCATTCGCACAGTTTATGGTGCAAACCAGGGGCATTGTCATCTGGGGCGATATCGACCCGCTGTTGCGCAACAATCGGGCCCGCATCGGGTTCTGACGTTATTCGATGCAGCGTGACGCCCGTCTACGTCTCTCCGTTAACCAATACCCAATTCAGCGGTGCACGGCCACGGTATTGCGGCAATAGCGAGCCATGCAGGTTAAACGCCCCTAAGGGTGCGCACTGCAAAATCGCGTCACTCAGCACGCGGCGGTAATAGAAAGAAAAAATGGCCTGCGGTGCGAGCGCGCGAATGCGTTCACGCCACAACGGGTGGTTCACATCTTCCGGTGTATAGACAGGAATACCCATTTTGGCGGCAATACGAGCCACTGAGCCAAAAAAAGGATTTTCACCGGGCGTGTTCGCATGGGTGAAAATAGCACTGATGTGATAGCCAGAGGCCAGCAAGGCATTTAGCCAGAGGCCAGCAAGGCATTGATGCCAACGCATCCCATATCATGGTAAGCAAAAACAACGGTATTCATTTCACATTACTTTCTTGGTGAGTCTCGTCTTTGCTGGTCTCCCCCTTAACGACGCGTTGCACAAAATAACGAGGGCGAGCACGCACATCGTTGTAAATACGGCCAATATATTCACCGAGTATCCCCATCCCCACGAACTGCGCGCCGATAAAACTGAACAGAAAGGCAAACAGCATAAAAACGCCCTCAGCTGCCCATTCAGGCCCAAATACCAGACGCAACGCCACCAGCACAAAGGTCAGCAAGAACCCTGAAAGCGCGATGGCGCTACCTATCATGCTGAGCAGACGTAAAGGCGTCGTGGTCAGGCAGGTCACCAGGTCATACATCAGGCTGATCAAACTGATCACGCTGTACTTGGAATCACCGTGCAAGCGTTCGGCGTGCTTGACAGGAATCTCCGTCGCTTTACGCGCGAAGATATTGGCAAGGATAGGGATAAATGTGCTGCGTTCGTGGCAGGTCAACATGGCATCGACGATATGGCGTCGATAAGCGCGCAGCATACAGCCATAATCATCGCCCATGACCTTGCCAGTGGTACGCTGGATAAAACGGTTTATCAGGCGCGATGACATTTTGCGAAACAGGCTATCCTGAAGGTTTTGGCGTACCGTGCCCACCACATCATAGCCTTCATCGGCCTTTGCCACCAGACGCGGGATATCTTCCGGTGGATTCTGGAGATCGGCATCCAGCGTGATGATCAAATCGCCCGGACATGACTAAATCCCGCCATGATCGCAGCATGCTGACCGTAATTCCGGTTGAGCAATACGGCTATCACGTGGCTATCTCGCATTTCGCTGGATTGCGCTATCAGTCGCGCTGAGTTGTCATTGCTGTCATCATTAACCAGTACAATCTCATAGTCCTTACTCAACGTCTCACAGGTAGCCACCGTGCACTGAATAAGCGCGGGCAGGCTCTCTTGCTCATTGAACACTGGGATGACAATGGAGACTTTTTTTATCGGAGGAAAGGTGAACATATTAACCGCAGACAAGTTCGAGCAGCGCATCAATAACGCGTGATGTGTCGTCATAAGTCATATCCGTAAACAGGGGAATGGATAACAGGCGTTCGCTATTCCACTCCGTATGAGGAAGTTCAAGTGCGGGAAAACGCTCATGGTAATATTTCTGGGTATGAACGGCGCGAAAATGCAGGCCAGTGCCAATCCCTCGCGCTTGCAGTGCAGTCATTAACGCATCGCGTGAAATACCACAACGTTAGTATCCACACGCAAAATAAACAGGTGCCAAGCGTGGTGATGGGGCCATTCAGGCTGACGTAGCGGCAGCAATGGCGTATAAGTGCCGATAAATAGCGTTGCGCAATCTCCTGACGCCGCTGGTTAACGTGCGCCAGCTTGCCAAATTGCACTAACGCAATCGCGGCATGGATATCACTGAGATTGTATTTGTACCCCGGTGTTATCACTTCTGCCTTTCTGCCTGTGGTGCACGTCCCTGTGCAACTCTGTCATAAGCATTCACGCCAAAGCCGTGAAATTTAAGGCTGCGGATACGCTTGGCAAGCTGGTCATCATCGGTGACCACCAGTCCACCCTCAGCGCAGGTCATATTTTTGATGGCGTGAAAGGAGAAAATCGCAGTGCCTTTCGCTCCAACAGGGGCTCTGCGATACTCGGCCCCAACGGCATGAGCCGCATCTTCAATAATAGGGATGCCATGACGATGCCCAATGGCACGAATCGCGTCCATATCGGCGGGTGTGCCAGCGTAATGCACGGGAATAATGGCGCGCGTGCGGGGCGTGATAGCCGCAGCAATGGCCTCCGGCGTAACCATCAATGTATCGCGATCTACGTCTATCATCACCGGCACAGCGCCAAGCAAGACAATCATGTTGAGGGTTGAAACCCAGATGTTGAGGGTTGAAACCCAGGTCAGAGAGGGGGTAATAACTTCATCGCCAGGGAAAAACTTCACTTTCACTTCATCGCCAGGGAAAAACTTCATCGATCGCCAGGGAAAAACTTCATCGATCGCCAGGGAAAAACTTCATCGCCAGGGAAAATATCTAGATCTAGCGCCATTATCTAGATCTAGCGCCATCAAGATTACGTGCATCCCGCCATCTAGCGCCATCAAGATTACGTGCATCCCGCCCGTGGCGGAACTGGAACTGACAGCAATGGCGTGCTTGTTGCCGGTCAATGCACAAAAAGCATCTTCCAGTTGCTGATTTCAGTTGCTGATTTTGGGCCCTGACGTGATCCATCCGGATAACATGACCTTATTATGACCTTATTTTACGGCAACAATCATTTTACGGCAACAATCTCTTCCTCGCCCAAAGAAGGGCGAGAAAAAGGTAAAAAAAAAATCAAGCATGACAACATCCTGGTGATAAAATAACAAACGTATGTTTTTTAACCATCACAAATAATTATACAGGTATACATTACTAAATGTAACTCAGATGAACACGCTGAACACATCTCATCCGAGTTGTGTTTAAAATACGTTTAATTAAACCATTCAATTGATAGTTCAATCAGCTCTTCTTATTTATTATAGTTCAATCAGTATTATAGTATAGTTCAATCAATATTATAGTTCAATCAGTATTATAGTTCAATCAGCTCTTCTTATTTCATATATTCATTTATGTTTTATTTAAAAAATCAATAAAAAATCAATAATAGCCATTGGCGGGTCAAGTATTCAATGAGTTGATTACAGTGTAAACTCTCCGGTTTTGGATGTGGAGATACAGTGGCTAACGTTGATGTAAGATGCCCGTTTTGTGAACAGACAGCCTCTGTAAAACACGGTTATGGCAAAAAAGTGGCTATCAGCGTTACCGTTGTCAGTCATGTAAACGCACCTTCCAGCTCGATTATTCCTATCGTGCCTGCCAACCGGGAATGACAGACCAACTCATTGACTTGGCAATGAATAATTCGGGTATTTAAAAAACTCGGGTATTTAAAAAACTCTCACCGCGGAATGTAACAATGCTGCCACTGGATAACCTGCAAATTCAACTGATTTGCGAAAATTCAACTGATTTGCGAAGTAGATGAGATGTGGCCATTTGTTGGCAACAATGTGGCCATTTGTTGGCAACAAAAAACGACAGCGCTGGCTTTGTTATGCATGGGAGCCGCGTTTGAAGCGGATTATCGCTCATGCATTTGACTCTCTAAGCAAGAAAACACGGCGTAAGTTGCTGAGACTGTTCTCGGGTTTCAGAGTGGTATTTTGGTGCACTGGGTTTCAGAGTGGTATTTTGGTGCACTGATGGCTACAGGGCTTACAACGACGAACTTTCAAAAGCACAACACATTGTTGGCAAACTGTATACATAGCGTATTGAGCGTGAAAATCTGTTGCTGCGCAACCGATTGAAACGCCTCAATCGTAAGACATGGGGTATTCAACATCATCCGAAATGCACGATAGGCTCATCGGCACTTACATCGAACGCGAGGTATTACGTTTGATGCTGTATCAACTCATTGAATACACGACCAGGCTTATGGTATTATGGAGTGAGTTGAGTTTACGGAACGTTACGAGAAGGGTATTTGGAGCAGTGAAGAGAAGTGAGTTTGGAGCGGGAGCGAGTGAAGGGAATCGTAGCCGCGAAACCGTTTTGTTACTGCTGTAAGGTCAGTCACATCCGCGCCCACAGGCGTTAATCGTTGCGTCTGATAATCACACCAGACCATGCGCGCCATGTTCCACGTCATCCACAGCAGAATGGCACCGTCACTAATCCATAGCGCCTAGCGTACCGGCAGTGCGGTAAAGATAACCGCTAAACCAAACGCAGAAAGTGCCGCGTAAACCAGATCGCCAAAACAAGAACCAAAGCCAATCATAAATGCGGCGCGCGGCACGTCACGCATACCCCGGTTAATGATCGCCGTATGCACCATCCACAAATCCAGGCACAGCGAGAGGGAAAGCAAAATGCCATATGCCATTAAGCACCACTAACAACATAACCGCCACAGCTCCGCAGACATCAACAATAAGCGCAAGTCTACGTGGTTTATAGCAGGACGTATTGTCAGAAATTGATACGCTGAAAAAACCCCGGTGTCATGGCGTTAAAACGGTTGAAGATTTTGGTGAAGTGCGCCTGATCGGCAAAGCCAAGACTAAGGGCAACCTCACTGATGCTCATGCCCTGACTTAGCAGCTCACGCGCTTTGCCAATACGGCGCTGCATCAGCCAGGCCAATGGCGGCATACAGGCTTCCTGATGAAAGCTATGCACCAGATGCGCCACGGTGATGTGTTCATCGCATGCCAACGCATCCAGATTGGGCGGTTCTGCGAAGCAATCGAGCAAACGCGCCTTGATGCGTTTTACCCTGCCGCCCTCGCTGACTATCTTTAACGGCGCAGGGCTGCCCATGTCGTTGTCCATCAATGCTGCCAATAGCAGCACCAGTAGCTCCTGATGCATCGCGCCATCGCCCTGCTCATCGCTGGGGCTTGCCAATAGTTTCAACTGTTGCGCCAGAACGGGAGCCTGTTGAAAGCCCTGAGCAAACCGAAAGGCACGACCAAAGAAATGCTCAAAAGCGCCGGGTTGTAGGTAGAGCGAGGCACATTGCCAGCGACCATCGCTGTTATCACCACTTTGTAGCTGATGCGGATTGTAGGTGGTCACCATCTGGGGATCGACATCAAAAATGTTACCATCCAGCCAGACATACTCAACTCCGTTGAGATTGGCGCTAATCACATATTCATCATGGGTATGGCGGGGAAATCCGCCGGTATTTTCTAACAACGCCAATTCAAACCAGCCACCACGATAGGTGATCATGGAGCCACTTCCTGCGGTTACCCCGTTATGCTCGCTCTTACGTCATTCCTGCACTCACTGTCATTCCCGCGCAGGCGGGAATCTCTTTACAGGCTAAACGCGTATCGCCTGTAAAAAGTCCACGTCCTACGCCGAGGACGACAAGGAGAGTCTACTACCCACTATGCCTTATTTCTGAGGACGCATCGCCGGGAACAAGATCACGTCACGAATGGTATGCCTGTTGGTAAACAGCATCACCATGCGGTCGATACCAATGCCCAGGCCTGCGGTCGGCGGTAAACCGTGCTCCAACGCGGTGACGTAGTCTTCGTCGTAGAACATGGCTTCGTCGTCGCCCGCATCTTTGGAGCATACCTGATCGGCAAAGCGCTCTGCCTGATCTTCTGCGTCATTCAACTCGGAGAAACCGTTACCAATTTCACGTCCACCGATGAAGAACTCGAAACGATCGGTGATTTCCGGGTTTTCATCATTACGACGCGCCAACGGTGAAACTTCCGCCGGATATTCGGTGATAAAGGTCGGTTGGATAAGATTCGCTTCTGCGGTTTCTTCGAAGATCTCGGTCACGATACGGCCCAGACCCCAACCTTTTTCGATCTTGATCCCGAGAGACGTTGCAATGGCAGACGCTTTATCGAGATCGTCCAGATCCGTCACGTTGGTTTCCGGACGATATTTGCAGATCGCCTCGCGCATGGTCAGCTTCTCAAACTGTTTACCAAAATCAAACGTTTGATCGCCGTAAGGCACTGTGGTGCTGCCCAGCACGTCTTGAGTCAGGGTAGAGAACAGGCTCTCGGTCAACTCGATGAGATCTTTATAATCGGCATAGGCCATATAAAGTTCCATCATGGTGAATTCCGGGTTATGACGCGGCGAAACCCCTTCGTTACGGAAGTTACGGTTGATTTCGAACACGCGTTCAAAACCACCAACTACCAGACGCTTCAGGTACAGTTCCGGCGCAATACGCAGATACATGTCAATATCCATCGCATTATGGTGAGTCACAAAAGGACGCGCGGAAGCACCACCAGGGATCACCTGCATCATCGGGGTTTCAACTTCCATAAACCCGCACTCCACCATGAAACGGCGGATACCAGACATGATCTGCGAACGCACGCGGAACGTATTGCGCGATTCGTCGTTGGCGATCAGATCCAGATAGCGTTGGCGATAACGGGTTTCCTGATCCGCCAAACCGTGGAATTTGTCCGGCAGCGGGCGCAGCGCCTTAGTCAGCAAACGCAGTTCAGTACAATGGATGGAAAGCTCACCGGTCTTGGTTTTGAACACCTTGCCGCGCGCGCCTAGAATATCGCCCAGATCCCATTTTTTGAACTGTTCGTTATAAATGCCTTCAGCCAGATCGTCACGAGCCACGTAAAGCTGAATGCGGCCACCCACATCCTGTAACGTCACGAACGAGGCTTTACCCATGATGCGGCGCGCCATCATACGACCCGCCATGACCACTTCAACGCCCAGCGCTTCCAGCTCTTCGTTTTCTTTATCGTCGTAAGCCGCGTACAGCGCATCAGAAGTGGAATCACGGCGGAAATCATTAGGAAAAGCGATACCGTGTTCACGCAGCGCCGAGAGCTTTCCGCGGCGCGCTTTCAATTCGTTGTTCAGATCCAGCGCCTGATCGGCACCCTGTGATAGTAACTCAGCCATGTGACTTGTTATAACCCCGCTTTTAAACTTGCTTCAATAAATCGGTCCAGATCGCCATCCAGCACAGCCTGGGTATTACGCGTTTCCACCCCAGTGCGCAGGTCTTTGATTCGGGAATCATCCAGTACGTAGGAGCGAATCTGGCTGCCCCAGCCGATATCGGACTTGTTATCTTCCAGCACCTGCTTCTCAGCATTTTTCTTTTGCATCTCAAACTCGTACAGCTTCGCTTTCAGCTGTTTCATCGCCTGATCTTTGTTCTTGTGCTGGGAACGGTCGTTCTGACACTGGGTAACAACGTTGGTCGGTATATGGGTAATACGCACCGCAGATTCGGTACGGTTAACGTGCTGTCCACCGGCACCGGAGGCGCGATATACGTCAATACGCAGATCTGCCGGGTTGATTTCGATATCAATATCGTCATCCACTTCCGGATAGACAAACGCGGAACTGAATGAAGTATGGCGGCGACCACCGGAGTCAAAGGGACTCTTGCGCACTAAACGGTGTACGCCCGTCTCGGTGCGCAGCCAGCCAAACGCGTAGTCACCAATAATCTTGATGGTGGCTGATTTGAGACCCGCAACTTCCCCTCCAGACTCTTCAATAACTTCGGTCTTGAAGCCTTTGCTCTCGGCCCAGCGCAGGTACATTCGCAGCAGCATGCTGGCCCAGTCTTGCGCTTCCGTACCGCCGGAGCCGGATTGAATATCGAGGTAGCAGTCGGCGCTGTCGTATTCGCCGGAGAACATGCAGCGGAACTCAAGCTGTGCCAGCTTGGCTTCTAGCGCATCCACTTCAGTGATGGTGTCGTTGAACGTCTCTTCGTCGTCCTCTTCCACCGCCAGTTCAAGCAGGCCGGAAACGTCTTCCAGTCCCTGTGTCATCTGATCGATAGTATCGACGATCACTTTCAGCGAGGAGCGCTCTTTGCCCAGCGCTTGTGCGCGCTTGGGTTCATTCCATACGTCGGGCTGTTCCAGCTCGGCGTTTACTTCTTCCAGGCGTTCTTTCTTGGCATCATAATCAAAGATACCCCCTCAGAACAGCTGTCCGGTCAGACAGGTCCTGAATGCGGTTTTTTACCAGATTAATTTCAAACATGATTAGCGTCTTACGTTAACCGTCAAACGACGGAGAAAAAATGGATATAAACGAATGACTTTAGCGGAATATACGCCAGGTTTACAGCCGTTTGGCGCAATTTTACCCATACGAGCGATGACTGCTACACCGGCCACAAATGCTGTATCAACAATTGCACGCTGCGTTTACCGCGAAATTCGTTAACCTCAAGGCGGTAGGCCAGTTCCGCCTCACGAATGCTGCTGTCTGGCCAGCACCGGGTATCCACATTAAACGCGATACCATCTAGCAGCGGCCCGCCGTTAACCGGCTCCACCATCAGCTTCAGGTGGCGCTCTTTCAACAGTTTCTGCTGCAAGATACGAAAACGCCCGTCAAACGTGGGTTCAGGAAACGCTTGTCCCCACGGCCCGGCATCGCGCAGTACCTCTGCCACCACCAGATTCAGTTCGGTTTGTATCAGTTCACCGTCCGACCAGATAACCCCTTCCAGGTGCGATTCATCCAGCCACTCGCCGACCAGCTCACCAAAGCGCTCACGGAAGGTATCAAACTGATGCTCTTCCAGCGATAGTCCAGCCGCCATTGCGTGACCGCCAAACTTAACCATCAGCCCAGGATAGCGGGTATCCAGGCGCTCCAGCGCATCGCGTAAGTGCAGACCAGGAATTGAACGGCCAGACCCTTTGAGCACGCCCTCTCCCGCCGGTGCGAACGCAATCACCGGTCGATGAAAACGCTCTTTAAGTCGTGATGCCAAAATACCGACCACGCCCTGATGCCATTCGGGATGATACATCGCCAATCCCAGCGGCAGTTGTTCAACACCGTGTTCCAGCTTTTCGCACAGTTGCATGGCTTCCGCCTGCATCTCTTGCTCGATTTCACGCCGCGCCAGATTGAGCGCATCCAGATCGCTAGCCTGCATCCGCGCTTCGACGATGTCATCGCACAACAGCAGCGCCACGCCAATCGACATATCATCCAAACGCCCTACCGCATTCAGGCGTGGCCCAATCGCAAAGCCCAGATCGCTAGCTACCAGTTGGCTGGCATTGCGGTTGGCGATTTCCAACAAGGCGCGAATGCCAGGGCGACATTTACCGGCACGAATGCGATTCAGCCCCTGCGATACCAGAATACGGTTATTGGCATCGAGTGGCACCACGTCGGCCACTGTGCCTAGCGCCACCAAATCGAGCAGTTCCGCCAGTTTTGGTTCCACCAACCCTTTTTGATTAAACCAGCCGCTGTCGCGCAGACGCACAAACAGCGCCATCATTAGGTAAAACGCCACGCCGACGCCGGCCAGCGATTTAGAAGGAAAGGCACAGTCGCGCAAATTGGGGTTAATTATCGCATCAGCAGCGGGCAACGTTGCCCCCGGCAGGTGATGGTCAGTCACCAACACCTGAATACCACGCTGGTGCGCATCATCCACGCCGGCATGGGATGAAATACCGTTATCCACCGTCAGGATCAGCTCTGCGCCCAGCTTCTCGGCCTGCACCACCACTTCCGGGCCCAGGCCATAGCCATCTTCAAAACGGTTCGGCACCAGATAGGCTACTTGGCTACCGCCCATGCTGCGCAGTGCTAGCACGGTAAGCGCGGTGCTGGTCGCGCCATCGGCGTCAAAATCACCGACGACGACGATGCACCGTTGTCCTGCCAGAGCCTGTTGCAGCAACACCACTGCATCGTCAATACCATCGAGCAGGCGATAATCGAGCAGGCGGCGCAGACTGCGATCCAATTCCTGACCCTCAGTGACGCCGCGCTGCGCGTATAGACGGCGTAGTAACGGAGGAAGCGTTGCGGGAAGCCCACTGCCTTCCACCAGCGGACGCCGGCGGAGTATGGTTTTTAATTCCACTGTATTTTCAATTCCACTGCGTGACTGCGTGACTGCGTGACTGCGTGCATTACACGTTATCGCTTTTAATGGGGCAACCTGGTGGCAATTTATGCGCCCGGTTTGGCCGCAGCCCGATGAGCGTTCAGCATAGCTAACATCTCTTTCGGTGCCTGATAACCCGGAATCACGGTGCCGTTCTCCAGCACGATCGCTGGCGTGCCTTGCACACCAAACTGGATACCCAGCTCGTAATGCGAGCCGATATCGGTCTTGCAGGTTGCCGGGGAGATAGCCTCACCGCACGACGCGGCGTCATACGCCTTGTTACGGTTGGCAGTGCACCAGATAGACTGCATGTCTTTTCCCGTTAGCGAATTCAGCCCCTGACGCGGGAAAGCCAGATAACGGATGGTAATACCCAGATCGTTATAGTCTTTCATCTGCCCATGCAGTTTCTGGCAGTAATCGCAGGTAATATCGGTGAAAACAGTAATCACATGTTTTCCCTGCGCCGCTTTGTAGACGATCATTTGATCCTGCAAGGCATCCAGTTTTCCTTTCAGGATCTGGTTGGTTACGTTCACCGGCGTGCCGCCATCCACGGCGTAAAGCGGCCCTTGCAGCAAATGTTTACCATCTTCCGTTACGTAGAGCACGCCACTTTCCGTCAGCACCGTTTTAAGGCTAGCGACGGGCGCAGGCTGGATCTCCATCTTTTCAATGCCCAGTTTGATCAGTGTCTGTTTAATCGCCGCGTCGTCGGCGTGTACTGCGCTACTCGTCACCGCGAGCAGTAAAGAAAGCGCCATTAACCCTTTTTTCATCGTATTCAGTCCCGTTCATGGTGTATTCCGCCTGTAGAGGGCATTTTCAGCCGTCTGGCCCTTATGTCGCCTGCAATGTCAGGCGCGCGGATAATGCTGTTGATGCAACTGCTTCAGCCGTTCAGTGACAACGTGCGTATAAATTTGCGTTGTTGAAAGATCGCTATGCCCCAACAACATTGAAAGATCGCTATGCCCCAACAACATCTGTACGACACGCAAATCAGCCCCGTGGTTCACCAAGTGCGTAGCGAATGCATGGCGTAAAACATGCGGTGCAAGCTTCTCACTGTCAATGGATGCCAGCACGGCATAGTGTTTGATGTTTGATACGGTGCCAAGCCAAAAGGTTTGGCGCGTCATCTGCTGCGCTCTGGAACTTGGAAAAAGCACATCAAGCGTTTGGCCGTTCAACAGCCAGGGCCTGCCGTGCTAGAGGTAGCGCTCCAGCCAATAAAATAAATAGCCTCTTCCCCCAGCGGTACCAGCCGTTCTTTATTTTTTGCCTTTACCAATCACCCGCACGACGCCCTGGCGTAACTGACATCTGCAATGGTCAGCCCCACCACCAGTTCCGAGACGCGTAGCCCGGTGGCATGCGCAGCCCGGTGGCATAAAGCACCTCAAGCATGGCTTTATCACGCAGCTCAAGCGGTTCATCTACACAGGGGCTTGCAACAATACACAGGGGCTTGCAACAACGCACTCACCTGCGCTTCGCTGAGATCTTTGGGCAAGCGCTGGGGCAATTTGGGAGAAGATAATACCGCGCTGGGGTCGTCACTACGCCGTTTTTCCCGGTATAAATACTGAAAAAAAACGACGCATGGCACTCAGCAAACGCGTAGAACTGGTCGCTTTGTATCCACCTTCCACGCGTTCGGCAAGATAAGCTTGCAGACCCAGAGCCTGCACCTGCAATAAATATCTTGCAGACCCAGAGCCTGCACCTGCAATAAATCACTATCAGCATGCTCCAACCAATCGGCCAGTGCGGTTAAATCTCGCCGGTAAGTAAGAGGTCAGCGTGTTATCAGCCAGGTTTCGTTCCAGCCACATAGCTTCAAGAAACTGTTCGATGTGTGCCCGATCCTGTGCTTGCATACGATTCTCATCGCTGTACGGCGTACAGGGTAAAACCCTGGCGTTATTATGCCTGAAGTGACGGTAAAAAGGGCAGGATCATCACTTGAATTCTCGCCGACGATTTTTATGCAAATTTATTTTATGCTGCATTATTTTCACTGCTCTACCCTACAAAATAGGGTTTTATATTCAATGAATTGATATAGCATCAAACGTAATACTCGCGTTCGATGTAAGTGCCGATGAGCCTATCGTGCATTTCCGATGATTTTGAATACCCCAACGTCTTACGATTGAGGCGTTTCAATCGGGTGCGCAGCGTCAGATTTTCACGCTCAATACGCTATGTATACAGTTTGCCAACAATGTGTTTTGCTTTTGGAAGTTCTTCGTTGTAAGCCCTGTAGCCATCAGTGCACCAAAATCCCACTCTGAACTCCGAGAACAGTTTCAGCAACTTACACAGCGTTTTCTTGCTTAGAGAGCCAAATGCATGAGCGATAATCCGCTTCAAACGCGGCTCCCATGCATACCACAGCCAGCGCTGTCGTTTTTTTGTTGCCAACAAATGGCCACATCTCATCCATTTCGCAAATCAGTTGAATTTGCAGGTTATCCAGTGGCAGCGTTGTTACATTTCGCGGCGAGCGTTTTTTAAAGTACGCACGACGGCATTGATAATTGATACTATAATATGTAACGTGTAACGTCCGAGCAGTGTTACGATTATAATGCCCGAGCAGTGTCACGAATACCCACATTATTCATTGCCAAGTCAATGAGTTGGTCTGTCATTCCCGGTTGGCAGGCACGATCTGTCATTCCCGGTTGGCAGGCACGATAGGAATAATCGAGCTGGAAGCTGCGTTTACATGACTGACAACGGTAACGCTGATGGCCACTTTTGCCATAACCGTGTTTTTTTTACAGAGGCTGTCTGTTTACAAAACGGGCATCTTACATCAACGTTAGCCACTGTATCTCCACATCCAAAACCGGAGAGTTTACACTGTAATCAACTCATTGAATACTTGACCCGCTGACTGGTTGTCTGTTGCAGAAAGTGGCTGGCGATCCCACCCATTTCCCCAGGAAAGATCAAACAGGAAAGATCAAAAATAAACGCGTTGAACACCAACATTCTCTCTTGTATTACTGCACCGTTGACCCAAGGTAAACAATTTACCGACAAAGTTGCCTTTCTCCGTGTTCTTGACTAGGTTAGCTTAAAAGACAGCGACAAAAAGCACATATAGCACTGCTTGCAGCAAATCACATTGAAGTGTCATTAACGTGAGATATTTTACTTTCCACTGAGCAGTGGTGTGTTTCCACTGAGCAGTGGTGTGAAAAATACGGCATTGGTCATTACCTGGCTTAAAGGGGAAAGTACTGCTGCGGTTCACTTTATTGGCGCATCCGTATCAATTGGCGCATCCGTATCAGGTTTGTTAGCATAGCGCGGCTATCATGGCAAACCGAGCACGATAGCGCGGCTATCATGGCAAACCGAGCACGGGATATCATGGCACCAAGACGCAATTGGCTTTTACAACAGATGGGGATTACGCAGTGGACGTTACGCCGCCACACGGTGTTGCAGGGCGAGATTACCGTTACCCTGCCCGCACAAACGCGTCTGGTGATTGTTGCCGCTTCGCTCCCCGCCGCCCATTACCCTCTGATTGGCGATGTGTTGCACAGTTTGTCACTGCGCCCCGAACAGGTGTACCCGCTTACACCGGAACAGACTGCCATGCTGCCCACCTCGACACATTGCCATAGCTGGTGTCTGGGGGTTAATGTGCCGCGCGCCTGGACGGGTGTGCAATTGAATAGCCCGACGCTGGACGAGCTTTACGCTAACCCCAGTGCCAAACGCGCCCTGTGGCAACAAATCAGTGAACATCTTCCCTTGTTGACAGCCTCAGAGGCCCATTAATTCAGGTTGTTTATCATGCACGTTATCTCTCCCCTAACGTCCCACGATTTGCCTGCCACCTCTGCCATCGAAAAGGCAAGCCACGCTTTCCCGTGGACGGAAAGCACCTTTAACAGTAATCAGGGCGAACGCTACCTGAACCTGAAATTGACGCGCGACGATACGCTGGTGGCGTTTACCATTACCCAGGTGGTGCTGGATGAAGCGACGTTGTTCAATATTGCCGTGCATCCCAACCACCAACGGCAAGGCCATGGTCGGCTTCTACTGGAACAACTGATTGAAACGCTTGAGGCGCGCGGCATTACCACGCTGTGGCTGGAGGTTCGCGCATCCAACGCCAACGCCATCGCGCTGTATGAGCAATTGGGGTTTAACGAAGTTTTGCTACGGCGTAACTATTACCCGGCAGCCAACGGGCGCGAAGATGCGGTGATCATGGCGTTGCCACTGTAAATGTGGCCACTGTAAAAAACTGTAAATGTGGCCACTGTAAAAAATAATAACGCGCCTGCGCCAGTAAACCATAGCAACAGGCGGGGTCAGTATTAAAAATTCACGGATACCTAGAGTTTCAGCGAGCGCGGTTCGCCCTGTGTCACGTATGTGCCAGTATCATCCACCGATGCCCAATATTTTTCGTTGGTAACGTCCGCGACGTTGGCACGCCACACCAGTGTGTAGTCGTTCAGTGGCGTACTGTAGCGCACTACCAAATCCAACCGCGTCCACGGCTTCAGTTTTAACGTATTGGCTTCATTGGCGTATTGTGAACCGTAACGCAACACGGTGCTAGACAGCGTCAAGCCTTCCACCGAAGGGACATCATATTCACTGCCAAATACCAGCTGGTAACCGGGTGTACCCACGACCTCATTGCCATCATTGGCACCTGCGCGCGTTTTGTTCAGAGTGGCATCCAGCCAGGTAGCGCTGCCGTTGAGGCGCAGGCCGTACATCGGCTCACCAAACACATTCAGTTCCACACCGCGATTACACTGTTCGCCGTTAAGGCCATAGAGCTTATTCACAGAATCGATAAAGCTGTTTGGCCGTTTGATCTCGTAAAACGCCAGCGACCCGCCGACGCGCTGATAATCAAATTTCACGCAGACTTCATTTTGTTTGGCAACGTACGTAGATACCTGATATCTGCCCACGGTTTACTGCTTCTGTAGATGAGGTTTTAGTACCCGGCTGCAATGCCTCAATATGATTAGCATACATCGAAACGTGTTCCCAAGGTTTTACAACCATGCCGAATACCGGGCTCACCTTGGTGAGTTCAAAGCGTCCTCCTGTGCCACTCTCGATACCGCTGTATTCATAGTTGCATATCAATATCTCTTGACGGCGCAACCCTGCGGTAAAGCGCACGATGTCATCCAGCACCGAGAGCGTATCGGAAAGCGCCAGCTCCCCAGTTGTGCATGCGGTTGCGTATTTTAGGATCGTCCATATTGACGCCGCTGTTGTTGTCGCAGGGAAATCCACTACCGAGGTGTTATATAATAGATTTTTGTAGCGTAGTCGTACTTATACATGGCGTACGCCAGATATGGTGTACACCGCTCTGATTTTGCTATATTACCCGAATAGCCCATGTTAACTTACCCGAATAGCCCATGTTGACTTCGTGCTTGACCGGGCCGATAGCAAAATTGCCGCGAATACCTGCTAGCGATGAGGTGTTCTGAGCGATATATGCCAAACTTAAACGGCCCAGCGTAGCGCTGCCATCACCGGCTGTTGTCAGTTTTGGCGTCCTGTAATTACCTATCTCTTCGGTGTTACTCATGCCAAGGCCAGAATAGAGCGTCCAATGATTATTCAGATCGTACTCGCCGCGCAGCATCCCGAAGCGGGATTTCATATCGGTATAGACCCAGCGCTGGCTATAGTTGTGGGTATTGGTTGGCGGTTCAGGGATGGCTTGTAACCCGGCAGCCGAAACGTTTATCCCCAGACGGCCACCGCGCAGATACTGGTGCTGGCAGCCTCGCATCCAGCGAGGAACGGAAACGATCGCCACGATAATCCAGTCCGACAGCAGCAAATGAAACTCACTCGCGTCGATCGTCAATCGCGGCTTCGCCTTCGCGGTGCAGCAGGTTGACGCGTACCCCAAAGCGGTTATCTTTAGGTTCCACGTTCACCGCACAGCCCACGCCGCTGCCGCCTGCGGAAACACCGTTAAGAAACGCGTTGGACCATTTCAGGATCTCAACCCGGTCAATCATACATATTGGTGGAAACAATCTGACGCTGGTGGAAACAATCTGACGCGGCATCACGCTAAACAGGCCGCCCATAGTGATGTCATCGCCGTCCAGTTTAAAGCCGCGAATACGGAAGCCGCGAATACGGTAGGCTTCCGCAAAGTTGCCGTAGCCGCGCACGCTTTGCACCGACGCATCATTCTTGACCACATAGCCCAGGGTTTGCGCCTGCTGCAATTCAATCATTCTGCTGGTGTAGCTGACGATATTGAACGGTACATCGCGAGAGTTCTGCTGGCCGAGGAAACCGACGCGTCCGCCGTTGGCGATCTGTCCATCCAGATAAGCAGGTACCAACTGATCGCCACCGGCACGGAAGTTATCTTCCGGTTTGGCAATCACCGTCATGGTATCTTTTTTACGCTATCGGTTGGAGAGGCCGGTTGCGCTGCCGGGTTTGCAGCCACCGAAGCGGTGTCCTGTGCCAAAATCGGCAATGCTATCGTGCCACAGAACGCCACGATGAGCACCGCAAGCCGGGTTGGCTTACGTGCTATATGAATTAACACTGTCATTTTTATCCATTGATTGCAAAGGTAAATTTTATCCATTGATTGCAAATGTAAATAATTATTCTTCTTCTCAATAGCGATACGGTTTACTTCTTGCTCTCAAGTAGGGTTTACTTCTTGCTCTCAAGTAGAATGTTGCCACGTAACATCAGGGTAAAATACGTCGCCCCCAGGAATGTCGCTAACAGACCGGCAGGAATTTGATAAGGAAAAATCAACACTCGTCCCAACCAATCAGCATGCCGCCAAGCAATGAAGCGATAACGACCTGTTGCAATGCGCGGCGAAACCCAAGAAAATAGGTAGAATGGGATGTTATAAGGCCATCAAAACTCAGCGGACCGATCACCAATGTCGCGGTCGCGACCAACCTTGCCGCCAGCAATAAAATCGACATACGCGCAGGACGCAATGCAATCCCCACAGACTGGACCACGCTCGCGCCCATCAGCATGATGGCAATCCAGCGGCGTATCAGCGGGGTGGCGCTCAGTAGTAACAGCGCAATAAGGGCCGAGATGTACGCCTGCTGCGTGCTGACTTTATAAGTTGAACCGGCCAGCCATGCCAATAGCGCTCCGGTACGGAGATCGCCCCATGCCAATAGCGCTCCGGTACGGAGATCGCCACTCACCAGAATAAAGGTCAGCAGAGTGGAAAATACAGTGCTCAAGGCAATCCCTACCAACAGAAGACTATTGGAAGAATAACCGCCACGGTTTACCAACAGCATGATCAGCAGAAGTCTGCCAACAGCATGATCAGCAGAAGTCTGCCGCCCGCACCGGCACACTGCCGGCCAGCCAACGCTACGATGACACAGCCCCAGGAACCAATAACAGCAGCAGAACCACGCCAAAAGCAGCTCCCGAGGTAACGCGCAATACTTCCGGTCTGGCCATTGGATTTCCCGTCAACTTCTGCATCAAAGCGCCCGCGACAGCAAGCATCGCACCGGCCGAAAGCGCGGCAACTACGCGCGGCCAGCGCCAGTACCACATTTCATGCAGCGACCAATACCAGCCGTTTCTATCCTGCCCGCTACCCAACGCAATCAGTAGAAGGAGCAGCAGCAACGCTGCGTAGAGGGTCAATAGCCGGCGTACTCAGCGCGCATTCACGCACCGTCAGCGCGCATTCACGCACCGATTGACGAACAATGTCCACCGAAGGCACATTCATATGGCGCAGGTGTGGCAGTAACCACAGCATGACCGGCGCGCCCACCAGCGCGGTCACAACTCCCGTCGGCACCTCACGCCAGTAGCGGCAAGCAGAATGAATAATGCACTGATCGCTGATGACCAGCAGCAGTGTCCCCACCAGCATCGCCAACGCAAGCGGCGGCCCTAACCTTCTGGTACCCAACATGCGTGCCAATAGCGGGGCAAACAGACCAATAAAACCGATAACACCCTCTACACTCCCGATAACACCCTCTACACTCACCAGCATGGCGCTCAGCACCATGGCGATGCCCAGCCCAGCGATACGCGCCACCGTCAGGTTTACCCCCAGACTGCGGATAACGGCATCGTCCAATGCCAGCATCACCAACGGACGGATCATGAGTAACACGACAACCAGGCCGATCAGCATCCGAGGCCAAAGGAACGAAACGGCGCCCCAGTCATACTGATTGAGGCTTTGTTGAATAAATCGAACTTTTAGCGGTAAGCAAGATCAGATCACTCTCTACCCTGACTGTATGACTGTATGACTGTATGACTGTATGTGGCAAACCGTGGCAAAGCAGAAGTACAAAATCACCAACTTGAAAACGTATAACCACGCTCTCCGTCAGCGGGGCTCTCTGCAGGCAGCATGGCGCTGGCTGTTGCAGGGTATGGCGCAAGCTTCACCTGGTCGCAGACAGTGCGACGCATGAGATTATCTGTGCCGATTTGTCGCTCAGCGGAACGACTGATGCGCAGGCGTTGCCAGGGTTGATTAACCAGACCCACCGGAAAATCAGGGAAGCCTCAGCAAATGGGACTTATGATAGCCGTTATTGCCATGATGTGTTGCTGAGGAAAAAAAATCAGGCCGCTTATCCCGCTACTAAAGGGGGCAATACTGGCCAGACAAGTACCATGAACGTAATCATTCAGTGGCAAATCAGCATCTTAGCGGCAGCAATGGTGTATGGAAAAAGAAAGAAAGTGGGTTATCACCGGCGTTCAGTGGCGGAAACGGCGATATCGCGGATAAAAAAGGTGTTTGGAGGGCGGCTGAGTCTGCGGGACTACGATGCGTAGGTAGGGGAAGCCATGGTGCAAGTGAAAGCGTTGAACAAAATAACGTTGCTGGGTATGCCACTGAGCGTGCGCATTGCCTGAGAGGTAGAGCTCCTTACGGTGAGAGGTAGAGCTCCTTACGGAGCCGTGCCTCATAAATGATATATTCAACAAAACCACTGATTGAGTATACCGCTGCCCCACAGGAACAGGCTCTGCAAACGTTCATGGTTGAAAAGCGAGTAAGCTTTTCACCGCACCACAATACAGCCCCACCACCAATCACAATACAGCCCCACCACCAACCTGCGAGAATTAGGGTAATGGGCGACATACGCCCCCCCCCGATGCCACCCCAAACACAATGGCACCGCTGCTACTGTGCACCAACGATAGTTGCCAACTGTCGCGTTGTTTCTCCGCCAGGCAAGGCCCACAGCGTTGCCAGGGCTAAGCCTAATTGCGCGCCCGCAGAAACGCCGAGCGTCGCAGGCTCCGCCAGCGGGTTACGTAAAATTTGCTGAAACAATACGCCAACCAGCAACGACAGCACCGCTCTGGGTAACAGAGCTAAAATGAAACAGCATCTGGTTGGTATCTTATCCATCTGGGCTCCACACGCTGTGCCACCACAGAGGTGTCGGTACCAACTGACTAAAATTCACACCGGTCAGCCCAATCGCCACCAACGTAAGTGCAGATAACCACAGCAGGCCAAATGTTCTCATTACGTCGACTCCAACGATTACGTCGACTCCAACGCCTGCACCAGAAGTCGTGCAAAGCGTAGCGCCGAGAACGTTGCACCGTAAAACCAGACCGCAGGCAAGGTCTGCCAGCGGTTGTCTCGAACAAAAGGCATCATGCGCACAGCGCTGACTGGGAAACCGCATCCGGCAATGCGGTATTGCCCTGAACAAAGAACAGCGCTTGCACGTCTTCGTAGCGCACCAGACACTCAATCCTACCACAGCGCGACCCCAAAAGTTGGTTTCTTCCTGCAGGCATTGGTTAAGCCGAGCCGGGTGAGCACGTTGTTAAATAAGCTGTTATGGCCAATAACCAGCGCACGACGGCTATCAAGCAGCGAGAACAGCAGCAAAGGACGGGGCGAATAAGCACGAAGACGTTGTGCCAGAGTGCCCATCTCACGATCAAATTCGAGCAGATGCTGCTCCGCAGCATACATCAGGTTCAAGCGTTGACGAGCAAAAGCAGATCGAGGTTCAAGCGTTGACGAGCAAAAGCAGATCGCGCCGGGCTACGGGCTACATCAAGCGGTTGGTGCTGCACATCGCGGAAACCCGACGCGAAGCAAAGTGCCAAACGGTCAAGTATTCAATGAGTTGATTACAGTGTAATCTCTGCGGTTTTGGATGTGGAGATACAGTGGCTAACGTTGATGTAAGATGCCCGTTTTGTGAACAGACAGCCTCTGTAAAAAACACGGTTATGGCAAAAGTACCCATCAGCGTTACCGTTGTTAGTCATGTAAACACACCTTCCAGCACGATTATTCCTATCGTGCCTGTCAACCGGGAATGACAGACCAACTCATTTCGTGCCTGTCAACCGGGAATGACAGACCAACTCATTGACTTGGCAATGAATAATGCGGGTATTCGTGACACTGCTCGGGCGTTACATATTAGTATCAATGCCGTCCTGCATTAGTATCAATGCCGTCTGCGTACTTTAAATTAAAAAACGCTCTCCGCGGAATGTAACAACGCTGCCACTGGATAACCTGCAAATTCAACTGATTTGCGAAGTTGATGATGATTTGCGAAGTTGATGAGATGTGGTCATTTGTTGGCAACAAAAAACGACAGCGCTGCTGCCACTGGATAACCTGCAAATTCAACTGATTTGCGAAGTTGATGATGATTTGCGAAGTTGATGAGATGTGGTCATTTGTTGGCAACAAAAAACGACAGCGCTGGCGGTGGTATGCACGGGAGCCGCGTTTGAAGCGGATTATCGCTCATGCATTTGGCTCTCTAAGCAAGAAAACGCTGCGTAAGTTACTAAGACTGTTCTCGGGGTTCAGAGTGGCATTTTGGTGCGCTAATGGCTACTGGGCTTACAACGACGAACTCCAAAAGCAAAACACGGCTACTGGGCTTACAACGACGAACTCCAAAAGCAAAACACATTGTTGGCAACACTGTATACACAACGTATTGAGCGTGAAAATCTGACGCCGCGCAACCGATTGAAACGCCCCAACCGATTGAAACGCCCCAATCGTAAGACGTTGGGGGGTTCAACATCATCCGAAATGCACGATAGGCTCATCGGCACTTACATCGAACACGAGTATTACGTTTGATGCTGTATCAATTCATTGAATAAACTACAATTTTTCAGCTTTATACCCCGCAACATCCTTCATGCAAGACAAACGCTAGTTAATCAATGAGGCCAGATCGCCGCATTGTGTGGGGGAGGCTAATGCCGTTTCGGAAAATAACAGTCCGGCTAAAAGCAGCGACCTTGCTGACACTTTACTAAACATTTAACGTCACCTTTTGCTATTAGGGGGGGATATACGCCTTCGATGTAGGTTCCAACGATGGGAATAATAGCGGGTCAGCCAAACGCGTTAATAAACGCTAGCTTAAAATAGAGAGCCATCTAGTATACCTGCGCGTCATCTTCAAGGCTAACAACTGCGTTTTGTTTGCGTTCTTGCCGTTTTGCGCCCCTGCAACCGGGATAATTTAGGGTATAATCGCCGTTCTATTTTTGAGGAGCGACACCTGATGTCAGCATTAACCCCCGCTAGTGAAGTGATACTGCGCCACAGTGACGAATTTATTTCCCACCGTGTGCTGTTTGCCGGCGACATTCAAGACACGTTACCAGCACAGTTTGACGCGGCGGAGATGCACGTGCATCTCACACAATATCACCATTGGTTGCCGCTGAACAAAACCATGGGCGACAACGCGCAGTTTGGTTTGCTGGTAGATGCTGAGCAGGTGGCCGCCTGCGATACCCTGATTTACTATGATTTACTATTGGCTAAAGAGCAAACAGGAAGCTTGGCCAAAGAGCAAACAGGAAGCGCAGTTCCAGCTCGCCAACTTGTTATCGCATCTTGCTGTTGGCAGCGAGATTTTTGTGGTGGGTGAGAACCGCAGCGGTGTGCGTAGCGCGGAAGGTATTCTCGAAGACTTTGCACCGTTAACCAAGATTGACAGCGCGCGGCGCTGTGGGCTTTTATTATGGCCGATTAGAGGATTCTGTATTATGGCCGATTAATTAGAGGATTCTGCTGAATTTAATCTCGATGACTGGAAAGACAGCTATTACGTTGAAGAGATGGTCTCGATGTCGGCAGCGCACTGCTGTTACCTACTTTGCGCAGCACATGAAAGGTAAAGTGCTGGATATTGCCAGCGGCAGTGGCGTGATGGGGCGGTGTTGGCAAAACAGTCGCCCAGTCGCCAAAGCTGCGTTTGACGCTGAGTGATGTCAACGCGGAGGCGTTGTTGACCAGCCGTTCGACACTGACGTTAAACGAATTGGAAGCCGATGTGATTGCCAGCGACGTCTACTCGGATATTGCCGGGAGTTTTAACCTGATCGTCTCGAACCCACCGTTTCATGATGGCTTGCAAACCAGCCTAAGTGCGACCGATCGTCTGATTCGTGCAGCGCCCAATCACCTCAATATTGTTGGCGGGCAGCTACGTATTGTCGCTAACGCCTTCCTGCCTTATCCAGCGTTGCTGGATGCCACTTTGTTGCTGGATGCCACTTTTGGTAACCACGAATGCTGGCCCAAACCGGACGCTTCAAGGTAAGGTGTATCAGGCCATATTAACGCGTGCTAGCAAGCATGCCAAACCGGCTGCGCGCTAACCGTGTGCAGACCTCGGTGATAAACCGAGGCCCCAGGTTGATGAAAGCGAGATCTTCCCCTCTTATCATATCATCCCCGGTTTCTCCCTTGTCATCCTCGGCGAAAGCCGGGAACCTCTGCCAGAAGAAACGCGTTCAGTTTGTACGAGATTCCCGCCTGCGCGGGAATGACGGGATGTATGCGAGAATAACTTGTTTTAAGTGGGTTGTCAGTAACCTGACAGCATGTTTTTTTTGTGCTCATCGCTGTTAGCGGAGATTATTAATGTAGCCATGCTCTCTATATAGCCATGCTCTCCTAGCCATGCTCTCCGTGCCGTAACAATCGCCGCTGCTGCGGCGATTGGGAAGATGGCTTCAATCTCTGCCAGTTCCTCTGGTGGTAGCTGAACATCCAGTGTGGCGATATTATCTTCCAGATAGCGACGGCGTTTGGTGCCCGGAATTGGCACGATATCGTCACCCTGCACCAAGACCCATGCCAGCGCTAACTGCTAAGGAGTGACGCCTTTTGCCCGGCAAGTTTTTCTACTTGCTCAACCAGCGCTAGTTTTTTGGCAAAGTTATCCCCCATAAAGCGCGGATTGGTACATAAAGCGCGGATTGGTACGGCGGAAATCATCCGGAGCCAAATCTTCTGGGCTGCGTAACGTACCGCTCAAAAAGCCACGCCCGAGTGGACTATAGGAAACAAAACCAATGCCCAACCGGCGGCACGCCGGGAGGATCTCTGCTTCTACATCGCGTGTCCAGAGAGAATATTCCATTTGCAGCACGGTAATCGGGTATTTACGGTGTGCACGGGGTGTTTACGGTGTGCACGCTCCAACAATGAAACCAGCGCTTCACTTAATCCGATATAGCGGATCTTGCCGGCGGTCACTGTTGTGGCACACTGATACTGGCCACCTGATCGGAGGTGATATGCTCACCTCAACAACGACAGGTGACCACAAATAGCAAAACATTTCACGGCAGAATTTAAGCTTGAAGCAGCAAAGCTGGTTGTCGACCACGGCTATACCTACGTTAAGGCAGCAGAGGCGGTTGTTAATGTCAGCCATTCGGCTATCACCCACTGGGTTAGCGCGCCATGGGAAAACGCCCGCCGGGCTTCCTATGAAGCCCGAACAGCTAGAGCTGCGTGAGATGAAGAAAAAAGTCCGCGTCTTGAAATGGAGAATGCCAGCGGCGGCTCCGCCGGCGCCCGAAGCATCGCGACTATCGTCTCCAGAGGCTCTGGCGTCAAAATGGGCCGCTGGCTGGAGGGTAAGCTGATGAAAGAGCTGGAAAGAGCTGGATATCGCCAGTTGCCAGGTACTGACGCACCACACAGGTACTGACGCACCACAAATACAAACGCGGCGTAAATGAACACGTTGAAATACCGAACTATCTCGACCGCCAGTTCGCGGTTACCGCGCCGGCTCAGGTGTGGTGCGGTGATGTGACCTATATCTGGACGGGTAAATGCCATGCTTATCTGGCGGTGGTGCTGGATATGTTCGCCCGTAAACCAGTGAACTGGGCCTTGTCGACGTCGCTGGATTCGGTACTCACGGTCAAAGCATTGCAGATAGCCTGGGAGTTTCGGGGTAGGCCACCAGGCGTGATGCTCCACAGCGACCAGGGTAGCCACTATACCAGTTGCCAGTATCGGCAGGCCCTGTGGTACTGTCGGATAAAGCAGAATATGAGCTGCCGGGGCAACAGCTGGGATAACGCCCCTATGGAGCGGTTCTTCCGGAGCCTGAAGACCGAATGGGTGCCGACGAAGGGCTATAATAATAAAAGCTTCAACGGGGCTCAGAGCGCGATAATCCGCTACATTACGGGCTATTACAGTGCCATCCAGCCTCACTGGTATATGGTATAACAGCGGTCTGACGCCAAAGGAATCTGAGCGACTGTACTACTTACAGTCTAATGCGGTGGCCAGTATTAGTTGGCCACTACAGGGTCACTCCGTTCGTCGAACTGAATGACCCGTAATTTGACCCACTTTTTTCCGGATACATAGGGATAAGTAAGAATGCATCGAGAAGGATTTTTACGCCACTCTGCTTACATTACATACGCTACTCTGCTTACATTACATCATTACGCCACTCTGCTTACATCATCATAATATTTAAGTACATATAGGGATTTATAGGAACGTATAGGGAGGCATAAAAAAGGAAGAGTGGTGCCCGGACTCGGAATCGAACCAAGGACACGGGGATTTTCAATCCCCTGCTCTACCAACTGAGCTATCCGAGCAACGGGGCGTATTAAACCGTATTGGCCGCTTGCCGTCAACGGGTTTGTGCAGGAAAAGCATCAAAACCACGTTGATTGCCGACTTTTCAGTCAGGATGACGCATTTCTCAGCGTTGCGGCCCCGGTTCTGTCAGGTCAGTGCACCGTTTTTGCGGCATAGTGCAAAACGCAATACATCCTCCGCCAGACGGCGGACGGTTGCAATGTCATCCGCGTGGTGTTTTACCATCAATCGACTCAGGCAACCTTCGAGGATCAATTCCATCTGCTGAGCGACCATTTCAGGATCGTCCGTTTCCAACTGCGCCATCAGTTTTCGCGTGTAGTGGAGCGATGCCTGTTTTTGACGCTCTGCAATCTGATGGATGGGGTGATGGATATCAGGATAGAAACTGCATGCGGCAATAAACAAGCAGCCGGGATAGCGTTGGTTTTGCAACGCTTCATGCAATACCTGATAGCGTGCCAGCAGCTTCTCCTCAACGTAGAGCGCTTCATCTAGTATAGTAACAGCTGGCGTCGCCAAGTATCCACCTGCTGACTATGGTGCCGCAGGTAATCATAGAGAAGTGCTTCACGATCTGGCCATAAGGCGGTCATGGCTTCGGCGATAATGCTGTGCTTCTCAGCCAGGGTGTCTAACGTTAAGGCGGCAACGCCCTGTTGTTCCAGTAAGATCAGCGCGTTCTCAAGTACCTCGTCCAGCTGTAGTTGCATCATATCCCCATTGATTCAGAGTGGGGCCACCATCGTCACAGT
The DNA here is from genome assembly GCA_051710525.1 of Symbiopectobacterium sp. GTDB lineage: Bacteria > Pseudomonadota > Gammaproteobacteria > Enterobacterales > Enterobacteriaceae > Symbiopectobacterium. The sequence continues at coordinate 66,137 of JBPESR010000010.1, read as the reverse complement.
GGCCTATTGCCCCAGTTCTTGCAAATGAGCCTGGAACGCCTCGGCATTCATAAACCCTGTAATGCGTGAGTCGGGAATCTCCCGGCCATTACTGTCAAAAAAGAGTAGGGTTGGTAACCCTATAACCTGAAATTTTTTTAGCAATGCATTTTGCTGCTCGTTGTTGGCGGTCACATCCGCCTTAAGAATTTGAAACCTGGCCAGATCCTGTTTGACGTCCGTATCGCTGAAGGTGTACTTCTCAAACTCTTTGCAGGCTACACACCAGTCTGCATACAAATCCAGCATGGCAGGTCGCTGGCTGCTCGCTAGAGATTGGTTTACTTGCTCCAGATTATGCACCGGTGTAAATGGCAGGGAAGTGGTGTGAGCGGTGCTGGCTTGGCTTGATGACGGCATTAGCCACTCTTGCAGTGGACGAGCGGCGGTCACGGCACCAATCAAAAGCAACAGTTGTATCAAACGTATACCGCGCCAATGGCTGCGCAAACCCAGCATGATCAGCCAACTCAGGAAGGAAATCACCAACAGGCGCCACAGGCGCGCTCCCCAGATATCGCCTACAACGCTTTCCAGCAGAAAAATTGGCAAGGCCAGAATGACAAACCCAAAAGCGGTTTTGGTATGCTGCATCCAGAGGCCACTGCGGGGTAAAAAGCGATTGCCAAACAGGGTTACTGCGATAAGAGGCAAGCCCATGCCGAGCGCGTAGAGATAAAGAATGCCGCCACCGGCGACGCTATTACCGCTTTGCGCACAAAAATATAGAGCAGGATGGCGCGGTACAAGGCGAGCAAATCAGCCCAGCCAATGCCCCTATTATGCAAAAGAATCCGCCAAGAGACCCGCCTTTGTTGCCGATTGCTCCACTGTGCCAGACGGTTTGTATGGCAGAGGGCATCTGTAGGTTATATCTGTAGGTTATAGAGGCCAAACATCGACAGCGCGAGGGCGATAAACAGCAGTGACAAGCCGATCAACACAGCCGGATGCTGTAGCGCCGCCTGAAAGCGCAGTCATGCTGCCGCGATGATCATGCTGAGCAACGTGTAGGTCAGCGCCATGCCTTGCACATAGGTGAACGCCAGCAGCAGGGTACGGCGCGCGGATAATTGCTGTTTCCGTCCAAGAATCAGCCAGGAAATCAGTGGGTACATCGGGAGTACGCAGGGGGTGAAGGCAACATCGATACCGATTAACAACGCCCAAAGTGGAGAAAATGGCAACTGATGGCAACTGTGTTGGTGCTACAGGTGCTGTGACGGTTGGCGCTGTATTGCTGGACGTTGGCAGGCGGCCTGCGGTCACTGCACTTAATTATTAATGGAATTTCCCGTTAATGGAATTTCCCGCGTATCAGGTGGGTAGCAAAAACCTGCATCGGCACAGCCATGATTGATAGGTAACACGCACCGTTGCGCCCGCTGTGCTCTGCGTAATAGGGACGGTTACTGTGAGGCTATCGCGAAAGATTGCCACTTCGCCAAAAAAAATCGTCCTTGTGCGGCAGGCCGGTGGGTATGGATATGTCGCCGAGTACGGCTTGTTCGGGAGTAAGACTGATTTTGTCGCATAGCTCGGTTGTATTTACCAGCGTAGCGTCAGCGTCTCTTGCTGTTGCTGAAAATCAAAAGCAAATGCGCGATCTACCGTCTAAAAGCGGTTGTTTTGTACCGGAGATGACGGCGAAAACAGGGATGCGCCTGCCAGTTGAGGGTAGATCAGCGTGCTTAACAGTAGGATCAGCGTAAGGATGCGGTTAGCCATGTCAGGTAATCTTTGTCGCCATCCGTGATCGGAACCACCAGAAGTTCCGGCGTTTGATAAGGGTGTTGTTGTTTCAGGCGTTGCAGCAGCGCAAGTTGTTGCAAGGTATCGCTCTTGATCACCAGTTGCACCTCCTGTTGCTGCTCCAGCTTACCTTCCAAGACATAGAAAGAGTGCGCGCCAGGTAGTACTGTGACACAGGCTGCCAGCCCGGTATTGAGCACATCCGTAGCCAACTGTTGTGCTATGGGTTCGTCAGGTGCAGTACACAGGACAACGATGGCGGTGCAGCTTACAGGATTTTCCATGGTCATCCCAATGAATGAAAGAGAAACTGGGGGGTACTATACCATTCTTGGGGGGTTGAGGGGAATGGATGCTGGGGAGCGACGCCTGGGGTAAATACCTGATTGACGTTAGAGCACCAGATTCCCCAGAATAAAGCCAAAGATAACGGATAGTGTAATCGCCATAACGCCAGGCACCAGGAACGCGTGGTTGAAGACGTACTTGCCGATGCGAGTTGAACCGGTGTCATCCATTTCCACGGCGGCGAGCAGCGTAGGATATGTGGGCAACACGAACAGCGCTGACACCGCGGCAAAAGACGCCACGACAGTGACTGGCGTGACGCCCAACAATAACTCCGCAGGCATCAGCGTTAGCGTTTTGGCTATTGCTGCCTGTGAGTAGAGCAGTGTCGAGGCAAAAAAGTGTCGAGGCAAAAACAAAATTACCGCCAGAATCCACAACAAAATTACCGCCAGAATCCACAAAATTACCGCCAGAATCCACGGGTAATTCTGCAACAATGCGCCTGCCGTGCCCTGAATTTCACCGATGTGAGCTTTTACGTAACGGGGCAGTATAGTACGTAACGGGGCAGTATAGGTTTGGCGATGAGCCCGACGGTATCGCTGATGGCGGTGGCGTAAAATATCACCGTGACAATACCCACTAAAACAGCAGTACAGAGCGCCTGGTCTCCGTTTTTATCTCCAGCGGCTAATGCCGCGCAGCACGTTTTCATCAGCCGCGCAGCACGTTTTCACCATTTGCCAACCGTGCTTGGTAAATCTCATCGTCTTTCAATTCCTTGCCCAGAAAATTGGTCACCACGGCGGTAAGCAACACCGCGCACAAGGTCATAGGGATACAGATTACGAGCAGCAGCAGATAGCTAACGCCTTTTGGTTCAAGAATGCTGGCAACGAAAACCAGGGCAGCTGAAATCGGTGAGGCAGTGATGGCGATTAATCCATCCCTCCCGCGACCTGCATGGCCACGATGGCGGCGATCACCGCCATGATGATTTGAATCACGTCGAAGGGAATGGCACCGAGTTAATTTGAAATACCAGTGTCAGAACCAAAACGCCAACACCGCCCGCAAAACCGATACCTATCCCACCGAGCCGTGCACCGAGGTAGATAGCCAACAAAACGATAACCAACTCAAAGGAAAACATAGTAATGCTCCTTTTTAGATAAGAAATTCTTATAGTTATGAGCAAACCTGAGGCCACAAAAAAGGCACGCCCGTAAAATTCCGACGTGTCTGTCAGGAGTAACGCTAGCGCGCCCGATGGCGAGACGCGCTAGGTTAACCGATCGAACGCTTAAGATGCGCCGTTGTCATCCGTGTAACGTTTGGCCTTGTAGGCTGTTGTAGGCTGGGTGCATCAGGTTTTGTATTGAGAAAATATCATCCAGTTCGCTTTCGGTCAGCAGACCGCGCTCCAGCACCACTTCACGCACGCTCTTGCCGGTTTCTGCGCAAATCTTGCCGACAATGTCGCCATTGTGGTGGCCAATAAACGGGTTGAAGCAGGTGACAATGCCGATGGAGTTGAACACGTATGCTTCGCATACCGCTTTGTTGGCGGTAATGCCGTTAACGCATTTTTCCAACAAGTTGTGGCAGGCGTTGGTAGAATATTGATTGATTCAAACATTGCCTGACCGATAACCGGCTCCATCACGTTGAGCTGCAACTGACTCGCTTCGGATGCCATGGTGACGCAGGTGTCGTTGCCGATCACCTTGAAGCACACTTGATTTACCACTTCCAGTACCACCGGATTGACCTTGGCTGGCATGATGGAAGAGCCTGCCTGGAATTCCGGTAGGTTGATTTCATTGAGGCCAGCGCGCGGACCGAAGAGAGCAGGCGCAGGTCGTTACAGATTTTCGACATCTTCACTGCCAGACGTTTCAGTCACTGCCAGACGTTTCAGCACACCGTGTACCATCACGTAAGCGCCGCAGTCGGAGAAAATCCTCGGCCGGCACGCACGGCAGTCCGCTCAGTTCTGCCAGGCATTGTACCGCCAACTCTGTTGGTAACCGTCCGGTGTGTTTAACCGTGTGCCGATGGCCGTCGCGCTCAGATTGACTTCCAGCAGCAACTCGCCTGTACGCAGCAGGTTTTTGTTCTCTTCGTTAAGCAGCACGGATAAAGCGTGGAATTTCTGACCCAACGTCATCGGCACCGCATCATGTAACTGGGTAGGCCCCATATTCAGGATGGTTTCAAATTCTTTGGCCTTGCGCTCAAATCCATCCGCCAACTGGGTGATAGCTTCTACCAGCGTCAGGATGGCGCTGTACACCGCAATACAGGGGCATCGTTGGTGGACTGGCACTTGTTCAGATGATCATTAGGGTTGAAGTACTGGTATTCACCTTTGTTATGGCCCATCAGCTCCAATATGGCCCATCAGCTCCAAGCCAATATTGGCCAGCACTTCGTTGGTGTTCATGTTCACTAGGTGCCTGCGCCGTCCTGATACACATCAACTGGGAACTGATCCATGCATTTGCCGTTGTGCAACACTTCATCGCAGGCACGGATAATCGTATCGGCAATTGGGCGGGAATGGTTTTCAGCTCGCGGTTGCCAGGTCAGCGGATTTTTTGACCATCACCATGCCACGCACGAATTCTGTGATATCGTTAATTTTGTGGTTGCTGATGTAAAATTTTCAATTGCCCGCAGGGTATAAATGCAATAGTAGGCATTGGCGGGAACTTCATGGGTACCTAACAGGTATTCTTCAATACGGATGTTGTCTGACATGAGAGCCTTCTATTGAATCCTTGGTCATGTATTCAATAAGTTGATACAGCATCAAACGTGAGGCGTTTCAATCGGTTGCGCAGCGTCAGATTTTCACGCTCAATACGCTATTTTCACGCTCAATACGCTGTGTATACAGTTTGCCAACAATGTGTTTTGCTTTTAGAAGTTCGTCGTTGTAAGCCCTGTAGCTATCAGTGCACCAAAATGCCACTCTGAAACCCGAGAACAGTCTCAGCAAATTACGCAGCGTTTTCTTGCTTAAAAAGCCAAAATTACGCAGCGTTTTCTTGCTTAAAAAGCCAAATGCATGAGCGATAATCCGCTTCAAAAGCGGCTCCCATGCATACCACCGCCAGCGCTGTCGTTTTTTTTGTTGCCAACAAATGACCACATCTCATCCACTTCCATCCACTTCGCAAATCAGTTGAATTTCAGGTTATCCAGTGGCAGCGTTGTTACATTTCGCGGCGAGGGTTTTTTAAAGGGCGAGGGTTTTTTTAAAGTACGCACGATGGTATTGATACTAATATGTAACGCCCGGGTAGTATCACGAATACCCGCATTATTCATTGCCAAGTCAATGACTTGGTCTGTAATTTCCTGTTGGCAGGCACGATAGGAATAATCGAGCTAGAAGGTGCGTTTAGATAGGAATAATCGAGCTAGAAGGTGCGTTTACATGACTGACAACGGTAACGCTGATGGCCACTTTTGCCATAACCGTGTTTTTTTACAGAGGCTGTCTGTTACAAAACGGGCATCTTACATCAACGTTAGCCACTGTATCTCCACATCTAAAATCAGAAATTTTACACTGTAATCAACTCATTGAATACTTGACCGATCTCGGGTGATATGTCTTCATGATGGCCGGATGCACAACAGATGAATGGCCGGATGCACAACAGATGAATGGCCGGATGCACAACAGATGAATGGCCGGATGCACAACAGATGACGGCAGGCGGTGAGTCATGCAGGCATCGATAGTATTAGTCCTTTTATAATAATCAGTTAAATAAATCAGGAGAATCCAGTGCGCTGGTTACCGCTATTCCTACTCTTTCTTTTTGCCTACATTGAAATTTCACTGTTCATCCGCGTTGCGGAAGTACTGGGCGTCGCGGTGACGTTGCTGCTGGTGGTGTTCACCTCGTGTATTGGCGTTTCTCTGGTGCGTAATCAGGGCGTGAAAACGTTTATTCAGATGCAGCAAAAAATCGTGGCGGGAGAGAGTCCTGCGGCGGAAATGGTCAAAAGCGTATCGCTGGTATTGGTGGGCTTTTTGCTGCTGCTGCCAGGTTTTTTTACTGACTTCCTTGGATTGCTGCTGTTGTTGCCCCCGGTGCAAAAGCGGTTAACGGTCAAACTGATGCCTCATCTGCACATTTGGCGCGACGCTGGCACCACATCGTCCGGCAGTAACGGCAATACCTTTGACGGTGAGTTTTACCGCAAAGATAACGATTGCAAAAATCTTGAGCACAAAAAAGATGATCAAGATCAATGATACTGATTGAGAAAAAGATATTAACTGTATGCTTTATATATTTTTTATTTCATCTCATCAGAATTTCATCACTATCGCAAAAAAAATCCTTCTTCTCCCTTGAAGGGAAGCGAATCGTCCCCATATAGGAATTCACAAGGCGGGTATGATGTATGAGGAGTATGTACCCGTATGAGTATGTACCCGGCGTTAATCCCAAACTGATATGGACTTTCTCAAAGGAGAGTTATCAATGAAAATTCGTCCATTGCATGATCGCGTGATCGTTAAGCGTAAAGAAGTCGAGTCAAAATCTGCTGGCGGTATTGTTTTGACCGGTTCTGCTGCGGCTAAATCTACCCGTGGTGAAGTACTGGCAGTGGGCCATGGCCGCATTCTGGAAAACGGCGACGTAAAACCGTTGGATGTGAAAGTTGGCGATATCATCATTTTCAATGATGGCTATGGCGTGAAAGCCGAGAAGATCGACAACGAAGAAGTCCTGATCATGTCTGAAAGCGACATCCTAGCGATTGTTGAAGCGTAATCATCTAAATCGAAAGAATTTAAGGAAAATAAACCATGGCAGCTAAAGACGTAAAATTCGGCAATGACGCGCGCGTAAAAATGCTGCGCGGTGTGAACGTTCTTGCTAACGCAGTAAAAGTGACTTTAGGCCCGAAAGGCCGCAACGTCGTTCTGGATAAATCTTTTGGTTCTCCGATCATTACCAAGGACGGCGTGTCCGTAGCGCGTGAAATCGAGCTGGAAGACAAGTTCGAAAACATGGGCGCTCAGATGGTGAAAGAAGTGGCCTCCAAAGCGAACGACGCAGCGGGCGACGGCACCACCACGGCTACCGTACTGGCACAGGCTATCGTAAACGAAGGCCTGAAGGCAGTTGCCGCAAGCATGAACCCGATGGATCTGAAACGCGGTATCGATAAAGCTGTTATCGCTGCGGTTGAAGAACTGAAAAAACTGTCCGTCCCTTGCGCTGACACCAAAGCCATTGCTCAGGTCGGTACCATTTCTGCCAACTCTGATGACACAGTGGGTAAACTGATCGCTGAAGCCATGGAGAAAGTGGGCAAAGAAGGTGTAATCACCGTAGAAGAAGGCTCCGGCTTACAAGATGAACTGGCCGTTGTGGAAGGGATGCAGTTCGATCGCGGCTATCTCTCCCCGTATTTCATCAACAAACCGGAAACCGGTTCTGTTGAGCTGGAAAGCCCGTTCATCCTGCTGGCTGACAAAAAGATCTCCAACATCCGTGAAATGCTGCCGGTACTGGAAGCCGTTGCCAAAGCAGGCAAACCGCTGCTGATCATCGCAGAAGATGTTGAAGGCGAAGCGCTGGCGACGCTGGTGGTGAACACCATGCGCGGTATCGTTAAAGTTGCCGCTGTGAAAGCACCGGGCTTTGGCGATCGTCGTAAAGCCATGCTGCAAGATATCGCTACCTTGACTGCGGGTACCGTTATCTCTGAAGAGATCGGTCTGGAACTGGAAAAAGCCACTTTGGAAGATCTGGGTCAGGCAAAACGCGTTGTGATCAACAAAGACACCACCATCATCATCGATGGTGTGGGTGATGAAGTGGTTATTCAAGGTCGAATTGGTCAGATTCGTCAGCAGATCGAAGACGCAACGTCTGATTACGATCGCGAAAAACTGCAAGAGCGCGTTGCTAAACTGGCAGGCGGTGTTGCAGTTATCAAGGTCGGCGCAGCCACCGAAGTGGAAATGAAAGAGAAGAAAGCACGCGTTGAAGATGCGCTGCACTCGACCCGTGCTGCCGTTGAAGAAGGCGTGGTTGCCGGTGGTGGCGTATCGCTGATTCGTGTAGCCAATGCCATCCGCAATCTGCAAGCTGAAAACGAAGATCAGAACGTGGGTATTCGTGTTGCTCTGCGCGCGATGGAAGCTCCGCTGCGTCAAATCGTGGAAAATGCCGGTGAAGAACCCTCTGTTGTGGCGAACAACGTGAAAGCGGGCGAAGGTAACTACGGTTACAACGCCGCAACCGAAGTTTACGGCAACATGATCGACATGGGTATTTTGGATCCGACTAAAGTAACCCGTTCTGCACTGCAATATGCAGCATCCATTGCTGGCTTGATGATCACCACCGAATGTATGGTGACCGAGTTGCCGAAAGAAGATAAAGGCGACTTAGGTGCTGCTGGCGGTATGGGTGGCATGGGCGGTATGGGTGGCATGGGTGGTATGATGTAATCATACGCCGGGCACTCGCGCGTCGCGCTGATGCCCGGATGAGTGACATCAACACGCTTCTACGCTCAACATGAACACTATCTGGTATATCATCAGATAGTGTTTTTTTATGTCCCGTTTTTTGCCTTTTTTCTGTGCAAGCGGCGATCAAATTTTGCCAACGCGCTGTCAAAGATTAAAAAAATGTTATCATATTGCGCACCAAACGGTGGCAAGGTGTGCCGAGGCCTGATGTTTGTGCGCTACAATACGTGCCGTTGTGCGCTACAATACGTGCCGCGTTATGTATTCAAACCCGGCGAGCAAGACTGACGACACCACGGGCGTGAGTGATGAGAGCGCAACATATCGAAAACGGTATCTCTGCCATCGTCATGCTCCGCCAGCCACCATTGGAGTAGGGATATGCCCATGCAGCGCTAACACGGCTGCGCAACATAGAATGGTTGCACGCGACCAATTGGTTAATAAAAGAAACGCCGATGGCGTTGCCATCCCCTGTCGATACCTGGCTGAAAGAAACTGGTTCGATGACGCAGCGGCTGAAACGACGTTGCACACAGTTGACGGTGGTACCGTACTATAATTGTTACATTGTGACTGAGATGCTGGGTGATGAACAGCGCGGGTTACCAGACAGCGCGCGTTATTGGTTGCTAGAGGTGATAATCTACGGTGATGGACAGCCTGGGTGGCCGCCAGAAGCTTGATTCCGCCTTCAGCCCTTGACACCTCTGTGTCGGCGTTGACAACGCTTGGTGATATACCGCTCGGGCGCTATCTGTTTAACAGAATTCCCTGCAACGCGATTACATTCACATTGAGTGCTGTGAAAACCTGTGAGCTCGGCGATCCCGTTTGCGTTTATTAAATCAGCCAATACTGCCGACAGAATTGTTTTTGCCCTCGTCGCCTGCATATCATTTTCCAGGCGTTGAACGGGGTAACCGTTAAGGAGGAATGACGTTGGAAAAAAGAAGTATGATAGCGGGAAAATGGGGCGCTTATTGTCGGTTAATGCGAATTGATAAGCCGATTGGTTCCCTGCTGTTGCTCTGGCCAACCCTCTGGGCATTATGGCTGGCGGGTGGTGGCGTGCCGAGCCCGTGGACGCTGTTGGTCTTCGTTGCGGGTGTATTTCTGATGCGCTCGGCAGGCTGTGTTATCAATGATTACGCTGACCGCCATTTTGATGGGCATGTAAAACGCACCGCGTCTCGTCCCTTGCCCAGCGGCTTGGTGAGCGAGCAATCGGCAAAAGTGCTGTTTGTTATTCTGGTGCTGATGGCGTTTGCTCTGGTGCTGACATTGAATCGCATGACTATTTGGCTCTCCGTGGCAGCCTTGGCATTGGCATGGATATACCCCTTCATGAAACGCGTCAACTACTTGCCACAGTTTGTGTTGGGCGCGACGTTCGGCTGGTCGATCCCCATGGCATATGCCGCAGTCAGCGAATCCCTGCCCGGAAGCGCCTGGGTCATGTTGTTAGCTTACATCTGCTGGACTGTCGCCTATGACACACAATATGCCATGGTCGATCGCGATGATGACCTCAATATTGGCATCAAATCCACCGCCATTCTGTTCGGGCGTTTTGATACCTTGATCATCGGCTTGTTGCAGGCGAGCATGCTGGCGTTGATAGTGGTTCTAGGCATGCAAATGAAGCTGGGGGCGGCATTTTACCTCACGGTACTGATGGCGGCTGGTCTGTTCGGCTATCAGCAATGGCTGACCGCCGGGCGTGAGCGTGATGCCTGTTTCCGCGCATTCCACAACAATAACTTTGTGGGGATGGTGTTGTTTGCGGGGATTGTGCTGGGGATGTGATGGTCCCCGGCATCACAAATGGCGTGTGATGCCGGAGTAAAGCGGCAATAAACCGCGCAGTAGCGCAACACTACGCTTGCGCTACTTTCTGCTTTTCTTCTTCCGATTCTGCGCTAGCCTGTGTGCTGGCACTTTCGATCGTCAGCCTAACTTCCGGTGTGATCAAATCGCTAAGAATGCGGTAGAGTTCCAAGGTATTGCGCGTATCCACGCTGCTTCTGTCGCTGATGTAACCTTCTTGGCGCAGCGTGGCAACCAGCGTTGAGAACACAGCATTATCGAAGAACTCAGGCGCGTTGATGCCATGAAGCACGGACAGGCGCTGCGCCATATTGCGGCTCTCTTTTTCCAACGTACCGCGGTTCATCTCCGGGTTAGCACCTAGTAATGACAACGTAATCGCGTAGCGTTGCAGGGTTTCCCGCACGCCGGCAGCCAGCAGTTGGAGTGTACGAATTCGCAACGGGTTAAACACCAGCACATCTTGCTTGATGACAATCAGTTCTTGACGCACCAGTTCTGCTGTCAACGTTTCAATGACGGCAGGCAGTCCCTCTTTACTGTAATGCAAGAACAGTTCTGTTTGAATTAACGGATAAATCAATGACATCTGGCGTGTTAACTCTTCCGTCGTGATCCTTCCACGGTGCATGACAATGCTGGCGATCATCGATGGCAGTACCAGCAAATGCTGAATGTTATTGCGGTAATAGGTCATCAACACAGCCTGTTCATGCGGCAGAATGATGATCTCACCAATATTGTCTTGCTCGACTTCGAATTTGTTCATTGCCAGCGTGTGTTCCAGCAGTTCCGGAGCAGTCTTTTTCGGCGCAGTGACATCTTTGCTGTAAGGCACGTTGCGCAGTAGTTGCAAATAGCAGTCCAGTTGCTCATGCATTTGCTCACGGGTTAGCGCGCGCTGACGTGACGCCAGCAGAGCCGTGGAACAGAGGTTCATGGCGTTGACGGCTGCGGCATTGTTAATACGCACCATGATGATATCGGCAATATCCTGCACGGTAGGAGTGAGCCAGGTAGGACGCTGCGCTTCAATCGGATCGATAGCTTCGCGCCACTGCGGTACATGGTGGTTGAGGTAATGCGTCAGCGACAGCGGCGCTCCAAAATTCACATAGCCTTGCCCCAGATTGCGCAGTTTGCGTAACCCGCACACCATCTGCATGAAGCCTTCTTTCTCTTTGGTGGCACCACGTAGTTCTTTCGCATAGGTGCCCACTTCCATCACATGCTCATAACCCACATAAATCGGCACCAGCGTAATGGGGCGGGTACCGCCGCGCAGCATCGCCTGAAGGGTCATGGCCAGCGTGCCTGTCTTGGGCTCAAGCAAACGACCCGTGCGCGAACGCCCCCCTTCCATAAAGTACTCAACGGAGTAGCCGCGAGAGAACAGATCGCCGAGATATTCACGGAATATAGTGGAGTAGAGCTTGTTGCCCTTGAAGGTACGGCGAATAAAGAAAGCACCCAGACGGCGGAAAATTGGGCCTGCTGGCCAAAAATTCAGGTTGATACCGGCTGCGATATGGGGAGGAACCAGACCTTGATGATACAGCACATAGGAAAGCAGCAGGTAGTCCATGTGACTACGGTGGCAAGGCACGTAAACCAGTTCATGACCATCCTGCGCCAACTGGCGTACGCGTTCGGCATTATGTACGTTGATGCCTTGATACAGGCGGTTCCAGGTCCAGCTCAGAATGCGATCGGAAAGCCGCACGGCCTCATAAGAGAAGTCCGCTGCGATCTCTTCCATCAGAGAGATGGCATTTTGCTGCGCTTTTTCATGGGAGATTTTCTTGCTGCGCGCCTCATCTTCAACGGCTTTCTTGATGGCCTTGGAGTTCAGTAGCTTATGGAATAACTCCTGACGTACTGGCAAACGCGGGCCAATGGCAGCCAGACGCTGACGGGCAAAGTGCATGCGGGCGACACGCGCCAGTTTGTGCGCTATGGTTTTGTCAGTGCCGTGTTCGGTTGCCATATGGCGCAGCGACACGATGCTGGAGAAGCGCACAAAGCTGTCGCGTCCCAGCCAGAGCACCGCAAAGAATTTATCAATGCCGTTCAACAGACGCAGATGAGGCGTTGCGCTGTGTTGTCCTTCTCGGCCCGGAGAGCGGCCAAACATGACAGAAACGGGCACCATCTGTACATCGAGATAGGAATTGTTGCGGTGCAGATCTAGATAATCGTGGAACAGTTTGACGGATTCCTGCTTGGGCGTGTAATAGCAAAACACGCGCGGGCCATCGTTAATAAACACATGGCTTGTCAGTGATACACCTTCAATTTCAGTTGGTTCCAGCGGATCAGGCAGTTCTAACGCTTGGCATTTTGTGCGCAGCGTCAGTAAATCCGCCTGTGAGTTATAGGGCAGCACATAAAGGATGGGGCGAGACGGATCTAGCCCTAACTCCGCCACGGGATCGTTAGGAATTATCTTGCTTTTCACTAATAATTTAAGTGGAAACTTCAGTAAGTTATAGTAAATTTTACGCCAGCCGGGCATAACAACCAGAAGCCTCTTGAGTAGCAATGCGCCGCAAGGATACCAGAAAGTACATGGGAGATCTGTGGTGTGAGACAACGGTGTTACGGGAAAATTGCAAAAAATCTCTGATAAACGGGTGAAAAAACATGAATAAGGCTACCGGGGTAACTCGGATTATCAAAGCAACCGGGTACTCTCTCAAAGGGCTGAAGTAGGCATGGCAGCACGAAGCCGCATTTCGGCAAGAACTGATGCTGCTGGTTGTAGCGGTGCTGGTCGCGTGTTGGCTCCAGTGTCACTGTTAGAGCGGCTATTGCTGATTGGTGTGGTGGTAGTGCTGATGGAGTTAGTCAACAGTGCGATTGAGGCGGTTGTCGATCGTGTGGGGACGGAGCACCATGAACTCTCCGGGCACGCCGATGATATCGGATCGGCAGCCGTGTTTGTGGCTTTGGTCTTTGCCACCGTTGTCTGGGTTAGCATTCTCTGGCCCCTCGTTCTGGGGTGATTTCACCATGATTTTGGGGCAAAGCTCATAAAAAAACGGGTATTTGCCTCTCTGTCATTCCCAAGCCGAGATGACCTGTATATACTCACAGCTAAGCTGTATAAACAACCAGAGGGTGGGATGAAAACATTAACAACCAGACAGCAGCAGGTCTATGATCTGATTCGCGATCATATTGCGCAGTCCGGCATGCCGCCAACGCGTGCCGAGATTGCCCAGCAACTGGGTTTCCGTTCACCGAACGCGGCGGAGGAGCATCTGAAGGCACTGGCGCGTAAAGGCGTGATTGAAATTGTCTCCGGCGCATCACGCGGTATCCGTCTGCTGATGGAAGATGAAAATTCGGGCCTGCCGCTGATTGGGCGTGTTGCTGCTGGTGAACCGCTGCTGGCACAAGAGCACATCGAGTGCCACTATCAGGTCGATCCGGCCATGTTCAAACCGCATGTAGACTTTCTGTTGCGCGTCAGCGGTATGTCGATGAAAGGCATCGGGATACTGGACGGTGACTTGCTTGCCGTGCATAAAACGCAAGAGGTGCGTAACGGCCAGGTGGTGGTGGCGCGCATTGAAGATGAAGTGACGGTTAAGCGCTTGAAGCGTCAAGGTAATACCGTACAACTTCTGGCGGAAAATGAGGCTTTTTCTCACATCGTAGTTGATTTGCGTGAGCAGAGCTTCAGTATTGAAGGGCTGGCCGTCGGTGTTATCCGCAACGGTGAGTGGAGCTAAACGCCGTTAGCCGACAAGGCGTTTCTTTCAGGGAAAGCCTTGTCGGTGGCGTGATGCCCTCTCAGCTCAACGACCGGGTTTCGAATTTTTGATGGGCACAGTATGGTCGTGGTAACAGTGTCCATGTTCACGGCAATCAGCCACTTCCTGACAGGCTTCGCACAGGCCATGTGCCTCGACCACGCTGTGACGCAGCGTGAAATTGGCGCTTTGTGCCAATTGCTGAAGAATAGCTTCAATGCCTTCCGTTTGACGCTCCGTAACTTGCCCGCAGCGATCGCAAATAAACAGCGCTGAAGTATGGCCATGTTCTTCAATGTGGTGACACATGACATAGCTGTTGGTCGATTCCACACGATGGATAAGCCCTTGCTCTAGCAGAAAATCCAGTGCGCGATATACGGTAGGGGGTTTGGCTTGCGGTTCTGAGGCGCGCAGCAGATCCAACAGATCGTAAGCACTGATCGCGCCGTGCTGCTGAGCCATCAGCCGAAGCACTTCGAGTCTCTGTGGAGTAAGGCGCACGTTGCGCTGTTGGCAAATACTTTCCGCCTGGGCAAGGAGTTTGTCTTGGTCGCTTGAATCCATTGGCCTGATCCTACCGCATTATTATGAACATGTTGTTCATCTTACCATGTAAGGTGCGGGTCGCGCTGTGATAATCCATCAGTAGGTCGAATGCGCATTAGGCCACCAGATCGATAAGCAGCGCGCAGCGGGGGTTTTGGCGCGGATAGTCAGCTGTTTTTCCTGCTGAATGAAGGCGCCATCTCCACACTGTAACATCGTTGCGTTCTCTTACGGCATCATGGCATCCATCGCACCGTGAATCACCTGAAAATAGGCGCGGTTGCCGTTGAGCGTCAACGTGTGTTGTTCACCTTCGTCGTGTGTTGTTCACCTTCGTCCAATTGCAGGCAGATGGTGTACTCAAACTTGTTGGCGAAGTTGCAGGCTGGTTGGCGAAGTTGCAGGCTGGTTGGCGAAGTTGCAGGCTGCTGTTTTCACCTTCCAGTGAGGCGAGCAGTTTGACCTTTGCATCGCACAGTGCAAGGAGTTGTATCGCTCATGCTGTGCTTGCTGCAGTTTACAGCAAGCTGTGCGGCCAATAACAGAGCGGCGCCCGCCTTTGCGCGTATATGGCCGCCATTGCTGTCGCGATATTCGGTCAAGTATTCAATGAGTTGATTACAGTGTAAACTCTCCGGTTTTGGATGTGGAGATACAGTGGCTAACGTTGATGTAAGATGCCAGTTTTGTGAACAGAGGTAAGATGCCAGTTTTGTGAACAGACAGCCTCTGTAAAAAACATGGTTATGGCAAAAGTACCCATCAGCGTTACCGTTGACAGTCGTTACCGTTGTCAGTCATATAAACGCACCTTCCAGCTCGATTATTCCTATCGAGCCTGCTAACCGGGAATGACAGACTAAGTCATTGACTTGGCAATAAATAATGCGGGTATTCGTAACACTGCTCGGGCGTTACATATTAGTATCAATGCTGTCGTGCGTACTTTAAATAAAAAACGCTCGCCGCGGAATGTAACAACGCTGCCACTGGATACCTGCAAATTCAACTGATTTGGAAGTGGATGAGATGTGGTCATTTGTTGACAACAAAAAAACGGCAGCGCTGGCGGTGGTATCATGGGAGCCGCGTTTGAAGCGGATTATCGCTCATGCATTTGGCTCTCTAAGCAAGAAAACGCTGCGTAAGTTGCTAAAACTGTTCTCGAGGTTCAGAGTGGCATTTTGGTGCACTGATGGCTACAGGGTTTACAACGACGAACTTCCAAAAGCAAAACACATTGTTGACAAACTGTATACACAGCGTATTGAGCGTGAAAATCTGACGCTGCGCAACCGATTGAAACGCCTCAATCGTAAGACGTTGGGGGATTCAAAATCATCCGAAAAGCATGATAGGATCATCGGCACTTACATCGAACGCGAGTATGACATTTGATGCTGTATCAACTCATTGAATACAATACAAAAATAATCACTCAGCAGCCGCATAGACCCGTTCCTTTCTGGCGGCAAAAGCTGACCAAAAGACCGCAACACTTGGGTGAGATGATATAAAAAAAGTAGCCGTTTTACGTGGAGTTATTATCACTTTAATCAATGCCTACGCCGTTGACGCAAAAGTGCCCCAGTAGGCACCTATGCAGCCAAAGCCTATGATATCGAACAGTAGTTAGCGCAGGTTCGTCAGCACCGTAACGCAGGCCAGATTCAAGGCCTGGAAACGGCGCTACGTAATGTGCAAACGTACTGTCAAGATGATGACCTGCGAGTCAAACGCCAGCAAAATCTAGCGGAGAAACAAGCCAAAGTCGCGGAGAGAAAAGCGGAATTACGTGAAAGCCAACAATCCAGCGCCCATGCGGACAAGATTCAAAAACGTCAGGATAAACTCGCTGAAGCCCAGAAAGAGTTGCATGTAGCCCAGCAGGAGATCGCCGCTGCCGGTGGGCAATAACCCATCAGATTTCGCTTGTCTTGATCTTACCCAGCCCATGTTCACCAACCCGGGTTAGGCGCATTCTATGGGATTACCTAGCGCTTACAGCAGATTATCTGAATTATCTCGTCCCACTCCGCCATTCCAATCGTAAAAGTTGAGCTATAGTTAAAATACTCCTTATTTATCGAAAAGGAGTTAATCATGGCTAAAGATCAACAATCTGAACTGTTGCGCAACGAGTTGAAATCACTGGCGGATACTCTGGAATAAGTCTTGAACTCCTCAAGCGATAAATCCAAAGCGGAATTGGAAAAATTACGCAGCAAAGCGGAAAGCGCATTGAAGAACACACGCTCACGATTGAGTGAAACCGGCGAACGTATCGTTAATCAGACCAAAGAAGCAGCGGATTACTCGGATGAGTATGTTCGGCAGAACCAGTGGACCGGCGTGGTTATCGGTGCTGTGGTAGTGGTTGTGCTAGCGTTCTGCTCGCACGCTGCTGATTGACGGGAGTCCAGTTACCTTTTATGATTGGAAAACAACGACAGGGCCCCACTGGCGGGGCTATTGCTTCAGCGCAGCGTATCCTGACGCTGCTTATCGGCATTGTGGAAACGCGCCTGCATCTGGTTGTCATTTAGTTAGAAGAAGAAAAGAATTATCTGTTTCAACTGCTGCTGCTCACCGGACTCACTCTTATTTTCGCTGCATTCGGCATGATGAGCCTGATTGCACTGATTATTTAGGATCTGAAGCCAGAATACCGTTTGTTAGCATTGGCCTGGACACTGCCACGCTGCTCAAAGCTACGTGTAAAGTGCTTCGCACTGACAAAGCGCTGTTGGAAGAGGAGGAAAAATGAATCGTCAGCAGCGTCAGGAAGAAAAAAGCCCGACTGTTACGCCAAATAGAACAGCAGCGTATTGATGTGATTTATGAAAGACGAGTGTGGCTGGAAAAAATAGCGCCCTAGATGGTTACT
Organism: Symbiopectobacterium sp.; assembly: GCA_051710525.1. Taxonomy (GTDB): domain Bacteria; phylum Pseudomonadota; class Gammaproteobacteria; order Enterobacterales; family Enterobacteriaceae; genus Symbiopectobacterium. Next base: position 48,514 of record JBPESR010000010.1, on the reverse strand, counting down.
GGCTGCGCATTATGGGCTGGCGTCTCTACTGGCTTCTTGCTTCTGGCGCTGCTGCGCTGTATGGTGTACGCTACCCAAACCGGATGATTCTCTGGGCCAGAAGTGGCATTGGCTTGCTGGGAACACTCAAGCTGCTGCGCAAAATGCTGTCGCCCCGCTAAACATCTCGGACCGCACGCACACATTCAGATTTTTGAAAAAAAACAGACAATTTAACTAGAAAAAAAACAGACAATTTAACTAGCTGTGATCCAAACCGTTTCCCCCATAGTATTTGCTCCATACCGGATGTGCAGATGATATCCCCAGAGATATTCTGCTGTAGCGCGGCATACAGAGCAGCATACAGACTTGTTGCCAGCCCTCTTTTTCCTTGGAAACAAATGATGAAAAATTTAGAAAATACAGCGCTACTTATCGCTCGCATCTTTATGATGCCAATCCTGTTCATTGTGGCAGGTTACGGCAAACTGGGTGGCACCGCGCAATACATGCAGGCCATGGCGTTCCGACGTTTCTGCTGCCGCTTACCATTCTGCTGGAGCTGGGCGGTGGCCTAGCGGTGCTGTTTGGTCTTCTGACTCGCACCGTAGCCCTTTTCACCGCTGGATTCACGCTGCGACAGCCCTGCTATTTCACACTAACTTTGCCTAAGGTGTAAACCAGTTGATGTTCCTGAAAAACCTGATCATAGCAGGCGGCTATCTGCTGCTGGCAGTAACAGGCCCAGGCGCTTTCAGCATCGACTATATTTTGAATAAAAAGTGGTAACACCGTAGTTTGATGACGACACCAGGCATAACCTCTCGCACCAGCGGCGCAGTTGATGAGGCGGTCAATGGCGTATTCGAGGCATTGGATTCGCTGGAAGTCCGTCTGGCGCAGCAGCGCTACCTAACAGGCAACACATTGACTGAAGCGGATATTCGTCTGTGGACCACGTTACTGCGTTTCGATCCGGTTTATCATATCCATTTCAAGTTTAACAAGCGTCGGCTGGCCGACTACCCGAATCTGTTCGGTTTCCTGCACGATATTTACCAAATCCCTGGTATTGCAGATACCGTGAATATCTCTCATATCCGCCATCACTACTACCGCAGCCACGGTACAATCAATCCGCACGGCATTATTTCCATCTGGCCAGAAAACTACCTGAGCGCACCGCACGGGCGCGACAAGGCGCGACAAGTTTAATCAGCGGGCGGATTAATCAATAAAAGATAGTCATCAATAAAAGATAGTCGCGAGCATCACATCAAACCTGGTTCAGCGCTTTGGGCAATTCGCGCAAGAACCAGGATTTTGCCTCGCCCATGCTGTCACAACGCCAGGCCATGATAATCTGGCTTTTCCCGCCAGGCCATGATAATCTGGCTCTTCCATGATAATCTGGCTCTTCATAGAGTAGTCCGGACTGACAACCCGCAAGCACCCTTCGGCAATATCCCTGGCGATCATGGGATCAATATCCCTGGCGATCATGGGATAAGGCATGGTGGCAACGCCCAATCCCGCCAACAGAGCGCGGCGTTTATCATCAATAGAACTCACCGTTAAACGCTGCTACTTATCCAACAGTTGCACGGTCAATACCGATCCAACAGTTGCACGGTCAATACCGGGCGTTCACGCGCGGTATCCGCCACGGCAATCCCGCGATATTTAATGCGCGTCACATCCGACAGCGACTCAGGTTCCTGATGAATAGGGTGATCCGGGCTGAGCGACATAAACGTTGCTCATGGTGTATAGCTTGCTCGTATTCACTTCGGAAGAGGCGCGAAAGTGAATATCAGGGGCAATCACGATGTCGGCCCGCCCCTGCTCTAAACGCTCCCAGGCACCGTACAGCACTCGGTCAGCAATGACACCTGGGTATTGGCCTTTAGCGCCAGCTTATCCAGCAAGGGAAACAGTTTTTCAGTAGGGAGCAGCGCTTCAACGACGATAGTGATATGGGTTTCCCAGCCGCGCGCCAGCGCTTCCGCATCGGTGGTCAGTTTATCGGCGGCTTCAAGCAGGGTTCTTCCCCCGTTCGAGCAACATACGCCCCACGTTGGTAAATTTAGTGCGGTGACCTGAGCGATCAAAAAGCACGATGTCGAGCTCTTCTTCCAGCTTTTCATGGTATAGCTCAGCGCCAATGGCACGCGCCCCAACTCATCAGCCGCCGCCGCAAAGCTGCCACGGCGATCGATGGCATCCATCACTCGCAACGCTTCTAGCGTTAATGCCCGTTCTTTTGCCATTTATTCACTTATTCAGGAATTTTGAATATACATACCAGATTAACTAGCTAACAATCCAACGTCCACACAATTACTATTTTTTGTTTAGTGTGATTTTTGAGGTGCAGAACCATGATCATATGCAGAACAGCGGAATAGATCATATGCAGAACAGCGGAATAGTGCGGTCAAGCTGACTACGGCTGGCTGCAAGCACGCTACACCTTCTCCTTCGGCCATTATTTCTATCCTGAGCTGTTAGGCTTTGCCTCACTGCGCGTATTGAATCAGGAAGCCCTTAAGCCAGGCTCGGCGTTTTAGCCACGCACCTACCCGCAGGTCGATATTTTAAATATTCTGCTGCAAGGTGCAGCGAAATATCGGGTCGTGTATTCAATAAGTTGATACAGCATCAAACGTAATACTCGCATTCGATGTAAGTGCCGATGAGCCTATCGTGCATTTCCGATGATTTTGAATCCCCCAACGTCTTACGATTGAGGCGTTTCAATCGGTTGCGCAGCGTCAGATTTTCACGCTCAATACGCTGTGTATACAGTTTGCCAACAATGTGTTTTGCTTTTGGAAGTGCGTCGTTGTAAACCCTGTAGCCATCAGTGCACCAAAATGCCACTCTGAACCTCGAGAACAGTTTTAGCAACTTACGCCGCGTTTTCTTGCTTAGAGAGCCAAATGCATGAGCGATAATCCGCTTCAAACGCGGCTCCCATGATACCGCCGCCAGCGCTGCCGTTTTTTTTTGTTGTCAACAAATAACCACATCTCATCCACTTCGCAAATCAGTTGAATTTGCAGGTTATCCAGTGGCAGCGTTGTTACATTCCGCGGCGAGCGTTTTTTAAAGTACGCACGACAGCATTGATACTAATATGTAACGCCCGAGCAGTGTTACGAATACCCGCATTATTTATTGCCAAGTCAATGACTTAGTCTGTCATTCCCGGTTGGCAGGCTCGATAGGAATAATGTTGGCAGGCTCGATAGGAATAATCGAGCTGGAAGGTGCGTTTATATGACTGACAACGGTAACGACTGTCAACGGTAACGCTGATGGGTACTTTTGCCATAACCATGTTTTTTTACAGAGGCTGTCTGTTCACAAAACTGGCATCTTACATCAACGTTAGCCACTGTATCTCCACATCCAAAACCGGAGAGTTTACACTGTAATCAACTCATTGAATACTTAATCAATCCTTCCGTAGAATACTCATCCACTATATTATATCATAGTTCATAAATATCATAGTTCATAGATCGTCCCCACGGGGTAAGGTGTTTGTCAGTACCACCAACATTGTCTGGTCAGGTGGTGAAATGCAACAATAAAGCCACAAAAATCTACTGCGTCAGTTACCACATAAAATCATCGGGCACTTTAAAGTCGGCGTAGCGCTGCGAAAGTCGGCGTAGCGCTGCGCAATTTTTGCGGCCACGCTCGCCGGGATAATTGCGTATTGGCTCTCTCGCTTGTTATCAATAACCAGCCGCGCGATGGCGAGAGGGCCATTAATCAGCTGAGTTTGCGTCAGCTTATCTACAACCAACTTTTTGATTACATTGTTATCCGTGAAGTTGAAACCAATATCACCTTTTGCGAAACCAATATCACCTTTTGCCATGTCGATTTTGTTCATTTTAATCAGTTGCTTCAGCTGCGCTTTATACTCTTTAGATAACCCCGCCTGTTTTTGTTGTTCGCTGAGCTGTTTATCACGTTCAAGCTGATTTTTTTTATTTTCCTTACCGCGGCTCTGGATTCACGCGCCTGAACGCGTGACTTTTTGGCCGTTCTTTCAACTTTGGCCATTTATTTTGCTGGATTACTAATCCCGCTTTCAGCATCTGTTCTTGTAAGGTGAGTTTTGTCATCGTCGTTTCGAAACCGTAGAAAATTTGTAGGATTATACCTGTAATCGCCGAGGCTGTAACCGGGCGCAAAGCCCGATCGCTACGGCGTTTGAATTTGGAGGACACCATCAGGGGCGCAATGAATACGGCAGCGAAATGAATACGGCAGCGAAATAATGGCTTCCCTTGAGCAGTTTCACCGTGGCCTCAATGTCTATTTCATCTTCTGTGAAAATTAACGTCAAACCCTGGAAGGTGGTGATCGCCAATTTTTTCATCGAACGAACTTCACTGGATTTAGCGGTTGATTTCGGCCTGATATTTCCCATTAGCGCGCCCACAGAAAGCACCGTATTTTCTTTATCAATGCGGGCATTGGCCGACACTTCTTCGCTGAATACCAGAAAGGATTTAATGGCGGTAAGCTTGATGCGCTCGCCTACGATATTGATGCGCTCGCCTACGATATAAATGTATTTGCTTTCCGATTCAACTTTCACAGCATAAGCCGACAGACCCTTGTTATTGGTGGTGGGTTCGAAACTGACAGTCGCGCCTTTTTTAGCAGATCCTGATTGGTGACCTTAATCACATGAAAATAACGATTATTGCCGTTTTCATCTTTGATAAATCCAAAACCTTTATCTTTAAACCAGGTTGTGATCGTTCCGTTCATCGCCATTACCGCCTACTTAATCGCTTATCACCTTATTTTTGCAGCGCACAGTGTAAAGCACAATCCCTACGCAGACGACCTCTTTGGTTTATGTTTTTGCCAAAGACGGGCTTCAGGAGATTGGAAACAGAGTGATAAAGAGATTGGAAACAGAGTGATAAAGAGAACACTGAGGAACAAGAAATGGTGCGTTCTAATGGACTCGAACCATCGACCCCCACCATGTCAAGGTGGTGCTCTAACCAACTGAGCTAAGAACGCATTTTGTGAGGCTGGTAACTAAAGCAGTGGGCAATGCCCTGTGCTGCCGTGCTGGGGCGAATAGTAGCGAGTGAACGTGGTGCTGGCAAGACGCAAATGCAACATTTATGCGGTTGAACCGCACGCCTGCTGCGCTGGTGTTCACTTTGCGTTTTTTTTTCACCCAATGCCGGTGGCGTGCTGCCCCTTGCGTTGGGTGATATCAGGGCTAGCGCGCCGCGCGCGCCAGAATATCGTCGGGCGGTTGGCGCTGCAGATAACGGATACGTAGCACCATCATAATCGCGGCAGCAGTGAGTCCGATGATAAAGCCACACCAGAAACCGGCAGGACCCATGCGCGGTACCCAATAATCGGTCATTGCCAGCAGATAACCGCTGGGTAAACCGAGTAGCCAGTAGGATGCGAACGTGATGTAGAAAATGGAACGAGTGTCTTTATAGCCACGCAATACGCCGTTGCCGATAGCCTGCACCGCGTCTGAGATCTGATAAATCGCGGCCAGAAGCATCAACTGCGCTGCCATAGCGACCACTTCGGGATTCTTGTTATACAATAAGGCGATCTGTTCACGCAGCAACGCGGTGAAAATTGCGGTACAACAGGCCAGCATCACGCCGGTCGCGATGCCGGCGTAGGCCGCGACACGCGCATCTTCCACGGAGCCTTCCCCCAGCCGCTGGCCAACGCGGATCGTCGAGGCAATGCCAATAGATAACGGCAGCACGAACATCAGAGAACTGAAATTTAGTGCTATCTGATGCCCGGCAACGTCAATCACGCCGAGCGGCAGGATCAGCAGGGCGACGATGGCAAACAGCGATACTTCGAACAGCAGGGCGAGCGCAATGGGCAAACCAAGCGAAAACAGACGCCGCATGGCGGAGAAATCAATTTGCCAGCGCTGCCACTTGATATCGCGCAGCCAGCGTGCGTGCGTACTGTAGAACGCCATCATCAGCATCATGATCCAATAGGTAGAGGCTGTCGCGACGCTGCAACCCACACCGCCCAGTTCAGGCATGCCAAATTTGCCGTAGATAAAGATGTAGTTCAGCGGGATATTGATCAGCACGCCAATAAAGCCAATCACCATGCCCGGCTTGGTTTTGGATAGCCCCTCACACTGGCAGCGCAGCACCTGATAGAACAGATAGCCCGGCACTCCCAGCAGCATTACGTGCAGATAGCCGATGGCAACATTCGCCAGCTCCGGTGAGTCGGTATGCATCAAGGCAATAACGTGTTTGCTGTTATACAGCACTATCATGGTGATAACCGCAACGATCGCGGCCAAAATAAACGCCTGCTGAACCTGATGGGCGATGCGCGGGCGTCGGCCAGAACCGTTGAGTTGTGCTACCACTGGCGTGAGCGCCATTAATAAACCATGTCCAAGTAGGATAATCGGTAACCACACAGAAGTACCGACTGCAACCGCCGCCATATCGGTGGCGCTATAGGCCCCCGCAATAATGGTGTCAACGACACCCATGGACGTTTGGGAAACCTGCGCAATAATGACAGGAACCGCGAGCGTTAACAGGCTCCACGCCTCTGACAAATATTTCTGCACGCAAACACCTTCCTTGAATTGTTAAAACGAAAAACTGACGTTGATACCGCCTCGCTTTCTGTTATACGGAAGCACGGCTAGGTGGCGCATTGCTTTTCCAGTAGGGGGTTGGGATGAATGAAAGTAAACAACCGCAAGCGAGATAACGAGCACGAATAGTTTTTGAAGCCATCCATCTGAGATGGAAAATCAATCGATAACAAAATGCCATTTTAGTGTAGCGACTTGGCATAAGTAAACCAACTTCTTCGTAAGATATTGGGTCAATGTTCGTAAGATATTGGGTCAATGGAGAGGTTCTGTTGCCTTATCGGATTTGTTAGGCGACAAAGGCAGGAATACGTTTGGTATTCCAGTTGTTATAAGGCAAACTGCAAAATGATTTGTCAGCCTTTATTCTCTATTCCCTCGCGGCGTGCCACGGCAGCGTAGGGGGAGAGATTGGCACAGTAGCATTCAGTTATTTCACTGATTTATTATGAGGCGAGCGTATGTTTACCGGTATTGTTCAAGGCATCGCTCCGGTGGTGTCCATCGATGAAAAAACGAACTTCCGCACTCATGTGGTAAAACTTCCTCCCAAATTACTGACCGGCCTAGTGACGGGTGCCTCGATTGCCAATAACGGCTGCTGTCTGACGGTGACAGCAATTGATGGCGATCGGGTCAGTTTTGATTTAATGAAAGAGACGCTGCGTCTGACCAACCTGGGCGATATCACGCCGGGCGATCTGGTGAATATTGAGCGTGCCGCAAAATACGGCGATGAGATTGGCGGACATATTATGTCTGGGCACATTATGTGCACGGCCGAAGTGGTTAAAATTCTTACCTCGGAAAACAACCACCAGATTTGGTTCCGACTCTCCGATGAATCGAAGATGAAATATGTGCTGCACAAAGGTTTTATCGGAATTGATGGCATCAGTCTCACGGTGGGTGAAGTGACTCGCAGCTGTTTCTGCGTGCATTTGATTCCCGAAACGCTGCAATGCACCACGCTCCGTCAGAAGCGATTGGGGAACCGGATCAATATCGAAATCGATTCGCAAACTCAGGCTGTGATCGACACGATTGAACGTGTGTTGGCACAGCGTCAGGCACAAAAGGCTGCAACGGCAAATGCTGCGCAGAGTGCCTGAAGCCTGAGTTGAAAAGGCGATAGCTTAACGCCGTACAGCCAAGGGTGTACGGCGTTAAGCTGACTGACTGAAATCAGTGCGCTACACGCACGCCGCCTTCAATCCCTTGGGGACTAAACAACACCTGCCATAGTTGAATATTCCGCGCGCGAAACGCCCCGGCGCAGGCATTCAGGTAGTAACGGAACATACGGTTAAAACGCGGCGAATAACGGTCCGTTAACTGTGGCCAACTGGCGGCAAAGCGATCGTGCCAGGCCATCAAGGTCTTATCGTAATCGGCCCCCAAATTGTGCCAATCCTCCATCACCAGATAAGGTTCACTGCGTGCTGCAATGTGTCACACGGAGGGCAAGCAGTCGTTGGGAAAGATATATTTGTTAATCCAGGGGTCAACCTGCGAATCGGTTTTATTTGCCCCAATGGTGGTATGCAACGGAAACAATCCGTCGGGTTGGAGATTTTTGCTGACGATGCAAAAGTACGTATCGGAATTTTTCGGTCCAACGTGCTCAAACATGCTGACAGACACGATGCGATCGAAATGTCGGTTAAGGTCGCGATAATTCTGCAATTCAATGGTGACGTTGAGATCGCTACAGTGCACCTGAACCAGTTGTAGCCACAGGAATATTGCATATGCGTGTCGAGCATTAGGCTAAACAGATCGTTGCCCAAACCGTAATGCTACTCGCCGACGATCCAGGCTCGGTTGCGGGATTGCAGGTTAATCAAGTACGCGGCGACAATGTGCAATATGCCTTTAAGATGATAGGGGGCCTTTTTCTCAATAGGGGGCCTTTTTCTCAAGCCATGAGCGTAGAATACGCCGAAAAAACAGTCTAAACGATCGCACTCCCACCAACCGTCCATATAGCTTTCCCCGAGCCCACAGGAGCCTTCACGCAGAACGCGCTTGTAGAAATCAGGGTTACGTACCCGAATATCAAATGGGAGTGAGCCATTGATTTTGATATCGGCGATAGCCAATAACGCGTGTACGATCCGGAACCAGGACGTGTTATGTTCTGCCAGTTCCTCTACATATGATGAACTCATAACTTCTCCCAACCTTGCCATACAGTACTGTAAGGAACAGTATAGACAGTCTCTTATCACCCCGAACGCTGCGGTTTGCGCGCAGCGTGTTCGAATCACGGGCAGGTTACCCGTTGTTCAAATAGTAAGCGGTTGCATTCGCGCGCAGCCGTTTATGCTTGCCCGTTGCACAGCGGCAGCGGGCATAACATACATCGTCTACTCTCTGGATACCCAGAGGGAATGAAGTGTCAACGCCGGTACGTGATAACACGTAGGAGCACATATCCTGATACGCAGTGCTGCGCTCGTTATAATAAGGATGAAAGGATAAGTGTAGGGATATTGTCCGAATGAAAAACAGTGTATGATTGCTTCAATCAGAGGACAAATCAAAATTGATTGATACAGCAATAAAGAATTTACAAATCAAGGTGCTATAAGAAAATCGTCTTAAACATCAACGCGGTAGTCGTGGAAAGGGCCGTAACCCACTGAACGACGCTCGATAAGCGTTGGGTGAACTTCAATCATCTGCTCGTCTTCGCGCTTACTGGTGATGCGATCGAGCAGCATGGTAAAAGCCGATTGGCCCAAACGCTCTTTTGGCTGGTGGATCGTGGTTAAGGCTGGCGTGAAATAACGTGCATGGCGAACATTATCGTAGCCAATCATGGAAATATCTTGCGGTACGCGTAGTCCGAGCTCATCCGCCGCGCAGATGGCGCCCATGGTCATGATGTCACTGCCGCAGAAAATAGCGGTCGGGCGCTGTTTCTGTGCCAAAATCTGGTGCATGGCTTTGTAACCCGATTCCGGCTCGAAATCGCCCTGAATAATCCACTCATCACGAACGGTGATATCCGCTTCCTGCAAGGTTTCGAGAAACCCCAGATAACGCCCGCTGCCTGTGTTGCGTTCCTGAATACCTGGAATGGAACCGATGTCGCGGTGGCCGCATTCAATCAGGTAACGCCCTGCTAGATATCCCCCTTCAAAGGCATTATCAATCCTTCAAAGGCATTATCAATGATGGTGTCAGTGAAATCGCTGTGTGCCTGACCCCAGTCCATCACCACTATGGGAATGCTACGGTAATCAGCCAACATGCTCAGCAGTTTAATCAGCCAACATGCTCAGCAGTTCAGGCGGATATTCCGCACACATTACCAACAGACCAGCGAACCGTTTTTGCGCTAGCATGGAAAGATAGGCCCGCTGTTTTTCCAGGTTATTATGCGAGTTACACAGAATCAGGGTGTAGCCTTTTGCATAAAAACGGTTTTCAACCGCTTCGATAATTTCCGCAAAGTAGGATGCTTCGCTCGAGGTAGAGAGCAGCCCGATGGATTTGGTGTGGTTTACCTTTAAGCTCCGAGCCACTGCGCTTGGGAAGTAGTGTAATTCTTTGACAGCTTCCCTCTCGTCCGTTTTGGTCTCGTCGGCGACGAAACGTGTTTTGTTGATGACGTGAGAGACGGTTGTTGTTGAAATGCCAGCACGCTTTGCCACATCTTTGATCGTTGCCATCTAAATATCGTTTGATCGTTGCCATCTAAATATCGTTGCCATCTAAATTGATCGTTGCCATCTAAACATGACTCCTGAACCTACTTGTTACGGCAGTATATAGTTTGTTAATCGTTTGCTTTTGCGTAATGTTCTCTTTCCGATGGTATAAACAGGATATCAGAAGGAGACTGCCAAAATACTTTGTACCTAAAGGGGACGCGTTGATCCCATCGAAGATGACGTGTTCGGACACCGACGCAGCGCACGGTAAACTGCGAATTTTGGCTGATTTTCCGCGAAATTTTGGCTGATTTTCCGCGAAAGTTTAAAGGATAATTGATTTAATTAGTGCAGCCGGGATCGGAGATTTTCCCTATAAAATGTGTAGAAAAGGTTTTTTAGCGTCATTGTGCTGCTGGTAGTGGTGTGCAGGAAAGAACGTGGCATCCAGTGCAGCGGCAATTTTCACGCGTTTCTGTGTTTCAAGGAGATAGAATGAATACTGATTTGAAAATGTCATTACTAACCACGGTTGGAGCGTTAATCATGATCATGGTATTTAGCTTTGTTGCCGTGTTTAACTGATCGTGATTAAAATAAATACCGGGCTGGGTCGTGTATTCAATAAATTGATTACAGCGTAAAATCTCTGGTTTTGGATGTATAGATACAGTGGTTAACGTTGATGTAAGATGCCCGTTTTGTGAACAGACAGCCTCTGTAAAAAAAACATGGTATGGCAAAATGGCCATCAGCGTTACCGTTGTCAGTCATGTAAACGCACCTTCCAGCTCGATTATTCCTATCGTGCCTGCCAACCGGGAATGACAGACCAACTCATTGACTTGGCAATGGATAATGGGCAATGGATAATGCGGGTATTCGTGACACTGCTCAGGCGTTACATATTAGTATCAATGCTGTCGTGCGTACTTTAAAAAACGCTCGCCGCGGAATGAAAAAACGCTCGCCGCGGAATGTAACAACGCTGCCACTGGATAACCTGCAAATTCAACTGATTTGCGAAGTGGATGAGATGTGGTCATTTGTTGGCAACAAAAAAGACAGCACTGGCGGTGGTATGCATGGGAGCCGCGTTTGAAGCGGATTATCGCTCATGTATTTGGCTCTCTAAGCAAGAAAACGCGGCGTAAGTTGCTAAAACTGTTCTCGAGGTTCAGAGTGGCATTTTGGTGCACTGATGGCTACAGGGTTTACAACGACGCACTTCCAAAAGCAAAACACATTGTTGGCAAACTGTATACACAGCGTATTGAGCATGAAAATCTGATGCTACGCAACCGATTGAAATGCTTCAATCGTAAGACGTTGGGGGATTCAAAATCATCGGAAATGCACGATAGGCTCATCGGCACTTACATCGAACGCAAGTATTACGTTTGATGCTGTATCAACTCATTGAATATACGACATCATGCTGCATAGGCATAACCTGATCTTTATCATCATCATCGCTAATGCGTCTCGATGTGGCGATTAACGAATCGTTTGTGGTGTCACCACGCGACGTGCACCAATGTAGTGTTTCTGCCAGTAGTATTCACTCAACTTACTGATCTTGATATTGTCCCCGGTTCGCGGTGACTGAATAAATTTGCCATTGCCGAGATAAACCCCGACATGATCGGCGGTGCCGCGACCATTGATGCGAAAGAACACCAGATCGCCAATCTCCAGTTCACCCTTATTGATGGGTGCAGCATTGCGAAGGTGATACATTTCATTGGCGGTGCGCGGGATAGGAATCTTCACCACATCTTTATAGGCATAATAAACCAGACCGCTACAGTCGAAACCAGTGTAGGGCGAGTTACCACCCCATTGATAAGGTTTACCGATCTGACTCATCAACTTGTTCATCGCCGTCATTTTTGCATGCTGATAACGGCGATTATGCGCTTCACTGAGCACTAACTTTTTGACCGCTTTCTTGGCACCCGATTTTATCGTCGCTGTTTTCTCCTCAGTGGCATCAGCGCCTTTTTTGAGCCTCTTTACCAGTTTTGAGGGGGTTGCGCTATGGTAGCGCGATGACGTGGTTTTTGGCGCAGTGTCCTTGGTCTCAATGTTGGCAGAGATCTTTTTATTGTTGGCGGTCGTTTTAGTGGGTTGGGTATTTCGCGCTATTTTGGTTTTTTTCTCAACGGCCTTTTTTTCAGGCTGCGCTTTGGATTTTTCCTGCGTCGCCTTTTTCTTCGGTAGTTCTGGTGGGGTTTGTGGTTTTTTAGCGGTTTTGGTGGTCTGGTTTTTTTTCAGGCGTTTGTCATCCGTGCTGGCGCTAGCTTTCTTCTCCGCATTGGTGTGCGGAGCTGCCTGGGCAACATTAACAAACAGATGGCTGAAGAAAACAAAGATCAGAGTAATAAATACGCGCATGATAAAAGAGACCGAATACAATCCTTAACTAGCTCAATTCGAACAGTATTCACGAAAACTGCATGAGAAAAAAGCAGGAAATCACCTTTTCGCTTAACAGAATCATGAGAAAACGTTAATAATTGTTTTCCAGCTGTAAATATCATCACTTATTGTGGCATATTTCACCGAGGGTGACTGAGGGGGAACAGCGACAGAAAAAACCATATAAAAAATGGCGTTTTTTGTCATGACTGCTCTCGCTAGAATGAAGCAACGGTATATGTGCTTTGCAATCTCTTGGATAACAAAGCACATACGCGACAATGGTGCAATAATACCCAGTTACATAATGATGCCGTGCGATCCCTTCGACAGGAAGAGGGCACCGTAATGGCTCGCAGAAACACCGTTTGAGGAAGCGAAAAGCATGATGATGACAACGATTGAAAAAATTCAGCGCCAGATTACAGAAAACCCGATTCTGTTATACATGAAAGGTTCTCCGAAGTTGCCGAGCTGCGGTTTCTCTGCCCAAGCCGTGCAAGCGCTGTCGGCGTGCGGTGAACGTTTCGCCTATGTGGACATTTTACAAAACCTGGATATTCGTGCCGAGCTGCCAAAATACGCTAATTGGCCGACCTTTCCTCAACTGTGGGTTAACGGTGAACTGGTTGGCGGATGCGATATTGTCATTGACATGTATCAACGTGGTGAATTGCAGCAGCTGATCAAAGAAACCGCAGACAAATACTGTCAGCCGCAGGACGGAGACAGCGCACAGTAAATCGTGCCTCTTGGTTGGCATACCGCCGGTATCTGAGGTAAGAGGGGACCCAGCACCGTGATCCCCTTTTATTTGGGAATAAAACCTATTTATGGTCGTACTCTGGGTACTTATTATTCCGTTTGGTCTTCCTGGGGTAATGGCCAACCGCCCAGCCGCTTCCAACGATTAACAAGTTCGCAAAATAGCGCCGTGGTTTGTTGTGTATCATAAAGCGCTGAGTGTGCCTGCGCGGAGTCGAAGGCGATGCCAGCGGTCATGCAGGCCTTCGCCAATACGGTTTGTCCCAGCACCAATCCACTCAGCGCGGCAGTGTCAAAGGTGGCAAAGGGGTGGAACGGGTTGCGCTTCAGCCTGCAGCGTTCCGCTGCTGCCATCAGAAAGCCGTGATCAAAATTGGCGTTGTGGGCGACAATAATCCCGCGATTACAGCCCCTGTCTTTAATACCTTTACGCACCATTTTGAATATTTCATGCAGAGCTTCGTATTCAGAGACGGCACCGCGCAACGGATTGCGGGGATCAATGCCGGTAAATGCCAGCGCAGCGGGATCAAGCAGCGCGCCTTCGAATGGCGCGACGTGAAAATGCAACGTCTCATCGGGTTGTAACCAACCGTTTTCATCCATTTTCATCGTGATGGCGGCAATTTCCAGCAGTGCGTCAGTTTTCGCGTTGAATCCTGCGGTTTCAACATCAATAACAACCGGGTAAAACCCGCGGAAACGGCCACTCAGTGCGTTCAGGTTATTTTTATCAGCCATGTTCTCTTTAATCATTTACTAAATGCAGCGCGCATTATGGCAAATTCCCACCACCAATGCAGTAAACCTGATGTCTTGAGCACCCTGAAGGGGAGAAGTTGTCTTGAGCACCCTGAAGGGGAGAAGTGCGCAATGGAATGAGTACAGCGTAAGGGAATGAGTACAGCATAAGAGAGAAGGGGAGGGATAAAGCCAAAAAAAGCGGCGGGCAGATGCCGCCGCAGAGCATAGCCTGACAATAAGTTGCCGAGCCCGTTTCCGGATTGCGCTTTTTCAATCAGCTTAATCTTGTAACCATCTGGATCTTCGATAAAGGCAATAATTGTGGTGCCGCCATTAACCGGGCCAGCTTCACGCGTCACTTTTTCGCCTGCCTAACGAATTCGCTAGCAGGTTGCGACAACGTCTTCAACCGCCAGCGCAATGTGCCCGAAAGCATTACCCAAATCGTATTTATCAACGCCCCAGTTGTACGTAAGTTCAATGACGGCCCCTTCGCTCTCTTCGGTATAACCCACGAAAGCGAGCGTGTATTTGTATTCGGTATTTTCACTGGTTCGCAGTGAACGCATCCCAATTACCTTGGTGTAAAAATCGATTGGGCGTTGTAAATCCCCTTAGCGATTGGGCGTTGTAAATCCCCTTAGTATTAATGCCATGTTGTAAATCCCCTTAGTTAGTATTAATGCCATGTTGTAAATCCCCTTAGTATTAATGCCATCGTGCGTACTTTAAAAAATGCCATCGTGCGTACTTTAAAAAAACGCTCGCCGCGGAATGTAACAACGCTGCCACTGAAGGAATGTAACAACGCTGCCACTGAATAACCTGCAAATTCAACTTGAGCGTGAAAATCTGACGCTGCGCACCCGATTGAAACGCCTCAATCGTAAGACGTTGGGGTATTCAACATCATCCGAAATGCACGATAGGCTCATCGGCACTTACATCGAACGCGAGTATTACGTTTGATGATTTATCAACTAATTGAATACACGACCCGCGTCTTTATCATAGGGTTGCTCTTGACGACGCCAGATCCAGGCATCCAGCAACATGTTTCCTAGTCCGGTATCATAGCCAAGTACCGGACAGTCAGGCGCCAGTAGGGATATGTCGACAATCCCCTCAATATTGAGCACTACGCGACGTTCATCCGAGTGCATCAGCAACGCATAGTGAAAACCCGGCACCAGCGGCGCACCCTGCCCGCCAAGCGCGATGTCACGTCGGCGAAAATCGCCCACCGTAGTGATGCCAGTCAACGCTGCAATCTGGTTGTTATCGCCGATTCGCAGCGTACAAGGCGCGTCACCGACCGGTTCGTGCCACACCGTTTGTCCATGGCAGCCGATCGCCATGATATCGCTGGCATCGAGTTCGGTCTGTTTCAACAGCATTAGCACTGCTTCGGCAAACAGCTTGCCGAGGCGTGTATCCAACTGACCTAACGTTGACAGCGTTACTGCCTGCCCCTGACATACGTCCAGAATCGCTTACTTCAATGCCAACGGCATTGGGGCAAATGTGCGTTTTTTTTTGAGGAAAAAAAGGCCATTTTTTGCTATAAAATGAACATATGCGCCAATAGGATGAAAGAGAATAGTGGCAGCAAGGAACTTTAGCCATTTTTCATTATCAATATATATCCTAAATTATTCGAGTTGCAGGAAGGCGGCAAGTGAGTTGCAGGAAGGCGGCAAGTGAGAGAATCACGATGAGCTTACTCAGGTAATCACGATGAGCTTACTCAGGTAATCACGATGAGCTTACTCAGGTAAGTGATTCGAGTGAGTGAGCGCCGCCAACGCACCTGCAACGCAAAGTATGATGTGCACAACGGCCAATTTGGCGTTTCGCAGTGACCATTTGATAAGCATTACCACGTTAGCCTTCAGTAACGGAAAGCTGACACATTGTGATTACAGGAGTCTTATTATATGATGAAGCGTTTACTTGTGATTACTTTAGCCGGTATGACATTGACGGGCTGCGCCAACACCAGTTCGCTTTCCGGTGACGTTTATCGTGCTTCTGAAGCCAAACAGGTTCGTACTGTAACTTATGGCACCATAGTTTCATTACGACCTGTACAGATTCAGGCTGGCGATGAGAATCGGACCATGGGCGCAATTGGTGGCGCAGGACTGGGTGGGTTCCTGGGTAACACCATCGGTGGTGGCACTGGTCGTTCACTGGCAACCGCAGCAGGCGCGGTTGCGGGTGGTGTAGCTGGGCAAATAGCACAAGGTGCGATGAACCGCGTTCAAGGCGTCGAGTTGGAAATCCGTCGTGATGATGGTACCACCATCATGGTTGTGCAACGCCAGGGCGATACCCGTTTCAGCGTGGGCCAACGTGTTGCCATGTCCAGCAACGGCCAAAACGTGACTGTAGCACCACGATAAACACGCCTCTATTTTCTGTTATCACCACCGGTATGGTGGTGATAGCCTGCATTATTTCTTAGATCAAATAGATCAATAATGTCACTTCACATGAAAAGTTCATTCGGACACAATGCAGCCTCAATCGTACAGGCATGCTGAACAAATAATTGCATTAACACAAAACACGTCGGGTACGGTCGTGTATTCAATTAGTTGATAAATCATCAAACGTAATACTCGCGTTCGATGTAAGTGCCGATGAGCCTATCGTGCATTTCGGATGATGTTGAATACCCCAACGTCTTACGATTGAGGCGTTTCAATCGGGTGCGCAGCGTCAGATTTTCACGCTCAATACGCTGTGTATACAGTTTGTCAACAATGTGTTTTGCTTTTGGAAGTTCGTCGTTGTAGGCCCTGTCGCCATCAGTGCACCAAAATGCCACTCTGAAACCCGAGAACAGTTTCAGCAAATCAGCAAATTACGCACGTTTTCTTGCTTAGAGAGCCAAATGCATGAGCGATAATCCGCTTCAAACGCGGCTTCCGTGCATACCACTGCCAGCGCTGTCGTTTTTTTTGCCAACAACAGAGGCTGTCTGTTCACAAAACGGGCATCCTACATCAACGTTAGCCACTGTATCTCCACATCTAAAATCGGAGATTTTACACTGTAATCAATTTATTGAATACTTGACCCGGATTTTCACGCAGCTAGCGTTAAAAGGCTGGCCGTTGTGAGGCAACGGCGTCCGCCCAACGCGTAGGTTCGGGTAAACGATAGCCCTGCTGGCAGTTTTTTATCCACATCAGTGCGCTGTTCAAGCTCACCCGATGGCCGGTTGAGATAAACAGCGGATTACAACGCACCTTGCTACGCCACCCAGCCAATCTGTTCGTCATGGTCCATCAGCGCGCTTTGGCTGCCGAGTGCTTCAGAAAGCATGGCACTGTGACCACACAGGCGTTTTTTCGCCACCCAATGGTCGGGACATCCACCAATAACCCAAAATGGCTGGCAACAACCCAAAATGGTTGGCAACGCCCAACCGCATGGGGTGTGAAATACCGTGACCATCAAGAAATACCGTGACCATCAATAAACAGCAAATCAGGCTTCTGCACCAATTGTTCCCACGCAGTCAACAGGCCAGGACACTCACGAAAAGAGAGCAATCCCGGCAATAGGGCATGACCGTCGGGATACGGGCAATCTGGTACTCAACCAGCTGAAGTGAAGGGTAGTGCAATATCGCAATCGCCACCCGCGTCACCGTTCCCTCTTGCTCGAATCCGACATCAGCCCCGCCAATAAACGTAGGCTCGACAAAGGACAGGCTGTCAACATGCACGATTTCCTGTGCCCGCCGTTTTTACTCTGCTTTCGTTTTTACTCACTCTGCTTTCGTTTTTACTCTGCTTTCAATGCTTGCGTATCCATCACCCTACTGCTTGCGTATCCATCACCCTACTCCTTAAGGCGCGTTCAATCCTGATGATAGCGATTATTGATGGAACGGGCTCGACAACCGATACACCGCATCCACAAAGGCACCGGCATGTTCCGGTGGCACATCCTGATGAATTCCGTGCCCCAAATTGAACACGTGACCATTCCCCTGGCCGAACGCGGTCAAAATCGTCTCAACTTCTTGCTCGATACGCGCGGGGGACGCATAGAGCATTGACGGGTCCATATTGCCTTGCAGCGCAACCTTATCCCCAACCCGCGTCCGCGCCTCACCGATATCCGTAGTCCAATCCAGACCCAGCGCATCGCACCCTGTCGCGGCCATCGCTTCCAGCCACTGACCGCCGCCTTTGGTAAACAACGTCACCGGTACGCGTCGCCCCTCGTGCTCACGCAGCAAACCGTCCACAATTTTGTGCATGTAGTGCAGTGAAAACTCACGGTAATCGCGCCCGCTCAGCGCTCCGCCCCAGGTGTCGAAAATCATCACCGATTGCGCACCGGCCTTGATCTGCGCATTCAAATACAGAATCACACTGTCAGCCAGCTTATCTAGCAGCAGGTGGAGCGTCTGTGGCTCAGCAAACAGCATTTTCTTGATAACCGTAAACGCTTTACTGCTGCCGCCTTCCACCATATAGGTTGCCAGTGTCCAGGGGCTGCCGGAAAAACCGATCAATGGCACCGCACTGGCCAGTTCGCGGCGAATGGTGCGAACCGCATCCATCACGTAACCCAGATCCTGTTCAGGATCGGGAACTGGCAAGCGCGCCACATCCGCAACGGTTCGAACCGGATGGGTAAAACGCGGCCCTTCCCCGGTTTCGAAATAGAGCCCCAATCCCATGGCATCAGGCACGGTGAGAATATCGGAAAACAGGATGGCTGCATCCAGCGCATAGCGCCGCAGCGGTTGCAGCGTGACTTCGCAAGCCAGCTCTGGATTTCTGCACAGCGACATAAAATCCCCCGCTTGTGCGCGCGTTGTTTTGTACTCTGGCAGATAGCGGCCTGCCTGGCGCATCATCCATACCGGCGTAACATCAACGTGTTGGCGCAGTAGCGCGCACAGATAGCGATCATTTTTCAGGTCTGGCATGCGGTGTCCTTTTGTAACCCTGAGAGAGGGTAAAAACTTGTAACCCTGAGAGAGGGTAAAAACGCGATAACGAAACGATTGGCCCGAAGTGTAGCACGCCAGCAGCGCTATTCCTGCCCATCGCGACACAGTACCACGGTGTCCTCAATCAAACGTCTCGCGACCGTACCCGGCGGTGGAAGAATCGGCAATCGGCAGTTGATCGTAGCGGAACCAACCGGCATCTCTGAGTTCTTTGGGATCGTGCCGCAGGTTACCGTCGGCATACTCCGCCATGAATGCCATCATCAGCGAATGCGGGAACGGCCAAGGCTGTGAGCTGATGTAACGCAGATTTTTAACGAATATTGCTCTCTTCCATCACTTCACGGGCGACTGCCTATTCGAGCGTTTCGCCCACTTCCACGAACCCCGCCAGCACAGTATACATATTGCCGCGGTGACGCTGGTGCTGCGCAAGTAAGATCTCTTCGCCACGCCGGATCGCCGCGATCACACACAGGGCGATTTGCGGATAATACCGCTCTTTACACTATACTGCGTACACAAGCACGCTACTGCGTACACAAGCACGCCAACTCCGTTTTGCTGTGCAGCATTTTCTGCCAGCAATAGCTGCAAAACTGGTGCGAACGATAAAACTCGGCCAGTTGTACACCACGCCCTGCCAGTTGAAACAGTGCCACGTCTTCATCATCCAGCAGTTGGCATACAGAATCCATCTGCGACGTTTTCTGGTGACTGACCAGCCATACGCACTCCCCCCTGCCACTCCCCTATCTGGCGTCCAACAATGCCTTCCAATCCGCACTGCGCCGCCGTGCCATGCGGGAGTTTCCATTCGGTTAGCCACACTTGACTATCATGGCTACCAACCACCACCCATGCTCATCACCTTTTAATGTTTGTTCCATATCTCTATTGCTCCACAGACACTTCACTGGCATTTTAACTGCCAGGGATATGGCAGAATTCCATCGTCACCGATTGTTCTTTCTTATCAATGCACGGAGTCAACAACTTATCAATGCATGGAGTCAACAATGCACGGAGTCAACAATGTTAAACCAATTACAAAGTCTGACTGAGTACGTTGGTGGCAATAATGCGTTAATCGACCAATGGCTACAAGCGCGCAAGCAACTTCTGATTGCTTATTACCATCTGGTCGGTATTAAGCCAAACAAAGATAAACACACCCCACTCGATGAGCAGGCGCTGGATAATTTTTGCCACAACCTTGTTGACTATCTTTCCGCCTGCCATTTCCATGTCTATGAGCGCATCTTGCAAGTCTATGAGCGCATCTTGCAAGAGGCAGTCGCACTGAGCGATCAGAAGCTGGCGCAAACGCACCGTCTGGCGCTGGCGTTGCAGGCCAACACGCAATTCATTCATTATGGATTTTTACGACAGCAGTCTGACGACCGCTATCGATCACGATAACTGCATTGAGTTTCAGCAAACGCTGTCAAGCGTCGGCGAAGCCATGGCAGAACGCTTTGCTCTGGAAGATCGACTGATTCGTCTGGTCATTGATACAGCAGTCTGACGACCGCTATCGATCACGATAACTGCATTGAGTTTCAGCAAACGCTGTCAAGCGTGGCGAAGCCATGGCAGAACGCTTTGCTCTGGAAGATCGACTGATTCGTCTGGTCATTGATAATTGATTCGTCTGGTCATTGATAATGAATAACACCATCGCCCCACCTTACATTTTGACAGTGTCTCTCAGACGTCCTAAAATGTTAGCGTTTTAATAACCTCATGGTAATGAGGTTATTGCCTGGTAAACAGCCGCTGTGCTGACTATCTGGCGTATCTTGTCGGAGTGCCTAGCGTGTTTATGTCCTACATAAACCGCAGGCTGAGACCGTTTATTCGGGATCCGCGGAACCTGATCAGGTTAAAACCTGCGAAGGGAACAAGAGTAATCCATTCTGTTTTGTAACCGTTGACACCGCCATAGCGCGTAAAATCGGGGCCAAGGCAACCATAATTACTCCCTGCGAGCTCCAGACAAGCATTTTGCCTTAACCATAATCAGGAACATGCTATGTCTCAATCACCCGCTATAACGCCTAAAATCCCGTCTGGCCGTCGCGAAAAGCGCGAAGCCGCCGAGGCGTTTATTCATAACCTGCGCGGTACCGCCTTCCCTAATTCCACGCGTATCTACCTTATCGGGTCGCGCAGTGATATCCGGGTGCCGATGCGGGAAATCGCCCTTAGCCCAACTCTGGTGGGGGGAGACAAAGACAATCCACGCTATGAACCTAACGAAGCTGTGCCGGTGTATGACACCGCGGGGCCGTATGGCGATCCAGATGCACGGCCGGATGTACGTACCGGGCTGGCCAAACTGCGTGCCGATTGGATTACAGAACGTAACGACACCGAGCCGCTTTCTGGCGTCAGTTCCCGTTTTACCCAGCAGCGATTGGCGGATGCCGGATTGGATCACCTGCGCTTTGAACAGTTACCGCTACCCAAACGCGCCCAGTCAGGCAAGTGCGTCACGCAATTGCACTATGCGCGCCAAGGGATCATCTCGCCGGAAATGGAGTTTATCGCCATCCGCGAGAACATGGGACGTGAGCGCATTCGCAGCGAAGTGCTGCGCCACCAGCATCCAGGGCAAAGCTTTGGCGCGATCCTGCCGGACAACATCACCCCGGAATTTGTACGTCAGGAAGTCGCCGCAGGCCGTGCCATCATCCCATCCAACATCAATCACCCCGAATCTGAACCGATGATTATCGGGCGCAATTTTCTAGTCAAGGTGAACGCTAACATCGGCAACTCGGCGGTCACCTCCTCTATCGAGGAAGAGGTGGAAAAGCTGGTCTGGTCCACGCTGTGGGGGGCCGATACGGTGATGGATCTCTCCACTGGACGCTATATTCACGAAACCCGCGAGTGGATACTGCGCAACAGCCCGGTGCCGATTGGTACCGTTCCTATTTATCAGGCGCTGGAGAAGGTCAACGGCGTGGCGGAAAACTTTACGTGGGAAATGTTCCGCGATACGCTGCTTGAGCAAGCAGAGCAAGGGGTTGATTATTTCACCATTCACGCAGGGGTGCTGCTGCGCTATGTGCCGATGACCGCACAGCGCCTGACCGGCATCGTATCGCGCGGCGGCTCCATCATGGCGAAGTGGTGCCTGTCGCACCATCAGGAGAACTTCCTCTACGTCCACTTCCGTGAAATCTGCAAGATTTGTGCGGCCTACGATGTTGCCCTGTCGCTGGGCGATGGCTTGCGTCCCGGCTCCATTCAAGATGCCAACGACCAGGCGCAGTTTGCCGAGCTGCATACCCTAGGCGAGCTGACCAAAATCGCCTGGGAGTATGACGTACAAGTGATGATTGAAGGGCCGGGGCATGTGCCGATGCAGATGATTCGCCGCAACATGACTGAAGAGCTGGAGCACTGCCACGAAGCGCCATTCTATACATTGGGGCCGCTGACCACCGATATCGCTCCCGGTTATGACCACTTCACTTCCGGTATCGGGGCCGCGATGATTGGCTGGTTCGGTTGTGCCATGCTCTGCTACGTTACGCCGAAAGAACACCTTGGGCTGCCCAATAAAGAGGATGTGAAGCAGGGGCTTATCACCTACAAGATCGCCGCACATGCAGCCGATCTGGCGAAAGGACATCCCGGTGCGCAGATCCGCGATAACGCCATGTCCAAAGCGCGCTTTGAGTTTCGTTGGGAAGACCAGTTCAATCTGGCGCTCGATCCGACAACCGCACGCGCCTATCACGATGAAACCCTGCCGCAAGAATCCGGCAAAGTTGCACATTTCTGTTCCATGTGCGGCCCCAAATTTTGCTCGATGAAAATTTCGCAGGAAGTGCGTGAATACGCGGCGAAAAATCCTACCCTCGCCGTGGAAGCACAGCCGATAGAAGTCGGCATGGCAGAGATGTCGGCCCAGTTCCGAGCACGTGGCAGTGAGCTCTATCACAGAGCCACGACGCTGTTCTGGGAGGAAGCCAAATGAATCCGGCATTTCCCGCGACCGCACCCCAGTTCGGGCTTTATCCGGTAGTGGATAGCTTGACCTGGATCGAGCGCCTGCTCGGTGCTGGCGTAAAAACCATCCAGTTACGCATTAAGGACAAAACCGCAGAACAAGCTGAGACCGCCATCATGCAGGCAATAGCGCTCGGGCAGGATTATCAGGCACGCTTGTTTATTAACGATTTTTGGCAACTGGCCGTCAAACATCGGGCATACGGCGTGCATATGGGTCAGGAGGATCTGGATAGCGCCGATCTGGAGGCAATCCGCAATGCGGGGCTACGTTTGGGGATTTCAACCCACGACGACGTGGAACTGGCTCGCGCCGTAGCGCTCAAACCGTCTTATATCGCCATCGGACATATCTTCCCGACACAAACCAAAGAGATGCCCTCCGCCCCGCAGGGCGTGAGCGAGTTGAAGCGTCACATTGATGCACTACAAGGGCGATTCCCTACCGTGGCCATCGGCGGCATCAGTATTGACCGCGTGTCGAGCGTGCTGGCAACCGGCGTCAGCAGTATTGCAGTGGTCAGCGCAATCACGCAGGCAGCTGACTGGCGCCAGGCCACCACCACCTTGCTCAGCCTGATTGAAAATCAGGAGGGTCCTGATGCTTAACGATTCGGCACTGAGCGATCAAGAGTTCTTACGCTACAGCCGTCAATTGCTGCTAGCAGATATCGGCCCGGAAGGACAAGAAAGGCTGAAAAAATCCCGCGTGCTGCTGGTCGGCATGGGCGGGCTAGGCACGCCCGCCGCGCTCTATCTCGCTGCCGCAGGGGTCGGTACCTTGACGATCGCCGATGACGACCAACTGCATATTTCCAATCTACAACGGCAAATCCTCTACCGCACGCAGGATATTTCTCGCCCCAAAGCCACGCTGGCCAAACAGCAGCTCTTGGCACTCAACCCGTTAACCGAGGTAGTAACGCTCACCGAGCGTCTGGCGGGAGAAACACTACGCAGCGCCGTTCAACAGGCCGATCTGGTGCTGGATTGCAGTGACAACATGACTACACGCCACGCGATTAACGCTGCTTGCGTTCAGCAGCAAACGCCGCTGGTCAGCGGCAGTGCAGTTGGCTTTAGCGGACAACTGCTGGTGCTAACACCCTCCTATCCGCACGGCTGTTACGCCTGTATCTACCCAGAAGCGACAGAACCACAGCGCAACTGCCGCACCACCGGTGTACTTGGCCCGGTGGTCGGGGTTATCGGCACACTTCAGGCACTGGAAGCCATTAAGCTACTGGCGGGGTTGCCTTCCGCACTCAGCGGCAAGCTGCGCCTGTTTGATGGCAAGCAACAAAGCTGGCAAACCTTTCAGTTAAGCCGCTCAGCATGCTGTCCGGTCTGTAGGGGTATCACGGCATGAACATCACGCTGAACGACACCCCTATGGCGTGCGATGAAGGCACCACGGTGGAAACCCTGCTGGCGGGGTTGGGTCGCTTACAGCCCGGCACGGCGCTGGCGATAAACCAGACCATTGTGCCGCGTGACGAATGGGCGACACGGCCCGTTTGCTCAGGCGACGATATTCTTCTTTTTCAGGCTATCGCAGGGGGTTGATATGTTGCAGATTGCCGATACTCTCTTTTCTTCCCGGTTATTAACCGGGACGGGTAAATTCGCCACCGCCGAACTGATGCACGCGGCGTTGCAGGCGTCAGGTTCTCAGTTAGTCACGCTCGCTATGAAACGTATTGACCTGAAAACCGGTAATGACGCCATTTTCGCACCGCTCAAGCAGCTTGGCGTGAAACTGCTGCCCAACACCTCAGGAGCGAAAACCGCAGATGAGGCGGTGTTCGCCGCACGACTGGCGCGTGAAGCGCTGGGCACGCACTGGCTGAAACTGGAAATTCACCCCGATGCAAAATACCTGTTGCCCGACACGATTGAAACCCTACGCGCCGCTGAGCGCCTGGTCAAAGAGGGATTTGTGGTACTGCCTTACTGCGGCGCGGACCCGGTGCTGTGCAAACGGCTGGAAGAGGCAGGTTGCGCCGCCGTGATGCCGTTGGGTGCTCCCATCGGCTCCAATCAGGGGCTGCAAACCCGCGATTTCCTGCGCATCATTATTGAACAGGCTACGGTACCCGTCGTGATTGATGCTGGTATTGGTGCACCCAGCCACGCCACTGAGGCGCTAGAGATGGGGGCCGATGCGGTGCTGGTTAACACGGCCATTGCCGTGGCGCGCGACCCAGTGCAGATGGCCCACGCCTTTCGTTTAGCGTTGGAAGTGGGCGAACGGGCACGCCATGCCGGACTAGGTCAACGCCAACAGCTAGCAAGCGCAACCAGCCCGTTGACCGGCTTTCTTCAAAAGATAAGGTCGGAAGAGCAATCATGATGCACGCTTTTCGTACTCGTTGGGAGCAGCTCGATTGGGATTCCATCACGCTCGGTATCAACAGCAAAACCGCCCATGATGTGGAACGGGCTCTCACCGCAACCACGCTCTCCCGTGACGATATGAAGGCACTGCTTTCCCCGGCAGCACTGCACTATCTGGAACCGCTAGCTGCACGAGCTAAGCAGCTGACCCGACAACGCTTCGGTAATACCGTGGGCTTTTATATTCCACTCTACCTGTCAAACCTGTGTGCCAATGACTGCACCTACTGTGGTTTCTCCATGAGCAACCACATCAAGCGCAAGACACTGAACCAAGAGGAAATCTTGCGTGAAATCGCCACCATCAAAGCGCTGGGGTTTGACAATCTGCTGCTGGTCACGGGGGAGCATCAACGTAAAGTCGGCATGGATTATTTTCGCAACATGTTGCCACTGATTCGGCCACACTTCAGCGCGCTAATGATGGAAGTACAACCGATGGCGCAGGAGGATTACGCGGAGCTGAAAAGGCTGGGGCTGGACGGCGTGATGGTCTATCAGGAAACCTACCATCCGGTAACCTATCAGCAGCATCACCTACGCGGCAACAAACAGGATTTCCATTGGCGCCTGGACACACCGGATCGCTTGGGCAGCGCCGGGATCGACAAGATCGGGCTCGGCGCGTTGATCGGATTATCGCACAGTTGGCGCACTGACTGCTATATGGTGGCGGAGCATCTGCTGTATTTGCAGCAAACCTACTGGCAAAGTCGTTACTCCATATCCTTTCCGCGTTTGCGGCCCTGTGCGGGGGGTATCACACCCGCTTCGATCATGGATGAAGCGCAGTTACTGCAAGTGATTTGCGCGTTCCGCCTGTTGGCACTCGAAGTGGAATTGTCGCTATCCACCCGAGAATCCCCCTATTTTCGCGATAACGTGGTGCCTATTGCTATCAATAGCGTTAGTGCATTTTCCAAAACACAGCCGGGAGGCTATGCAGACGATCGTTCCGAATTGGAGCAATTTTCCCCCCATGATAATCGCCGCCCGGAAGCCGTCGCACAGGCGATCGCGCAGGCCGGTCTGCAACCGGTATGGAAAGACTGGGATGAGTATTTGGGAAGGCAATCGCCTCATCAACATAACGCGGGATAAAGGGGCGAATAGTGCCATCATTCGGCGATAAAACGGCCAAACCATGCACCCTCTGTTTATCTTTCGCTACGTAAAGTGATGATGTTGAAGACCTCGATGCGTCGATCAAAACCGAATTGTTCTATTCGGTTTTGCCCCCCGCTGCCGATACAGGGTGTCGCTATCTCTCTGTATCGGCCCTTCTTCGACATGCACCTAGTGGCCGCTTACCGTATCTTCGTGCAGCATGTGTTCCGCCTGCTCGCCAATCACACGTAGCATCTGCTGCATCTCATAGGTTAACGGCAGACCGTAGTGCACGCGCATACAGTTGCGGTATTTGCCGGACGCAGAGAACAACGAGCCAGAGGCCAAGCTATTCAGCCGCAACGTCTCGAAGGTTTCAGGAAACTCAATCCACATCAGAAACCCGCCTTGCGGTCGGCTAACACAGATTCCGCAGGAGAAATAGCGCGGTACCCAGCAGGTGAACGTATCAAGATTGCTTTTGTAATAGGCACGTATCAGACGCACGTGGGGCTGATAGTGACCCTGACGGATAAACTCCGCCACGGCTAACTGGGTATGGGTAACAGTATAGCCCGTGCTTGGTGTATTTGGTGTGTAGCACACGCTCCAGATAGCGTCCAGGTGCAATCCATCCCACACGCAACCCAGGAGCCAAACTTTTGGAAAATGAGCTGCACAGCAGAACTCGCCACCGTTATCAAAGGATTTGATGGTGCGTTCAAAGGATTTGATGGTGCGCGGCCGTGGATACTCATCCGCCAACTCGCCGTAAGCATCCGCCAACTCGCCGTAAGCGTCATCTTCAATGATGGCAATAGCAAACTGCTGTGCCAGCACTATCAGCGCCTTCTTGCGCTCATCCAGCATATCCTTCTTGCGCGCATCCAGCATATAAAAACCAAGTGGTTATTGCAGCTAGTCACCAGCATAACAGCTTTTATCGGCCACTACGCCAGCTGCAAGGCTTGCGCCCATCACAGCATCGGTAGGGATTTCCACCACTTTGATCCCCAAACCACGCAGCATTTGCAGCGTGCCGGGTTTGCAGCGTGCCGGGAAATGCCGGGAAAGGTGGGCGACTCTACCGCCACAATATCCCCTTCCCGACACAGGGAACGCAATGCGGTGAACAACGCTTCCAGGCAGCCAGTGGTGATCACCATTTCTTCTGCCGCCAACTGGCAATCGCTGTCCAGAGCCAATCGCGCAATTTGCTCGCTCAGTTCCGGCGCTCCATACATATTGCTCTAATTCAAATTGCTGTAATTCAATACCCGCAGGTCTTATCGCTGACAAAAGCGCGTCAGGGATTTCCATAAAGGTTTAATCGAGGACTGGCTGACATCCGGCCCGCCAACGCCCAGGTTGTACAGGTTACGTTCCGGATTGGGGTTGAACAACTTTCGCACCGAGTCCCATTGGCTGATTTCTACCGGACGCTGCGCAGGACGAGTTAAACCCGGCACCGGCGGATGTGCCTTGCGCAGCGCAACGTAATAGCCAGAACGAGGCGGCGGCAAAATAAGCTGTTGGGATTCCAGCACATGGTAGGCCTGCTGTACGGTGCTGATGCTCACGCCGTGTTCCTGATTAAGCGTGCGCACAGAGGGCAGACGCTCACCGTTTTGGTACAACCCTTGTTCAATGCGCTGCGCCAACAGCTCTGCGAGATGCTGGTAACGTGTAATAAGTATCCATGTTGCACCATGCGTCAGCGAAAAAACCAGTACAGTACAGATAGAGGTAAAACAGGCCATTCAGTTGCAATATTGCCCGATCTGTATGCTTGAAAAGCGATTTTCTGAGGCTGTATCCTCATCGTGTTCACCTTCATCATAAATAGTAGAGCGGACTATATCGTATGATATTACAGTACACTCAGACCGCACGACTATAACGGTGGGTTACCACCAAACGAATCGGAAAATCGGTTCGAAAAACTCTAAACCCGTGGCCAGTTTTAGTTGACCACTACAGTTGCATGATTCTGTAAAACGTGGTTGCTTCCTGAACAGATTTACGTATAATGTGCTGGCTCGTCTAAATTAAGTCGGGCCTGTTACGTTAAATGTGGTGCATGTATATGGTAGTACGTTTACGAACAGAGACGCCATGCAATAGGCATGGGTCAACAATACTCCCGATTTGGGAGTTATGGCCAAACGATTACACTCCCCCATCAATCGAAAGGGGTGTGAGGAGTAATTATTTACGTTTATAAATAATTGGAGCTCTGGTCTCATGCAGAACCAAAGAATCCGTATCCGCCTAAAAGCGTTTGATCATTGCTTGATCGATCAAGCAACCGCGGAAATCGTTGAGACGGCCAAGCGCACTGGTGCGCAAGTACGTGGTCCGATCCCGCTGCCGACCCGCAAAGAGCGCTTTACCGTTCTGATCTCCCCGCACGTCAACAAAGACGCGCGCGATCAGTACGAAATTCGCACTCATAAGCGTCTAGTTGACATCGTTGAGCCAACCGAGAAAACCGTTGATGCTCTGATGCGTCTGGACCTGGCTGCCGGTGTAGACGTGCAGATCAGCCTGGGTTAATCAGGTCATCAAGCGATTGAGAGGTTGATACAATGATTGGTTTAGTCGGTAAAAAAGTGGGCATGACCCGCGTCTTCACTGAAGACGGCGTTTCTATCCCTGTAACCGTTATCGAAATTGAAGCAAACCGCGTTACTCAGGTTAAAGACCTGGCTAATGATGGCTACCAGGCTGTACAGGTAACTACCGGTGCTAAAAAAACAAACCGTGTTACCAAGCCGGAAGCAGGTCATTTTGCTAAAGCGGGTGTTGAAGCTGGCCGCGTCCTGCGCGAATTCCGTTTGTCTGAAGGCGAAAAGTTCACAGTAGGCCAAAGCATCAGCATTGAAATTTTCTCTGACGTGAAAAAAGTTGACGTTACTGGTACGTCCAAAGGTAAAGGTTTCGCGGGTACTGTTAAACGCTGGAACTTATGTACTCAGGATGCTACCCACGGTAACTCCTTGTCTCACCGCGTTCCGGGTTCTATCGGTCAGAACCAAACTCCGGGCAAAGTGTTCAAAGGCAAGAAAATGGCTGGTCAGCTGGGCAACGAGCGTGTAACCGTTCAGAGCCTGGACGTAGTACGCGTTGACGCTGAGCACAACCTGCTGCTGGTGAAAGGTGCTGTACCGGGTGCAACCGGTAGTGACCTGATCGTTAAACCGGCTGTGAAGGCATAAGGGGATAGCAATGGAATTAGTATTGAAAGACGCGCAAAGCGCGCTGACTGTTTCCGAAACTACCTTCGGTCGTGATTTCAACGAAGCGCTGGTACACCAGGTGGTTGTTGCTTATGCAGCTGGTGCCCGTCAAGGGACTCGTGCTCAGAAGACCCGTGCTGAAGTAACTGGTTCCGGTAAAAAACCGTGGCGTCAGAAAGGTACTGGCCGTGCGCGTTCAGGTTCTCTCAAGAGCCCGATCTGGCGTTCCGGTGGCGTGACCTTTGCTGCCAAGCCTCAGGACCACAGTCAAAAAGTAAACAAAAAGATGTACCGTGGCGCGCTGAAAAGCATCCTGTCCGAGCTGGTACGTCAGGATCGTTTGATCGTTGTTGAGCAGTTCTCTGTTGAAGCACCGAAAACCAAGTTGCTAGCACAGAAACTGAAAGACCTGGCGTTGGACGACGTGCTGATTATCACCGGTGAACTGGATGAAAATCTGTTCCTGGCTGCACGCAACCTGTACAAGGTTGACGTATGTGATGTAGCGGGTATCGATCCGGTTAGCCTGATCGCCTTCGACAAAGTCGTAATGACGGCTGACGCTGTTAAGCAAGTTGAGGAGATTCTGGCATGATCCGTGAAGAACGTCTGCTTAAGGTGCTGACTGCACCTCACGTTTCTGAAAAAGCGTCTACTGCGATGGAAAAACATAACACCATCGTGCTCAAAGTTGCTAAAGATGCGACCAAAGCAGAAATCAAAGCTGCTGTGCAGAAACTGTTTGAAGTCGAAGTCAATGAAGTTCATACCCTGTTGGTTAAAGGGAAAACGAAACGTCATGGACAGCGTATCGGTCGTCGTAGCGACTGGAAAAAAGCTTACGTCACCCTGAAAGAAGGCCAGAATCTGGACTTCATCGGCGGCGCAGAGTAAGTCGGAGGAGTAAAGAACAATGGCAATTGTTAAATGTAAACCGACATCTCCGGGTCGTCGCCACGTTGTTAAAGTGGTTAACCCTGAGATGCACAAGGGCAAACCTTATGCCCCGTTGCTGGAAAAAAACAGCAAATCCGGTGGCCGTAACAATAATGGCCGCATCACTACCCGTCATATCGGTGGTGGCCACAAGCAGCAATACCGTATTGTTGACTTCAAACGCAACAAAGATGGTATCCCTGCTGTTGTAGAACGTTTGGAATATGATCCGAACCGTTCTGCCAACATCGCTCTGGTTCTGTACAAAGACGGCGAACGCCGTTACATCCTGGCGCCGAAAGGCCTGAAAGCCGGTGATCAGATCCAGTCTGGCGTTGATGCTGCTATCAAAGCTGGCAACACGTTGCCGATGCGCAATATTCCGGTCGGTTCCATCGTTCACAACGTGGAAATGAAACCGGGTAAAGGCGGTCAGCTGGCGCGTTCTGCTGGTGCTTACGTGCAGATCGTTGCACGTGACGGCGCGTACGTGACCCTGCGTCTGCGTTCTGGCGAAATGCGTAAAGTCGAATCTGACTGCCGCGCTACGCTGGGCGAAGTAGGTAACGCTGAGCATATGCTGCGCGTTCTGGGTAAAGCTGGTGCTGCCCGCTGGCGTGGTGTTCGTCCTACCGTTCGCGGTACGGCAATGAACCCAGTAGACCACCCGCACGGTGGTGGTGAAGGCCGTAACTTTGGTAAGCACCCGGTTTCACCGTGGGGCATTCAGACCAAAGGTAAGAAGACTCGCAGCAACAAGCGTACTGATAAATTCATCGTACGTCGCCGTACTAAATAATATTAGAGGATAAACCATGCCACGTTCTCTCAAGAAAGGTCCTTTTATTGACCTGCACTTGCTGAAGAAGGTAGAGAAAGCGGTGGAAAGCGGTGACAAGAAGCCTCTGCGCACTTGGTCCCGTCGTTCAACGATCTTTCCAACTATGGTCGGTTTGACCATCGCTGTCCATAATGGTCGTCAGCACGTTCCGGTGTTTGTTTCCGATGAAATGGTCGGTCACAAACTGGGTGAATTTGCGCCAACTCGTACTTATCGCGGCCACGCGGCTGATAAAAAAGCCAAGAAAAAATAAAATAAGGTAGGAGGAAGAGATGGAAACTATCGCTAAACATCTTCATGCTCGTTCTTCTGCTCAAAAGGTTCGCCTGGTGGCCGACCTGATTCGCGGTAAGAAAGTGTCGCAAGCTCTGGAAATTCTGACCTACACCAACAAGAAAGCTGCTGGTCTGGTTAAAAAAGTACTGGAGTCTGCCATTGCCAACGCAGAGCACAATAATGGCGCTGACATTGATGATCTGAAAGTTGCGAAAATCTTCGTAGACGAAGGCCCGAGCATGAAGCGCATTATGCCGCGTGCTAAAGGTCGTGCGGATCGCATCCTGAAGCGTACCAGCCACATTTCTGTGGTTGTGTCCGATCGCTGAGACTCTGGAGACTAGCAATGGGTCAAAAAGTACATCCGAATGGTATTCGCCTGGGTATTGTCAAACCTTGGAACTCTACCTGGTATGCGAATACCGAAGAATTCGCTGACAACCTGGACAGCGATTTTAAAGTTCGTAAATACCTGATGAAAGAGCTGGAGAAAGCCTCCGTCTCTCGTATCGTTATCGAACGTCCGGCCAAGAGCATCCGTGTGACCATTCACACTGCTCGTCCGGGCATCGTTATCGGTAAAAAAGGTGAAGATATTGAAAAACTGCGCAGAGTCGTAGCGGATATCGCTGGAGTACCTGCACAGATCAACATCGCAGAAGTTCGCAAGCCGGAACTGGACGCGAAACTGGTTGCTGACAGCATCACTTCTCAGCTGGAACGTCGTGTGATGTTCCGTCGTGCGATGAAGCGTGCCGTTCAGAACGCCATGCGTCTGGGTGTCAAGGGAATTAAAGTTAAAGTCAGTGGCCGCCTGGGCGGTGCTGAAATCGCACGTACCGAATGGTACCGCGAAGGTCGCGTTCCGTTGCACACGCTGCGTGCGGATATCGACTACAACACGTCCGAAGCACACACCACTTACGGTGTTATCGGTGTGAAAGTGTGGATCTTTAAAGGTGAGATCCTGGGTGGTATGGCTGCCGTTGAACAACTGGAAAAACCGGCTGCTCAACCTAAAAAGCAGCAGCGTAAAGGCCACAAGTAAGGAGAGTCGCTGATGTTACAACCAAAGCGTACAAAATTCCGTAAGATGCACAAAGGCCGTAACCGCGGCCTGGCTGCCGGTACGGATGTCAGCTTCGGTACTTTCGGTCTGAAAGCTGTTGGTCGTTGTCGCCTGACTGCTCGCCAAATCGAAGCTGCACGTCGTGCCATGACCCGTGCTGTTAAGCGTCAAGGTAAAATTTGGATCCGAGTATTCCCGGACAAACCAATTACCGAGAAACCGCTTGAAGTACGTATGGGTAAAGGTAAAGGTAACGTGGAATATTGGGTTGCCTTGATTCAGCCAGGTAAAGTCCTGTACGAAATGGACGGTGTGCCGGAAGAGTTAGCCCGTGAAGCATTCCAACTGGCAGCAGCGAAACTGCCGATCAAAACCACCTTTGTAACTAAGACGGTGATATAATGAAAGCAAATGAGCTGCGTGAAAAGAGCGTTGAAGAGCTGAACACTGAGCTGCTCGAACTGCTGCGTGAGCAATTTAACTTGCGTATGCAAGCGGCCAGTGGTCAGTTGCAACAGACGCACCTGGTAAAACAAGTGCGTCGCAATATTGCACGTGTTAAGACTTTACTGACTCAGAAGGCGGGTGCGTAATGAGCGATAATATCCGTACTCTACAAGGTCGTATTGTAAGCGACAAAATGGAGAAATCCATGGTTGTTGCAATCGAACGTTTTATGAAACACCCGCTATATGGGAAATTTATCAAACGTACGACTAAACTGCACGTACATGATGAGAACAACGAATGCAGTATCGGTGATGTGGTTGAAATCCGCGAATGCCGTCCGCTGTCCAAAACTAAGTCTTGGACGTTGGTTCGCGTTGTAGAGAAAGCGATTCTGTAATACAGAATCGCTCTTAAAAAGATAAACGGCCCTTTGCAGAGCCGTTTATCTTTTCTACCCTTGGTCGAAAAGCAGTGCTATAATACTACGCCATCGATTCTTGGGTATTAATGACCCGTAAGGGTTTGAAAAGTAGTAGTTGACATTAGCGGAGCACTAAAAAATGATCCAAGAACAGACTATGCTGAACGTGGCAGATAACTCCGGTGCACGTCGCGTAATGTGTATCAAGGTTCTAGGTGGCTCGCACCGTCGCTACGCAGGCGTCAGCGATATCATCAAAATTTCCATCAAGGAAGCAATTCCTCGCGGTAAGGTGAAGAAAGGCGATGTTCTGAAGGCGGTTGTGGTGCGCACCAAGAAGGGTGTTCGTCGCCCGGACGGTTCTGTCATTCGCTTCGATGACAATGCATGCGTTATTCTGAACAATAACAGCGAGCAGCCTATCGGTACGCGTATTTTTGGGCCGGTAACTCGTGAACTGCGTTCTGAAAAGTTTATGAAAATCATCTCTCTGTCACCAGAAGTACTCTAAGGAGCGAACCATGGCAGCGAAAATTCGTCGTGATGACGAAGTTATTGTGCTGACCGGCAAAGATAAAGGTAAGCGCGGTAAAGTTAAGAATGTTCTGTCTTCCAGCAAGATCGTTGTTGAAGGTATCAACCTGGTTAAGAAACATCAGAAGCCGGTTCCGGCCCTGAACCAACCGGGTGGCATCGTTGAAAAAGAAGCTGAAATCCAGCTTTCCAACGTTGCACTGTTCAATGCGGCAACTGGCAAGGCTGACCGTGTAGGCTTTAGATTCGAAGATGGCAAAAAAGTCCGTTTCTTTAAATCTACTAGCGAAACTATCAAGTAATTTGGAGTAGTACGATGGCGAAACTGCATGATTACTACAAAGACGAAGTGGTTAGCAAACTGATGACTCAGTTTAGCTACAATTCTGTCATGCAAGTCCCTCGGATCGAGAAGATCACCCTGAATATGGGTGTTGGTGAAGCGATCGTTGACAAGAAGCTGCTGGATAACGCCGCAGTCGATCTGGCAGCTATCTCCGGTCAAAAACCGTTGATCACCAAAGCACGCAAATCTGTTGCAGGATTTAAAATCCGCCAGGGCTATCCGATCGGCTGTAAAGTAACTCTGCGTGGCGAACGCATGTGGGAGTTCCTAGAGCGCCTGATTTCCATTGCTGTACCGCGTATTCGTGACTTCCGCGGTCTGTCTGCCAAGTCCTTCGATAGTCGTGGCAACTACAGCATGGGCGTGAGTGAGCAGATCATCTTCCCGGAAATCGACTATGACAAAGTCGATTGCGTTCGTGGTTTGGACATTACCATTACCACCACTGCGAAATCCGATGATGAAGGCCGCGCGCTGCTGACCGCCTTTAACTTCCCATTCCGCAAGTAAGGTAGGGTTACTAATGGCTAAGCAATCCATGAAAGCACGCGAAGTAAAACGCGTGAAATTGGCTAATAAATTCTTTGCTAAACGCACTGAATTGAAAGCTATCATCTCCAATGTGAACTCATCCGATGAAGATCGTTGGGATGCTGTTCTCAAGCTGCAGACTCTGCCGCGTGATTCCAGCCCGTCCCGTCAGCGTAACCGCTGCCTCCAGACAGGTCGTCCGCACGCTTTCATGCGGAAGTTCGGGTTGAGCCGTATCAAGGTCCGTGAAGCCGCCATGCGCGGTGAAATTCCGGGTCTGAAAAAGGCTAGCTGGTAATTATCACTATCACTAATTGAATCACGGGAGTAAAGACAGATGAGCATGCAAGATCCCATCGCGGACATGCTGATCCGTATACGCAACGGTCAGGCTGCGAACAAAGTTGCGATCACCATGCCTTCCTCCAAGCTGAAAGTGGCAATTGCCAAAGTGCTTAAGGAAGAAGGTTATATTCAAGATTACAAAATCGAAGGCGAAACCAAGCCTGAACTGGAAATTTCTCTGAAATACTTCCAGGGTAAGGCAGTGGTAGAAAGCATTCAGCTTATTAGCCGCCCAAGTCTGCGCATCTATAAGAAAAAAGATGAACTGCCGAAAGTTATGGCTGGTTTAGGAATCGCGGTTGTTTCTACCTCTAAAGGTGTTATGACCGATCGTGCAGCGCGCCAGGCTGGTCTTGGTGGTGAGATTATCTGCTACGTAGCTTAATCGGAGGAAAGAATGTCTCGTGTTGCAAAAGCACCCGTCGTCATTCCTGCCGGTGTAGAGGTAAAACTCAACGGTCAGGTTATTTCGATCAAGGGTAAAAACGGCGAGCTGGCTCGTACAATCAACGATGCTGTTGAAGTTACTGTGGCTGACAACGCTCTGACCTTCGCTCCGCGCGAAGGTTTTTCAGACGGTTGGGCACAGGCAGGCACCGCGCGTGCACTGCTGAACGCAGTCGTTATCGGTGTTACCGAAGGCTTCACCAAGAAGCTTCAACTGGTTGGTGTAGGTTACCGTGCTGCAGTTAAAGGCAATGTCGTGAATTTGTCTCTGGGGTACTCACACCCGATTGACCACGCGCTGCCGGCTGGTATCACAGCTGAATGCCCGACTCAAACTGAAATCGTACTGAAATGTGCTGATAAGCAGGTTATCGGTCAGGTTGCAGCTGATCTGCGCGCTTACCGTCGTCCTGAGCCTTACAAAGGCAAGGGTGTCCGTTACGCCGACGAAGTCGTGCGTATCAAAGAGGCTAAGAAGAAGTAAGGTAACACTATGGATAAGAAATCAGCTCGTATCCGTCGTGCAACCCGCGCGCGACGCAAATTTCAGGAATTAGGAGCGACTCGCCTGGTGGTACACCGTACCCCTCGCCATATTTATGCGCAGGTTATCGCACTGAACGGTTCTGAAATCCTGGTAGCCGCTTCTACTGTAGAAAAAGCTATCGCAGAACAACTGAAGTACACCGGCAACAAAGATGCCGCTGCTGCTGTAGGTAAAGCAGTCGCTGAGCGCGCATTGGAAAAAGGCATTAAAGATGTGTCCTTTGACCGTTCTGGGTTCCAATATCATGGTCGCGTCCAGGCACTGGCAGATGCTACTCGTGAAGCTGGCCTTCAGTTCTAAGGTAGAGGTGTAAGATGGCACACATCGAAAAACAAGCTGGTGAACTGCAGGAAAAGCTGGTCGCGGTAAATCGCGTATCTAAAACCGTTAAGGGTGGTCGTATTTTCAGTTTCACCGCACTGACTGTAGTGGGTGATGGCAACGGTCGCGTTGGTTTTGGTTACGGGAAAGCGCGTGAAGTTCCGGCAGCAATCCAGAAAGCAATGGAAAAAGCCCGTCGCAATATGTTGAATGTCGCGCTGAATGGCGGCACCCTGCAGCACCCGGTTAAAGGTGCTCACACTGGGTCTCGCGTATTCATGCAGCCGGCATCCGAAGGTACCGGTATCATCGCCGGCGGTGCAATGCGCGCCGTTCTGGAAGTTGCTGGGGTTCATAACGTATTGGCTAAAGCCTATGGTTCCACCAACCCGATTAACGTGGTTCGTGCAACTATCGATGGCCTGGCTAATATGAATTCCCCGGAAATGGTTGCTGCCAAGCGTGGCAAATCCGTTGACGACATTCTGGGATAATTGACCATGGCTAAGACTATTAAAATTACTCAAACCCGTAGTGCAATCGGTCGTATGCTGAAGCATAAGGCTACGCTGCTTGGCCTGGGTCTGCGTCGTATTGATCATACCGTTGAGCGTGAAGATACGCCTGCTGTACGCGGTATGGTCAACGCGGTTTATTACATGGTTAAAGTGGAGGAGTAACAGATGCGTTTGAATACTCTGTCTCCGGCCGAAGGCGAGAAGCACGCGCCGAAGCGTTTAGGTCGTGGTATCGGTTCTGGCCTCGGTAAAACCGGTGGCCGTGGTCACAAAGGTCAGAAGTCTCGTTCGGGCGGTGGCGTACGTCGTGGGTTCGAAGGTGGTCAGATGCCGTTGTATCGGCGTCTGCCGAAATTCGGCTTTACCTCTCGCAAAGCGATGATCACAGCGGAAATCCGTCTGTCCGATCTGGCTCGCGTAGATGGCAACGTCGTTGACCTGAACACGCTGAAGGCTGCTAACGTTATCGGCGTTCAGATCGAGTTCGCGAAAGTGATCCTGTCTGGTGAAGTTTCCCGTCCGGTAACGATTTGTGGTTTGCGTGTGACCAAAGGCGCGCGTGCTGCTATCGAAGCTGCTGGCGGTAAAATTGAGGCTGCTGGCGGTAAAATTGAGGAATAAGTAGCAGATGGCTAAGCAACCAGGATTAGATTTTCTAAGTGCTAAGGGTGGCGTTGGCGAGCTGAAACGCAGACTGCTGTTTGTAATCGGCGCGCTTATCGTTTTCCGTATTGGCTCTTTTATTCCGATCCCTGGTATTGATGCCACTGTGCTTGCTAAATTGCTCGAACAACAGCGTGGCACCATCATTGAAATGTTCAACATGTTTTCTGGTGGTGCTCTCAGCCGTGCTTCTATCTTTGCGCTGGGTATTATGCCGTACATTTCGGCCTCTATTATTATCCAGCTGCTGACGGTGGTTCACCCCACGTTGGCGGAAATAAAGAAAGAAGGGGAGGCTGGCCGTCGCAAGATTAGCCAGTATACTCGTTACGGTACGTTGGTACTGGCCATATTCCAGTCAATCGGTATTGCTACCGGTTTGCCGAATATGCCAGGAATGCAGGGCCTGGTGATTAATCCGGGCTTTGCATTTTACTTTACGGCTGTTGTAAGTCTGGTAACGGGGACCATGTTGCTGATGTGGCTGGGCGAACAGATTACTGAGCGAGGTATCGGTAACGGTATCTCTATCTTGATCTTTGCGGGTATCGTTGCGGGCTTACCGCCGGCAATTGCCCACACTATCGAGCAAGCCCGGCAAGGCGACCTGCACTTCCTCGTGCTGCTGTTGGTTGCAGTTTTAGTGTTTGCAGTAACCCTCTTCGTTGTTTTCATTGAGCGTGGTCAGCGTCGTATAGTTGTTAACTACGCAAAGCGTCAGCAAGGTCGTCGGATTTATGCAGCACAGAGTACGCACTTACCGCTGAAAGTGAACATGGCAGGGGTTATCCCGGCAATCTTCGCCTCCAGCATCATCTTGTTCCCTGCGATGATTACATCGTGGTTTGGGGGCGGTACCGGTTGGAACTGGCTGATAACTATTTCGATGTATTTGCAGCCCGGACAACCGCTTTATGTACTACTCTATGCGACTGCAATCATCTTCTTCTGTTTCTTCTACACGGCGTTGGTTTTCAACCCGCGCGAAACAGCAGATAACCTGAAGAAGTCCGGTGCATTCATGCCAGGAATTCGTCCTGGAGAGCAAACGGCGAAATACATCGATAAGGTGATGACCCGCCTGACTCTGGTCGGCGCAATGTACATTACATTTATCTGCCTGATCCCGGAGTTCATGCGTTATGCGATGAAGGTCCCCTTCTATTTTGGGGGTACATCCCTGTTGATCGTCGTCGTGGTCATCATGGACTTTATGGCTCAAGTGCAAACTCTTATGATGTCAAGTCAGTATAAGTCTGCTTTGAAGAAAGCAAATCTGAAAGGAAGAAAGCAAATCTGAAAGGCTATAATCGCTAATTGGGTTGCTTGAGAAGTTACGGAGAGTAAAAATGAAAGTTCGTGCTTCCATCAAGAAATTATGTCGTAACTGCAAAATCGTTAAGCGTAACGGTGTCGTTCGTGTGATTTGCAGTGCCGAGCCGAAGCATAAACAGCGCCAAGGCTGATTATCTCGCATATTTTTCTTGCAAAGTTGGATTGAGCTGGCTAGATTAGTCAGCCAATCTTTTGTATGTCTGTGCGTTTCCATTTGAGTATCCTGAAAACGGGCTTTTCAGCATGAAGCGTACATATTAAATACTTTTCAGCATGAAGCGTACATATTGAATAATAGGAGTGCATAGTGGCCCGTATAGCAGGCATTAACATTCCTGATCAGAAACATGCCATGATCGCGTTAATCTCGATCTATGGCGTCGGTAAGACTCGTTCCAAGGCTATTTGTGCTGCGGCGGGTATTGCTGAAGATGTTAAGATCAGTGAGCTCTCTGAAGAGCAAATCGAAACGCTGCGTGTAGAAGTTGTCAAATTCGTTGTCGAAGGTGATCTGCGCCGTAAAATCAGCTTGAGCATCAAGCGCCTGATGGACCTTGGTTGCTATCGCGGTTTGCGTCATCGTCGTGGTCTGCCAGTGCGCGGTCAGCGCACTAAGACCAACGCCCGTACCCGTAAGGGTCCGCGCAAACCGATCAAGAAATAATCGGGGTGATTGAATAATGGCAAAAGCACCTATTCGTGCACGTAAGCGTGTAAGAAAACAAGTTTCTGACGGTGTGGCTCATATCCATGCTTCTTTTAACAACACCATCGTGACCATTACCGATCGTCAGGGTAATGCGCTGGGTTGGGCAACAGCCGGTGATTCCGGTTTCCGTGGTTCTCGTAAATCTACGCCGTTCGCCGCTCAGGTAGCTGCTGAACGTTGCGCTGAAGCCGTAAAAGAGTACGGTATCAAGAACTTGGAAGTTATGGTTAAAGGACCTGGTCCGGGCCGTGAGTCTACTATCCGCGCTCTGAACGCGGCTGGTTTCCGCATCACACATATTACTGATGTGACTCCGATCCCCCATAACGGTTGTCGTCCACAGAAAAAGCGTCGCGTATAACGCCGCTTTTAGGATAGTTGGAGAAAGAAAATGGCTAGATATTTGGGTCCTAAGCTCAAGCTGAGCCGTCGTGAAGGCACCGACCTGTTCCTTAAGTCCGGTGTTCGCGCGATCGATTCCAAGTGTAAGATCGAACAAGGCCCTGGTCAGCAGGGTGCGCGTAAACCGCGTCTGTCTGATTATGGCGTGCAGTTGCGTGAGAAACAAAAAGTTCGCCGTATCTACGGTGTTCTGGAGCGTCAATTCCGTAACTACTATAAAGAAGCTGCTCGTCTGAAAGGCAACACAGGTGCAAACCTGCTGCAACTGCTGGAAGGACGTCTGGATAACGTGGTTTATCGTATGGGCTTCGGCGCCACTCGTGCGGAAGCGCGTCAGTTGGTAAGCCACAAAGCTGTTATGGTAAACGGTCGCGTTGTCAGCATCGCTTCTTATCAGGTATCATCGAATGATGTCGTCAGCATCCGTGAGAAAGCTAAAAAGCAATCTCGCGTGAAAGCGGCATTGGAGCTGGCTGAACAGCGTGAAAAGCCGACTTGGCTGGAAGTTGATGCTGCCAAGATGGAAGGTGTGTTCACACGTATTCCTGAACGTACCGATCTGTCTTCGGACATTAATGAACACCTGATCGTCGAGCTTTACTCTAAGTAAAGCTTAGTACCAAAGAGAGGACACAATGCAGGGTTCTGTGACAGAGTTTCTAAAACCGCGCCTAGTCGATATCGAGCAAGTAAGTTCGACACACGCCAAGGTGACCCTTGAGCCATTAGAGCGTGGTTTCGGCCATACGCTTGGCAACGCACTGCGTCGTATTCTGCTTTCATCCATGCCAGGTTGTGCGGTGACCGAGGTTGAGATTGATGGTGTACTGCACGAGTACAGCACCAAAGAAGGCGTCCAGGAAGATATCCTGGAAATCTTGCTAAACCTGAAAGGGCTGGCG
This sequence comes from Symbiopectobacterium sp., assembly GCA_051710525.1. Classification (GTDB taxonomy): domain Bacteria; phylum Pseudomonadota; class Gammaproteobacteria; order Enterobacterales; family Enterobacteriaceae; genus Symbiopectobacterium. Next base: position 6,933 of record JBPESR010000010.1, on the reverse strand, counting down.
GTGAAAGTTCAAGGTAAAGATGAAGTTATCCTTTCCCTGAATAAATCTGGCATTGGCCCTGTGACTGCAGCAGACATCACCCATGATGGTGATGTCGAAATCGTCAAGCCGCAGCTCGTGATCTGCCATCTGACCGATGAAAACGCTACTATCAGCATGCGTATTAAAGTTCAACGTGGTCGTGGTTATGTGCCGGCTTCTGCCCGTATTCATACGGAAGAAGATGAGCGCCCGATTGGCCGTTTGTTGGTCGATGCTTGCTACAGCCCGGTAGAGCGTATTGCCTACAATGTTGAAGCAGCTCGTGTTGAACAACGTACCGACCTGGACAAGCTGGTCATCGAAATGGAAATCAATGGCACAATCGATCCTGAAGAGGCGATTCGCCGTGCTGCAACCATTCTGGCTGAACAACTGGAAGCTTTTGTTGATTTACGTGATGTACGTCAGCCTGAAGTAAAAGAAGAGAAACCAGAATTCGATCCGATTCTGCTGCGCCCTGTTGACGATCTGGAATTGACTGTCCGCTCTGCTAACTGCCTCAAGGCAGAAGCTATCCACTACATCGGTGATCTGGTACAGCGTACCGAGGTTGAATTGCTGAAAACGCCTAACCTGGGTAAAAAATCTCTTACCGAGATTAAAGATGTGCTCGCCTCACGTGGTCTTTCTCTGGGCATGCGCCTGGAAAACTGGCCGCCGGCAAGCATTGCTGATGAATAACCCGGTCACAGGTTAGGTTTTACTTAGAAGGATAAGGTCATGCGCCATCGTAAGAGTGGTCGTCAACTGAACCTTGACAGCAGCCATCGTAAGGCTATGTTCCGTAACATGGCTGGTTCTTTGATTCGTCATGAGGTCATCAAGACGACCCTGCCAAAAGCAAAAGAGCTGCGCCGTGTTGTTGAACCGCTGATTACTCTTGCTAAGACCGACAACGTTGCTAATCGTCGTCTGGCATTTACCCGTACTCGTGATAACGAGATCGTGGCAAAACTATTTAATGAACTAGGTCCGCGTTTCGCGAGTCGTGCCGGTGGTTACACTCGCATTCTGAAGTGTGGTTTCCGTGCAGGCGACAACGCGCCGATGGCTTACATCGAGCTGGTTGATCGTTCAGTTGTACAAGCAGAAAAAACCGCTGCTGATGAGTAATCATCAGCTGTGGGTAAAAAAAAACCGGGTTATCCCGGTTTTTTTTACGTCTATTGTTTTAGCAAATGGTGGTTTTTGTTAACGTATAACGTTTGCTAAAAGCACCGTTTGCTTCAAACGCTTTTGAAGGAGGGTACATGTGGTAGATTGATGCAATGTGCGAGCGTCATATCCAGACGGCGCAACAAGCGGGGGAGTTCGATAATCTGCCCGGTGTAGGAAAACCGCTGCAACTCGATGACGACAGTGTCGTGCCTGAAAAACTACGCACGGGATACTATCTGTTGAAAAATGCCGGTTATCTGCCGCCAGAATTGGCATTGCGTAAAGATGCCCTGACGTTATGCGATCTGCTAGCTAGCCAATACTCTTCCCGAATCGGAAGCGCATGAAAACCTGCGCGTAGGTTACGCATGCTGAAACTTAACCTGCAACAGAAAGGGATGAGTACCGATTTTTTACACGGTAAATATGCCGATCGCTTGCGCAGCAAGAGCTGGAGCGTGGCGATGAATCTGATTACAATGTAACCAAGAGAGATGTGATGAGCACTTATCAGCAAAAGAAAGGCAAGATCCAAGACAATGCGTTGGAAGCATTGTTACATGACCCCTTGTTTCGATAACGCGTTGAGAAAAACAAGAAAGGTAAAGGCAGCTATTGTCGCAAAGGCAAACAAAGCAAGGGCCAAAACTGGGAGGCCAGTGGTAAACATCAAAGGATGCTTTACCACTGGCCTCTCACTTTATGGTGGCTGTACTGGGTTTCGTTGAACGGCGCTACGCTTTCGACTGCTGATCTTTCAGCAAATCGCGAATCTCAGTTAACAGCGCCGCTTCAGCGCTCGGTTTTGCCGGTGCTGGGCTTTCTCTTCTTTACGACGCAGGTTATTCATCACCTTAATTGCCATAAAAATGGCGAATGCCACGATAACAAAATCAAAAATATTTTGCAGGAAGAGGCCGTAGCGCAGCACCACGGCAGGAATATCCCCTTGCGCATCGCGCAGTACCAGTTCGAAATGTTTGAAATCGATGCCGCCCAGCAGTAACCCCCCAGTGGGGGCATAATGATATCGGCCACGAGCGAGGAAACGATCTTGCCAAATGCTGTGCAGATAATGACACCCACCGCCAAATCTACCACGTTGCCGCGCATCGAGAATTCACGAAACTCTTTTAGCATACTCATGATCAAACTCCTTGATAAAATGAAAATCTAAATATTAACAAAGTGTTACATAATTACCAGCGGTGATAATCAGTGAGCCGGAAAGAAAAGTGCTGCTTGAAGCGGCAAGGCTTAGCGTTGTTACTAGAAGAACTGGCTGGGTTGAAACAGGCGTTCCACTTCAGGGACAACAGGCGTTCCACTTCAGGGACAAATTTTTTGTCCGTCAGGAACATGATCACATGATCCCCTTGATCTATCTTCATATTGTCGTTGGTGATAATCACATTATCACCGTGCATAATTGCGCCGATCAAGGTGCCTGGCGGCAATTTGATATCTTCAATCATACGGCCAACCACTTTTGACGTGCCTTCATCCCCGTGAGCAATGGCCTCGATAGCTTCCGCCAGGCCGCGTCGTAATGATAACACGCTGACAATATCCGCTTTACGCACATGGCCGAGTAGTGTGGAAATCGTTGCTTGCTGTGGCGAAATGGCCACATCAATAACGCTGCCCTGAACCAAATCGACATAGGCGCGTCGTTGGAACAGTACCATGGCTTTTTTTTTGCCCCCATGCGTTTGGCCAGCATGGCAGACATGATGTTCTGCTTCATCGTCGTTGGTAATGGCAATAAACACATCGATTTGTTCGACATGCTCCTGTGCCAGTACTCCTGATCGGAATCGTTGCCGTGAAACACAATAGTGTCTTGCAGCAGCTCAGCCAGAGCGATCTCACGCTCTTCGTTCTTTTCGATCAGTTTAACGCTGTAGTCTTTTTCCAGCTTATGCGCTAACCCCGCGCCGACGTTACAACCGCCGACAATCATGATGCGCTTGTAGGGTTGTAGGGCTTTCCAAGCGCTGGAGCTCGCTCATTACGGCGCGAATATGCTGGGAGGCGGCAACAAAAAATACTTCATCGCCCGCTTTGATAATGGTTGAACCCTGCGGCGGATCGGTCTGTCGTGGCGAAAAATAGCGGCTACGCGGGTTTCGATGTGCGGCATATGCTAACGAGCGCGGAGAGTGCATTACCGATCAGCGGGCCACCGTAATAAGCGTTCACTGCTGCGATACTCACTTTCCCTTCGGCGAAGTTCACCACCTGTAGCGCACCGGGATACTCGATCAGCTTTTAGATATTGTCGATGACCAACTGTTCCGGCGAGATCAAATGATCGATAGGCACCGATTCTGCCTGAAACAGTTGCTCACCGGCTCGTACGTATTCTGCAGAGCGAATACGTGCAATGCGATTTGGTGTATTAAACAGCGAGTAGGAGACCTGACAGGCCACCATATTGGTTTCATCCGAGTTAGTGACGGCAACCAGCATGTCTGCATCTTGGCGCCGGCTTCACGCAGTACGCGCGGGTGGGAGGCGTAGCCGGCAACTACGCGCAAATCGAATTTATCCTGCAACTGCCGCAGTCGCGCGGTGTCAGTATCAACAACAGTCGCGGTGTCAGTATCAACAACAGTGATGTCGTTATTTTCTCCGGAGAGCGTTTCTGCCAGCGTACCGCCCACCTGACCTGCACCAAGAATAATGATTTTTATGATCTGTGTCCGTTGCCGTTGCTATCAGCCAATGCTCTTAACCAACTTAGCATAAAAGAACCCATCGCCATCCTCTTCCGCCGGTAACTTTTGCAAACCGGGGTGCTGCGCATCGCCCGTTTCCACCAGTTCGGCATCCGCATGGTGTGTCAGAAAGGCTAGCATTTACTGCTGATTCTCTTCGGGCAGGATAGGCAGGTGGCATAAACCAACGTACCTCCTGCTTTCAGGCGTGGCCAGATAGCCTCCAGAATCTCCTGCTGCAACAGAGCCAGCTCGGCGATGGCGCTGTCGCGCCGCAGCCACTTGATATCAGGATTACGGCGAATCACACCGGTGGCGGACAGGGGGCATCGAGCAGAATACGATCGAACTGTTGCTCACCACACCAGGCTTCAGGCTTGCGCCCATCGCCTTGCCTCACATCTGCGTGAAGATGATTAAGGCGTTGCAGATTTTCTTTTACCCGAGCGAGCCGCTGTGGGTCCATATCGACCGCCAATACTTTAGCGTAAGGCGCTGCTTCCATAATATGGGTGGTTTTCCCACCCGATGCAGCACACATATCGAAAATATGTTCATTGTCTTGCGGGAATATGTTCATTGTCCTGCGGTGTTAACCAGCGCACACAACCTTGTGCAGAGACATCCTGCACGGTAATCTATCCTTGCGCGAAGCCAGGATAACATGCTTATGGCACAAGGCTCGCTCAGCATGATGGCTTCGTCCTGTTCAGGATGCGGCTGAGCGGCGATACCGGCTTCAGTCAGCAGTGCTAAATAGTGTTCTCGTGTGTGGTGCAAACGATTCACGCGTAGCCACATCGGGGGCGCTGGTTATTGGCCTCAGCAATTTGCTGCCACTGTTGCGAATAGGCTTTCTTGAGGCGCGCTAACAGCCAATCGGTGTGAGCGAAGCGCGACGCATGGTTAGCCATGCGGCTCATCCAGCTTGGCCTGCTGGCGTTGGAATTGGCGCAGTACGCCGTTGATCAATCCTTTAAGCTGTGGGCTCTTGAGTGCGATAGCTCCGTTAACTGTTTCAGAGAGCGCGGCATGGGCCGGTATGCACGTGTGAGCGAGTTGATAGATGCCCACCATGATCAGGTAGTGCAACGTGCGCTGCTTCCCGGTCAGCGTTTTTTCCATCAACTGTTGGTTTTTTCCATCAACTGTTGAATTATCCACTCTAACTGTGGCAACATGCGCAATACGCTGAAGCACAGCTCTTGCAACAGGGCACGATCCTTTTCCGAGATATCACGCTGATACTGTGGCAATAGTGAACTTAGCGACTGGCCTTTATCGAGCACATGGCCGATAACGTTCGCGGCGATGGTGCGCAGATTGTGTGTTGTTTTCATGGATAGTGATTGTCTGAAACGGTAACGTGCCTGCCATAACAGCAGCGGCAGTAAATTTTTCATATTTAAACTCAATACGTTATTGTTAATCAATCGAAATTAGTAGAAATTCGATCGAAATAATCATATTTCTGTCCATTCCGCACCTCTTACATCTAGGTATTTACACCTCTTACATCTCGGTATTTATCTGTCATCTCTGATGACTTGTGACCCAACAGTTTTTGAGCATAATCTTTCCCTTTTTCCTCGGTATACAAGCGTGCCGCCAAGCTTCTGATTTCGTGAAAGGAAGGAGCAGTGCCATTCCAGGCTAATCCAAAAGCACAGCGGGCCTTCATGAACGCTTCGGAAATTATTTCCCTGGCAAACATACTATGTTTTTCATCAGCTACAATATGGGAAGCACCATGATTTAATGTTTTAAACTGCCTCAGCACATCAGAAAGAGAAATATTCAGGCATTCAAGCCTGGTTTTTTCGGAGATAGCTAACATCACGCCAGTTTTCTCTTGCTTGATGTATGTAAAGTCGTCTATCTTTGAAATCCTCCCAGCGTAGCGCCTGTATATCCCCTAAACGTTGACCGGTGACTAAAGCAAGGTCAAGGCAGGGCCCGACCCATGCGGGTAATGTATCCGCTGCCTTGCTGATAATTTTCCATTCATCAATAGTTTATACGCTCCAGCTGAATCTCTACACGTTGGTTTCGGGTAGCTTCAGCAGGATTGTGCGATATAAACCCATCTGCAATGGCCTCACGAAATAAGTCAATAACCTCCTTCCTTAATTTATTCGCCATCGTTGTTTTTCCAGCTTTGACCCACTTATTCAGAAAGGTGGCAACATCTTTTGTTTGCACTTGCTGAATAGAAAACTAACCCATATGTTCATTGATAGCTTTAAAATATGTCTTATGCTCGCTCATCGTTTTAGGCTTGAGTTTTCTGCCGTCGAATATCGTCTGATAGCGTTCAGTCCATTCACTAACTGTAGTCACCTGTGTGCCGTTGATGCGGTCAACGAGCGGAGATTATTTTTTATGAGCCATAAATTGCCAATTTTTTATGAGCCATAAATTGCCATATTGGCGGCTATGGCTTGTGTAATGGCCTCTCGACTGTAATGGCCTCTCGATGATTGCGGCCCAGGCCATATTCTTTTCCTTTGCGCGGGTCACGGTAGCAAAAATAGCCGTCATTGCGCGGTTGCAGGTTTGGCGGAAATCGCGGTTCTTATGGCTTCTCCGGCATGTCATGTTTTATCCTGTTGACAACAGGGTGAGGTGAAGGGCGCTAGATGGGCCAATGTTTTTGTTCTGGGTGAGCTTGCAGGCATTTTTGTCAACCAGGTACTCGCGCCCATCTCGTATCGGTGCGGGAAAAATCATTCCGTTCCTGACAAATCGCCTGACTGTTTCCATACAACGCGGGCGGGGTTGCCGCCGATTCCACTCGGATAAGGTGATGTATGCCATTACGGCGGGAAGGCGGGGAATTTGTGAATCTTGAAAACGGTACCGTGAAGGTTGCCGACAGGGTGTGCGGTGATGCAGGTGATTTCAGGCTGTAACAGTCTTGATTGATTAAGGTGCTGGGGCAGGTCGTAGAGGTTTGCCTTGCTGTTTGAGGATATCGATAAGCTTTCGGTATCCGTTTCTCAGCCATTGAACC
>JBPESR010000009.1:0-112145 GCA_051710525.1 Symbiopectobacterium sp. | reverse complement strand
TAATTGTCTGACCCAGCGGGTCATGGTTGAGAGGCCGATATCCATGGCGTTGGCTGCTTCAGCAACGGTGTAGTTCTGATCGACAACCAACTGAGCGGATTCACGTTTGAACTCTGCACTGAAATTTTGAACTCTGCACTGAAATTTTTTTCATTGGGGCACCTGTGTTGTCCTCATTGGGGCACCTTTGTTGTCCTGAGGGTGAGCATATCACCTCTGTTCAGATGGCCAAATTCAGTGTGCCACTACAACGCTGGCGATGGCGCGCCTTGAATGGCTGGGCGGCGCTCGCTTCGTCATTAGCTCACTGATAACCATCATTGCGCTGATCGGTATCTTTATACTCTATCCCAGCATTGCCATTTTCATCCCCATGTTCACCAACAGCGCGGGCGAATGTACCGTTGGGTTTTATGACGGTGTTAGGGCAATCGCACATTCTTTAGGTGATCTGGAACTCCTTCCTACTCGCCATGGCGAGTTAGCTTTGGTTGTACTTTCTTTGGACTGATGCTGGCGATTTACACCTCAAGCATCGCCAAGCATACCACCATTGTCGAGCGCGTATTCTCCATTCTACCGAATGTTACTCCGCCATTTATCGTTGGGCTGGGCGTAACGCTGATGATGGGCCGTTCCGGCTATGTGACTGAACTGATGGTTTCCTGGTTCGGGCTGGCTCTACTGCTTCACCGGCATCTGAATTGCACAGGTATTGGCCTTTACCCCGATGGCCTTTATGATCCTCGACGGTGCAATCAATAAAGAGCATTCACCTGTCACTGGAAGAGGCGTCCTATACGCTGCGTGCCAACCTCTATCAAACCTTTAACCGCATCTTCCTGCCACTGCTGAAACAGGCGCTGGCGAACGCTTTCCTGATCGTCATTGTGCAGTCTCTGGCCGATTTCAGTAACCCGCTGGTGATGGGGGGCAACTTCGACGTGTTGGCGGCGCAGATTTATTTCTATATCACTGGTACACAGTTGGATTATCAGGCCACCAGTACACTAGGCGTGATTCTGCTGGTGTTCTCGCTGGTGGTATTTTGTACCCAATACCTGTGGATAGGGAAACGCTCTTACGTTACCATTTCTGGTAAATTCAGCCGGGGCGATGTATAACCGCTGCCGCGTCTGATGGTGTGGGGTGTCACCTTTATCCCCATTGCCTGGGTGGCGTTTAACGGTCTGTTGTATGGCAGCATTTTCTACAGCAGCTTCACCGTTAACTAGGGCATGGATTACACGCTGACGTTGCAAAACTTTATTACCCTGTTTGGATAATAGATTAGCGACGGCACATGGCCTTCACTGCTCGATACGCTGCTCTACGCCAGGATCGCCTCTCCCATCACCGCGCTGTTTGGTCTGTTGATCGCCTATATCCTGTTGATCGCCTATATCGTGGTGCGCCAGCAGTTCCGCAGCAAAAAAAATTATTGAGTTTACCACCATGCTCTGCTTTGCCGTACCGGGCACTGTGGCAGGTATCTCTTATTCTGGCGTTCAACAGCGCGTATTCTGGCGTTCAACAGCGCGCCTATTTATCTTTATTTGACAGGCACCCGCCGCCATCGTCATCATCTCAATGGTGATGCGCAATGTGCCAGTGGAGATTCGCGAAGGTATCGCAGGCTTGGACCAACTGGATAAATCACTGGACGAAGCCTCCCTCAGCCTGTGCACCGGGGCAATGCGCACTATTGTCTACATTTTACTGCCGCTGCTGCGTCCGGCCATTCTGCCGCTGCTGCGTCCGGCCATTCTTTCCGCGTTGATCTACAGCTTTGTGCGCGCCATTACCACCGTCAGCGCCATCGTGTTCCTGGTGACACCGGACACGCGCGTCGCCACCGCTTATATCCTGAGCCGCGTTGAGGACGGCGAAGAATATGGGGTAGCTATCGCCTACGGTTCTATCCTGCTCGTGGTGATGCTGGCGATCATTTTCCTGTTTGACTATTTAGTTGGCGAATCTACCGCCCGCTACAAAGCTAAAAATGCAAAATAATCAGAAGGTGACTACAGTAAATACTGTATTAACCCAACAATACTGTATTAACCTAACACGCCACCGCTGAAGCGGAGCAGGCACCGCGTAAAAACTTCGTTGAGCTCAAAGGCGTGACAAAACGCTTTGGCACCAACACCGTGCTGGAAAATCTCGATCTGGCGATCCCTTATGGTCACATGGTGACACTGCTCGGCCCGTCCTATTGCGGCAAGACCACCGTGCTGAGGCTGGTGGCCAGGCTTGAAAAAACCCAGTGAAGAACGCATCTATAATCGACGGCGAGGATGTGACCGATCTCTCCATCCAGCAGTGTGATATCTGTATGGTGTTTCAGTCCTATGCGTTGTTCCCCCATATGTCACTGGGGGAGAATATCGGCTATGGCCTGAAGATGCTCGGTCGGCCTAAAAGTGAGATCCGCGATCGGGTAAATTAAGCACTGGCGCTGGTAAATTTGGAAGGCTTTGCCGATCGCTATGTCGATCAGATCTCCGGCGGCCAGCAGCAGCGCGTGGCGTTGGCGCGTGCGTTGATTCTAAAGCCTAAAGCACTGCTGTTCGATGAGCTACTTAGTAACCTGGATGCCAACCTGCGGCGCAGCATGCGGGAAAAAATCTGCGAATTACAGCAGCAGTTCAACATCACGTAACTCTACGTCACCCACGACCAAAGCGAAGCTTTCGCCGCGTCTGACAGCGTACTAGTGATGAATAAAGGTCACATCATGCAGATGATGTCGCTGCAAGCTATCTACCGTCAGCCTGCATCACGTTTTATGGCAAATTTTATGGGCGAGGCCAATATTTTCCCTGCACAGCGGCAGGCTGATAGCGTAGAAATTTTCGGCTACCGCATACCTAAACCGGCGCATTTTGGCGGGGAAAGCGGGCATGCACTGTGGGCATTCGTCCTGAAGCCATTACGCTGAATACGCAGGGTGATGAAAGCCAGCGCTGTTCGGTGCGCCATGTGGCATACATGGGTTCACAGTATGAAGTGAGCGTCATCTGGCACGGGCAATCGCTGCTGCTACAGGTAAATGCCACCCAGTTGCAACCCAACATGGGCGACGATCTCTATTTGCAGATTCACCATTACGGCATGTTTATTCTCAACGAAAGCTAATGCTTGCCTACCCCTTCAAGGAGTCCACTCGTGGCTCCCTTCAGAGTGCGCAGGCTGCCTGGTTCTTCATATTGCTATACGCCACGACAGGCAGAGTCATATCTACGTGGCACCAAGGAGTAGTGACGTGAGTCCGCGCGCAACAACTGGGCCGCTGGCTTATTCTCTGTGCCTGGGTATTCCCATTGCTATTAGCATTACTTTTTACCTTTTCGAATCATGACAAATCGTGCAACGGGATCTGCAATCCACGGCAACTCTGGCGCTCGATCAGGCGAAAAGCATTACCACCCGCGCTTGGTCACTGCTGGAAACCCTGCAACCGCTGCAAGGAAAGCTGTGAGGATATCAGAGACGATCTCCAACGGCTCAGCGCGCAGTTCGCTTATTTTCGCGCTATCGGTCTGACCTATGACAAGAGAATTTACTGCTCCTCGCTGTTTGCCCATAACGCTCTGGACATCAGCGACGTGATCATAATGCCACTTCCGGCAAAACTGCCTCCGCCTGTAGCCTCTCCATCGATCAGATCAAAGATGCCGACATCAGCCCAACGCTCATTTTTATTAGCACGCCAGACGATGGCTGGGGCGCTTTTGGCTTGGTTGATGCGCAATATCTGATGACGTTAATGAATGCTGTCAACAAGCTGCGCGGCTTTCAACTGAATATCAAGGTGGGAGATGGCGATTTAATTCATCCCAGTGTCAGCGCAGTACCGCATCAACCTGAATGGCTTTCTAGCATCGAATATCACATCACATCGGAACGTTTCCCCATGGTTGTCTCCATTACCGCATCCGCGACAGAAATGGGCAAAGCCTGGCAATTTGCCTTTCTGTCGCTGTTGCAGCTCACACTGGTACTTTCTGTGCTGTTTATTCTGGCTGCGCTGTATTGGCAAAAACGCAAGCTCTCCTTTCAGGACGAATTACACCGCGGCATCACCAACAATGAGTTTTCTGTCTACTATCAGCCGCTTTAAGGTATTGCGGCGCAACGCTGCACTGGCGCAGAAGCGTTATTGCGCTGGCGGCGTGCAGATGGACAGTGGATTCGCCCGGATGTGTTTATTACCGCCGCTGAAGTGGATGAAGTGGATAATATGATTATCCACTGACACGCCATTTGTTGAAACCGGTGGAGGAAGACGTTGCCGATTGGCATATCGAGCTGAATTTTCATCTGGGCTTGAATGTGTCGGCAGAACATCTGCAAGACAGCGAATTTATCTTTATCGCCGATATTCGCCAGTTTGCATCATCGCCGATATTTGTCAGTTTGCGGCGAATGTGGCGGCCCAGCGCTTTTTGATAACGCTGAACTGACCGAGCGCAGTCTCACTAGCAAAGGACCGGAAGTGGCACAGCGCTTGCAACAACTGTAAGATATACAAGCATCGTCATCGTAACTTCCAGAAAGTTTTGCTTTACTATGCGCGACGCCCGCTAAGCCATAGAGGCTTACAAATTCATTGACGCGATAAGAAGGGCCCACTAACGGTGAATAATATTTCAGCTGAATTTTTATATTTCAGCTGAATTTTTTCATGATGCCCATCAGCATCAAATTTTTTCCTATCCGCCCTTTTCCTATCCGCCCATATAGGTCAGCGAACTGATAAAGCCCGATGAACTATAGGTATGATAGTGATATTTCGCTGTTACACCGCGGAGATTTTTAAAATTAGGTATCTTTCCTTGAGTATATGGGTATCTGCCTTAGCGATAGCGCAATCACCCATTGCAGCCAATACTACAGATAATGCCAATAGCTTTTTATTGATATTCACGATAATGTCAATAGCTTTTTATTGATATTCACTTATTATAATCTCCTATTATAATAATATCTATTATAAATATATTTATTATAAATTATCTATTATAAATATATTATATATAATATCTATAAATAATATCAATTATAAATAAAATAATAAATATATCATCCCAAAGATAGAGAGTCAAATGTCAGTTGACGTCTGACGTGTAAATCAGGTGAACACCTCACTAAAGAACAAATTCAATTTTTATCAGCAAGATAAAAACTATATAAGATATTATCTTTTGGGATACATTATTGTTTTTTAAAATATGAACAATACAACAAGATTTTGTACTTTTATTTTAGATTTTGTACTTTTATTTTATATAAAAAAACGGCAGATGATGTCATCTGCCGTTTTCTTATCGTCCCATTTGAAAATAATCAGACAAAACGGAGGGGAATTTGGTCGGCGAGAGAGGATTTGAACCTCCGACCCACACGTCCCGAACGTGTTGCGCTACCAGGCTGCGCTACTCGCCGAAGCCGAATGCGGGGCGCATCTTACTGCGCCCTCCAAAAAGCGTCAATTCCTTTTTGATAAAAAAGCACGCTCGGCGCGTGATTTGACGCGAAAATGCACAACCCCTCTCCCATCAACGCGACGGTAACGCACACTAGTTATTGCTGGCGTTAATACCACCGTCGGTCGATAGCCCAGGCAGCCCAATATGGAATCAAACAACTCTTTATGGCGATGGGGAGCCCCACACGCTGCTGCGCTTTCAGTTATTCAAACAGCTGCGTATTTTGCGGCTGTGCCAGAACTTGCCCAATGCCACACTAGCATTGGCGAGCGGAACTGTTCCGACGGCGCAACGTCACGTGGTGTGCCGTGCAAATGGCAGTTCTCGTCAATCGATTCACCGTGATCTGAGGCATAGTGATCTGAGGCATAAAATACCAGCGCTTTCTTATCACGCACCTGATCCAACACCTTTTTAATTTTAATAAAGGTGTCGGTGTACAACACACTGTTATGTGTACAACACACTGTTATTAAACGCGTTAATCAGTTGCTCACGTGAGCAGGAGGCATCAACCCCCATACATTCAGGCTGATAGCGCGCGAAACTGCGGTATAGAACATCGGATAATGCTTACCCTTGAAATAACGCGCTAATGACCCCTCACCTCGGAATCGCGCTGATAACCGAGCAGCCCCATATGGTCCCAGCGGACCGTCTCCCCCAAGATAAAAACCACATAGGTATCCTCAATGCCAAAGGGGGCCTACTATATATAGGTAAAATTTTGGGCGGGATCGAACAGCTTCGCCGCATCCTGACTTTCATCATATTGCGTTTAAGCGAACAACCCCAACGCCGAGATCCAGTTGGATGGCAAATACGAGTGCGCAATAACACCGCCATAACTGGGCAAATCGACATTGGTTCGTTTTTCCATGCGCTTTTGCTCGGTCCCCATATACTCCATGGTGCCCCATACCAACGCGACAACAGCCAGCAGGATTGACACGGGTTTAATACGTTTCCCTGGCGTTTTTAATTATTCGATAAGGGTATTGCGCAAATAGGCCTCCCAGATGATCACCAAAGGTATGGCGCTGACGCACAGCGTCCAGACCATAAATCGCCAGCCAATAACCTCCTTTGACAAATCAATATCCGTGGTCATCACCGCAACAATTATCCCGTAACCAATCACCACATTAAAAAACGTCATGTAGTAACTGGTGGCAACAGAAACCAACACTAATAGTGAGCCGATAAGTCGGTAAAAAGTGAGCCGATAAGTCGGTAAAAAAATAAGGACCACCCAGAGAGATCAACCGCATCAGGAAAAAGGTAAACAGCACGCTAAGCGATAATTCAATTAGCGCGGGCAGGAATTTGGTAAGAGCAAATCCAGCAGGAGAAGCGACATCATCGAAGCGGCGATATAATAGACGGAGGCGTTGAGAAACAATCCAATATACACGGCGAGAAACAACGATAAAGCAGACCGTAAAAATGTCATATATTTAATGAGTTGACACAGCATCAAACGTAATACTTGCGTTCGATGTAAGTACCGATGAGCCTATCGTGCATTTCCGATGATGAGCCTATCGTGCATTTCCGATGATGTTGAATACCCCAATGTCTTACGATTGAGGCGTTTCAATCGGTTGCGCAGCGTCAGATTTTCACGCTCAATACGCTGTGTATACAGTTTGCCAACAATCTGTTTTGCTTGTGGAAGTTCATCGTTGTAAGGCCTATAGCCATCAGTGTACCAAAATGCCACTCTGAACCCCGAGAACAGTTTTAACAACTTACGCCGCGTTTTCTTGCTTAGAGAGCCAAATGCATGAGCGATTATCCGCTTCAAACGCGGCTCCCATGCATACCACCACCAGCGCTGTCGTTTTTTGTTGCCAACAAATGACCACATCTCATCCACTTTGCAAATCAGTTGAATTTGCAGGTTATCCAGTGGCAGCGTTGTTACATTTCACGGCGAGCGTTTTTTAAAGTACGCGCGATGGCATTGATACTAATATGTAACGCCCGAGCAGTGTCACGAATACCCGTATTATTCATTGCCAAGTCAATAATTTAGTCTGTCATTCCCGGTTGGCAGGCATGATAGGAATAATCGAGCTGGAAGGTGCGTTTACATGACTGACAACGGCAACGCTGATGGGCACTTTTGCCATAACCGTATTTTTTACAGAGGCTGTCTATTCACAAAACGGGCATCTTACATCAACGTTAGCCACTGTATCTCCACATCCAAAACCGGAGATTTTACACTGTAATCAACTCATTGAATACTTTACCCTACTTACTTTCGTATTATCTCCATCGTGTTGATTAGCGTGACGGCCTGTGCGTTGCTGTTGCCTGTGATTCGTCGAGAGGTTATCGCCGTTTCCGGCAAGACGCCTGCCGATGTGGGATATCCTATTGTTGGTGCTCTATTTCGTTATCGTCGATACTATCGAACGTCACCTATTATTTGCGTTTCTCTTTATCTACAACGCCGCGCGTACGGATTTGCTGGAAGAGCTGTTTGAACTGCCATTTATGTTTTCACTGCTTGCCATTGCGTTCCTACTGCAACGTAATGAAAGCAGACCGGAACCAAAACAGTGTCAATTTCACATTCTGCATTGCATGATATTCGAAATTAGATTATTATGATAAATAATCTAGTTTAAGTTAATGAAAAAAACCATCATAACACTCCCTTAAAAAATTGTTCATTCGGGAGAATGAAGGGAGCCATGTTTGGTATGTATTGGCAGGGATTTTTCTGGGCGCGGCGATGATTTTACCTCTGGAGCCGCAAAACGCTTACGTGATGAATTAGGATATTCGGCATCCGATGATTGCTCTGCTGTGCGCATTGAGTGATTTCATTTTGATCTGCGCCGGCATTTTGGCTGTAGCACATTGCTGAGTCAGTCATCGCTGTTGCTGTCACTGATCACCTGGGGAGGCGTTGCGTTTCTGCTTTGGTATGGCTGGGGCGCGTTTAAATTTAATGTGGTCTTCAAGCTTCAACTCGAGGTGGTGAGCGTGACGTGAATATCATACGGCAAAGTCGCTGGCGCGTTATCGCCACGGTGTTGGCTGTTACCTGGCTGAATCTGCACGTGTATGTATGTGGATACTTTTTTTTGTTTTGGCGCCATTTTGGCACCATTAGCAGGTAAATGGCGCCAGATGCAGCAGGTAAATGGCGCCAGATGCGCTCAGTTGGTTTGCCTTGGGCTCCCGGTTTCTTTCCTGTGATTCTTTGTATTGGCGTTGCTGGCATCCTGGCTGACACCCCGTGGCTGAACACACCAAAAGCACAGCGCATGATTAATGCCTTTGTTGGCGGCATCGTGTGGAGTATTGAGCCGCAACTCTAACATTCTGTTATGCAATAACATTGCAAATTGGCGTTTTTTTTTTACGATATTCCGGAATTCACTTACGATATTCCGGAATTCACCTATAGTTAAGCCTAGCCAGGCTGTGCACTATATTAATTATCAGGCTGTGCACTATATTATTTATCTTTATCAATAACACCATGTTGTTTATCCTATAGCCGTAGGCGTATTCATCGCACAGGCGCGCAGCCGTCATCGTTGCGTGAAACGGAGCACTAGTGAAACGGAGCACAATAAAATAGCACAATAAATAGCACAAAATAGCACAATAATAAAATAGCACAATAAAATAATATGGAATCAGGAGAAACGACACTGTGAAGCTAAAAGCACTGGCGATAGCCGCCCTGTTAGGATTAAGTACGCTTCCACTGTCCGGTCAGGCCGCTGAATTGCCGAACGGACCGCACATCGTGACATCGGGCAAAGCGAGCGTGGATGCCACGCCAGATATTGCAAATCTGGCGATTGAGGTCAGCGTTTCATCGAAAGACGTGGCTGATGCTAAAAAGCAGGTGGACGACCGCGTGGCGCAATACTTTGCCTATCTGGAAAAACACGGTATTGAGAGAAAAGATATCAGCGCCGCTAACCTGCGTACCCATCCTGAATACGATTTTCTGAAAAATGGTCGTTCTGAACTGAAAGGGTATCGTGCGGTGCGTCAGGTGGCGGTAACGGTACGCCAACTGGATCAGCTAAACGCCTTACTGGACGGTGTGCTGCGCGCGGGGTTGACGGAAATCCGCAGCGTGGAGTTGGGAGTTGCTAACCCGGAGGCCTATCGCGATCAGGCTCGTAAGCGGGCAATCGAAAAGGCGACCAGCCAGGCGAAAGCATTGGCAATCGGATTCAATGCCAAACTGGGACCGATTTACAGCATCCGCTATCAGATTGCCAACAATCAGCCCGTTCCCATGGCCCGGATGTTTAAAGCAGCGGGCGTCGCGGCAGAGGCCGATGTGGCGCAGACTTACGAGCAGCAAAGCATCCAGTTTGATGATCAGGTTGACGTGGTTTTCCAACTGCAACCTAATCAGTAACGCCTGACTAACGCGCGTCAGGACTGGCGCAATACACACACAATGCCCGTGCGAGAGCAGGGCATCCATCACCTATCTCATCATCCGACTTTCTGGCGCGAAGCGGTGCCAATTAAAGCATATGGCGCTGAAACAGGCCTGGCGTCAGATCGACCAGCTCGCTGTTTGCCAATTCTCTCTCGATTTGCAGGTGCGGGATCATACAGCAGGTGGTGCCCTGTCGTGCCAGTTGTACGAACGCTTCTGACGAGTTAATGATATGGCAGGGAACGCTGCCGGGCGAGAGATCGAAATTCTGCTGCAAAAATGCCTGATGCGATGCATATCATCCAGATGGTCAAAGGCAACCGCAGGGGCGCGCAGCAACGCGGAACGGGTTACGCCGTTCGGGAAGTAACGTGCGGCAAAATTCTGTGAGGCAACAAACAGATAGTCTAACGCACCGAGCTTATCCACCAGACAACTCGGCAACGGCTGCGGCTGGATACTGACGGCACCGACCACTTCACCACGGCGCAAGCATTCTTGCGTGCGGGTTTCATCTTCCACTTGCAGGTTGAGACGAATGGGGGAATCGACCAACATTGGTTGCAATGCAGGTAACAGCCAGATTGCCAGACTGTCGGCGTTAACCGCCAGCGACAGAGGGATATCGCTGCTGACATCGTTGCCCAGCAACTCTTCTTCCAGCAATTCCACTTGGTGCAACAGCGCCAGCAGTTTTTGTCCTTGTTCGGTGGGACGCGGTGGTATGGTTCTGACCAACAGCGGCTGTCCGAACAGGTTCTCCAACTGCTTGATGCATTGTGAAACGGCGGATTGCGTGATGCACAATTTTTACGCGGCCCGTTCAAATCCGCGCTCACGGATGACGGCATTCAGAGCCTGAAGTATGCGATAGTCCGGTCGTTTCATGAAGGTGCCATTTCCTATGGATAAAAGCTGGTCTTTGCACTATGCCACATTTTTCCGACGGAACACGCTAAAAATCTGTCCCATTTCACACTGATGGCCGAAAATAATAGAAGGACGTGTGGCGATTGGCGTCGTTTCCGGTGGCGTTTACTCTATATGTTTCCGGTGGCGTTTACTCTATATATATAATATGCCTCTCTCTTCATAATACGCCTCTCTCTTCTCACTGTAATTTGCAGGCACGATACAGACCATGACACAAGATACAGACCATGACACAAGATGAACTGAAAAAGGCAGTCGGCTGGGCCGCGTTGGATTATGTCCGCACGGATACTATTGTTGGGGTGGGGACGGGCTCAACGGCAGAGTACTTCATTGACGCGCTGGGTTCCATCAAACACCAGATTAAAGGCGCAGTATCCAGCTCCGTGGCGTCTACCGAAAAGTTGAAAAGCTTAGGCATTACGGTGTTCGACAGCAATGAGGTTGATGAACTGGATATCTATGTGGACGGTGCTGATGAGATTAACCCGCACATGCAAATGATTAAAGGCGGTGGCGCTGCGCTGACGCGTGAGAAGATCATTGCTGCCCTCGCGCGTCAGTTTATCTGTATTGTCGATGCCTCCAAGCAGGTGGATATTCTGGGCACATTCCCGCTGCCGGTGGAAGTAATCCCCATGGCCCGTGCGTACGTGGCACGTGAGCTGGTGAAACTGGGCGGCCAGCCTGTCTATCGTCAGGGCGTAGTGACCGATAACGGCAACGTCATTCTGGATGTGCACAACCTTGATATCTTAGATGCCATTGCCGTAGAAAACCGTATCAATGGGATTGCGGGTGTGGTGACTGTCGGTCTGTTTGCCAATCGTGGCGCTGACGTTGCGTTGGTCGGTACCGCGGACGGCGTAAAAACCCTGAAGTAATTTCTCCCCTGCGCGTCGGACGTTGGCATTGAAGGTGCTAACATCCGATTTTTTTTGCTTAAAAACCACACTGTTGTTAAAGTCTCACTTTGGTACTTAATATCACTTTTTCTTATTTTAAGCCCTTGACATCTAGCAAAATGACGCGTTATCTTTTTTTTCTGTAAAATGGAGTTTGTGACGCCGTTTGCAGCATCTGGGACGCAATCGATTGTCTTGCTGCTGGCGTGTTTTTTATTATGTTGGCAGAAACTGTTTGGTAAATGGGTTCATTGGTATCTGAAGTCTGAAAATAAGGTCGGGAAATGGCAATGGTATCACTGGAAAAAGACAAGATTAAATTCCTCCTGGTGGAAGGAGTTCACCAGAGCGCGTTGGAAAATCTGCGCGCAGCGGGTTACACCAACATTGAATACCATAAAGGTGCGTTGGATACAGAAGCGTTGAAAGCTTCCATCCGTGACGCGCATTTCGTCGGTTTGCGTTCCGTACTCATCTGACGGAAGAAGTGTTTGCTGCCGCAGAAAAGCTGGTTGCCGTGGGCTGTTTTTGCATCGGTACCAATCAGTTTGAATTGCCTTCTGCCACAAAGCGCGGCATCCCGGTGTTCAACGCTCCCTTCTCCAATACCCGCAGCGTAGCGGAACTGGTGATTAGCGAAATGCTGCTGTTGCTGCGCGGCATTCCTACTGCCAATGCCAAAGCGTACCTTGGCGTGTGGCACAAGCAGGCTGTGGACTCATTTAAAAACTGAAGCTCGCAGCAAAAAACTGGGCATCATTGGCTACGGCCACATTGGCACCCAGTTGGGTATCCAGGCCGAAAACCTGGGGGCGCATGTTTACTTTTACGACATCGAGAGCAAACTCCCGTGACATCGAGAGCAAACTCCCGTTAGGTAATGCTCAGCAGGTGCGTCATCTGTCCGAATTGCTGAACATGAGCGACGTGGTTAGCATGCACGTACCGGAAACCGCGAGCACCCAGAACATGATGGGCGCGATGAGCTGGCGCTGATAAAGCCGGGTTCTATCCTGATCAAAGCCGGGTTCTATCCCCTGATCAACGCTTCGCGCGGTACGGTCGTCGATATCTCTGCTTTGTGTGAAGTGCTGCGTAGCCAACACATTGCCGGTGCTGCGATTGACGTATTCCCTCAAGAACCAACTACCAATACTGACCCGTTTGTGTCTCCGCTGCTGGAGTTCGACAACGTGCTGCTGACGCCGCACATTGGCGCTTCCACGCAGGAAGCTCAGGAGAACATCGGTACGGAAGTGGCCGGTAAACTGGCGAAGTACTCTGACAACGGTTCGACGCTGTCCGCGGTTAACTTCCCGGAAGTTTCCCTGCCGGTGCAGAGCGATCGCGCTCGTTTGCTACACATTCACGAATCGTTTGCTACACATTCACGAAAATTGCCCAGGCGTACTGACGGCCATCAACACCATTTTTGCCAAGCAAGGTATCAACATTGCTGCCCAATATCTGCAAACCAGTGCGGATATCGGTTATATGGTGATCGACGTGGAAACGGATGCGGCGAATACCGCGCTGCAATTGATGAAGGCGATTCCTGGCACCATTAGTGCCCGCCTGTTGTTTTAAGTGCACGTCGAGCGTTTAACGTCGTGACGCACCTACTTAAAACCGTCATTTTCGCCCACCTTCGTCATTCCAGCGAAGGCAGGGAATCTCTTGCAGATGAGATGCGTTTCTTCCTACAGAGATCCCCGGATTTCGCTGAGGATGACGAGGGCTGAGGACTGACAAAATGAGGGTTTCGCTATAGTTACCTTGCCGCGCATATGCCCTTCCTGCACCTTGGTGTAAGCCTGTTGCAGCGTTTCAACGTTTAACCCGTTCAATACTTCGCTGGCAGTGCCTTGCAGTTTGCCCGCGTCCACCAGATATGTCACTTCTTGCAGAAATTTCCCTTGCTGTTCCATATCCGGCGTTTGGTGCATGCTGCAGGTAACATCGATCTCTCTTCATGCACGGAGCAGCAGGTAGCTGCGCTAGAAAAGACGACCACCAGTATGGAACAACTGACGGCTATGGTGAAACAAAACTCCGATAACGCCCACCATGCCAGCCAACTGGCGAAAAATGCCTCAACCAAAGCGGAGAATGGCGGTGATATCGTGAATAACGTAGTGACCACTATGAGCGATATTTCTACTAGTTCACGAAAGATTGCGGACATTACTTCCGTCATTAACAGTATTGCTTTCCAGACCAACATTCTGGCGCTAAATGCCGCCGTTGAAGCCGCCCTGCCGGTGGCAAGGGGCGTGGGTTTGCCGTGATGGTCGGTAAAGTGCGCAACCTGGCGCAGCGCATAGGCGGCAAAAGAGATCGAATCCCTGATTGGTGAGTCCGGCTGCTTGGTTGATACCGGCGTGCATCTGGTATCACAGGCGGGAGAAACCATGGGTGAGATCGTTCAGGCGATGTCGGAAATGGAAATGGATAGTGCAGTGCAGCAGAATGCAGCGTTGGTGCAGGAGGTCTCTGCGGCGGCGGTATAGCTGGAGGATCAGGCCGGGCGTTTAACGCAGGCGATTGCGGTATCCCAGATAATTTCGTCAGTGCCCACCTGCGCGCTGGCAGCCTCGACGGGCGCTGCTGCGCCAACGTCAGTGCAAAGCAACCCTACGTTGCCTGCGGCAGGCACAAAACGGGTCAAGCCGGATGACAATCAGAATTGGAAAACCTTTTGATCGCGATTGAGCGGCAATCACCATACCCAACGCCCCGGTTATTGCCGGGGCGTTGGGTATGGTCGGGTGTTTTATCACCAGGTGCTAAGAGCACATTACTTCCCAGGTGCTAAGAGCACATTACTTCGCGATACGTTTGTATTTGATGCGGTGAGGTTTCAGCGCATCGGCGCCCTGCGTGCGTTTCTTATACTCTTCGTACTCGGTGAAGTTACCTTCGAAGAACTCCACCTTACCTTCATCCTGATAATCCAGAATGTGGGTAGCAATACGGTCAAGGAACCAACGATCGTGAGAAATGACCAAGGCGCAGCCGGGGAACTCCAGTAGAGCGTTTTCCAGCGCGCGCAGGGTTTCAATATCCAGGTCGTTGGTCGGTTCATCGAGCAGCAGCACGTTGCCACCGACTTGCAGCAGCTTCGCCAGATGCAGACGACCGTGCTCACCGCCGGACAGTTCGCCGACGCGTTTGCCCTGATCGGTACCTTTAAAGTTAAAACGACCAACATAAGCGTGACTCGGCATCTCGGTGGTGCCAATACACATGATGTCCAGCCCGCCGGAGACTTCTTCCCACACAGTTTTGCTGTTGTCCATGCTGTCACGGAACTGATCGACCGACGCCAGTTTTACCGTTTCGCCCAGTTCGATAGTACCGCCATCGGGCTGTTCTTGACCGGACATCATACGGAACAGCGTTGATTTACCAGCACCGTTCGGGCCGATAATCCCAACAATCGCGCCTTTGGGCACTGAGAACGACAGGCCATCAATCAGTTGGCGCTCACCGTAGGCCTTGCTCAGGTTGGTGACTTCCACCACTTTGTCGCCCAGACGTGGACCTGGTGGAATGAACAGTTCGTTGGTTTCGTTACGTTTCTGGTATTCGGTGCTGTTAAGCTCTTCAAAGCGAGCCAAACGGGCTTTGCCCTTGGCCTGACGGCCTTTGGCACCCTGGCGCATCCACTCCAGCTCTTTCTTAATGGATTTACGGCGAGCCGCTTCCTGAGAGTCTTCCTGCGCCAGACGTTTATCTTTTTGCTCCAGCCAGGAAGAGTAGTTGCCTTCCCACGGAATGCCTTCGCCGCGGTCCAGTTCCAGAATCCAGCCAGCCACGTTATCTAGGAAGTAACGGTCGTGGGTGATGGCTACCACGGTGCCTTCGAAGTCGTGCAGGAAGCGTTCCAGCCAGGCCACGGACTCCGCATCCAGGTGGTTGGTCGGTTCGTCGAGCAGCAGCATGTCTGGTTTTTCCAACAGCAGACGACACAGTGCCACGCGACGGCGCTCGCCCCCGGACAGTTTGGCGATTTTGGCATCCCATTCCGGCAGGCTCAGCGCATCGGCAGCGCGTTCTAACTGGTTATCCAGATCATGGCCGTTGTGCGACTGAATGATCTCTTCTAGCTTACCCTGTTCCGCCGCCAGCTTGTCGAAGTCGGCATCTGGATCGGCGTACAGGGTATACACTTCATCCAGACGTTTGAGCGCACCGACCACTCCCGATACCGCTTCTTCGACAGATTCACGTACTGTGTGTTCCGGGTTGAGCTGCGGTTCTTGCGGCAAGTAGCCGATTTTGGTGCCGGGTTGCGGGCGCGCTTCCCCTTCGATGTCTTTATCGATCCCTGCCATGATACGCAGCAGGGTGGATTTCCCTGTGCCATTCAGGCCCAGCACGCCAATTTTTGCGCCCGGGAAGAAGCTGAGGGAGATATTTTTTAAAATATGACGCTTTGGCGGAACCACTTTGCTGACGCGGTGCATGGTATAGATGTATTGAGCCACGTTGCGACTTCGCCTCTCTATGGGTTAAAGGATGCAGTGCGTAGCCCGTGCTGCATCGAGGTTAACGATGAAGGTGGGGCGTCGCCCTCTTCGATTTATCGTTATGCTGATAGTGTAGCTGGTTTCGCTGTGCGATCCCAGCCATCATCCCTTACTGTCTATAACTCTGTGAAATGGCTCTAAGGGCTGCGTTTTGGCGCCCAGTGTCCTAATCGGAATTTATAAACGGTTATCCTTACGTTGCTTGACATTTGATTCCCTTTGCGGGTTGCTTGACATTTTATTCCCTTTTACGACATATTGCGTGCCGCGCATCCTGTGCCACACTGGAGGACAGCAAATGTCGTCTGGATGATGCAAATTTTGCTGATGCGAACACCCTGTCTGCACTGACAGCGGCATTCTGAGGCGAAATGTATCAGTGATGTGCACATTGCATGTCGATAACTGTTTGGGATGAGGTGGTTTGGATGAAGGGTAACATGGGGCGCTGGGCGCGCATTGCCATCCTGTGTCTGGCGGGGTTACAAGCTCAGCCATGGCGGATACGCTGGATACACAACGCCAGCGTTATCAGCAGGTTAAGCATGCATGGGACAGTAATCAGGTGGATACCGTGCAGGCGTTGATGCCAACCTTGTGCAATTACCCGCTTTATCCTTATCTGGAATACCGCGCGTTAACACAATCGCTGGGGCAGGTGAGCAGCAGCGACGTCAGCGCATTCTCGGCGCGTTATCCAACGTTACCACTTGCGCGTAACCTAAAATCCCTGTTTGTGAATGAACTGGCGCGCCGCGAGGATTGGGCGGGCTTGCTGGTGTTTGTGCCCAACTCACCAAACCGGTTGCGGCACACTGTAATCACCTCTATGCCCGCTTCGCAACGGGGCAGCGTCAGAGCGTCTGGGATAAAGCAAAGGCCATCTTGCTGACCGGCCGTTCGCTGCATACCACTTGCGATAAGCTGTTCGCCGTCTGGGAAGCCGCCGGTGAAAAAACGCTGATCGCCGTACTGGAGCGCATTCGGCTGGCAATGAACAAAGGTAGCACCGGGCTGGTGAACTATCTGGTGAAACAGCTTCCGCCTGATTACCGTACCATCAGCGATGCGTTGATGATGTTACAGAATGACCCCAAAACCGTAGAGCGCTTTGCACGCAGCGTGGGGCCAACTGATTTTAATTTTACGCGCAATGCCACGCTGGTCGCCTTCCGCCAACTGGCTCGACAGGATGAAGAGGGAGCCCGCGCGCTTATCAGCGTATTGGTGCGGCTGCAAAAAATGAGTGAAGCCGGTCGCCTCGAGATGGAAGAAACGGTGGCCTGGCGTTGGATGGGAACCGGTGCGACGCCAGAACAGGCCGCTTGGCGTGATGCTGTTACGCAGCGCAGCCAATCCACCAACCTGATTGAACGTAGAGTACGTATGATGCTCGGAGAGGGGGATAAAGCGGGGCTGCGCTTCTGGCTTGCTAAACTTCCGGCTGAGGCGTTACAGAAAGATGGGTGGCGCTACTGGCAAGCGATGTTGCTGTTAGATAACGGACAGCATCAGGATGGGGAGGCCATACTGCGATCGCTGATGCAGGGACAGGCTTTTACCCGATGGATGCAGGGACAGGCTTTTACCCGATGGTTGCCGCGCAGAAGCTCAGTATCCCTTATTCGTTGACCATTACCTAGTCATCCCGCTAGTCATCCCGGATAAGACATTGGCACAACGTCCATCCCGGATAAGACATTGGCACAACAGCCGGAAATTGCGCGCGTGCGCGAATTGATGTACTGGAATATGAACAATCTGGTGCGTAGCGAATGGGGAGAACTGGTGGTGAACAGCGATAAGTCGTGTCATGGGGCGTTAGCGCGTTACGCGTTTTATCAAGGCTGGGCTGACCTCAGAGTGCAGGCGACCATTGTGGCTAAGCAGTGGGACAATCTGGAAGAACGTTTCCCGCTGGCATGGCGTGACACCTTCCAGCGAATGACGCAAAGGCTTGCCATTCAACAGATCTATGCGATGGCGATTGCCCGCCAGGAAAGCGCGTGGAATCCGCAGGCGCGCTCGCCGATCGGGGCCTCCGGCCTGATGCAACTGATGCCGGCCACCGCGCAGCGTACCGCGAAAAAGGGCAACTTGAGCGGCTATGTCAACAGCAGCCAGTTGTTCGATCCCGAAGCCAATATTTTGTTGGGAACCACTTATCTGGATGATGTCCATTAGACCTTTAATAGCAACCGTATCCTTGCCAGTGCAGCCTATAACGCCGGTCCTTCGCGCGTGAATACCTGGCTGAAAAACAGCGCAGGGCGTCTCGATCCGGTTGCCTTTATTGAAAGCATTCCGTTTACCGAAATACGTGGCTATGTGAAAAACGTGCTGGTCTACGATGCCTTCTGTCTATGATGCCTTCTATCGCTACATTCTGCATCAGAATGACAGCGTATTGACGTCAGCAGAGTGGGGACAGGTTACTAGGTGTTGGGTTACCTATGCGATTTTTCACGCACGATATCGGTGATTTCCCAATGATCACGATATCGGTGATTTCCCAATGATTATGCTATACTATCATACTCGTTAACGAGTATGATAACCTGGTATGACTCATTTATCACATACTGATCCCGCGCTTTCGGAACACGGCAATGAAGATTGGCTCAAGTTTGCTGAGCCAGTGAAGCTCTCCGTGGCGGAGGATCTGCATCGCGGAGGATCTGCATCACCCTCTGTTGCAACTGTTGTTGACGCCGGACGAACGCACGGCGCTTGCTACGCGTGTGCGCATTATTCAGGAGCTGATGCGAGGAGAGATGAGCCATCGTGAATTGAAAAAAGAATTGGGTGCCGGTATTGCTACCATCACGCGAGGATCTAACAGTTTAAAAGCGGCATCGCACGCGCTGAAACAGGGGCGGGACGCACAACTGCTGGCTGAGGGCAAATAGGTCTGTGGGATGTCGTAGAGGTTAAGGGACATCAAGCTCCTTAAACGAGCTAGCTCGGCTGGCTGTAAATGGGGTTGTGGAAGGGCACCAACGCTAACAACAGTGCCTGATAGTAGAAGCTGGTGCGCGTCAGTTTACCATCTTACCATCGGTGAATACGCCAATCGCACCGCCCTGATGTTTAATGTCCTGAATGCCGGTCAAACGTGCCATTTCGTCTCCCAGCTCTCTTCCTTCCTTGATTCCTTGTAATATACTTTCCGGCAGCACCAGGCTGGCGGAGCGTGACTCACCACGCAGATGTGGGTTTTCAATCACCATCCAGGCGAACGTCATGCTCTCTTCAATGCCAGCTTCGACGCCGACCCAGAAGTTGGTTTGGGCCGAACCTGACGGACGCGCATAACGCGGTTGCGGGCTCCGGTACGCGTTTTGGTGGAACCGAAGGGCTAATGAGAAACGCCGCTGTCGACATCAATACCTTCGATGCGAGAGTTTTCTTCGCTAAAGACATCCGTGAATGCAAGTGTAATAGCCTTAATTTTCGCCGGGTTGGTAGTGGCAGCGACAACATGGTACATGCGACAACATGGTACATAACGGTTCATACTCTTTTAGTTAATTTGACGCAAAATAATGGAAAAAAAGCGATGTTACAGGTATATCTTGTTCGCCACGGTGAAACGGAATGGAACGTGGCTCGGCGTATTCAGGGACAATCCGACAGCCCGTTGACCGCACAAGGCGAACAGCAGGCCTATCAGGTTGCGAACCGTGTTAAAACGCTAGGCATCACGCATATCTTTACCAGCGATTTAGGGAGGACGCGCAGAACTACCGAGATTATTGCGCAGTCTTGCCACCACTGTGAAGTGGTTGAAGACCCTAATTTGCGTGAGCTGAATATGGGCGTGCTGGAAATGCGTGACATAGACACGCTCAGTCCGCAGGAGGAAACCTGGCGCAAGCAACTGGTGGACGGTACGCCGTATGGCCGCATTCCCAAAGGGGAATCCATGGCGGAGATGGCAACGCGTATGCATCAGGTGCTTGATCGCTGTCTGGCGCTACCGCCTGGCAGTCGTCCGCTGCTGGTCAGTCATGGTATGGCCATCGGCTGCTTGTTGAGCACCATACTTGGGCTGCCCGCCAGCGCGGAACGCCGTTTGCGGTTGCGTAACTGCTCGCTCTCCCGCATCGATTATCAGCAGAGCCCGTGGTTGGTGTCCGGCTGGGTTGTGGAAACCGCCGGGGATGTTTCTCATCTTGATACCCCGGCATTGGATGAACTCCAGCGTTAATGGTGTGTGCGCTTAGCGACGGGTAGGGATCAGGTATTCGCAGCGGATCACTTTCGGTGGTCCGTCTTCTTTCATACCATTCGGGATAAAACGCTCTGCGTCACAGCCATCGCGACGCGTCAGCTTGAAGGTGGGCAGACAGGTATCGTACAGGCTGATAATAAAATCCTGTAGCGCATACGTGGGGCCTTCATAGACGAACAAAGCATACTCGCCGCCAGGGAGCGTAATCGGCTCGCCGGGGTGAACCCCGTCAGGGACGTGCTCCGGCTCCACCGCAGTGGTATAGAGCACATCATGCTCGTCTTCTTTATCCTTACTCGGACGGGCAAGGTGCAAGCCATACAGTAAGGGGGGAATGCACTTGGCCTCGCCCAGATACTGCCGCCAAAAGTGCACGCGCATTTCCGTGCGGAAATTACAGATCTGCTCCAGAGAACAGTTGCAGTTTTGCGTGATAGCCACAAGTTGCGTATCTGGTAGTGTGACAAATTCTGGCTGCGGTAGCGTAAATTCATCCAAGCGCAAAGGAGGGAGAATACATGGTGCTGTCATCCATATACCCATAGGCTTTCTGGAGAGAACTGTCAATTTGTGCGCCCGTCGTTGTCGCCGCCTGCTGCACTTTCTGCCCTAGCTTATCTTCTGCCAGTGCGTTCCCCGCCGTCAACAATAGAGTACCCAGTACAACAGCCATCATCGTTTTTGCGTTAAGGATGTTTTTCATCGATTATTTCCTTTTGCTAGGGTCCACACGGACATCAATCACGCTGGTGTTTGCACTCAATGCAAATCAGCAAAAAAAATAAGCGTTTACGTTACTAAATATCACGTAGTAGATATAACACACTACTTTATTTATCACCAGCAGTGAAAATCACTAATTGTTAACGCGATATTAACTATAGTGCATGGAACGACGATTCCTAGCAGAATAGGGAGGAAAAGTCCCTTTCCGATGGCATTTCGGATTTGTCCGAATGGAAAAAGGGCGAGAGGAAATCAAATAAAATTAACAATTTGATAAATAAAAAATAAAACAAAACCAGCGTTTAAAAATAAAAAATAAAACAAAACCCGCGTTTAAAAATCCGGACAATATGCCCGAATCATTTTAAACGCCGTTTTTTTAACCGACGAAGCCGCAGTCGCCGAAAATCAGTGCTCGCGGGTTTTAAATAAGGTGACGTCTGGATAGCGTTCATGTGTCAAATTTAGATTCACTATGGTCGAAGCCACATAAGCCAGGTTGTCACCGCCATCGAGCACCAGATGCAACGAGCACCAGATGCAATTCGTTCTTGCGCTTGAACTCTTCAAATTTCTTCGCATCGGTACACTCCACCCAACGTGTAGTGGAAAACATTAACCGATTCATAGATGGCTTCACAACGTTGTACTCTGACTTCAGGCACGCCACCACCACAGCAAACTGCAACACCCCTACGGCCCCAACAATCAAGTCGTTGTTAGCCAGCGGGCGGAACACCTGCACCGCGCCCTCTTCCGAGAGTTGCACCAACCCTTTGAGCAGTTGCTTCTGCTTTAACGGATCGCGTAGGTGGATACGGCGGAACAGCTCCGGCGCAAAGTTCGGGATACCGGTGAATTTCATTTCTTCACCTTGGGTAAAAGTATCACCAATCTGGATGGTACTGTGGTTGTGTAACCCGATGATATCGCCGGGGAATGCCTCTTCCACATGGGAACGGTCACCCGCATAAAGGTCAGTGCATCGGAAATGACCACATCCTTGCCGCTACGCACCTGACGTAGCTTCATGCTCTTTTCATACTTGCCGTACACCACGTGCATAAAGGCGAAGCGGTCGCGGTGTTTCGGGTCCATGTTCGCCTGAATCTTGAACACGAAACCGGTGAATTTTTCTTCCTGCGCAGTAACGGTACGGGTGTCGGTATTGCGCGGCATCGGTGCAGGAGCCCAGGCAACGAGTCCATCCAGCATATGATCGACGCCGAAGTTGCCCAGCGTGGTACCAAAGAACACCGGCGTCAAAGCACCAGACAGGAAAGCCTCCAGCTCAAACTCATGAGAAGCACCCTGTACCAGTTCCAGCTCTTCACGCAGCCGTGCCCCAGATCTTCACCGACGACCTTATCCAGATCCGGGTTATTCAATCCTTTGACGATACGCACTTCCTGAATCGTGTGGCCCTTACCGCTCTGATAGAGATAGGTTTCATCCTTGTACAGATGGTAAACCCTCTTGAACATACAGATGGTAAACCCCCTTAAACAGCTTGCCGCTGCCGATCGGCCATGTGATCGGCGCACAGTCGATCTT
Source organism: Symbiopectobacterium sp. (assembly GCA_051710525.1). Classification (GTDB taxonomy): domain Bacteria; phylum Pseudomonadota; class Gammaproteobacteria; order Enterobacterales; family Enterobacteriaceae; genus Symbiopectobacterium. The sequence continues at coordinate 89,334 of JBPESR010000009.1, read as the reverse complement.
CAGCTCATTCTCGACCTCATACAGCACCTCCATCGGATCGCGGATATCACGGTCAAGCTTGTTCATGAATGTCAGGATTGGAGTATCACACAGACGCGTCACTTCCATCAGTTTGCGGGTACGATCTTCTACCCCCTTTCCATCTCCATCCAGTCTGACTTAGCGAGCTGGCTCGAGCCGCGCCCCTTCACCGTTCCGGCGGTCTGAATGGCCTGTCCGAACAGCAATACCTTCTCAGTAATGGTGGTTTTACCGTCATCGGGGTGAGAAATTATTGCAAATGTTCTTCTGCGCTCTACTTCTGCGGCATAAGAGAGACATAAGAGAGATTAGTCATCTTGTTACCTTAAAAGAGAGATTAGTCATCTTGTTACCTTAAATATGTACAACCATATGTACAAAACAAAAATTCATGCCACGGATTGTACATCTTGACAACAAACCTTCATAGTTATCGTTGATAACTGGTTATACACACAGTATAACTACCTCATTATCACAATGAGGATCTCGCCATGAAAGTTGAAGTCACGATAGCCAAAGAGAAGAAGTTACCCAACGGTGCAACTGAAGCCCTACAAAAAGAGTTTGGCCGCCGCCTGACTGCACGGTACCCAGATTGCAAGTTAACGGTTTGTCGGGCGGGTAGTGATAGATTAACGGTATTCGGTGTGGACAAGGACGAGGTTAGCTAAATCCTTCAGGAAACATGGGAATCTGCTGATGTTTGGTTCAACTGACTGGTGAATAGGATACGAACAACGCTTAACGAATAGCACTAAAGGGACTATCATTTATCGCATGAGGTAGCGGATCCGCCGCAGCCCGAACCCCGAAAGAATGAACGATGAACACTAACGAAATGACTACCGCCGAACTTGAAAAGATTCACGCTGAAATCGCTAAGTTGATGGCCGAGACAGCAAAAATTAACCGGGAGACGATATGGTATCCCGTCGCTGTCGCCACAGGCTTGATCGGTGCGGTAGCCACAGTAACCGCCCTCATCATCAAATTGATTTAACTTAAGGGCCCCTTGAGGGGCTAATGAGATAGTCACTCCCACCCCGTGAGCGGTACGCTGACAGGATGTTTTTCTTTCAGGAGAGGCTCTAATGAAAAATGATACACTTATTGGTATCGATCTCGGCAAGCAATGCGAGCGCTGCATCGGGTCAGAGAATCACTTATCAGAGATAAAGTAAACAACCACTAACCAGCTCCATGGCTTTCTGTTGGAGTTTAGCATCAGCTTGCCAATTTGAGACGCTGTAATAAAACGGCTATCTCTGGTGCTTTCTGAGCACCCCCCTGAGTACCCCCCCGAATATCTGAGCAGGTTACTAATTTACTAATGAAGTTACATGCCCACTACCTTTACCTTGTTGCGCAAATAGCAGAGTTGGAATTAGAGTTAAATCAGTCAATTAAAACTGATGACACCGTTCAACGCATTATGAAAATTTCAGGTGTCGGGCCGATTACTGCCAGCTTGCTTTCATCTCAAATCGGCGACGGAAAACAATTTTCATGCAGCAGGGATTTTGCGGCTTCCACAGGGCTTGTACCGCGACAATAAAGCACCGGAGGTAAATCGACTCTGTTGGGGATCAGTAAGCGAGAAAACAAAAATCTCCGCAAACTGCTGGTTCAATGTACCCGTTCTTTCATGATGAGGTTGGGTCATCATGAGGGTAGGCTAGCCGAATGGGTTCGGGTTCGAGTGCAACTTAACAACAAGCATTCAAATATTGTTGCCTGCGCTCTGGCGAATAAGCTGGCTCGAATAGCATGGGTAATCACGGTTAATATCAAGTCTGACGTATGCAGACCTGAATTGCTAGATGATTATTGAGTAGTTAAACATTAGTTACCCATCTGGTTTTGCGAAGACTGATTATTGATGACATGAACGGCATATCAGTCTGATGAGAAACCTGACATAATAAAAAACGGCTCACCGAAGCCGAGGGGCTTTTTAGGTTCATCAGGCGCGGAACTCATCGTGGAGCGGGTATCCTTGCATCGTGGAGCGGGTATCCTTGCCCATAGAGACGCCGGATAGATTATTTAAGCAAGCCCATCATCAATCAAAAATCAGTCTTGCAAAATCAATCAAAAATCAGTCTTGCAAAAACGGGGGGTGTGACCATAGATTTTTAATAGGCATCTTATGCGACTGATTAACGACTACGCGCCTCCTATCCCCGACGACCTGAACAGTTTGAAAGATACGCTTGGCTTTACCGGCAATCAAATGGCAGACCTCGCCGGGGTAGCCAGCAGTAGCCAATGGCGTAGTAGCCAATGGCGTAAATACACTGGCGGTGAGTCACCCCGCGCTATGTCGCCACACATCCTGTTTTATATGGCGGCTCAGCTTGCGCTATCTTATGATAAGTTACAACGTGTCGTTAAGAAAATGCATGAAATAGGCGCCGAAACCCGCTGATGATTAAAACAGATTTTCAAGGCACTACTGTCTGTGTGCTTGTCGTCAAGGACACGTTATCTAACTGCCAGGAAGGCTCCTACGCCGTGATCGAGGACTCCGGCTTTTGTACAGTTTTTTCATGAGGCCTAACTGTATGATTTTGCGTTGCGAGGATCCGTCGTTTCACTGGGCTACCAGTATAAAATCTATTTATTCTACAAAGCCCGTTCACATCTACAAAGCCCGTTCACACATGAAAACGTATTGTCATAGCACTGGCGTGCTAATTTCTTTACTATTTAACGTATTTAACGCCTTTTTGAGGAAAAATCGTTTTTCGATAAAATGACAGTAGTAGAGTGGCTAGCCCAAGGGTTAGCCATATTTTTGTCGTGTATTCAACAAGTTGATACAGCATCAAACCTAATACTCGCGTTCGATGTAAGTGCCGATAAGCCTATCGTGCATTTCCGATGATGTTGAATACCCCAACGTCTTACGATGTTGAATACCCCAACGTCTTACGATTGAGGCGTTTCAATCGGTTGCGCAGCGCGCAGATTTTCACGCTCAATACGCTGTGTATACAGTTTGCCAACAATGTGTTTTGCTTTTGGAAGTTTGTCGTTGTAAGCCCTGTAGCCATCAGTGCACCAAAATGCCACTCTAAATCCCGAGAACAGTTTCAGCAACTTACGCAGCGTTTTCTTGCTTATAGAGCCAAATGCATGAGCGATAATCCGCTTCAAACGCGGCTCCCATGCATACCACCGCCAGCGCTGTCGTTTTTTGTTGCCAACAAATGACCACATCTCATCCACTTCGCAAATCAGTTGAATTTGCAGGTTATCCAGTGGCAGTGTTGTTACATTCCGCGACGAGCGTTTTTTAAATTTAAAGAAGTACGCAGGACGGCATTGATACTAATAATATGTAACTCCCGAGTAGTGTTACGAATACCCGCATTATTCATTGCCAAGTCAATGATTTGGTCTGTCATTCCCGTTTGGCAAGCACAATAGGAATAATCGAGCTGGAAGGTGCGTTTACATGACTGATAACGGTAACGCTGATGGCCACTTTTGCCATAACCGTGTTTTTTTTACAGAGGCTGCCTGTTTACAAATTTACAGAGGCTGCCTGTTTACAAAACGGGCATCTTACATCAACGTTAGCCACTGTATCTTCACATCCAAAACCAGAGAGTTTACACTGTAATCAACTCATTGAATACTTAACCAGAAAATTTTATATTTTTTTTTCGTAGAAAAACACGTCATCTAACCACTTATCCAACGTGTAATTTTTTATTATTTCCTCATCTAATTTTTCATAGGGGGCGTTTTATTTTTCATAGGGGGCGTTTAAAAAAAAAGAGGTGCTTACCCTTGGTGCTTCTGATTCCATGAGTTACGGCTGTAAAACGGGTAATTTACTTGTTCAGTGGCGTTTGGCTCACTTTGCTGTGCAAATGCTCCGACTGACCGCTATCACGGCGAACCCATGTCAGCAAACTCCATACCCGGGTAATTGACCAGAAATAGCCAACGAATGCCTGTAAAAACAGGCTAAGCATAACAGCTTTTCGGATTCCTGCACGTTCGCCAATAATACCTACCAGCGCAAAGATAAACGCTACGCCAACAATGGCTAACAGGGTTAGACGCGGCCCCAGCCGCGCACGCAGTAAAATATGATGCAAGTGTTCGCGATCGGGCTTAAAGGGACTGTCGCCACGGCGAATCCGGCGCGTCATAGTGGTGACCATGTCCATCAGCGGCACGGTGATAACCCATAATGCAGTCACAGGGCGTATTACGGCATAATGCCCTTGCGTGGCGACAATCAGCAACCAGATAACGGTGAAGCCAATCAACAATCAAGGTGCTGCCACAATCGCCCATAAAGACTTTAAATTTTTGCCCCCAGGGGATACCGAGATTGAGAAGAATATAAGGAATGGATGCAGCCAACAGGCATAAACTCCACTGCGCCAGTTCATGCTCACCATCCAGATAAAACATCACGGCCAGCGCACCAAAGGTGACGCAAGAGAGTGCGCCCAGTAAACCATCGATGCCATCGACCATGTTGAAAGCATTGATATCGCCCCAGACCGCTATCAGTGTCACTGCGTAGCCCGCCCACCCCAGCACCAGCTCATAGCCAAACAGAATGTTACCCAGGCTCGCAAAATGAAGTCCGGAATACATCATGATGCTGGCTACCAGCGCTTGCAGGAAGATACGAGGCATAACAGGGAGATCGAAGCGGTCGTCCAGCATGCCAACAAAAAATAACGCACTGGCGCAGACCATATAGAGAGAAAATCAGGTAACCATTCAGGATGAATGGCATAGAGGATCCACAGGGCGAGATAAATTGAAACGCCCCCCACGAGGGGGATGTGCCCACCTTTTATTGCTGTTTTTCTTGCAAAAAAAAGCGTAAATAAAAGCACTCATAAAGATAACCGTAATTTCTTGCATTTTTGCACCATCATCAACCGGGAAGTTACTTCGCATCAGGCACGCTATCGCCCTTGGCTTATAGCCGCCTATAGCCGCTAATGTGCTGTTAAAATACGGAATACCATCCATGGGCCACATTATGATTCCTGGGTACTTATTTATTGTTGCGGGCTAGTCAAGCAAAAAAACCACAAAACTTTCAGAAAAAAACTCTATAGTGCAGCGCACGCCACTATTGTTGCGGGCTAGTCAAGCAAAAAAACCACAAAACTTTCAGAAAAAAACTCTATAGTGCAGCGCACGCCACTATAGTGTGGAGCACATTTAACTATGTACAGGAAGTTAGTGGATTTACAAAGATTTTCAGATTAGGCCTATCCAGCGCAATAAAACTGTAAGAACATCATGAAATTACATGTATTTTTATGTTTGAGTGTTTTTTAAACAAAACAGTTTTATTTAATAATTACTCACAAATTTTAACACTCTTGCACGTGGCTAGATACCGTTTTTTTGAAAGTTAGCGATTTTAAATCAGTAGGTTATAATGCTAAATAGTTGTAAATAAAGTAATTATGTTTGCAATGATTTTATGAAAATGTTGGCTGGCGGGCAATGTCCCCACTAATGCATTAGTTCAATGCAACCTACGCTGCTACCCTATATTGTTTGTTGGTTCTGGTTGATGAAGGTGAAAAAATTTATATCGAGTGGATCACTGATCCTACTATCTGCGCCGGTTTGGCAACGCTTGTGGTGTTGGAACTGGTATTAGGTATAGATAACCTTGTCTGTATTGCCATTGCCATTCTGGCGGAAAAACTCCCCGAAAAACTCAGAGATCGTGCCCGCGTCGTCGGTCTGTCACTCGTGCTATTGATGAGTTTGGTGCTGCTTGCCTCTATATCCTGGCTAGTTTGCCTCACCGCCCCGCTTTTCACGCTGTTTCAACAGCCGTTTAGCGCGCGCGATATCACCAATGGTGATTGGCGGGCTGTTTCTGCTGTTCAAGGCTACCGTAGAACTCAATGAGCGGTTAGAAGGCAAAGATCAGGAGCAGCATGGCCAGAGTAAAAGAGCGAGCGGGCGGTTGTAACGCAAATTACAATCCTGGATTCCATCTTTTCGCTAGATTCGGTGATTACCGCTGTCGCCATGACCGATCATCTGGTGGTGGTGATGTCTGCCGTCACCATCGCCATTGGATTAATGCTGCTCGCTAGCAAGCCGTTAACCAGGTTTGTAAACACTCACCCGACTATCGTCATTCTTTGCCTCAGCTTTTTACTGATCATCGGCTTTTTACTGATGATCGGCTTTAGCCTGGTCGCAGATGGCTTCGGTTACCATATTCCTAAAGGCTACCCCTATGTAGCGATTGGTTTCTCCGTATTGATTTGATTGAGGTGCTAAATCAGGTTGCCCAGTTTAACCGCCGCCGTTTCCTCACCTCAGATGTGCCGCTGCGCCAGCGTACCGCCAATGTGATCCTGAAAATCCTGCGCTGCGAGCATGAAGATGCGGAATTGAATAACCAAACCTCAGACCTGATTGGCGACAACGCACAAAGCGGTAATACGGTGTTCAACCGTAAGGAACAGAGCATGATCGAACGCGTGCTCAGCATGGGGCTGCGTAGCGTCAGCAGCATCATGATATCACATCCCGCCACGATATCATCGCCGTCGAGCTTCAGTCTCCCCAAGATGCGCTGGCAGCGCTGTTGGAGAAATGTGTAGTGGCACACTGAATTTGGCCACCTGAATAGAGGTGATATGCTCACCTCAGGACAACACAGGTGCCCCAATGAAAAAAAGAAATTTCAGGGCAGAGTTCAAACATGAATCCGCTCAGTTGGTTGTCGATCAGAACTACACCGTTACTGAAGCAGCCAACGCCATGGATATCGGCCTCTCAACCATGACCAGCTGGGTCAGACAATTACGGGACGAACGGCAGGGAAAAACACCTAAAGCCTCTCCCATTCCTCCAGAACAGATTGAAATACGTGCGCTGAAGAAAAAACTTCAACGTATTGAAATGGAAAACGAAATATTAATAAAAAGGCTACCGCGCTCTTGATGTAGTTCTCTGAACGGCTCTCGTTAATTAATCAGAAAACTCAGGGCGCGTTATCCCGTGGCCACACTCTGCCACGTGTTCAGGGTTCACCGCAGCAGCTATTGTTCAGGGTTCACCGCAGCAGCTATAAATACTGGAAATGCCGTCCTGATGAACCGGACAAAAGGCGTACAGAGCTGCGCAGCCAGATTCAGGAACTGCACAACATCAGTCATGGCTCAGCCGGTGCAAGGTGCAAGAAGTATCGCCGCAAGGTGCAAGAAGTATCGCCGCAATGGCAACGCTCAGGGGCTTCCGGATGGAGCGCTGGCTTGCCGGCAGAATCATGAAAGAGCTGAGGCTCGTAAGCTGCCAGCAACCGAAACACAGATATATACGCGGTGGTCGGGAGCATGTTGCCATACCGAATTATCTTGAGCGCCAGTTCGCCGTCACATAACCACACCTGGTGTGGGGCGGCGATGTGACATATGTCTGGACAGGAAAACGCTGGGCGTACCTTGCTGTTGTTCTCGACCTGTTCGCCAGAAAACCGGCGGGCTGGGCAATATCGTTGTCACCGGACAGCCAGCTGACCACTAAGGCGCTGGAAATGGCTTTTGAAAACCGGGGCAGGCCATCAGGGCTAATGTTCCACAGTGAGCAGGGCAGCCATTATACAAGCAGGCAGTTCTGTCAGTTGCTGTGGCGTTACCGGATAAAGCAGAGTATGAGCCGGCGCGGAAACTGCTGGGATAATAGCCCGATGGAGCGCTTTTCAGAAGCCTGAAAAATGAATGAATGCCGGTAATGGGATACGGGATTTCCCCGAAGCAGCCCGCTCCATCGAAGCAGCCCGCTCCATAACGGACTATATCGTGGGATATTACAGTACACTCAGATTGCACGACTAAACTATAACAGTGAGTTGCCACCAAACGATAACAGTGAGTTGCCACCAAACGAATCGGAAAATCGGTTCTGGAAAAAACTCTAAACACCCGTGGCCAGTTTTAGTTGACCACTACAAGTTTTAGTTGACCACTACATATTGAGGTGTTGGTGTGATTACTCTCACACTGCACTTACCAGTCGTCCACGTTCAAGGTGAGCAAGCATGGTAGGACAAAGCAAAAGCTTTAGTGAACAGTTGACCGGTTTCATAACCCAATTAGACAGATCGCTTTATAACAAAAAACCAACGGTACTGAACCAGTATCAGTTCATGCCGTATTTTTTCAATTTCTTGCGCAGCGTACCGTTTCAATTTCTTGCGCAGCGTACCGCGGTTGATACTCTTCATCAAGGCTGCGCGGGTCTGGTTACCACGGGTGTACTGCATCACTATGTCCAATAGTGTCTGTTCAACTTTAGCCAATACCAGCTCATACCAGCTCATACAGGTCATTCACATCTTGACCGTTAAGTTGAGCGAAATAGTTCTTTAGTGCCTGATATAGTTCTTCAGTGCCTGTTTAACCGAGTCGCGCAGGGGTTTTTGGGTTACCTGAGTCTGAGAGTTTACGGTAGAAACGGTCAGTACGTCAGAATTCACGCGTTGTTCGAACATAGTTCTGTCAGCTCTTTTTCTATTTACGCAAGATTTTCAAAATATGCCTCCAACGCCTCCAGCTGTTCGCTGGCATCCTCAATCTGTTCGCTGGCATCCTCAATGGCGTTGAATGTGCGCCTAAACTGGTCATTGGTGGCGTTCTCCTGGAAATACCAGGAGACGTGCTTACAAGCAATACGGAATCCCTTACCCGGACCATAAAAGTCGTGAAATTCCAGTATGTGCTTGAAGAGCAAACGCTTCACTTCTGCCAACGGCATCGGTGCCAGTTGCTCCCCCGCGTCCAGATAATGCTAGATTTCCCGAAAGATCCAGGGTCTTCCCTGAGCAGCCCGCCCTATCATCAGGGCATCTGCCCGGGTGTAATCAAGAACCGCTCTAGCTTTATGCGGGCTTGTAATGTCACTATTCGCGATAACGGGAATGGAAACGGCCTGCTTAACCGCCCGAATGCTGTCGTATTCTGCCTCACCGTTGAACAAGCACGCACGCGTGCGGCCATGTACGGTAAGCGCCTGGATACCACTGGCTTCGGCCAGTCTGGCAATGTCTACACAGTTACGGTGCTCCGGTGCCCAGCCAGTACGAATTTTCGTCGTGACCGGTACGTCCACCGCCTTAACCACGGCGGAGAGGATCTATTTTACCACATCCGGATCTTGCAACAGCGCAGAACCGGCCATCTTGCGGTTTACCTTCTTTCTTTGCAGGACACCCCATGTTGATATCGATGATTTGCGCACCGAAATAGGTGTTAATTCTGGATGCCGCAGCCATCTCATCAGGGTCGCTTCCGGCAATCTGCACGGCGCGGATCCCAGGTTCATCGCTGTGTACCATGCGCAGACGAGACTTATCCGAACGCCACACCTCCGGATTAGAGGAGAGCATTTCGGAGACCGTCATCCCAGCCCCCATGTCATGACAGAGCGTCCTGAAAGGGCGATCGCTGACGCCAGCCATGGGGCGGCGATCAATCGATTAGCTAGCTGAAATTGTCCAATGTGCATAGACAAAGAGTGACCATACTGTGCCTGCAAGGGCGCATATGTTAAGCATTTTTTACGCCATATGAAAGGCCAAACTTTGAATAATTGAGCGGAACAGATCAAAGAAATGTGTCTTCACACAATTAAATTTTATAATTATCTTTTTATTGCAGCATGTGATTATTTTTATTACAGCATGTGATTATTTTTATTACAGCATGTGATTATAAAAAATCACTCATTGGTCCAACCATTGCACGATCAAACATTTTTGCGCAACAGTGCACAAATGCATGGAAATGCCACGCTCGCTGGCGTTTCATGCGCAATAATGGGCGGTTATCGCGCAATGGTTTTATCTCAAAGCTTGACGAGTGCCGCCAACCACCGTGAAACGGCTAAGGGCACTCGCCATAATGCTTAGCGCTTGACGCCCGTAATGCGGCACCACTCTTCTTTCTCAGCGGTCGGGTCGAGTTCAAACAGGTCAGTGTAAGCTGCTGCCACGTTTTCTGCCTATGACGCCAGAATGCCTGATAATCCTAAATACCCTCCCGCCTTGGGCAGTGTGCTAATCAGCGATGCCAGCTCGTGCAGTGGGCCTGCAAGGATATTGGCAACCACGACGTCGGTAGAGAGGTCGTTGGGCTGATCTTTCGGCAGATAGAGCGCCAAACGCTCTGAGGCGCCGTTACGCTGTGCGTTATCGCGGCTAGCTTGAATGGCCCGAGGATAGATATCGATGCCAATCGCCTGCGCGGCACCCAGTTTCAGCGCGGCGATTGCCAGAATATCGGAACCACAGCCAAAATCGATAACCGTTTTGCCTGCCAGATCCAAACCGTAGAGCCATTACAGGCACAGGGGGGTGGTAGGATGCGTTCCGGTACCAAAGGCCAGACCGGAATCCAACATCACGTTAACGGCATTTGGGTCAGAGATGTCACGCCAGCTCGGACAGATCCACCGGCGTTTGCCAAACTGCATCGGGTGGAAGTTATCCATCCACTCCAGTTCCCAATACTTGTCTTCCAACTACTAGATTTTATGGCGAAAACTGGCACCCAGCAGCGGTTCTTGTTCCAATTGGGCAATTGTCCGGCATCTCGGTTTCGGCGTCGTACAGCCCAATCACGTCGGTATCGCCCCATAAACGGGTTTCACCCGGCAGCGGCTCGAATACCGGCGTATCGTGGGTGTCCTGAAAGGTGAAGACACCGCACCACTCTCGATAAGCGCATCGCCCAGTTGTTTAGCCTGCGCACCCGTCGTATTGATTTTAAGTTGAATCCACGGCATAGCAGCCTCCGTTCCTGTTAATGTGAAGGTGTTGCGGCAACGTTTGGCGCAGGGTTGCTGCCAAAACGGTTACCAATTAAGAAATGCCAGCAAGCTGAACAAAAGGGGGGGACAATCAGGTAAAAGCCCGCCAGATTCAGCTTAAAGGTGGCAAGTAGGTATAGCATAAAGCACCAACCATCATGGTGCTGAGCGTGCCGGTTGCATTGGCGCGTTCCCAATAAAGCCCGAGCACCAGTGGCCAGAGGAATACCGCTTCAAGACCGCTAAACGCCAGCAGATTGAGCCAGATAATCATTTCAGGTGGTTGCCAGGAGGCCAGCAGCGTCAGCACGCCCAGCAGCCCCTGCATCGCATCATTGAGAACGCTGGCGCGAAAACCGCCGAAGGTGGTGTAAAATGCTATCGTGATGCCAAAAATCAGCAAGCCAACGTTGTAGGGCATGTTAGCGGAAGTTTCCAGCAGGCGAGCGCCACCAATAAACTGCACCGCCAGCGCCCCAATAAAGGCCACCAGTAGGCTAAGGCTGGCAAACCATACTGGCAGACGACTGCCATAACGTGCATACAGCATATCGTTCAGCGTAATGGCGTTGTAACGTCGTGCCAGAATGGTGAATTTTTCCCAGAATGCCGAGAGAAAACAGCATGGTTGGCACCTGGATCACCGCCAATAGCACCCAACCCAGACCGTATTTATAGTATCGGCGGCACCTGGCCCACCGATAAATGAACTAGCGCTGACATAGGTGCCAATCAGCGTCATGGCAAGCACAAACCCGCCCATTGATAGGCTTCCAAGGAAGTACTCGTTGAGGAAATTGCCCTCGCGGCGGCGCAGATAGGCGTAAATAGATAATCCAAACACCAGCATCAGGTAGACGACCAGTGGCAGAATCACATCATTGTGCATCGTCGTGCATAGTCGTCTCCTAACGGAATATCGCGAAATATCAGGTGCGTCATCAGCCAGAACAACACGATAAACACCAGCGGCGGCGGCAGGCAGGAGAACTCAAACCAGCGCGGCAGCCCGGTCAACCCGGCGGTGTTGTCAGGCAGGTAGGCGGTGATTATCCAGCCTACGAGGTAAAACAGCGTCAGGAACAGTGCTCAAATATATACGTATATACGCTTGTACGATGCAAATTATTGCAGACCGAGCTTTTTCTCCAGATAGTGGATATTGGTTCCACCGTGCTGGAAGTTCTTGTCGTTCATAATCTTCAACTGCAACTCAATGTTGGTGTTGATACCATCAATGATCAGCTCCGCTAAGGCGTTTTTCATTCGGGAAATCGCAATATCGCGGCTTTCACCGTAAGTGATCAACTTGCCGATCATGGAATCGTAGTACGGCGGCACGGTATAGCCAGCGTAAATGTGCGATTCCCAGCGTACACCAAAACCGCCCGGTGCGTGGAAACGGGTGATCTTTCCCGGACTTGGCAGGAAAGTGTTGGGATCTTCGGCGTTGATACGGCATTCCACCGCATGACCGCGCACGTTGACCTCTTCCTGTTTGATCGACAATGGTTGACCAGCAGCAATGCGCAGCTGTTCTTTGATCAGATCGACGCCAGTGATCATCTCCGTTACCGGATGCTCAACCTGAATACGGGTGTTCATCTCGATAAAGTAGAACTCACCGTTTTCATACAGGAATTCAAGCGTACCGGCACCGTGATAGCCAATATCCACACAGGCTTTAGCGCAGCGATCGCCGATGTAGCGACGCAAATCCGCCGTGATGCCAGGTGCAGGCGCTTCTTCCACCACTTTCTGGTGACGACGCTGCATTGAGCAGTCGCGTTCCGCCAGATAAATAGCGTTGCCCTGAGCGTCAGCCAATACCTGAATTTCCACGTGACGCGGATTTTCCAGGTATTTTTCCATATACACCATGTCGTTATTGAAAGCAGCTTTCGCTTCCTCACTGGTCATGAGGATGGATTGTTCCAGCTCTTTCTCACTGCGCACCACGCGCATGCCAAGACCACCACCGCCGCCCGAGGCTTTGATAATCACCGGGTAGCCGATGCGTTTGCCAAAGGCGCGGTTCTTGTCCATGTCGTAGCCCAGAGGGCCGTCAGAACCTGGCACGCACGGTACGCCCGCTTTTTTCATGGCAGAAATGGCAGAGACTTTGCCACCCATCAGGCGGATGGTATCTGCGCGTGGGCCAATGAAGATAAAGCCAGAACGCTCGACCTGCTCGGCAAAATCCGCATTTTCGGACAAAAAGCCGTAGCCGGGGTGAATGGCCACGGCACCGGTGATTTCCGCGGCGGAAATGATCGCCGGGATGTTCAGGTAGCTTTTGGTCGACGGAGCCGGGCCGATACACACAGTCTCGTCGGCCAGCAGCACGTGTTTCAGATCGCGGTCGGCGCTGGAGTGAACGGAAACTGTTTTGATGCCCAGTTCCTTACAGGTGCGCAAAATACGCAGCGCAATCTCTCCGCGGTTCGCGATAACGATTTTATCTAGCATGGTAAGCCTCGTTATTCGATGACAACCGGTTATTCAATGACAACCAAAGGCTCATCAAACTCAACCGGTTGTCCGTTTTCAACCAGCACGGCTTTCACCACGCCTGCTTTATCGGCTTCGATTTGGTTCATCATTTTCATGGCTTCAACGATGCATAAGGTATCGCCGATATTAACATGTTGCCCCACTTCAACGAATGCCTTGGCATCCGGGCTTGGGGTACGGTAGAACGTACCGACCATGGGAGAACGCACGGTGTGACCGCTAACGGTCGCTGGCGTAGCGGCAACAGCCACGGCGGTTGCCAGCGCGGGGGCTGGTTGCTGCATCATGGGCGCATAGGTTTGCTGCATCATCGGGTAGCTCGGTGCAGCAGGGGCACGGCTAATACGTACTGATTCTTCACCTTCTGAAATTTCCAGTTCGGCGATGCTGGATTCTTCAACCAGTTCGATCAGTTTCTTGATTTTACGAATATCCATGGATGCGGTTCCGTACTCATTTGTTGAAATGGGTTTATTTAGTTTGACGTGGACAGGCGTTTTACCGCTGTCTGTAACGCATAGCCATATCCATCTGCGCCCAGGCCGCAAATCACACCCACCGCCACATAGGACAGGTAAGAGTGATGACGGAATGGCTCGCCAGCGTGCACGTTGCTCAGATGGATCTCAATAAACGGAATTTCCACGGCCAGTAGCGCATCACGTAATGCAACGCTGGTGTGGGTAAATGCCGCCGGGTTAATTAAAATAAAGTCCGTATTGCCGCGTGCCTGATGAATAGTATCAATCAGCACATGCTCAGCATTGGATTGGACATGGGAGAAGTGTACATTGAGAGCCTGTGCTTGATGTTCCAGACCGCTGACGATCTCTACAAGAGTAGAGCTGCCGTACTTCTCTGGCTCACGGGTTCCCAGCAGATTTAGGTTGGGACCGTTCAAAAGCAAAATGTGAAATCTCTCTGCCATTGTGCCGCTATCTCCCGCGATACACCCAGTTTGTATAAAAACGTATCGCACAACATAGCGCGAAGCACATCGTTTGTCACCTTTTGGCAACGTAAATTGTTCACCGGGCGATAAGGTCGGGCATTATAACCATATCATGGCAATTAGCAGCTAAATACGCAATTAGCAGCTAAATACTGGTCTTATCTCCAAAAATAGCTTTGATTCCCCCGCCGCGCGTGGCATTGCGCTACAGTCGCTTTCCCAGCATTAACGCCACCACTGGCGGAACTTTTTGTAACGCAGCGCTAACAAGAAAAGTGCACTTAGCCCGTAGATCATCGGTTGCGGCGATAAGATTTTTACCGACCACAAATAATGAATGGGCGCGAGCACCGCGATGACATAGATGTTGTGTAAGCGCTGCCAGTGACTGCCAAGCGTACGTTGTGCCGCCTGAAATGAGATTACCGCCAAGGCTAGCAGCAGCCAACTAAGTGCGCCCAGCGTCAGATAAGGGCGGTTAATCAACTCCTGGCCCAACAAGGTGAGGTTGGCGAGCCCGAGTCCAACAACGCATAGCTGGTCAGATGCACAGATGCAGTATAGCCCAGGCAAAACACTACAGGCCGAGCATACGGCGGCAGCGGATCAACAACTGCTGTTTGCCGTAGCGCGCCAGCGGTGTCACCAGCAACGTTGCCAGCAGCAGTTTTAACGCCATTCGTCCGGTAAAATGCTGGATGTCTTTGGCCGGATCGGCGCTCAACGCCCCTTGTTGAATGGCATAGCAGCCACAGCAGCGGTAACCCTGTGGCAGCATGCAAGACGATTTTCAGCCAGAACACCTGACGGAGTGCCAGACGCATTTAGAAATTATCCAGCAGATTCAGGCCGCGATACAGGTGTGCTACCTGATCGGCATAGCCATTAAACAGTAGCGTCGGTTGGCGCTGAACGTTAAGCAATCCGCCTGCGCCAATCACCCGTTCGCTGGCCTGCGACCAGCGCGGGTGGTCAACATTCGGGTTCACATTGGCATAAAAACCATATTCATCCGGTGCAGTCAGATTCCAGGTTGAGGGCGGTCGTTCGCGCGTAAAGCGGATTTTCACGATGGACTTGATATTCTTGGACCCGTATTTCCACGGTGTCACCAGACGGATGGGGCGCCGTTCTGCGGTGGCAAGTTTTTGCCGTAAACCCCCAACGCCAGCAGAGTCAAGGGATGTAGCGCCTCTTCCATGGTTAAGCCTTCTACATAAGGCTAGTCTAGCCCGCCACAAGGATAGTCAAGCCCGCCACCGAGAAAGCGATCTTTCTGTCCTGGCATCTGTTCGGAATCGTGCAGGGTTTGAAAGGCAACGTGCAGGGTTTGAAAGGCAACATAGCGCGCGGCGCTGGTCAGCTCTAGGAACTGAATCAGTTTCGCCAAGGGAAATCCCACCCAGGGAATCACCATTGACCACGCCTCGACGCAGCGAAAGCGATAGATGCGCTCTTCCAGCGGAAAGCGCTTGATAATGTCATCGATATCCAGCATGACGGGCCTGGCGATTTCCCATTCTATTGTATCTTCCAGCCTTCTGTGCGCAACCCGCCGGCATTGGTGGCCGGGTCGGCTTTATACAGTCCGAATTAATAGAAGTTGTTATAGCCGGTAACCTTGTCCTCGGGCGTCAGCGTGAGTGACGCTGGCGCATTGGATTCCGGTGTGAAGGTGAGCGGCGTGGGTGGCGGTGCTGTCGGCTTTTTTTTTGCCACCGGTGAGCCAGTCCAGCACATCGGCCTGTGCGCTAAGCGGCAGGCTCAGTGAGGCGGCGGTGATGTTCAGCGCTTTCATCACGGTGCGGCGCTGGTGAAAAATCTCCTCAGAGGTAACGTCTGCAGCGCTCGGTTGGCGTTGACGATGAGAGTCATACATGATGATGCTCCACGGGTTACGACGACTGCGTACAGTAAGTTAAGTATGGATGATAAGACGGCAGGAGCAAAAAAGAGTTCATTGCAGAGTGTTGCACCACTTGCCTGAATGGAAACTGTCGGTGGTTATCGGTTACGCTCATGTCACGAGCGCGATGTGATTGTGACCAGAGAGGAAAAATCTGGGAAAATCCTTTAGTGTCTATATTTGTAACAAGTAGTGTTAACAACATTTGTAACAAGTAGTGTTAACAACAGTGGTGAATACGGTACTGAGGTGTGACCTCGTGCGGCGAGAGGATGCAGGGATGGACGAATGACGAAATTTTCTTCATTGATGACGACGGTGCTGATAGTCGTCATATCCCTGCTGTTTATCATAGGATTAACCACCATTGTTGATGATAATCTAATGTACCGCTAGTACAGCAATTGGGGCTGATGCCCGATTATGATCGGCTGCTGGTGACACAAATCATCGCGTTGTCTGCTTCCTGGCCGCAGGATACGCGGGCGATGCCAGTCAATGTGGATTCGCTGTTGCAGCGTCCTTTCTGGCGTTGGTTACAAGAAGTGCTATTGCAATGCCCGAAACAGCAGCGTCAACGCATATTGTTTGAATTTGCTGAGTCAGATGTGTGTCAGTATATCGATCGCTTGCGTCCTATCCTGAATACGCTGGTGGGGTTGGAGTGCCGGCTGGCGGTGATGCAAGCCGTGCTGACCAAGGTCAGCACGACCTATATTAGAACGTTATTAGAACGTTGCAGTTGGAAATCATAAAGTTGCATCCAGGTCTGGTGCGCCGTTTCGAACTCAGGACGGAAAATCAACTTTTTGTACAAAGCCTGATAGAAGCCTGCAATGGAACTTCCGCCAACGTCTTTGCCGCAGGTGTCAGAACTAAGGAAGAGTGGAATACACTATCGAGTCGCGGTGTTTATGGTGGTCAGGGCGATTTTTTCGCGGCGTCTATCCCTGTCAGCGATGAGTTGAAAAATATTCACCTCGGCATCGTGTTTAGGGTGAATGTCGCAGGTAAATTGACGTAGAATGCGTGGTTTATAAATCGGTTAGTGTGTGCTTATTGCATGGACTGGCCGATAAAATGTTAGATTTTGTGTCCTGTGTTGATGCCATCCGACTGCGTGAAAAAGCGGTAACTCGCTTTACCGTACAAAGAAATATCGCCCCGACGATTTTTCAGGGGAACGTGATGCGTAATTTTTTCAGGGGAACATGATGCGTATGATACAGGGGAATTTTTCACTGATGCAGAGCGCTGTTGTGCCTTGTCGCTGCACCGTGTGGTTGGTAAAATAAGCGGATTTCTTTTCGCCCCCAGCTTGCAGGATTATCCTTTCGTTATGTTTAAAAATTTTCGTGGCATGTTTTCCAACGACTTGTCCATCGACCTGGGTACCGCCAATACCCTAATTTATGTTAAAGGGCAGGGCATTGTACTGAATGAGCCGTCTGTGGTCGCCATCCGTCAGGATCGTGCCGGTTCGCCTAAGAGCGTCGCCGCCGTAGGCCATGAAGCCAAACAGATGCTTGGTCGTACTCCGGGTAATATCGCAGCCATTCGCCCGATGAAAGACGGTGTTATCGCCGACTTTTTCGTGACCGAGAAAATGTTGCAGCACTTTATCAAACAAGTGCACAGCAATAGCTTTATGCGTCCGAGCCCGCGCGTACTGGTGTGTGTACCGGTCGGTGCTACTCAGGTTGAACGTCGTGCCATTCGCGAATCTGCGCAAGGGGCCGGGGCGCGCGAAGTGTTCCTGATTGAAGAACCGATGGCGGCGGCTATCGGTGCTGGGCTGCCGGTTTCTGAAGCAACGGGCTCTATGGTGGTGGATATCGGTGGCGGTACCACAGAAGTGGCGGTTATCTCCCTGAACGGTGTGGTATACTCTTCTTCCGTGCGTATTGGTGGTGACCGTTTCGATGAAGCCATCATCAATTATGTGCGCCGTAACTACGGCTCGCTGATCGGTGAAGCGACGGCGGAACGCATCAAGCACGAAATTGGTTCTGCGTATCCGGGCGATGAAGTGCGCGAAATCGAAGTGCGTGGTCGTAACCTGGCTGAGGGCGTACCGCGCGGCTTTACCCTCAAATCGAACGAGATTCTGGAAGCGTTGCAGGAGCCGTTGACCGGCATCGTGAGCGCGGTGATGGTTGCGCTGGAACAGTGCCCGCCAGAGCTGGCTTCCGACATTTCTGAACGCGGCATGGTGTTGACCGGTGGTGGCGCGCTGCTGCGTAACCTGGATCGCCTGCTGATGGAAGAGACCGGCATCCCCGTAGTGGTTGCCGAAGATCCGCTGACCTGCGTGGCTCGCGGTGGCGGTAAAGCGCTGGAAATGATCGACATGCACGGCGGTGATCTGTTCAGCGAAGAGTAAGAGTGCTGAACAAAAGGAAGGGGAACCGTATGGGGAAACAGCGTTGTTTTTCATCCCGTAGGGTAGCCCCTCTTTTTTTATTCTGTGGCTTTTTATTCTGTGGCGAGTCGTTTTCACGGGTATCGCCATTAGCGTAATTCCCTGTGCCCGATGCCCCTCTACCCCTGCATTTCTGCGGGTATGATGGCGGTGAATAAGGGTATGATGGCGGTGAATAACACGAATGTTAGTTTTCGTTTCGAGCGTGTTGGGCGTTCTTTATTCGCGTTGAGGAATACGCAACCTTTATGAAGCCGATTTTTAGCAGGGGACCTTCCCTGCAATTGCGACTTTTTCTTGCTGTCTTCACGGCGATGGCGATTATTATCGCCGACAGCCGATTGGGGACGTTTCTCAAGATCCGTACCTATATGGATACGGCGATCAGCCCGTTATATTTTGTTGCCAACGGGCCGCGTGAAGTATTAGATAATGTTTCTGAATCTCTGGCGACTAAAAATCAGCTGGCGCTGGAAAACCGTGCGTTACGCCAGGAGCTGCAACTGCGTAACAGCGACCTGCTGCTGCTCGGCCAGTTGAAACAGGAAAACGCGCGTCTGCGCGAACTGTTAGGGTCACCGCTGCGTCAGGACGAGCAGAAGATGGTGATCCAGGTGATTTCCGCAGGCACAGACCCTTATAGCGATCAGGTGGTGATTGATAAAGGGGCGGCGCATGGGGTCTGCGAAGGGCAACCGGTTATCAGTGATAAAGGGGTGGTCGGGCAGGTTGTCGCGGTCGGTCAGTTGACCAGCCGTGTGTTGCTGATCTGCGATGTTTCCCATGCGTTGCCGATTCAGGTGCTGCGCAATGATATCCGCGTGATTGCTGCCGGTAATGGTTGCACTGACGATTTGCAACTGGAGCATTTGCCCAACAACACCGATATTCGCGTCGGTGATGTGCTGGTGACATCCGGACTGGGTGGTCGTTTCCCTGAAGGGTATCCGGTTGGCGTCGTCTCCGAAGTGAAGGTGGATACGCAACGCGCCTACACCGTTATCAAGGCGCATCCGACTGCTGGCCTGCAACGTTTACGCTATCTGCTGTTGCTGTCGGGCGTTGACTATGTGTCGGGCAAAGGGTTGCCGCCGCAAGAAGTGCATCGCGTCGCCAACGAACGCTTGATGCAGATGATGCCGCAGGTTCTGCCCTCTCCCGATGAAATGGGCCCTCCCGCACTGCCTGCTGCCGCAGCACCTGCCGCGCCGCCGCATGGCAATGCACAGCCGAAAAACGCCCCTGCGTGCAGTGCTTCTCAAGGTCAACAACCTCAACGTAATACGCCGCCTGTTGCTACTCCAGCACAGGGAGGACGCCAATGAACCGCTATCGCCGTCACGGCAACTGGATCATCTGGTTATCGTTCCTGATCGCCATGGTGCTGCAAATCATGCCGTGGCCGGATCAGTTCTATCATTTCCGGCCATCGTGGCTCTCGCTGTTTCTGATTTATTGGGTAATGGCGTTACCGCATCGGGTTAATGTTGGTACCGGCTTTGTGCTGGGAATGGTGATGGATCTTATTTTAGGGTCCACGCTCGGCGTGCGTGCGCTGGCGCTCGGCATTATCGCTTATCTGGTGGCCTTCAAGTTTCAACTGTTCCGCAATATGGCGCTCTGGCAACAAGCCCTGATCGTTATGGTGCTTTCGCTGGTAATGGACTTAATTGTCTTCTGGGCGGAGTTCCTGGTAAGCAATGTGTCATTCAGGCCGGAAAATTTGTGGAACTGTGTGGTCGATGGCATGTTGTGGCCCTGGCTATTCCTGTTGATGCGCAAAATTCGCCGTCAGTTCACAATACAATAATCAATAAGGGCGTAGTCCTTAACCGGTGTGCCTACAGTAGAATACGTAGCGAGGATATATGACTGTGCTCTATCTGGCCTCGGGTTCACCGAGCCGCTGCGAACTGCTTACGTTACTGGACATCCCTTTTGAACTGTTGCGTGTTGATGTTATCGAGAAGCGGGCATCACATGAAACGAGAAGCGGGCATCACATGAAACGGCAGAGGTTTACGTACACCGTCTGGCGCAGGATAAAGCGCAGGCAGGGGTTGCTGCCGCACCGCAAGATTTGCCGGTGTTGGGGGCCGATACCATCGTGGTGCTGGAAGGCAGGTACTAGAAAAACCGCGCGACGAAGCCCATGATGCGCACATCTTATCGATGCTTTCAGGGCAACAGCATCAGGTGATGACTGCGGTCACGTTGGCCGATCGTCGCATCCAGTGCAGTGCGCTGGTGGTGACCGACGTGACGTTTCGCGCTCTGACGCCGCAGGACATTACCCACTACGTTGCCAGCGGTGAGCCGATGGATAAAGCGGGTGCTTACGGCATTCAAGGTGGGTGCTTACGGCATTCAAGGTAAAGGCGGCTGTTTCGCCAAAGTGATCGCTGGCAGTTACCACGCGGTTGTCGGTTTGCCGCTGGTGGAAACCCATGAATTGTATAATAAGATTATAGCGTTACGAACGGCAGGAGCAGAAAATGACAGCTGAGTTACTGGTCAACGTTACGCCGTCGGAAACGCGCGTTGCCTACATTGACGGCGGAATGCTGCAAGAGATCCACATTGAGCGCGAAGCGAAACGCGGCATCGTGGGCAATATATATAAAGGCCGTGTCAGCCGGGTATTGCCGGGT
Organism: Symbiopectobacterium sp.; assembly: GCA_051710525.1. Taxonomy (GTDB): domain Bacteria; phylum Pseudomonadota; class Gammaproteobacteria; order Enterobacterales; family Enterobacteriaceae; genus Symbiopectobacterium. The sequence goes on along the minus strand of JBPESR010000009.1, from coordinate 68,038 downwards.
ATGCAGGCCGCGTTCGTGGATATCGGGCTGGATAAAGCGGCATTTTTGCACGCGTCAGACATCATGCCGCACACTGAATGTGTGGCCGGGGAAGAACAGAAAAATTTCCACGTGCGCGATATCGCTGAACTGGTGCGCCAGGGGCAGGACTTGATGGTGCAGGTGGTGAAAGACCCGCTCGGTACCAAAGGTGCCCGACTGACCACCGATATTACGCTGCCATCGCGCTATCTGGTTTTCATGCCCGGCACGGCCCATGTTGGGGTTTCACAGCGTATTGAAAGTAAAGTGGAACGTGAACGCCTAAAGAAAATCGTCAGTGAATACTGCGACGAGCAGGGCGGGTTTATTATCCGTACAGCGGCAGAGGGCATTGGGGAAGATAAGCTTTCTTCTGACGCAGCGTTCCTCAAACGCCTGTGGACCAAAGTCAGCGAGCGTAAAAAACGTAACCAGACCAAATTTAAGCTGTACGGTGAAGTGGCGCTGGCACAGCGTATCCTGCGTGATTTTGCCGGTGCGGCATTGGATCGCATCTGCATCGACTCTCGCCTGACTTATGACGCGCTGCTGGAGTTCACCACGGACTATATTCCAGAAACCACCAATAAGCTGGAGCATTACGCCGGACGCCAGCCGATTTTCGATCTCTATGATGTGGAGCATGAAATTCAGCGCTCGCTGGACAGAAAGGTTGAGCTGAAATCCGGTGGCTATCTGATCATCGATCAAACCGAGGCGATGACGACGATAGACATCAATACCGGGGCCTTTGTCGGTCATCGCAATCTGGATGAGACCATCTTTAACACTAATATCGAAGCGACGCATGCCATTGCCCGCCAACTGCGGCTGCGCAACCTGGGTGGTATTATCGTTATCGATTTCATAGACATGAGTTATGAGGACCACCGTCGCCGGGTGCTGCACTCTCTTGAGCAGGCGCTCACCAAAGATCGGGTTAAAATCAGTATTAACGGCTTCTCTCAACTAGGATTAGTGGAGATGACGCGCAAGCGCACTCGTGAGAGCATTGAACATGTGCTGTGTCATCAGTGCCCGACGTGCCATGGTCGCGGCAGGGTGAAAAGCGTCGAGACCGTTTGCTATGAAATCATGCGTGAAATTGTGCGGGTGCACCATGTCTATGACTCCGATCGCTTCCTGGTGTACGCATCGCCTGCGGTGGCTGAGGTATTGAAAAGCGAAGAATCCCATGCCTTGGTAGAAGTGGAAATTTTTGTCGGTAAACAGGTCAAGGTGCAGATTGAGCCGTTGTACAGTCAGGAACAGTTTGATGTGGTGATGATGTAATCCCCGTGTCGATGATAAACCGAAAATCCCCGTGTCGATGATAAACCAATAGAATGACTTCCCCGCGTCGCCTGCGACGAAGATCAAGGGGAATAGTGTGAGACGACTGCTCGGCCTATTGCTGATGACGGGTGCTACGATTGTTGTTGTCGTGTCACTGATCGTCAGTGGTTTACGATTAGCGATGCCGCAGCTCGATCGTTTTCGGCTGCAAATCATGGCGTTGGTTACGTCGACGACGGGCGTATCGGTTGACGCGCAACGCCTTACTGGCAGTTGGGCTTCTTTTGAGCCGACGCTTTCGATCGATGGCCTGACGAGCGAGTCGCCTGCTGCGCGCTGGCAGTTTCGCGATCTGACTTTCCACCGCATACACCTGACACTGGATGCCACATTGACCGGGCAGCGGGCCGACGGTAGTCTGATCGAAACCGATCGTCTAAGTACGCAGTTCCTCCAGCAGTTCGATCATTTCGATCTGCGCGATAGCCGCCTCTCTTTCCTCACGCCTTCTGGCGATCGTGCGGAGCTCGCCATCTCCCCAATTGACCTGGTTGAACCGCAACAATCGACACCGTGCTGAAGGGCAAATCAGCCTGTCGAATTTCAATGGGCAGCACGGCGTGGTGCAGGTACGCATGGATTTGCAGGCTATTCAGGGTCATCTGAATGACGGCACAGAGCGCCAATTTCAATCTTTCAGCCTGGCTGCATGTGCGCAGCGGAGCGCTGGTTGCCAGCGATGTCTTTTTGGCCCAGGGCTCGGCAGCCTGGAAAGAAGGAGACAACATCCATCGTCTGGGCGTTGACGAACTGGCACTGCATGCCACGAGGGAAGGTGAAGGCTGGCAGGTTTGCCGTACCTACCTTTAATCTGGCTACGGACGGCGTTGCCTGGCCGAAAGTGAGTCTGGCGGCGAGCTGGATCCCAGCGCCATCGGCAGAGCAACAAGATATGCTGCGGGTGCGTGCAGTGAGCTGAGCCTGGCTCGTTTGGTGATTTGTTGCCGCTGCTGTCCACGGTGACGCCAGAGCTTAAAACGCGCTGGGAGGCGCTGCAACCGGAAAGGCTGCTGACGCAACTAGCCCTTGATATCCCTTTTAAACGACCGGAAAAAAGTCGTTTTCAAGCGGCATGGTGCGATCTGCGCTGGCTGCGCTGGGAAGCGTGGGAATGGTTGCCGGGCGGCGAAAAGCTGGCTGGCACGCTGAGCAGTAGCGTCGAACGCGGACGCGTCACCTTTGCGTTGCCGCAAAGCGTACTGCCCATCGGTAATCAGTTCCGGGCTCCGTTCGAGATTCAACAGGCAAACGGTGCTGTAGACTGGAGCAATGTCGCCGACGGCTGGGAATTGTGGAGTAAAGGGCTGAATGTACAGGCACGTGTGCTACAGGCTCAGGGCGATTTTCAATACCGTCATCCGGTGAATGGGGAGCCACGTCTGAATATTCTGGCGGGAATTCGGCTAGCCGATGCCTCTGAAGCCTGGCGTTACTTTCCAGAACCGCTGATGGGTGCGCCACTGGTAAACTACCTGACCCGTGCATTACTTGACCCGTGCATTAAAAGGGGGGCACGTTGACAACGCCACGTCGATTTTTGCCGGTAACCCGTCGTATTTCCCTTTTGAGCATAACGAAGGCCAGTTTCAAGTATGGGTGCCGCTACGTGCGGCTACCTTTGAATTTGAAGCAGGCTGGCCCGCGTTGAATTTGAAGCAGGCTGGCCCGCGCTGTCACCGTTGGATATCGATCTCAATTTTGCCCACAACGGCCTGTGGATGTCCGTGCCATCAACGCGTTAGGGAATGTCGCCGGCAAAAATATTCTTGCTGCCATCCCTGACTACAGCAAAGAAAAGTTGCTGATTGATGGCGAACTTCAAGGGGAAGGGCACGGTGTCGGACACTATTTTGAACAAATGCCGCTCAAGGACAGCGTGGGGAGCGCGTTAAAGCAACTGCAAATTGGCGGTAACGTGCACCTCGATATTCCCTGGCACACGGCGCGGTAGAAGCCAGTGGCATATTCAACTCAGTAACAATAGCCTGTATATCAAACCGCTGAATAGTAAGCTGAAACAGCTCAAAGGACGCTTCCATTATCGCAATGGTACCCTGAACAGCGATAATATTGCGGCTAAACTGGTTAGGGCAGCCCGTCACGTTCAGTTTCAATATCTAAGATCAGGAAAAAGCCTTTCTGGTAAAGGTGGGGCTGAAGGGGGAATGGGCACCCGCGCTGTTCCCCGGCCTGCCAAAAACATTGCAAGCCACATTGTCGGGAACCGCCGCCTGGCGTAGCTATGTAACGGTGAATCTACCCTATAAAGGCGTTGAGGCCTATGAGATCAGCGTTGATGCCGACCTAAAAATGTAAGCACTCGCTTACCTAATCCGCTCAATAAAGCACAGGGGACGACGGTGCCGCTCAAGATTGCCGCAAAAGTGGATCTTAAAGGGTTCACGCTTTCAGTCAGTCTGGGAAAAACGGCACAGTTTAACAGCCAGTGGTTATTGCGTGGCGATGTGCTGACGTTAGCGCGCTCAATCTGGCAGTAGGCGGAACAAACGCCTCTCACGTTGCCGGAACAGTCTGAACTGGTGTTGGCTCTGCCTGCGCTGAATGCGGAGCGTTGGTTGAGATTATTGCCCGCCCTGCGTGGCGATACCGCCTTGCGAAAAGTGGCGCAAAGCAATATCCATGTGCCGGAAAGCGTTACGCTGTGTACGCCCGCGCGTAACTGCTCGGGTCAGCAGTGGCATGACGTAGTACCCAATAGCCGCAATACGCCGCAGGGTAATGAAATTCACACTACCTGGCGTTGAGATTGATGCTAATTTGACGGTCCCACAGAACGGCATGTGGCGCGCGGATATTCGCTATCTCTACTCTACTACAACCCGCAGTGGAAAGGAGATGAAACAACCAACTCCGTAGCGCTGGCGGAGAAGAAATCACCGCTCAATGACCCCAGCATCCGCTTTGAAGACTGGCCAGCGTTGCAGATTGCCTGCCGGGAATGCTGGATTGCCGGGCAGAACCTAGGCCAAATCGCGGCGACGCTGCAACCAGAAAAAGACGAGCTGACGCTTAGTGCGGGTTGATCGATACCGGCAAAGCCAAGCTGACTGCCAGCGGTAGCTGGCATGAGAATGTCGAAGGGAATCTCACCGCACTCAAAGGGCGTTTGACGGGCGGTACGGTGGAGCAAAATACCGACTGGTTTGGTATTGATACGCCGCTGCGCGCAGCAACCTTTTATGTTGACTATGATCTCTATTGGCGTGGTTCGCCGTGGGCACCGAATCTGGCGAGCCTAAGCGGTATTTTGCACACGCGTATTGGCAAGGGCGACATCGTCAATGCGGGCACCAGTCAAGCGGTGCGCTTGCTGCGCCTAGTGAGCTTTGATGCGTTACTGCGCAAATTGCAGTTTGATTTCAGATATTTTTGGTAAAGGCTTCTATTTCGATTTTATCCGCAGCACGGCCTAGATTAAAGATGGCATGTTGATTAAAGATGGCGTGTTGCATACCGACGATCTTCTGGTCGACGGGTTGGAAGCCGATATCGCCATGAAGGGCAGTGTCGATCTGGCTAACCGACAAATTGTTATGGAAGCGGTGATTGCCCTGGAAATATCAGCCACGGTGGGTGTGGCTACCGCCTTGTGGCTACCGCCTTTGTGGTCAACCCGGTTATTGGTGCTGCTGTGTTTGCGGCCAGCAAGGTGCTGGCACCGCTCTGGAACAAAATCTCGCTGATTCGCTACCAGATTCATGGCAGGCTGGATCAGCCTAGGATTAAGGAAGTCTTGCACAAGTCGCAAAAAAAATGCAGCACAGGAGCGGCGTTAATACGCCAGCATAGTGATGGCTCCGTGCCGTTTATTCATCGGTTTCATGTGAACTAAAGTGGGAAAAATATGAGTCTTTCGTTTGTCAGTGACAGTTACTCACTGCTAACAACTTTAGCCAGCAAGACCTGTTCTCGGTGTTAGAGGGATTGAATGAACGTCGCCTGGATTATGCCGATCTCTATTTTCAATCCAGTTACCATGAATCTTTGGTGTTGGAAGACCGCACCATTAAAGATGGCTCTGTGTAGGTGAATGCATCTTTAAACGCGGGTGACGCCATGGCCTTTAACTGATTAAAGGCGTCTATTCTTATATTGGCATTATCATTATTGATTGATAAGTTCAAATAATTGATAAGTTCAAATAACGCTTTTTTGGCATTTTCTTTATCAGTTCCACAAAACCAGTCTGCAATTCTATCCCACAATCTTTTTATTTCACTTTGGTTTTTGGCATTTTTTATTTCTTTTATTTCATTCAATGAAATCGTTCTTGAAAACGAACTACCTGAAATACTAAATACTGTTGTCAGAAATGCTCCTTGGTTAAAAAAAGCACAGTATAACTGTGTGAACGTGAATATAATCTATACTAAAATTTAATTTTAGGTTAAAAACGTAGTGTGAAAATAATAATTTTAGGTTAAAACGTAGTGTGAAATAATTATTTTTACAACGTTTCTTATCTATGGCTTTGAACGTTTCTTATCTATGGCTTTGATAAATTTGAGCAACGTTCTTAAAATACTCCGTCATATAGACGATGCACCGTTGTACTTTAAGAGGCAAGTTATCCTTGCTGTATACAACGCGTAAACCGGGCGCGGATCAGAGTGATAGCGGCTGAACAGAATTTCCACTTCGCCACGTGCAATCTCGTCGATGATCCGCATCAGTGGGATATAGGCGATGCCTGCACCGGTTTTGAGCCAGCGTACCAGCGTCTGCTAATCGTTAGTGGCACGTCTGCGAATCGTTAGTGGCAAAGTAACCATGCGGTGCGATTTTGGTGGAAATGCCCTCTGGGGCGATCAGTTCGAATTCACTCTCTGCACGCACGGTGTACTCCAACCAGGAGAAACTTTCCACGTCTGACGGTTTTTCCGGAGTGCCATGCTGGGTCAAATAACGTTTGGCGGCGCACACCACCATTGGCATCGAACCGAGACGTTTGGCAAACAGGCTGGAGTCCTGCAAGGTACCCTCGCGGATAACGATATCCAACCCGTCTGCAATCAGGTCGGGGGCGAGAATGCCGGTGACCTGATTGACCGAGAGCCCTGGGTATTTTAGCAGCATCTCTGCTGTCATGGCCACCAGCACATTTTGCGCCATGGTGGAGAAACTGCCAATGCGCAGTGTGCCGATCGGAGTGTTATTGAAGGGTAGAGCTGGTAGAGCTGATTGTGCGCCTCATGCAGTATACGCCGGCAGCCGTGGTAGTAGATTTTGCCACCTTCTGTAAGCCCAATGCTGCGCGTACTGCGATCGAGCAGCTTGATCTGTAGCTCTTCTTCCAGCCAGGTCACCGTTTGGCTGAGGGCAAAAACGCTCATATTCAATTGTCGGGCTACGGCGGTAAACGATTCACACTGCACTACGCGCGCAAAGACCGACATGCTCTTTAGCCTTTCCATTATTCACTCTGGCCTAAAAGTGATTTAGATCACACATCGTAGATGAAACGCAAATAAACATCTATACCGCATTTATACCGCATTCGAACGAATCGAGCGGGAAGAATACCGGTGTGCTTCGTGCTACTTGTTTCCATCAGGTAATAGGCTGCGTTCGCTTCTACTAAACAACCTGCAATCTTTCTTGATAAGTGTAATGCCCTTTATGCCTTTTAGCATTGATGGCGAAAGACCTGTGTCGTCGTTGGTAATGAGCGCTCATGCCTGTGTCTAAGGTGACACGGTCGGTATTGTTTATTCGTCAATTTAAATGAAAAGGAAAAAGGAAAAGAGGATGAGTTCACTCTCGGTGATGGTGCTGTTTGGCCTGTCCTTCCCGCCCGTATTCTTTATGTTGCTGGTATCACTGGCACTGTTTTTTTGTCGTGTATTCAATTGGTTGATGCAGCATCAAACGTAGTACTCGCATTCGATTTAAGTGCCGATGAGCCTATCGTGCATTTCCGATGATGTTGAATCCCCCAACGTCTTACGATTGAGGCGTTTCAATCGGTTGCGCAGCATCAGATTTTCACACTCAATACGCTGTGTATACAGTTTGCCAATAATGTGTTTTGCTTTTGGAAGTTCGTCGTTGTAAGTCCTGTAGCCATCAGTGCACCAAAATGCCACTCTGAAACCCGAGAACAGTTTTAGTAACTTACGCCGTATTTTCTTGCTTAGAGAGCCAAATGCATGAGCGATAATCCGCTTCAAACGCGACTCCCATGCATACCACTGCCAGAGCTGCCGTTTTTTGTTGCCAACAAATGACCACATCTCATTCATCCACTTCGCAAATCAGTTGAATTTGCAGGTTATCCAGTGGTAGCGTTGTTACATTCCGCCGAGAGAGTTTTTAAAGTACGCACGACGGAATTGATACTAATATGTAACGCCAGAGCAGTGTCACGAATACCCGCATTATTCATTGCCAAGTCAATGATTTGGTCTGTCATTCCCGGTTGGTAGGCACGATAGGAATAATCGAGCTGGAAGGTGCGTTTATATGATTGACAACGGTAACGCTGATGGCCACTTTTGCCATAACCGTGTTTTTACAGAGGCTGTCTGTTCACAAGACAGGCATCTTACATCAACGTTAGCCACTTGTATCTCCACATCCAAAATCGGAGAGTTTACACTGTAATCAACTCATTGAATACTTGACCCAAAGGTGGGGAAGGGCGAAAAAAACAGACGATGGGGATCGTCTGTTTTTTTAACGTGCGAACGGTGAAACGTTAGTGCAGTGCGGTGAGCAGCACATCCTGCATTGGCGTCATTGAGTCGACAGACATCATCACGCTCAAGGATGTGATGGCTACGATCGAGAACACAAACAGTTTGCGCGCCCACACTTTGTCATCATTGGGTTTTATGTAGCCCGACAGTGCCATGCCTAACCACCAGATACTTACAGAGGCTGCTACCACCAGATATTTATACCCGGCATAGCCACCCAGCGACGGCATCAGCGTAGCCACCATAAACGCCACGATATACAGCGTAATATGGTTTTTAGCCACGGAAATGCCTTTCACTACCGGCAGTACTGGAATGTTGGCGGCCTGATAATCCTTGAAACGGAAAATAGCGATAGCGTAGGAGTGCGGCATTTGCCACAGGCTGAAGATCAACAGCAGGATCAACGCACCCGCATCAAACTGGTTGCTTACAGCACAATACCCGATCACCGGCGGTGCGGCACCGGACAGGCTGCCGATCAGCGTGCCGTATACTGAGTGGCGTTTCATATACAAACTGTAGACGCCAACGTATACCGCAAAGCCCATTACTGAAAGCCACATGGTTAGCTGGTTTGCCGCCACGTAGAGCAATGCAAAACCGGCAATACCTAACGCAGCCGCATAACTCAGTGAAACCTTGACCGAAATCAACCCCTTTACCATCACTCTGTTTTTGGTTCTCTCCATCTTTTTGTCAATGTCACGGTCGATTACGTTGTTGAAGACGCAACCGGACGCAACCACTAACGACACCCCAAACAGGGTCGCGATAAAGAGGGGGTAATCAATGCTGCCTTTGGACGCCAGCAGAAATCCCCCGATAACAGAAATCAGGTTACCAAAAATGATCCCTGGTTTTGTGACTTGTAGGTATTGCTTAATCATCATGTCTGGCTCGATTCCGGAATCATCATGATTCCGGAATCATCATATTGTGGTGCGCGCTCAGCATAATCCAGATGGATCCTACTACCACGATGGCGATAATCAGAATGGCGAACACCAACGCTACCACGTTCCAGCGCTGCTCAGAAGAACTGTTCAGGTGCAGGAAGTAGACCAGGTGAACCAGTATCTGTACCACGGCGCAGCCAACCACACCGGCCATAATCACGCTGGGGGAGGCGGTACCCGCCATCACCAGACCAAACGGGATCACAGTCAGAATGACTGACATGACAAAGCCGACGACATAAGACTGTACGCTACTGTTGCTGGCACCGTGATCGGTCGTTGAATGACTCATTACATCGCCCCCATCAGGTAAACTACGGTAAAGACACAAATCCATACCACGTCAAGGAAGTGCCAGAACAGGCTAAGGCACATCAAACGGGTTTTCACGGTAGGGGTGATGCCCCAGCGTGAGACCTGAATCATCATCACCACCAGCCAGATAATGCCTGAGGTTACGTGAACGCCGTGGGTACCGACCAGCGCGAAAAAGGCTGACAGGAACGCACTGCGATCCAGGCCGTATCCTTCTGCGATCAGGTGATGGAATTCATAGATTTCCATCCCGATAAACACCAGACCAAACAGGAAGGTGATAGCCAGCCAGGTGTTGATGCGTGCCACGTTGACTTTGTACATGGCAATCATCGCCATGCCGAAGGTGATACTGCTCAACAGTAACGCGAAGGTTTCGACCAGCACAAACTTAAGATCAAATAGCTCTTTTCCGGATAGACCGCCCGCCGTGCCAGTTACCAGCACGGCATAGGTGGCGAACAATGAGCCGAAAATGATCAAATCGCTCATGAGGTAAATCCAGAACCCCAGCACCTTGGTGCTGCTGGCGTCGTGGTGTCCATGCTTGGCATGGGCGTCATGAGCAGCGTGATGATGCGTCAGAGTTTCAGTTGTCATGTTTCACACCTGCTTTGTTGATATTGTCGAAGTGCTGGTTTTCAATCTCTTCGATTTGCTTGACCGGAACGTAGTAATCCACATCGCGGTTAAAACTGTGCACAATCCAGGTCACGATCATGCCGGCGAAACCGGCAATCGCCATCCACCAGATATGCCAGATATGGAGAAGCCGAATACCAGACTGAACGCTGCGATAATCACGCCAGCTCCGGTGTTTTTCGGCATATGAATTTCTTCATAGCTGACCGGTTTTTTGTAGGCTTCACAGCGCTCTTTCTGTTCCAAGAAGGCATCGCGTTCCTGAACGTTCGGCACGATGGCGAAGTTATAGAACGGCGGCGGGGAAGAGGTTGCCCACTCCAGCGTGCGGCCACCCCACGGGTCACCGGTCAAATCGCGATTTTGGTCGCGATCGCGGATACTGACATAGAACTGCATTAATTGGCATAGGACGCCGAGGCCAATCAGTACGGCACCGACAGAGGCAACGACCAACAGTGAGTGGAATTGCGGATCGATCTGTTGGCTGAGGCGACGGGTCATGCCCATAAAGCCCAGCACATACAGCGGCATAAAGGCGGTGAAGAAGCCGATAATCCAGAACCAGAACGCGCGTTTGCCCCAGGTTTGGTTCAACATGAAGCCTAACGCTTTAGGGAACCAGTAGGTAATACCGGCAAAAACACCAAACACCACGCCACCGATGATGACGTTATGGAAGTGCGCAATTAGGAACAGACTGTTGTGCAGCACAAAGTTGGCATCCGGCACCGCCAACAGCACTCCGGTCATCCCACCGATGGTAAAGGTGATGATAAAACCGGTAGTCCACAACATGGCGGAGTTCGGCTGGATTCGGCCCTGATACATGGTGAACAGCCAGTTGAAGATTTTCACTCCGGTAGGGATGGAAATGATCATGGTAGCGATACCAAAGAAGGCGTTAACGTTCGCGCCAGCCCCCATGGTGAAGAAGTGGTGCAGCCAGACGATAAACGACAGAACGGTAATGGCGATGGTCGCCCAGACCAGCGAGGTGTAACCGAACAGACGCTTCTTACAGAAGGTGGCAACCACTTCGGAGTAAACGCCGAAAAGGGGCAGAACCAGAATGTACACCTCAGGATGGCCCCAGGCCCAGATGAGGTTGATGTACATCATCATGTTGCCGCCCATATCGTTGGTAAAGAAATGGGTGCCCAGATAGCGCTCCAGAGTCAGCAAGGCGATGGTTACGGTCAAAATAGGGAAGGTGGCGATGATCAGCACGTTGGTGCACAGTGCCGTCCAGGTAAAGACCGGCATTTTCATCAGCGTCATGCCCGGTGCGCGCATACGGATAATGGTTGCGAAGAAGTTGACGCCAGTCAGGGTAGTACCCAGACCGGAGATCTGTAGACTCCATATCCAGTAATCCACCCCTACTCCAGGACTGTACTCCTTACCGGAAAGAGGCGGATAGGCCACCCAACCGGTTTGCGCAAATTCACCGATACCCAGCGACAGGTTGATCAGGACAACTCCTACCACGAATAGCCAGAAGCTGAGCGAGTTAAGAAAAGGGAAGGCCACGTCGCGTGCGCCGATTTGCAGCGGCACCGCCAGGTTCATCAAACCGACCACAAACGGCGTTGCCACGAAGAAAATCATGATCACGCCATGCGCGGTAAATATCTGATTGTAGTGGTGTGCATTAAGGAAGCCTGCCTCACCGGCAGACGCCAAGACCTGCTGACCACGCATCATGATGGCATCGGCAAAGCCACGAATCATCATGATAAACGCAACGATCATATACATGATGCCGATGCGTTTATGGTCTACCGAGGTAAACCATTCAGCCCACAGCCACTTCCATTTACCGAAATCATTCAGCCCACAGCCACTTCCATTTACCGAAATAAGTAATGGCTGCCAAAAGGGCAAGGCCGCCGACGATGATGCCGGCCACCGTAACCATGATAATGGGTTCATGATACGGAACCGCATCAAGCGTTAGTTTTCCGAACATCGTCTTATCCCTCGGCGCCTTGGTGAGAGGCGTGCTCGCTCATGTTCATATTGTCGCCGTGTTGCATGCAGCCTTGCTGCGTTTCGCCTTCAGCGTGGTGATGCGCAGGTGCACCATCGCTTTGCGTGAATTTGCGAATCAGGTTTTCAAACAGCTCAGGTTGCACGCTGGAGAAGTACTCCACCGGGTGGAATTCGCTGGGTTTGGCCAGAGTATTGAATTCCTCCGTGCTGTTCAGCGTTTTGCTGGAGGCGCGCACGGTGGCAACCCACTGGTCGAATTCATGCTGGCTTGGCGTGGCAATGGCAGTAAATTTCATGCCGGAGAAGCCTTTCCCACTGTAATCACCAGAAATACCGTTATATTTACCCGGCTCGTTGGCGATAAGATGCAGTTTGGTTTGCATGCCTGCCATCGCGTAAATCTGCCCACCCAGACGCGGAATGAAGAAAGAGTTCATTACGGTATCGGAGGTGATTTTGAAATTCACCGGCACATTTGATCGGAAACGCTAACTCGTTGACCGTGGCGATGCCCAATTCCGGGTAAACAAACAGCCATTTCCAGTCGAGTGAAATCACTTCGACAGTAATCGGCTTGGCCTCGGAGACCAACGGCTTATACGGATCCAGTGAATGGGTGGTTTTCCAGGTAATGGTACCCAGAATAAGAATAATGATGATGGGAACTGTCCATACCACCATACCACCGTTTCAATCTTGTTGGAGTGTGACCAGTTCGGGGTGTATTTCGTCGCTTTGGTGTTGGAAGCGCGAAACTTCCAGGCAAAAGCGATGGTCATCACGATTACTGATGGTCATCACGATTACTGGAATAACCACGATCAACATCAACCCGAGTGCCGTCAGAATCAACGACCGTTGCTCCAACCCGACCTGTCCTTTGGGGTTCATTAATGCCATATCACAACCGCTCAGTAGTGCTGCGGCAGCGAATAAAGACAACATCCCAAAAATTTTATTGTATTTCCTTAGTCTCATCTAGCGACCTCAATAACAAGGGCTCTATTGTCATTTCATGCGAGTGGGCATTTTACGGTAAGGTTACTGCACTGTAAACACGATTAAGGTTATGTAAGCGCTGTGTTGCTGATTTTTGCCCTGAATGTCACAATTATCTTGTCGTTAGAAAAATTTATTAAAAAAATAGTGAATTAAAATTTATCCCGTAGAGCAGTACGGATGGATAAAAAATCACAACCCGCCTGAAGAGGAATTTTCCATCGAACCAACATGATTGCCCCTCACATTCCTAACAATTAAATAGCCAGAAAAAAAGTCCCAACAATTAAATAGCCAGAAAAAAAGTGAGTCAACGTAAAAAATAACGTTGGCTGATAGCAGCCTAGTGAAAAAAATAATACGATGCGGTGATAACCACGCAGGTTTATCGCTATTTTCAGGCTTCAGATGACGGTGAATTACGCAGCGATAAAGATAAATAGTAGAGCACACTACAAAAAAAAGCGCCACAGAAATAAAAAATACCAATAGAACAATAAGGTTATCATGGTTGTTTCAACCGCATTGGCACCCTGATTGTTTCAACCGCATTGGCACCCAACATGTGGGCGATGGTCAAGGTCAGCCAGATGAATAACAGCGCACACCCGGCGGCCAGTAGACGCAGCGCGAAGCGGTAATAGCGGGGGTAGGTTATACGTACCATGAATGTGCCGGTACGCTGGGTGTACTCCAGGCTTTGTTTGCCTACTATTAGTAGGACTAATCCCGGCACTGAGATCGCAATGGTAAATAAATAGAACCAGGCTCAACTATGGGTCTCTACAAACCAGCCTGCGATTGGGCCAACGTAAACGCGCTCCACAGCAGAGAGTGCGGAAAGCAGCGCAAACTGGGTAGCGGAAAACGACGTGTTGCACAAGGTCATCAGTAACGCCACGAACACCGCTGTGCCCATCCCGCCGCACAGGTTTTCCAGAAAGATAACCCCTGCCATGCTAACTAGATGCTTGGTTGTGATCGCCAAGCAGCCAGTAGCCTGCGTTAGAGACGGCCTGCAAGATGCCGAATAGCAGCAGCGCACGGAACAAGGTCATACGTTGCATTAACAACCCGCCGTACAAGGTACCAATCAATAATGGTGGCGAGTAACCCCAACGTTTTATTGACCAGTCCGGCGTTGCCGGCATTGAAACCTACGCCTCGAATCAATTGAAACCTACGCCTCGAATCAGGAACGGGGTACTCAGGCTCATCGCAAAGGCGTCGCCCAACTTATACAGCACGATCAGCAATAAAATCAGCCAGGCGTTATTGCGCGAAAAGAAGTCAAGCAGCGGGGCAAACATTGCCTGCTCAAGGGTGCGCGGTGTTGGGGCATCCAACACCGGTTCAGGCGCGCGCAAGGTAGCAATGATACCCGGCAGTAGCAGTGCCATCAGCACATAGGTGGCGTGCCAGCCGAGATAACGATCGGTCAGCCACAGCGACAATCCACCGGAAACCAGCATAGACAGACGGTAACCCAGTACGGAAATGGCAGCGCCCGAGCCGCGCTGATCGGCGGGTAGCAGGTCCGTTTTATAAGCGTCAAACACGATATTCTGCGAGGCGGAACAAAATGCCACCAAAACCGCAATCACGGTTACCACAGATGCTTGCCGGGGTCCAGCAGCGCCATTGAGGCAATCAACCCAATCAGCAACACTTGACTGACCAGCAGCCAGCCGCGACACTGACCAGCAGCCAGCCGCGACGGCGGCCGAGGAAGGGCGGGGTGTAACGGTCCATCATCGGTGCCCACATAAACTTGAAAACATAGGCTTGCCACACCAGGGAGAAGAAACCGATGGTTTTCAAATCGACGTTATTAACCGTCATCCATGCCTGCAACGACCAGAGGTCAGCACCAGTGGTAGTCCAGACGCAAAACCCAGTAGCAGTAGCGACAGCGAATAAGGCTGACGAACAAAGGTAAAAAAGTGATGTAGCATGGCAGATCCTTTCCTCTATCCTATCCCCAGAGCAGGATAGAGGAAAACAGCATGGGAATTGAAAACAGCGTGGGAATTATCGGGCGTTAGCCTTAATTAATTAATAAAGCTGCTGACAGATTAATAAAGCTGCTGACAGTGGTGTCTTGTGCCATGTCATTGATGACACCGTCCAATACCGTATTGACAGCGTTGGTGATTTTTCGTTGGTCGCGGTCAAGGCGCCCTGAACGTTATAGGTTGAGCGGTAATTTTTGACCTGCTTGTTGCCATTGGCCGCCTGAGAGATGATCGAAATATCTGCACGTGCGGTAATATTATGTTATGATGCAGGTTGCCTTCTGAAACAGAAGGCATACAGCTGGTTCACCAAGATTTGCAGCGTAACCGGGCCACCGGTTCCTATCATGTAACCGCGTGCAGCCATCTGTTTTTCCAGTGCTTCTTGCAAAAGGAAACGCAGGTCGCGTGAAGGGGTCAAAACGATAAGTTGCCCGTCGCAGTTGATTTTGGCCAATGCCTGATCGGCACGCTGATCGGCCCCGTTGATGCTGACAGTGACGCCCATCATGGTTGGGTCTTGCGCTGGCACATTAATTTTAGGGGAGACATCAAGCGTATTGCTTTGATTGGTGCATCCGGCGTGCATCAGCACAGCCAATAGGGGAAAAACAGTTTTTTTTAACATTGTGCATTTTGTGCATTTTCTCAGTAATGATTAGGGTGGTTCGCTGGTAAAAAATTCCTGTTATCATACCATTGCCGGCATCGGGTGAATGGACGAATTTAGGGGAAAAATTTAGGGGAAATACTTTGGAAATGGCCATTTTTCGGCGCGATGCGGTGAGATTTCGCGATCGCCGGATTGACAGATAGTGTGTTCACCTCATTTTGCTACCAGTGGTATATACTACTGTCTGGCAAGATCAACAAGCAACAAGGGACTACTTCATGCATTCCACCATTGAGGCGAAATTGCGCGCTGCTTTCGCCCCCACGCATCTGGATGTAATCAGTGAAAGTTATCAACATCGCGTGCCTGCGGGCTCGCAAAGCCATTTTAAGGTGGTACTAGTGAGTGAAATCTTTACCGGACAGCGCGCCATTGGCCGTCATCGCGCGGTTTATGCCACGCTGGCGACGGAATTGGAAAATGGCCTGCACGCGCTGGCGCTGCATACTTACACGCCGCAAGAGTGGTCCGATGCGCAGGGCCATGCCACGAAATCACCTGCCTGTGGCGGTGCTGGTATTTACGCCTGATTGATGCCAACGACGCATAAAAATAATAAAAAGAGACACATAATAAAAGAGACACACATAATATAAAAGAGACACACATAATAATAAAAGAGACACACATAATAGGTGACCGGCATCAAAGCACGCTCATCTTATCATAATAACATAATAATAGTCTGCGCGGTTTTCTCGACTCACTTCCTCTATGCTGCTATGATGCTGCGTCATATTTTCTGGAAATGTCATCGGGACGCTTCTGACGACAAGGAACAGGATTCAGATACCAGCTGTTGCTGTCCCGGTTCTGTGTGGTTATGTCCAAACCGACACCCATGCGTATATGGTTTTGGAGCTGACCGAGCACTGTGATTTTTTGAGGTAACAAGATGCAAGTTTCAGTTGAAACTACCCAAGGCCTTGGTCGCCGCGTAACGTCGCCGCGTAACAATTACCGTCACTGCTGATAGCTTGAAGAAGCGGTAAAAAAAAGAGCTGGTTAACGTTGCTAAAAAAGCGCGCGTTGACGGTTTTCGTAAAGGCAAAGTGCCGATGAACATTATCGCTCAACGTTATGGCGCTTCCGTGCGTCAAGACGTGTTGGGCGATCTGATGCAGCGTCATTTAATTTAGTTGACGCAATCATTAAAGTTAGTTGACGCAATCATTAAAGAAAAAATCAATCCCGTTGGTGCACCGAACTATGTGCCGGGCGAATTCAAGCTGAATGCCGATTTCACCTACGCGGTAGAGTTTGAAGTCTATCCGGAAGTAGAGCTGAAAGGCCTGGACACCATCGAAGTTGAAAAACCTCTGGTTGACGTGGTTGATGCTGACGTTGATGCCATACTGGAAACGCTGCGTAAGCAACAAGCCACCTGGAAAGAAGCCACCTGGAAAGATGCCGATGCTGCCGCTGGCGCAGAAGCTCGCGTAACCCTGGACTTTACCGGCACTATCGACGGCGAAGTGTTTGACGGCGGTGTAAAGCGTCTGATTTCGTTCTGGCTATGGGCCAGGGCCGCATGGTTCCAGGCTTTGAAGAAGGTCTGGTGGGTCACAAAGCCGGCTAGGAGTTCACTATCGACGTGAACTTCCCAGAAGACTACCATGCTGAAAATCTGAAAGGGAAAGCAGCGCAGTGCCCTATCGTCCTGAAGAAAGTGGAAGAGCATGAACTGCCGGAGCTGACCGCGGAATTCATCGCACGTTTCGGCGTGGCGGATAGGTCTGCTGCTGGGCGAAGTTATCAGCATCAACGAGCTGAAAGCGAATGATGATCGCGTTAACGCGATCATCGAAGAGATGGCTTCTGCCTACGAAGATCTGCAGGAAGTAGTTGCTTACTACAGCAAAAACAAAGAGCTGATGAACAACACAGCAAAAGAGCTGATGAACAACATGCGCACCGTTGTTCTGGAAGAGCAAGCAGTTGAAGTGGTGTTGTCTAAGGCGAAGGTGGTCGAGAAAGCCGTTAGCTTCAACGATCTGATGAACCATCCTGCTACGGCGTAATTCGCTGTCTGGCTTCGATTCGGTTATCTTTGCTACAAAAAGCCCGCGCCTCTGGCGTGGGCTTTTTGTTATCACTGAGTTACGTTTAAAAAGACTTATCGCCACGGATGCGCCAGATTGTAAATCTGTGTGGGTGTGGCATTGAAACGTTTCGCGAATGATAAAATCCGCATTGTCTCTTGGGCGTGCAACATATTATTTTCTATGCAAAGTATAGAAAACGCGATGGGCACTACCCCCCTTTAATCTAAGATGGGCACTACATCAATCTAAGATGGGCACTACATCCCTTTAATCTAAAATAAAGGGTAGTGTAAGCTTGAAATAGCGCGCAATGCCCCAACTAGAAGAAACAGAGGCGCGTGGTCATGGATTTTTGAGAGTCGGTGTCGTTCTTAACGGATACGTCGAGGTGACCGTGATAGTCAACTGCCGTTATCTCAAGTAGAATCTGATACATGGCACCAAAAGCATTTTATCGAGGAGAGGTGAATGTTATACAGTGGGAGAGGTGAATGTTATACAGTGGCGAACAAGAAAAATTAGCACCCAAAATGGCTTTGGTGCCGATGGTGGTAGAGCAGACTTCGCGCGGGGAACGTTCTTACGATATTTTTTCCCGACTGCTTAAAGAACGCATCATCTTCCTGACGGGTCAGGTGGAAGATCACATCGCCAACCTGATCGTTGCTCAGATGCTTTTCCTAGAAGCCGAAAATCCGGAAAAAGATATTTATCTGTACATCAACTCTCCGGGTGGCGTGATTACCGCAGGGATGTCGATTTATGACACCATGAAATTCATTAAACCGGATATCAGCACCATCTGTATGGGACAAGCCTGCTCTATGGGAGCTTTCCTGCTCACTGCCGGTGCCAAGGGCAAGCGTTTCTGCCTACCGAATTCGCGCGTAATGATTCACCAACCGCTGGGGGGATTCCAGGGGCAGGCAACGGATATCGAAATCCATGCGCGTGAAATACTGAAAGTGAAGCAACGTATGAATGAGCTGATGGCTAAACATACGGGCAAATCTCTCGAAGTGATAGAGAGTGATACTGACCGTGACCGTTTCCTCTCTGCCCATGAAGCGATAGAGTATGGATTGGTTGATGCCGTGATGACACACCGCGAGTAACGCCACCGGCCATAGCGTACCACCTGTGGTACACGAATGCGCGCTTGCGCGTGATTCATGTTGAAGTGATATCGCTGTTGGGCCTGCGGGCAAGAGATAAAAAAAGAGGTTTACTGATGACAGACAAGCGCAAAGACGGTTCAGGTAAGTTGCTGTACTGTTCTTTCTGCGGCAAAAGCCAGCATGAGGTCCGTAAGCTGATTGCCGGGCCGTCAGTGTATATCTGCGATGAATGTGTCGATCTGTGCAATGACATCATTCGCGAAGAGATCAAGGAAGTGGCTCCGCATCGTGAACGCAGTGCGTTACCCACGCCCCATGAAATTCGCCGTCACCTGGATGATTATGTGATTGGTCAGGAGCAGGCGAAAAAGGTTCTGGCGGTTGCGGTTTACAATCACTACAAGCGCTTGCGTAATGGCGACAGTAGCAACGGCATCGAACTGGGCAAGAGTAACATTCTGCTGATTGGCCCGACAGGGAGCGGTAAAACCCTGTTGGCTGAAACGCTGGCCCGTTTCCTGGATGTGCCTTTCACCATGGCGGATGCCACCACGTTGACTGAAGCGGGTTACGTGGGTGAAGATGTGGAAAATATCATCCAGAAGTTGCTGCAAAAATGCGATTACGACGTACAGAAAGCCCAGCGCGGCATTGTGTACATCGACGAAATTGACAAGATTTCACGTAAGTCCGATAACCCCTCCATCACTCGAGACGTGTCGGGCGAAGGTGTGCAGCAGGCTCTTTTGAAATTGATTGAAGGCACCATCGCTGCGGTACCGCCGCAAGGTGGGCGCAAGCACCCGCAACAGGAGTTTTTGCAGGTTGATACCTCCAAGATCCTGTTCATCTGCGGTGGGGCATTTGCTGGTTTGGATAAAGTGATCGAGCAGCGTGTTGATACTGGCCGTGGTATTGGTTTTGCCGCAACGGTGAAGGGCACGGCGCAAAAGGCTACCGAAGGCGAATTGCTGGGCCAGGTAGAACCGGGCGATTTGATCAAGTTCGGCCTAATCCCTGAATTTATTGGCCGTTTACCGGTGGTCGCGACGCTGAGAGAGCTGAGCGAAGATGCGCTGCTCCAGATCCTGCGCGAACCGAAAAACGCGCTGACCAAACAGTATCAGGCGCTGTTCAATCTTGAAGGGGTTGAGCTGGAATTCCGTGAAGAAGCGTTAACAGCGATTGCCAAGAAAGCCATGGCGCGTAAAACCGGTGCACGCGGTTTGCGCTCCATCGTGGAAGCGGCGCTGTTGGACTCCATGTACGACCTGCCCTCCATGGAGAGCGTCGATAAGGTAGTGATTGATGAGTCGGTGATTGCCGGTCAATCAAAGCCCATGCTGATCTACGGCAAACCTGAAGCGCAGCAGGCGTCTGGCGAATAAATCGTCAATTGCACGCCTGACAAACGTACCTAAAGGGTCGTTGTCGGTCGTTGTCATCAGTCTGAAGTGGAAGACAAAATCTCCCATTTTTTCGCATGTTCCGGTCGTTGAATGTCGGATATTTATTCCCATATACTCCAATACTTGTTAGCGAAACCCGTGACATCCGCATTTCACGAGATTCCTTTAACCTGGCGGAAACGAAACTAAGAGAGAGAGCTCTATGAACCCTGAGCGTTCCGAACGCATTGAAATCCCCGTATTGCCGTTGCGCGATGTGGTGGTTTATCCGCACATGGTCATTCCGTTGTTTGTTGGCCGGGAGAAATCGATTCGTTGCCTTGAAGCCGCGATGGATCACGATAAAAAGATCATGCTGGTGGCACAAAAAGAGGCTTCAACGGATGAACCCAGTATTAACGATCTTTTCTCGGTAGGAACGGTTGCCTCCATTCTGCAAATGCTGAAACTGCCGGACGGCACGGTCAAAGTGCTAGTCGAAGGGTTGCAGCGTGCGCGTATCACTACGCTGTCTGACGGTGGTGAACATTTTGCTGCTCAGGCGGAATATCTCTCGTCGCCGGCAATTGAAGAGCGCGAACAGGAAGTCCTGATGCGCACGGCGGTCAATCAGTTCGAGGGATACATCAAACTGAACAAGAAAATCCCGCCGGAAGTGTTGACCTCGCTAAACAGCATTGAAGATGCAGCACGTCTGGCGGATACCATTGCCGCTCACATGCCGCTGAAACTGGCTGACAAACAGTCCGTGCTGGAACTGTCTGATATTACGGAACGCCTCGAATATCTGATGGCGATGATGGAATCGGAAATCGACCTGTTGCAGGTGGAAAAACGTATTCGCAGTCGCGTAAAAAAGCAGATGGAGAAAAGCCAGCGCGAGTACTACCTCAACGAGCAGATGAAAGCGATTCAGAAAGAGCTCGGTGAGATGGACGATGCGCTGGACGAACATGAAGCGCTGAAACGCAAGATTGAAGCGGCCAAGATGCCGAAAGAAGCGCGGGAAAAAGCCGAAGCAGAACTGCAAAAACTGAAGATGATGTCACCGATGTCCGCTGAGGCGACAGTGGTGCGCAGCTACATCGACTGGATGGTTCAGGTTCCGTGGAATGCACGCAGCAAGGTGAAAAAAAACCTGGTGAAAGCGCAGGAAACCCTGGATACCGACCACTACGGTCTGGATCGTGTCAAAGAGCGTATTCTTGAATATCTCGCTGTACAAAGCCGTGTCAGCAAAATTAAAGGGCCGATTCTGTGCCTGGTCGGGCCGCCTGGGGTGGGGAAAACCTCACTGGGGCAGTCCATCGCTAAGGCAACGGGGCGTGAGTATGTGCGTATGGCGCTCGGCGGCGTACGTGATGAAGCTGAAATTCGCGGGCACCGCCGTACTTACATCGGCTCACTGCCGGGCAAACTGATCCAGAAGATGGCCAAGGTCGGGGTAAAAAACCCGCTGTTCCTGTTGGATGAGATCGACAAGATGTCGTCTGACATGCGTGGCGATCCGGCGTCGGCACTGCTTGAAGTATTGGATCCTGAGCAGAACGTCACCTTCAACGACCACTATCTGGAAGTGGATTACGATCTGTTCGATGTGATGTTTGTTGCGACCTCTAACTCGATGAACATTCCTGCGCCGTTGCTGGACCGTATGGAAGTGATTCGCCTGTCTGGCTACACCGAGGATGAGAAGCTCAATATTGCCAAGCGCCATTTGTTGCCGAAGCAGATTGAACGCAACGCACTGAAGAAAGGTGAATTGACCGTTGATGACAGCGCTATCTCCAGAATCATCCGTTACTACACGCGTGAAGCTGGCGTGCGCAGTCTGGAACGCGAAATCTCCAAACTGTGCCGTAAAGCGGTAAAAACGCTGCTGATGGATAAAACCGTTAAGCATATTGAAATTACGGGAGATAACCTTAAAGATTTCCTTGGCGTTCAGCGCTTTGACTACGGCCGTGCGGATGAAGAAAACCGCGTTGGGCAGGTCACCGGGTTGGCCTGGACGGAAGTGGGCGGTGATTTGCTGACCATTGAAACCGCGTGCGTGCCGGGCAAGGGGAAATTGACCTATACCGGTTCACTTGGGGAAGTGATGCAGGAGTCTATCCAGGCGGCGCTCACCGTGGTGCGTGCCCGTGCTGAACGACTGGGTATCAATGCCGATTTCCATGAAAAACGTGATATCCACGTGCATGTGCCGGATGGGGCAACGCCCAAAGATGGCCCAAGCGCCGGGATCGCCATGTGTACCGCGCTAGTTTCTTGCCTGACGGGTAACCCGGTGCGTGCCGATGTCGCGATGACAGGGGAAATCACGCTGCGGGGCTTGGTATTGCCGATCGGGGGCTTAAAAGAGAAACTGTTAGCAGCCCATCGCGGTGGCATTAAGACGGTATTGATTCCTGATGAAAACAAACGTGATTTGGAAGAGATTCCGCCGAATGTGATTGCGGACTTGGAGATTCACCCGGTCAAACGTATCGAGGAAGTGCTTGCGTTAGCGTTACAAAACCCGCCAGACAGTATGCAGCCGGAGCCTGCCAAGGCGAAAGCGGTGCCCGCCAAAGCCGCGAAAGAGTGACCTATCGCAAAAACCCTTGAGAAAACGCAAAAACCCTTGAGAAAAAATCACGCTGGCAGTAGAAATGGCGCTTGCCAGCGTTTTTTTGTACCGCTAAGTTATGACACTGTTAGTCTTAGCCAGTACGCTGTGCTAAGGTTTGACAGGATTGAAAAAAGCTACGTGTCGCGTTTTGGGATATTCAGAGTGACAATAGGATTTCAGAGGGGATGAGAGAGTGAACAAGTCACAATTGATCGACAAAATTGCCGCAGATGCTGATATTTCCAAAGCGGCAGCAGGGCGTGTGTTAGATGCAATTATTGGTTCTGTTACCGATTCTCTAAAAGCAGGGGATGACGTTGCACTGGTAGGATTTGGAACATTCTTCGTGCGTGAGCGTGCAGCTCGCACTGGGCGCAATCCACGAACGGGCAAGGAAATCAGCATTCCAGCAGCAAAAGTACCGGGCTTCCGTGCCGGTAAATCGCTGAAAGAAGCCGTTAACTGATTATCTCGTCACAGGTTTATGCTGTGATCCGAGTACATTACCAAACATTACCTGACGCCACGGTCTCGGTAAGGTAAGATAAGGGCGCATCATTTTATGATGTGCCTTTTATATTAATTTTATGATGTGCCTTTTATTTATATTATATGATGGGCGAACACTGCCCATCACCCTGCGGGGCAGTGCATTGCTGCGTAACGTCTTTCCCGCTCCTCTCTCTGGCCGTTCATGTTCTGGCATTAAGGTTCGCCAGACGCGCAGGGAAGCGTGGTTTTAGACAACGCAGGGCGTGTTATCCCTACTACAGCGGAGTGTTGTCACATTATGATGGACAATTTACGCGCGGCCACTAATAACGTCGTGCTGAAAATTATTCTGGGCTTGATCGTCGCCTCCTTCGTACTGACGGGCCTGGGTGATTACCTTATCGGCGGTTCTAACGATTACGCCGCCAAAGTCAACGGGCAGGAAATCGGTCGTGCGCAGTTTGAACAAGCGGTGCAAAACGAGCGTAGCCGCATGCAAGAACAGTTGGGAGAAAACTTTTCCGTGCTGGCAGGCAATGATAGTTATATGCAGCAGATGCGTCAGCAGGTGCTCTCACAACTGATCGATGAAGCGCTGATTGACCAGTATGCCCGTAAGCTCGGGCTCAACATCAGCGATGCCCAGATCAAACAGGCCATATTCGCTGTTCCCGCTTTCCAGACCAACAACCAGTTCGATAACGAAAAGTATCTGGATCAGGTACGCCGTTTGGGCCTGACATCGGATCGCTACGCGGAATTGCTGCGTAAGCAACTGGTCATGCAGCAACTGATTCAGGGGCTGGGCGCAACGCAATTCTCGCTGCCAAAAGAGATCGACAGTCTGGTGGCGCAGGCCGCACAGGATCGTGTGGTGAGAACGGCAACGATTGACGTGGCGGCCATTGCCAAAACGCTGAACGTCACGGATGAAGAGATCAAGGGCTATTACGACAGCAATAAGCGCCGTTTTATCGACCCGGAAGCTTTCAAAGTTAGCTATCTGTTGCTGGATGCTGCACGCGTTATGGACAGTGTAAAAATAACTGATGCTGATATCGCGGCGTTTTACGAGAAGAAGAAGCAAGAGTTTACCCAACCTGAGCGCAAGCGATTTAGCGTGATTCAATTGAAAACCGAGGCGGACGCCTGTGCCGTGTTGGATGAACTGAAAAACGGTGCCGATTTTCTCGCACTGGCAAAAGAAAAATCGCAGGATGTGGTATCGCGTCGTAACGGTGGCGATCTGGGTTGGATGGATGCCAATGCTACGGTCGATGGATTGCAGCAGGCAAAACTGACCGAAAAAGACCAACTCTCCGAGCCGATAAAATCCTCTGTGGGTTACATGATTGTGCGTCTGGATGACATTCAGGCCGCGCAGGTTAAACCGTTGAGTGCAATGCTCGATGACATTGCGGTCAGAGCAAAACGTGAAAAAGCGTTGGATGAATTCTTTGCCCTACAACGTAAAGTCAGCGAAGCGGCAAGCAATGACAACGAGTCGCTAGCATCGGCGGAAGAGGTGGCGGGGCAAAAAGCCACTAAGACGGCCTGGTTTAGTCACGATCAAGTGCCTGCTGAGTTGAACTTTCCGCAGGTGACGCAGGCTATTTTCGGCGGCACCCTGTTAGGCAATAACGGTGCACTGGGCAGCAACTCCGATGTGATCGGAGTCGATGGCGATCGTGCGATCGTGCTGCGTATCACCGATCACCGTACAGAAACGCCGCGTCCTCTGGATCAAGTGCGTGACGAGATTGTTCAGGTGCTGAAAGTGCAGAAAGCGCAGCAGCAGGCTAACCTACAGGCTGAAAAAATTGTGGTTGACCTGAAACAAGGCAAAGAGGACTCGCTGAAAGCAGCCAACCTCAGCTTTGGCGAGCCAGAGACCCTGTCCTCCGTTTCTCAGGGCAATGTGTTGGCAGAAAGCGTGTTTGCTTTGCCTGTGCCGCAAAAGGACAAGGTGAGCTACGGTGTTGCACGCGATCAGGCGAGCAATGTGGTGCTAGTTGCGCTGGATAGCGTTAAACCACACATCATCACTGATGAGCAAAAAGCACAGTTTTCCAGCCAGGTTGAGCAGAGCGCAGTGACAACGCTATTTGATACTCTGGTTTCTAGCCTGCGCACCGAAGCGACCATCAAATTAGGTGCCGCCGCTCAGGAGCAGCAACCACAGTAAGCCCAGCCAACGCATCTGCAACTTGAAGTATGAAGGGTATATGCATTAACTTGTAATCCACTGTGATAACAAAAGGCCGCGAAAGCGGCCTTTTGCACATTTTTTTTTATTTTTTTATTTAAACTTTAAACTTTTTTATTTAAACTTTAAACTTTTTTTATTTAAACTTTAAACTTTTTTTATTTAAACTTTAAACACTGTAAAAATTTAAACACTGTAAAAACTGTAGTTTGTTTAAACACTGTAAACACTGTGATTTGTGCGATCTCCCTTATTTCGGCACCCTGTACCTGCCAATTAATCAATAGGGAGATACCGTATGAAAAAGAAAGGAATGTCTGCGCTGTGTTTGTGTCTGGCCCTAGGGTTATCCGCTTTTTATGGGCGGGCTCTGGCGAAAAATGTCTGCGCTGTGTTTGTGTCTGGCCCTAGGGTTATCCGCTTTTTATGGGCGGGCTCTGGCGAAAGCGGGAGAGGAGGCAACAAACGGTGGTGCCTCATCGCCAACGTCACAGGCAACAGAGTCGACGCAGGAAACGGTGAATATCAATACGGCTACCGTGCAGCAATTGACCCAGCTACAAGAGATAAAGGCGCGCAGAGCGGAGGCGATAGTTCAATATCGCGATGAGAATGGTCCTTTTACCGACATTGCACAGTTGCAGGAAGTGCCCGTCAGCGGGCCGAGGCTGATTGAAAATAACCGGGCCCGCCTCGTTGTAAGCGTCAGATACGTTGTGATCCTGCTCTTTGGTGCCATGCCTGCACGGCAGTGAGGTTATTCACTGCCGTTATTTTCTGCTAACCTTACCAGCAGGTCCAACCAGTTCGTGGTATTAATCTGTTGAGGAGTAGTTACGTGGTGCATACCGTTATTACCGTTCGCGGCTTTCACATCGATGTCTATCAGCATGTCAATTCAATAACGCACGCTATCTGGAGTTTATGGAGGAGGCGCGTTGGCAATGGCTGGAGAATTTGCCCGCTTTCCAGCGGATGCAACAGCACGGCATTGCGTTTATCGTGGTCAATATCAACATCAATTATCGTACCCCAGCGGTATTAGGGGACGTGTTGCGTATTGAAAGTGCGTTGTTGCACCTGAATGCCAAAAGTGGGGTGATTAGCCAAAAGATGGTGCGTACTACGGATGAGGCTGCGGTGGCCGATGCTACCTTAACCTTTGTCTGTATCGATCTAACTACGCAAAAGGCAGTGTCTCTGGAAGGCGAGCTGTTGTTGCATTTGCAGGCGTTTATGCAGTCACCATCATCCGATGATTAACCGCTAGCCTAGTGAGTGAGGCGGAGGAGAGGCGAGCCTGCTCACCCCGTTATCCGGTTGACCTTATTGCAAACCGGTTTTGCGTTGCATTGACGGCATCATGCCGACGCGATCCTGTTGATACTGCGCTAAGCCATTTGCTCGCAAATGACAGGCTGCACAGTGTCCGCAACCGTTGCCCTGAATCCCGTTGTAGCAGGTCAGCGTCTAGTTGCGTACTGTATCCAGATGATGGTAATGGTCAGCCAACGCCCAGGTTTCCGCCTTGTTGAGCCACATGAGCGGAGTAACAAACCGAATATCACGGGCGATGCCGAGCATGATAGCGTGATTCAAGGCTTTGACAAACTCATCGCGGCAGTCAGGATAGCCAGAAAAGTTGGTCTCATATACGCCAGTGATCACCGCTTGCGTGACCTGGTAGGCGTAAATTTGCGTACCGACCTGGTAGGCGTAAATGGCCGCCAGAGTAAGAAACAGAATATTGCGTCCGGGCACAAATCCGGGCACAAACGTGCTGGCAAATTCGGGCACAAACGTGCTGGGAATACCGGATGCAGATGCGTCGTAATCGGGTACGGAGATGCAGATGCGTCGTAATTGGGTACGGAAATATTGTCGCGCGTCAGGCTACTGACTGCCAATTCATTGAGTAAACTGACATCCAGCACTTTGTGTGCTTTGGCACCAAATTGGTTTGCAAGCGCGCAATATCGATTTCTGCCCGGTGGCGTTGACCGTAGTCCCGGTGGCGTTGACCGTAGTCGAATGTGA
This sequence comes from Symbiopectobacterium sp., assembly GCA_051710525.1. Lineage (GTDB taxonomy): Bacteria > Pseudomonadota > Gammaproteobacteria > Enterobacterales > Enterobacteriaceae > Symbiopectobacterium. Next base: position 40,423 of record JBPESR010000009.1, on the reverse strand, counting down.
TACAGTGCACTTCATCATACAGGCTGAGTGCCTGAATCAGACAGGTGGTGGAATCCTGCCCGCCGCTAAAAACGACAACCGGCTAAAAACGACAACCGTGCGTTTTGTCATTGCTCTACTTCTAATGCTCGAGGGCTATATGCCCAGTGTGCCATAAGAGGTACATGCTTCAGCAATATTGTTATTGCCGCGCCAATCGGTAGCGCGTTAGGCGTAGGTAAACTGATCCATATAGTAGTGTCCGTTAAATAGTGTCCGTTAAGTTCACGAGCTAATTGCTCCGATGCCGGATAGATCCGGCTGGATTGCTCAACGAAGTGGCAGTGTCCACCGTAGAAGGCAATCTGCTTCTTGCGCTTGGCTGTGCAACTGGGCATAACGGCAATAAAAAGCAGGCCCAACAGACGAGCAAAATAGTCTTCCGAGATGGCGGTGCTGCCGGAAGACGCTTCAATGATGGGGGGTACCTTCTTTAATCCAGTCGTTGCACAAGCCATAAAGAAATAATCCAGTCGTTGCACAAGCCATAAAGAAATAGTGACTGTGCCAGACGATGTTTTAGGCTGCCGCTTGGGTGCGTGCTTTCATCTTTGAGATAGAAGTAAATCCCTGGATAGTGCGGTAATGTCAGGCGAATCAGATGGGTATTGGCTGAACGCTGAAAATCCGCTTCTATAGCGCTAATGGCCTGTTTCACCCATGCCGTTGGGTCAAGTATTCAATGAGTTGATTACAGTCTAAACTCTCTGGTTTTGGATGTGGAGATACAGTGGCTAACGTTGATGTAAGATGCCCGTTTGGTGAACAGACAGCCTCTGTAAAAACACGGTTATGGCAAAAGTGGCCATCAGCATTACCGCTGTCAGTCAATATAAACGCACCTTTCAGCTCGATTATTCCTATCGTGCCTGCCAACCGGGAATGACAAACCAACTCATTGACTTGGCAATGAATAATGCGGGTATTCGTGACACTGCCCGGGCGTTACATATTAGTATCAATGCCGTCCTGCGTACTTCTTTAAATTTAAAAAACGCTCGTAGCGGAATGTAACAACGCTGCCACTGGATAACCTGCAAACTAAACTGATTTACGAAGTGCATGAGATGTGGTCATTTGTTGGCAACAAAAAAACGATAGCGCTGGCGGTGGTATGCATGGGAGCCGCGTTTGAAGCGGATTATCGCTCATGCATTTGGCTCTCTAAGCAAGAAAACGCGGCGTAAGTTGCTAAAACTGTTCTCGGGGTTCAGAGTGGCATTTTGGTGCACTGATGGCTACAGGGCTTACAACGACGAACTTCCAAAAGCAAAACACATTGTTGGCAAACTGTATACACAGTGTGTTGTGCGTGAAAATCTGACGCTGTGCAACCGATTGAAACGCCTCAATCGTAAGACGTTGGGGTATTCAACATCATCCGAAATGCACGATAGGCTCATCTCGGCACTTACATCGAACGCGAGTATTACGTTTGATGCTGTATCAACTAATTAAATATACTACAGTTTTGTCCTATAACCCGAATTATTTCGGGTATAAATGATGGCGCGCATAAGCTTTCTGTATCGCGCATCAGCTTTCTGTATAATGATCTTGTGATGTTTCGCAGCCCTTTCTGAAAAATGGAATAACAACAGCGTGCGACTTTTTATGGAATAACAATTATGGAATAACAACAGCGTGCGACTTTTTATGGAATAACAATTATGGAATAACAACAGCGTGCGACTTTTTGCTCAATTTTGCTCAATTAGCCTGGTATTCTCGTCGAGAATGGCGGCGATACCTCGGGGTCATGGTTCTTCATATTATCGCCATTCTGCAACTGCTTCCACCCAAGCTGGTTGGGGTGATTGTGGATGGCGTTACGCATGATGTGATGCCCGCGGCGAAGGTGATGAAATGGATCGGCGTGATGCTGCTGATCGCGGTTATGGTTTATCTGTTGCGTTATGTGTGGCGCATCTTTTTGTTTGGCGCTTAATATCAGTTAGCTGTGGAGTTATCAGTTAGCTGTGGAGTTGCGTGACGATTTCTACCGCCAGTTGAGCCGCCAACATCCTGCCTCTTATCTGCGCCATCGCATCGGCGATCTGATTGCCCGAGCAACCAACGATGTCGATCGTGTGGTGTTTGCTGCTGGTGAAGGCGTATTGACGCTGGTGGATTCCATGGTAATGGAATGCGCGATGTTGGTTGTGATGAATACCCAAATCAGCTGGCAGCTTACGCTGTTGGCGATGCCCATCATGGCGTTAGTGATCAGATGCCCATCATGGCGTTAGTGATCAAACACTATGGTACGCAGTTGCATCAGCGTTTTAAGGGCGCACGGGTGGCGTTCTCTTCGCTTAACGATCAGGCGCAAGAAAGCCTGACCGGCATTCGCATGATTAAGGCCTTTTGGTTATAGGATTATCAGTCCAGCCGGTTCGCGGCAGTGGCTGAGGATGCGGGGCAAGAAAACATGCACGTGGCCCGGGTAGATGCGCGTTTTGATCCAGCGATTTAATATCGCTGTCGGTTTCTCGCATTTGCTTGCCGTTGGCGGCGGCAGGTGGATGATTATTCAGGGGATGTTGACCTTAGGGCAACTAACCAGTTTTGTGATGTATCTGGGCCTGATGATTTAGCCGATACTGGCACTGGCGTAGATGTTTAACAGCGTGGAGCGCGGGAGTGCAGCTTACGGGCGTATTCGTCAACTGTTGAATGAAGTACCGGTGGTGGCAGACGGCGATGCATTTCTGCCTCAGGGCCACGATAGCCTTGATGTTGATATTCGCGCCTTTGCTTATCCGCAACAATCGCGCCCGGTACTCGACTCGGTGGCGTTCTAGCTCGTACCGGGCAACATGCTGGGACTGTGTGGTCCCACCGTTCCGGTAAAAGCACGCTGTTGGCCATGATCTTGCGCCATTATAATCTCGATGACGGCGAGATTCGCTTTCATGGTATCCCGCTTACGACGCTGAATAGCCTGCGCCAACGTTTCGCAGTGGTCGGGCAAACGCCATTTTTGTTCTCCGACACCGTGGCGAACAATTTCTCCGACACCGTGGCGAACAATATTGTACTCGGGAACTCCAGCGCCACGCTGGCGCAGATTCAACATGCTGCGCGTCTGGCGAGCGTCCATGACAACATTACGGGCTTACCGCAAGGTTATGAAACCCAAGTGGGGGAACGAGACGTGATGCTGTACGGTGGACAAAAACAGCGTATTGCCATTGCGCGCGCTGCTGTTGGACTCGGAGATATTGGTTCTTGATGATGCTCTGGGTGGCGGCCGCTGCCGAGGTGGCTGGGCCCGCACTGGTAAGCTATTTCATCGATAACCTGGTGGCAAACTATGTTGCAGTAAGCGGTGGTGGCCGGTGAGCGTATCTTTGAACTTATGGATGCGGTGCATCAGTCCTACGGTGATGATTCGCGCTCGTTAGCGGCGGGCAGCATCGAGATGGACAATGTTTCTTTTGCCTACCGGGATAATCAGCGCGTCCTGGACCATATCAGCGTGCAGGTGCCGGCGCAATCAGCGTGCAGGTGCCGGCGCGCGGCTTTTTTGTGGCGCTGGTGGGGCACACCGGGCAGCGGCAAGAGTACGTTAGCGAGTTTGCTGATGGGGTATCATCAGCCGGATGAAGGGGAAATTCGGTTGGATGACCGCCCGCTGACGTCGCTATCCCATCAGGCATTACGACAAAATGTCGCAACAATGGTACAACAAGACCCCATGGTACTGGCGGATTCACTTTATGCCAACGTTACGCTGGGGCGTGATATTCTTGAAGATGAAGTATGGCGCGTGCTGGAGATTGTACAACTCACTGCGCTAGCAACGGCACTGCCCGAAGGCATACATAGCACCATTGGCGAGCAAGGCAATACGCTTTCTGTGGGACAGAAGCAGCTTCTTTCTCTGGCCCGTGTGTTGGTGAAACCTCCCAGAATACTGATTCTCGACGAGGCGACGGCCAACATTGATTCCGGTACCGAGCAAGAGGTTCAGCGCGCATTGCGTCTTATCCGTCGCCACACCACGTTGGTGGTGATTGCGCATCGGCTTTCCACTGTGGTCGAGGCTGATAACATACTGGTGCTACATCATGGTGCAACGGTGGAGCAGGGTACGCACGAGCAATTATTGCAACATAGCTGGCATTACTACCATATTGCAACATAGCGGGCGTTACTACCAGTTGTATCAACTGCAACTGTCGGGGCAGGAACTTGCTGCCAGCGAGGATGAACCAATTTCCGCCATCTGACCTAAGGCACACTGCCTGTTATGCTGGCTTTTTATCCGCGCACCATCAACAGGCAGATGATTTTCATTTTTCCGTCCTATGCACCCCAATTACGCGCAATGCACCAAATTGATGCATTTCGTGTGCGCAACATCACATATTTTATCCTTTCCTTTTACTTCTCCAGGCAAGTTCCACGTTATTTCCCTGTGCAATTATTGGTTCCTATCATTTATGGGACAACCGTTGCTTTATCCCAGTTGTGAAGGTTATTCGAAATGGTGGCGGGCGTAAGTCTGAACTTAATTGGTAAGGGAAAGATAATGAAACTGGTGACTGTGGTGATAAAACCATTCAATCTGGAAGATGTGCGTGAAGCCTTATCTTCTGTCGGCATCCAGGGGCTCACCGTCACTGAAGTGAAGGGATTTGGACGTCAGAAAGGCCAGACTGAGCTGTATCGCTGTGCTGAATATAGCGTCAACTTTTTGCCGAAAGTGAAAATTGATATTGCTATCGCTGACGATCAGATTGATGAATTCATTGATGTGATTAGTAAAGCGGCTTATACCGGTAAAATTGGTGACGGTAAGATTTTTGTTACTGAACTGCAACGCGTTATCCGTATTCGTACGGGCGAAACTGACGATGCCGTACTGTAATGCTCACTGACGAAAAATTGGGATAGATAAAAATGAAAATACGTGTCTCTTCATATTATTAGGCCTTGCCGCTGCAGCGTTACTTCCGTCGCTGGCAATAGCCGCTGATACACCGGCAATCGATAAAGCGGACAACGCTTTTATGATGATTTGTACCGCGCTGGTACTGTTCATGACGCTGGCCGGCATTGCACCATTCTAAGGCGGCCTGATTCGCTCTAAAAACGTATTCGCTCTAAACGTATTCGCTCTAAAAACGTGCTCTCCATGCTGACGCATAGGTTACCGTAACGTTCGCTATGGTGTGTGCTGTGGGTTATCTATGGTTATAGCATGGCTTTTGCGACCGGTAATGTCTTCTTTGGCGACCTGGATATGTTCGTGCTTAAATGCGCCTGGATATGTTCGTGCTTAAATGCATTGAGCTGACATCACAATCCGGTACGATTTATCAACTGATTCACGTCGCTTTCCAGGCTTCCTTCGCGTGCATTACTGTCGTGCTGGTGGTGGGGCGATTGCTGAACGTATCCGTTTCTCTGCGGTGCTGATTTTTGCCGCTATCTGGCTGACGTTCTCTTACCTGCCGTTGACGCACATGGTCTGGGCGGCGGTTTCCTAGCGGCTGATGGCGCGCTGGACTTCGCAGGCGGTACTGTGGTGCACATCAATGCCGCTGTTGCGGGGTTGACCGGTGCTTATCTGCTGGGCAAATGTGCTGGTTTCGGTGAAGAAGCCTTCAAACCGCACAACCTGCCGATGGTGTTTACCGGCACTGCTATCCTCTATATTCGGTTGGTTCGGCTTCAACGTAAGCTGCTGCTGCTGCGAACGAAATTGCCGGTCTGGCATTCCTGAATACTGTAGTCGCGACCGCGGGTGCGATTCTGGCGTGGGTTATCGGTGAGTGGATGGCGCGTGGTAAGCCTTCTCTGCTAGGTGCTTGTTCCGGTTGTATCGCAGGCCTGGTTGCTATCACGCTAGCCGCGGGAACCGTGGGGGTGTGGTGCGCTGATCATCGGTCTAGTCGGTGGTTTCGCTGGCCTGTGGAGCGTAACGGTACTAAAAAGATGGCTGCGCGTGGATGACCCGTGTGACGTGTTCGGTGTGCACGGCGTGTGCGGTATCGTTGGTTGTATCCTGACGGGAGTATTCATCTCTGCTTCTCTGGGCGGCACGGGCTACGCGGAAGGCGTATCATAGCGCATCAGGTTTGGGTACAGCTGTTCAGCGTGATCGTTGCGTTCATCTGGTCCAGTGTTACTGCATTCATCGCATTCAAAGTAGCAGACCTGGCCATTAGCCTGCGTATGCCGGAAGAACAAGAGCGTGAAGGCATGGATGTTAACAGCTACGGTGAAAACGCTTACAACCAGTAATTTCTACAGCTACATGAAATACTTCTACAGCTACATGAAATACAAAACCTGGGCTAAGGCCAGTGTTGTCCTACTCACACCGTCATTCCCGCGAAAGCGGAAATCTCTTACCCGCTAAATGCACCCGCTAAATGCGTTTATTCTTACAGAGATCCTCGGCTTTCGCCGAGGATGACGAGGGGGAAAGTGATTTTGTTATCACGTCTGGCGCGGGCGTAACCTAGCAGGTATTTATAAATGCGCTCGTCATCGGGCATTGGTGCCTTGGCTCGGCACCATACGTGGCGCACGGGTTCATCCACGTGGCCTTTGAGTGAGTTATGGAATTTTACCGGACACATTTCGATGGCACGTTGTTGCAGAAATTTGTCACTAAACTTTTCAGGCAGTAAATGTACCATACTCTGCGCAATCTCTTGTTCTCAAGGCAAGGATTCTGGCCCAGGGATTTCAGGCATGGTGTTTTGATGTTCAAAACCGCTCTCCTGGAGTTGAAAAGAGGCGGTCATAAAAGATAGGCTTACCGTTTTGGATGGCGTTGATACAACGTGCGCTAAAACTGTTACCATAGCGCAGGTTCTGCACATCGTAGACAATGGGTTTTCTGCTGTCTCCCGGCATTTTCTGCTGTCTCCCGGCAATAATGGGTTTTCTGCTGTCTCCCGGCAATAAAAAGTAGCTGTGGAAGGAGTGCAACCCTCGACCCGCTTCGACGGGCTGTTTGGCCGCATAAAGTGCCTGACCGACCACCTGCCAGCCGAACACCTGGCGTAGCCCTAAATCTTCGCTTTGTCCCCGGAAGAGTCCTTCCTCAATCTTTTCCAACTTCAGCAATTCGAGAAGATGCTGTAGTGCATGGCTCATGGATGCTCTCCCTTGGAGGAAATAAGTGTTGTTAACGTATAACGGTAAGTCATAAAGCTTCAGCATCGGCATTTTCGAAAAATGATAAATTCAGAATGTTGAACGCTGCCAAATGGCCAATGTGGGTCATACTTTCATTATCGCGTCAGTGTAAGCATGCAGCGCAAAACGTTTCTATGTGCATTGTAGCTGTAGCTAATGCCTGACGTCGTCACAGACAATAGCGAAGGGAGACTTGCCAATGAAATTATGGCATATCTTAGGTGGTATCACGTTATCTGTCGTGTTGACTGGCGCGGCATCAGCAGCGACAACGGTTACCGATTCTCCGACCGCTGCACAAAACCAGCTTGCCATGCCTGCGGTCAGCGGTACCATTAATCTGCATCAGCAGACCGCACTGCCGCCTAATGCAGGCTTAACGGTAACCGTTTCAGGCTTAACGGTTACCGTTTCTGATGCCAGCGTGTCTGATGCGCCGTCGCGCGCGCTGGCGCAAAAAGTGGCGTGGACGGACGGGAAACAGGCTCCGTTTATCCTCTCCTTGCTGTATAACCCTACCGACGTACAGCCGAATGCGCGTATCCTGCAGCGCAGCGGTGACCATCGATAACCGCGTGATGATGGCAATGCCAGATATTCCTGCTGTGATCACCAACGGTGTAACGCGTGCGAATTTGCTGTTGATTCCGGTGGAGTCAGTAGCACTGCTAACGCATTAGCAGCGTGCTTATTGACACCCAGCGCTCATATACCGTTAAACACTGAGGGATAAAACCTCATGGCTCTCAGGGCGTTTCGCCCTGCCAGCCATAGCGAGTGAGATCGATCTTGCCCTGACGCGTAAAGGTTACCCCTTCGGCCATGAGCGCTTCGCGCTGGCGAAAGTTATCCTGCTCCATCGCTTTTCCTGTGAATATTACGACGAATCAACATAGTGGTACAGGTGCACGGGCTTGCAAACGTGTGTTTCGCCGGTCGAGAAACTAAAATCGAATAAGAAAACAACGGTCGGTTGCGGTCAACTTGCAATTGAGGTGCGCATACCCGATAATGCCCACGCTCTGTACCACGCAGAGCCAACGAATCAATGGAGGCCCTGTCGGTTCTCCCGTAACATTACCCTGTGGACTCGGTCAGGTCCGGAAGGAAGCATCCGCAGCAGGAGACGTGTGTGCCGGGATGTAGCTGGCAGGGCCTCCACCCTTTATATATATTCACTTTCACTGCTTTTTTATTTTCCGCGCTTTTTTATTCTTATTCTCTTCATTCAGTTATGCGTATTAAATTTCAGTTATGCGTATTAAATACGTTTATTGATGACATTCCATTGCTGATGAGGTGCTCTATTGGTATTAAAGCGCGTGTAGTTAAGCGTGTTTTGTCGGTCATTTTTTCAAAAACATGATGGCTCTAAGTGTGACACTATATTGTTATTGTTGCTTTGGGATAAGTAGAAGGATTTCACCGTAGTAAAATAGAATTTTTACCAAAAAAGGCAATAAAAGAAACCTATATTGAGATCAATGCATGTGATTTACAATTGTGATATTTACGTAAGCAAATGGTTGGAGATAGTAAAACGCCTGCGATGAGGCTGGCGTAGGATATTCCCCCTAAATCATTTAGGTATATACCTGTGATACTTCAATTTTTCTCTGCGCTGCTGCATACACTTGCTAAAATCGCTCACTTGAGTATGTTCATCAGGATTTTATCACTTGCTGCCAGGCTAAAATCGAATTATTCAAGGTATACTCGTCATACTGCAAGTTGCAGGTGTGTTGGCTGCACTCGCTCTCCAGAATCACTTACTTAAGTAAGTGATTCTGGATTCCCTTATTTGCCGCGTTACGAGACTCATAAATGAGTCTTGCCCTAAAGGGCCAGCGCAAGCGCTGTTCAAAACGTAAACGTTTTGTCCTGCAACTCTAATTTTAGGGTATATAAACGTATATAAACACAGTGATTTAACGTACGTATTTCCAAACGGCGGTAGGGACTTTGTCGTAAAGCTTGTTCATCGTTAGCTCAGCTAAACGGTGATCGGCGGCGGAATAAAACATTTCCAGCTCATCGCTGGACAACTCATACTTGTTCTTCTCGATAACGCGTTCAAGTGTGTCAATCGTTGTACACTTGCGTAATCGCATCAAATAATCAATTTTTTTCATGGCGACCTTTATCAAAAAAAAATACCAGCACCTGGTGGTTATATAAAAAATACCAGCACCTGGTGGTTATATAAAAGCATATATTGCTTAAGATTTAGCAGATGAACAGACATTCTCCTGTGAGAACATTCCTAATAACGTGGCTTTGGAGCGTTGCCAGCGTTGCAGTTCGGCACCATTAATCCCATTGTTACTGAACAAAGCATAGGTGTCATCTAAATATTGCTCGACCCGTTTTGAAAGCTCATCTTCATCGTGGTATTTTATTTTAAATGTCAGAATAAATGTAGATATATGCTCAATCAATTCATTTAATTGGAGATTGATCGCAGATGTTGGGTCATTGACCCAACCATGACTGCTATCCCCCAATGTGGCGATGCTTTCGTCACAGAGATTTTCACACAAGAATCGGAGTTGGGCAATATCATAATATTTCGGTGAGTACTCATCCATATCGTTCACTCCGTCATGCTGTTATTCCACATTACCTCAGCCTGCCTTTGAAACCTGCAACGCTGATGGAACGTAATAGAAAACTTTGACAACAGTTGGTGACTCCTTGAGTTAAGTGATGAAAATGAAATAAGCTCACATTTATCATGATGAAGAATGCGGATTATACGACATACCGCATCACCCATACGTTAACTTAACTATAGCAAAAGAATCACAGATTATCGCAAAAAATAAGTAAGGTTTTTGACACTGTTTAATCAGAGAGACGATCGGTATAGCCGATATATATAGTTGATACTGTGTTTCGTAATATTACTTTTATTAAATTCTCTTACAAATTAGAGCGAGAATTATCTTATAAAGGTTACTTGTGGGGCAATATCATCTCATCACGCGCAGAAAGGAAATTAATTGTGTGAGAGCTTGGGAATGGATTTTTATTAACGCATTGATATATAATAAAATCCTGGACAGGTCTAGGACTTGAACGGTGCGCTGCTGTCATTATCAGTGTTTTTTCTTTCTGCCTTGTACGGCCTTAAAACGTGGATTTGTCTTATTGTCTTACAAAGAACATAACCCCTTCCGTGCCGACGCACAACCTTACAATCTTTATGGCGTGTTTTTGCCGAACGTAATGAACTGAGAACCTGCATACTTTCTCCCACTGAAAATTACATATTTTCTCCCACTGAAAATTACATATTTCGCTATTTTAAAAAAATGGCCAAAATGCTTGTTAAAGCGTGCCGTGCTTCCTTCTTTGGCATACTATTTTTGTTTTCCGGTGTAATAAGGATGTGATGATGACGATAGATCAATAGTGACATAGGGATAGGTTACGCCATCCTGTTCGATGGTGCGGTCTGTTTGGATGGTTGAGCAAACATAAAATACTCATCAGCACTGGTATCTTGAAAGGCTAGAGTACGGTGGTGCGGGTGGATATTTGATTTCATTAAAAAATTAAAATTAATTATTATATCATATCGATATGATGCACTTCTTCAGGCACAAGATCAACCCTCTTGTGTCTGATGGTTTGACGGAGTCAGAGCAGGCAATGGTAAAAATAGGCAGGCAAAAAAAGGCCGCTTGCGCGGCCTTTTGGGAAAAAATTACTGTTTTTCAACGATATGGCATTGTTCAATATCTTCATTTTTATTGCAAAAGCGACGGCGTACCACTACAAAGAAGACAGGAATCAGGAATAGGAATCAGGAATGAATAGGAATCAGGAATAAAGAAGATCACCACCACCGTTGCGGTAATCATCCCGCCCATTACGCCAGTACCTACAGCGTTCTGCGCGCCGGAACCTGCACCGGAACTGATTACCAACGGCACTACGCCGAGGATAAAGGGTAACGAGGTCATCAGGATGAGGCGCAGACGCATACGTACTGCATCAAATGTCGCCTCCATCAAGCCTTTGCCTTCTTTCTCCATGAGGTCTTTGGCGAATTCAACGATAAGAACAGCGTTCTTCGCCGATAGACCAATGGTAGTCAATAGCCTACCTTAAAATAGCCCTACCTTAAAGTAGACGTCGTTCTCCAATTCACGCATGGTGGCGGCCATGCAGTGCACCAATGATCCCGAGCGGCACCACCAGCATGACGGAGAAGGGGATAGACCAACTTTCGTACAGTGCTGCCAGACACAGGAACACCACAATCAGCGAAATGGCATACAGGGTGGTGCCTGGTTACCTGACAGACGTTCCTGATGAGACATCCCGGTCCAATCTTAACCAATACCTTCCGGCAACTGTTTGGCTAATTCTTCCATCAAGGCCATCGCTTCACCGGTACTCTTACCCGGGGTTGCTTTACCTTGAATCTGCATGGACGGCTGCCCGTTATAGCGTTCCAGACTCGGTGAACTGTGCGTCCAGTGGCTTTGTGATAAGGAAGAGAACAGCACCATCCGGTTGTTGCTGCCGCGAACATACCAGCGCTCAATATCGCTTGGCAGCATACGAAACAGCGCATCAGCCTGCACATACACTTTCTTCTCCACGGTCAATAAAGTCATTGACGTAGCTGCCGCCCAGCGCGGTTGCCAGCGTGGCGTTGATATCCGACAGAGATACACCCAGCGCCTGAGCTTTTCCTGATCGATATCGATACGGAACTGCGGGGTATCTTCCATGCCGTTTGGACGTACGCCAACCACGGTATCAGTACGCTGTTCGACCATTCCCAGCAGTTGGTTACGTGCCGCAGTCAGCTTCTCGTGCCACAGGTTAGCCTGATCCAGCAACTGTAAGTCAAAACCGGTTGCTGTACCCAGCTCAACGATGGCGGGGACGTTAAAGGCGATAACGATCGCTTCCTTAATCTGCGAGAAGGCAGCGTTAGCACGACTGGCAATGGCACCAACCTTGTTTGCTGCTACGGGACGTTCGCCCCAGTCTTTCAAACTGACGAAGACCAGACCGGCGTTCTGCCCACGACCAGAGAAGCCGAAACCGTTAACGGTAAACACCGTTTACGTTGTCTTTCTCATTCTCCAAGTAGTGCTTGGTTACACGCTCCAGCACGTGCTCGGTGCTCTCTTGGGCTGCACCGGCGGGCAGTTGCACCATCGTCAAGAGTACGCCCTGGTCTTCTTCCGGCAGGAAGAAGTTTGGCAAACGTATGAAAAACACTGCTAGGCCAACCACAATCATCAGGTAGACCACCAAATAACGGCCGGTACTGCGCAAAATATTGGCAACGCTATCGGTGTAATGGGTGGTGCTCTTTCAAACAGCTTGTTGAACCAACCGAAGAAACCCGTTTTTTCGTGATGGTCGCCCTTCGCGATGGTTTTGAGCAGCGTGGCACAAAGTGCTGGTGTTAGAATCAACGCTACCAGTACAGACAGCATCATCGCGGACACAATGGTGATGGAGAATTGACGGTAAATGGCACCGGTAGAACCGCCCGTGAATGCCATCGGAATAAATACCGCAGACAGCACCAGCGCAATATCGACCAGCGCTCCCTGAATCTGCGACATTGATTTCTTGGTGGCTTCCTTGGGCGGTAGCCCTTCTTCCATAATTACGCGCTCGACGTTCTCCACCACCACGATGGCGTCATCCACCAGCAGGCCGATGGCTAGTACCATGGCGAACATGGTTAAGGTGTTAATCGAGTAACCTAAGGCAGAAAGGATGGCAAAGGTGCCTAACAACACCACCAGTGCCATGAATTACAGGCTCCTGTTAAGACTTCGCGGGTTCAGACTACGCAGGTTTTTCTTCACCATTCCCAGGTGCAGTATCTTTTTTTGCTCTGACGGGCACGCCCGGTCTGATTTTCTGCAACCCAGTCACGATAAGACGATCGCCTACTTTAAGGCCGGAGGTCACCAGCCAGTTGCTGCCGATAGCCTGGACTGTCATGAGCGTGCGTGTTTCAACCTTGTCACCTTCACCAACAACCATGACGTGGCTTCACCGCGCGGATTGCGCGTCACGCCTTGTTGCGGCACCAGCAGAGCGTCATTGTTCACACCTGAATCAAGGCGTGCACGTACAAACATGCCGGGTAACAAATCGTGTTGCAGGTTCGGGAAATCGTGTTGCAGGTTCGGGAAGATAGCGCGCAGGGTGATAGACCCCGTGGTTTCATCTACCGTGACATCAGAAAATTCCAGCGTACCGTTTTGTGCATACTCCGTGCCGTTATCCAGCAACAAACGCACGGTGGCTTTGCCACTGGCTTGTTTCAACGTGCCTTGTTCCAGCTCACGCTTCAGTCGCAAATAGTCATTACTGGATTGCGTCACATCCACATAGATCGGATTGAGTTGCTGAACGCTGGTCAACGCCGTCATCTGACCGGAAGCCACCAATGCCCCTTCGGTGACCGTCGATTTACCCACGCGGCCTGAAATAGGGGAGAGTACTTTGGTGTAGTTCAGGTTGATCAGCACAAAATCCACAGAGGCTTGTGCCGCTTGTACGCTGGCTCTGCCTGGTGCTCTGTGTTGCCAATGCCTGATCGTAATCCTGCTTGCTGACATAAGTGGTGCCAATTAGCGGTTTGTAACGGTTCACGGTCAAGCGGGCGATTTCTGCCTGAGCCTGTGCTTGTGCCAGTGAGCCTTTCGCACTGTTGTAAGCCGCCTGATAGGTTGCCGGGTCAATCTGGTACAGAGATGTGCCCGCTTTCACGTCGCTCCCTTCGACGAAATGACGCTTCTGAATAATACCACTCACCTGAGACCGAACCTCAGCAATGCGGAATGCATTAGTGCGCCCTGGAAGTTCAGTAATCACGTTCAGAGATTGTACAATGCCGACTTCAGGCGCTTGCTGGCCGCCTTGCTGCTGGCCTTTATTTTTATTATCATACCCTGTGAGCGCTAAGCCGCCAGAAAGCATCAGGACCGCCGCCAGAGGCATAAGCAGGACCGCCGCCAGAGGCATAAGCCCTTTGTTTTTGTTCATAAAATAAACATCAAGTGTCCGATTTGAATTTGACCAATGGATCACAAGCCCTAAAACCCATTGCTGCGATAATCCTGCAAGCGTGTTATGTTACATACATTCTCGAATGTATGTAACATAACACGCTTCCTTAAAAAATAGCGCCATGGCACGAAAAACCAAACAGCAGGCCCAGGAAACACGACAACACATTATTGATACGGCCTTACGCCTCTTCTCCGAGTTTGGCGTCTCCGCCATGTCGCTGGCGGGTATCGCTGCCGCCGCAGGCGGCACGCGCGGCGCGATTTATTGGCATTTCAAAAACATTTATTGGCATTTCAAAAACAAGGCTGAATTGTTTGATGCAATCTTGACGTTGTTCGAGACGAAAATAAACGATTTCGAATCTGAGTATCAGGCAAAATTCCCTGATAATCCGCTGCATGTGATGCGGATGCGTGAGCTACTGATCTATGAGCTACTGATCTATATGCTGCGTTTGACGACGACCGACACCCAGTGGCGCTAGATAATGGAGATAAATTTCCAGTGAGTGTGAGTTTGTCCGTCGTATAACGCACGCAAGGCGCTCTATTTTCCTGCTATGAACAGATTGAGGATAGCCTCAATCACAGTATTCAGCTGGGTTTCCTGCCGTCCGATCTGCATTTGCGTCGTGCCGCCGTGACGTTGCGCGCCAACCAGCAAGCGTTGCTGAAAACCGAGCAGGCCTTGGTGGGTGTGCAAATGGAGCAACAGCGTAAAAAGCCTGGAAGTGAACACTACGATGCAATATTTGCTACAGAAGCAGCGTGACCATGCCTCTGCCCAGATTAATCAGTTAGAGAAAATGGTGTAGGCGTTGCAAGGGTACTCAACGGCAAACGGCTAATACTATCGAAGAAAACCACCAAAGAGACGCAAACCTCGGAAGACACGCAGCATATCCAGGAAACCCGCTGGTGAAAGTCCAGGACAACCCGCTGGTGAAAGCGGAGATAGAAACCAACCACCAACTCAGCCAGCGCCTGGTTGCGGCGACACAGTCGAGCAATACCCTGGTGCAGGAAAGCATTCAGGTGAAGAAGCAGCTTAACCTGCCTTCTGCCTCCTACATGAACGACATGAGCACGCAAATTGCCGATCTGCGTCTGGAGCAGTTTGAGATCAATCAGCAGCGTGATGTGCTGTTTCGTGGCGACGAATACATCAGCAAATTGAAATTGATGGCGGCCAACAAGGGCGTTGAGCTGGATGATGAAGTGCACGATGCGTTGGATCAGATCCTTTATACGCGGTGTGAACTGCTCGACCAGCTTAATAATAAGCAACTGGGCAACCAACTGATGCTGGCTATTAACCTGCAAATCAACCGTCAGCAACTGGTCAGCATCACGGCGTCATTGCAGCATACGCTGACGCAGCAGATTTTTTGGGTCAGCAGTAATAAACCGATGGATTGGACCTGGCTGAAAGAGTTGCCAGGGGGATTGAAACAACAAGTGCGTCATTCCAATCTGGCTTTCCAGTGGGATGACTGGCGTCATGGGCATTACGGGCGTTAATTTTTATTGTACCGATGCTGCTGGTGAGCGGGCTCATTCTATTCTATTGGCGGGGGCGTCTTATCGCTGGTTATATCGAGCGCTTGTCGAATGATGTCTGGCAGCTAAAACGGGATTCGCAGCGCCACACGCCGCAAGCCTTGTTATTGTAAATGGTAGCCTTGTTATTGTAAACTGTGATGGTGCTGCCGGGGATTATGCTGATCCTCTCGTTTGGTCTGTGCTTCCACTATGCCAAAAACGCCGTCTGGGATGCCGTGTGGGGCGTGAGTCAGCAGTTTGCGCTACTGTGGCTGGTGTTCGGTTTGCTCTATCGGGCGATGAAACTCGGCGGTATCGGTGAGCGGCACTTCAATTTTAGCGTTTCACTGGCAGCCCACTACCGCCGTCAGGCGCTGCAGTTGGGTGGAGCGTTGCTGCCGTTGATCTTCGGGTCGGTTATCGACGAGAAAGCACCGCTCTATCTGGTGGATAGACGTGATCGGGCAGATTGTGATTTTCTGCAACCTGATCCTGTTGGGCATTCTGGTGTTCCTGCTTTGTCGTGATAGTTGGCGGTAAGGTAAAAAGAGACACACACTATCCGGCTGATCGTGATTACCGTGATAGCGATCATGCCGTTGGTCTGGCTGGGTGATTGATGGTGTGCGGCTACTTCTATACTACGCAGCGACTTCTATACTACGCAGCGACTTCTATACTACGCAGCGACTGCTGGGGCGTAGGGTGGAAAACCTGTATTTGTTACTGGTGTGGAACCTGGTTTATCTGACCACTATCCGTGGTTTGAGTGTTGCTGCACGTCGATTGGCATACCGTTGTGTAGTAGCGCGTCGTCAGAGCCTGAGTAAAGAAGGGGCTGAGGGCAGCGAACCGGTACCGGAACCGCCGTTGGCTCTGGATCAGATTGGTCAGCAATCGTTGCGTTTGACCACCATGGTGCTGCTGATTTTCTCTGGCGTGCTCTACTGCATTTGGTCCGATTTGGTCACGGTGATGTCCTATCTGGACAGCATTACGCTGTGTCTGGACAGCATTACGCTGTGGAATTACAATGCGACCGTGGTGGGCAATACCGTATTGCAGGCGGTGACTCTGGGCAATCTGATTCTGTCGATCATCGTTGCGGTGGTAGCCTATGTGTTAATGTGCAACTTGCCGGGCTTGCTGAAAGTGCTGGTATTGTCGCGTTTGCAATTGCGGCAGGGCACCTCTTACGCCATTACAACTATGTTGATCTACCTGATCATGGCGGTGGGCACCACCACCTCCCTGATCATGGCGGTGGGCACCACCACCTCGCTCAGTTCTATCGGGGTGTCATGGAACAAGTTGCAGTGGCTGGTTCCCGCGTTGTTGATGGGGTTAGGGTTTGGTTTGCAGGAAATTTTCGCTAACTTTATTTCCGGCCTAATCATCCTGTTCGAACGTCCGGTACGCATTGGCGATACCATCACCATTGGCACCTTCTCCGGTTCGGTAAGCAAAATTCGTATTCGCGCCACCACCATTACGGATTTCGATCGCAAAGAAGTGGTTATTCCCAATAAGGCCTTTGTGACCGAGCGGCTGATCAACTGGTCGCTGTCGGACACCATTACGCGTGTGCTAATTAAAATTGGCGTGGCCTACGGCTCCGATCTTTGGCGTGGCCTACAGCTCCGATCTGAAGAATGGCGTGGCCTACGGCTCCGATCTGAAGAATAAGGTGAAAGCGGTACTGTTGCAGGCGGCAGATGAGAACAGCCGCGTGATGACCGATCCTTAGCCGCAGGTATTTTTCTTGGCGTTTGGTGCCAGCTCGCTGGATCACGAACTGCGGCTTTACGTGCGGGAACTGCGCGATCGTAGCTATACGGTGGATGAGTTAAACCGCAGTATCGACAGGCTGTGTCGGGAAAATAATATTGATATCGCGTTTAACCAGCTTGAAGTCTACCTGCATAACAAACAGGGCAGCAAAGTTCAGGAGATAAACCGCGCGTTGGGTGGTAACGCGGTAGGTGAAACGGTGTAAGTGGGGTTATCCTTCTGATAATAACAAAACCACTTTGTCCCTCTTTATCCTCGGCTTCCCTTTCGTCATCTTCGACGAAAGTCGGGGATCTCTGTGAGAATAAACGCGTTTCTTCGGTATGAGATTCCCGCCTTCGCGGGAGCGTTTCTTCGGTATGAGATTCCCGCCTTCGCGGGAATGACGGTAAGAGTAGGATCATCCGTTGTCAGGCTCAGGCTCTGTTACCGCATGTGCCTTTGATTCATAGTCACGTCGCACAATCTCTAACGCAGCCAGCACCACATCTGGTGTGATATCACTCTCCTCTAGCAGCATAATCAGATCGATTGCCAGTTTGACTTCTGGTGGGGCATTTTCCATGCGACATGCGTTAGGTCCTTTGGTTGCGGTTACAGCCCTTTTTCACGCCTTTCCACCTGACGCTCTAAACGCGCCAGCGCCTGACGACACCGTTCTAACCGGCTTTCAAGCGCGGCTATCTCACGTTGCAACTGTTGCTGCGCGCTCAACGTTGCCGCTCTGTCGAGTTGGCTTTCCCGATCCTGAATCATCAGATTCAGGCGTCGTTCATAGTCCTGGTACTCTGCCAGCTTTTGATACAGATCGCTGGTGATGGCGACCGGCGTCGTCTCCTCCTGACGGCGTAGCGCCTGTGTTAAGAGTTCTCGTTGTAGTGCACCGATCTGCGCGACCAATTTTTCCGTCATGAACGTGACGCGTTCGGTACGGTTTTCTGCTAGTAGATGGCGTAAGGACTGAAAATTTTGCTCAACTTCATTCAGATAATCGCGCAAACGCGTGCCATGTGATTGAAACAGCTGGCGATCAAAACGGGAATAGGCCAACGGCCTGTCTGCCAGCGGAGCGACCGCCTGAGCCAACAGGACAAGTTGATGTTCCAACGCCTGAAGAAAGTGGTAGCGGTTCAAGGATTGACCCACATATCATGAAATGATAAAGCCAAGCTTGCTCGGGATTGTCAGCAGGCACAAGCCTTTTGCGCGTGGGGAAGAAATATGAGCGCATCTTAACTAACGTCTTAACTAACGTCAGTGAAGGATGGGATGCTAGAGTGCTAGTGTGTAATGTGAAGAGGATGAGCAGTGATGTATCGGGTTGGTGGTGTTGGGATGGTTAGCGGTTGTGCTGGCGACGTTAGGCGTTGTATTGCCGCTGTTGCCGACCACCCCGTTCCTTGCGTTTTTCTGCCTGGCTGCTCTACCGTTCCTGGTTTGGCCCCTATTTGAGGCACTGGCAGGATCACCGGGCATTGCCACCGGGAGCGAAAGGCAAAGCGGTGATGATGATCGTGACCTTCACCATTTCGCTGTGGCTGGTGAATATGGTATGGGTCAGAGTGCTGCTGTTAACGATAGATAATGGCGGCCTTGCTAACCTTTATGTTGCGCCTGCCAGTTGTTGATCCGCGACAATAAAACCCACCGCAGGCTGTTGCATTTGATCGTCAGTTTGACTAGATTTAAGCGTTCTCGTGTGCCGTTTACTTCCGGATATCTCTCAGTATCGATGAGTGGAAAGGAGCAGCAGCGGTCATGGGTAAGATTTTTAAAGCGTACTATCAGGCAAAAAAGATGATGAGCGTAACCGCACAGCAGTCAGAATTAATCAAAAACAGCATTAAAAACATTCCCGATTATCCCAAATCGGGGATCTTGTTCCGTGATGTCACGAGTCTGCTGGAAGCGCCCGTTGCGTATGCGACCAGTATAGAGATGCTGGTAACCGTTTTCGTGACACTGGCGTAACAAAAGTGGTGGGCACGTGGGCACGGAAGCGCGCGGTTTTCTGTTCGGTGCCCCGGTGGCACTGGCGTTGGGTATGGGTTTTGTGCTGGTGCGTAAACCTGGCAAACTGCCGCGCCCGACGATTTCAGAAAGCTATGAGTTGGAGTACGGCACTGACAGCCTGGAAATTCCCGCTGATGCCATCAGCGCTGGCGAAAAAGTGTTAGTAATCGACGATCTGCTGGCTACCGGCGGCACCATTGAGGCCACGGTTAAGCTGATTCGCCGTTTGAGCAGAGACGTCACCGATGCGGCATTTATCATTAATCTGTTCGATCTGGGCGGCGAGCAGCGTTTGAATAATCTCGGTATCAACTGCTACAGTCTGGTAAATTTTGCTACAGACTGGTAAATTTCCCTGGCCATTGATCCTGCCTTTTTTCCATCGTAAATCTGTTGGCTATCCTGATAAACAGTCTCGCCGTGTCCGGAGAGGCTGTGTTAGCATGGCCTCCTCAATCACACGACCGTTGCGGTATTATTGATGAGCTATCAGGTACTGGCCC
Organism: Symbiopectobacterium sp.; assembly: GCA_051710525.1. Classification (GTDB taxonomy): domain Bacteria; phylum Pseudomonadota; class Gammaproteobacteria; order Enterobacterales; family Enterobacteriaceae; genus Symbiopectobacterium. The sequence goes on along the minus strand of JBPESR010000009.1, from coordinate 20,313 downwards.
GTAAGTGGCGTCCTCAATCTTTCGCTGATGTCGTTGGTCAAGAACATGTGCTGACCGCATTGGCCAATGGTCTCGCTATGGGGCGGGTTCACCACGCCTATCTGTTTTCCGGCACGCGTGGCGTGGGGAAAACCAGTATCGCTCGCCTGTTGGCGAAAGGACTGAACTGCCAGAGCGGCGTTACCGCCACGCCTTGTGGACAGTGCGCGAATTGCTGGGAAATTGAGCAAGGGCGTTTTGTTGACCTGATCGAGATTGATGCCGCCTCACGCACCAAGGTAGAAGACATACGCGAACTGCTGGATAATGTGCAGTATGCCCCTGCGCGCGGTCGGTTCAAAGTTTACCTGATCGATGAAGTGCACATGCTCTCCCGCCACAGCTTCAATGCGCTGTTAAAAACGCTGGAAGAGCCCCCCGAACACGTTAAATTCCTGCTAGCGACCACCGATCCACAGAAATTGCCGGTCACTATCCTTTCTCGCTGTCTGCAATTTCATCTCAAAACGCTGGATGTGGAGCAAATCCGTCACCACCTTGAGCGAGTGCTGCAAGCCGAAACGATTGCGACTGAACCACGTGCCTTGCAACTGCTGGCGCGTGCGGCAGAGGGTAGCCTGCGTGATGCGCTGAGCCTGACCGATCAGGCGATTACCATGGGGCAGGGCGCAGTGTTGACCGATGCGGTCTCGCGCATGCTGGGCACGTTGGATGATGAACAGCCGCTGGCGCTGATTGAAGCTATCGTCAATGCCAACGGCGAACAGACTATGGTGTTGCTTCAGCAGGCGGAGTCGCGTGGCGTTGAGTGGGAAGCGCTGTTAGTTGAGATGCTGACGCTATTGCATCGTATTGCGATGGTGCAGTTGCTGCCCACGGCGCTCGGGCTGGAAGATTCCCCCATTGCATCGCGCTTGCGCGATCTGGCCCGCGCCGTACCGCCTGCCGATGTGCAGCTCTACTATCAGACGTTGCTGGTGGGACGAAAAGAATTATCCTATGCGCCAGCCCGGCGTATGGGCGTTGAAATGACGCTGCTCAGAGCGTTGGCGTTTCACCCGCAGGCTGTGATTGCACCTGTGGCAACCGTGCCAGTGGTGGCGAGTGCGCCTGCCGCACCTATGGCGCACATTACACCAGCGCGCCAGACGACGACGCCTAGTGCACCGCCATCTCCTGTCGCCGCGCCGTCATCGCCGATAGCGGTGCCAGAGGAGCCTGTTGCACAGGCTGCGCCGCTGCCGGACACGACTTCGCAACTGTTGCAGGCGCGCAGCCAGTTATTGCAGCGACAGGGTACGCTGCTACCAAAAAAGTCTAAGCCTGCAGCGCAGGAAGGCGTTCGGCCGGGCACGGCGATATCGGCGCTGGAACGCAGTCAGCAGCGTCAGACGGCTGACAAGAACGGCGAAGCGCAGAAAAAGCCTGAGTCGTACCGCTGGCGCGCGCAGCAACAGCAGACCACCGTGGCAGAAACCACCGCCACGCCTAAAGCGTTGCGCACGGTACTGGAGTACGAGAAAACGCCGGAATTAGCGGCTAAATTGACGGAAGAAGCGCAAGCGCGCGATGCCTGGTCGGCAGAGGTTCAACGCTTACCGCTACCGAAACTGGTTCAGCAACTGGCGCTTAACGCGTTTAAAGTTGACACGGATAACGAAACCGTGACGCTGCATTTGCGTTCATCGCAGCGTCACTTGAATTCACCGTCGGCACAAAAAACGCTGATGGATGCATTGGCAGCACATTATGGAAAGCCTATAACCTTGGTAGTGGTAGAGGATGACGATCCCAGTATGTTAACTCCGCTGGAGTGGCGTCAGACGATTTATGAAGAGAAACTGGCGCAGGCGCGCGAGTCTCTGATGACCGACAAAACGATTCAAACGCTGCAGCGTTTCTTTGATGCGGAATTGAACGAAGAGAGTATCCGCCCTGTTTAACCGCTGCAATTCTTGCAGCCATGCAATTAAGAGAGAGAATCATATGTTTGGTAAAGGTGGTTTGGGCAATCTGATGAAGCAGGCCCAGCAGATGCAAGACAAAATGCAGGAAGAAATTGCCAACCTGGAAGTGATCGGTGAATCAGGCGCAGGCCTGGTCAAAGTCACCATCAACGGTGCACACAACTGCCGTCGTGTCGAAATCGATCCCAGCCTGCTGAAAGATGATAAAGAGATGCTGGAAGATCTGATCGCTGCCGCATTCAACGATGCCGCGCGCCGTATCGACGAAATTCAGAAAGAGAAAATGGCGTCAGTTTCCAGTGGTATGCAGTTGCCACCGGGCTTCAAGATGCCGTTCTGATGCAAACCAGTCCGCTCCTTGAATCATTGGAGGCTCTGCGCGAATCATTGATGGAGGCGCTGCTTGCCTGGCGTGGGGCCGAAATCAGCACAGCGCATGGCGTTCCAATTGCTGCAACGCGATCGCGGAGGCGGTATGCGTTTGGCGCAGGCCCTGACGCGCGCCATGTCTGAAATCGGTCACTGTGTGGATTCCCGCACCTTTACCGAGCAGGAACGCTGCGCGATCTCTGCTAATCCGCGTCGTCAGCAAACGTGCCAGATTTGCGTGGTAGAAAGCCCCGCAGATATCCACGCCATTGAGCAGACCGGACAGTTTGCCGACCGTTACTTTGTGTTGGTAGGGCATCTGTCGCCGTTGGACGGCATCGGGCCGGACGATATCAGATTCGACCTGTTGGAACAGTGCTTAGGGCAGGAAACCTGACAGAAGTGATTCTTGCCACCAATCCGACAGTGGGAGGCGATGCGACTGCCAACTAGGATGCGACTGCCAACTAGATTGCTGAACTGTCTGCCAAGCACTGCGTGGTGGCGAGCCGTATTGCGCACGGCGTGCCAGTCGGTGGTGAGTTGGAAATGGTCGATGGCACCATCGCTGTCCCATTCGCTGGCTGGGCGTCATCCCATCCGCTTGTAGCAGCTGCGCTGCATTTTCCCTGGCGTGGTGTTGTCTTCACCTGATGCCGCGCTGGGGATAAATTGTTTTTTGCTCTTGAAAATCATTCTCCTTATCCCCATTTTTGCCTACTGACCGGAAATACCGGCACCATTCCCACACCAGCTACAGGGATTGAATATTATTTTAGCCTGACTAACTATTAGGATTGAGGTAAGTGACAATGAGCATGAAGGGCCAAGAAACGCGCGGTTTTCAATCTGAAGTGAAGCAATTGCTGCACCTGATGATCCATTCACTTTATTCCAATAAAGAAATTTTCCTGCGTGAATTGATCTCCAATGCCTCTGATGCGGCAGACAAGTTACGTTTTTGTGCCTTATCTTCTCCAGCGCTCTATGAAGGGGATGGAGAACTGCGCGTGCGCGTTTCCACCAATAAAGAGCAACGTACCCTGACCATCGCGGACAATGGTATTGGGATGAGCCGCGATGAAGTTATCGATAATCTGGGCACCATTGCCAAGTCGGGTACCAAAGCGTTTTTGGAATCTATCGGCTCCGATCAAGCCAAAGACAGCCAGCTCATCGGTCAATTCGGTGTGGGCTTTTACTCTGCGTTTATCGTTGCGGATAAAGTGACGGTGCGTACCCGTGCGGCGGGTGCGGCGGCAGAAGAGGGGGTGTTCTGGGAATCGGCGGGTGAAGGTGAGTACACCGTGGCGGATGTGGTCAAGGCCGATCGCGGTACCGAGATCACCCTGCACCTGCGTGAAGGGGAATATGAGTTCCTCGATGAGTGGCGCGTGCGTTCTATTATCGGTAAATACTCTGATCACATCGCGCTGCCAGTGGAAATTGAAACCCATACGCCGAGCGAAGAAGAGTGCGGCGAGCCAGCGGTCACTTGGGAAAAGGTCAACAAGGCACAGGCGCTGTGGACGCTCAATAAAGCGGATGTGACCGAAGATGAATACAAGGAATTCTACAAGCACATTGCTCATGATGTTAGCGATCCGCTGATCTGGAGCCATAACCGCGTGGAAGGGAAGCAGGAGTACACCAACCTACTCTACATCCCTTCTCAGGCACCGTGGGACATGTGGAACCGCGATCATAAACATGGCCTGAAACTCTATGTTCAGCGCGTGTTTATCATGGATGACGTCGAGCAGTTCATGCCGAACTATCTGCGCTTTGTACGTGGCTTGATTGACTCCAACGATCTGCCGCTCAACGTTTCTCGTGAAATCCTGCAAGACAGCCGTGTTACCAAGAATCTGCGCAATGCGCTGACCAAACGTGTGTTGCAGATGCTGGAAAAACTAGCAAAAGACGACGCCGAAAAATACCAAACCTTCTGGCTACAGTTTGGCCTGGTGCTGAAAGAAGGGCCTGCTGAAGATGGTAGCAATCGTGAAGCCATTGCTAAATTGTTGCGCTTCGCTTCCACCCACGGCGACAGCTCTGCTCCGACGGTATCGCTGGAAGAGTATGTCAGCCGTATGGTCGACGGGCAGGAGAAGATTTACTACATCACTGCCGACAGTTATGCCGCAGCGAAGAGCAGCCCGCATCTAGAGCTGTTCCGTAAGAAAGGCGTCGAAGTGCTACTGCTTTCTGACCGCGTCGATGAATGGATGATGAGCTACCTGACCGAGTTTGACGGTAAGTCCTTCCAGTCCGTCAGCAAAGCGGATGAAGCGCTGGATAAGCTGGCGGATGATGCCAGTGATGACGAAGCGCGCAAAGAAGCGGAAAAATCCCTGGAGCCGTTTGTTGAGCGTGTGAAAACGCTGCTGGGTGAACGCGTCAAAGAGGTGCGCCTGACGCATCGCCTGACCGATACTCCTGCCATCGTCACCACCGATACCAATGACATGAGCACGCAGATGGCGAAGCTGTTTGCCGCCGTAGGGCAGAATGCTCCGGAAGTGAAATATATCTTTGAACTCAACCCGGAGCATGCGTTGGTGAAACGCGCTGCAAACACTGGCAATGACGTGCAGTTTGGCGAATGGGTTGAACTGCTGCTGGAACAGGCGCTGCTGGCTGAACGAGGCACGCTGGAAGATCCTAACCAGTTTATCCGTCGTATGAACCAGCTGCTGAGTGCATAACCTGAACCAGCTGCTGAGTGCATAACCGCTCACACTTTTCTGAAAACCCGGTTTTTACCCGGGTTTTTTTTTCGCGTTGTGACATGCTGAAGCGAGCCCGTTCCTTGAGGATAACCCTCATGGAATGGTATGGTTGAGCGTTTTCACATAGATTTGAAAAAATCTACTCTACATAGCAAGGGGATTTACGCAATGCGTATTATTCTGCTGGGCGCTCCGGGCGCAGGCAAAGGTACTCAAGCACAATTCATTATGGAAAAGTATGGCATTCCGCAAATTTCCACGGGTGATATGTTGCGTGTGGCGGTGAAAGCCGGGACCGAACTGGGCAAACAGGCCAAAGAAATCATGGACACAGGCAAACTGGTCACGGATGAATTAGTTATTGCATTGGTGAAAGAGCGTATCGCCCAGGATGATTGCCGTAACGGTTTCCTGCTGGATGGTTTTCCTCGCACCATTCCGCAAGCGGATGCCATGAAAGACGCTGGCATCCAGGTTAATAATGTTATTGAGTTCGCCGTGCCTGACGAACTGATTGTCGATCGCATTATTGGCCGTCGCGTGCATGCTGCATCAGGTCGTGTTTACCATATTAAGTACAACCCACCAAAGGTTGAAGGTAAAGACAATGTCACGGGTGAAGAGCTGACCATCCGTAAAGACGATCATGAAGATACCGTTTGTAAACGTCTGGTGGAATATCATCAGCAAACTGCGCCGTTGGTGGACTACTACCAGAAAGAAGACAAGGCAGGCAATACCCGCTACCACAAAGTAGACGGAACCCGTCAGGTAGTACAAGTGCGCGCTGATTTGGAATCCATCCTAGGTTAACCTATCGCAGCGTTGCCTGAAAATGCCGGTACAGTATGACCGGTTTTTTTATGCCTGAGTGCACGGTATCCGTCGCGATTATTTAACACTGAAGCGTATCATCTACTCCGGTTTATCTTTTTCGCATGGTAAAAGATACGCACTTAGTGGTTTTTTTCTGGTAGATGACGGGGATTCACCGTTGGTTTTCGTTGCTATTTTATAAAACAGCACTTTCGCGGTCGGATTCTCATTTAATAACGTATTGACGTTATCATAATTTCTATCCTCATCGCTTTTGTTCCAGTTTCTGATGTGATACGCATAGAAAAAGGAAATATAGCACACTGCTTTTTAAGTCAATGTAGTTTTTATTTATGCCTTTGCTATCGTTGTAAAAGTTATCGACTTGCTCTTCGTAGTCTACGATGGTTTGAAACTGTGTTTTTTAGTCAAGTATTCAACTCATTGAATACTTGCCGGTTTGCTAATAATTCAACCACAACATCCACAATCCATGCTGTGGTTTCCGGGGAAACATATACCGGAATCGTTATTACGAATAACTCCTTTATTAACGTTATTACGAATAACTCCTTTATTAATAATAAAGGAGATGCCACAAATATAAGGAGATGCCACAAAGTCACTCTTTTCAGTCAATCCTAGCGCTTCCTATGGTGCACGGATAACGAACAATTCTCCCTTGGAACCATTCTTAGCTCAGGGTCACAATGCTTTGGTAACGTATTTTTAGGGGAGGACACCGTAACCAGCACAAATAATGCGATTATGAAAGTGCGCTGTCTTGGGTTGAACTTGGCAACAAAGCCAACGATATGGTCTGCAAATGTCAATGCCGCATACCTTTCCTTCATCAATCAGTATGGCAGCTCCTACATCCGATCCATTAACGGAAGAGTCTCTGATCGTATAGGGCTTTCCTTTAACACCTTATTACGGCGGAAATGAAACGCAGGTGATATACCTGTCAGATTATACGATAAGACTCCCCTTCCTTCCTGTGGACACAAGCATAAACGACTGTGGACACAAGCATAAACGAGGTTATTATGGCTTTTACAAAAACAGTTAGCGTCGTCAGGCGTAAGACGATTAAACAATTATCGCCTGCTCTTGAAATAGATCTTGGCGAGGAAAAGATCGAGTTAACGTATATTCAGTTTGAGATGCACATATTTGCAGATGGACAAGCATCGGCGGTTTTTAAAGTCAGTGCCGGCGATGATGTAATGACTGGAAGTACAACGTATGAATTCACCTATTCAGGCGAAGGAAATCCATTTACTGAGACGGAAACTAAGCTACAGGCTGAGCTAAGCTCGGCAACAGAATAATAATCATGGCCGGTATGGCTATTTTTTTGCATCTACTGATTACCAATTATACATAAAGGTTTTTTTGGTAATTATTGCTACGCACAGTGATAAAGAGGTAACATAGTGATAAAGAGGTAACATGAAAGGGGAAATAAATCATGATGCCTGAGCCGGTAACCAGCAGTTCAAGCGTCACTCAAGCCCTGACAGGGACGGCTATCGCCGCCTTTCTTGCCGGACTGCCCGCAGAAGTGGTGCAGGTGGGTTTTCTCTGGTGCGGTGATCTTCGACACCTATGCCACGGAGTACCCATTGCGCAGCCGCCTTTTCTTCTCACTCTTCTCACTCATCAGCTTTATCTCTGGCTTGATCGCCTACAAATAGATGGCAACCTGCCTAATAGGCATAGCAACACCATTCCCGGAATAACGATGGAATCATTCGAACGCGGCAGTGTTGATTCTGCTGGCGCTTTTGTGGTAGCTATCGTGGCCGTGAAGCTAGGGCAGGTGGTTTACCGGCGAGCAGAAAGGCCAGAAAGCCTTTTACCGGGAGGCAGAGACGATGACCATTCATGATGCTTTGCTTTTTGCTAACGCCCTGATGTGCGCCGCTATCGCGATCAGGGTTATAATATTCCAACGAAACGGTGCCCGGCACCGTCGCTGGGGTAATTGGGTGGCTTATGCGGTGATCGTCGTTCATGGCTGGTTAGCGATAAAAACTGTGTAAGGCGCGCATGTGTCTGTCGAATGGTACAACATCGCATTGAGCGCTTTCTTATTGTCCGCAGTTATCAAGACGCGCGGCAATGTGGTTCACATCTTCATAGTATCTATTATGTCTTCATGAATATTAAACAATTACGATATTAAACAATTACGAAACGCGGCAGGGATTGCTCCGGCGCTGGCTTCTCGCTGGCATCAACACCTGATCGCTGCCTTTGATGAGTTCAATATAACCGCAGTCACTGCGCAGGATATGCTTATCGCGCAGGTTGGGCATAAGTCTGGCGGGTTCTCGCGCATCGTTGAGTCAATTAACTACACGCCCGCCGCGCCGTTGGAGACCGTTTGGTAAGAGTATCAGCCAATACCAGGCCGATATGCTAGGGTAAACCGCGAAGCAACCAGCGAACCAGGAGGCGATCGCCAATCTCGTTTACGTCGGCGGGCTGGGCAATAAAGTTCGCGGCGATGGCTGGAAGTATCGCGGTCGCGGACTGATTCAGATCACCGGCCTGGATAACTACCGGGCGTGCGGTTCCGGGCTGAAACTCGATCTGGTCACATCACCTGAACTGCTCGAGCAAGACAGCAACGCCATGCGCTCCGCTGCGTGGTTCTGGTCTGCCAACCAGTGTGGGCAATACGGCACGGATGTATCCCGCGTGACGCGAATCATTAACGGCGGAAGTAACGGACTTGAAGATCGCCGCAAGCGCTTCGATCTGGCGCGCCAGCTGCTTTTATGAGCATCATCACCGTATTCCTTAAACAGTATTGGCAGCAAACAGTATTGGCAGCCGTTTGCGGCGTTCCTGTTGGCCGCCATCGCACTGGCCGCGCTGTACGGTGCCGGTTATCAAGCCGGTAATCAGATGGCTGACAGCCGGTAATCAGATGGCTGACAAACAAAGGGCTCTAAAATGGTCAGAGCGGGATAAGGCAGACGCTACCGCGCTTGCACTCCGCCAGGCTGAGGCACGTGAAGAGAAACAACGCAGACAGAGGGCCCAAATGAAAATCAACCAATGCACAAAACGAACTGGCAGCCACTAAAGCTGATCCTCTTACTGCCGCACTGTTGCTGATAGCCTGCACGCCAAAGCCGAAAGACTCGCTAAGCGACTGGCAGAACGTGAACGCGCCCGCAGTGCTGGAATTGGCAGCGGAAGCCAGGCAGGAACCGGCGGGGCTATTGTGCTCGCCGAGTTGTTCCAGCGCGCTGACGAAAGAGCGGGATAGTTGGCAGCAGCCCTTGGCCGATCTCGAATTTGGTGGTTAACCTGTGAGCGCGCGTATGATTCCCTCACTGCAAAATCATGGTCTTTTTTACTTTCTGTTGGCGCTCATGGTGGATTAATCGCCGTATTGTTATACGCATCGTTTAATGACGAACTCGAACTTCCTCAGGCGACGAAGCCGCTCAGCGTCGTGATGGTCGCGCCTGCGGCGACGGAAGCGGCTCCCGCACTGCGGGCTGCACAGCCGGAGCCAGAACCACAGGTCGAAGCAGTGAAACAACCTGAGCCAGAGCCGAAACCTAAGCCGAAACCGAAAACGGAGCCGGTGAAGAAAAAGGTCGAGCAACAGAAGACGATGCAAGAGAAGGCTGATGAGAAACAGTAACCCTCGCCGTTTACCTCAGAGGATGCCAGCAAAATCCGTGACAATGCGTCTGTACGTCAAGCTCCGGCACCGTCTGCGTCGGCGCAGACGTCAGGGCCACGCCCATTGATCCGCGCGCAACCGCAGTATCCGGCACGAGCGTTTGCGCTGCGCGTGGAAGACAGAGCAACGCATCAGTTTGATGTGGATAGTGAATGGCGAGTAGACAATATCCGCGTGCTGAACGCACAGCCGCGCAATATGTTTGAACGCGATATTCGTCAGGCAATGCGTAAATGGCGTTACAAAGTGGGAAAACCAGGTAAAGATTTGCAGGTCACCATCATCTTTAAAATTGATGGTGGCGCCGTGGTTGAATAAACCCGCCACTGCACATCAATAAAAAAGAACCACAAATGCGGTTCTTTTTTTGTTCAAGGCCCGTGACGTTAATGGGCGGTCAGGGGTGACCCGCTTCATACACTGCAACGTAGGTGAAAAGCGCCTGGGTTGCGCCGTAACGTTGCCCGATTGGTGCGGTGGAGACCTTTTTCACCCACACTTCAACATTGATGTCCAGCGAACTGTGACCAGTGCGCAGGCCGCGGGCATAAGCAAACCACATCACCAATGGTGACGAGTTTGAGGAAGCTCATGCCGTCAACGCGTACCGTGACAACGCGTCCTTCGGCAATCTCTTTCGCCACCTTCGGCAATCTCTTTCGCCATGATGGCTCCGCCAATGTCCATTTGCGACATCAACCAGCCACCAAAAATATCGCCATTGGCATTGGTATCCTCGAGCATACCCAGCGTGCGCAGAACCAGCTCACCGTGAGGGGCAGTTTGAGTAGTGCTCATCGTCGTCTCAGGTTAACCTTTAAAGGATTACTGTTTGCTTTTGTTATTATTCTGCTCCGGCATTTCTGCTCCGGCATTCTGCTCAGGCGGTAGATGGCGGTAGATGTAAACGCCACAGGCCAGTGTAAACAACAAGGTGAGTCCTGTCAGCCCGAATACTTTGAAGTTCATCCACATCCCTTCTGACAACCAAAACGCAACATAGATATTGAGCAGTCCACAGGCAATGAAGAACAGCGCCCAGGCTCTATTCAGCTTACGCCAAACCGGTTGCGGTAGCGTAATCTCTTTGCCCAGCATGCTTTGAATCAGCGACTTTTTGAAAAACCACTGACCGATCAGTAACACACCGGCGAACAGCGCATAGATGATTGTCACTTTCCATTTGATGAATTCTGGGTTATGGAAATAGATAGTCAGCCCGCCGAACACTGCCACCAACACTAAGGTGACCAGCATGTTTTTTTCTACCTTGCGGAACTTGTACCAACTGTATAGGAAAGCGGCGAGTGTGGCAGCGATTAGCGCACCGGTTGCCCAAAAGATATCGTGCAGTTTGTATATGACGAAAAAAATAACTAAAGTTAAGAAATCAATAAGTTGTTTCATTATATCGACCCATTACAACGCGAGGTGAAAAAGATTAACCACATTCACCCGTAGGCGATCGTCTGCTGCTGGTTCTCATTATCCTTGATTGCACCATTCGCTTCCTGTTTTATCGTAAGAATTTGCAGAACATTACTTTTCTGTTAATCAAACATGCCGCCCGCAGACGGCATGTTCGTGCATTATTGACATTGACGCAAAAACATATGCAGCAACATATACAGACGGAAAAGATAGATCAAAAAGATGGCAGAAATCAGGTTACTCACCCCGTTCATCAAAATTGCCATGGTGGTCGGATATGCCAGCGGCAGACGCGCAACCAGCATCAGTAGGGCAACTTTAGCCAATAACCAAAAAAGCACGGCAGGGGCAACCAACTTCAGATTGCCATAGGCGAGCTTTGCACTGAGGCGTATGGAGGCGAAAACGCCTTTATTCTCAACCGCTGCGATCACCGGTGACATACTCACTGCTATGGCCAGCAATACCCCCGGTACGATTAACAGCAGCATGCCCAACTGCACCAAAATGGTGCCCACCAGAATCAAAAAGAACAGCCGCGGCAACAGCTGAGCGGAACCACCAATCGCGCGTAGCGCGCTGGTGGACTGTCCAGCAGAAACCTGTCTTACCCGCGTCAGCACGCCGCCCGTCAGCAACGCATTGCCGACCAATGCAGCAAAGGTGCTGGCAGCGGAAACTTTGAGCAGCACCATCTGCTGCTCGGGCGTCATTTGTTGAATCAGGTCGTGCAACCCTAATTGACTGGTACTGGAAAGATCGCCGTTGACATTACTCAATAGCTGCAACTGTTTCGGTGCTGGTATTAATGCCTGATTTAACATGACAGTAATGACCGCCGTGAGCAATGATAGCAACAACAGGCTTATAAGTTGGTCACGCGTAAAATTCATAGTGTCACGGTAGAGAGTGCCGGCCGTGATAGACATGAAGGCTCCTTGGCTATTCAACAGTGAAATCGACGCGTCACCGCGCCCAATGATCCACATTGTAACCTGTTACCTCAAAAGGTTGCACCTTTGCTGAACGTCTGAAAAGGGTATTCGCTGCAATTTTATTCGGCAGGTTAAAGCGGTGGCAAGCCATAGCGGGCTCTGGCTAGATTGCAGGCGTCATTTTCCTCACCTTTCTCACCGGATCGTAAAAACTCACGACACGGAGAGGGACGCTGCGTATGAGAGGGACGCTGCGTATATAGATGTTGCAGTAGACTGACCGATCTCACCTTCCAGCTCAGTACAACGACAGTGAGCCTTGTTTTTATTGCCCTGCATACAACGAATAGTTGCCCTGCATACAACGAATAAATAAATGGAGTGATAGTCTCTGTCAGACCTGCCGGTGTCAGTCCACCGCCCTCATCCGCTCTGCCCAGTAAAATGAGACGCGAAAAAAAACCGCAGCAGGCACCACATTGCAGGCAATTGTCTTGCAGGCAACTGTCGAGGTTATCACCGATATTTGATTTCGGGTTAGACGCTTCCATGGTTTACCTCTTCCACAACGTCATCAACTGTGCCGGATAAACACCACTATAGCGTCACGGATTGATCGCCGTGAAGATGTAGAATTAACCAGCGCACTAAATGCGTGCTGAATGCGTGCTGAATTAAAAATTGATTCAGATAAATTTTATTTTTAAGTATTTATCGCATTTTGATGTGTATAAGATTTCGTTTTTTTAGCGCAAGAGTTGTGATCTGGCTTAAACAAGAATACCCACTTAGAGGTATTCTGTGCACGACTTTAAACCATGTGGGTAATAATGAAAAAAACATCTTTAGCTCTACTCATCGCAACGTTGCTGTGTGTCTTTACTCATCGCAACGTTGCTGTGTGTCTTTGCTCAGGCGCATCAGGCCGTTGATTTTATTGTGCGTGCAGGAATGGATACCGTGCGCCCGAATGCGGGTGGTGATACGGTGCTTAACGTCATCTCTTTCAAAGCGAGCTGACGTTAAGCTACATGGTCACTGACAACATTGGCGTGAAGTTGCTGGCTGCAACCCCGTTTACGCCCAATGTTGGGTTGCAAACCATCGGTAATATCGCGCAGGTCAGCCATCTACCGCCTTCATTGATGGCGCAGTATTATTTCCGGGATGCAAAAGACAAACTGCGCCCTTATCTTGGTGTCGGTATCAAATACACCATGTTCTTTGATGGGAAATTTCTTTGATGGGAAATTCAACGATCGCGGCAAGAATCTTGGATTGGGATCGAGCGATCTTAGCGTGAAAAATTTCTGGAGTGTGTGGCGGTACAGGCCGGGTTGGATAATAACTGGCTGATTAACGCTTAGAGCTAGTGGATGAATATTGATACGATGTGAGTTTTAATTCTTCATTGAGCCCACAATCGATCAGTACCCGTTTCGATCCGTTTACCTTTATGTTTGGTGTTGGTTATCGTTTTTAATATTGGTTAAGGTTTTTAATATAGTCACAACCTAGCATTAACAATTTTCTCTGCGGCGCTTTCAAGCGCCATATTTATTTCTAAGTGAACTATCACATTTCTAAGTGAACTATCACGCAATAAATTATATTTTCTACTGGCACAAAAAAACGGCGGATTAATATCCGCCGTTTTTCAACACAGGGTAAATCAAACCAATGAGACTAACGTAATAAACGGTTAGCTATTAGAAGTTGTACTACACACCAACACTGTAGCGAGTTTGACGTTCGTCAGTGGCCGTATTGCCTTCAATATTGCCAACTTGAACATACGGTGTCCAGTTTTTGTCAATTTTGTATGACAATTTAACACTATGAGTTATGTTGTCGTTTTCTTTGTCAGCGATGTAATCAATGGAACCTGCTTTGGTGTTTTTGTTGTACTCAAATTCGTATTCAACGGTGAAGTTAGCTGGCAATTTATAGTTATAGCCAGAGTGCTGGCTATGGTATAACCAGACATATCGGTGTTCTTGCCCGCTTAACCGATGTTTCCGCTGTTACGTTGGTAGAAAGGACGATAGCGCAGACCATAAGACAGAGAATCAGTGATGTTCGCTGTACCTTTGATATAAGGACGATATTTAGTCGATATAAGGACGATATTTAGTCGTGCCTTGATCTGCTACGAAGTTAAGACCAGTTTCAACACTAAAGATTTTATCGAACTTTTACAGATAACTCGCAGTTACTTCAGTACCGCTGCTCACAGATTCCAGTACCGCTGCTCACAGATTCGTTGAAAGGTTTATTCGGCGTGGTATCGTTTTTGTGTTGTTTCTACTTACCTTCCATGGACAGATCAAAACCGTTGTCAAAACAGTTAGAGATCAACAGACGGTCAGCGTGGTTTGCGTTGACGGTATCTTTCATTTCATGATGGTAGTCAAAGGTCACAGCCATGCTGCTCATGCTGACTAACGAGGTTACCAACACCGCAAGTAATTTAGCTTTAGTATTATATATTATCCCATATCAAGAAAATTATTATTAAAGAGAAGACGCTACTTTTTATATCAAGTCCATTGTATGTATTCTTTCTTACTGAAAGTAATCTGAACACTTACTGAAAGTAATCTGAACAAGATCTTCAAAATCAGATATTAGTTCAGCTATTTAATTTATGTGATTTCGTTCAATTAATTAATCGAAATTTTAGGTCAAGTATTCAATGATTTGATTACATTGTAAAATTTTCGGTTTTGGATGTGGAGATACAGTGGCTAACGTTAATGTAAGATGCCCGTTTTGTGAACAGACAGCTTCTGTAAAAAAAACATGGTAAAAGCATGCTTATGGCAAAAGTGCCCATCAGCGTTAGCGTTGTCAGTCATGTAAACGCACCTTCCAGCTCGATTATTCCTATCGTGCCTGCCAACCGGGATGAAAGACCAACTCATTGAATTGGCAATGAATAATTCTGGTATTCGTGATACTGCTCGGGCGTTACATATTAGTATCAATGCCGTCGTGCGTACTTTAAAAAACGCTCGCCGCGTAATGTAACAACGCTGCCACTGAATAACCTGCAAATTTAACTGATTTGAGAAGTGGATGAGATGTGGTCATTTGTTGGCAACAAAAAACGACAGCGCTGGCGGTGGTATGCATGGGAGTCGCGTTTGAAGCGGAGAAATGCACGATAGGAGCATCGGCACTTACATCGAACGTGAGTATTACGTTTGATTCTGTATCAACTTATTGAATACACGACCCGATAAACGGTGGGGTTGGCGAGATAACGCAGTGAAAAATGCTGTCCTCGTCAGAGAGGAACCTGACGGGGAAGGGGAAAAAGCCTGAATTAGCCGTACGTCGCGGCTTTCATACGGCTGACAAAATCATGCAGTTTTGCCAGCATCACTTCTGGCTGATGACGATGTTGTTCAATGATACGTACGATGGCTGATCCTGAAATAGAACCCGCAGCACCGGAAGCGATAGCCTCTTTTACCTGAGAAGATTAGGAAATACCAAAGCCTTGCAGAGACGGCGAGACGTGATATTCCGTTAGCGTGGCTATCAAGTGGTGCAACGGCAGTTCAGCGCGCTTTTCCGCGCCCGTCGAGCCTGCACGCGACAACAGATAGGTAATAACCACGACCATGAGTGGCAATCTCTCTGAGCAAGGCGTCATTCGCGTTAGGCAGGCAAAAGATGGGCGCAACGTTGTGTCACAACGCGGCCGCGCGGAAGGGCGCAGATTTTTCAATCAGCACGTCGGCGATCAACACGGAATCAACCCCTGCATCAGCACAGCGCTGATAAAAGGAATCGATACCATTGCTGAAGACCAGATTGGCATACATCAACAGACCAATAGGCATTGGTAGGGTGCTTTTTGGTCGCCAACATCTCAAAACAGTGGCCGGAAGTCACTCCTGCCTTGAAGGCGCGCAAATTCGCGGCCTGAATCGTGGGGCCGTCCGCCAGAGAATCGGAAAACGGGATGCCTAATTCTAACGCATCGGCACCGGCATCGATTAACGTATCAATAATTTGTGATATGAGAGTGCCGGGTTTGGATCGCCCAAGGCGACGAAGGGAACAAAGGTACCTTCCTGCTTTTCCGCCAATTGCCACGGCCATAGAGGTTAACCACGAGCAGTTGCTCTTTCTCTGGCTCCTGACGAATCATCTTCAAGGCATGTGCCAACGCGTGGGAAGATTCCAGCTCTGGAATCTTCCCTTCATGGCGGGACAATTCCTGAAACGCGTTGAGTGCTTCATCATCGGTAATAGAGACGTAGTCGGCGCTCCCGATACTGTTCAGGTGGGCATGCTGAGGGCCCACTGACGGAAGTCCAGCCTGGCAGAAGTCCAGCCTGGCAGAAATAGAGTAGGACTCCTCGATTTGGCCATCAGATGTTTGCATCATTGGCGATTTCATCCCAAAGTAGATCCCGACGCGACCATGTTTCGATGCGCCATGTTGCCCGCTTTCAATACCCAGTCCCGCTGGTTCAACAGCAATCAAACGCACCGGGGTTTCTTCGATAAAATCGGCAAACATGCAAATGGCATTGGAACCGCCGCCCACGCAGGCGATGACGGCATCAGGCAAACGTCCTTCGTGCTGCAGAATCTGCACTTTGGTTTCTTCGCTAATCATGCGCTGGAATTCACACACAATCGTCGGGAACGGGTGCGGCCCGGCTTCGGTACCTAACAGATAGTAAGCCTTGTCATAACTGCAGGACCAGTCTCGCAGTGCCTCGTTACAGGCATCTTTCCGCGTAGAAGAGCCGCTGTGCACCGGGATCACCTCGGCCCCATCAGACGCATACGTAACACATTATATTACTGATGTTTAACGTTTTTTTACCCCATATAGATGCGACATTCAGGTCGAGCAGAGCACATGCCAGCGCGTTTGCCACACCATGTTGTCCTGCGCCGGTTTAAGCGATGATATCGATTTTCCCCATGCGCTTGGCTAACAGCGCCTGACCCAGCACCTGGTTGGTTTTATGTGCACTGCCGTGTAACAAATCTTCCCGCTTAAGATATTGTTGTAACGCAGGGATCAGTATCTGCGGTACATACGGCCCGCCGAATTCACCAAAGTAAGGATTAAGTAACGTCATAATGTTCCTGTCTGTCCTGTCAGTGCTAATCAAAAAATTAAAGCGGGTCGCGCCGTACTGTCCGGCGATTATTGCGGATAGATCGGGGCAAAGGCGGCATGTATTTTCACCGCGTCTTTGATCCCAGGCTGGCTTTCGAAACCTGAGTTAACGTCCAGCTCGGCACAGCCGAACTGTGCGGCTTTAGCGCTATTACGCCCCCCGCCAGCAGCACGTTACTCAGGTCGGCATCATGCAATAAATTCCAGTCAAAACGCTCACCGCGCTACCGCCTTGTCCGTTATCGAACAAGTAGCGATTCACACCGGAAAAATCGTGTTTGGGCAGATTTTCTCAACGCTGAGCGCTTTCCAGATTTGGCAGGTGGCGGGCAGCAACGCGAGCAGGTCATCAATGGCGGTCTAGTTTTCGTTGCCGTGCAGTTGCACGGCGAACAACCCCAGTTGTCGGGCCATTTGCGCAATCTCAGCGGCGGGAGCGTTATGAAACACGCTGACGTAGCGCAACGGTGCACCGGACATTACCGTCATTGCGAATTCCGGTGTCACATAACGCAGTGAAGAGGGGACAAAGAAGAGGGGACAAAGATCAAGCCACCGTACACTGCAACGGCGTTATACGCGCAACGGCGTTATACGCCGCAGCGGCATCTATCGCACGCGTGAGTCCGCACACTTTATTTTTGCCCAGAATAAGACGGCGCACCACCAATGACAGATTGGGCTCTGACATCAGCAAGCTGCCAACTAGAAAGCCGTTAGCGTAGGCGCTGAGCTCGCGAAACTGGTTTTGAAGCTGCCGCATAGGCTGCCATTTACCACTGCGAGAAAGTGCGTTGCTATTATCACATTTCCATCGTTGGACTTTTATACTAGTTAACTAGTTCATTGTCGCATTATCAACGGGTGAACGCATTTTATTTTATCGGTCCCGTACCGCAGTCGTGTGGTTCCCCTGCAGCGGTATTTAATGGCATGATGTCCCGAATTGCATGATGTCCCGCGTCTCAGATCCCCTGAGCAGTATTAATAACCATAGGTGCCTGTGTGTCCGAACTTTCCGTTGCTCTGTCTCCCAGACTGCTGTTTGATTTTCACAGCCACACTACCGCTTCGGATGGAGAACTGTCGCCCGCCGATCTGGTGCAACGCGCCGTTGAGATGCGCGTTGGTGTTCTGGCGATTACCGATCACGATACCGTGACGGGACTGGCTGCCGCGCAGCAGGCGATAGCCGCATTGAGTCTGCCTTTACAGCTAGTGCTGGGGTTGAGATCTCCACCCTGTGGGAAAATCATGAGATTCATATTGTCGGTTTAGGTATTGATCCCCAACACGTCGCCCTGATGCACCTGCCTGAACAGCAGAAGGCGTGTATTCCGGCGCACTGGAAGGGGCCAGCGTCTTGCCGGAAAGGGCGAAATCACCTGTGGTCATTTTGCCCGTTTTCTGGTGGAGCAGGACAAGGCCAGCAATGTGGGGCAGGTGTTCAAATACTATTTGGCAAAAGGGAAAACCGGATATGTCCCGCCGCAGTGGTGT
Source organism: Symbiopectobacterium sp. (assembly GCA_051710525.1). GTDB lineage: Bacteria > Pseudomonadota > Gammaproteobacteria > Enterobacterales > Enterobacteriaceae > Symbiopectobacterium. The sequence goes on along the minus strand of JBPESR010000009.1, from coordinate 1,699 downwards.
ACAATATACAATAGCAGAAGCCGTTGATGTTATTCATCATGCGGGCAGTGTAGCGGTACTGGCGCATCCTGTGTGCTATGATTTGTCTCCCAAATGGCTCAAGAGGGTGCTGGCCAATTTTGTGGCAGCGGCGGGGGATGCGATGGGGTAGCCCAGTGTCAACAAGTGCCGAACGAACTCAACTGGCGCGTTATGCGCAAGATTTTCAGCTCTATGCCTCGCAGGGCTCTGATTTTCAACGTCCCTGCGCCTGGATAGAGTTGGGGCGCAAGCTCTGGTTGCCTGGCGGTGTAAAGCCAGTGTGGCAACATCCCGTGCTGGCAGCACTGCCGTTTACCGCACACGCGTTGCACCGCAACGGATGTGAAACGTCGCGCTAAATTCGATGTTTAAGGACGTATCATGAGTCAGTTTTTTATATTCATCCACAAAACCCTCAGCCGCGGCTGATCAATCAATCTGTTGATGTGTTGCGTAAAAGGTGGTGTGCTGGTCTATCCCACCGATTCCGGTTACGCATTGGGATGTATGCTGGGGGAGAAAATTGGGATGTATGCTGGGGGAGAAAAATGCGATGGAGCGCATTTGCCAAATGCGTCATCTGGACAGCAACCACAACTTCACCATTGTGTGTCGCGATCTTTCTGAAATATTCACCTATGCCTATGTGGACAATGCAGCATTTCGCTTGCTCAAAAATAATACGCCCGGTAACTACACATTTATTTTAAAAGCCACCAAAGAGGTGCCGCATCGATTGATGAGTGAAAAGCTCAAAACCATCGGCCTGCGTGTGCCTTATAACGAGAAGGCACTGGCGCTGTTGGAAGCGCTGGATGAGCCGCTGATGTCGACTACATTGATGCTGCCGGGTAATGATTTTGCGGAATCCGGTCCATAGGATATTCAGGATCATTTGGGCAAACGGGTAGATTTGATTATCCACGGTGGATTTTGGGGGTAAAAATCCACAACGGTGATTGATTTGACCGATTCCACGCCGGTTTTGGTGCGTGGTGAAGGCACCGGTGATATCTCACCGTTTCAGTGATCAAAACGCCCCCTGTGCCTTGTGTTCAGCTTTCAGGCTCCGACAGCGAATGGCACAGCGAAAATTGGGTAATCGGTGCTGTTCCCAGACTGGTTGTAAAAATAACAGGGTCAACGCCTGTGGTACGGCGACAGGCGTTGAAATCCCCTCAAACTGTGCAGCCAGTGCCTGAAGTACCCGTTGTGCATGACTTTGCCGCTGGGCATGACATAAAGCGTCCGCAACTGTGGCTTAGTAAACGCGATGGCAACGATGGCGAACGCGTTATCAGGTTGGCGAATGCGTTATCAGGTATTGCGATCATGCTGCCGATAACGGTGACCGGATCGCACTGAGTTAATGCTACCGTACTGTTTATTGCCTCACTCGCTAGTGGTGCAGTAAAGCCGCACAGGGTGTCTTGACGCGTAAACCCTATCCTATCATACAAGGCTATGCCTGCAGAATTGCTGCTAATCACCTCAAGCCACAGGGTGCTGTCACCCCGTTGGCGTGCTTCACGCAGCAGTTGCTCTAACATCGGCCGAGAAATATTATCCTTTTTATTTATGTCGTTATAATTAATCGATCGAAATAATTACACCTCAGTCCACTCTGAGCCACGTACATCTCGGTACTTGTCGGTCAAGGTTGCTGATTTATGCCCTA
>JBPESR010000008.1:0-117872 GCA_051710525.1 Symbiopectobacterium sp. | reverse complement strand
TGCTGCCGGTGGCCGGGTTGGTATTGTTGGCGCGCGGCAGGGCTGAGCGCTGGCCAATGAGCCTCATTTTGGGCCATCACCTTTGGTCGCCGTGAGGCGCATTTACAGGCGCTGGAGCAGGGGTTTGTGGCCCGCTTTCGTCGCTGGATGAAGCCATTTCCCTTGGTGCAGCAGCGCTTTACCGAATATAATCGCCGCTTCAGATGCGCAAGTGTGGTTGGTAACCGGTTCGCCGCAGCGTGTGGTTGAGCAAGTTTACCATGATTCCACATTTCTGCCCGGCGCCAAATTGATTGGCAGCCAGATGGTTCGCGGTTATGGCGCCTGGGTGTTGCCGTTGCGCTGTTTGGGGCGGGAGAAGGTGGGACAGATGGAAAAACAGCTTGGTGCGCCACTTCAATTGCACAGTGAGTATAGCAACAGCAAGCAAGATAATCCGCTGCTGTTTTTTCTTCACACCCTGTATAATGCGGCGACCAAAAAAGCGCGATGAATACCCGGGAGGCACCATGAATGACACCCTTGATGGCCATGACAGGCCTGATGAATATTGGATGCGTCATGCCCTGACTCTGGCCCAACGGGCGCAGGAGGCGGGTGAGGTGCCCGTCGGTGCCGTTCTGGTTCTGGATGATCAGGTGATTGGTGATGGCTGGAATCGCCCCATTGGCCATCACGATCCGACGGCGCACGCCGAAATCATGGCGCTGCGTCAGGGGGGAAAAGTCTTGCAAAACTACCGCTTAATCAATGCGACGCTGTATGTGACGCTTGAGCCTTGCGTGATGTGCGTCGGGGCGATGGTACACAGCCGTATTGGTAGATTGGTGTATGGTGCCAACGATGAAAAAACCGGGGCAGCAGGATCATTGGTCGACATCCTGCGCCATCCCGGCATGAATCATCAGATAGCGATCACGTCTGGCGTGCTGGCTGCCGAATGCGCTCATACCCTCAGCGATTTTTTCCGTATACGCCGCGCGCAGCATAAAGCACGACGTGCTCAGGGAAAGGCTGACGGGGCAGCCTGATACCTTATTTTCCGAGTTTTTCTGGCGGTACGGCAGGGTCAGCGTTTGCTAACGGCTCCTGTTGCTAGATTTTATTGGCTTTCTCGGTCAGATACCCTTCCAGACTCAACATATAGCGGCGGATATTTTCAACGTAGTTGTAGGCTTCGTGGCCGCATGCATAGCCGTAGGTGGTCTGGGTATAGTAGCGTTTCTGGCTGAGCATCGGCAGGCGAACCTTCATATCCTCCCAGCTATCGGGATTACCCTTCTGTTTTTCCGTCAGTTTGCGCGCATCCAGTAGATGGGCATAGCCCATATTGTAGGAGGCCAGTGCAAACCAAATTTTTGCATCTTCGGGGATGCTTTCCGGCATTTTTCCATCATGTGCGCCAGATAGCGTGCACCACCGCGAATGCTCTGTTCCAGATCGAGTCTGTCGGTCACATTCAGGCTATCTGCGGTATTGCGCGTCAGCATCATCAACCCGCGCACGCCGGTCGGTGAGGTCGCCAATGGGTTCCAGTGTGATTCCTGATAAGATAGCCGCCAGCCATTGGAAAGCTGCAGATGAATGCGCTGTATCAAACCGATGGTGACGGAATCTGCCAGCGTGTAATCCAACGCGCCTTGCACCACCTGTTTGAGCAAATCCTGGGTGCTCAGGTCTGAAGCAGCTTCCCAGCTTAACGCTGGATATTTATTGTTTTTCAAATCGCGTAACGTGGCGATATGGGCTGAGCCAGATGTGACCACTAACCGACCACTCAGTTTCTCCAGATTTTTAGGGCGCGTGGCACTCATGCGGTAAACCAGTTGTTGCGAGACGGAATAGTAGGTTGGCCCAGTGCGAAAGCGATCCAATCGCTCATGGTTGTAGATCAACCCTGCATGGTTGTAGATCAACCCTGCGGCAAGCAGATCGGCATTATCGTTGTCTAGATCATCGAACAAAGTGTCAAGATTTGGGCGTGCCGATACCACCAGCTTCACGCCAAGGTAATCAGCGAATCGTTTAGCAAGTTCATAATCGAACTCTGAGGGGGTTTTGTTACTGAGGATATAGGTCAGCGGCGAATTGAGCGTACTGATACGCAGCTCGCCCCGAGAAAGGATCTGATGGAGCTGTGTACCCTGGCCGCTGCACTAGGGGATGTTGGGCCAGAGCGCCAACATCAGCAGTAAAGTAGCGCCAACATCAGCAGTAACGTAATAACCAGATGAAAAAATAATTTAATATTAAACTCTTCAAATAGTTATCTCTAGGTGGCCGTGTGGCCTTTCTGTCTGTAACGGCAGTTTTTTTTTGTCTACTCTCTCCTAGAGTGGGAGCACTTTGCTTAACAAACCGCCAGTGTGCAACAGTTATACATCAGGTAAAGTTTGACCATGACTAAAAAAAGATGTGCAACAAACTCTGCGCAAACTGTTTCGTCGGGCGTCATAATTCTCTATAATGACGCGCGTTTCCCCCCCCTTGGCTGCGCGACAAAGTAGTGCCCACTGACGTACTGAAACTCAGTACATCGAAGACGAGAGATTTTTTAGATGATGGAAATACTGCGTGGTTCACCTGCCCTATCGGCCTTCCGTGTAAATAAGTTGCTGACGCGTTGCAAAGAGCACTTTTTGCCAATTAGTGACATCTATGCGGAGTACGTTCACTTCGCCGCCGTGCGTGCATCACTGAATAGCGATGAGCAGGTCAAACTGACACAACTGTTAAAATATGGCCCCTATCTCGCGGAGCATGAGCCAAGTGGGTGCTTACTGTTGGTCACACCGCGTCCCAGCACCATTTCTCCCTGGTCTTCCAAAGCTACCGATATTGCGCGCAACTGCAGCCTGGACAAGGTGATTCGTCTGGAGCGTGGATTAGCCTTCTATATTCATGCACCGACGCTGAGCGAAGAACAGTGGCAGCAACTGGGCGCGCTGCTGCATGACCGCATGATGGAAACGGTATTCACCGAGATGGCGCAGGCAGAACAGCTGTTTGCCCAGCATCAGCCGGCCCCGTTGAAACGGGTAGACGCTCTGCTGGAAGGGCGTAAGGCGTTGGAACAGGCCAGCGTGCGTCTGGGACTGGCGCTGGCGGAAGATGAAATCGACTACCTGTTGGATGCTTTTACCCGTTTGGGCCGCAATCCGACCGACATTGAACTCTATATGTTTGCTCAGGCCAACTCTGAGCACTGCCGCCACAAAATTTTTAACGCCGATTGGGTTATTGACGGTGAAGCACAGCCCAAGTCGCTGTTCAAAATGATCAAGAACACCTTCGAGCACACGCCAGAACACGTGTTGTCAGCTTATAAAGATAACGCGGCGGTAATGGAAGGCTCCGAAGCAGGGCGTTTCTTTGCCGATCCGCAAGGGCACTATGCCTACCATCAGGAACCGACACACATTCTGATGAAAGTGGAAACCCATAACCACCCGACGGCCATTTCTCCCTGGCCGGGTGCTGCGACCGGTTCCGGTGGCGAAATTCGCGATGAAGGGGCGACGGGGCGCGGTGCCAAGCCCAAAGCGGGTCTGGTCGGGTTCTCGGTCTCTAACCTGCGTATTCCTAACTTTGAACAGCCGTGGGAAGAAGATTTTGGTAAGCCGGATCGTATCGTCAGCGCATTGGACATTATGATTGATGGCCCGCTGGGCGGTGCGGCCTTTAATAACGAGTTTGGTCGCCCTGCGCTGACCGGTTACTTCCGTACCTATGAAGAGCGGGTTGACAGCCATAACAGCAGCGAACTGCGCGGTTATCACAAGCCGGTGATGCTGGCGGGCGGTATTGGTAATATCCGTGCCGATCACGTGAAAAAAGGCAAGATCACGGTAGGCGCCAAGCTGATTGTGTTGGGTGGCCCCTCCATGAATATCGGTCTGGGCGGCGGCGCAGCCTCCTCCATGGCCTCCGGCCAATCGGACGCCGATCTGGATTTCGCCTCCGTACAGCGCGATAACCCGGAAATGGAACGCCGTTGTCAGGAAGTGATCGACCGCTGTTGGCAACTGGGAGAAGAGAACCCGATCCTGTTTATCCACGACGTGGGGGCGGGCGGTCTGTCCAACGCCATGCCTGAGCTGGTGAGTGATGGTGGGCGCGGCGGGCGCTTTGAGCTGCGCGACATTCTCAATGATGAGCCAGGCATGAGCCCGCTGGAAGTGTGGTGTAACGAATCGCAAGAGCGCTATGTACTGGCGGTTGCGCCGGAAAAACTGGCGCTGTTTGATGAGCTGTGCCGTCGCGAGCGTGCCCCTTACGCTGTAATTGGTGAAGCGACGGAAGAGCAGCATTTAACTCTAAACGATCGCCACTTCAATAATCAGCCGATCGATCTGCCGCTCGACGTGCTGCTGGGCAAAACGCCGAAAATGCTACGCGATGTTAAACGCTTGGCTAGCGAGGGCTCCTTGCTGAACCGCGAAGGTATCTTCCTGGCCGAAGCGGTAGAGCGTGTAATGCACCTGCCGGTGGTGGCAGAGAAAACTTTCCTGATCACCATTGGTGACCGTTCCGTGACCGGTATGGTGGCACGCGATCAGATGGTCGGACCGTGGCAGATCCCGGTGGCAAACTGTGCTGTCACTACCGCAAGCCTCGACAGCTACCACGGTGAAGCGATGTCGATTGGCGAACGTGCACCTGTGGCGTTGCGTAACTTTGGTGCCTCCGCGCGTCTGGCGGTGGGGGAAGCATTAACCAACATTGCCGCGACCCAGATTGGCGCGTTAACGCGCGTGAAGCTCTCCGCAAATTGGATGTCGGCAGCAGGACACCCCGGTGAAGACGCCGGACTTTACGAAGCGGTAAAAGCCATCGGCGAAGAACTCTGCCCGGCATTGGGGTTGACCATTCCGGTGGGTAAAGACTCCATGTCGATGAAAACCTGCTGGCAAGACGGCGATCAGGAGCGCAGCGTCACCTCTCCACTTTCATTGGTGATCACGGCATTTGCCCGCGTGGAAGATGTGCGTAAAACTGTCACGCCGCAGCTGCGCGCCGATCGTGATAACGTGCTGCTGCTTATCAACTTGGGTGCCGGACACCATACGCTGGGCGCGACAGCGCTGGCACAGGTCTATCGTCAGTTGGGCCGCCATACTGCGGATGTGCGTAATCCGCAACAGTTGGCTGGTTTCTTTAACGCTATCCAAACGCTAGTGGCGGATGATGCGTTGCTGGCTTATCACGACCGCTCTGACGGTGGTATGGTAGTGATGCTGGCAGAAATGGCGTTTACCGGTCACTGTGGTATCGAGGTTGATATCGCGGCATTGGGTAACGATCCACTGGCCTCGCTGTTTACCGAAGAACTGGGTGCGGTGATTCAAGTGTCCGCCGATCGTCTGGCGCACGTTGAACAGGTACTGGCCGATCACGGTTTGGCTGATATTGTTTACCGTTTAGGACATGCCGCTCAGGGCAACCGCTTTGTGATTATGCATGGCAACGATGTTGTGTATCAGGAGAGCCGCACCACGCTGCGCACCTGGTGGGCGGAAACCACCTGGCAGATGCAGCGCCTGCGTGACAACCCGCACTGTGCCGATCAGGAACATGCTGCTAAACAGGATGAAACCGATCCGGGTCTGAGTGTCTCACTGACGTTCGATCCTGCGCAGGATATTGCTGCGCTCTTTATCGCCAAAGGGGTTCGTCCTAAAGTGGCGATGTTGCGTGAGCAAGGCGTAAACTCTCACGTTGAAATGGCGGCCGCGTTCCATCGCGCCGGTTTTGACGCCATTGATGTGCACATGAGTGATTTGCTTGCAGGCCATCGCAACCTGCAAGACATCCAGGCGTTGGTCGCTTGCGGTGGCTTCTCTTACGGCGATGTATTGGGTGCGGGTGCGGGCTGGGCGAAATCCATTCTTTTTAACCCGCGGGTGCGCGATGAGTTTGCCGCTTTCTTCCAACGTCCGCAAACGCTGGCACTCGGCGTGTGCAACGGTTGCCAGATGATGTCCAATCTGCGCGAACTGATCCCGGGCGCAGACCACTGGCCGCGCTTTGTGCGAAACCAGTCTGACCGCTTTGAAGCACGCTTTAGCCTGGTTGAAGTCACCAAAAGTCCGTCATTATTTATGAATGACATGGTGGGATCGCGCATGCCAATCGCTGTTTCTCACGGTGAAGGGCACGTTGAAGTGCTCGATGCTGCCCATTTGGAGGCGTTGGAGCATGAGCATCTGGTCGCACTGCGCTTCGTGAACAACTTTGGGCAGGTAACCGAGAACTATCCGGCGAACCCGAACGGTTCTCCGAACGGTATTACGGCAGTCACCAGCGCCAGTGGTCGCGCTACAGTAATGATGCCGCATCCGGAACGCGCTTTCCGTACCGTGAGCAATTCCTGGCATCCGGAAACCTGGGGTGAAGATAGTCCGTGGATGCGCATGTTCCGCAACGCGCGTCGTCAGCTTGGCTAAAGGTGAGCTGGAAACTGACTATAAAAGGGGTGAATAGCCCCTTTTTCATCTGATGACAACGCCACGTTACCTGCTGGTCATCCTTGGCGAAAGCCGGGGATCTCTGTAAGGAGAAAGGCGTCTCTTCTGCAAGAAGATTCCCGCCTACGGGAATGACGGTTTTAGGTAAGTGTGTCGCGATACAGCGACAATTAGCTTTATTAACGTCTCTGTTTGGAGATATTTAATCGATAGGCATGTCCCCCTCCTTTACCTGACTGATGTAATTTAATTTATTGTTTGTTAGTTAAAATAGACATTGCGAACTGGCATGAATAGTGCATAATATCCTGCGTTGCTCATTCACCTCGTTATGATTGCGCTGTTGCTGATGTCGCTTTGCGCTCATAACACTCCGAATGACTCCACAAGAAATGGTGCCTATCGTCCACTACACCGATAACAGTCTGCCATGCAGCTTTATCAAACATCGGGCGACATGTTGAGTGAGGCACCGCCTATTCAGTTGCCTGGTTAGCAACGATGCAACCGGGCAGCGACTGACTCTCTATCTTCACCTCTTGATTGATTTCATTACCCTGCTTGCCCCAGGGAAAAACATTGCGCTTTTGTGCAACTTCGTTAGCATCATGACGGATGAATAAACTTTTGTGCAACTTCGTTAGCATCATGACGGATGAATAAATAAGATGATTTCCTTGAAACGCTGGCGTCTGTTTCTGCGCTCTCTGCGCCAATTAGTGATTATGGCGTTCTTGCTGGTGCTTCTGCTGCTGGCGCTTCTGCCGCTGCTGGTGCTGGCCTATCAGGCGTGTGATAGCCAGGATACCCTGAGCGAACAAGCGGCGGACATTAACAAATCCATGCTGGTGGACGCGCGCCGCAGTGAAGCCATGAGTGGCACTGCATTGGCGATGGAGCGTAGCTATCGTCAATACTGTGTGCTGGATGAGAGCACACTGGCCACCCTCTACCAAAGCCAACACAAGCAATATGCGCAGATGCTGGAAGCGCACAGAAATGTCCTGCCTAACCCGCGCGTACATACCAACAGCTAAGCCAACATCTTGCCGCGCTGGCGACCTCCTGATTGTGCCAATAGCACGCCGACCAACGCTGCGCAGGAACAACTGACGCAGTTTGCGCAGGCCAATGCGCAACTGCTGCAAATAACTGTGAAGTGGTGTTTTCTCGCGGGCAGCAATTGCAACAGGGCATCGCAAGTTTTGCGGTTGGCAGTCGCTGGTACTGTTTATGGTCATTTTGCTGTTAGTGGTGCTGTTTACCCGTATGATTATCGGACCGGTTAATGGCGTGGAGCGCATGATCAAACGCCTGGGGAAGGGCGATCGCTCGGTAATACCAGTACCTTTAAGGGGCCAAGAGAGATTCTCACGTTGGCACAACGTATTATCTGGCTGAGTGAGAGACTTTCCTGGTTGGAATCGCAGCGGCACGAATTTCTGCGTCATATCTCCCATGAGCTGAAAACCCCGCGGGCGAGCCTGCGCGAAGGCACCTCGCTATTGGCCGACGAAGTTGTCGGGCCATTGATATCGGATCAATTGTCGGGCTATTGATATCGGATCAAAAAGACGTGGTGGCTATTCTGGATAACAGCAGTCGGCACCTGTTGGAACTTATCGATCAGTTGCTGGAATTACAACCGCAAGCTGGCGGATACTCCAACGGAGATGGAGCCTATCGACATTGATGAGGTGGTGGATATCGTGATGTCTTCGTACAATTTGCCTACTCGTACCAAGGCGATCCACACCGAAACGCGACTTGATATAACTCAGTGCTGGGCTGAGACCACATTACTGATGCGCGTTATCGACATTACTGATGCGCGTTATCGATAATCTCTATTCATTCCAATGCGGTGCATTATGGCAAGAAATCCGGTAACATTTGGATTAGGAGTTGCCAGCACGGATATCGAGTTCAGATTGACGTTGCCAACGATAGCGCGCCGATCCCTGAAGCAGAACAAGGCATGATTTTTGAACCCTTTTATCAGTGAAGTCACCAGCGCAAAGGCGCGGTGAGAGGAACTCAGTGAAGTCACCAGCGCAAAGGCGCGGTGAGAGGAACGTCACCAGTTTGAGCTGAACTATTTACGTAAGTTTCTGCAAATTGCCAAAGGCAACGTGACGTAGGCGGCCAGAATGGCGGGGCGTAATCGCACCGAATTCTATGCGGGGCGTAATCGCACCGAATTCTATAAATTACTTGGACGTCACGCATTGGATGCTAACGATTTTAAAGAGTGATAACGAGTTTGACGTTGTTGCACCTTGCGTTACCGTTTCACTAAATGTTTGTTACTGATGCCAGACTGCGGTCGAAGAGAAACAGGTTCACAAAGGTTATTCATGAAATGAATAGATGCAATTATCAAACCTTTCAAATTGGATGACGTGCGTGAAGTATTAGCCGGTGGGTATCACCGGCATGACCTTCACGAAAGTAAAAGGATTCGGGCGCCAGAAGGGCCATACCAAACTGTATCGCGGTGCAGAATATATGGTTGATTTTTTGCCCAAGGTAAAAATCGAGCTGGTGGTTGCCGATGACATCGTCGATACCTATGTCGAAACCATCATTCAGACCGCCCAGACCGGTAAAATTGGTGACGGCAAGATTTTCGTGTTTGATGTGGCACGCTTAGTGCGTATCCGTATTGGCGAAGTGGCACGCTTAGTGCGTATACGTATTGGCGAAGAAGACGAAGCGGCTATCTGATGCTTTGCTTTAGCCATGATCCCCGCCGAGCGAGGATTGTGGAACGTCCTGTCAAGGTGCGGTGGGGTGTCCAGCCCACCAGAACATTTTCCTTACTGTATTCTGCGCCTGTTCTGCGGTGAGCTGACGCCGTCCGTCATTTTTTTTTTGCGCCCGCACCGGTTGAATGGTATTCGAAGAAACGTGAATCCTGCGGCTAGAACCAGATTTTCTCGCCTTTAATATCTTTGCCGGACATTTTGTCCCAGTCGTAGATCACATCGTCCATCATGGTGTTGATAAACACCGTTTGTCCGATAGCGTTAGGGTCGGCATAGTGGCTATCAGGGGAGGTGTTCTTCGGATGCCAGGGGCGACCGAGCGCATAGCTTTTCGCGGGGACATTACTGCCTTCCTTGAACACCCTACTGTTAGTAATCACCAGACCGTACTTCTGGTTGATATCAGTGCTGGGAGCGGTCAGTAGCCATAGGATTCATCACCGGGATTAACGCGCGTGCGGGCGACGATATCGCAATCATCAAACAGCGCCGTGCCGTTACCGAAAATAGCCGTGCCGTTACCGAAAATAAAGTCCACTGTGCCGCTGATACGGCATTTCTCAAAGAAACTGCGACCCCCCTTTGACATGCAGCGTATCTTGATAACCCACCGGGCTTACATCGTGGAAGTAGGCACGATCGTTCTTCTCCGCAACCAACAGTGCCACGCCTGAGTGTCTTTTATCTTGGTCAGGTCATCACTCTTCTTGGCTTCATTGCCCAGATAGTCAAAATCATTGCGGATGGTCAGCATACGAGCACTAAAATCAGGCGCATCGATCTTTACCGTATAGCTACCGGAGGTACCCCATTTGGAACCGTCTGGCTTCAGGGCACCGGCGGCAGTATCCACAGCAATAATAATGGTGTGGTCACGGTCTTCGCCCTTAAAATGCACGTTTGGGCGGGTAATCACCAGACGCTCGTGGTAGGTGCCCTTTTTGATGTAAATAACAAACGGTGTGGTATCGGCAAGCGCGCTGGCGATAGCCAAACCAATGGTTTTAAAGGTGTTGGGTTCTACAGGTGCCGTGGCAAAAACCACCGCGTTAACATCTGAACTGGCAATGGCGTGCTGCCAGTGTGAACTGGCATGGCGTGCTGCCAGGGGACGGTAACCAGAACGGCCAGCACAATCGCGCCTGAGAGGGGTTTAGACATACCGATCATGCCTAACTGTAGTGTCCCGAGAGGTAAAGCCCATCTATTCGCATGGTGGAAAAGCGCCCCTGAGCAAACGTTTAGGAGAGTAAAGCCTTAGTGTTTTTTCTTGAGCAGATGATCAGCCAGTGGGCGCAGTGCGCCGTCGGCGCGAATGCTGTCTGCGACGATCTCGGCCACGGTAATCGCGCCTAATGAGATGGTCACCCCCACTCTATGAGCGGTACCCTGGCAGGGTGTTTTTCTTTCAGGAGAGGCCATCATGGAAAACGTTACTCTTATTGGTATCGATCTCGGTAAACATTCTTTTCACATTCATTGCCAGGATAAGTCAGATAAGGCACTTCTGCGTAAGAAGCTTACGCGCACAAATACGTAAGAAGATTACGCGCACAAAGCTAATGCAGTTTTTGACGACGTGCCCGTCCTCGGTTGTTGTTATGGTTTGACGACGTGCCCGTCCTCGGTTGTTGTTATGGAAGTTTGTGCCGGGGCATACTTTATGGCGAGGCGTATCAATGATAGCGGCCATGAAGCAAAAATTATCTCTCCGCAGTTGTGCGCCCGTTTATCAAGAGCAATAAAAATGATTTTATTGATGCAGAGGCGATATGTGAAGCCGCATCCCGGCCGTCAATGCGTTTTGTTCAGCCGAAAACTGAGGTTCAGCAGGCGATGCGAGCACTGCATCGGGTCAGGGAATCTCTTATTAGAGATAAAGTAAAAACCACTAACCAGATCCACGGTTTTCTGCTGGAGTTTGGAATAAGCCTGCCAATCGGCGAGGCGGGTACAATCGGCGAGGCGGGTATAATAAAGCGACAGTCTCTGGTGCTGGCTGAGCGCAAAATCCCCGAATACCTGAGCCGTCTGCTGGTTAAGTTACATGCCCACTATCTTTACCTTCTTTACCTTGTCGAGCAAATAACAGCGCTGGAATCAGGATTAAATCAATCAATCATCAATCAATCATCAATCAATCAATCAATCAATCAAAGCTGATGATGCTGCACAGCGAATTATGACAATTCCAGGGGGCGGGCCGATTACTGCCCACTTACTTTCATCACCGCTCGGCGATGGAAAACAATTTTTATGTAGCAGGGATTTTGCGGCTTACACAGGGCTTCTACCGCGACAATACAGCTCAGGAGGCAAACCGACTCTGCTGGGGATAGCAAACGAGGTGATAAAAATTTACGCAAACTTTTGGTTCAATGTGCCCGCTCGTTCATGATGCGACTTGAACATCAGCAGGGCTGGCTTACTGAATGGGTTCGGGGCAACTCGATATGGGTTCGGGGCAACTCGATAACAAACATTCAAATATTGTCGCCTGCGCTCTGGCAAACAAACTGGCGCGAATAGCCTGGTCAATCACAACTAATCACAATGAATATCAGTCCTGATGTTATGTAGAACTACATTAACATAACAGACTGAGTATTAAGTAATTAAACAGCAGTTACCTATCTGGTTTTGTGAAGACTGATTATTGATGACTTTTGTGAAGACTGATTATTGATGACATGAATGGCATATCGGCCAGGTGAAAAACCTGACGACAAAAATGGCTACTGAAGCCGAGGGCCTTTTCAGGTTCACCAGGCGAGGAACTCATCGAGGCGCGGTATCTTGTCCACAGATACGCCGGATAGATTGAAGCAAGTCCACCATTAGTCAAAAATCAGTGTTGCAAAAATGGGGGGTGACCATAGATTTTTCTGATACATTGCCTCTAAACCATTATGTAAGTGGAGCAAAAGGCATAGTAAACCCTGTAGCCATCAGTGCACTAAAATGCCACTCTGAACCCCGAGAATACGCCGCGTTTTCTTGCTTAGAGAGCCAAATGCATGAGCGATAATTCGCTTCAAACGCGGCTCCCATGCATACCACCGCCAGCGGTGTCGTTTTTTTTGTTATCAACAAATGACCACATCTCATCCACTTCGCAAATCAGTTGAATTTTGCAGGTTATCCAGTGGCAGCGTTGTTACATTCCGAGGCGAGCGTTTTTTAAAGTATGCACGACGGCATTGATACTAATATAATATGTAACGCCTGAGCAGTGTCACGAATACCCGCATTATTCATTGCCAAGTTAATGATTTGGTCTGTCATTCCAGGTTGGCAGGCACGATAGGAATAATCGAGCTGGAAGGTGCGTTTACATGACTGACAACGGCAACGCTGATGGCCACTTTTGCCATAACCGTGTTTTTTACAGAGGCTGTTTGTTCATAAAACGGGCATCTTACATCAACGTTAGCCACTGTATCTTCACATCCAAAACCGGAGAGTTTACACTGTAATCAACTCATTGAATGCTTAACTAGAATACGGCAGTGATGCCTGCTCGTTCGTGCGGCTTTGCCAACGGAAGTACGCTGCGTAGCGCGCCGAGAAATGCCATGCCAAACCCCAGCCCGGTAATGCATGCCCCCGCCAGCAGCCAGCTGGCGCTGGTGCGATGGACGGCGAACAACATCAGCATCATGCCTACTATCAGGCATGAGTGGCCCGCTTGCAGTGTCGGGGTCGCAGCAGTGCGCCGTGCCAGAATAATCGCCACTACACCCCAGAATAATCGCCACTACACCGCTTAGCGTCAGGGCTGCGACGGATATTCCACTTAGCCAGGGGAAACCGCCGGTGTATTTTGCGCCAGCAACTAGGGCATCAGAGAGAGATAGAAACCGCCCACCATCTACACTGTAACGTTGCCTGGCATCACACGCCAAAATGCCGTTCTGGCCTGCGGTGGTACGGCAACGCTGGGACGCAGGCTGGCCTAGGAGCCGCTACGGAACAGTCCGGTTTCCGGCGTACATGCCAGACCGATTAACAGCAGCACAAATACGCCGAGCAGCAGATAGCCGCTTTGAAGTGGTGCCAGCTGATACGCCAACAGGGCACAGCTCAACCTCGCACCAGCGGCCATACCGGTTGCGGCGCAATGCTATTGACCAGCGATCCGCGTTCGGGATGCACATCTAGCAGAGCGGCACCCACCGCAGCGGTTTCCAGTCCGGTCGCAAAGCCTTGAACGATGCGCGCAATGACAAGCCCATTGCGCGCAATGACAAGCCCATAAGGATTCGATGCAAAGAGAAAACAGAACATGGCGGCGATGTTAAGCAGTAGCGCCGCAGCAATCATCGGACGTCGCCCTACGTGGTCGGAAAGCCGACCGGCGATCAACAGATCGTACAGCAGGGCAAAGGCATAGGCGGCAAAGATAAGAAGATAAAAATAGGAGGCAAAGATAAGATAGATAATAGTAAGCAGCGTCGCGGAAAATCCCCAATCGTGCTGATACAATCGGCACGCTGGAGGCCGCCATAAAGGCTATCAGTGTGATACTATGTAGTGCGAGTATGCATGCATTGCGCCGGGGTGTGGCGCGTATCATGGTATTGCTGATAACCGTCATGGCGTGTCCTGTGGTATAAAAGCTAAGATTATGCGTTAACAACGCTACAGCGATTCTTCCACTAAAGCAAAATATTTGCTTTAGTGGTGTCAATAAACGTTTTTTGTTCGACCAGGGAGTATCAGATGGCGATCACACAGGGTGTACGGCCGGGGGAACGCAGCGCGCGTGTGCAGGCAGCGATTCACCAGGCGGTTCGCGAATTGGAACAGGAGATGGGGGTCAGGCGCTCACCATGCCCGCCATTGCGATACACGCGGGGGGTGACACCGTCTACGCTTTATCGGCGCTGGGGGGATCTGCCCCAACTGCTGGCCGATGTAGCGGTGGAAAAGCTGCGTCCGGATGCCGAGCCACTGGACACCGGTTCTTTCACCGGCGATCTTGAGATCTGGCTGAATACTTACACCGAAGAGATGGCCTAGGGGCTGGGCCTGGCGATGCTGCGCGATGTGCTGGGCACGCCAGGGCGTGAAAGCTCGGGCAAGTGTGCCGGTTTTACCACGCAGCAGTTGGAGGTAATTTGTGAGCGCCCCTGACGCGATAGGAAGCACCTGCAGCGCGCAACAGATCATTAGATCATTGAGCGCGTTATTGCACCTCTGGTGTACCGCATTTTATTTACCCATGAGACACCCACTTTACCCATGAGACACCCACTCGCAGGATATCCAGCGATTGTTGGTAGCGTTGGTTACGTCGTCAGAACACCTGTAGCTCTATACGATCGGGTGTTGTCTCCCAATTCGGGCGTTGTCTCTCAATAGCGCCCCGTGACATGTGGTTATCCCCTTCGTCACAACGACAAAGCGGGTCGCATAGCTAAAGCGCTGCTTAACTTTGCCACTCTTTGTATTTTACCCGTCGCTGTAATTCAGGATTAATAGCATTAGATGTCGAAAAACATCGGTTTCTTTACTTTGTGCTGGTAGGGGCTTTGCGCTGATAAAGGTGAACGCTCTGAAACCACTCCGCTTCCTGATGAGGTGAACCATGATGGGCTATCGTTGTTGTTGCGGCTCCTGCATTTATTTTCCAATTGAGCATGGAATAATTGATGGAGTACGCAATGAGTACCATACGCAATGAGTACCATAAATAGACTACTTCTCTTTGATTTATCACACCTGGACGGCAACCCCTAGCAGGGGTGGGCATTTTTAACCTCGCTCAATGAAGCCGCCCGCGATGTCGGTTTCTTTTACCCACCACGGTATTCCCGAAACGCTACAGCAGCAGTTATAGCGGCAGGCTCGAGCTTTCTTTGCCTTGCCTGATGAGGAAAAATAGCGTGTTGCCATGATCCATTCTCCCCATTTTCGCGGCTACAACCGTGCCGGGGACGAGTTGACGTGCAACCAACCCGACTGGCGTGAGCAGTTTGCTGCTGGCGCTGAATGCACCGCCCTGCAATTGACACCGCAGTCCCCCCGTTAGTGGCAGTTAAAAGGTCCCAATTTGTGGCCGGAAGCGCAGCCTGTACTGAAAACCACGGTACTGACCTGGCAACAAGCGATGACCGCCATGGCACAGCAACTGTTGCGTGCTTTTACTGAGGCACTGGTGTTAGCGCCGCACACCTTTGATGCACTGTACGGTGAAAAGCCCGACGAACATAGTGAAAAGCCCGACGAACATATTAAGCTGATTCGTTATCCGGGGCAATCGGCACAGGGTAGCCAGCAAGGCGTGGGGGCGTACAAAGATTCAGGTTTCCTAAGCTTTCTGTTGCAGGATGAGCAAGCTGGTTTACAGGTCGAGGTGGCCCCCGACCGCTGGATTGATGCGCCGTCGCTGCCGGGCTCCCTTGTCGTGAATATCGGTGAACTACTGGAACTGGCGATCAATGGCTATTTGCGTGCCATGGTGCACCGTGTGGTCTCACTGCCTGCCTGGCAGGAGCGCCTCTCCATCGCCTTATTACTCGGTACACAGCTGGATGCGGTGGTGCTGGTGTATCAACTGCTTCCACAGGTGCGCGTCTGGCACAGGGGCCTACCAGCGATCTGCACAATCCCTTGTTGCGTGATGTAGGTTGGAACTGCCTGAAAGGGCGGCTGCGCTCGCATCCTGATGTTGCACAGCATTGTGGTAGCGAAAGCAGAACACACCGCTCATTGACGCTTTTCTGTCTCTGCCTTTGCTGCAGGCATAACCCCCCAATACCAAAAACGAAGCTATAAAAGGAAGCCTGGAAGCTATAAAAGGAAGCCTGTATGAATAAGCGTGTCGTATTTTTTGTCAGCAGTGTTGCGTTAGCCGTTAGCGAGACCTTCTCTGCCTCCACGTCGCAAGCGCTGCGCGTAGCTTGAGATCCTGGCGCAGGTGCAGAAAATTGATCCACAGAACGCTTTGAAAGTGATCGAACTGATCTGCTGTGTAAACGCCAACGAGCTACTGGCGCATGGCAATGTGGATGCCAACTATTTCCAACACGTGCCCTATCTGCGGGATCAGGAAAAAGCGTTGGAGAAACAGTTTGTAAGTCGTTGCTACCGTGCACGTGGAACCGTTGGGTATTTACTCACGTAGGCACAAAAGCTTTAGCGAGGTGCCGTAAGGCGGCACGGTGGCCGTACCGAGCAATGTCACCAACCTCAGCCGTGCACTGTATTTATTACAGAGCCAGGGGCTGGTTAAGCTGAAACCAGGCTACAGCGATCCTGACAAGGATCAGGCAACACCGAAAGATATCGCGGAAGACCCGGAGAAGCTGAAGATCTAGGAAGTGGAAGCGGCACTGATTCCGGCCAAAGATGCGCTGGGGTTAGAACGCGCAGAGTATAACCCGTATGCCAACATATTGGTGACGACGCCCGCCCTGCAAAACGATCCGCGCATTAAAAAGCTGGCCGCCGATCTGGAATCCAAAGCCACCGCCGATTTTATTACGCAGCACTATAACGGTTCGGTGATCCCGGTGGCTAGCCAGCAGCCATGATTGTCATCGAACACGTTGGAAAACGTTACCCAGGGTGCGATCGTCCGGCATTGGATGACGTGTCGCTGACGATTCCCTAGGGTTCTGTTTATGGCATTTTTGGGCGTAGCGGTGCGGGTAAAAGCTCGCTACTGCGCTATCTTAACCTGCTGGAACGTCCCTCATGGTGGATGGTGAAGAGATTAGCTCACTCTCTCCACGGGCGTTGCGCCAGCATCGGCAGCGCACCAGCATGATTTTTCAGCACTTCAATCTGCTGCATGCGCGTAATGTGCAGGACAACGTTGCCATGCCGCTTGAGATAGCTGGGTTGCGCGTCACGAGCGTGAAGCGCGCGCCTTCCCTTCGCAGTTATCCGGTGGGCGGCAACAGCGTGTCGGCATTGCGCGTGCCTTGGCGGCGAAGCCGAGGTATTTGCTCTGTGACGAGGTGAACAGCGCGCTCGATCCTGAAACCATAACATCGGTGTTGGCGCTGCTGGCAGACGTCAACCGTCAGTTAGGTGTGACGATTGTGTTGATCACGCACTGTCGGTGGTAAAAGCCATTTGCGATCACGCCGCGCTGATGGCGCAAGGCCAGATCGTGGAGGTGGGGCGATGTCGACGCTGCTTGCAACGCCTGATTCGCAGCTACACAGAGCGTTGTTGCCAGATTATTCGGCAGAGCAGGAGTTTCTTAGTCGTCACGGCGTTATTGAGGGGAGTGCTTTATGAAAGGTCGCTTGAGCTGGGATGAGTTTATTGGCTAATGTGGAATGCCACATTAGAAATGGGGTACATGGTGGGGCTGGCAGCACTGTTTACTGTTCTGATTGGCCTGCCGTTGGGCGTGGTCTTGTTTATCACCAATCTGACGGGGTTGCGCCCTTAGCCTGGTTAAACCGGGGGCTGGGTGCGGTGATCAACGTTGGTCGATCGCTACCGTTTGTGGTCTTGTTGATTGCGCTGATTCTGTTGACCCGTCTGATCGTATGCATCACGCTTGGAAGTACGGCGGCGATCGTACCGATCACCATCGGGGCTTTTCCCTTTTTTTTCCCGCGTAGTGTAGTGGAAAATGCGTTGGATGAGGTTGAACGCGGACGTATTGAGGCAAGCCAGTCAATGGGGGGATCGCTCTGGCACGTTATCGTCAAAGTGTTGCTGCCAGAAGCACTGCCAACCATTCTGGCTGGTGTGACCTTAACGCTGGTGTTGTTGATTGGATTCTCTTCTATGGCAGGCGCGATCGGCGGTGGTGTTCTGGGGGATCTGGAGATCCGCTACGGCTATCAGCGTCTTAACGATCAGTCTTAACGATCAGGTGATGGCGGGTACGGTGGTGATTCTAGTGATTTTAGTTCAGGGCGTGCAATCGATCGGCGATCGTTTGGTGCGCGCGTTGGCTCATCGCCGATAATTCGATAGTTGGTGTGGTACAAGATCGTTTCTGTGATTATATTTTAGGCGCTCAATCTCAGATTACATTTTAGGGCTTAATCTCAGATGAAAGATAAATCGCTTGTACTCCGAGACTAACCAGTCCAAAATTGCGTCCCGCTCGCGTAGTAGGTTATTTTTTATGCAGCGTGTTTCGGGTGTCGAAGTGTTTACTCCTCTCTTTTGCGTTTCATGTAATATAAAATCTCATAATTTTCTTAACAGACTTATCCACAGGTTTCTCTTTGCCTGCGTAAAATGATCTGTGGCAAGATTGTATAAATTATATTTATATCTTACTGATATTTTTTGAAAAAAATAACTTGTCAAAATGTTAAGGCAATCACTTTCACTTTCTTCATGGATTGATTGAAAAGGAGTTTTATAATTTATGCACAGAGCGGAGCAGGATGTTATGACTGTCTGGCAATACCTCAGGCATCGCGCGTTAATCCTTATTCAATAGCACGAATAAGCCATTTTTTCTGCGGCAACTGCACGTCGATAGAGTGAGCCGCACGGCGTTCCAATTGTTGCTCAATTGTCCAGTGAATATGATCATCGATCAGCGCGCTCTGTCCGAGTCGCGCTTATAAGGCTAGCACAACATTTTCCTCTTAGGGGGAATTCCCCAGCGCCACGGCGATATTACGCAGCCAACGCTGGTGACCGATGCGGCGGATGGCTAAACCTTCCGTGATGCGCAGAAATTTTGCCTCATCCCACTGAAACAGGTCCAGCAGCGCTGGCGTATGCAGCGCGGCGCGCGGGCTAAAATCATCTTCATCGGTAAGCTGGGAAAACGGTTCCAGGGGCAAATCAGTTGGCAATCATCACAGCCTTAAATACGGTTGCTCATGAGCGGACGCAACGCTTCGGGAATGGCACATTCCAGTTCAATGGTCAGGTAGGAGACACAGCATCTGGCATCCAGGGTGTAAGGCGCAACGATGGCCCCGGTATGGCAGGTTGTCATGCATGCGACACATCGTCCGTACTGCTCTTCCAGCGGTTGATCGACGGGTAAGGGCAGGTCGATAAGCAGTTCCCCAAGGAAAAAACCAGGAGCCCGCTTCCAGATTGAGGATCAGCGAGTGTTTACCCACCCAACCTAACCAGGCCTTGGCCGTCAGCGGGCGCTCCATAATCGGTGCAGAATCAACGAAGGGGCGGAACTGCAGGCTGCCACAATGTTCCTGTATCCGGTCACCCAACTTTTTCAGCCGCTGACGCAACAGATTGTGGTAATCACGTCCCAGAACGTAACGACTAACTGTAGTGGTCAACTAAAACGGCCACGGGTTTATAGTTTTTTCAGAACCGATTTTCCGATTCGTTTGGTGGTAACCCACCGTTATAGTCGTGCGCTCTGAGTGTACTGTAATATCCCACGATATAGTCCGTTATGGAGTGGGCTGCTTCGGTGCAGCTCCCGTATCCCATTACCGGTATCCATTCATTTTTCAGGCTTCTGAAAAAGCGCTCCATCGGGCTATTATCTCAGCAGTTTCCTTAGCAGTTTCCGCGCCGGCTCATACTCTGCTGTATCCGGTAACGCCACAGCAACTGACGGAACTGCCTGCTTGTATATTGTATAATGGCTGCCCTGCTCACTGTGGAACATTAGCCCTGATGGCCTGCCCCGGTTTTCAAAAGCCATTTCCAGCGCCTTAATGGTCAGCTGGCTGTCCGGTGAGAACGATATTGCCCAGCCCACCGGTTTTTTGGCGAACAGGTCGAGAACAACAGCAAGGTACGCCCAGCGTTTTCCTGTCCAGACATATGTCACATCGCCGCCCCACACCAGGTTAGGTTATGTGACGGCGAACTGGCGCTCAAGATAATTCGGTATGGCAACATGGTCCCGACCACCGCGTATATATTTGTGTTTCGGTTGCTGGCAGCTTACGAGCCTCAGCTCTTTCATGATTCTGCCGGCAAGCCAGCGCTCCATCCGGAAGCCCCTGAGCGTTGCCATTGTGGCGATACTTCTCTCCCCGGCTGAGCCATGACTGATGTTGAGCCATGACTGATGTTGTGCAGTTCCTGAATCTGGCTGCGCAGCTCTGTACGCCTTTTGTCCGGTTCATCAGGACGGCATTTCCAGTATTTATAGCTGTTGTGGTGAACCCTGAACATATAGCTGCTGCGGTGAACCCTGAATACGTAGCAGAGTGTGGCCACGGGATAACGCGCCCTGAGTTTTAGTTTTCTGATTAACGAGAGCCGTTCAGAGAGTATGACATCAAGAGCACGGTAGCCTTTTTTAATATTTCGTTTTCCATTTCAATACGTTGTAGTTTTTTCTTCAGCGCACGTATTTCAATCTGTTCTGGAGGAATGGGAGAGGCTTTAGGTGTTTTTCCCTGCCGTTCGTCCCGTAATTGTCTGACCCAGGGGTCATGGTTAAGAGGCCGATATCCATGGCTTTGGCTGCTTCAGAACGGTGTAGTTCTGATCGACAACCAACTGAGCGGATTCACGTTTGAACTTTGTACTGAAATTTCTTTTTTTCATTTGGCCACCTGAACTGAGGTGATATACTCACCTCAGTTCAGGTGGCCAAATTCAGTGTGCTACTACAGATTCAGTGTGCCACTACAGTTCACAAAACGGGCATCTTACATCAACTTTAGCCACTTGATCTCCACATCCAAAACCAGAGAGTCTACACTGTAATCAACTCATTGAATACTTGACCCAAAGGCTAATAGCATCAACAGGTCAGACGGATAACACCTGGCCTGTGTCTGTTCAGGCGCCATGCCCGTTCCTCGTATCATCATCACGCTTCGTATGCCCGGCATAATCACGCTTCGTATGCCCAGCATAGTCACATTCTTTTCCATTTTTCTCTTGTCATCCACCTTATTTTTACCTTCTTATTTGTTTCCTTTTTTTTCACTATAGAAAAAATGAAATGAAATAATAATCATAGTAGTCATTAAAATATTCTCAAAGATTATTTTTGGAGCACATTAAACAGGAGCACATTAAACATTGGCCACGTGCCATTTTTCACTTCCGCTTCACATAAACACTAATTTCGTGAACGACTTCGCAATGCGTTGTGCCGAGTTACCATTGGATCATTATCCTGAGACAAAATATTGGGCACTAGCCAATGAGCCAAGGCATGTCAGTCATTATAATTTGATGCAGTAGAGCAACGACGGTGCGCGGAGATACGTTGCTCTGTAGTGAGAATCTGTCTCTTCCGCGCTGACCTGACCTCGGTGGAACACATGATGATAAATAATATCCAGAGTACCCCGGTCATTACCGACATGAAGGTTATTCCGGTTGCCGGCTATGACAGTATGTTGTTGAACATTGGCGGCGCACACGGTGCCTACTTCACTAGTAACCTGGTGGTTTTGACCGACAGAGCAGGCCATACCGGCGTCGGTGAAGCGCGGGGCATAGAGGTGATTTATCGCAGGCTGGTCGATGCGATTCCCCGTGTGAAAGGTGAACAGATTGCGCGTATGAATCGTCTGGTGCATGACGTGCACACCGGTAACCAATCTTCCGATTTTGACGCCTTCGGCAAAGGGGCCTGGACATTTGAACTGTTGGTCAACACCGTAGCGGCGTTGGAAGCAGCGCTGCTGGATTTATAAGGCCAGTTCCTGGGAGTGCCAGTTGCCGAGCTGTTTAGGCCAGGCAAACAGCGTGATGAAGTCATAGTGCTGGGCTATCCGTTTGTGCAAAGGCATGAGCGGCATTCTGACCTATGCCGCAGATCCCTGTGGAGCTAGAACAAGGCTTCTCGGGGCGTGAGGTAATGGCCGAGTTCCGCCGCGCTACTGCCTGCCGGTGGCAAGCAATATGATCGCCACCAACTGGTGTGAAATGAACCACGCAGTGATGTTGCAAGCCGTGGATATCCCGCTGGCCGACCCGCATTTCTTGACCATGCATGGCGCGGCGCGCTGCGCGCAATTGTGTAACGACTGGCGCGCAACTGTGTAACGACTGGGGTCTGACCTGGGGCTGCCACTCCAATAACCATTTTGATTTGTTACTGGTTATGTTTACTCACGTTGGCCAGCGGCTCCGGGCAATCCTACCGCGATTAATACCCACTGGATTAGGCAGGAAGGGCAGCATCTGACCAAAGAGCCTATACAGATCGTCAATGGCAAGATTGCTGTACCCAATCGTCTTGGGCTGGCGTTGAGCTGGACATGGCGCAAGTTGATAAGGGCACATGAATTACACAAAAAAAAACTGCCCAACGGCAAGCGTAATGACGCCGCGGCCATGCCGTATCTGATCCACGGCTGGACATTCGATCGCAAGCGTCCTATTTTCTGTCGTTAATAAACGGAACTGCGTAACTGGCAGGTAAACGCTTTAGTAAAGCAAGCTTCATAACGACAGCTACCGAAAGACAGACTAAAAGGATAACAACATAATCCTACAACAATCCACACCGGTTATTACCCACATGCAAGTCATTCCAGTTGCTGGACACGAAGCATGTTGCTGAATCTGGAAGCATGTTGCTGAATCTGAGCGGGGCGCATGCGCCTTATTTCACGCGTAATATCATGATTCTGAAAGATAACTCAGGTCATACCGGTGTGGGCGAAATTCCCGGTGGCGAAAAAATTTGTCAAATGCTGGAAGATGTATCGGTTTTGGTGATCGGTAAAACGCTGGGCGAATATAAGAATGTCATGAATGCCGTGCGTAACCAGTTTGCCTATCGCGACGCTTCCGGACGCGGGTTGCAAACCTTCGATCTGTTGCAAACCTTCGATCTATTTAACACCATCCGCGTAGTAACGGGGATCGAAGCCGCCTATGAAAAATAGGTTTCAACTATTTCAAACTGAAAGGCGGAGTGCTGCGTATGCGGAAGATCCGTGCGGTGCAGAACATGGCTTCTCTGGCCGCGAAGTGATGACTGAGTTCCGCCGTGCGACCGGCTTGATGACGGCCATCAACATGATCGCCACTGACTGGCGTCAAATGGGTCACACCATCTCTCTGCAATCGGTCGATATCCCGCTGGGACCCGCACTTCTGGACCATGCAGGGCTCTGTACGCGTGGCGCAGATGTGCCATGAGTGGCGCAGATGTGCCATGAGTGGGGCTCGCACTCCAATAACCATTTCGACGTGTCGCTTGCCATGTTCACCCACGTCGGTGCTGCTGCACTGGGCAAAATCGCCGCGCTCGATACGCACTGGATTTGGCAGGCTGGCAACCAGCGCATCACCGATGAGCCGCTAAAAATCGTCGGTGGTATGGTTGAAGTGCCGAAGAAACCTGGTCTGGGCACTGAGCTTGATATGGATCAGGTGATGAAAGCGCATGAGCTGTACAAAAACATGGGGTTGGGCGCACGTGACGATGCGATTGGCATGCAATATCTCATTCCTGGCTGGACGTTCGATAACAAACGCCCCTGCCTGGTTCGTTAATTCACGCTGTACACTGCCTTATCCGGGGCAGCGCGATAAAAAAGAGTAAGGATAAAACATGAAGACTCCATTGTTACCAGTTACCAAATCGGTTTCGCCAGGAGTTGACTGAGGGAAAAAACCTGATCGGTTGCTGGTGTGCGTTGGCTAACCCCACTTCTACCGAAGTGCTGGGACTGGCCGGGTTTGATTGATTGGTGCTGGACGGAGAGCATGCACCGAACGACATCAGCACCTTTATTCCTCAGCTGATGGCGCTCAAAGGCAGCCACAGTGCGAAGGTGGTATGCCCGCCCCGTAATGAAACTGTCATCATCAAACGTTTGCTGGATATCGGTTTCTATAACTTCCTGATCCCGTTTGTGGAAACCGAAGAAGAAGCGGTGGCGTCTATACGTTATCCTCCTGCTGGTATTAGCGTGTTTCTGTCAGTCATCGTAGCAATGCGTTCTGTACCGAACCCAACTATTTCGCCACCATCAACGACAGCATCACGGTGTTAGTGCAGATCGAAACTCAGGAAGTTGTCGACAACCTGGATGCCATTGCGGAGGTCCACGGTGTGGACGGTATTTTCGTCGGACCGGGCAATCTCTCTGCGGTATTGGGCTATCTGGGATAACCGAATCACCCGGAAGTACAGAAAGTTATCCGTCATACATGTTTTTGAGCGTGCCGCAGCGTACGGCAAAACGAGTGGCATTTTGGCACCGATTGAAGCAGATGCGCGTCGTTACCTGGAGTGGGGTGCCAGCTTTGTTGCCGTTGGTAGCGATCTGGTGTGTTCCGCGGTGCCACAGCGGTACTGTGTGACAAATTCAAAAAGTCATTTGAATAAATCCTGGCCAGTCAGGCCATTACCGCATTTGACGATCGGACTACGGGGTTAACGTAATGAAAATTGGTTTTATTGGACTGGGTATTAGGACTGGGTATTATGGGTAAACCGATGAGTAAAACCTGATCAAAGCAGGTTACTCATTAGTGGTTTCCGACAGAAACAGCGCTGTGGTGGCAGAAGTGGTCGCCGAGCAGAGCGATATCATCATCATCACCACACGTGAAAGAAGTGAAAGAAGTGGTGCTGAGTGAATACGGCATTATCGACGGTGCGCGCGAAGGTAGCATCGTGATTGATATGAGCTCCATTGCGCCGCTGGCCAGCCGTGAGATTGCTGCCGCACTGGCAGAAAAAGGCATTGCGATGCTGGATGCCAAAGCCACGATGGTGATGGATCGCAACTTCAAGTCGGGCTTCCGTATCGATCTGCACATCAAGGATATGGCGAATGCGCTGGATACCTCACACGGCGTTGGGCGCAGTTGCCGTTAACGGCGGCGGTGATGGAAATGATGCAGGCGCTGAAAGCTGACGAACTTGGAACGGCAGATCACTGTGCATTAGCACGGCACTACGAAAAGCTGGCCAAAGTTGAAGTGACGCGCTAAGGCAACAGGTCAGTACGACGACTATTCGATACCGACCTGACATACTAACTCGTAACGACTCCGCGGCCCGTTGATACTAGTGGATCGTTTGTAAAATCGGATCGTTTATGAAAATAGTTATCAAATAGTTATCGCACCGGATTCTTATAAAGAAAGCCTGTCAGCACAGGAAGTTGCTACACAGATTGAAGCCGGTTTTTGAGAAATCTTTCCTGACGCTAGCTACGTCAAGCTGCCCGTGGAGGATGGCGGAGAAGGTACGGTTGAAACCATGGTGGCGGCAACGCAAGGGCGTATTGTCGAGGTTCAGGTTACAGGTCGCAGGGAGACAAGATCGACGCCTCTTTCGGCCTGTCTGGTGATAAAAAAACCGCCTTTATCGATCGAAATGGCGGCGGCCAGCAGCTTGGAGCGGGTGCCATCCGCGCAACGTAATCCGCTGCTGACCACCAGTTATGGTACGGGCGAATTGATTCGCAGCGCGCTAGACCATGGGGTAAAATACTGCATTATCGATATTGGCGGCAGCTCCACCAATGACGACGGCGCGGGCATGGCGCAGGCGTTAGGGGCAAAACTGCTGGATGCGCAGGGTGCGTCGATCGGTTTTGGCGGCGGTGCGCTGGATACGCTTACACGTGTTGACACCAGCGAACTGGATCAACGCATTAAAAGCTGCCGTTTTGAAGTGGCGTGCGATGTGATGAACCCGCTGACCGGTAAGTTGGGGGCTTCTGCGGTGTTCAGATCGCAAAAAGGGGCGACCCCGGCGATGATTGTGCAGTTAGATAACGCCCTCAAGCACTACGCCGAGGTGATCCGTCACAGCCTGAATATCGATGTGGATCAGGTGCCGGGCTCTGGGGCGGCCGGTGGCATGGGGGCTGCGTTATTGGCCTTCTGCGGTGCGGAACTGCGTCAGGGTATTGAGATTGTCACCGAAGCGCTGGGACTGGATGAAATGGTGCGGGACGCGTCGCTGGTGATCACAGGTGAAGGACGCATCGATAGCCAGACGGTGCACGGTAAAGTGCCGATTGGCGTGGCGCGCGTGGCTAAGCGTTACAACAAACCGGTGGTCGGGATTGCGGGCAGCCTGACAGCGGATGTGGATGTGGATGTGGTGCACGAACACGGCTTGTATGCGGTATTCAGCGTGCTTTACAACATCTGTTCTCTGGAGGAAGCGTTGGACAACGCGGCAGCCAACGTGCGCATGACGGCACGTAACGTCACAGCAACCATCAAGCTGGCGCAAACGCTCTAATCTGGCGCAAACGCTCTAATAATGTTCTCAATGTTCTCTTTGCCGATTTTTTCTGGCGGCTCCTTTCATCGTCGTCCCCGCGCTGGTGCCGAGGGTGACGCGTCATCAAAGATCTAAAATCCATTCATTTTGTTGTCACTGACGCTAACACCCTCTGTGTTATTGGACTCGAAGCACTAAGATTCAGGTCTATCGACAATATCTAACTTTACAGCCCATTCAGTGAGGGAAAATGAATAGACTTATCGGTCTACTTCTGACGATGGCAGCCGTATTGTCTGGCAGCTCATCATCAAGCACACAGCAGTCGAACAGGCACATCTACATCGAACAGGCACATCTACATATTGTTCACGGATACGGCGCTTTACCGTCAGAGCATTTGCAGTATCAGCTTGTCATCAATGCAGTATCAGCTTGTCATCAATCTGGTGAGAATGTAGCCCTGACAGCATCGACTGCTGTTTTACCGCATCAATCAGTTGGGTGATATGACGTGAATCGGTGCTGAACAACACCTGATCTTGTGCGTTAGTGATGATAATGGCGCGTACAATGTCGGAATGACGCCGATGCAGCATATTGATCAGAGGCTGAATCTTGATCAGAGGCTGAATCATCCTCCTGCTGGTTGGCTACCATCGAATAGGCAGCGACGGCGGAAAGCGGCTCAATAATACTGGCCCCCGCGCTGGCAAGCTGGTCCTGCAACTGATTGCTGCGGTGAATAACGAAGAAGGTACTGAGCAGCAACCCATAATCAATGTTGAAGCCAAAATCAGTATCATCATGCGGGCACGCAGACTGTATTTGGTCATGAGGTTCCAAGGTGGGAGAATTAGGCCTGTAGTGGTCAACTAATACTGGCCATCCATTAGACTGTAAGTAGTACAGTCGCTCAGATTCCTTTGGCGTCAGACCGCTGTTATCCCAGTGAGGCCGGATGGCACTGTAATAGCCCGTGATGTAGTGGATTATCGCGCTCTGAGCCTCGTTGAAGCTTTTATAGCCCTTCGTCGGCACCCATTCGGTCTTCAGGCACCCATTCGGTCTTCAGGCTCCGGAAGAACCGCTCCATAGGGTGTTATCCCAGCAGTTGCCACGGCGGCTCATACTCTGCTTTATCCGACAGCACCATATTTATCCGACAGCACCATAGGCCTGCCGATACCACCGCCAGATAAGCATGGCATTTACCCGTCAAGATCAAGATATAGGTTACATCACCGCAACAGACCTGAGCCAGCGCAGTAACCACGAACTGGCGGTCGAGATGCTTCAGTATTTCAACGTGTTCGTTTCCGCCGCGTTAGCTTACCAGCCAGCCAGCGGCCCATTTTGACGCCAGAGCCCATGACGCCAGAGCCCATGAAGACGATAGTCGCGATGCTTCGGGCGCCGGCGGAGCCGCCGCTGGCATTCCAGGCTTCCATGACCTAGCTGCGCTTAACCACACGTTCCCCGTCGGGCTCATTAGCAGAAGCCTGCTAGTGCCTGTAGCGGCTGCGATGTACTTCAAAAGTTTGGCACAACGCCAAAAGTTTGGCACAACGCCGCGACCGGATATCGCACTCTCAGCCTGTCGACTACCGTGAACCGTTGCCTGTCGACTACCGTGAACCGTTGAGTGAGTCAGATAAGAGAGCCGTAGCCTTCTTTAGGATTTCATTCTCCATTTCAAGATGCTGGACTTTTTTCTTCATCTCACGCAGCTCTAGCTGTTCGAGCTTCAAAGGAAGCCCGGCGGGCGTTTTCCCCTGGCGCTCAAGGCGCAGCTTATTAACCCCCAGCGGGTGATAGCCGAATGGCTGACATTAACCGCCTCTGCGCCTTAACGTAGGTATAGCCATCGATAACCAGCTTTGCTGCTTCGAGCTTAAATTCTGCCGTGAAATGTTTTGCCATTTAGTCACCTATCGTGTTGTTGAGGTGAGCATATCACCTCCGATCAGGTGGCCAGTATCAGTGTGCTACTACAACCTAGACGTTCAGCTTAAAGACACAATAGCAAACCATGGCGCAATTCTACTCTCCAAACCGGCGTGTGACGACCTGGCAAACCATTACGTAACCCTGACCAATCTCGATCCCTTCGGACAGGATGTAGCGCATCACCAGTGCAATACTGTTTTCGTGCCCGGCGTGCTGCCGGATGAGCAGGCGGAAATCCGGCTGACAGAGGATAAACGTCAATATGCGCGCGCTGAACTTAAACGGCTGCTGATGCGCGGTGCGCAACGTGTGGAACCGCTCTGTCCGCACTTTGGCGTGTGCGGTGGCTGCCAGCAGCATGCCGATGTCGCGCTGCAACAGCGCAGCAAAAGCTGATGACGCGATAAACCGGACAAACGCTGACGGATATTGGACTGATTGCGGGGCCGACCTATGGTTACCGTAGACGTGCGCGTCTTACGTTATACTTTTTGACGGGAGATAAACCGGCGTCAGCGGGCGGAAAAGCATCAACCCATACCAAATCAGTGTATTAACCAGCGTCTGGTTTGCGCATGGGATACCGCCAGGGGCAATCGCACGATGTGGTGGATATCGCGACCTGCCCGGTGTTGGCACCGGAACTGGATGCACTGTTAGCCCCACTGCTTCACTGACTCATCCAGTTGCAAGGGGTGAAATGGCTTAGCCATGTGGAACGGGTGCTGGCGGATAACGGCCCGCTGTTGGTGCTGCGCCATCTTGACGCCCTGAGCGCGGCGAATACAGATGCTTTGCGTGCGTTTTCCACGGCACATCAGGTGGCTATCTATCTGGCACCGGAGGCTGATGTCGTCACCCCTCTGACGGGCGACACACCAGTTTATCGTGTGAACGACATGACGCTCGCATTTAGCCCGCGCGATTTTATTCAGGTCAATGACACGGTGAATCACCAGATGGTGGTACAGGCGCTGGTGTGGCTGGATGTGCAGCCGCAAGACCGTATTCTGGATCTGTTTTGCAGCATGGGCAATTTCACGCTGCGCTGGCAACGCGTGCAGCAGAGGTGGTCGGCGTCGAAGGTGTACCAGCGCGGGTGGATAAAGGACGGGAGAATGCGCGCCGTAATGGCTTGTTTAACGTCACATTTTCTCACCAAAATCTCGACTAGGATGTTGCGCAACAGTCCTGGAGCGCCCAGGGATTTGATAAGATATTGCTAGACCCGGCATGCGCCGGGGAGTCGGAAGTGATGCCGCAAATTGTTAAACTTGCACCACAGCGTGTGGTCTATGTTTCCACCACAGCGTGTGGTCTATGTTTCGTGTAACCCCACTACGTTGGCGCGGGACAGTAAAGTGCTGTTGGCCGCAAGGTTACACGTTGGCGCAGGTCGCCATGTTGGATATGTTTCCTCACACCGGCCACTTTGAATCAATGGCACTGTTTTTGCAGCGTTCTGGTAAGGCGGCACGCTCTGGCAAAGCGGCATTGTAGGGAGAATTTATGGTTGCGGTAAGAAGTGCGCATTTGAATACGGACGGCGAGTTTGTGCCAGATGCCTGGATTGCATCGTTGGGCATCAATAATCAGCAGTCGTGTGAACGTTTAGCCGAGACCTGGCGCTATTGTGAACAGCACACGCAGGGGAATCCCGATGCGATGTTGCTGTTATGGCGCGGCATTGAAATGGTGGAGATCCTCTCCACCCTTAGCATGGATAACGACAGCATGCGTGCGGCGATGCTGTTCCCATTGGCTGACTCCGGGGTGGTGGATGAAGATACACTGCGAGACGCCTTTGGCAAGAATATCGTCGATTTGGTGCACGGTGTGCGCGATATGGATGCGATTCGTCAACTGAAGGCGACGCAACACGATTTCGTTGCCTCAGAGCAGGTAGACAATATCCGCCGTATGCTGCTGGCGATGGTGGAAGATTTCCGCTGCGTGGTGATCAAACTGGCTGAGCGCATTGCGCACTTGCGTGAAGTGAAAGATGTGCCGGAAGAAGAGCGCGTGCTGGCGGCCAAGGAGTGTACCAACATCTACGCGCCTTTGGCGAACCGCCTCGGTATCGGCCAGCTCAAGTGGGAGCTGGAAGATTTCTGTTTTTGTTATCTGCATCCGGATGAATACAAAAAAATCGCCAAACTGTTGCACGAGCGACGAATTGACCGCGAACAGTACATTGACGATTTTGTCAAAACCCTGCGCACCGCGATGGCGGGCGAGGGCGTCAAGGCTGAAGTCTATGGCCGACCCAAGCATATCTACAGCATCTGGCGCAAGATGCAGAAAAAATCTCTGTCGTTTGATGAACTGTTTGATGTGCGCGCCGTGCGTATTGTGGTTGAACGCTTGCAGGATTGCTATGCGGCGCTCGGTATCGTTCACACCCACTACCGTCATCTGCCCGACGAGTTCGACGACTACGTAGCGAACCCGAAACCCAATGGATACCAGTCCATCCACACGGTGGTGTTGGGGCCGAAGGGCAAAATCCTTGAAATCCAGATTCGCACCAAACAGATGCATGAAGATGCAGAATTGGGCGTTGCTGCGCACTGGAAATACAAGGAGGGCGCGGTTGCGGGGAGATGCTCCAATTACGAAGGGCGCATTGCCTGGCTGAGCAAGCTGCTCACCTGGCAAGAAGAGATGGCCGATTCAGACGAAATGCTGGACGAAGTGCGCAGCCAGGTGTTCGACGATCGTGTCTACGTGTTTACGCCAAAAGGCGACGTGGTCGATCTGCCAACCGGCTCTACGCCGCTGGATTTTGCCTACCACATTCATAGCGATATTGGGCATCGCTGCATCGGGGCCAAAATTGGCGGGCGCATTGTGCCCTTTACCTACCAGTTGAAGATGGGCGATCAGATTGAAATCATCATGCAGAAGCAGCCGAACCCGAGCCGCGATTGGTTGAACCAGAACCTGGGTTATATCACCACCAGCCGTGGCCGTTCCAAGATCCATAACTGGTTCCGCAAGCAAGATCGTGACAAGAATATCCTGGCAGGGCGCCAGATTCTGGATAACGAGCTGGAACATTTGGGGATCAACCTCAAAGCGGCAGAGGTAGAGAAGCTGCTGCTGCTGCTGCCGCACTATAACATCAACTCGCTTGATGAACTGCTGGCCGGTATTGGCAGCGGGGATATTCGCCTTAACCAGATGGTGAACTTCCTTCAGGCGCAGTTCAATCAGCCCAGCTCCGAAGAGCAGGATCGCGAAGCGCTACGTCAGCTCACCCAACAGAAAGTCAGCTCACCCAACAGAAAGCGCTAGCACAGAACAGCCGCAAAGACAGTGGCCTTATTGTGGTAGAAGGGGTTGTTAATCTGATGCATCAGATCGCGCGGTGCTGCCAGCCGATCCCTGGCGATGAGATCATCGGTTTCATTACACGCGGCCGTGGTATTTCTATCCACCGCGCTGACTGTGAGCAGTTGGACGATCTGCGCAGCCATGCGCCTGAGCGGATTGTCGATGCCGTCTGGGGCGAAAGCTACTCCAGGGCTATTTGCTGACGGTGCGCGTAACCGCCAACGATCGCAGTGGGTTACTGCGTGATATCACCACCATTCTGGCGAACGAAAAGGTGAACGTGCTGGGCGTGTCCAGTCGCGATACCAAACAGCAGATCGCGGTGATCGACATGGAGATCGAGATCTACAACCTTCAGGTATTGGGACGGGCGCTGGCGAAGCTCAACCAACTGCCGGATGTCATCGACGCACGTCGCCAGCAAGGGGCGTAATTTTTACGTAGGTCCTCACTTTGTTATCCCCGCGCAGGCGGGGATCTACTGCAGGCTAAATGCGCTTCTTCAGTAAGAGGTCCCCAGCCTGTGCCGAAGGTGGCACGCGATTTTTATCGATTCAGGAATCAGGCATGACAGCAGCGGCTATTGAATGTCTTTTTTCCATTATGAACACATTACGTGATCCGGAAAACGGTTGCCAGTTGGATCGCAAGCAAACCTTTGACACTATCGCACCCTACACGTTGGAAGAGACCTACGAAGTGCTGGATGCTATTGCGCGTAAGGATTTCGACGATCTGTGCAGCGAATTAGGCGATCTGTTGTTTCAGATGGTGTTTTACGCCTAGATGGCGCAAGAGCAGGAGTTGTTTAATTTTTCTGCGGTGTTTGACGCCATAAGCGACAAACTGGAACGGCGACATCCGCATATTTTTGGCGATGCAATGCTCACCGACAGCGACGCGGTGCTTGCCAACTGGGAGCAAACCAAAGCCCAGGAGCGCGCTGAAAAAGCCCGATACTCGGCGTTGGACAATATTCCTGACGCGTTGCCCGCCTTGATGAAAGCGCACAAAATTCAGCAGCGTTGCGCGTTAGTAGGTTTCGACTGGAACAGCCTAGGGCCAGTGGTCGACAAAGTGTATGAAGAGATTCATGAAGTGATGCATGAAGCCAGGCAGGCAGTAGTAGATGAAGAAAAGCTGGCCGAAGAAGTGGGCGATTTATTGTTCGCTACGGTCAATATCTCACGCCATCTTGGTCAGAAAGCCAAAAACGCGCTTCAGGCGGCAAACCGCAAATTCAGCCGCCGTTTCCGTCAGGTAGAACAAAATTGTTATCGCCTCGGGAAAAACAGTTGAACAGGCGATACTTAAGTTGAACAGGCGATACTTAAGGAAATGGATGCAAGGAAATGGATGCGGCCTGGGAACAGAAGGAAATGGATGCGGCCTGGGAACAGGTAAAATGTCAGGAAAAGGCTGGTTAAGATATTTTAACCGTATTACTGTATTTTTCTCTGGTGATTTTGTTATTTATGTTTATTAGTATTAATAATATTTCTCATGATGTTTGTGCGTGATACATCGGTTTAGCCACGACGTTACGATTGCCACAATGAAAAGCAACATTTGTAGCCTTCATCAGGTTCAGGTATACTACTCATCCGTCCTGGTACTCCATCGTTATACCCGTCATACTGCACGTTGCAGGTGCGTTGGCTGCGCCGCTCACCCTAGTCACTTACCTGGGTAAGCACCTAGGGATTCGTTTGCTTGCCGCCTTCCCGCAACACGAATTATTTTGGGTAAATAAACCTAACTTCTCAGGTTCAGCATGACAACTAATTATATTTTTGTGACCGGCGGGGTCGTATCTTCTCTGGGTAAAGGCATTGCCGCAGCCTCTCTGGCGGCTATTCTCGAAGCCCGTGACCTCAACGTTACCATCATGAAACTGGACCCGTACATCAACGTGGATCCGGGCACGATGAGCCCGACGCAGCACGGTGAAGTGTTTGTCACCGAAGACGGCGCGGAAACCGATCTTGACTTGGGTCACTACGAACGCTTTATCCGTACCAAAATGACGCGACGCAACAACTTCACCACCGGCCGTATCTACTCTGATGTGCTGCGCAAAGAGCGCCGTGGCGACTACCTTGGGGCAACCATTCAGGTGATTCCACACATTACCAATGCCATCAAAGAACGAATCATTGAAGGCGGTGAAGGCCATGACGTGGTGCTGGTGGAAATCGGCGGCACTGTCGGTGATATCGAATCTCTGCCGTTCCTTGAAGCGATTCGGCAGATGGCAGTGGAAGTGGGTCGCGAGCATACCCTGTTCATGCACCTGACGCTGGTGCCATACCTGGCGGCAGCAGGCGAAGTGAAAACTAAGCCAACTCAGCACTCGGTAAAAGAGCTGCTTTCTATCGGTATTCAGCCGGACGTGCTGATTTGCCGTTCCGATCGCACTGTGCCCGTCAACGAGCGTGCAAAGATTGCTTTATTCTGTAATCTGCTAGAAAAAGCAGTAATCTCCTTAAAAAATATTGACTCTATTTATAAAATCCCGGCGCTCTTGAAATCGCAAGGATTGGACGATTATATTTGTAAACGATTCAGCTTGAGTTGCGCCGAAGCAGACCTGTCCGAATGGGAACAGGTTGTTTATCAGGAAGCCAATCCGGGTGGCGAAGTCACCATTGGCATGGTCGGCAAATATGTTGCACTGCCGGATGCCTACAAGTCGGTGATCGAAGCGCTGAAACACGGCGGGCTGAAAAATCGCCTGACCGTCAACATCAAGTTGATCGATTCGCAGGATGTAGAAACCCGCTGCGTTGAAGTTCTCAAAGATCTTGATGCTATCTTGATCCCAGGGGGGTTCGGCTACCGCGGTGTTGAGGGTAAAATCATGGCGGCGCATTACGCCCGTGAGAATAGCATCCCTTATCTGGGCATTTGCCTGGGAATGCAGGTCGCTTTGATGGAATTTGCCCGTAATGTTGTGGGCATGGAAGCGGCAAACTCTACTGAATTTGTGCCAGGCTGTAAATACCCGGTTGTTGCGCTGATCACCGAATGGCGTAATGAAGACGGTAACCTTGAGGCGCGCAGCGAAGAGAGCGACCTGGGTGGCACCATGCGTGTGGGCGGTCAACTGTGCCGCCTGGCGGAAGGCAGTCTGGTGCGCGAGATGTACGGTGAGGCAACCGTTATTGAACGCCACCGTCACCGCTATGAAGTGAACAACATGCTTTTGAAAAAAATTGAAGCGGCGGGATTGCGTGTTGCTGGTCTTTCCGCCGACCGCAAGCTGGTGGAGATTGTTGAACTCCCTGAGCATCCGTGGTTCGTGGCCTGTCAATTCCATCCGGAATTTACGTCGACGCCACGAGATGGTCATCCCCTATTTGCCGGCTTTGTTAAAGCTGCTGGCGCGTATCAAAAGCGTCAGATGAAGTAAGGGTTTTTCAGCAACGCGCGGTACTGGACCGCGCGTTGTTCGTCTAAGGTTTTAGTTTAAAGCTCGGTTTTATATACAGAATCGGTTTTAGTTTAATTTTAGTTTAATTTGTACTGAGGAAAATCTAATGTCCAAAATCGTTAAAGTCATTGGCCGTGAAATCATCGACTCACGCGGAAACCCGACCGTTGAAGCGGAAGTGCACCTGGAAGGTGGTTTCGTTGGTCTGGCTGCTGCTCCGTCAGGCGCTTCCACAGGCTCTCGCGAAGCGCTGGAACTGCATGATGGCGACAAATCCCGTTTTCTGGGCAAAGGCGTAACCAAAGCCGTTGCTGCTGTGAACGGACCGCTGGCGCAGGCCATTCTGGGCAAAGATGCCAAAGATCAGGCTGCCATTGAACAGGTAATGATCGACCTGGACGGTACTGACAACAAATCCAACTTTGGTGCTAACGCCATTCTGGCGGTGTCTCTGGCTAACGCCAAAGCAGCAGCTGCGTCCAAAGGTAAACCGCTGTACGAACACATCGCTGAACTGAACGGCACCCCGGGCAAATTCTCTATGCCTCTGCCGATGATGAACATCATCAACGGTGGCGAACACGTTGACAACAATGTTGATATTCAAGAGTTCATGATTCAGCCGGTTGGCGCGAAAACGGTGAAAGAAGCGATCCGTATCGGTTCTGAAGTGTTCCATCACCTGGCGAAAGTGCTGAAAGGCAAAGGCCTGAACACCGCTGTTGGCGACGAAGGCGGCTACGCGCCGAACCTGGGTTCCAACGCAGAAGCACTAGCTGTTATCGCTGAAGCGGTAAAAAATGCCGGTTATGTGCTGGGCAAAGACGTTACGCTGGCGATGGATTGTGCCGCCTCTGAATTCTACAACAAAGAAACCGGCAACTACGAACTGAAAGGCGAAGGCAAAACCTTCACTTCTCAAGAGTTCACTCACTATTTGGAAGGCCTGACCAAAGAGTACCCGATCGTTTCTATAGAAGACGGTCTGGACGAATCTGATTGGGATGGTTTTGCTTATCAGACCAAAGTACTGGGCGACAAAATCCAACTGGTGGGTGACGATCTGTTCGTAACCAACACCAAGATCCTGAAAGAAGGCATCGAGAAAGGCATCGCTAACTCCATACTGATTAAATTTAACCAGATCGGTTCTCTGTCAGAAACTCTGGCTGCTATCAAGATGGCGAAAGATGCGGGATACACTACCGTTATCTCTCACCGTTCTGGCGAAACCGAAGACGCTACCATCGCCGATCTGGCGGTAGGTACTGCGGCTGGTCAGATCAAAACCGGTTCCATGAGCCGTTCTGATCGCGTTGCCAAGTATAACCAACTGATCCGTATCGAAGAAGCACTGGCTGGCTGTGCTGCATTCAACGGTCTGAAAGAAGTGAAAGGCCAGGCGTAATCGTCTGTCTGCTGCCGGGCCTAATGAGATGGTCACCCCCGCTCTGTGAGCGGTACCCTGGCAGGGTGTTTTTCTTTCAGGAGAGGCCATTATGGATAAACGTTTCTCTTATTGGTATCGATCTCGGTAAAGATTCTTTTCACATTCATTGCTAGGATAAGTCAGGTAAAGCGCTTATGCGTAAGAAAATTACGCGCACAAAGCTAATGCAGTTTTTGACGACGTGCCCGTCCCCTCGGTTGTTGTTATGGAAGCTTGTGCAGGGGCACGCTTTATTGCGCGGTGTATCAATGATCGCGGCCATGAAGCAAAACTTACCTCTCCGCAGTTTGTGCGCCCGTTTATCAAGAGCAATAAAAATGATTTTGTTGATGCAGAGGCGATATGTGAAGCCGCATCCTGGCCGTCAATGCGTTTTGTTCAGCCGAAAACTGAGGTTCAGCAGGCGATACGAGCACTGCATCGGGTCAGGGAATTTCTTATCAGAGATAAAGTAAAAACCACTAACCAGATCCACGTTTTCTGCTGGAGTTTGGGATAAGCCTGCCAATCGGCGAGGCGGTAATAAAGCGACTGTCTCTGGTGCTGGCTGAGTACGAAATCCCCGAATACCTGAGCCGTCTGCTGGTTAAGTTACATGCCCACTATCTTTACCTTGTCGAGCAAATAATAATATCTTTACCTTGTCGAGCAAATAATAAAATAACAGCGCTAGAATCAGAATTAAATCAGTCAATCAAAGCTGATGATACTGCACAGCGAATTATGACAATTCCAGGGGTATGGCCGATTACTGCCAGCTTATTTTCATCACCGCTCGGCGATGGAAAACAATTTCCATGTCGGGAGTCGCCGTGAAAAATAACCTGTTTACTCTGGGTAGGTAGCAGGGCAATAGGAGAGGGTCAAGTATTCAATGATTTTACACTGTAATCAAATCATTGAATACTTGCACTGTAATCAAATCATTGAATACTTGACCGGAAATTCGCGTTTCGCGTTGTGACGCCGCGAAGGGGAGGGAAATATTATCTAAAATGCCCGTACTTTTATCTAAAATGCCCATACTCATTTTTGACAGCGCTGTAATGAGATGGCGTAAGACGTTATTAAAACAAAAATCCACGCAATGGCGTGGATTTTAAAGGGGTTGTAAGTTTTCATGAGATACAGTGATATCCCATGAGACAACAGAAGCGAATTAGACGTTAAACAAGAAATTCATCACATCGCCATCTTTAACGATGTATTCTTTCCCTTCAGAACGCATTTTTCCTGCTTCTTTCGCGCCTTGCTCACCTTTGTAGGTGATGAAGTCTTCAAACGCGATGGTTTGGGCGCGGATAAAGCCTTTTTCAAAATCGGTATGTATTTTACCTGCAGCCTGTGTGGAAGTAGCGCCGACAGGGATGGTTAAGGCGCGCACTTCTTTTACGCCTGAGGTAAAGTAGGTTTGCAGGTTAAGCAGCTCATAACCGGCGCGGATCAGGCGGTTCAGGCCCAGTTCTTCGAGTCCTAGTTCCGCCATGAATTCGTCGCGATCTGCATTGTCCAGTTCGGCAATGTCTGATTCCACCGCAGCACAAACCGGGACAACCACAGAATCTTCGCTGGCAGCGATTTCACGCACCCGATCCAGGTAATGGTTGTTTTCAAAGCCATCTTCATTGATGTTAGCGATGTACATGATGGGCTTGAGAGTCAGGAAACTCAGGTAACGAATGGCGGCTTTCTCTTCAGCATTAAGATCCAGGGCGCGCAGCATTCCAGCTTTTTCCAACTGCGGCAGACATTTTTCCAGCGTGGCCTGTTCAATTTTGGCGTCTTTGTCGCCGCCTTTGGCTTTCTTCTGCACGCGGTGCAGTGCGCGCTCACAGGTATCGAGATCCGCCAGCGCCAGTTCGGTGTTGATGGTATCGATGTCGTCAGCCGGATCGACCTTGCTCGCAACGTGGATAATGTTGTCGTTCTCGAAGCAACGCACCACGTGGCCGATTGCTTCTGTTTCGCGGATGTTTGTCAGGAATTGGTTACCCAGGCCTTCACCTTTGGACGCACCTTTTACCAGACCCGCGATATCAACAAACTCCATCGTGGTGGGGAGAATACGCTGCGGTTTAACAATCTCAGCCAGCTTATCCAAACGCGGATCGGGTATCGGCACCACGCCAGTGTTAGGCACTATAGTGCAAAACGGAAAGTTGGCCGCTTCGATACCGGCTTTGGTCAATGCATTGAACAGCGTAGATTTACCCACATTAGGCAGCCCAACGATACCGCATTTGAATCCCATACTTTTATCGCCTTAAATAGCTTATTAATCAGATTGTTGTGGTTTATCATCTGAAAAAATAAATACGTTAGTGCCGATTATACACGGAATGGCGCATTAACTCGAACCACGGAATGGCGCATTAACTCGAACCGCCTGCGCGCGAATATCATTTCACGCAGGTTTATAGGCGTGCAGTCGATTCATCGCTTTTACCATATCGTCTTTCAGCAAAATCTCGGTGCAGCGAATGGCTTCATCGATCGTGCCGTCGATCAGCGTCTGCTCACTAGCGGGCGGTTTGCCCAGCACAAAACCGGTAATCTTACTTTTATCGCCGGGATGGCCGATACCAATGCGCAAACGGTGAAAATTAGGGTTGTTCCCTAATTTGCTCATGATGTCTTTCAAGCCGTTGTGCCCGCCGTGTCCGCCGCCCAGTTTTAGTTTGGCAGTCCCAGGCAAAAGATCCAGTTCATCGTGCGCCACCAGAATTTCATCCGGTTGGATGCGGTAAAAAGTTGCCATTGCCGCCACCGCTTTACCACTGAGATTTATAAAAGTGGTTGGCATCAGCAGACGAACATCGTGGCCGGCCAGCGTGAGGCGCGCGGTATAGCCAAAGAATTTGGCCTCTTCCTTTAGAGATTGCCGATAAACCTCAGCTAACTGTTCAACGTACCAGGCACCAGCATTGTGTCGCATAGCGGAGTATTCGGCTCCCGGATTCGCCAATCCGACGATCAATTTGATACTGCTCACGTTAAGTCCCAGATTTTGCGTCTCATGACACCCGATAACAGAAAGTAAAACTTCTAGTTTACACAGGAGTAGGGCAGTGAAAAAGCCTCAAGCAGGTTGTTTTTCACGCGTTCGACGGGCGTGCAGCAGAAAATGGTTGGAAACGATTTACTTTAGCAAAAATTCAAATTTATTATTAATAATATTCACACTTGGTCAGCACTAAATGTAAAAAAAACGTTTCTAAACTTGGATCGAGCATTCTATGATAAAATGGCTAGTGTTTCCACACTGGCCGTTTTTTTATTGTCTGTAACCACGGTTAAGTATTGAGACGCAGGAAGAATTGCGGCATAACACAATTACTCACGATGACAAGGCATGGACTGATACGATGTGACAAGGCATGGACTGATACGATGAAATTTCTCGGGAAACTACTGCTCACCTTGCTATTGCTAGCCCTATTGGCACTGGTCATCGTTTACGTTGTGTTGCAAACCCACTAGGCTGCAAACTGCGTCACTTTCTGGGTAAATGACAATACCGACTACCAGTTAACGCTGGGAAAAATCGAGCATAACTGGTCAGAAGCCGACCATATCGACCATATCGACCATATCGACCATATAGTGTTCAGCGATATCACCTTTGGCGTCAAAGGGCAACCGTTGACCCTGGCAGCATGTAAAATATCCTTTGGTTTAAGCACACGCCAACTGACAGAACCGAGCCACTTTGCCAGCCTGGAACTGGAAGGCGGTACCTTAAATCTGCTGCTGGCAACAGCATTGCCGTTCCGTTCATGGCTGATGTGCTGCAATTGCGCACCATGGCGCTGCAATCACAAGACGGTAATTGGTCGCTGAACGGGCAGCAGGCAGCAAATTAACGGTGGCATCACCCCCTGGCAGCCAGAGCAAGGGCATCCGCTTGGCACGCAGGGTAATTTTCAACTTAACGCTCGCTCGCTGCGTCTCAATGACGTTCCCGCCAGCCAGGTGCTAATTCAGGGTGAAATCAACAACAACCAGCTCACGTTAACCAAAACAACCAGCTCACGTTAACCAATTTTGGTGCAGACGTTGCGGGCGGTGGTGCAGACGTTGCGGGCGGTCAGTTAACTGGTAATGCCCGACGTGCAGAAGATGGCAG
Organism: Symbiopectobacterium sp.; assembly: GCA_051710525.1. Taxonomy (GTDB): domain Bacteria; phylum Pseudomonadota; class Gammaproteobacteria; order Enterobacterales; family Enterobacteriaceae; genus Symbiopectobacterium. The sequence goes on along the minus strand of JBPESR010000008.1, from coordinate 77,250 downwards.
TTGGCAGGTGGATAACCTACGCCTGAGCAATCTGCGTTTACAAACCACAAAATCGCTGGAAGATTTCTGGCAGCCGGTGGCCGAATAGCCTTCGGTAGTGGTTTCCCACTTCGATATGGTGGATGCCCGTGTTGAAGGGCCCGGCTGGGAGTTTAGCGATCTCGACGTCACGTTGCAAAATGTCACCTTCCGCCAGCACAGTTGGGAAAGCGACGACGGCACGCTGTCGTTTAATGCCAGCGACATCGTCAACGGAAGCATGCACCTGATTGACCCTATTGTTAACCAACCTTGCAGTTTCGCCGCAAGGGGTAAGGGGTAGCTATCAAGCAGTTTACTACCCGCTGGGAAGGCGGTTTGATGCGCACCGATGGCATGTGGATGCGCAATAACCACCGTCTGACCTTGAATGAAGTCGTGGTAGCAGGGATGGAGTATACCCTGCCCATGGATTGGCGTGAGTGCTGGCAGAAGCCATTACCGGACTGGCTGAGCGATGTTGAGGTGAAGAAGTTCCACGTTAACCGCAACCTGCTCATCGACATCAACCCGGATTTCCCGTTCCAGCTCACCGCGCTGGATGGCTACGGCAATAACTGGATGGCTACGGCAATAATCTGTTGCTGGCGCGTCAGCAACAGTGGAGCGTTTGGCAGGGCACACTGAACCTGAACGCTGGCGATGCCACCTTCAACAAACTCGATTTGCGCCGCTCTTCTCTCGCGCTAAACGCCAGAGATGCGCAAATAGCCATTACCGAACTGAGTGCATTTACGCAACGTGGTCTGCGCGAGGCGCAAGCCACTATTGCGCAGCAGTCAGGCAGGGCGTTCACGCTGTCATTAAACGGTCGTTCAGTGTCGATGGATACCCTGACATATTGGGGCTGGCAAACGTCTGAGACCCTGCCCAGCGCCGACAGCAATCTGCAACTGCGTTTAACGGGAAATCTGGCCGCCAACACGCCGCTTAAACCGACGTTGAACGGTCTGTTACAGGGGACCACCAGCGATGGCACTGGCGTAATGCAGCAGATTCAACACGGTGAAGTGAGCAGCGCGCACTAATGACCGCACCGCTACCCCGCTTCCGAGCCACCTTGTTCCAAGGGATCGGCAGGCTGCGCGGGTAGCACGATATACCACCCTTCAAATACCGCACCGGCCTTATCATCGCCAAATAGCTCAACGTTCAGTTGCACGCGCGCTTTAAGCCCGTGCGCCAGGCGCGTGAGATTACCGCTCAGCGAGCCTAGATCGGATACCGCGCTGAGGCGGACGATAATCGGCGAGCTGTAACGAATATACGCATCGGCCAGAATGAATATACGCATCGGCCAGAATGATGGTGCCCCCCAGATGCCGTTCACGCAGCAATAACCAAATCAGCCCCCATCCAGTCAGCGTCGCCAATGAAAACAGACTACCGGAAAACAGAGTATGGTGCGGATTCTGGTTACCCGTTTCCAGCATGGTGGTGATAAATTTTTGCCCAGTGTATTGGTTGATTCGCACGCCCATTTTTTCACTAAACGGGATATGGTCATACCAGGCTTGCTGCAACTGTGCGCACCAATCAGGGCAATGCTGGATATCATCCAGTGAAGCAATGGGTTTAGTCATCAGATAATGCCGCACGGGGGTGGTTTGCGGTGCGCTGATCTCCCCTTGCTGGGAAAAACCCAGCTTAGTAAAGAACGCCACGGCATCTTCCCGCGCGCTGCATACCACGCGCTTGACGCCTTCCTGACGCGCGACGGACTCCAGCGTCATCGCTACCAGCGTGCCTAGACCTTTGCACCGCACGCTAGGATGCACCGCCATAAAGCGAATGGCCGCTTCGTTATCGGCATTAATGGAGAGGCGTCCAATAGCCACCAACCGCCCTTGCTCATCCACCACGGTCTGATGGTGCGCCAGCGCGTCATAGGCATCCAGTTCCGACCCTAATGTCTGGTGCAATGGTTTACGCAGCATCTCCCAGCGGAATTGGTAGTAGGCGTCCGTCTCTTCAGCGGTTTCAGGCACTATCTGGTGATAGATTGCCTCCTCCTCCTTCCGATTGTCGGTGTTGCACATCGGTGACAATGGGCGCGCTGACGCGCACGGCATCGTCACACCTGAAGCAGAACGTGACTGGCCCGTCGTTGACCAAGTCAACCAGCATATCTGCTGCGAAGCGGCCGGTTTGCGTGTGAGTGCCGCGTTCACGGCACTGGGCGGCAAAATACTGATACAGCCTGTCCGCCTCGCCAGGTTCTGCGCTGTGGGAAAGCTGGGCCGCATGCCTTTTTGCGTATCCGCCGCCAGCGTGAACTGAGATACCACCAGCACGCTGCCCCCGGTTTGCTGCACGTTAAGGTTCATCTTGCTCTGCTCATCGCTGAAAATGCGATACCCGAGCACGCGCTCACACAGGCGCGCCGCCTTACGTTCATCATCCACTTGCTCGACGCCTAACAGCACCAACAATCCGCCTGCGATCTCCCCCACAATGGCCTTGTCCACCGTCACACTGGCGCGGGTAACACGCTGAATTAACGCAATCATAAACGACAACCACTCCTGAACCGCTGTTCTTTTAATCGATTTATTATCAAAAATACCAACCGTTTTTATCACTGCTTACCCGCGTTAGCGACGGTATTGTGTGCAGGGAAAATGGGACGTTCGGCAAAAAAAACTGTGGCACTGTATCGCGTTCAGTCATCAAAGTGCTGTGGATCCACAACGCTTGCGCAGCGGCAATATTTTGCTCGTTATCATCGAAGAAGATCATTTGCGCTGGGATTGCCTGCTATTGCGTCAGCACATACTGATAAATTCTCGCCTCCGGTTTACATATCCCGATATCCTGTGACAGATAGAGACAATCAGCAGCCTCGGCTACTTCTGGAAACAGGGCGTGCCAATGCGCACAGTGCAAACGATTGGTGTTGACAAAATAAATAACTACACGATATCCTCGCTGGCGCAGTTGTTGCATCACATCCAGTACCTCAGGACTCAGCGCAACAAAAATGGCCTGCCAGCCCGCCGTAAACTGCTCGTAGCTCAGCTAGCATGCCGCTAGCATGCCCATTTCCTGACTCAGTTGGGCACCAAATTCTTCATCACTGATCTCACCGCGCTCATGCAGTTCAAAGGCTTCATCCATGGTAAAGCGCTCTTTCAGCGTGGCGAGTGGCACACCGCTCAGCTTACTCCACACGCCTAACACACGGTTGAAATCAATATTAATGATAACGTTAACCAAATCAATTAATGATAACGTTAACCAAATCAAAGAGATAAAGTATTTCGCCCTCCAGACGTCATGGTTGTTTTTTCACTTTAGCGAGAAACATGGCGACTGAACAGGGAGGAACATAACTAAAACGTATACTAAATACTCACGGCGGGCAGGCGGAATTGGAAAAAGGCAGGGCGCCTGAAAGCGCCCTGGAACGGTTTTGTAAAGAGCGGCGAATTAACCCTCTTTAGGCCAGCGGTTGGCGCGACGGCGATCGTTTTCGGCCAAGTGACGTTTACGCAGATGAATAGACTGCGGAGTCACTTGAACCAATTCATCGTCATGGATAAATTCCAACGCTTGCTCCAGCGACATTTTCACCGCTGGTACCAGCACGGTGGCTTCATCAGTACCGGAAGCACGCATGTTGGTCAGTTTTTTACCCGTCAGGCAGTTAACCGTCAGGTCATTAGAGCGGGTATGAATACCGATGATCTGGCCTTCATACACTTCTGCACCGTGACCCAGGAACAATTTGCCGCCTTCCTGTAAGCTGAACAGCGCATAGGCTACCGCTTTACCCTGACCGTTAGAGATCAGCAGGCTGTTCTGACGCTGGCCAATATCGCCAGGACGCACATCGTCGTAGTGGCTAAAGGTGGAGTACAGCAAGCCAGTACCGGAGGTCATGGTCATAAAGTCGGTACGGAAGCCAATCAAACCACGGCTTGGAATGATGTAATCCAGACGTACACGGCCTTTACCATCCGGGTTGATGTCACGCATTTCGCCTTTACGCAGGCCCAGCGCCTCCATGACGGAACCCTGATGCTGATCTTCGATATCAACGGTAACTTGTTCGAACGGTTCTTGACGGCGACCGTCGATGTCACGGAAGATAACTTTCGGGCGAGAAACCGCCAGTTAGAAACCTTCACGGCGCATGTTTTCGATCAGCACCTACAGGTGCAGTTCGCCACGACCAGACACACGGAAAGTATCCGGGTCTTCGGTTTCTTCTACGCGCAGCGCAACGTTATGTACCAGTTATGTACCAGCTCTTTCTTCAGACGATCCAGAATCTGACGAGAGGTCACAAACTTGCCTTCTTTACCGCAGAACGGCGAGGTGTTAACCCCGAAAAACATGGTAACGGTCGGCTCATCCACCGACAGCAGTGGCAGAGCTTCAACGTTAGCGGTATCACCGATGGTGTCGGAGATGCTCAGTTCACCCAGACCGGTGATAGCGATGATATCGCCCGCTTCTGCGACGCTAGATTCAATACGTTGCAAACCCAAATGTCCCAACACCTGACCCACTTTACCGTTACGGTGTTTACCTTCCGCATCGATAATCGTCACTTGCTGGTTCGGTTTAACGCGACCGCGTTTGATACGGCCGATACCGATAACACCCACATAGCTGTTGTAGTCCAGCTGGGAGATTTGCATTTGCAGCGGATCGTCCAGATCGACATTCGGCGCTTCAACGTGTTTGACGATCGCTTCGAACAGCAGCGTCATGGCTTCCGCCATTTCTTCGTGATCCAAACCGGAGATACCCATCAACATCAACGCAGACGCGTAAACGATAGGGAAATCCAGTTGCTCGTCGGTAGCATCCCGGTTGACGAACAGATCGAACACCTGATCGACGACCCAGTCAGGGCGCGCGCCCTGACGGTCAACTTTGTTGATGACCACGATCGGTTTCAGGCCATCAGGCCATAGGCAAAAGCTTTTTGGGTAACGAAACGGGTTTGGGGCATCGGGCCGTCCATTGCGTCTACCAACAGCAGCACTGAATCGACCATGGACATTACACGCTCCACTTCACCACCGAAATGGCGTGTCCTGGGGCGTCAACGACATTGATACGGTAATCTATCCAGTTAATGGCGGTGTTTTTCGCCAGAATGGTGATACCGCGTTCTTTTTCCAGATCGTTGGAGTCCATAACGCGCTCAGTGGCGTCATTTCGTTCACCCAATGTTCCAGATTGTTGTAGCAGCTTGTCAACCTTGTTGTAGCAGCTTGTCAACCAAGGTAGTTTTCCCATGGTCAACGTGCGCAATAATAGCTAATAGCAATGTTACGCAAATTCTCGATCACAGCTTTGCCTCAGGCATTTAGAAATAGCCCACTATTGTACACGGATTAAGCGAGGGACCAAACAAGATCACACTCCTAAGCGATAAACAACCCAAAGGTACTTGCTTTATGATCCCTTTCACGGTGAAACGAAGCAGAGAAAGTAAACAAAAGCACACAAAAAGTACGCTATTATGGTTCATAATCACCAAAATAGTGCAACGAACGCTGCTAATGGTGCAGGCACTGCCTTCAATGAAAGCCTGAAAACAACGCCTTCCAACCCCATAGAGTTGGCATGATTTTAGCTTAAACCCTATTACGGTAACAAACATCGTTCCATAACGATATTCGTCCACGACGATAAATGACAAATTGGGAGATCCAAGTATGTCCGCAGAACATGTTTTGACGATTCTGAATGAGCACGAAGTTAAATTCGTCGACTTACGCTTTACCGATACCAAGGGTAAAGAGCAGCACGTCACCATCCAACTCACCAGATTAACGCTGACTTCTTGGAAGAAGGCAAAATGTTCGACGGCTCCTCCAATGTTCGACGGCTCCTCCATTGATGGCTGGAAAGGTATCAACGAATCTGACATGGTGCTGATGCCTGACGCAAGCACCGCTGTACTGGACCCGTTCTATGAAGACACGACGCTGATCATTCGTTGTGACATTCTAGAACCGAACACCATGCAAGGTTACGATCGCGACCCGCGCTCCATCGCAAAGTTACGATCGCGACCCGCGCTCCATCGCAAAACGCGCTGGAGAGTACCTGCGTTCCACCGGTATCGCGGATACCGTTCTGTTTGGGCCAGAACCTGAATTCTTCCTGTTTGACTTTGACGACATTCGTTTCGGCAGCAGCATCTCCGGCTCTCACGTTGCTATCGATGACATCGAAGGTGCCTGGAACTCCAGCACCAAATACGAAGGCGGCAACAAAGGCCACCGTCCGGCAGTGAAAGGCGGTTACTTCCCAGTTCCGCCGGTTGACTCCGCACAAGACATCCGCTCTCAGATGTGCCAGGTCATGGAACAAATGGGTCTGGTTGTTGAAGCTCACCACCACTAAGTGGCAACGGCTGGTCAGAACGAAGTGGCAACCCGCTTCAACACCATGACCAAAAAAACACCATGACCAAAAAAGCGGACGAAATTCAGATCTACAAATACGTTGTTCACAACATAGCGCACGCTTACGGCAAAACGGCCACCTTTATGCCGAAACCGATGTTCGGTGACAACGGCTCTGGCATGCACTGCCATATGTCCCTGTCCAAAGACAGCACCAATAAATTCTCCGGCGACAAATACGCAGGCCTGTCTGAAGAAGCGCTGTTCTACATCGGCGGTGTCATCACACATGCTAAAGCGATCAACGCCCTGTCCAACCCGACCACCAACTCTTACAATACAAGCGTCTAGTCCCGGGTTATGAAGCTCCGGTAATGCTGGCGTACTCCGCACGTAACCGTTCTGCTTCTATCCGTATCCCGTTCGTCTCCAGCCAGAAAGCAGCACGTATCGAAGTGCGCTTCCCGGACCCGGCGGCTAACCCGTACCTGTGCTTCGCCGCACTGCTGATGGCTGGCCTGGATGGTATCAAGAACAAGATCCACCCTGGCGATGCCATGGACAAAAATCTGTACGATCTGCCGCCGGAAGAAGCGAATGAAATCCCGCAGATTGCAGGCTCTCTGGAAGATGCACTGAACGCGCTGGACGCTGACCGTGCATTCCTAACGATTCCTAACGGCAGGCGGCGTGTTCACTGACGACGCTATCGACGCTTACATCAGTCTGCGCCGTGAAGAGAATGATCGCGTCCGCATGACGCCGCACCCGGTTGAATTCGAACTGTACTACAGCGTTTAATCAACGACTGCGTACCTAGGATTTACCTCGGCGTGGTGGGCACGCTGAACCCTGCCATGACCGAGCATCAACAGAATTATAAGAAGTTTGTTTTTGTTGCCGTGGAAACTTTTCAGCCCATATTCGGATGGGCTTTTTTCACCACCGGCCTTATTTCTTTATCATCAATATTGGCCCTTTATCATCAATATTGGCCCTTTATCATCAATATTGGCCGTTGCGACGTAACATCCATCATCTATACTAGAATGCACCGCGAGGGTGCAGGAGTCTGCGTTATGACAACAGGCACGCTGCCCGATGCTGGGCAGATCCTCAATTCTTTGATCAATAGTATTTATTGTATTGCTGGATAACGACCTGTCAATCTACTATTCCAATCCGGCTGCCCAGCAGTTGCTGGCGCAAAGTATTCCAATCCGGCTGCCCAGCAGTTGCTGGCGCAAAGTTCACGCAAATTGGCGGGAACACCGTTGCCGGATCTGCTCAGCTATTTCTCGCTAGATATTGAGCTGATGCGCTAAAGCCTCAATGCGAGTCAATGAGTTACGGATAACGAAGTGACTATCGTTGTCGATGGCATAGCACACATCATGTCGCTCACCCACAACGCATTCAACACAGTTTTATCCTGTTAGATATGGCGGCGATGGGCAACCAGCGCCGTCTCAGCCAGGAACAATTACAGCATTCCCAGCAGCAGGCAGCACGTGATTTGGTGCGCGGTCTGGCGCATGAAATCAAAAATCCGCTCGACGGATTGCGCGGCGCAGCACAGTTGCTAGCCAAAGCGCTGCCCGACCCCGCGCTGACGGAATACACCAAAGTGATCATTGAGCAGGCCGATCGCCTGCACAATCTGGTGGACAGGCTATTAGGGCCGCAGCAACCGGTTTTACACGTAACACAAAGTATTCATCAGATCGTTGAAGCGCGTCTGCAAGTTGGTCTCGTTAGAAAAACGTTGACAACGTGACGCTGGTGAAAGATTACGATCCCGCCTGCCAGAACTGACCCATGACCCAGACCAGATTGAACAAGTGCTGCTGAATATTACCCGCAATGCGCTCCAGGCGCTGGGTAAAGAAGGCGGCACCATTACGCTGCGCACGCGCACGGCTTTTCAACTCACTCTGCACGGCGTGTGCTATCGCTTGATGGCGCGTATTGATATCGAAAACGATGGCCCTGGCGTCCCTGCTTAGCTGCAAGACACGCTGTTTTACACGATGGTAAGCGGTCGCGAAGGGGGCACCGGGCTGGGATTATCGATCGCGCGCAGCCTGATCGATCAGCATTCGGGAAAAATTGAATTTAACAGTTGGCCAGGTCATACTGAATTCTCGGTTTACCTGCCTATTCGTCAGTGAGGTTCACTATGCAACGAGGGATAGTCTGGATTGTCGATGACAATAGCTCCATCCGTTGGGTGCTGGAGCGCGTGCTCGCTGGGGCGGGATTGACCTGTGCCACCGTTGATAACGGAAATCAGGTGCTGCACGCGCTGGCAACCCAAACGCCAGATGTGCTGCTGTCCGATATTTGCATGCCGGGCATGGACGGTCTGGTGCTGCTGCAACAGATCAAACAGCGTCATCCGATGCTGCCAGTGATTATCCAGTGATTATTATGACCGCGCATTCCGATCTGGATGCGGCGGTAAGCGCTTACCAACAGGGTGCTTTTGATTACCTGCCAAAACCGTTTGATATCGACGAAGCCGTCTCTCTGGTTGAGCGCGCGCTCAGTCACTATCTGGAACAACAGCAGCCGGTCCGTGCGCAACCGCTCAATGGCCCCATCACCGATATCATTGGTGAAGCGCCGGCCATGCAGAATGTGTTTCGCATTATTTTGGCCGACTCTCCCGTTCATCCATCAGCGTGCTGATCAACGGGGAATCTGGAACTGGTAAAGAACTGGTGGCACATGCGCTGCATTGTCACAGCCCGCGCGCCAAAGCACCGGTTATCGCCTTGAATATGGCAGCCATCCTCAAGGATCTGATCGAATCAGAGCTGTTTGGTCACGAAAAAGGGGCGTTTACCGGTGCGAATCAGATTCGTCAGGGTCGTCAGGGACGCTTTGAACAGGCTGATGGCGGTACCCTGTTTCTGGATGAAATCGGGATATGCCGTTGGATGTGCAAACGCGGCTGTTACGCGTATTGGCTGACGGGCAGTTCTACCGCGTCGGTGGCTACGCTGCGGTGAAGGTGGATGTGCGTATCATCGCCGCACCTACCAAAATCTGGAACTACGCGTTTAGGGTTTAGGAAGGCAAATTTCGCGAAGACCTATTTCACCGCCTCAATGTGATTCGCGTCCATCTGCCTCCACTGCGTGAACGGCGTGAAGATATTCCGCGGCTGGCACGATACTTCTTGCAGGCAACCGCCAAAGAGCTGGGCATGAAATAACTGCAACAAGCATTACTGACGGCCATCATGCTACTTACTGACGGCCATCATGCTACTGATGGCCGTGCACCTCTGCTACCGTTTCCTACTCAACCCCCCATTCTGTCATTCCCACATAGATGTTGAGGAATCTCCACAAATTTAGGCCAAGTCTTTTTGTTGGTACAGTGAATAAGTCTTTTTGTTGGTACAGTGAATGTTTAAGTCTTTTTGTTGGTACAGTGAATGTTTAGTGCGAGTTAACTCACGCGGTTATTTGCACCGCACATCGCACGCGCCCTGTGGCCCCTGGCTTTCGCCGCGTCAGACTGGTGAAAAGTCACTTACCCCTTGTCATCCTTAGCTTCCCTTTCGTCATCCTCGGCGGAAGCCGGGAATGACGGTGGGAGTAGGGCTGTTTGTCAGCAACCTCAAGCTGCTTACCCTGTGGTCTCGTTCCCATCAGCATTATTTTTCTAAGGATTCCTCACCCGGAAGGCGAAAACCTCCCACATATAGCGCGCATCTCACCAGAAGGGTGTCCCCAGCCAACACCGAGAACGATGACAAGCGTGACGCTTACGCTCAGTTTACCGTGCCCTCACAGGTATCACCATGAATTACAAAAAAGCGCACAAAATTGTCTATATTTTTTCTTTACATGTCTATATTTTTTTCTTTACATAAAACCAGCCGGCTGTATGATCGTATCGCTGATTCAGGAGATACATACCATGCTGGCGACACACGGCGCGGAGCTTGGCGCAGCGGCGAGTCACTCACCGCAAACCGCCATTGCTGCGATTATGTGCACTGCATTGATCAATTTCTTTATTTAGGCCTGACCGACACGTAATCGGGTTGAGGTCCTATATCACAATAACATCCCCCATCATCTAGATGATGATATTGTTTGAATATAAAACGTTTTTTTGCCTTGGCTCACTGTTCCACAACTGGGCGTACAACACATCAATGCGCGCGGCCATCGCTAGGCTTTGCATTACAATCTCCAGATTGCGCGAGTTATCAAGATAACCACCGCTCCAGTTACTGGAGCCCACCCAGGATTTTTATTGATCAATGGTCATGACCTTGCTGTGAATCACGCGGGCAAAGGGAATGAATCCACTGTTTGCCTCAGGCAATGTCATGATTTTCACCTCGATTTTGGCAACGCCGCCAAACTTTTGAGATAAGCAATGTTCGGCTTTTTGTTGCTCCAGTTCGCCACCATTAACTCCACATTCACCCCGCGTGCCGCTGCGCTGCGTAACCGCGTTATCCATAGGGGCGAGTGTGATTCCCATAGGGGCGAGTGTGATTCGGGCCGTATGAGAGCGGCGCGTAGCCCATCACCTGAATACGCACGAGGGTTTTTGCTTGCGCTAGTAAGCGTGGCAATTCAGTTTCAGAATCTCCAGCACGCGCGATGGGTTGAACGCTTTGGAGCTGGCAACCAGATAGTTATCCGGGCGCGAATCATCCGGCACAGCCGTCTGCATAACAGGCTTGACAGCGATACCTTGCGCCAGTGCTTGCTGCGCCTGCCAGTCCTGCTCAAACACCGCATTGAGCTGTTTAACCACGCTGGGGTCGTCAATAAGCAACCCGGTTTAGTGAATATGCTCGAGTGAACGCCAGCCAAATTTTTGGCTGCCGACGTAGGCACATTTGCCATCCACCAGCAGGTATTTCTCATGCAGAATCCCGCCGGTCAGCTTATCTTAAGGAATGACCCACAGTTCCAGATTGGGAATCGCCTTCAACTGCGCCAACGTTCCCGGCGTTGACAGTGCAATGCCCTTCTCTTCTAACAGAAAACGAATTCTTACATCGCGCTCTCCCGCGCTACGCAGATGTTGCAATACGTTATCAAGTGTTGCAATACGTTATCAAGCCGCGAGCCGCTCTGATTGGCAACCGCTCTAATTGGCAACGTAGAACTCCCCCAACGATAGGCTATGCTGCGCTTCATCGAACAGCGCACTCCAAACAGCATACGGCGCACACAGATCCGGTGCCTGTAACGTGGTTTCTACTGGCGCGGTATACACCAACTCATAACTGGGAATGCTGAAATCTGCCAGCGCCGAGGGTGCAACCAAACACAGCCCGAGTCCAACACACGCAGCCCAATGCTGCCCAGCGTGCTGATAGCCCGCACGCTACGCATAGCGCTATACCCCATTTTCCTGCACCGCCGCAGGCTTGGCAGACTGGCGAGTCTGTGGCATTCCGGAACGCAGCAACAGCACTTTTAGCGCTTCATTGATGTGCTCCATGCGATTTTGCAGGAAGTTGTTTCCCAACAGGCACACCAGCGCGATGGCAATCCTAGCCCGTGGCGTACAGCGCCGTCCCCATTATGGCTGAAACCTGACTTGGGTCAGAAATCCCAGCATCCGAGAGTGCCTTAAAGGTTTCGATAATGCCCATAATGTTTCGATAATGCCCATAATTGTGCCCAGGCGGCTGTAACAATGGTTTCCAGCAGCCACAATCCTCACGTCATGTGCGGTTTGCTTTGCAGATATTGGGTATCGATCAGATCGTTGAGCTCATCAATAGTCGCGATCCGCCGCCTGCGGCAACAACGGAGTAATTAGCGTTACCGGAAAGCTGTTGGACTGGCTGAGCTCAGCAGGGAGATCGTGAAGATGGCGAATGTCGGCGGTCAGCGCACGGAGCAAGCGCGTGGTCTACAGCGTGTATAGTGGTCTACAGCGTGTATAGTATAAGAAAAGAACAGACCACGTTCAATGATGATTATCAGTGCCGCCACCAGCGAGGCATACATCGCATAGAAAATAATATCGTGCAGGTTGTTTGCATTCATTAATATCGTGCAGGTTGTTTGCATTCATAAGGGTCCGATTTTCCTTCGGTGCGTGTTACGCCCTTGCTGGCGCGTAACGGTAATAAGCACTCCCCTACAACGTAACGGTAATAAGCCACTCCCCTACAATTTTCTCATTGTTGGTCATGTCACCGTAAAACGCACCGGTATAACGGCCGTGGATGCCTGCGTAGTAGCAGCTATCGTCATAACCTACGCCCAGATTAAGCATGTTCTTCGGCGTGTTGGCGGAACGTTTACCAGTGGTTGGCAGCGTGGAGCCGTTGGTGACGATATCGTCTCTCTGCTTGGTGTAGGTATAGGTGTAAGAGGCAAAGTAATTGAAGTTGTGCGGCAGTTTTCCGCTCAGCTCAGCCTCGATACCTTTGTTTTCTACTTTACCGGCGTTAATCATCTCGTATTCGCCATCAACGTTACGGCTGAAGATCTGACGATCGGTAAACGCAATGTAGAACAGTGAGGTGCTCAACATCACGTCTTGCCCCTGGAAGCGCCAGCCCAGTTCGTAGTTCCAGCTCAGTTCTGGCTTGGTGTTGATGGAATCACCCAGGTTATAGAGCACGTAGTTAGGTGGCATGCGCATATTGCTCGTCATGCTGTAAAATAACTGATTTTAGGGGTTAATTTTTTTGGATACACTGAAGCTCGGCAGAAACTCTATAATTATAGGTGCGCGCCTTTTTCGCCTCCACAGAACTCAACTGCCCAGATCGTGCTCGTCACGTTTCAAGTGCTGCCAGGCCAGGCCAGGCCGCCAGTGAGCGTCCAGTCGGGGGAGACAAACCAGGTATCCTGCAACCAGAACTTATGCACTGGTGTCACGGTGAACTGGTTGCGCCCCTGAATCACTTTGCCGTTGACATCTTTCACAAGTGCGAACCGTTGGGTTTGCCGGAAAGATCAATCGGGTTACTGTTTGCTTTAATACCGATATAGGGCTGCGTCTGACGTTGGCGTGCACGTTCAAACCAGTAACCGATATCCAGACTGTGCTGGTCATTGAGATCCCATTTCAGGGTGTTGGTGATGCCCGTACGCCAGGTTTCCGTCCAGGAAGGGCGATAGTCAGTATTGCTGCTCAGGTTACTGAGATCATAACTGCCCGATTTATCGTTAGTGGTGGAAGAACGTAATACTCGCGTTCGATGTAAGTGCCGATGAGTCTATCGTGCATTTCCGATGATTTTGAATACCCCAATGTCTTACGATTGAGGCGTTTCAATCGGTTGCGCAGCGTCAGATTTTCACGCTCAATACGCTGTGTATACAGTTTGCCAACAATGTGTTTTGCTTTTGGAAGTTCGTCGTTCTAAGCCCTGTAGCCATCAGTGCACCAAAATGCCACTCTGAACCCCGAGAACAGTCTAAGCAACTTACGCAGCGTTTTCTTGCTTCGATAGCCAAATGCATGAGCGATAATCCGCTTCAAACGCGGCTCCCATGTATACCACCGCCAGCGCTGTCATTTTTTGTTACCAACAAGTGGCCACATCTCATTCACTTCGCAAATCAGTTGAATTTGCAGGTTATCCAGTGGCAGCGTTGTTACATTCCGCTGCGAGCGTTTTTTAAAGTACGCACGACGGCATTGATACTAATATGTAACGCCTGAGCAGTGTCACGAATACCCGCATTATTCATTGCTAAGTCAATGAGTTGGTCTGTCATTCCCGGTTGGCAAACACAATAGGAATAATCGAGCTGGAGGTGCGTTTACATGACTGACAACGGTAACGCTGATGGCCACTTTTGCCATAACCGTATTTTTACAGAGGCTGTCTGTTCATAAAACGGGCATCTTACATCAACTATCAACGTTAGCCACTGTATCTCCACATCCAAAACCGGAGAGTTTACACTGTAATCAACTCATTGAATACTTGAACAAGGTAGAAAACCTAATAACCTCAGATAGATGAGTGGTAAAATGAGTGCAAAATTTAAAAACGCACAATTTATTTGACATAATACAACTTGACATAATACAACGCTGTACACGGCATAATCGGTAATTGTCGTTAATGTATCACAAACACCGTCAAATCATACGTGATAACTGCTGGGTCCGCGCTTTAGCACGTAGATAGCTGCCAAAGCACATGCAGATATTGCGAATCAACAAGCGGCCTTTCGGTGTTACCACGATCCCCGTAGGGTGCAATTCAGAATTCAGTCAGGCCATCCTGCACCAGGTGCCAACAGGCGCAAATCTTCTGCGAAGTAGAGTCGACAATCGATGCCGTAGTCCGCTTCAACCTCTGCGTAACCCAGACGGAAAATACAGATAAGACTTTTGAACACATCACGACGTGCGTCAAGCTCAAGCCGCGCCATAGCGCATTACCTTGCTCACCTACCTTCTCGTAGTAGGTTTTCAGCACCTTTTTATTTTGCGCGTGGCTATCGCCAACCATGCTGATCGCCGACACCCCATGCCCAGTAGGTCAGTATCACCTTGCGTGGTGTAACCCTGAAAATTACGGTGCAATTTGCCGGCACGTTGTGCCAGCGCCAGCTCATCGTCTAGGCGAGCAAAGTGATCCATGCCAATAAACTGATAGCCCGATTTGGTGATCGTGGTAATGGTTTTACGCAGAATCTTCAGCTTTTGCGCGGGGCTCGGTAAATCCGCATCTTTGATTTTACGCTGGGCAAGCAAACAGCGTCGGCAAATGGGCGTAGTTAGCGGTGCGGACTTAACTCAACAACGCGTTGTAAGGTAAAAGCAAAGCTTTCAGGCGTCTGTTTCTTCGGCAAACCGTAAATCAGGTCGATATTGGTGGAGGTGAAGCCAAGCGCTTTGGCGCGGTCAATCAGCGCAAAGATAAATGCCTCATCCTGCTCACGATTCACCAGACGTTGTACTTCCTTGTTGAAATCCTGCACGCCCATGCTCAGGCGATTAAAGCCTTCCGCACGCAGGTGATCGAGGATATCTAGCTAGATTTCACGAGGATCAACCTCGAGCGAAATTTCCACCTCATCAGCAAACTGGAAATTCTCGCGCAACAGCGCCAGCTGTCGGCTGAGATTTGAGCTTTGTTGAGGTAGGTCGGCGTGCCGCCGCCCCAGGGCAGCTGCGTGACGATGCTCACGGCGAACAGCGGCGCGCGCTGGCAAATCTCCACGGCCAGCACATCAAGATACTCTTCAGCTTTGTGCTGCTGGCGCGTTACCAGCTTATTGCAACCGCAGAAATAGAACAGGCGATGACGATGACAAAGATGACAAAACGGGATGTGGACATGACAAAACGGGATGTGGACATAAAGTGACAGTGGCCGCTCAGGGTAATGCGCTATCACCTGGCGGAATGCCGTATCATCATACTGTTCGTTAAACTCGAGCCCGTAGGATACGAGGTGTAACGCGGCCCGGAATAGTTGTATTTTTGAATCAGGGCTAAATCCCAATCGACGTGTTGATCTTGCATGCTGTTACTCCTTCCGCTTGTAGTTCCTAACTCCGCTTGTATTTCCTAACAGCGCTTTTCAGCGGTAGCTTATGCTGTAGTCGCGTTTTACGTCGGGAAAGCAGCCACAGTTTAACCAACAGACACAGCAGATAGCCAACATCAACAATATGAGAGACAGCAGCCCTTTCATCTATCAGAATACGTCTTTCGGGTTATTACGTTTAAGGAGCTACATCATGTCTTCCTGCTGCGCTTCCTCATCATCCATTTCGATGCCCAGCTCATCCATCAGGACATTGATACGATCGAGCGTGCTGTCCACCCATTTCTGCTCATCTTTGCTCAGCGCTTCGCCGTTATCCAGACGTTCTAGCAGTGCATCGAGGCGATCGTCATTTTCCGAGCAGAGCAGCTCCTGCTCGGGGGTTAGCAGTGTTTCAACCTGCGTGTCTGATTTAGCCGGTACGGCCGCTTTTGCGGGCTTTGCGCTTTTCGGCGTGTCATCACTCATGATCAGGGCGACCGGGTTTTTGCTCCCAATACGAGGATCGCGTATCTTGCTCTGACCAGATTTGCCGCCTCCACTATCGCAGGATGCGCGCGACTGCCCGCAGCATGACCACTGTGTTTTTTCTGATGGTTACGCTTCCAACCTTCGCTGTTAAGCGCGGCGCGCGTCTTTTTCTTTGCTTTCGATGTCGACGCCTTCGCTCCTGGGGCTTTGGTGCCCGAATTTTTCACCGGCTGTTTTATAACAACACTCTCAGGTAAGTAAACAGAAGACAATTGCAGCAGAATCTAACAGAAAGGCCAGCAATAAAAAAGGGTTGGTGCGGCTAACTGGGCGAATTCGCCTCGTACGCTACACGCTGAGACCGATAACCCCGCGTTTCGGGTCAGTTATAGGTATAGTTTCGGGTCAGTTATAGGTAGTTTCGGGTCAGTTATAGGTATAATAGACTCAAAACCCCCTATCCAGACAGAGATAACCATTGTGACCAAACAACAGAACCCGAACGTGACGCATAACTACAATCTGACGCATTTTGTCACCAGCGCGCCCGATATTCGTCACTTGCCTGCCGATAGCGGTATTGAAGTGGCGTTTGCCGGACGCTCGAACGCGGGAAAATCCAGCGCGCTTAACACGCTGACCAACCAAAAAAGCCTGGCGCACACCAGTAAAACACCGGGACGAACCCAGCTTATCAACCTGTTTGAAGTCACAGACGGCGTGCGTCTGGTTGACCTTCCCGGCTATGGCTATGCCGAAGTTCCAGAAGAAATGAAGCGGAAATGGCAGAAAGCGTTGGGGGAATATCTGCAAAAACGTGCCTGTCTGCAAGGGCTGGTTGTGTTGATGGATATCCGTCATCCGCTGAAAGATCTCGATCAGCAAATGATTGAATGGGCCGTGGATGTGAATCTGCCAGTGCTCATTCTGCTCACTAAATCCGATAAACTGGTTTCCGGTGTGCGTAAAGCGCAACTGAATGTCGTGCGTGCAGCAGTGCTCGAGTTTGGCGGAGATATTCAGGTTGAAACCTTCTCCTCGTTGAAAAATGAAGGGGGGGATAAATTGCGGCAAAAACTCGATCTGTGGTTCAACACCCGCCATTCAGTGCAAGAAGACGTCGATAATTGAGATCAACCTCAGCGATCGTTAGCGATCTTGCGGCGTTTTTCTGACTTTTGCCCTGTAACGTTTTTCTGACTTTTGCCCAATAAAAAAACGCCCCAGTCACTTCGGTGACTGGGGCGGCTAATATTCAGCCAAATCCGATTACATGAAGTAAAAGGTCTGAAAGATAGAAGTAAAAGGTCTGAAAGATAGAATATCTTATCTCTGTACCCTACATGTACCCTACATCATTAACTCTACCCTATTTTTCGCCAGAACAAAGGTTTTTTGTTGTTTATTTTCATAAGCATAGCTATGTGTCACATAAAGTCGAGCAAGTCACCCAATCCTGTAGTTTTTTTTTACAGAAATGACTGTAGTTTTTTTTACAGAAATGAATAACGTAATGCGCATTAAACGTTCAGTTGCAATATCCTATTTTTTTGTATATTAATGCGCCTCATCCCAGTTTTTACCTTCGCCCACATCCACATGTAACGGAACGTTTAGCGACATACAACCTTCCATCAGGGAAGCGATCTTTTGTTTTGCCGCATCCAGCACCGACTCATGTACTTCAAACACCAATTCATCGTGTACCTGCATGATCATCTTCACCTGCGGCTGTTCTTGCTGTAGCCAACTATCGATTGCAATCATCGCCTTCTTGATGATATCGGCGGCAGTGCCCTGCATCGGGGCATTAATGGCGGCACGCTCCGCCGCCTTGCGGCTCATCGCATTGCGTGAGTGGATATCCGGCAAATAGAGACGGCGCCCATCCAGCGTCTGCACATACCCTTTCTCGGCAGCTTCCTGACGGGTTCTTTCCATGTAGTCCTGCACGCCAGGATAGCGCTCGAAATAGAGATTCATATAGCGCCGCGACTCGGCGCGGGGGATACCCAACTGACGTGACAGACCGAAAGCACTCATGCCATAAATCAAACCAAAGTTGATGGCTTTGGCGCTGCGGCGCTGCTCTCCGGTGACGCTCTCCAGCGGCAAGCCAAAGACTTCTGCAGCAGTGGCGCGGTGAATGTCCAGCACTTCGGTAAACGCGTTGAGCAACCCGGCATCACTGGAAAGGTGCGCCATAATACGCAGTTCGATTTGAGAGTAGTCCGCCGCCACGATGCGATAGCCTTCAGGAGCAATAAACGCCTGACGAATGCGTCGCCCTTCATCGTTGCGTATCGGGATGTTTTGTAAATTGGGATCGCTGGAGGAAAGACGCCCCGTCGCTGTGACCGCCTGATGGTATGACGTGTGCACCCGCTGGGTCAGCGGATTGATCATCAGCGGCAGCTTATCGGTGTAAGTGGATTTCAATTTCGCCAGCCCACGATATTCCAGAATGCGTTTGGGCAGCGGATAGTCATGCGCCAGCTCTTCCAACACTTCTTCATTAGTAGAAGGGGCACCTTTCGGCGTTTTCTTTAGCACTGGCAGCTTTAGCTTATCGTACAGGATCCCCTGCAACTGCTTAGTGGAGGCAAGGTTAAATGCTTTACCAGCCAGTTGATGCACTTCGGTTTCAAGCTCGGCCAGACGTGTGGTTAGTTCCTGAGAATGCTGCGCCAAAATGCCAGCATCAATCAGCACTCCCTGCCGCTCAATGCGTGACAGCACCGGCACCAACGGCATATCGATATCACGGAACACCTTCACCAGTTCCCCTTGCTGTTGCAACTTTTCCCACAGGGTTTGATGCAAATGCAAAGTGATATCCGCATCTTCTGCAGCATAGGTGCTGGCCTGTTCAACAGGAATCTGATTAAAGGCAAGCTGGTTCTTGCCTTTACCCGCAATTTCTTCAAACGAAATGGTTTTATGTTGCAGGTAGCGTTCGGCCAGGCTATCCATATCATGGCGGCCCGCCACGCTGTTTAATACGTAAGACTCCACCATGGTGTCATACGCGATACCACGTAGCTCAATGTCATAGCGCTTCATCACGCCCTGATCGAACTTCAGGTTCTGCCCAATTTTGCGCAGCGCGCTGTCTTCCAGCAGGGGGTTAAGCAATTCCAGTGCACGAGTTCTGTCGATTTGTTCCGGCGCATCCAGATAATCATGCGCCAGCGGCAGATACGCCGCTTCACCCGGCGTCACCGCAAATGACATACCAATCAGATTGGCGCTCAGCGTATCCAAGCCGTCCGTTTCTATATCAAACGCAAACTCTCCCGCCTTTTGGAGACGGGCAATCCACAACTGTAAGGTCTCTTCATCCTGAATAGTGACATAGCCTTCACGGCTCAAGGCGACGGTTGCTTCCGCTGGCGACTGTGGCTGCGCTTGTGCCGCAGGCGTTGGCTGCGGAACCGCAGATTGCCCCTTGCGACCTTGCATCCAGGTGCCGCTTTCCACATCAGCGATCCAGCGTTTGAAATCATAGCGCTTAAACAGCCCATAAAGTGCATCCACATCGGGTTCATTCACCGTCAGCTTAGTGCAGGTCTTTTCCAATTCGATGTCAGTTTTGATGGTCGCCAGTTGATAAGAGAGGTATGCCGCTTCTTTATGCTGTTCCAGCTTTTGCGCCATGGTCTTTGCGCCGCGAAAGGACAGCGTGGCGATTTTATCCAGATTATCATACAGGGTATCCAATCCCCCTAACCCCTGAAGTAACGCCTGTGCCGTTTTTTCACCTACGCCCGGAACACCCGGAATGTTATCCGATGCATCCCCCATCAGGGCCAGAAAATCGATAATCAGCTCCGGAGGAATACCATATTTGTCGCAGACTTCCTGCGGCCCGAGCACTGTATTGTTCATGGTGTTGATAAGCGTGATCGTCGGTGATACCAGTTGCACCATGTCTTTATCACCGGTGCTGATCAGTACCGGCTTACCCGCACTTTCCGCCTGACGCGCTAGCGTACCAATCACGTCATCCGCTTCCACACCGCTTAAGGCCAACAAAGGCAGTCCCACGGCACGCACCATCGCGTGCAGCGGCTCAATCTGCGCACGCAGATCGTCCGGCATCGGTGGGCGATGCTCCTTGTAGTTTTCAAACAGTTCGTCGCGGAAGGTTTTTCCTTTTGCATCAAATACCACAGCGCCATGGCTGGGAGAGAACTGAAGCAGCAGGCTGCGCAGCATATTCAGCACGCCACACATGGCGCCTGTCGGCTCACCTGCATTGTTCGTCAAAGGAGGGAATGCGTGGTAAGCACGGTATAAATACGACGAGCCATCGACCAAAATTAATGGGTTTTGCGGAATCGGCACCATGTTCTGTCATGACCTATGTCGTCCATCATGGCGCTAAGCATGCCATAGCTCACAGCAAGAGACGAACGTTAACGCACAGAAAACCGCAAATGTGGCACACACAAAGCAAATGTCTTGTGGATAACTTTGTGCAATAGAAAGAGAAAATCAGAATGATGCTGATGTTATATCAAAAAGTGATTCACATCATGAAAAGTGATTCACATCATGGATTTTTTCAGCAAAATAAAAAGTCCCCGGTAAATACCCGTAATACAAAAACATTTTTTGTGGATAGATATTAGTTAAACGCTAATTAAACGTCACTGAGGCAAAACTGTCGTAGCGGATAAACGATATATCCAGTATAACTGCGTCTGCTATCAGACGCAGTTATACGACAAGTGCTATTTTTTCTCAATAAGGAATTTCACTACATCAGCATATTGCTTCAAATATGCATCCATTGAACTGGTATCCAAACCGTCGCTTTTCACCATATATTTACCATTAACAAACATGGCCGGCACACCGCGCAATTGCAAATCTGCAGCCGCTTTTTCTTGCTGGGCAACCAGCGACTTAACCACGAAGCTATCCAATGCAGCGTCATAATCTTTAACTTTAACACCCGCTGCTACAAACACCTTACGAATATCATCCGTGGTTTTCACCGTTTGGCTTTTTTGCACCGCATCAAACATTAACGGGGTAACTTTATCTTCAACACCCAAAGCGATGGCAACTGCCCAGGCCTGTGTTAGTTCTTTCCCCAAAGGCCCGAGGAAATCGACGTGATAGCGCGTAATTTTGGTATCCGCTGGCAGCACCTTACTGACAGTTTCAGGAATATGGTAAACCTCAGCAAACTGATAGCAGTGCGGGCAGTAGAAGGAGAAAAACTCCAGCACCTGCGGTAATTGAGGTACCGATTTATTCACCTCAACATACTGTTTTACATCATAAAAATCTGCCACTGATGCACCGAAGGCCAACATAATTCCCAATAATGCCGCAAATACACTCTTCATATAACACATATCTCCGTTAAACATCAGTACATGGACAATAGCTGTAAAGGAGGCTTCTGTAACAGAAGAATCTGTTCAGTAAATATTGCTATTTGCCTGAACCAGAAATCATCATCTTTTATCCAGGGAAAGCTGGGGGGGAATGCCGGATCTTCCCAACGGAGAATAATCCACGCTAAATAATACACCATTCGCATCGCCCGATGCGGCTCACTCAATTAACGCCAACTATTTCTCCTAAAATGTCATAAACTAACTATAGGCTTCCAGCAAAATATCGAGCTGAATTCTCTGTTCCTGACGCTTGCCATGAAACAATATCCACAAATCCCGCACTGCGGGTCCGTTACGGGCATCATCTAAATCGATAAATAGTGGGCCGTCGCGCCAGAGAGAATATTTCCAGGGTGGCAATCGCCGTGCAATCGGAGAAAGGAAGCATCCAATGTCCAATAGCGTTTTACCATTTGTCCAATAGCGTTTTACCATTTCGATAATTTGCTGGGTGGACTGCAAAAAGGAATCTCGGCACGTGGCAAGAATACGTTGCGTTTGCGTCAATAACTGATAAGGTTTGTCGAGATATTCCTCAACCCCAATGGCAGGACGAGCAAGAAAAAGCGCTTTTTGCCCCGTCTGATGCCAACGACCCAGAAAACGGCTAACGCCTTCCAATTGATCGTCATTATCCATTTCATATTGATTGCCGCCCCCCTACGCTTGGGAAAATGGCAAAATAAAAGCCATCATAACAATGCAGGGTTTGACCTTTGAGCTTCAAAGGGGCAACGACGGGCACCGTATTGTCAGCCAATGCGAGGGCGAAATCATGCTCTTCCTGAATCTGCGCCTGCGTCCACCGTTCAGGACGGTAGAATTTAACGACAAAACGGTGCCGGTCTTCATCCATAAATTGATAAACCCGGTTTTCATAGCTGTTGAGCGCCGTCAAACCAGAATCAACCCGGATACCTACCGCGAAAAGCGCATCGATAATCAGCGAGGGAAACAGCGTCTGAAAATTAAACACTGAACTTTGCATAGCCATCATCATTACTCGCAATAGGAATCAAAATAAGCGAGGAAAAGCAGCACCTGTTGATAAAGGCATCAGTCTTTGATAACACCCCGAGCTCGCAGCAATACTTTTTTGAAATCTTCCTCATAATCCTTTTTCAAGCCTGGAATGACCTGCTCTTTATCCGTGTCACGCATTTTCAAATGGTAGATCAGGATACCATCAGTCAGCTCACTTAGCTGCTCCTAGAACCCCGCCTTCTGTGCAAGTTTTTGTAAAAATTGGACTAGATTCAGGTACGGATCTAATGAGATGGTCACCCCAAATCTGTGAGCGGTACCCTGGCAGGGTGTTTTTCTTTCAGGAGAGGCCATCATGGAAAACGTTACTCTTATTGGTATCGATCTCGGTAAACATTCTTTTCACATTCTTTTCACATTCATTGCCAGGATAAGTCAGGTAAAGCGCTTCTGCGTAAGAAATTTACGCGCACAAAGCTAATGCAGTTTTTGACGATGTACCCGTCCTCAGTTGTTGTTATGGAAGCTTGTGCCGGGGCACACTTTATGGCGCGGCGTATCAATGATAGCGGCCAAGAAGCAAAACTTATCTCTCCGCAGTTTGCGCGCCCGTTTATCAAGAGCAATAAAAATGATTTTGTTGATGAAGAGGCGATATGTGAAGCCGTATCCTGGCCGTCAATGCGTTTTGTTCAGCCGAAAACTGAGGTTCAGCAGGCGATGCGAGCAATCTGGTCAGGGAATCTCTTATCAGAGATAAAGTAAAACCACTAACCAGATCCACGGTTTTCTGCTGGATTTTGGGATAAGCATGCCAATCGGCGAGGCGGTAATAAAGCGACTGTCTCTGGTGCTGCTGAGCACAAAATCCCCGAATACCTGAGCCGTCTGCTGGTTAAGTTACATGCCCAATATCCTACCTTGTCGAGCAAAATAACAGCGCTGGAATCAGAATTAAATCAGTTAATCAACGCTGATGATACTGCACAGCGAATTATGACAATTCCAGGGGTCGGGCCGATTACTGCCAGCTTACTTTCATCACCGCTCGGCGATGGAAAACAATTTTCCTGTAGCAGGGATTTTGCAGCTTCCACAGGGCTTGTACCGCGAGCTTCCACAGGGCTTGTACCGCGACAATACAGTACAGGAGGCAAACCGACTCTGCTGGGGATAAGCAAACGAGGTGATAAAAATTTACGCAACTTCTGGTTCAATGTGCCCGCTCGTTCATGATGCGACTTGAACATCAGCAGGGCTGGCTTGTGAATGGGTAGGGGCAACTCGATAACAAACATTCAAATATTGTCGCCTGCGCTCTAGCAAACAAACTGGCGCGAATAGCCTGGTCAATCACAACTAATCACAATGAATATCAGACCTGATATTATATTAAAACTACATCAATTATTAAAACTACATCAATAGACTGAGTATTAAGTAACTAAACAGCAGTTACCTATCTGGTTTTGCGAAGACTGATTATTGATGACATGAATGGCATATCGGCCTGCTGAAAAACCTGACGACAAAAATGGCTCACTGAAGCCGAGGGCCTTTTTAGGTTCACCAGGCGCGGAACTCATCGAGGCGCTGGTATCTTGCCCACAGAGACGCCGGATAGATTGAAGCAAGCCCACCATTAGTCAAAAATCAGTGTTGCAAAATCTGACAGCTATTATCACCGGAAATCTGACAGCTATTATCACCGGTGTGGTGCTCTCCTTTATTTGGCCACCGTTAGGGACCGTGGCCACCGTTAGGGACCGCAATCCAAATGTACTCACGCTGGGCTGCTTATCAGAACCCGGTGTTGGCATTCGGCCTGTACGGTATTGTTGAACGTTCGCTGGTGCCGTTTGGCTTGCACTATATCTGGAACGCGCCGTTCCAGATGCAGATAGGTGAATTCACCAACGCGACGGGCCAGGTGTTCCACGGTGACATAATGCGACGGGCCAGGTGTTCCACGGTGACATTCCGCGTTACATGGCCGGTGACCCTACTGCGGGTAAACTGGCGGGCGGCTTCCTGTTCAAAATGTACGGCCTGCCTGCGGCGGCGATTGCTATCTGGCACTCAGCCAAGCCAGAAAATCGCGCTAAAGTGGGTGGTATCATGTTCTCTGCGGCGTTGACCTCGTTCCTGACCGGGAACACTGAACCGATTGAGTTCTCTTTCTTCCTGTTCGTGGCACCGATCCTGTACGTGATCCATGCCATTCTTGTAGGACTGGCGTTCCCTATCTGTATCCTGCTGGGCATGCGCGATGGCACCAGCTTCTCTCACGGTTTGATCGATTTCGTAGTCCTGAGCGGTAACGGCAGCAATCTGTGGCTGTTCTCGATAATAGTTGGTCTGTGCTACGCGCTAGCTTACTACACTATTTTCCGTGTGCTGATTGCCAAACTGAATCTGAAAACGCCGTGCAGCGAAGATAGTACCTCTGAACAGTTTACACAAAACAACAGTGAAATTGCGGCGGCGCTGGTGACGGCCTTTGGTAGCAAAGAAAACATCACTAATCAGGACGCCTGTATTACGCGTCTGCGCGTGAGCTTCGGTGATGTAGCCAAAGTGGATCAGTCAGGTCTGAAAAAACTGGGTGCAACTGGCGTTGTTGTTGCGGGCTCCGGTGTACAGGCAATTTTTGGTACTAAATCTGACAACCTGAAAACGGATATGGATGATTACATCCGTAATCACTGATTCGTTGTCCGGGGAGTGATAAAGGGAGATTACGCTCCCTTTATTATTAATTGGGCGCTAACCTGCGGTGAAAAAGCCACAATTCAAACATCTGAACAAGAAAAAACAGAAAGAAGGTTGAAAGCAACCGAAAGTGTCACTCATACTGCCGCAACCATTCGGCGTTACACGTTTATAAGGAACTCAAACATGGCTGAAGAAACCATTTTCAGTAAAATTATCCGCCGGGAAATTCCTTCCGACATCGTCTATCAGGATGAACTGGTGACGGCCTTTCGTGACATCTCGCCTTGCACGCCAACGCACGTTTTGATCGTTCCTAATATATTGATTTATAATGTAAATTATGTTTTGCCTGAGCACGAACAGGCATTGGGAAGATTGTTCACCGTCGCCAGCAAGATTGCGCGCGACGAGGGCATTGATGAAGACGGTTATCGTCTGATCGTTAATTGCAATAGCCATGGCGGCCAGGAGGTCTATCATATTCATATGCACCTGCTGGGTGGACGTCCTCTGGGGCCGTTATTGTCGGACTAATTTCATGAAATTCCAAATTGTGTGCGGCTTGTTATCTGCTGTAGATTGTGTGCGGCTTGTTATCTGCTGTGTTGGTGTTGGGGGGTCGTTGCGTGTTCCAGCACACCACCCGTGTTGACCATCAATGAGCGGCAAACGTTAGTGCTTGATGCTTCTCTGCTGTCACTGGGATTACGGCATCAAAACCCGATCTGACCACGTGCAGTGAGGGCGGAAGCGCCTGTGCGGTGCTGCGCAATACGTCATCTCAGGCGGTGGCGGTGCAGTACCGCTTCTACTGGTATTACGGAAAATGGTTAGAGAGGAACGCATGAAAAAGTATCTTGTGCTGCTGTTCTGGGCGATGGTGTTGACTGGTTGTATGACCCGTCCGCCAGAGCAACAGCCACCGGCGCAGATCAAACCGGTGCAACCGTCACAGCTGGAAGTGGTCACGCCGACGCCGGGACATCCGGTGCCTACGCCTCCAAAAATTCAAACCCTGAACTGGGAAGGTAGTGTCGGGCCTTTAGTGGCACAAATGCGACAGGCGAGCGGCGTAGCCCCCGGCAGTATACTGCTGGTTGACAGCGTGAAGAACAACACCAACGGCTCGTTGCCGGTCGCGAAGGCGACAGAGGAGATTTATAATGCGCTGGCGAACGGCAACGCCTTCACGCTGGTACCACGTGAACAGGTGGCCGTTGTGAAACAGACGTTAGGGTTATCGGCAGAGGACAGTCTTGGCTCGCGAACCAAGGCTATTGGCCTGGCGCGCTACGTGAGCGCGCAGTATGTGCTCTACAGCGATGTCAGCGGTGATGTGAAAACCCCGCAGTTGGACATGCAACTGATGCTGGTGCAAACCGGTGAAATCGTGTGGTCGGGAAATGGTGCCGTCCAACAGTAAAAACAGTAAATTTGCGCTTGAACGTCTGCTTGCGCAACACTTTCCGGCGGTTGATACCGCCGGTTTTCATTTCGAAGCCGTGAACGGTTCGGGACGCAGCTGTTGCGCGGCCGCAAACCACCGAGACGGCGCAGTTGGGCGTATTCAGGCAACGTGTATTCAGGCAACGTGTATTCAGGCAACGTGTATTCAGGCAACGTGAATACCGAATATTACGCCAACTCTCTGCACGACAGTTGGCTCCTAAGCCTGTTGTGTACCGCGACGGTTGGCTCATCGTGGAGTGGGCCGCAGGGGCTACGGCGTCTGCGCAGGATTTTTTCGGTGTATTGGAAAACGGCTCGCTGACACAGCTGCTCAGCCAGCTTCACCGCCAGCCGTGTTATGGCTTTCGTTTGAATTTACCGATGCAGTTTATCCATCATTGGCAAAACATGTATCCGCGTCGACGCTCGCCAGCGTTACTGCGCTGGCACCACCATTTTTAGCGTAAAGCTCCGCCTGCTTTGCTCGCGTAGGCACCTTTGCATATTTGCATGGGCACCTTTGCATATTTGCATATAGACGTACATAGCGAGAATGTGTTGATCACGCCGCAGGGGGCGCTGCTGCTTATCGATTGGAAATACGCCGTCGATGGAAATATTGGACTGGAACTGGCGCTGCTGGTGCGCGGCAACGGGCTTGACGTTCAGTCTAAACGGCACTTGCTGCGTACCTACCAACAGCAGCGGCCCGGCTTGTGCGCGCAGGCGTTGAACACATCGGTTCAACAGTGGCTGCCCTGGGCCGATTATCTTATTCTGATCTGGTGTGAGGTGTGTTGGCATCAAACGGGACAAACGGCATTTTTAGCGGCAGGTTCGGCATTGCGTCGTGCGCTCGGGCTAAACGCGTAATCCGGGCGAATAATCTAGGCACTGTGCGCCAGATAACCTGTCATCGGTCAATGCAGGCACAATGGTGTATTATCGAAAAAGCGTCTGCTTGTTGTGATAGGCGGCGACGTCTGGCGTTGGTCGTATCCGTAGGATGAGGTTCATATTATTCTCTACTTGCATGGCTTTGATTCCAATAGCCCTGACAACCATGAAAAAGTGTTGCAGTTGCAGTCTATTGACCAGAACGTTGAGCTGCTGAGTTACAGCACTCTTCATCCCCGGCATGATATGTAACATTTACTTAAATACTTAAACAAGTCGACAAGCTGATCCAGCGTGCGCAGGACGAGCGTCCGCTGATTTGCGGTGTAGGGTTGGGCGGCTTTTGGGCCGAACGTATCGGCTTTTTATGTGATATTCGCTAGGTCATTTTTATAATCCAAATCTGTTCCCGCAAGAGAACATGTCAGGAAAAATCGACAGGCCCGAAGAGTATGCGGACATTGCCACCAAGTGTGTTGCTAATTTCCGTGAGAAGAATCGCGATCGCTGTCTGACCGTGCTGTCGCGCAACGATGAAATACTGGATAGCCAGCGCAGTGCCGCACTGTTAGGATCGTTCTACAAAGTCATTTGGGACAAGATCCAGACGCATAAATTCAAGAGTATCTCGCCGCATCTTCATCGCTTAAAACGCTCGGTTAATCGATAACAGCTCTCCCTCTTTTCCCTACCACGGCGTTTGACGTTCCTCGTCTAATGTCGTGTGTCCTATACTGATATCAGCGCCTGCAAAATAATTTGATGAATTAAAATTAATTTTTTGTTTCAAATCAATCTGATAAAAAATAAATTGATATATATCAATTTTGGTATGGTCAGATGACCTGACGTGCTCTTATTCCCACAGATTTGGCATTTAACTTATGAAAAACCTATATAAGGATTATGAGAAACCTATATAAGGATATTATTTTTACTCCTTATTAACTATTAATTCACGATCAGGGGATCGTTTTGACATTAGCACTTAAAAAATTATTATTGTCGGCGGTGGCGCCGGTGGTTTGGAATTAGCCACCAGCCTGGGGGCCATAAGCTGGGGGCGAAAAAGCAAAGCTGAAAAGTCATTTATGGAAACCGCTGCTGCACGAAGTGGCAACAGGCTCGATGAATGATAACAGTGACGCACTGAGCTATCTGGCGCATGCACGCAACCATGGCTTCCATTTTCAGTTATGTACGCTGATGGATATCGATCGTGAAAGTCATTGTATTCGACTCGCCGAAATCGATAACGATCAAGGTGAAATGCTGATAGCTGAACGTTTGCTGCCTATGACATTCTGGTGATCTCGCTGGGCAGTATCTCCAACGATTTCGGCACCACAGGCGTCAAAGACAACTGTATTTTTCTCGACAGTCCCAAACAGGCGCGCCGTTTCCACAATGAAATGCTCAACCTGTTCCTGAAATTCACCTCAAATGCTGATGACGACAAGGAAAAGGTCAACATTGCTATTACGGTTTTGACGGGCTGGATAATCAGGTACTGAACGTGACGTTGATAGAAGCCGGGGATCGCATTTTGCCCGCGTTGCCTCCGCGCATTTCTGCCGCAGCATATCAGGAGTTGACCAATATCGTGTACGTATTCTGACCAAAACGATGGTCACGGAAGCGAAACCCGGTGGTTTACACACTAAAGAGGGTGAGTTTATTGAAGCCGATTTGATGGTGTGGGCAGCAGGGATCAAAGTACCCGATGCCATGAAAGAGATCGCCGGTCTGGAAACCAACCGCATCAATCAACTGGTGATGGAACCGACGCTGCAAATCACGCGCGATCCGAATATCTATACCATCGGCGATTGCGCATCGTGCCTGCAACCGAGCGGCAGCGTTGTCCCGCCGCGTGCCCAGGCGGCGCACCAGATGGCGACACGTTGCTATCACAATATCCTCGCCCAGCTCAACGGTAAGGCTCTGAAGCCTTATGTTTACTCTGAAGCCTTATGTTTACAAGGATCACAGTTCGTTGGTGTCGCTGTTTAAATTCAGCACCGTCGGCAGCCTGATAGGTAACCTCATGCGTGGATCGGTGATGGTGGAAGGACGCATTGCGCGGTGTGGTGGAAGGACGCATTGCGCGTGTGGTATATATTTCACTGAACCGTATGCACCAGATTGCCTTGCACGGCTAGACCAAAACCGGGTTGATGATGCTGGTGGGCGGTATTAACCGCGTAATTCGTCTCCGCTTGAAACTGCATTAACCGACGGGGTTCTACAACGTGCTGCCGGTTAAGGTGGCACGTTGTCCGGTCCTGAAGGGGTAAGATTTAGCGCTTTTTCACTCTCAAAATAACATCTTGCCTTAACGCCAATTACCCCTAAGAAAAATCCCAAATAACCGTATTTTATTAACATATCCACGATTAACATATCCACGCTTTCGCTAACTAATCTGATTGTCACTTTTTCTCTTCGAATGCACACTTTTGCCAGTTATCAACGAAACAACACACATTGTAATGGCTGATACCTACGTTAAGGACACTATCCTCTGACGCTCATGGATACAGCGAATGAAGCAGATGCGAGCGGTCATTCAGGAGGTTTTTGTGAACAAATCCATGTTAGTGGGGTGGTATCGGTGTGGCTGCTGCTCTAGGCGTAGCGGCGGTAGCCAGCATGGAGGTTTTTTCACCCGAGCCGCTGTTTGCCCAGGTTATCTCGGTAACACTCATTAAAGAAACGGTGAAAACATCAAAGAAACGGTGAAAACATCAAAGAAACGGTGAAAACATCGCGTCAGGAGTGCCGTGATGTCTGCGTGACCTATCGTCGTCCGGTGCAAGATGAGAATCGTCTGGCGGGGTCGGTGCTTGGCGCAGTGGCCGGTGGCGTATTGGGTCATCAGGTCGGCGATGGTCAAGGCAAGGATATTTCCACTGTCGCGGGGGGCTTGGGCGGGTATGCAAGCAATCAGGTTCAGGGCCATATGCAGAACAATGATACCTACACCACGACGCAACAGCGTTGCCAGACGGCATATAACAAATCATAGAAAGTGCTGGACTATGACGTTACTTACAAAATTGGCGCGCAGCAAGGCAAGATCCGCATGGATCGCGCTCCAGGCACCCAAATCCCGTTGGACAGAAATGGGCAACTGGTACCGAACCAAAAGACATAAATGGAAATCTGACACGCCCAGAGGGGCGTGTCAGATTGATGGGAAAATCACCTTCCCCTGTCACCCTCGGCGAAAGCCGGGGATCTCTAGACGAATGAACGCGTTTAGCCTGTACGAGATTCCCGCCTTCGCGGGAATGCCTAGGAGTAGGCGGGATGAGCGTTTTAGGTGGGTTTGTCAGCAACCTAACGGGTTACTCACCGTTTAACGCGGAAATAGCAATTCTGCCCAGCGTGCCAACCCAGCGGTGACGGAACCAAAATCATCGCCGCTGGCGATAGCCACATCAGGAAATACTTGTTGTACCGCCAGACGCAGTTGCGGCGAGCGCGCACTGCTGCCGGTCAGATAGACGACATCTGGACGTGTTCCGCTGTCATCCAACGCCTGGCGAATCCGGGTTTGAATCTACGATACAGGCTGAGCAATCGCCTGAACCATCTCTTCGGCAGAGACGCGTGTTTCTAGCGCGGTTTCGATAAACGCCAGTGCAGCATCGGTCAAGGGCGCATCGGATAAGGCAATTTTGCAGACTTCTGCTTGTTGCACCAAGCAATAGTTCAAGCGCTATTGCCAGACGCTTAATAAGCGTTTGATCTGTGCCGGTTCACGCGCATCGCGTATGATCTCGTTGATCAAAGATGCGGGTTGCATTGTTGTAAAACGCACTCTGCGCCGGCACATCATTAATGGTGACCGCATTCAACCAGGGCAAGGTTAGGCAGGGCAATGCCTTTTTCCGTCATGCCATTCATGCCGAGCAGAGGTATAAACTGTTTGAAGACCAGTTGGATATAGAGATCGTTGCCGCCAGTACGGCATCCGCTGTGCCCTAGCAGGCTGTCATGGTGCTCTTGCTTGCGGTGCCATGCAGGCCCCATCAGCAGCATCGAGCAGTCGGTGGTCCCCCAGCCGATATCGACAACCAGCACCCGCGTTTCCTGCTGTAGCGTCGCTTCAAAATCCAGCCCGGCGGCGACAGGCTCAAACTGAAATGCGATATCACGAAATCCGGCGCGCATTGCTGCGCGCTCAAGAATGTCCTGTGCTTGCTTATCCGCAGCATTGCCACCGATGCTTTGGAAATGGATTGGCCGACCAATCACTGCCTGCATGATAGCATATCCGCCTGTAGCTCCGCCTACTGGCGGATATGCAACATCATGGCGCACACCAAATCTTCAAAAAGGCGATCGCTGCGGTTTCAGCCCTACCGCACCCAAGAGTGACTTGGGGGATTTCACGAACCGTACTTCTTGCGGGTCATCCATATAACGCGCCAGCGCCGCTTGTCCAAAGCGTACGCTGCGGGAGTAACGGCAATATCTTCATCGCGGTTATAGCTGATGGGCGCGCCGCAGTAGTTGCGTATTTTCGCCTTTGGCATCCACTTGATGATGACGCCACAACCATTCGCTGACGGCTTCACGTGTCGGTGCGCACAGCATGGATGAGAGATAGGGAGAGTTGTTTTCCAGTGGAAACAGGCGTGGCGTGCCATTTGCATCAGTGCAACGGAACAGTTGTGCAACGGAACAGTTGGCCGTGCCGTAGTCAAGGCCGATAAACATGTCATCCCTCCCGGTAACAAGCAAGAAAAAGGCGGGGATTTTACTGCATGTGAAGCGGCTTGAATGTGTGAAGCGGCTTGAATATAGGTACCCCTATTCAAGGTGTGATGGATTGTGTATCCAGGCATCGTTACCGCTTTATTCAATCGCGGGGCTGTTGTTGTGCATACACCACCAGCCGTAGATGCCGGTCTTCATCCACCGTTAGCGAGGTGTGCTCGAAGAGGGTGGGCTGACCGTCTAAGACCAGCTTGCTCAAGCCGTTACAGGGGTCATGTATTTAATGAGTTGATACAGCATCAAACGTAATACTCGCGTTCGATGTAAGTGCCGATGCTCCTGCTCCTATCGTGCATTCCGATGATTTTGAATACCCCAACGTTTTACGATTGAGGCGTTTCAATCGGTTGCGCCGCATCAGATTTTCACGCTCAATACGCTGTGTATACAGTTTGCCAATAATGTGTTTTGCTTTTTGGAAGTTCGTCGTTGTAAGCCCTGTAGCCATCAGTGCACCAAAATGCCACTCTGAAACCCGAGAATAGTTTCAGCAAATTACGCAGCGTTTTCTTGCTTCGAGAGCCAAATGCATGAGCGATAATCCGCTTCAAACGCGGCTCCCATGCATACCACTGCCAGCGCTATCATTTTTTGTTGCCAACAAATGACCACATCTCATCCACTTCGCAAATCAGTTGAATTTGCAGGTTATCCAATGGCAGCGTTGTTACATTCCGCGGCGAGAGTTTTTTAAAGTACGCACGACGGCATTGATACTAATATGTAACGCCCGAGTAGTGTCACGAATACCCACATTATTCATTGCTAAGTTAGGGATTTATCCATCTTTTTATTTTTACGCAAAGTAAAATAAATGAGTCATTCAATGTTTGACTGCTATCACGTTTCATTGCGCCAACAAGTCGAGTAGCGGACAAAATCGCTATTTCTGTACGCACACGGACAAAATCGCTATTTCTGTACGCAGAAATAGATGGGCAGAACCTCTGTCGCTAGTGGCGAAACCACCAACCAGCGCACAGGTGAGCGTCAATTAATTACGCAGCACAAAAAACTCGGCCATTTTAAACACTAGACTGCGGCGGTCAACCGTTGTGAATCGATGTGGAACAGATGGGAGAAATTCTCTGTGGTAGCGGCCGATAATTGTGCAATATCAACACCTTTTAGCACGGAGAGATACTCGGCAACATCGCGCACGTAGGCAGGCTGGTTCTCTTTACCACGAAACGGCACCGGGGCCAGCCAAGGAGAATCGGTTTCAACCAGTAGGCGATCCAGTGGAACAAACCGGGCAACGTCACGAAGTTCGTCTGCATTACAAAACGTCACAATGCCTGAAAACGAGATATAGAACCCCATATTCAGTAGCGTGCGCGCCGTAGCAATATCCTCAGTGAAGCAGTGCAGCACGCCACCACAGCACTCTACTCCCTCTTCTTTCAGAATATCAAGGGTATCCTGACGTGCCGAGCGGGTATGCACGATAACCGGCTTGTTTAACTCACAGCCGACGCGAATGTGTTCGCGGAAGGAATTACGCTGTTGCGCCTGTGTTTCCGGCTGATAGTGGTAATCGAGGCCGGTTTCACCCATCGCCACCACGAGTGGATCGGCAGCCAGTTGGCGTAGCTCAGCATAATCATACGGTGCGTCCTGATTGAGAGGATGCACACCGCACGAATAAGCTACTCCAGGGCTATCGCCGATCAGTTCACGCATGGAGCGATAACCGGACAGCGTGGTTGCCACCGCCAGCACAAAGCCAACGTCACACGCCCGCGCTTTGGTCAACACATCAGACACATCTTTATGCAGAGATTGATAATCCAGACCATCAAGGTGGCAGTGCGAATCCACTAATAACATGCTATTTACTCAACGCTTATCAAACAGAGAAAGAAGGGAGGGAATTCAGGTTTGCCGTTTGGAACCGTTGTTCCCATTCCAGCAATACATCGGCCAGCAGGAGTTCACGGTTTACGCCTGTCACAGTCAAGAGCTGATGACGGCAACGCAACCAACGAGCAAGCACGGCGTCTATTTCCGCAGCGAGTAACTGGTTAGCTAGCAGCGCTATCAGCGCATCCTGATCGAGGTTTACGCGCGCACTCGCGGCTCCACGCTGTATTTTTAACGCATCCAGCAACAGAGAGGAAAGCCAGTGAAGACGCTCCGGTGCATCATCGTGGTTCAGTTGCGGCAACAGCGAATAAAACGCACGCGCTGGCACCGCGTTTGCCAGCGCCTGACATAGCGCGGTGCGCTGGCGTGCGGTATCATCTTGCAACAGGTGCTCAGCCGCCAGCGGCACACCGGCCTGCAAACGTAGCGCGGTTTGCAATGCCTGCTCAGACGCAGGGTGTCGTTTATTGAGCCAGACAACGCTTTGTGCTTCGTCAGGCGTAGGAAGATGAAGGTGCAGGCAGCGGCTGCGCAGCGTCGCCAGCAAACGTGTTGGTTCATGACAACCTAGCAAAAAATAGGTCGCTTCTGGCGGTTCTTCCAAGGTTTTTAACAACGCGTTGGCCGCCGCTTCCGTCAACTGCTCGCTGTTTTCAATCCATACAAGCTTGGCACCGCCCTGCCGTGAACGCTGATAGAGGTTTTCCAATACGCTGCGTATCGCATCAATCCCTAACGTCTGTTTCCCCTTTTCCGGGCTGAGGGCATACCAGTCCGGGTGCGTACCCGCCACCATCAATTTACAGGAATGGCATTCGCCGCAGCTTTTCATGCCATCGGGCTTCTGGCATAGAACGCGTCTTGATAACGCATACACCAGCGATTCGCGTCCCATACCCGACAACGCGTGCAGCAATACAGCATGGTGTGCTCGCCCCTCCTGATATCCCTCAATCAGTTGCCGATAGGGCCCATTTAGCCAAGGGTACCATTCCATGCTTAGCGCTCCTGTACCGACAACGGTGCAGCATCTTGTGCCTGATGCTGACCAAGCCACTGCACCAGCGCGGCTTCAATATCCGCATTCACCTTATCCAACGGTTGTGAGGCATCAATGGTAACGATGGTGGCATCGGTGGCAGCTAGCGCCTGATAACGTGCACGGGTATAGGCGAAGAAATCTAATGATTCCTGCTCAATGCAGTCGAGCGCACCGCGCTGGCGTGCACGCGCCAACCCCTGCTCCGGAGGAATATCGAGGTATAAAGTAAGATCGGGACGAAATGAGCCCAGCACGGTATCACGCAGTGACTGCATGAGCTGTTGATCCATACCTCGCCCGCCGCCCTGATATGCCTGCGAGGAGAGATCGTGACGATCGCCAATCACCCAGCTACCCCGCACCAAGGCGGGTTTGATGACATTTTCCACCAGCTGTACGCGCGCAGCATAGAGCATCAATAATTCAGCTTTATCCGTGATTCTCTCGTCGTCGGCACCCTGTTTTATCAGGTCACGTAGTCGCTCGGACAATGGCGTACCACCAGGCTCTCGGGTAAAAATCACATCCTGCACGCCGTGCGTCCGCAAGGTCGCTAATACGGTGTTCTGCGCACTGGTTTTACCTGCGCCTTCCAATCCTTCAATCACGATAAATTTACTGTTCATCCCGGTCCTTCTGCGTTGAGCGGTAAGCGCGTACTGCACTGTTATGATCGATAAGGTTGGTCGTGAAACGGTGCCCACCCTTCCCGTCCGCCACAAAATAAAGATAATCTGTTTTTGCCGGATGCGCGGCGGCGTAAAGTGCTGCTCGACTCGGCATGGCAATTGGCGTCGGTGGCAACCCGGCAATCACATAGGTATTATACGGCGTGGTAGTGTCCAGCGCGCTACGCGTTATTACACCACGATAATCCTCACCCATACCATAAATCACGGTAGGATCGGTTTGCAAACGCATGCCAGCGCGTAGACGATTTACAAATACCGACGCGACCTGAGGGCGCTCCTCTTTGACTGCCGTCTCTTTTTCTACGATGGAGGCCATAGTCAGCAGTTCCTCCGGCGACGCATAGGGCAAACCCGCCTCGCGGTTTTTCCATACTCCGTCCACCACATTAAGCATACGATGATGCGCACGCAGCAGCAGATCGCTGTCGCGCGTGCCTGCGGTGTAGAGGTAAGTGTCAGGGTAGAGCCAGCCTTCCGGGTTCTCCGCGTCTTTAATGTCCAGCAGTACAGCAATCTCTTGCGGCGTTTTATCCTGCACGCTGTGCGTCAGGTAGGGTGCGGTTTTCAACGTTTCCAGCCAGTCACGCAGTCGCGATCCTTCGACAAAACGAATAGAGAACTGCGCCTCTTTGCCGCTCGCCAGCAGCGCCAGCATCTCCCGTACCGTCATGCCCGGCATAAAACGGTAGGTCCCTGCTTTGAACTTGGCCAATTTAGGCTCCGCACGCAGCAACCACTGAAACAGCACCGTTGACGGCATCACCTGCTGTTCTGTCAGCGAGACTTCCAGCCCTTCTCTACCGGTTCCGGCCGGAAGGGTGAAAATGGTTTCCTGTTCAATCAATAGCAGTGAGCAGCCAAACTGTTGCAGGTTATGCCATGCAGCACCGAGTGCCGAGGCGAGTACCATCACCACCAGCAGGTAAAATAGCATTTTCTTTTTTTTCATCATTCAACCATCGAATAACCGTTAGGGCTCAGTAGTTGGTACAACGCTCTGGAGCGATAACACCAGGTATCAATTTGATTGACCGGAAGCACCGGCACCAACGCATTACAAACAAATACTTCATCAGCATCGGCAAGCGTCGTCACAGGTTCACGCACTACCTGTAGCTGATAATCAGGACACTGGGCCAAGCGGGTCATCACCTGCTGACGTGCCACACCGTTCACACCCGCGAGTGACAAATCCGGCGTAAATACCTGATAGCCCTTACTCCAAAACAAATTAGCCACACAGCATTCCACCAGGCAACCCTCAGTGTCAAGCACCACCACGTCATCGACACCTTGCGCTTCCATCTCCTGGCGTATCAAGATCTGCTCCAGTCGGTTCAGGTGTTTAATGCCCGCCAATCGCGGATTACACCCCAACGTGACTGGACTGATGCCAAGGGTGATACCCTGCTTGCTCCATTGTGTGTATTGAGCAGGATAACCCGTCTGCATGACTATACGCGTCGGTTCGCTACACGACAGCGTGCTGTAACCTCGTCCGCCACTGCCACGGGTTACTATGGTTTTCACTACGCCTTGCTTCACGCCCTGCGCCGCCCGTTCCATTTCGGCTTGCAGTCTATCCCATGCTGCAAACGGAATATGCAAACGCGCAGTATCCTGACGTAACCGTGCCATATGCAATGGCAACCACACGATCTTGCCTTCCAGCACGCGTGCGGTGGTGAAGCACCCGTCACCATACTGGAGGCCACGATCGGTAACGGCTATCTGCTCTTGCGCCTGGCCATTTATCCAAAACATACGCTGTCCTAACCAACAGGTTAATGAACGCCGATGCCAACAATGCCAAAATAATAGCGGCAACAACGTGGCGTTCAGAGTGCCAGTAACCCATGACGGCAAAAAGTGGCGCGTTCTGAATTATGTCCTGCCCACAATGGCGAGTGATAGGCAAAAAAAACCGGTTGCCCAGGCTTTAGCGGTATCGAAAGCGTCATTACACGCGGCGGAACACCAGTGAACCGTTAGTTCCGCCAAAACCGAAGGAGTTACACAGTGTGTATTCCATATCGGAAACCTGACGTGCTTCATGCGGTACAAAATCCAGGTCACAACCTTCGTCCGGGTTATCCAGATTGATGGTCGGCAGGACAACCTGATCGCGCAACGCCAGCGCCGTGAAGATAGATTCCACAGCACCCGCAGCCCCTAACAGGTGGCCGGTCATGGATTTTGTTGAACTTACCATTATGCGGCTTGCCTGTTCACCAAACACAGATTTGACTGCGTTCGTTTCCGCCAGATCACCCAAATGGCGTAGAGGTGCCATACGCATTGATATACCCAATCTGGGCCAAGGTAATACCTGCTTCGTGCAGGGCATTTTGCATAGCCAACACAGCGCCAGCGCCATTTTCTGGCGGTGACGTCATGTGATAGGCATCGCTGCTCATGCCGAAGCCAACGATTTCGGCGTAAATTTTCGTGCCGCGTTTCTTCGCATGTTTATACTCTTCCAGCACCATAATCCCGGCACCGTCACCCAGCACAAAACCGTCACGAACTTTATCCCACGGACGGCTTGCCGCCTGAGGATTGTCGTTGCGCGTGGCGTGGAAAGTGCACGGGCTGCGCCAAATCCACCAACGCCTAGAGGCGTACTGGCTTTTTCCGCGCCACCAGCCAGCATAATATCTGCATCGTTGTAAGCAATGATGCGCGCCGCATGGCCGATATTATGCACACTAGAAGTACAGGCTGTGGCAATGGAAATACTCTGACCACGCAGTCCGAACATGATGCTCAGATGCCCTGCAACCATGTTAACAATGGTGGAAGGGACAAAGAACGGACTGATTTTACGCGGACCGCCGTTCACCAGTGAACTGTGGTTCTCTTCAATGGCCCCAAGCCACCAATGCCGGAACCA
This sequence comes from Symbiopectobacterium sp., assembly GCA_051710525.1. Lineage (GTDB taxonomy): Bacteria > Pseudomonadota > Gammaproteobacteria > Enterobacterales > Enterobacteriaceae > Symbiopectobacterium. The sequence continues at coordinate 38,112 of JBPESR010000008.1, read as the reverse complement.
ATCGCGCACCGAAGCGCGTCGCGTTTTCTTCCGTCACTTCAATACCGGAATCACGCATGGCATTAATGCCAGCAGCAATACCGTATTGGATAAAGGCATCCATCTTGCGCGCTTCTTTGCGCGAGATGGAATCCTCACTCTATTGAAATCCTTTACTAAGCCAGCAAAACTGGTTGCATAGGCAGTAGTATCGAAATGGTCGATTAGGCTGATGCCACTCTGACCGGTAAGAAAAGCACTCCAGGTGGACTCAACTATATTGCCGACAGGAGTTAACATGCCCAGTACGGTCACAACTACACGACGCTTAGACACGCTTGTCCTCCAGGGAAGGAAAGCTTAGACACGCTTGTCCTCCAGGGAAGGAAATATGTCACTGCGGGACAAAGAAAACTTAGGCGGTCGAGTGACCGCCTAGATATGTTCGCTTACTGCTGGTTAGCCTGAATAAAATCAATGGCTGCCTGAACAGTTGTGATTTTTTCTGCTTCTTCGTCTGGAATTTCAGTATCAAATTCTTCTTCCAGCGCCATTACCAGTTCAACGGTGTCAAGAGAATCAGCGCCGAGGTCATCAACGAAGGAAGCGTTGTTAACCACTTCTTCCGGTTTAACACCAAGCTGTTCAACGATGATTTTCTTAACGCGTTCTTCGATAGTGCTCATACTCTTAAATTTCCTATCAAAACTCGCTTTCGCGATGGTTTTCGTAGTGTATAAAATGTTGAAAAGTGCAATAAAATCCCGGCTGGTCTAACCACGATTTTGTGCTATTTTGCGGTTTTTACCGCAAATAAAGCAAATAAATTCCGAGCTATTTAAATCATATACATGCCGCCGTTGACATGCAACGTCTCACCCGTAATATAACCACCCTCATCGGAGGCCAAAAAAGCAACAGCACTGGCGATATCTTTCGCGTCCCCAAGTCGGTTCGCAGGAACCTGGCTCAAAATGCCTGCACGTTGTTCTTCTGTCAATGCCTGTGTCATATCGGTTTCGATAAAACCTGGCGCAACCACATTGACAGTAATGCCACGTGAGGCCACTTCACGCGCTAGCGACTTGCTAAAACCGATCAGGCCCGCTTTCGCTGCCGCATAGTTCGCTTGTCCGCCGTTCCCCATGGTTCCCACTACGGAGCCGATGGTGACGATACGGCCAAAGCGTTTCTTCATCATGGCTCGTAACACCGCTTTTGACAGACGAAATACTGATGTCAGATTAGTATCGATGATATCCTGCCACGCGTCGTCTTTCATTCGCATCAACAGGTTATCACGCGTAATGCCGGCGTTGTTGACCAAAATGTCGATTTCACCGAAATCCGCACGAATCGCTGTCAATACTGCTCCAACGGACGTCTGATCGGCGACGTTGAGCATATACCCTTTGCCTTTGGCACCCAACCACTCGCTAATGGCTTGCGCGCCATTTTCGCTAGTAGCGGTTCCCACCACGGTGGCACCGCGAGCCACCAGAGTTTCTGCTATCGCACGGCCAATACCGCGGCTTGCACCTGTTACCAGGGCAATTTTTCCTTCAAAGCTCATAGTACTCTCCGTTTTATTGTTCCAAGGCCGCAGACAGTGAAACCGGATCGTTAACCGCCGCCGCACTCAGGGTGTCAACAATACGTTTTGTCAGCCCGGTCAACACTTTGCCCGGTCCCACTTCCAGCAATCTCTCAATACCTTGAGCCACAACGTAGGAGACACACTCGGTCCAACGCACCGGGCTGTAAAGCTGTTTCACCAACGCTTCACGGATGGCATCAGGATCGGTTTCGCTACGCGCATCAACATTGTTAACCACAGGAATGGCTGGCGTAGTAACTATAATTGTTTTCAACGCCTCTGCCAGTTTTTCTGCCGCAGGCTTCATCAACGCGCAGTGGGAAGGTACACTCACCGGCAGCGGCAACGCACGCTTGGCCCCAGCAACTTTGCAAGCTACACCGGCACGCTCAACGGCTTCTTTGTTACCCGCAATCACCACTTGTCCCGGCGAGTTGAAATTCACCGGAGAAACCACTTGCCCCTCGGCAGACACTTCACAGGCAGCTGCAATGGCATCGTTATCCAGACCAATGATAGCGTACATCGCACCCGTTCCTTCCGGCACGACTTCCTGCATCAGTTTTCCGCGCAACTCAACCAGACGCACCGCATCCTGAAAGTCCAGAGCACCGGCGCACACCTGCGCCGAATATTCACCCAGACTGTGGCCGGCCATCAGCGCGGGCTTTTTGCCTCCCTGCTGCTGCCACACCCGCCAAATCGCCACCGACGCCGTCAGCAGTGCTGGTTGGGTTTGCCAGGTTTTATTTAGTTCTTTCGCCGGGCCTTGTGCAGTGAGTTGCCACAAGTCGTAACCCAATACTTTAGAAGCCTGAGCAAAGGTGTCTTGTACTACCGGGTACTGTGCTGCCAGCTCAGCCAGCATGCCGACTGTCTGGGAACCTTGCCCCGGAAATACCATTGCAAATTGCGTCATATTAAACGTCCCGTTTGATCAAAAACGAACCAGCGCAGAACCCCAGGTGAACCCGCCGCCAAAGGCTTCCAGCAGGATCAACTGATCGGGTTTTATCCGTCCATCGCGCACTGCTTCATCCAGCGCGCTGGGTACGGAAGCGGCTGAAGTATTGCCGTGACGATCGAGTGTAACCACAACCTTGTCCATGCCCATACCCAATTTCTTCGCCGTGGCACTGATGATGCGCAGGTTAGCCTGATGCGGCACCAACCAGTCCAACTCGCTATTATCGAGTTGTGCGGCATGCAGCGTTTCTTCAACGATATGCGCCAGTTCCGTCACGGCGACTTTGAAAACTTCGTTGCCAACCATAGTCAAGTAGGACGGTTGATCCTGATGCTCTCGATCCTGATGAGGCAGCGCTAACAGTTGGCCATAGCGGCCATCTGCATGCAGGTGGGTTGACAGGATGCCTGGTTGTTCCGACTGGCACAACACTACCGCGCCCGCACCGTCACCGAACAGAATAATGGTACCGCGATCGGCAGGATCCAGAGTACGCGCCAGCGTATCTGAACCAATCACCAGCGCATAATCTACCGCGCCATTTTTAATGTATTGATCAGCAATGCTGAGCACATAGGCAAACCCTGCGCAAGCCGCAGCGACGTCAAAAGCGATAGTATCGCGGATCTCCAACATCTGCTGAATCTGGCAGGCAGTGCTCGGAAACGCGTGTGTAGAGGAAGTGGTTGCAACAATCAGCAAGCCAATCTTGTTCTTATCGATGTCCGACATCTCCAGCGCGTTCAGCGCGGCCTGATGTCCCATGGTCGCCACATTTTCATCCGGGCCGGCAATGCGGCGCTCACGGATACCAGTGCGCGTCACAATCCACTCATCGGAAGTATCGACCAATTGTTCTAAATCAGCGTTCGTCCTGATTTGTTCAGGCAAAAAGCTGCCCGTTCCGATTATTTTAGTATACATGTACGCTCAGTCACTCTTGGGTAATACAGTTTTCAGGCGCGCCGCAATCCTGTCGGGAAGTTGCCGCTGCACGGTCGGGAAGTTGCCGCTGCACCGCCTGCATTGCCTGTTCGATAGCGACGGCAAACGCCCGTTGGTTTGTCGCGCCATGGCTTTTATCACGGTGCCCCGCAGCCCTAACAGACATGCGCCATGATATTGATCAGGATTGAGATGACCGAACTTCGCTTTACGTCCGACATCCTCCGACGACAATTTGATCAGAGACAGGAACATCCTTACCACGCCTTCTATCGTCTTCAATGTGACATTACCCACAAAGCCGTCACAGACCATCACGTCGGTTTTGCCCGTCAGTAACTCATTGCCTTCAAGATAACCAATATAGCCTTCAAGATAACCAATATAGTTAATTGATGGCGTATTCTTTAGCTGCGCAGCCGCATCGCGAATCGCGGCCAGGCCTTTGGTCTCTTCTTCACCGATGTTCAGCAGAGCAACGCGCGGATTGTGCAGCGACAGCACTTCTTCAGCCATCACTGAACCCATCACGGCAAACTGTACCAATTGCGCCTGTCACACTCGACGTTGGCACCCAAATCCAGCACCACCGTTTTGTCCTGCTGCTGATGCGGCAACACCGTCACCAAAGCAGGACGATCGATACCTTCCAACGGCTTGAGCAGCAGTTTCGCCAGTTCCATTAAGGCACCGGTATTTCCTGCACTCACGCACGCCTGTGCCCTACCCGCTTTAATAAGTTCGAGCGCAATGCGCATCGACGTACTACGACTGGCACGGATCGCCTGCGACGGACGCGCATCACTCGCAATAACCGATTCAGCCGGCACAATTTCCAACCAGAACAGTAAAGCAGAATCGACTTTGGCGAGTAATGGATGAAGCGCAGCGGGATCGCCGACCAATAACAAGTGAAGACCCGGATTAGATTAGAAGCCAGTGCCTGCAATGCCGCAGGCACTGTTACGCAGGGACCGACGTCCCAACCAATTGCATCTAACGCCAGGTGAGGCGTGGTCAAGGTATTGCCTTGCTAATAATTCGCGAGAATTATTTTTGGCAATAACTTTGCGACCGCGAATTATTTGGCAATAACTTTGCGACCGCGGTAGTAGCCATCCGCAGTGATGTGGTGACGCAGATGAGTTTCGCCAGAAACTTTGTCTACGGAAACAGAAGAGGTGGTCAGCACATCGTGAGCACGACGCATACCACGTTTGGAACGGCTAGGTTTGTTCTGTTGTACGGCCATGGACCTTACTCCTTAATTACTTACGCTTTAAACTGGCTAATACGGCAAACGGTTTCAGTTTCTCCGCCTCTTCAGGCAGTTTACCGAACACCATGTCCGCTTCTGGACACTTCACAGTGTTCAGAATTATGAATCTGATGTTCGAACGGCTTTTAGCAGCGCTGGCACATCCGCGTAACGGCCACTTGTGCACTGCCGATAATCACTGCCAGGCACTGATTATCGATATTAAACGATAAAGAGACCTGAACATTACTATCCACACTGACCACAGACTCGGCAACGTCTGCAACTTGTTTAACTGTATAGATACCAACATTTAACTGTATAGACACCAACATAGTCTAAACGTTTTTTAGCCGTGCGAACCGCATCCAGGTTAGGGGTTTTAGCCGTGCGAACCGCATCCAGGTTAGGGGTAATTTTACCTTTTGCATAGGGCGCGCATACTAAAGTCGTAACGGCTTAGAGTCAAAGGACAAGGCGGCGTTGTCTTACTTTTTATCAAGATTCGCGATCGCCCAGATTCGCTTTCTCAGCGGCGCACAGTGTAAAATTCCTTTTTTGATTACGCTACGGTTTATCGTAAAAATATTACGCTATGGTTTATCGTAAAAATTATGTCTCAGATTGTGCTTGCCTCTATCTCTCCTTACCGTAAAAGCCTACTCGCCAAGCTGGGACTGCCTTTTCAGTGTGTCAATCCTGATGATGAAACTTCACATCCGCAAGAAAGCGCCGTCGCGCTGATTGAGCGATTAGCACGGGAAAAAGCGCAAGCGCTGGCTACTCGCTAGCCTGCGCACCTGATTATCGGTGGCGACCAGGTCTGAGTGCTTAACGACGTCATTACAGGAAAACCGCTGATTGCGGAAGAAAATGCAGCGCAGCAGTTGCGTCAGGCCAGCGGTAACCGCGTCACCTTTTATATTTTATACCGGTTTGGCGCTACTCAACAGCGCCAGTGGTGCGTTGCAATCGCAGGTCGAGCCCTTTGACGTGCATTTTTGTGCGCTGAATGAGGAAAACATTGCGGCCTATCTGGCGCGAGAGCAGCCGTGGCACTGTGCAGGCAGTTTCAAAAGTGAAGGGTTAGGGATTGCCCTGTTTGATAAACTTTCCGGACGCGAACCGAATACCTTGGTTGGCCTGCCGCTCATTGCGCTGTGCGAGATGCTGCGCCATGAGAGCATCACCCCGTTAACACTGACCGGATTAGGGTAACCAGCACACACCGCGTCACAGTCCCTCTCGTTATCCTAATCATCGCCCCACTCTCGTCATCATCGGCGAAAGCCGTGGATCCCTGTGAGAATAAACGCGTTTCTTCTGCATGAGATTCCCGCCTTCGCGGGGATGACGGTTGATGGAGAAATTTACTGTTTTAGCTAGGTTACAATTTAGCTAGGTACCAAACATCACTGATGCTATTTCTGCTGCCGCAACACTTGTAAGCAGTGGCGTAATGCCCCATCAAGCGGCGCTTCAACACGCATCATCTCACCGGTGGGGGGATGCTCAAAGCTCAACGACTGAGCATGCAAGAACAAACGCGACAGTCCGGTGGCAGCCAGTTGCCGGTCAAATTCTCTGTCGCCATAGCGATCGTCAAACGCGATAGGATGGCCTGCGTGCAGCGTATGTACGCGGATCTGATGGGTGCGCCCCGTCACTGGACTGGTGCGCACCAGCGTCGCCTGCTCGAAGCGCTCTTCCACCTTGAAACAGGTTTCTGAGGGTTTCCCTTCGCTACTGACACGCACCACGCGCTCGCCGCTTTGCAAGATATTCTTTAACAACGGTGCCTGCACCACTTTGCAATAGGATTGCCACTGACCGCGTACCAACGCCAGATAATTTTTCTGCATGCCCTTGAGCCGCAGTTGCTCATGCAGCGCACGCAGCGCCGAACGTTTTTTTGCTACCAGCAATACACCAGACGTATCGCGATCGAGCCGATGCACCAATTCCAGAAAGCGCGCTTCAGGCCTTAGCGCACGCAGCCCTTCGATAACGCCGAAGCTCAGCCCGCTGCCGCCGTGTACCGCCATTCCCGAGGGTTTATTGAGCACGATCAAGCTGTCATCTTCATACAAAATGCAATCGGCTAACGCGGCCACCCTATTGAGACTGGCTGACACCGCTGGTTCATCGCGTTCCGCTACTCGCACGGGAGGAATACGCACCACATCGCCATCCAGTAGCTTATATTCCGGCTTGGTACGTTTTTTGTTCACGCGCACCTCACCTTTACGCAAAATACGGTAAATCATACTTTTCGGCACGCCTTTAAGCCGCGCCAGCAAAAAGTTGTCGATACGCTGTCCTGCTTCATCGGCAGAAACTGCGATAAATTGTACTGATGGATTCTCTGTTTTCATGATACGCGATTCTAAATAGCCCATGCAGATAGCGCCACTCCTTTTTATGTGCTTAACTATCTGTCAGGTACTTAATGTTATGTGCTTAACTGTCTGTCAGGTACTTAATGGGCTGTTACCAATGGGCTGTTACCGAAATATTGGACCAACCGATTGCTATCGAACGCACGGACTTCAGTCATACTGCTCGCTCATTTGATAAAAATCAGGATAATAATTCTTGTTGCACATCCGTAAAGTCACCTTGCTATAACAGTACCAGCAATGGAATAATGTTGTGGTTTTACCCGCCTATCTTCCTGAAACAGTGGAAAGGGCAAAATAGGTAAATTTGCCTGATAACGCATAAACGCAGCAATGGCGTAAGACGTAACGCGTAATCAAGTAGTTAGCTGGCTGCGGATGGCAGCTTGACCGGTAAATGGAATCAGGTCTGATGACCCTTCTTCAGAAGCTGTTCCCTCAATAAATGTGCTGTTTCCATCAGGAAAATACAGGCTACCGAAATATGCGACTCTATGCAGGCGACAACCGGGAGGTTGACGTCTCTGCGATAAGCCACGAGGCCATCGGTGAACCCGGTCATTCAGCATCTTTGTCCGTAGCTCTATCAATGATGCAAGTAAAAATAACGAGTAAGTTAAGATGAAAAGAATGTTAATTAACGCGACTCAGCAAGAAGAGTTGCGTGTTGCTTTGGTTGATGGTCAACGGCTCTACGATCTGGATATTGAAAGCCCAGGCTATGAGCAGAAAAAAGCTAATATCTACAAAGGAAAAATCACCCGCATCGAACCCAGTCTTGAAGCTGCTTTTGTCGATTACGGCCCAGAAAGACACGGTTTCCTTCCGTTAAAAGAGATTGCTCGCGAACACTTCCCCAGTAACTATGCCTCCCACGGTCGTACCAACATCAAAGACGTGGTGCGCGAAGGACAGGAAATTATTGTTCAGGTTGATAAAGAAGAGCGTGGCAACAAGGGCGCAGCGCTGACCACCTTTATCAGCCTAGCGGGCAGCTATCTGGTGTTGATGCCGAACAACCCGCGCGCGGGTGGCATTTCTCGTCGCATTGAAGGCGAAGATCGCACCGAATTGAAAGAAGCACTGAGCTCGCTCGAACTGCCTGATGGCATGGGGCTTATCGTGCGTACCGCCGGTGTCGGCAAATCTGCCGATGCGCTCCAGTGGGATCTGGCGTTTCGTCTGAAACACTGGGACGCCATCAAAAAAGCGGCGGAAGGTCGCTCTGCCCCTTTCCTGATTCATCAGGAAAGCAATGTTATCGTTCGTGCATTCCGCGACTATCTGCGCCCGGATATCGGTGAAATTCTTATCGATAACCCGAAAATCCTCGACCTTGCCAAAGAGCATATTTCTGCCTTGGGTCGTCCGGATTTCAGCAGCAAAATCAAATTGTACAGTGGTGAAGTTCCGTTGTTCAGCCACTATCAGATCGAATCGCAGATTGAATCCGCCTTCCAGCGTGAAGTGCACTTGCCTTCTGGCGGCTCAATTGTCATCGATACCACGGAAGCGTTGACGGCGATCGATATCAACTCGGCCCGCTCAACACGCGGCGGTGATATCGAAGAAACCGCTTTCAACACCAATCTCGAAGCGGCTGATGAAATCGCCCGCCAATTGCGTCTGCGTGACCTCGGTGGCTTGATTGTTATCGACTTTATCGACATGACCCCGGTTCGCCACCAGCGCGAAGTGGAAAACCGCCTACGCGATGCCGTTCGTCAGGATCGCGCCCGTATTCAGATTGGTCGCATCTCTCGCTTCGGCCTGCTGGAAATGTCCCGTCAACGGTTAAGCCCTTCGCTCGGTGAATCCAGCCATCACGTCTGTCCGCGTTGTAGCGGGACGGGAACTATCCGTGATAACGAATCCCTGTCGCTCTCTATCTTGCGTTTGATTGAAGAAGAAGCGCTGAAAGAAAACACCCGGGAAGTTCACGCTATCGTACCGGTGCCTATCGCGTCTTATCTGCTGAACGAAAAACGCGAAGCCGTGAATGCCATTGAGAAACGTCAGGGTGGCGTTCGCGCCGTTATCGTGCCACACGATGGCATGCAAACGCCGCACTACCACGTTCTCCGTGTACGTAAAGGTGAAGAAAAGACCACGCTCAGTTATCTGCTGCCGCAGCGTCTTGACGCAGAGGCACAACAGATTCAGGAAGAGCAATCTCTGGAGCGCAAGATTGCTGAGCAACCGGCCTTGGCCACGTTCATCATGCCTGACCTGCCTGAGTCGCCGGTCATCACACCGAAGCCTGCGGCAAAAACAGCGCCAGAGCAAGCCTCTGAGTCTGCAACGCCTGGGCTTTTTGGCCGTCTGTTCTGCGCGTTGAAAAACATGTTTACCGGCGCGGAAAGCCAACCGGAAAGCACCAACACGCAAGAAACCGCCTCGACGGAGCAGCGGCAAGAGCGTCGTTCCGGCCGTCGTCAAGGATCGGGCAACCGTCGCGATCGTAATCAACATGATGGCCGTGACGGTAACCGCGAATCACGGGATGAGAACCATCGCAATGATGAGAACCATCGCAATAAACGTCAGAACGCGCCAGCGGTGACAGAATCTGCTGCCCCTGTTGAAGAAGCTGTAGAAAAAGCGCCGCGTGACGATCAGCAACGCCGTGAACAACGTGCAAAGCGCCAACGTCGTCGTCAAGATGAAAAAAGTCAGTCCCAGCAAGATGTTAAATCCATGAACCGTGATGAAGAAAGCGCACAGGATGAGAGTGAGCAGGAGAAACCGACGCCGGTAATGCCGCGCCGTCAGCGCCGCCAGTTAACACAGAACGTGCGTATCATTGACGGTGACGCAGCACACGCTGAAAGCCAGGTTGAAGCATCAACATCCCCTGCACAGGTAGAAGAACACGTGCTACCACTATTGACGGATGCCGTGACAAACACGCCTTCGGAGACCGAAGCCAACGCCGAGCAGGCTGAGGAGGGTCGTAGTGATGCCACTATGCCACGCCGCTCGCGCCGTTCACCGCGTCATCTGCGCGTGAGTGGTCAACGTCGTCGTCGCTATCGTGATGAGCGTTATCCAACACAATCGCCGATGCCGTTGGCACAGGCTTCTGCTTCGCCAGAAATGGCGTCCGGTAAAGTGTGGGTCCGCTATCCGGTGGCTGCATTGGCACAAAACGACAAACAGTCTACTGAGCTGGCGTCAGCTGTCGAAGCACCCATTGCGACACTGCCAGCCATTGCTGCACCTGAGGTGCAAGCACAGCCTGTTACTACACCTGCAACGGATATTGTCATCGCACCACTCGTAGACGACACGGTTAGTACTGCGCCGGTTGCACCTGAAAATGTCGCACAAGACGTGGTCGAAGCACCTGTTACCGTTGAACAGGCCGTAATCCCTGAGACGGTGGTAGCAATAGCACCCGTTGATATTGCCGATGCAGAGGTAACTGAGCCTGCCGCTATCGCGGAAACGGCCTCAGAGCAAAGCACAGTTGTCGAGGAGAAGAAACCGCGCCAGCGGTTTCCGAGCCTTCTATTTCGACCACGACTCGTACGGTACAACGATTACGCAGCACGGCTAAACAACAGCACTCTACCTCCGCCACGATGACCAAAGCGCCTGCGCCAGCCTACGAGGCAGAAGCTCCGCGCCACAGCGATTGGGTACGCCAGACCACCGAATTTGCCGGTAAAGGCAGCACGGGTGGTCACTCTGCCGTCAACCACGCGACCGCAGCAGCAGCAAACCCCGCCGCGTTTGAGTAAATACACCATCCAGGCACAAAAAAACCCTCTTCGGAGGGATTTTTTTATATTTGTATTGAAAACATTGCAGCTTAAATCAGCGCACGCTGCGTGGTAATTACCCTACCCAGCGTTTTGCCTTCCAACTCGGCCACCAGTTGCTGAAAGTGCGGGGTTGCTTCGTGCTTCATCAAAACATCACGACTTGCCTAGCATTCAAAAAAGACGAACGTACCGGGCGCTTCTAGTGATTCGTGCAGATCTCGTATTGCAGGGTTCCTGCTTCGGCAGGACTGGGGGTCACCACCTTTTTCACCGCTTGTGCGACGGCATCAACGTGTTCTGGTTTGACCTGAATACTGGCGACAATACGCAATTCCATATGTTGCTCCTATTAGGTAGGTATCCCAACGTGCCTTGAATGGCCAGACTGAAAAATTAGCGATGGGACTTACCATAACCATACGCTATTCTTTCCCAGTCGTGTATCTTCCAATAAGGTTTCGTCAGCAACAAACGGGGCATTCCTAGCACCTTGCGCTTATGCTGCTTGTATCCCGCCGTATCTGCTCGTGACATTTAGCCCGCTGGAGCGCTTTTCATGACAACACTGTCTACCGTATTAAAAATTCTCCGTCCTGATGACTGGCATCTTCACCTGCGCGACGATGACGTACTCGCAACCGTGTTGCCGTTTACCAGTCGTCATTTTGGCCGCGCCATGTAATGCCCAACCTGACACCGCCGATCACCAGCATCGCCAGTGCGCTGGCCTATCGCGAGCGTATTCTCGCCGCGATCCTGGCAGGTGACGGTTTTCAACCGTTGATGACGTGCTATCTGACAGACTCGCTGGACGCAAAAGAGGTCGTGGCAGGTTTCCAACAAGGGGTATTTACCGCCGCCAAGCTTTATCCGGCAAATGCGACCACCAACTCCAGTTTTGGTGTTACCGATGCCGCCAATATCTATCCTCTCCTTGAGCAGATGGTAGAGATTGGCATGCCGCTGTTGATTCACGGCGAAGTGACCGATCCGGCGATCGATATTTTCGATCTCGAAGCCCGTTTTATCGAATCAGTCATGGAGCCGCTGCGTAAACGCTTTCCTACACTGAAAATCGTGTTTGAGCACATCACAACCCGCGAAGCCGCACAGTACGTATTAGATGGCGATCGCTATCTGGGCGCTACCGTAACGCCGCAGCACCTGATGTTTAACCGCAACCATATGCTGGTGGGCGGTGTGCGACCTCACTTGTACTGCCTGCCGATTCTGAAACGCAATATTCACCAACAGGCACTGCGCGATGCGGTCGCCAGTAGTTCTGACCGTTTTTTCCTCGGTACGGATTCAGCGCCTCATGCGCGCCACAAGAAAGAAGCAAGTTGTGGCTGTGCCGGAGTGTTCAACGCGCAGGCCGCGCTCTGTGCCTACGCCACCGTGTTTGAAGAGATTGGCGCACTGGATAAGTTAGAAGCGTTCTGCTCGCTCAATGGACCCGCATTTTACGGTTTACCACCAATGAGGGCTGGATTGAATTACATAAGACTCCCACAACCTTCTGGGAAAGCATCGCGTTAAGTCATGACGCGCTGGTACCATTCCTTGCCAGTCAAACACTGAACTGGCAAGTCCGTTAATCTCCCCCCGCCCATGCGCTGCATAGTAGCGGCACACGGGCTTTTAACGGCCTTTGCCTTTCACCACCACATATTTGTATCAACCCTATTTCTCCTCTCACTTTTAACTGTATAAATAACCAGTAAATTAAGAAGATGTATCATGCGCGTAGAACTGTAGTGGTCAACTAATACTGGCCACCGCATTAGACTGTAAGTAGTACAGTCGCTCAGATTCCTTTGGCGTCAGAATGCTGTTATACCAGTGAGGCTGGGTGGCACTGTAATAGCCAGTGATGTAGCGGATTATCGCGCTCTCAGCCTGTCGACTACCGTGAACCGTTGAGTGAGTCAGAGTGGTCAGACATAAGAGAGCCGTAGCTTTTTTTAGGATTTCATTCTCCATTTCAAGATGCTGGACTTTTTTCTTCATCTCACGCAGCTCTAGCTGTTCGGGCTTCAGAGGAAGCCCGGCGGGCGTTTTCCCCTGGCGCTCAAGGCGCAGCTTATCCCCTGGCGCTCAAGGCGCAGCTTATTAAACCCCAGCGGGGTGATAGCCATTCGGCTATCATTAACCTCATCTGCGGCCTTAACGTAGGTATAGCCGTCGACAACCAGCTTTGCTGCTTCGAGCTTAAATTCTTCCGTGAAATGTTTTGCCATTTGGTCACCTGTCGTGTTGTTGAGGTGAGCATATCACCTCCGATCAGGTGGCCAGTATCAGTGTGCCACTACAGATAAAGCGTTAATTTCAGAAATACTTCAGGAAACCTGGGAAAGTGCCGACGATTGGTTTAGTGCAGAATAATCACTGGCATTAATAATCGAGACTTCTATTTTATCCTTGTAGTCTTCACACTAGCCGGTAGATGGTCGATGACGGAAGAAGATGACGGAAGAACATGACAATGACGGTAGAGAAACCAGAACAAGCCATGACGTTCGGCGAATTATTGGCGCTGATTGGAGACCAGCAGCACAAGATTGATGCGTTGGAACTGGCATTTTCCTCCCTGGCATTCGTACTGGATGAAAGAACCGCACAGCTGTTGCGACATAATTTGAAACTGGAATCACACAAAGAACATCGCGCAGAACAGACCAAAAAACACCTGGCGCTGCTTATTGCCGTATTTGAAAAGCATGCCGGTATCAGCGCCGAATGAGCTGTTTTACACCAACCCGATTGATATCTCCTTGAAAATTATGGATATCATACCTAGAAATTTTTCTTTGCAAAAAGATTCAAAATAACTCACCTGCTGTACAAAAGTCACAGTATACTTAAGTTGCTCTTGTCAATAAGGAGCCGCCCAAGCCTCGTTAGTCACTCATGTTAGTAACTAGTCAATAAGGGGTATGTATGGACAGAAAAAATGAAGTTATTCAGACACATCCTCTTGTAGGATGGGATATCAGCACCGTTGACAGCTATGACGCCATGATGATCCGTTTGCATTATTTAACCACCCCAGGCCAGGCTCCTGCAGATGCAAATGTAGGCCGAACCTTATGGCTTACTACCGATGTAGCAAGGCAACTTATTTATATTCTTGAAGCGGGTATCGCTAAAATTGAGTCGACAGATTTTCAGCCACAAGATCTACTTAAACACTAATCTCCCGATTTCACAGTAACCGATTAACCCTTGACGACACCGCCAAATGTCGGTGTCGTCAAGGGTTCAGCGCGCTTAAGTTTCCCGATTAGCTGTGCCCCATGAATACGCTGTCACTGTTCACTAGTTCACTACTGCCGTTTTCATCAGTTGCGTGGGATACGCAACCCTCTCTGAGCCGATCGCGTGATTTATTAAAAATCTTCATGCTGATTTCCCGTCCGCGACGCCGCTCACGCTACGCTGCCAGCGGCAACATCAGCTCGCTCTGACAGGCATCGCTGCAACGGCCCTGACAGGCCGCCTGACAGCGGGGACGTTGAATGAATAGTAAGTGACACCCCGTATTGCGGCAGTTGGTGTGGGTATCGCATGGTTCACCACATTGATGGCAGTGGGAGATAACATCCTCCCTGATACGTTCTCCCATGCGCTCATCGAAGACAAAGTTTTTACCGATGAATTTTACCGGTAGGCCCTTGGGCCTTGGCATGACGGGTATATTCAATGATGCCACCTTCCACATGGTAAACGTTCTTGAAGCCCTGATGGCGCAATATAGGCGCTGGCCTTTTCACAACGAATGCCACCGGTGCAATACATCACGATATTTTTTCCCGCGCATCAACCAGCATTTCTGCGGCCATCGGCAATTGCTCGCGGAAAGTATCGGAAGGTACTTCAAGCGCATTTTCAAAATGCCCCACTTCATATTCATAATGATTACGCATATCGACAAACAGCGTGTCCGGATCGTCCAACATAGCGTTAACCGCTTCTGCTTTCAGGTAGGTACCAATATTGCTGGGATTAAAGGTCGGATCGTCGATGCCATCCGCGACAATACAATCGCGAACTTTCATATGCAATACCCAAAAGGATTTTCCGTCATCATCCAGTGCCACATTTAGCCGGATATGGTCCAATGCCGGCTGCGCGCTGTATAGCGCCGCCTTAAAGTCGTCGAAGCGGGCTGGCAGGCACACTGCGCATTAATGCCTTCAGTTGCCACATAGACACGGCCAAATACCTGACATTGCAGAAATTGCACGTAAAGGTTATCGCGAAACCCTTGTACATTATCAAGCGCAAAATATTTGTAAAAGGAAACTGTGGTGCGTGGCGCGGTTTCCGCGAGCATGCGCGCTTTCAGTTCCTCATTGGAAACACAGTTGTGTAACACTGGCATGGTGTACGTTCTTGTCTTCAGCGAAGGTTAACCAGATTATCAGGTTACGGCGACATGTGCGTAATGCGCGGGATTATAGCCGACCGTTGCAATTACGCCACAGGAGGAATTCGTGCGGCATGGAGAAAATCGTCGACACAGCAAAAATATCTCGGCGTATGATGCTTTATTCGTTTTTCCTTGGATAAGGAAACCACCATGAGTCGGCTATTTACCCCACTCGCGCTAGTCCCCGTCACACTGCCCAACCGCATTATCATTGCCACTATGTGTCAGTATGCGGCCCAGAACTGTCTGGCTACCCTCTGGCATACCATGCATTTAGGTATAACCTGTCCCACTTAGGTGCCGGGTTGCTGAGCATTGAAGCGACAGCCCCGGGTTGCTGAGCATTGAAGCGACAGCCATTGTGGCTGAAGACCGTATATCTCCTCAGGATCTGGGTCTGTGGAATGATGAAACCGAGCAGGCGATCGCTACGACGGTCAATGCCGTTAAGACGTACTCCGCTATTCCGCTTGGCATTCAGTTGGGCCACTCCGGACGCAAAGCATCCACCACAGTACCGTGGCAAGGAAGGGCTCGCGTGAGCGAACAGCAAGGAGGCTTGCAGCCTGTTGCCCCTTAAGCCCTGCCTTATGATGACAATGAATCTTCACCAACGGCGATGACGACGTAGCAGATTGCGGATGTTGTCACTGCTTTTGCCAATGCAGCTCAACGCGCCGATCATATCGGGTTTAAGGTGTTCGAAATTCATGCCGCACACGGCTATTTGCTGCATCAATTTCTATCTCCATTGTCGAATGTCCGTGACGATCGCTACGGCGGGGATTTGAATAATCACATGCGTCTGGTACTTGAGGTGTTGCACGCAGTGCGTGAGGTGAGGTGTTGCACGCAGTGCGTGAGGTTGTTTTCACCCACAAAGCTGTTGGCGTGCGCATTTCTGCCACCGATGGTGTAAAAGGCAGGTGGGATCTCGAGCAGTCTGTAGCGCTTAACTATGCACTACATATGCACTACATGCCGCGGCTGTGATTTTATGCATATCTCAAGCGGCGTGCTCTCTCCGGCACAGCGTATCCAGACAGGTCCCAGTTATCAGGTCTCTTATGCTGAGCGCATCAAGCGTGAGGTGGGGATTACCACCATAGCGGTTGGCCTTATCACAGAAGCCGAGCAGGCTGAATGCATTGTGGCAACTGGTCAGGCGGATGCTATCGGCATTGCACGTGCCATGCTCTATAACCCGCGTTGGCCATGGCACGCCGCCGCGCGACTGGGCGCGCAAGTATCAACGCCGCCGCAATTCTGGCGTAGTGAACCGTATCATATTAAAAATCTGTTTCAACATTAAGCAATTCCCCCTCCCTGGCGTAAACGGTAGGGGTCTCTTCTGCACAGACATCCCACCAAAGGTTAAACATCATTATTCGTCGATGCTAAGATAAAAATTCGTCGATGCTAAGATAAAAGGCGGATATTGATTTTTGGAGTATTCCACATTGCCTTACGCCGGGTTAGCCTTCCTGTGCGGAACGCTTTCCCACATCATTACGATAGCTGATGCACTGAACCACATTAGACTCTATCACTTGGTGTGACTGATTTCTTTTAACGACAAGCGCGGATGACTGCGCCTGCATTTTTTGATACTGGAACTCATGACACAACTCCCATCATTCACTCGTTCATTGTTACACCCTCGTTACTGGTTGACCTGGCTAGGGATCGCCATACTCTATCTTGTCGTGTTACTGCCTTACCCGATTATTTATCGTCTCGGCACAGCGCTAGGCCGTATCGCCATGCGCGTTATGAAGCACCGCGTGCACATTGCAGAACGCAATCTGGAACTTTGTTTTCCAGAGATGACAGAACAAGCGCGGGCCGCATTGGTGCGTAAAAACTTTGAATCCGTGGGCATGGGGCTATTAGAAACCGGCATAGCCTGGTTTTGGCCAGACTGGCGCATCGCCCGCTGGTTTACCGTCACTGGCCTTGAGAATATACAGCCACTACGTGCAGAAAACCGTGGCGTATTATTGATTGGACTACATTTTCTTACGCTGGAACTAGGGGCTCGCATTTTCGGCATGCATACCCCTGGGATCGGCGTTTATCGACCCAATGACAACAAACTGATTGACTGGTTGCAAACCTGGGGCCGCATGCGCTCAAATAAGACCATGTTGGATCGCAAAGACCTCAAGGGCATGATCCGTGCGCTCAAGCAGGGGGAGATTATTTGGTATGCCCCCGATCATGACTATGGCCCGCGCAGCAGCGTATTTGTTCCCTTCTTTGCCATGGAGAGTGCTGCAACCACCAGCGGGAGTTATTTGTTGGCAAAAGTGGCTAAACCCGCCATTGTGCCGTTTGTCCCTCGGCGGCGCGAGGAGGGGAAAGGCTATGAATTGATCATCCAGCCTGCCGAACTCAGCGTACCATTAGATGATGAAGCCACAACAGCCGCCTGGATAAATGCGCTGGTAGAACAAAATGTGCTGCTGGCGCCTGATCAGTATATGTGGTTACACCGCCGCTTCAAAACACGTCCGGAAGGCGAACCGGATCTGTATTAAATCGCTGGACGTTCTCCGTACAATAAAAAACAGCGGCTATTCCGCTGTTTTTTATTGATGAAATACACCGTTACGGTAAAACCATCAGGACTCCAGTGCGTGGTAGCGCTGATGCCATGAGGCAAATTGCTGTGGATCGTGCCACACCGCGTAGTGTAAACGGGAAATTGTCACCGGATCGCTCAACAGCACCAGACACTGATTGTCGTTTAGCTCATCCAGATCCTGTTTCAATGCATCAGCCACGCGCTGGGCCAGGCCCTGTTCAACCGCACGGCTAAAGCCATGGCGTGCAGTTGTCATTGCACTCGCCAACGCATTGAGCAAAGGGTCAAAGACCGCCTGCACGAAACCATTTTCCAATTTACGCGCACTGTTGGCACGAAAATAGGTGTCCGTCGCCACCAGCTCACGCGGCGGCTCGTACTCTTCCGAAATCAACAAGAGATTAGCGCGCTTGTATGCCAGCCCAATCGAGGCACGGCTTGAAATCACCGACACGAATGGCGACAGGATCAACGAGAAAACAATCGGCGATATCCACCACAGGAAACGCAGATCCAGCCAGGCCATACCAATGGCCCACACCAGCCCCAACACCAATTGCGAGCCGTGACAAGCAAAGGCTTCGCTCCACGGTGTGGCGTCATCATCACGCTGCAGTGATTTCCACTGCACTGACCATCCCAGGATGGTACTGACCACGAAAACGGTATGGAACAGCATACGCACCGGGGCCAGCAATACCGAAAACAGCATCTCAAGCAGTAACGACAGTAACGACAGGAAAACACGCACGGCACCGCCGTATGGTTTCGCCCCCCTTTGCCCATACCAGAACCACACTTAGCAATTTAGCAATTTTGGCAGGAACAACAGCACCAATGTGGTCGAGAACAAGGCTATCGCCAATTCAGGACGCCGCTGTGGCCACACGGGGAAGAGCTGAGCGGTTAGAGGAAATATTGCGACTCCATCAGCGTATGCACCACTTGCAGTGCGGTTGACAGCGCCAGGAACATAAACCACAGCGGTGCGAAAAGATAAGACATTACCCCGGTCAGGGAAACGGCACGATGTGCCGGGTGCATCCCTTTCACCAGGAACAATCGGAAATTCATCAGGTTGCCGTGGCACCAGCAGAGATCGCGCTTAAGTTCATCAAGCAGGTTAGGGAGCAGTTCCTCATAAGAGCCGGGCAGATCATAGGCGATCCATACCCCCCAGCCTGCACGGCGCATCAGTGCCGCTTCAACAAAGTCATGGGACAAAATCGCGCCTGTAAAAGAACCTTCACCGGGCAACGGTGCCAGCGCACAGTGCTCGATAAACGGCTTCACGCGGATGATGGCGTTATGGCCCCAATAGTGCGACTCACCCAGTTGCCAGAAGTGCAGACCGGCGGTGAACAATGGCCCGTACACACGTGTGGCAAATTGCTGGCAGCGTGCATACAAGGTATCCATCCCGGACGCTTTGGGAGAAGACTGGATAATCCCGGCATTGGGGTTAGCTTCCATCAGACGCACCAGTTGCGTCTGACATTAGTCACTTATCTATATCACGCTGTCGGCATCCAATATCACCATGTAGCTATATTGGCTGCCCCAACGACTAGCTATATTGGCTGCCCCAACGACGGCAGAAATCATCGATATTACCGTTCTTACGTTTCACGCGCTGCCGGCGGCGGCGATAGAAGATACGGCCAAACCCATCAACTTCACGGCACAGATCCATCCAAGATTTCTGCTCTACAACGCATTTGTCCGGGTTGTTACTGTCACTCAACACATACAGATCGAAGTGATCGAGCTGTCCGGTCGCTGCCACAGATTCGTAGGTCGCCCGCAATTCAGCGAACACGCGCTCAACGTCTTCGTTACAGATAGGCATGATCAACTCCGTTCTGTGCTCTGGGTTGAGTGGATCATCCCCTACCGTCGTTGACGAGATACTGTATTTGTCCTTGCCGATCAGCAGTTGTAAAAAGCCCATCAGCGCAGTCCAAAACCGGCAGAGACCCAACAGAACAGCACGGCAAATAGCACCAGAATGCCACTTTGCAGGATATAAGGCAGAACCTGCATAGGCAGAACTTGCATAAAGGAGCGCAGGAAAGGCTGATTCACCACAGCGAACGGATCAATCAGCGCCCATCCCTGATAAGGCAAAATGGTTTTCATGTACCATGTGGCAATTGCCGTTTGGAACAACGTCAAGATAAGCAGAGTATAACGGCGCAGCGTCCCCACCATTCTCCAGCGGTTCTCGGCAATCTTCTCTTCCGGGCTGGCATGATGACGACTCGGAGCTGGGGAGCGCCCGAGCATACTTTCCCACCAGCGTACCAGCGGGTTGGTGAGCTACATGTCAGGAAACATCGACGCACGTTTGATCGTGGACATCGCCTGTAATGCAGCACGCCCTTCTTTATCAACAATAACCGGTTTAACCGACGTTGCCGTATCGGGCCAGGCGACTTCCAGACGCGCCTTGACAAATTGCAGCGGCGAATCGTCTTCCGTCAGCAGCGTCGCAGGGGATTCCCCCTGCGCCAGAGCCCGATGTATGGCAGAGAGACTTTCACTCTCTGCCTGAGGCAACGCATGCTGCAACGCCTCCGCCGCTTGCGCGGACAGAGGCAATTTTCCGATATAATCAGGGCTCGAGATTAACTTATTCATTGGCAGGCAGCTGATAGCTCCAGGTTTCCGATAACAGCGTTTCGCTGTTAACCAACGCAGCGCGCAGCTCGGTTGGCTGTTTAGGATCTTTCACACGCAGACGCAGTGTCAAACGCCAGCCGCGCGTTACCGGATTATAGCGAACATTGTTCTCAACGATTTCACCGTTGTCGCCGATGCTTACTTTAGAGGACACAGGCGTCGCTTCTTCCATCTCTTTCATCATCGGGCTGGCAAAATCGACCAGGAACGCAACGGTGCCATCCGGTTGGCGAATCAGGTTAGACTGTTTCACATCCCCGGTAGAACGCATGGTGCGCTGAACGTATGCCAATTCAGGTAAATGTAATTGTTCTTCGTCACGCGTGAAGTGCAGGCGATAGCCCACTTCCAACGGCTTGCCAATTTCAGGCAGCGCTTCCGGCGTCCAGAAATCAACGATGTTATCGTTGATTTCATCGGCGGTCGGAATTTCCACCAGTTCGACTTGCCTTTTATCCCACTCGCCCTTGGTTTCAACCCAGCCGCTAGGACGCAGATCATAACGGTCATCCAGATCTTCATAGCTGGAGAAGTCACGTCCACGTTGCAGCAAACCGAAGCCTTTCGGATTTTCAATTTTATAGGTGCTGACAGACAGGTGTTTCGGGTTATTCAGCGGACGCCAAATCCACTCACCGTTGCCTGCGTGGATAGATAAACCGTTAGTGGATAGATAAACCGTTAAAGTCATGCAACGCCCACGGTAGTTCAAGGTGGGAGAAGCCTGGTTCTGCCCAAACAGGAACATGCTGGTTAAGGGTGCAAGCCCCAGTTTACCGACGCGAGCGCGCAGGAACACTTTAGCCTGAACATCAACCACGCTGTCACATCCAGGATAAATGACGAAACGGTATAATGCGAAACGGCGTTTGTCGGTTATTCCAGTATGATTTCTCCTGGTTAAAACGAATCTGCTGATAGTCAGCAAATTTCATATAGCGGAACTGGGCGGAAAGATTGCTCTTCGGCGCTTCATAGCCTTTCGCTGCCAGTTGTTCAGCTGGCGCTGCCACATAATCCAGAGAGAATGCCCAGGCAGGCAACGCAGTGAAAGACAACATAATCACTGCGGACAACCAGCGCAAATTCGCTACTAGACGTTCAACCCAAAAATTATTAACCAGCACAGCTCTTTATTAACCAGCACAGCTCTCCCTGTTCGTGTGCTTAAATCAACTAAAATCCATATTAATGGATAAGTTAACCTTCCGACAACTTGATAAAAGCCCGGTTCATCATGATAGGTCAGCGTTTAAACAACGCAAACTGCAACCCAGATAACTTTCTGTAAAATCGAAAATTATAGAGGATACTCCGTCACCTGGCAGTTGTTGGCAACCACTTGCGGTTATTCCAGCGGCGCGCTGCTTACCTACAATTTGTTGCACTGTTAGCAAAACATCCTGTTTATGCAATGGTTGCAGAAAATATATGTCGTTGTTTTAACACGCCACCATGACGTTTAAGCACGTGCAACTTTCAAGAATAATCCGAACGGTTGCACGCTGATGCATTAAAAAATTCGTACGCAAAACGCATCTTCCAGATCGATTATTCCTATCGTGCCTGCCAACCGGGAATGACAGACCAACTCATTGACTTGGCAATGAATAATGCGGGTATTCGGGTATTCGTGACACTGATCGGGCGTTACATATTAGTATCAATGCCGTCGTGCGTACTTTAAAAAACGCTCGCCGCGGAATGTAACAACGCTGCCACTGGATAACCTGCAAATTCAACTGATTTGTGAAGTGGATGAGATGTGGCTATTTGTTGGCAACAAAAAACGACAGCGCTGGCGGTGGTATGCATGGGAGCCGCATTTGGATTATCGCTCATGCATTTGGCTCTCTAAGCAAGAAAACGCTGCGTAATTTGCTGAAACTGTTCTCGGGGTTCAGAGTGGCATTTTGGTGCACTGATGACTACAGGGCTTACAACGACGAACTTCCAAAAGCACAACACATCATTGGCAAACTGTATACACAGCGTATTGAGCGTGAAAATCGCACGCTACACAACCGATTGAAACGCCTCAATCGTAAGACGTTGGGGGATTCAAACGTAAGACGTTGGGGGATTCAAAATCATCGGAAATGCACGATAGGCTCATCGGCACTTACATCGAACGTGAGTATTACGTTTGATGCTGTATCAACTCATTAAATACAAGACCACCTTATGGTATAACTTCGTTACAAGTTATCTCGCATTTATATTGTTTTTTCATATATGAAGTACGTGCTTATATCATTATGAACCTTGATCTTATTGCTATGACGTAACGTTGTTTGTTACCGCTATGCGTTTTATCAAGGGTTATATTTTACCAAACTATTGGAGAGGAGTATAACGAAACCTAACCTGACTATTAACGAACTGGATGCGGAACGCCTGGATCGGCTGTTGGAACAACCTGCGTTTGCAGGCACACCGATTGCACAAGCGTTGAATTAGGAGCTGGATTGTGCCGATATCTTGCCTTCAGAGGACATCCCGTCAGATGTCGTCACCATGAACATTCGGGTACGCTTTCGCGATTTAAACACTGATTTAAACACTAACGAAGAGCATACCCGAATACTGGTTTATCCTGCCACCATGCAAGACAGCAAGGAACAACTTTCTGTGATGGCACCGCTCGGCGCAGCCCTGCTGGGTCTGCGCGTTGGGAATACCATTAACTGGCAGTTGCATAACGGTACGGAAACTCGCGTGGAAGTGCTGGAATTGCTCTACCAGCCTGAGGCCGCTGGCGAATATCATCACTAAGCACGCGCCCACTGCCCTGATTTCAGGGCAGTCATGCTAGGCAGCATCGCCGAACCGCACTGGATATTGCTGCGGGTTTCAATATCATCCCCCAACATCACCATATCGCGCAGCATGGTTTTCAGGTTACCGGCGATAGTGATTTCACTCACCGGATACTGAATCTCGCCATTTTCCACCCAGAAGCCTGACGCCCCGCGCGAGTAATCGCCCGTTACCGCACCGCACTCACGCCCTCCCAGCAGTTCGGTCACCAGCAGGTCTTTATCCATCTGCTTGAGCATCTGTTGGAAATTAAGCCCTTGCCCCGCAATACTCCAATTGTGAATGCCGCCGGCATAGCTAGTGCTCTTCATGCCGAGTTTACGCGCCACATAGCTGGTCAACAGCCAGGTTTGCAGCACGCCATCTTTAACAATGTCACGCTGCGCGGTACGTACCCCTTCACTTGTCGAACGGGGTAGACGCCAGCCCTTTACGAAAATGCGGTAGCTCTTCAATGGTGAGCCAGTCCGGCAGGATTTGCTGGCCCAGTTTATCGAGCAGGAAAGTCGATTTATGGTACACGTTGCCACTACTGTTTGCCCCCACCAAGTGGCCGAACAAACCGGTAGCCACTTCGGCGGCAAACATCACCGGCGCTTCCATGGTCGCAACTTGCGCGGTGCTAAACGTGAAAGTGTGCGGCGTGCGCACTCTTCACCTTCCGGACTTTGCAGATCGTCCAGCGCGCGCCCTACGGTATAAGCGTAATCGCGCTCCATATCGCCGTTCACTTCAGCAATCACACAGCTGACATAGAGTGGCAACTCGACAAATAGCTTTGCAGCATACCGTGGCTGTTGCCAAACACTTTAATACCGTAGTGGCTGTTGAAGCTGCCCCCTTCAGTATTGGTAATGCGCGTATCGGCTTTCAGCGCCGCCTGCTCGTATCGGCTTTCAGCGCCGCCTGCTCGGCGCGCGCAGCCAGCTCAATGCCTTTTTCCGCATCCAAGGTAAATGAAACAGGTTGAGATCGGGCGCGTCAAATGCCAGCAGTTCTTGTTCTACAGGGCCAGAAAAAGGATCGGGAGAAGAAGTATAACGGGCTATATCCAGCGCCGCCTGCATGGTGCGGCGATGGCCTCCGGGCTCAAGTCGGTCGATGACGCACTGCCTTTACGCTGTTGGCGGCATACGGCAATACCCAATGCGCCATCTCTGTTGAATTCCACATTTTCAACCTCGCCGTAGCGCGTGCTGACGCTGATCCATGTGGTTTTGGAAATGGCCACCTCTGCCGCATCTGAAGCGGCACGCGCTAGCTCCAACGCCTGTGCGACTGCCTGCTCCAATGCTTTACGCTGTTCTGCAACCTGAGTGATTATTGTCATCGTTCTGCCATACTGAGTTGTGATTATTGTCATCGTTCTGCCATACTGAGTTAAAAGCCGTTCAGAAGCCGGGAAATGGCGTCTGCCTGCCCCTCTTCTGCGCCTAAAGGTGTATGCTTGAGTCTAACAGCATATCAGGATAATTTCGCAAAAAGCCCTAACCTGTTAGGATCGGCGTCTTTTTTATGGCGTTAACTGCGTAACAATGGCGTTAACTGCGTAACATGCCCGAACTGTTACGGAAAGAAATGATGAACAAACACCCTGAAGAGTGGCTGAACGACGTACCGGACCAGCACGCCGAAGATAATGAAGACGATGAGATCATCTGGGTCAGTAAAAGTAAAATCAAACGCGATGCAGAGGCGCTGAAAGATCTTGGTGTGGAGCTGATTAAGCTCGGTAAAAATGCTCTAGAGCGCATCCCGCTGGATGACGATCTGCGTGCTGCGGTTGAGCTGGCGCAACGCATCAAAAAAGAAGGCCGCCGCCGTCAGGTGCAACTGATCGGTAAGATGCTGCGTGCCCGCGATCCAGAACCGATTCAAATCGCACTGGATAAGCTGAAGAACCGCCACAACCAGCAGGTCGCTCTGTTTCACAAACTGGAACAACTGCGCGACAAGCTGATTGAGGAAGGGGATGATGCCATCCCGGATGTCCTCGGGCTTTATCCTACCGCCGACCGCCAGCAGTTGCGCTCACTGGTGCGCAATGCGCAGAAAAAAAAAGCCGCTAACAAGCCTCCCAAGTCTTACCGCCAAATTTTCCAGTATCTGCGCGAACTGGCCGAAGATCAGACCTAGTCCCCAGATATAAATCGCTCTGTGGTAAATAACCCCGTGGTGGAGTCGCCTTGGGCGTTACTCTACTAACGCATGCTGATAGCAGTGCAATATCTCTGTGATACGGCCGACCGATGCACCGATCTCCTGTGCTATTTGACGCTGACATAGCGCAATCTGATACTCATCCAATAAGGTCAGCAACTGATTAAAGGCATGACGCCGGGAAATTTCTCGTCGCGCGTCGCTGACCTGCTCTGACGCCTGACAAAGACGACGATGAAACGTCGACAGTTCACTGTCCATCGGCAACGGCAGATTCCGCATACGCTGTGCCGAATAATCAGCGACTGCGCCAGACGGTATTTGGCAATGTCGTTGGAAAACAGGGTCAGCAAGCAGGTAGAGCTGCTGATAGAGCGCAGGTAAGTGGTTCTCACGCCGTTTGGTTGGGTTGGTGGTCAGTGCTGATACCGCACTGTAAACAAAGCGGTTAAGTAGTGCCTGCCCGGTGCGAGCCCGTGAATTATCTCGAATCAACAAGATAACCAGCCACGCCAGCAAGCAGCCGATAACCTACCCAATCTCGCTGTCCAGAAAGTGGCTGAGATTAAACGTCATCGGGTTATCCAACACCAGAATATTGATGGTGCTGGCCAGCGCCTTCAGCGATCCCATACGGTGCTTTTGCACCTCAATATCGATGATGAAGGCCATAATACCCAGACTGAGGCACAGCAGCATGCTGAGGCACAGCAGCATGCTTTGTTGCGTGGAGGGCAACACAAACATGAACAGCAACGATCCCAACGCCAAGGCATAGACCGTGCCGACCAGGAAATCGACCGCCATGCGTTTTGGGTTGGCCAGGCGCATTGCCAGCGCCGTCACTACAGCAATCATCACCATGCAGGCACTGCCTGAGGTCCAACCGGTGATAAGCCAAAATAAACACCCTACCGCCGTCGCTACTCCGGGGCGCCAGCCGTTGATCATCGCATGATGGCGCTCAGCGGACGCCGCTTTCACCATCACTTCATCACGCAGCAGTTCTCCCTCAACCTGCGTCAAACGGGCGTTGGTCTGAATCCCTTTTGCCATTACAGATAGCGCAGCGCGTTGCGGCCCCCACGCAGCCAATCAGCGCCAGCGGCACGGTACTGCGCTCACAGGCTGCAATCGCGTGGCGCAGTTGCTTGACCCGTTTACGCACATCGGCCATCAACACTACCGGCGCATCTATCAGCAATGCCAGACTGGTTCTGAACGGCTCGGGTTTATCCTGTAGCATCCTGTAGCATCATATAGGTCTCACACTCCTGAGTGATCAGAGTAAATGATTGCGCCAGCAGCGCCTTGATGCGCCGATGGGTATTTTGCCAGCGCGCCGATTCCAGCAGTAGCGGATTGCCTATGCCAGCCAATGCGGTGCTTTTACGCACCAGCCATGCCAGGCAATGTCAAGCCCTTCACGCGATGCACCCCGAATACACAGTTGCAGCAGGCGATAGTGATCCAGCAGCAGCCATTCCAGGCTGCTGTCGATATGATATTTGATGGAACGTGGGGTAAACAGCAGATCGGCCACAATGGTGCAAACAATGCCTAAAACAATCTTGCGACAGCGCTCAACGGCGAACTGCGGCGTCAGCAACGAAGCACCCTGGGGGGATACGATGATAATTAATGCGGTATAGCCCGCTAATCCCCATACGTAGACGTTTTCCACCTTAACCAGCGATGACACCCAGGTGCAAAATCCCGCCCATTATGCAGCACAGCAGCAACATCATCACGGGTGCACAAATGGTCGCGATGATAATCACCAGCTCACCGACACAGCCGATAAAGGGATCAAGTATTCAATGAGTTGATTACAGTGTAAACTCTCCGGTTTTGGATGTGGAGATACAGTGGCTAACGTTGATGTAAGATGCCCGTTTTGTGAATAGACAGCCTCTGTAAAAAAACACGATTATGGTAAAAGTGGCCATCAGCGTTACCGTTGTCAGTCGTGTAAACGCACCTTCCAACTCGATTATTCCTATCGTGCCTGCCAACCGGGAATGACAGACCAACTCATTGACTTGGCAATGAATAATGCGGGTATTTGTGACACTACTCGGGCTTACATATTAGTATTAGTATCAATGCCGTCGTGCGTACTTTAAAAAACTCTCGCCGCGGAATGTAATAACGCTGCCACTGGATAACCTGAGAATTCAACTGATTTGCGAAGTGGATGAGATGTGGTCATTTGTTGGCAACAAAAAAACGACAGCGCTGTCGATGGTATGCATGGGAGCCGCGTTTGAAGCGGATTATCGCTCATGCATTTGGCTCTCTAAGCAAGAAAACGCTGCGTAGGGTTCAGAGTGGCATTTTGGTGCACTGATGGCTTAAGGGTTTACAACGACAAACTTCTAAAAGCAAAACACATTGTTAGCAAACTGTATACACAGCGTATTGAGCGTGAAAATCTGACGCTGCGCAACCGATTGAAACGTCTCAATCGTAAGACGTTGGGGGATTCAAAATCATCGGAAATGCACGATAGGCTCATCAGCACTTACATCGAACGCGAGTATTACGTTTGATGCTTATCAACTCATTGAATACACGACCCACCTTTGCTGTATTTACTGTGTCATTTTATGACCGTGCGCCAAATCAAGTAACAATGTTGCCATTTACGGCCCGATGAGTAAGGCGCTACAATAGCTCCAACGCGAATTTGAGGTTTTTATGAACGATACATCCCTCACAGACAATATCATGACCCGCGCGAACGGCGCGCAACCTGGGGTTTAGGTGCGATTTTTTCCCTGCGGATGCTCGGCATGTTTATGGTGTTGCCAGTGCTAACAACCTACGGCATGGCACTACAAGGGGCCAGCGAATCGCTGGTTGGCCTCGCAATTGGCATCTATGGTCTGATGCAAGCGCTGTTTCATGTGCCTTTTGGTTTACTTTCCGATCGCGTCGGGCGTAAACCGCTCATCGTTATCGGCCTGCTGATGTTTGTGCTCGGCAACGTCATTGCCGCCCTCAGTACCACGATCTGGGGCATTATTCTCGGACGTGCGTTACAAGGAGCAGGTGCGATCTCCGCCGCCGTTATGGCACTACTGTCCGATCTCACTAGCGAACAAAATCGCACCAAAGCAATGGCTTTTATTGGCATGAGTTTCGGAGTGACCTTTGCCATCGCCATGGTGCTTGAACCGATCGTTGCGCACGCCTGGGGATTACAGTCCTTGTTCTGGTGTATGGCCCTGCTCGCATCGCTCGGTATTGTGATAACCCTGACGCTGATCCCCAATGCCGCTAGCCATGCCCTCAATCGGGAATCCGCCATCGTGCGCGGCAGCATTCGCCAAGTGCTCGGTAACAGCCGTCTGGTAAAACTCAATATCGGCATTATGTGCCTGCATATCCTGCTGATGTCGAGTTTTGTCACCCTGCCGCGCGTGCTGGAACAGGCAGGCTTACCGGCAGAATCACACTGTAAGGTGTATCTGTACACTATACTAATTTCCTTTGTCTGCGTGCTGCCATTTATCATTTATGCCGAAGTGAAACGGCAGATGAAGCGGGTGTTTGTGGGCTGTATCGTCGTGCTGTTAGCCGCAGAGGTGGTTTTATGGATGGCAGGCAGCCAATTCTGGCCTATTGTGGCAGGTATTCAGCTGTTTTTTCTGGCGTTTAATATTATGGAGGCGCTGCTGCCCTCACTTATCAGTAAAGAGGCACCGGCGGGTTACAAAGGCACCGCAATGGGGGTCTACTCCACCACCCAATTTATCGGCGTTGCTATCGGCGGCAACATGGGCGGCGCACTGTTTCAATTCCACGATGCAGCCTGGGTGTTTGCAGCAGGAGCGCTGCTCTGCGCGTTATGGCTGATTATTGGCGTCAGCATGAAGGAGCCGCCTTATCAGCAGATTGCGCATTGCACTACCCGATGACGCACTGGACGACTCCGCACTAGCACAAAAAATACGCATACATCCCGGCGTAGCGGAAGCCATCGTGGTACCGGAAGAGCGCAGCGCCTATGTCAAAATCGATCGTCAGAAGACCAACCGTCAACAGCTCGAAGCGCTGATCGTGCAAGCGTGAGTGACCTGGGGCCAGCATCGCTGGCCCCAGACTGATGACAACATCATCCTATCCACTGGATATCCTCAGCCACTTCATTATTGTCATCTCCAGTGAAAGCCGGGGATGACGGAGGGGGTACTAAAATGGAAATATTGGGGCTAGCATCGCTGGCTCTTTGCGATTAATCGCGGAAATTTTGCGATTAATCGCGGAAATTGGTGAACTGGAAGGGTTGTCCCAGATTGGCTCCGCGAATCAATGCCATGACGCTTTGCAAATCGTCACGCGCTTTGCCGGTTACGCGCAGTTGCTCACCCTGAATCTGCGTTTGCACTTTCAACTTACTGTCTTTGATCAGCTTGACGATTTTTTTTCGCCTGTTCAGGCTCAATACCATGCTTCAGTTTGGCGTTAACGCTGTACGTCTTGCCGCTGCGTTCCATCTTTTTTGGAACCTCCAACGCGCCTGCCTCGATACCGCGTTTCACTAGTTTTTCGCGCAGAATATCAATAAGTTGCTGCACATGAAAATCTGATTCGCTTGCCACTTTGATCTGTTTATTTTTCTCATTGGCCACTTTGATCTGTTTATTTTTCTCATTCAGCTCAAAGCTCGCCGGTACGTTACGAAAATCCCAGCGATTAGTCAGTTCGCGTGACGCATTCTCAACCGCGTTGCGGATTTCCTGCATATCGATTTCGGATACAATATCGAAAGATGGCATAATCAATTCTCCCTGATTTATGCGTAGGAATAGGGTTATGTGGCATGCATGATACTTGTTCCCCGCTAGAAACAATATTCGCCCGCCTTGAAGCTTGCAGTCCCTTTCTCACGTGCCATTGCAGTCCCTTTCTCACGTGCCATAATACGTAGTTGTCAGGCAGAATGAATCAACCAAAAAGATAGTCACCACCGTCACACTGCTTGCTACGCGCATCGATAAAGGAAACCTCAGATAAAAATTACCGTGCTGGGTTGCGGCGCACTGTGTCAGCTTTGGCTTGCCGCATTACATCAGCAAGGCCAAGACGTTCATGGATGGATGCGTTTCCCCGCTTCGTACTTTGCTGTTAACGTACAAATGCTGGACGGAAAACTATGCAATTTCATGCTGCCGACAAACTATCCAGAGCAACTGATGCAGAGCGAACTGCTGTTGGTAACCCTTAAAGCCTGGCAGGTTTCCGATGCCGTCAGCCTTATTACCGACTATCGCCCACGACTGTATCATTTTGTTGTTGCCCAATAGCATGGGCAACCCGGGAAGAGTTGCCGGTATTGACCCAACCGTTGTTATAGTTATTTATAAGGTTATAAGGCGTCACGCCGCACGATGCGATGCGACGCTGGTGGTGCACGTTGCCGGAGGAACCACGCACATTGGTGCCATTACCAGCGGCAACAGCCGTGGCGCGGTTCATCACAGCGATACGCACTCTGCGCTGGCTGCATTGCTGCATCAGGCGCTGCCTGATGTCGCCTGGTACAATAATATTGCCGTGACGTGCTGGCGTAAGCTGGCAGCAAACTGTGTAATCAATCCGTTAACCATGCTCTATAACTGTAAACGTTAACCGTGCTCTATAACTGTAAAAATGGGGCGTTAAGAGCCTATCACGAGCAATAGATCTGTTGTGTCAGGAGATCGTGCGCGTCATGGAGCGTGAAGGCCACCCCGATTCGCTGGAGCAGGTGAAACTGTACGTGGAGCAATTGATTCAGAATACCGCCGAAAATACGTCTTCCATGCTGCAAGATATCCGTGCCCACAGCTTAACATTACCAGAAAATAGCCGTTTATTTAAAATGATTAGCTAAAGGAAAGCAAATATGACCGCATCGGTACTCCTCTGTATGGCTCCTGGTAGCGAAGAAACCGAGGCTGTCACCACGTTCGATCTGCTGGTACGCGCCGGTATTGCTGTCACGGTAGCCAGCGTCGCCAGCTACGGCGCAACAACAGTAACCTGTTCGTGTGGCGCAAGATTGGTGGCGGATATACCGCTGGTTTCTGTTGCAGATAACCCGTTTGACACCATCGTGTTACCAGGCGGTGTCAAAGGGGCAGAATGCTTTCTGCGACAGCCCGTTACTGGTGGAATGTATTCGCCAAAAGCATCAGGAAGGGAAAATCGTGGCCGCTATCTGTGCCGTTCCTGCACTGATACTGGAATACCACCAGCTGTTTCCGGTCTGCAACATGACTGGATACCTCACGTTAAAAGAGAAAATCGCGCCAGAAAAATGGATGGATAAGCGTATGGGATTCGATCCGCGCGTTAATCGGCTGACCAGCCAGGGCCCCGGCACTAGCATGGATTTCGCCTTGAAGATGATTGACTTACTGTCCTGGCGTGCCAAAACGACAGAGGTGGCAGCGCAGTTGGTGCTGCCACCGGGCATTTATGATTATCTATGATTATCTATGATTATCTATGATTATCGGGAATGATGCCTATGCCCCTTCAGGTTATTAGGGTTGATGACCTGAAGAGAGATTGCCACGATACCATCATAAAAGCAATTACACTTGTAATGGCATGCTATCATGCTAAAAGGAGACATCATGGAACACTTGAATATTCGTATCGATGACGAGCTTAAAGCACGGTCCTTTAGTGTCTTGGAAAAACTGGGGATGACTCCATCTGAGCTACTGCGTCAAACGCTGGAATACGTTGCCACCAATGAGCGACTGCCCTTCAGCCAGGTGCTGCTAAGCGATGAAGATCGCTGCATTGATTGAAGCTGCTCGTCAACGGCTGAAAAACCCTCAGTCAGTAAGACTGACGCTTGAAGACTTATAAGCAGGAGATAGATTGATAGATAACGTCATTTAATAAAAGAGAATAATAAAAGAGAATTTTTTAATGACTTACTCTTTGGATTTTGATGCTAATGCACTCAGAGAATGGCGAAAGTTAGGTTCAACTGTCAGAGAATAATTCAAAAAAAAACTGGCTGAGATTCTTCAGAATCCACACGTAGCATCAAACAGATTAAGAGAACTGCCCAACTGTTATAAAATAAAACTACGCAGTTCAGGCTACAAAATGATTTATCAGGTCAAGGACGATGTTGTCACTGTGTCTGTGGTCGCAATCAGAAAACGGAAGCGTTCTGCCACCTATCGCGATGCAGCAAAACGGTTGTAAGAAAGCCAATGAGTCATTCATCTTTAACACATGCGGAGGATGATGCACAGAGATTAAGGCTGATAGGCCTTCACGTTAGTGAACCCCTGCTCACGCAGATACAGCGCCTGCAAACGACTCATCACACCGCGTTCACAGTAAAGCAGATAAGTCTTACCCTGATCAAGATCGCCAAACTGCGTGCTGAGCTTGTAGAACGGCAGCGATTTGATTTCAACACCGGTGATCGCAAGCGGACGATCGTCTTGCTCATCCACCGAGCGAATATCCAGCAGAATATCGTCAGCAGAAAGCGATGCCACGGTTTCAACTTCTGTGATCTCTTGCGAAGTCTGGGTGGCGATATCGCGGATATCTATATTGCGCGCTTCAAAAACCACCCGGTTCAGAATTTCAAAATCGAATTTGTCTTCTTCCTCTTCTTTAGATTTGACCGCTTTTACTGTTGGGCTTTTGGAAATCACCACGCAATACTCAGGTATGGTCTTGGCAAAATCTTCCGTGCCTAAATGGCGCCCCCGCTTGATGATGTGCTCTTTATCGTTATCGTTTGAAATCAGAGGGCGCAGAATCAGCGTATCCGAGGCATTATCGATGAGACGCAGGTTGGTCAACGTTTGGCTGGAAACCTGCCCTAACGCTTCCCTGGTTACCAACACCTGAACGCCATAACGCTCCGCAATGCGCGATGCGGCACGGACCGTCATACATTTAAGCACCACGCCCATCTGGCCGTCATCCACTTTTTCCAGGATCTCGCCCACCACGGATTCAAAATCGATAGCAACAAAGCGCACACGATGCGAACTGCCAAAGCGTTTCCACAAATAGTGTGCGACCTGTTTAACACCAATTTCATGCGCTGCGCCGCCCAGATTGAAAAAGCAGTAGTGCACGCGACAGCCACTGCAATAGCTGGACACGCCAGAATCGAACCCGCCGGAAATCAGTGACAGTACATCTTCTTGCGTACCGATAGGGAAACCCCCTATACCTTCATACATAACGCTTCATAACGCCCTTTAATCAGCAGCAAACGATCCTGCTCAATCTCCAGATGAACCGTGACCTGCGGAGTGGTAAGGTTAACATGCGCACTGTCGATGTGCTGATTAAGTCCACCGCCCACATAACGTTCCTCATCCTGCGATGAGATGAGAAGTCGTGCTTGCCGCGCCGTTTCACGCGTACACAGAAGCTTTTCCCTTCCAACTGCGGACGATACAGCACCAACGTTTGTTCAAAAATGTCGTGCACGTCGGTGTAAGCATGGTCTTCAACGTCCAGAAGACGATACAGCACCAACGTTTGTTCAAAAATGTCGTGCACGTCGGTGTAAGCATGGTCTTCAACGTCCAGAATATGATGAATGCCGGGAATACGGGTTAACGCATCGCGAATCTCTTCGCGTTGACTTTCCTCTTTGACGCGGACTTCGATATGATCCCAATGACGGACGATGGCCAGTTGGTCGTCATACTGCTTAAGCACGTTACGAATATTACCAGTAAGTATCTTAATAAAGCGCAACCGCACAGATTGACTCTTGATGGTGATTTCCAGGAACAATTTAATGATAAACTCCACGATGGCTGTCGTTACTTAACTTCATGATGGCTGTCGTTACTTGGTCAAATAGGCGTATGAAATAGGCGTATGTATTAACCCGAGTGCTACATTCACGTTACCGGTAAACTCGTTCCATGGGATGATTTTACCAATAACATCCAGGCGCGGAGTATATCATCTTCTTGCACGCTGCGCACAGTAAGGATGTGCTTATCTGTGCGATGGGCCAGTAGCGAACAGTAACGATTAACGACACTAAAAGAACAGCATCACTTAGCGATCAGGATGTAAAATAGGTCATGCCTGCAAAAAAAACGTCGCCTCACTCGGAGGCAAACAGCGAAACGCTGAACACCACTGACTCAGCGCTGAATTTTGAAGATGCGCTGCAACAGTTGGAAAATATTGTCACCCGCTTTGAGTCGGGCGATTTTCCGCTGGAAGCCACGCTGAGCGCTTTTGAAAATAGCATTCAGTTAGCGCGTCAGGGACAGTTGCAGTTGCAACAAACAGAGCAACGCGTACAAATCCTGCTAAGCGATGAACCGGATGCCGTGCTGTCCCCTTTCGCTCAGGGCACGACAACCACGAACAGTAAACCACTATGACGGAATTCGCTGAGCAATTACGCGCCCATGCCGATCGCGTTAATCAGGCATTGAACCGTTTTATCACAGACTTGCCGTTTCAGGGCAGTCCGCTGGTTGACGCCATGGCCTACGGTGCGCTGCTGGGAGGCAAACGCCTTCGCCCTTTTTTGGTTTATACCACCGGGCAACTTTTCGGCATTCCGCTGAGCAGCCTGGATACGCCGGCTGCCGCAGTGGAATCTATCCACGCCTATTCGCTGATTCATGACGATTTGCCTGCCATGGACGATGATGACCTGCGCCGCGGTCAACCGACTTGTCACATTAAATTTAGCGAAGCCACTGCGGTTCTGGCTGGGGATGCGCTTCAAACGTTAGCCTTTTCCATTCTGGCTGACGACTCCATGCCGGAAGTCAGCGACCGCGATCGCCTCTCAATGGTTGCAGAACTGGCGTATGCCAGCGGCGTAGCAGGCATGTGCGGTGGGCAAGCGCTGGATTTGGCGGCAGAGGGTAAGCAAGTCGATCTCACCGCGCTGGAGCAAATTCATCGACATAAAACCGGCGCATTGATTCGCACAGCAGTCAGGCTCGGAGCGCTCAGTGCTGGTACTACAGGTCGGGCAGCATTGCCACACCTCGATCGCTATGCCAATGCCATCGGCCTGGCCTTTCAGGTTCAGGATGACATCCTTGATGTAGTTGGTGACAGTGCCACCACCGGCAAGCGACAAGGTGCCGATCAGCAACTGGGAAAAAGCACCTATCCCGGCTTGCTCGGGCTTGACAGTGCACGGGCAAAGGCGTGGGATCTCTATCAGGAATCACTGGCAGCATTGGATGAACTGCAAGCGGCCAGCTCAACGCCGTTCGATACCACAGTACTACGGGCATTGGCGAATTATATCGTCGAGCGAGATAAATAATTTCAACATCACCCAGTGAATTTCAAGCGTGTCGCACGGTGGCAACGCCCGGATGGGCACTCCATTCGCTGCTTGAGAGAGAAGGGGGATTACACCTCAAAATGAGTCGCAAATGAGTTTTGATATTGCAAAGTACCCTACACTGGCTTTAGTGGAAACACCTGACGAACTGCGCATGCTGCCGCGTGACAGCCTGCCTAAACTGTGCGATGAGCTTCGTCAATATCTGCTGGACAGCGTTAGCCGCTCCAGCGGCCACTTTGCGTCAGGGCTAGGCACCGTTGAACTCACCGTGGCGCTGCACTATGCCTACAACACGCCATTTGACCATCTGGTATGGGATGTCGGCCATCAAGCCTATCCTCACAAAATCATCACCGGTCGCCGCGATCGCATTGCCACCATCCGACAAAAAGGCGGCCTGCATCCTTTCCCCTGGCGCGGCGAGAGTGAATACGATGTGTTAAGCGTCGGTCACTCCTCCACGTCGATCAGCGCTGGGCTTGGCATGGCGCTTGCCGCCGAACGCGAAGGCAAAGGACGCCGTACCGTGTGCGTTATCGGCGACGGCGCACTGACCGCGGGAATGGCATTTGAAGCCATGAACCATGCGGGCGACATCCGTTCCGATCTGCTGGTGGTGTTGAACGACAATGAGATGTCCATTTCCGAGAACGTCGGTGCGCTCAACAATCACCTGGCGCAACTGTTGTCCGGCAAACTCTACTCCACCCTGCGCGAAGGCGGTAAGAAGGTGCTGTCTGGCATTCCGCCCATCAAAGAGCTGGTCAAACGCACGGAAGAGCACCTGAAAGGTATGGTGGTACCCGGAACGCTGTTTGAAGAACTCGGCTTTAACTACATCGGCCCGGTTGACGGTCATGATGTGGTCGGGATGGCGCAAACTCTGAAAAACATGCGTAGCCTGAAGGGCCCGCAACTGCTGCATATCATGACCAAAAAAGGCCGTGGTTATGCGCCCGCAGAGCAAGATCCTATCAGTTGGCATGCCGTGCCCAAATTTGATCCGGCCAGCGGCACCTTGCCCAAAAGCAAGGTGAGCCTTCCCAGCTACTCCGCCATTTTCGGTGATTGGCTGTGTGAAATCGCCGCCAAAGACAGCAAGCTGATGGCGGTAACGCCAGCCATGCGCGAAGGCTCTGGCATGGTACGCTTCTCACGCGACTATCCGCAGCAATATTTCGATGTTGCCATTGCGGAGCAGCACGCTGTCACCTTTGCCGCCGGCTTGGCGCTGGGCGGGTACAAACCGGTGGTGGCGATCTACTCCACCTTTTTGCAGCGCGCCTACGATCAGGTGATTCACGACGTCGCCATTCAGAACCTTCCGGTGCTGTTCGCTATCGATCGCGGCGGTATTGTGGGTGCGGACGGCCAAACGCATCAGGGAGCGTTTGATTTGTCCTTCCTGCGTTGCATTCCCGATCTGATTATCATGGCCCCGAGCGATGAGAACGAATGTTGCCAGATGTTGTTTACCGGCTACCGTTATCAAGACGGCCCTTGCGCCGTGCGTTACCCACGCGGTACCGGTACCGGTGCCACGCTTGAGCCGTTGCAGGAATTGCCGATCGGTAAAGGGGTGGTACGACGCACGGGCGAGAAAGTCGCCATCCTCAATTTCGGCACACTGCTGCCAGAAGCACAGCAGGTTGCCGAAAAGCGCAATGCGACATTGGTCGACATGCGCTTCGTCAAACCGCTGGATGAAGCACTGATCGCTAAACTGGCAAAAAACCACGATCTGCTGGTAACGCTGGAAGAGAATGCATTGATGGGCGGTGCTGGCAGCGGCGTGAATGAAGTGGTGATGGCGCAGCGTCTTGGTACTCCGGTGTTAAATCTGGGGTTGCCGGACAGCTTTATTCCCCAAGGGACTCAGGAAGAAGTACGCCACGACTTGGGGTTGGATGCAGCGGGCATCGAACGTCGCATTGATGAATGGCTGCAATGATAGTTGTTTCGACCGGGGCAGCCGCCCCGATCAGCTACTGCGCATTCCGTTTAAGAAAATAGTGGCCAGTGGTGCCCAATCCAGTAGATAATGCCAGCAGAAATAACCCCAGCTACAATATCGTCAATCATGATACCCATGCCGCCGTGCACGTTGCGATCGAACCAGCGTATCGGCCAGGGTTTGAAAATATCCAGAACACGAAACACCACAAACCCGGCCAGCACCCACTGCCACTGTT
>JBPESR010000007.1:0-131682 GCA_051710525.1 Symbiopectobacterium sp. | reverse complement strand
TGGTTGAGAGGCCGATATCCATGGCTTTGGCTGCTTTAGCAACGGTGTAGTTCTGATCGACAACCAACTGAGCGGATTCATGTTTAAACTCTGCACTGAAATTTCTTTTTTTCATTGGGGCACCTGTGTTGTCCTGAGGTAAGCATATCACCTCTGTTCAGGTGGCCAAATTCAGTGTGTCACTACAATGAGGCCAAAATGGATAACCCAATAGCTTAGCCCAACCAGCAATGGAACATCAGGCGAATGTAGTCAAACAGACGGCCAAAGATGCCCCCTTCTTTTTGATTTCATTCGTCACGACCAGCGGACGTTGTTCAATGGTTTTGCTATCAAGTTGAAAGTTGATGGTGCCAACCACCTAGTTCTGCTCAGCGGTGCGTGCAGTTCCGTGTTATTGAGCACGTAGCTGGCTTTCAGATCTTTCATCCGACCGTGCGGAGAATAGCGAGGTAGGCATCTTTTTCCACGCTCAGGTAAACGCTGTTGCTATCACCGAACCATACGGGCTCGGACGCAAACTCTTTGCCGTCTTTTAGCGGTGCAACGGTTTCAAAGAAACGAAAGCCCCAGGTGAGCAGCTTTTTGCTCTCGGTTTCACGACCTTGAAGGTGCGTCCGCCCATCACTACCGAGATCAAGCGCATTTGACCTTCAGTGGCTGAGACAACCAGATTGTAACCTGCCGCATTGGTGTGGCCGGTTTTGATGCCGGTGTGGCCGGTTTTGATGCCGTCCACGGCCAGGCTGCTGTCCCATAACAGGCCATTGCGGTTGGTCTGTTTGATGTTGTTAAAGGTGAACTCTCTTTCTTTATAAATGGCGTACTCTTTATAAATGGCGTACTCGTCTGATAAATGGCGTACTCGTCTGGCACATCGCGAATCAACGCCTGACCAATAAGCGCCATATCACGCGCAGAGCTGTGTTGCCCCGGCGCATCCAGGCCGTCCACAGTCTGGAAATTGGTGTTCTGCAAACCCAATGCTTTCACATAGTTGTTCATCAGGCTAACAAAGGCATCCTGGCTACCCGCCACATAATCAGCCATCGCAACGCTAGCATCATTACCTGATTATCGCAACGCTAGCATCATTACCTGATTAAAGAATGATGCCGCGGCTGAGTTGTGAAACCGGTACGCGATCGCCCGGTTTCAGGAACATCAGCGATGAGCACTAAAAGGTCGGGTTGCCGGTTGCCCAGGCATCTTTGCCGACGGTGACGATGTCATTCTGGGTGATCTTGCCGGATTTCAGCGCCTGACCGATGATATAATTGGTCGTTAGTTTGGTCAGACTTGCGGGATCGCGGCGCGCAGCGGCATTCATTTCTGCCAACACTTTGCCAGAGTTGTAATTAATCAGGATGTACGACTTGGCGTCGATTTGTGGTACGATGGAGTTCATCACATCTTGAGATTGATGTCTTCCGCATGTTATAGATTTTTCGAGAGCATCTTACGGTGCGTGTGGATTGACATCACAATGCCAAACCCTGCCATCAACACCACCAACGCCGAGCCGCCGTAACTGATAAGCGGGAGCGGCACCCCGACCACGGGCAATATACCACTCACCATCCCGATGTTAACAAAAACATAGACAAACAGAATGAGAATCAGGCCGCCGACCATCACCCGGCCAAACGAGGTTTGGGCATTGGCGGCAATTACCAGACCGCGCATGATGACAAACAGATACATGGCGATCAGAACCAGCACACCAATCAACCCCAACTCCTCTGCCAATACGGCAAAAATAAAGTCGGTATGGCGTTCTGGCAGGAATTCAAGCTGTGACTGGGTGCCTTGTAGCCAGCCTTTACCTGACAACCCCCCTGAGCCGATAGCAATCTTGGATTGAATAATATGGTAGCCCGCCCCCAGCGGATCGCTTTCCGGATCGAGCATCATCATCACGCGGGCGCGTTGGTAATCGTGCATCAGAAAGAACCAGAGCACGGGAATAAACGCCGTAAGCAACACCAGCGCCACGGCGATAAGTCGCCAGCTCATGCCCGCGAGAAAAAGCACAAACAGGCCGGATGCCGCGACGAGAATCGACGTGCCCAGATCGGGTTGCTCCGCCACCAGCAGGGTCGGCAAAAAGATTAATACCAGGGCGATCCCGGTGTTTTTCAGCGACGGTGGGCACATATCACGGTTGATAAAGCGCGCTACCATCAACGGCACGGCAATTTTGGCAATTTCTGACGGTTGAAAACGGACAAAGCCAAGATCAAGCCAGCGCTGTGCGCCTTTACTAATCTGGCCGAACACATCCACCATGATCAACAGGATGACACAGACAATATAGAGATAGGGTGCCCAGCCTTCGTAGACGCGCGGCGGAATTTGCGCCATGGCGATCATCATGGTAAGACCAATGGCTATCTGTGCCGCTTTACGCTCCATCATGCCGATATCTTGGCCGCTGGAGCTCCACATCACGAATAAGCTATACCCCAGCAGCGCTAGAATACAGAGTAAGAAGGGCAGGTCGATATGCATTTTGGTCCAAATCGACCTTTTTTGTTGGCTTTCAGTCATGGCGGCGGTTACTCGCTTTCAGAACCGGGTGCGCTGGGTGGCGCATTGGGCAATTCGGTGTTGTTACCGCCCAGCATAATGTGGTCGAGCATCTGGCGTACCAAGGCGCTGATAGCAGGGCTTGCACCGCCATTCTCCAGAACGATTGAGATGGCAATTTTGGGGTTGTTATAGGGGGCAAATGCAGTCAACAGTTTGTGGTCACGTAGGTGTTCGGCGATTTTATGCGCATTGTAGGTCTCATTTTCTTTCAGGCCAAATACCTGCGCAGTACCGGTTTTTGCTGCGATCTTATAGGGCGCATTGGCAAAAAATTTATGTGTAGTACCGTTCTGACGGTTAGCAACCCCGTACATCCCGTCTTTGGCAATTTCCCAAAAGCTGGCACGAACATCGCTAAGTCGCGACACTTCTTGCTGACGATAAGGTACGATGACGCCGCTATTGCGAGCGTTATAGAGCAGGTGTGGTGTTTTCACGTTGCCATCGTTGATAAGCGTCGTCAGTGCTTTCGCCATTTGAATCGGCGTGGCAATCCAGTAGCCTTGACCAATGCCAACCGGAATGGTGTCCCCTTGATACCAAGGACGTTTGAAGCGTTTTTGCTTCCATTCGCGCGTGGGCATATTACCGGAACGCTCTTCCTCCAGATCTATACCGGTGTATTCTCCATAGCCGAACTTGTTCATCCATTCTGCCAGGCGATCGATACCCATGTCATAAGCTACCTGATAGAAGAAGGTATCCGCAGACTCTTCCAGCGATTTGGTCACGTTCAATCGGCCATGGCCCCATTTTTTCCAGTCGCGAAACCGTTTTTCTGAGCCCGGTAATTGCCACCAACCGGGATCGAACAGCGAGGTGGAGGGGGTTATTACATTGGCGCTTAGCGCAGACACGGCAATATAGGGTTTCACCGTCGACGCCGGAGGATACAGCCCCTGCGTGGCGCGGTTAAAGAACGGTTTGTTAGGGTCATTAAGCAGTGCGCGATAGTCTTTGCTTGAGATGCCATCAACGAACAGGTTGGGATCGTAGCTCGGGGTGGAAACCAGCGCGCGCAGGCTACCATCGCGTGGATCGATAATCACCACCGCTGCCCGACTGCCTTCCAGCAGTTTTTCAACGTAGATTTGCAGGTTGAGATCAATGGTGAGGTAGATATCCTGACCCGCCTGCGGCGGCTGCTCGTGCAGTTGACGGATGACGCGCCCACGGTTATTGACTTCCACCTCTTCATAACCGGGTTTACCGTGCAGAATATCTTCGTAATAGCGCTCAATGCCCAGTTTTCCGATGTCGCGCGTGGCGGCGTAATCGGCAATTTTTTCTTCCTTACTCAGTCGCTCTACGTCTTTATCGTTGATTTTTGATACGTAGCCGAGGACGTGGGTGAGGGCAGAGCCATACGGGTAATAGCGGCGTTGATAGCCTTTAACTTCCACGCCGGGAAAACGGTACTGGTTGACCGCAAAACGGGCGACATCAACGTCGCTTAAGGCGGTTTTGATCGGAATGGGGGTGAAGCAGTGTGAGCGTTTACGTTCTTTCTCGAAGTTTTCCAGATCATCATCAGTGAGATTGACGGTGGGTTTCAGAGCAGCCAGCGTATCTTGCAGGTTATCAACTTTGTCCGGCACCAGTTCCAACTGGTAAATGGTGCGATTGAGCGCCAGTGGAATACCGTTGCGGTCGTAAATGATACCGCGGCTGGGCGCGATGGGCACCAGCTTAATGCGGTTTGCGTTTGAGCGTGTGCGGTAGTCATCAACGCGCACCACTTGCAAATGGTAAAGATTGGTCGCCAGCACGACGGAAAGCAGCAAAATACCGATGAACGCCACTAAAGCACGACGTACGAAAAGGGCGGATTCCGCCGAATAATCACGAAAGGGTTTATGTTCTGTTTTCATCCGGAAACTATTTCGTGTGTTTCATTGTACAGTCTTACTCTCTATTGGTAAGGGTGATTGGTGGTGATGCTCCAGGCCCGATACAGGCTCTCTGCCACCAAGATACAGGCTCTCTGCCACCAATACACGCACCAACGGGTGCGGCAGCGTTACGGTGACAGCGACCAGCTTTGCTCCGCCGCCGCTTTGCAAGCGGGGACCAGCCCCTCTGGGCTGCCAATCAGCAGGCTGACGTCGCGCCCGTCCTGTTTCCAGCGTTCCAATTGGCTGGCAAGTTGCGGCGTTTCCCACGGTGTACCGGGAATATCTAGTGTCACAATACGGTTACCTTTCCCCACTGCCGCCAGCATCAGTTCTCCTTCGCGCTCGAGAAGGGATCTCAGTAAGCTCGAAGGGCATGTCTTTGGGAAAACGTCGCAGATAATCCGAAAAATCTGTCTGCACCCAGTCCGGCATTTTGGTGCCAACGGCGACCAGTTGCAGCCTCATGCTAGCTACACAGCTTTTCCAGTTCGTACAGTTGACGGCTCTCTTTCGTACAGTTGACGGCTCTCTTCCTGCATCACGTGCACCATCACATCACCGAGATCGATAACCACCCAGTCAGCACCCTGCTCACCTTCAACACCCAGTGGGATCATTCCGGCAGCGCATGAGGGCTTGCACCACATGGTCAGCGATAGACGAAACGTAGCGGCTGTATGTACCGGTGCAGATAATCATGCAGTCGGCAATGCTGGATTTGCCACGCACGTTCAGCGCAACGATATCCTGGCCTTTTAAATCTGGCCTTTTAAATCATCTATTTTATCAAAAACAAAATATTGGAGTGCTTGGCTTTGCAAAGGTTCCTCCTGCCTGGTGGTTCAACCGGAGAAATGTGTTCCGGCGGGGTAAGAAGGGTTGCGTGTTCATGCGTGACGCACCGCAGGTGTTTCAGGGTATTATCGGCCCATATTGTGGCATGTTTCAGGGTATTATCGGCCCATATTGTGGCATAGAAACTTGTGGCATAGAAACGCGCTTTACCGTTTTTTATCGGACTGAAAAACCAGCGGTGGAGTATAGCATGCCCGGTGAGAGAGTGGTATGTGGGAAGCGGGTTAACGGTATAAGTCGTGAGCATCCATAAAATTCAGCACGGCAGGGGGAACCAAATCGTTGCAGGGTTCACCCTTCTGACGGAGCTGGCGAATCTTCGTGGCAGAAACGGTGATCAGCGGTGTGTGCGCCAAATAGATCAATCCGTGCGGCTGCGTATGGAGATCTGCGGCATTTTCAGTACTGTGTGCTTCCAGCCACGCCTGCTGTTCTGGTGTGTCCAGCATGGTGTGGTAACCTGGACGTGTGCAGACCAACAGATGACACACCTTGAGCAGATCTTGCCCGCGGTACCAGGCGTGTAATGTAAGCAGTGAATCTTGGCCGATAATAAAGGCCAACGGAATGTTATCGTCCATTTCTGCGCGTATCATCTCCATGGTATCAATGGTGTAAGACGGCGTGATGCGCTGCAATTCACGGTCATCCACGCTGAATAACGGCGTCTCGGCGATGGCGAGTTCTACCATGCGCTTGCGCTGTTGCGCGGTAGCTTCAGGCTGTTCGCGGTGAGGCGGTACATTATTGTTGGGCATCAGCGTGATCCGCGTTACACCTATTTTATTCGCTAATACGGTGACTGGACGTAAATGCCCGTAATGAATGGGATCAAAAGTACCGCCGAAGTAGGCGATCAGTTCAGGGGGAGTAACGCTAATCATTGGCGTTGACCATACCGGGCGCAAGCGCCTTGCCGCACAATAACAGCGTCAGCGTTTGCATTTCTGGCCAGATGGATTGGCCATAATCCTGTTTTAGCGTCAATTCCAGTCGCGTTAGCAGATGCATGGCCTGCTGCAACTGACGTCCATTGAGCCGTTGGAGTGCCTGAGTGAGTAGTGTGCGTCGGTTTTGCCACACCTTATGCTGATCGTACAGGGTACGTAACGGTGTTATCGCCATGTTGCGCTGCAAAGTCACCAACAGCGTCAGCTCACGTTGCAGCCTGAGCAGCAGGATCACGGGTTCGCTGTCTTCTGTTTGTAGCTGTTGCAACACATGCCAGGCGCGTTTGCTTTTGCCTGCCAGCACGGCATCCAGCCAGTGAAAGGGCGTGAAGTGCGCAGCATCGTTTACCGCCTGCTCAACGCGTGGCAGCGTGAGCTTGCCGTCAGGATAGAGCAGTGACAAACGTTCCAGCGCCTGCATCAACGCCAGAAGATTGCCTTCATAGCAGTAACACAGCAGTTGCG
The DNA here is from genome assembly GCA_051710525.1 of Symbiopectobacterium sp. Taxonomy (GTDB): domain Bacteria; phylum Pseudomonadota; class Gammaproteobacteria; order Enterobacterales; family Enterobacteriaceae; genus Symbiopectobacterium. The sequence continues at coordinate 124,925 of JBPESR010000007.1, read as the reverse complement.
TGGCGGCATCGTCCAGTTGCAGTTTGCGTTGCTTGGTGCGTTGTGCCACCCAGCGCGGTAATTGCGCCTGTTCCGGTGTTAAACAGTTGATGATCACGCCATGCTGCGACATGGCTTTATACCAGGTGCTGTTTTGTTGCGCTTTGGTGAGTTTGCTGCCGCATAGAATAGGCAATACGTCCTGATGCAGCAGTCCAGCCAGTTTGACCAGATTTTCTTCCATGGCGGCGTTGGGGCCGTTTTCCGGCAGTTGCAGCAGCAGACTTTGCCGTGAAGCGAACAGGCTGAGTGCCTGGCATACGCTGAAAATAGCATCCCAATCAGTGCCTTGATCGAGTGTGAAACTTAAATGCTCGGTGAAACCTTGCTCACGCGCGCGATGGCGCAGCATATCCAGGCTTTCCTGCAACAACAGTGGGTCGTTGCCAAACAGCAGATAGCAAGCGCGCAGCCCTTCATTGAGCTGCGCGGCAAGCTGTTCCGGATAGATACGGATCATGAATGTCCGTTGTTAACGCTGATGGCGGTGGCTCGTTGCTGGCGGTTTTTCACCTTATCACTGCCATTGATGGTCACTAGTTTACGCACTAACTGCTCGGCAGCCTGACGGCGCATCTCCTTACGTATGATTTCCTGCTCGGCGTCTTTTGCCAACGCGGCGAGCGGGTTATCAAAGAAGGTGCGGAACACCGTGACCGAGAGTGGATAAATATCTTCACCCGGCAGCAGCACCTGCGCCTGAACGGTCAGCACCAACTTGTACTCTGAGGTGGTCCCATCCTGGAAAATAGAGACCGTGTCTCTGGCTTCCGTGGAGCTGAGAATACGCAGGGATGCGATATCCTGACGCGAGGCGTCTTCCTCAATTCTTACATCACTGGCACGTAGCTGATCGCGAATGGCTCTGGTTAACGGACCAAAAGGATCATTACTGGTCAGCGTTAATACCTTCAATTCGCTGGGCAGTTGTGTGGTGCCACGCAGATGCAAATCGCAGCCGGCGGTGACCAGCACCGCCAACACCAGCAACAAAGTGAATAAACGATGTCGCACAGTGCCTCCTTGGCTTAACCTACAACCAGGTTAAGCAGTTTGCCCGGAACGTAAATGACTTTACGTACCGTAATGCCTTCCAGGTATTTTGCTACCAGATGTTCCTGTGCAGCACGCGCCTGAACCTGCTCCTGCGTGGCATCGGCAGCAACCGTAATTCTGCCACGCACCTTGCCGTTCACTTGCACCACAACCAGTTTGGAGTCTTCCACCATGGCATCTTCATCGGCAACAGGCCACGGGGCTGTGTCGATATCGCCATTGCCACCCAGCGCCTGCCACTGTGTGAAGCAGGCGTGTGGTGTGAATGGGTACAGCATACGCACTACGGCCAGCAGTGCTTCCTGAATCAGTGCGCGATCCTGCTCGCTCTCTTGCGGCGCTTTTGCCAGCCTGTTCATCAGTTCCATCACAGCGGCGATAGCGGTGTTGAACGTCTGACGACGACCAATATCATCGGTGACTTTAGCAATGGTTTTGTGCAGGTCGCGACGCAGTGCTTTCTGATCTTCGGTCAGCGCGGTCACATCCAGTGCACCGGTAGCGCCTTTTTCTGTGTGGTCGTAAACTTGTTTCCACACACGCTTGAGGAAGCGGTTAGCCCCTTTAACCCCAGATTCCTGCCATTCCAGCGTCATTTCTGCCGGAGAGGAGAACATCATAAACAGACGTACGGTGTCGGCACCGTATTTCTCTACCATCACCTGCGGGTCGATACCGTTGTTCTTCGATTTCGACATTTTGATCATCCCCGCGTACACCAGTTCGCGGCCTTCTGCATCGAAGGCTTTCAGGATGCGTCCTTTGTCATCGCGTTCCACGGTGACGTCAGACGGTGATACCCAGATACGTTTGCCGTTGTTGCCGGTGTAGTAGAAGGCATCAGCCAACACCATACCCTGACACAACAGGCGATTGGCGGGTTCATCGGAGGTGATCAGGCCAGTATCACGCATCAGCTTGTGAAAGAAGCGGAAATACATCAGGTGCATGATGGCGTGTTCGATACCGCCCACGTATTGATCGAGCGGCAGCCAGTAGTTGGCCGCAACCGGATCGAGCATACCCTGATCGTATTGCGGGCAGGTGTAGCGCGCGTAGTACCAGGAAGATTCTATAAAGGTATCGAAGGTATCAGTTTCACGCAGCGCAGGCTGACCGTTGACGGTGGTTTTCGCCCAGTTGAGATCGGCCTTGATGGGACTGGTAATGCCATCCATGACCACGTCTTCCGGCAGAACCACCGGCAGTTGATCTTCTGGTGCCGGGATAACGGTACCATCCTCCAACGTCACCATAGGGATCGGGGCACCCCAGTAACGCTGACGGGAAACACCCCAATCGCGCAGGCGATAGTTGACTTTGCGTGCGCCAATGCCGAGTGCGACCAGCTTGTCAGTAATGGCGTTAAAGCCCGCCTCGTGATCCAGACCGCTGAATTCGCCTGAGTTGAACAGGGCGCCTTTCTCGGTCATGGCTTGCGCAGAGATATCTGGTTCGCTGCCGTCCAGGTTCAGGATAACGGGTTTGATCGACAATTGGTATTTGGTGGCGAATTCCCAGTCGCGCTGGTCATGGCCTGGAACGGCCATTACCGCACCGGTGCCGTAATCCATTAGCACGAAGTTGGCCGCCCACACTGGCAATTTTTCGCCGGTCAGTGGATGTACCACGAACATGCCTGTCGCCATGCCCTTCTTCTCCATGGTAGCCATATCTGCTTCGGCAACCTTGGTGTTACGGCATTCATCGATAAACGCGGTTAGCGCCGGGTTAGTGGCAGCAGCGCGCAGCGCCAGCGGATGGGCGGCAACTACCGCGACATAGGTGGCACCGATAAAGGTATCCGGACGCGTGGTGTAGACGGTCAGCTTGTCGGCGCTGTCTGCCACGTCAAAGGTGATTTCCACCCCTTCCGAACGGCCAATCCAGTTGCGTTGCATGGTTTTAACCTGCTCCGGCCAGCTTTCCAGCGTGTCCAGATCGTTCAGCAGCTGATCGGCGTAATCGGTGATTTTGATAAACCACTGCGGGATCTCTTTACGCTCCACTTTACTGTCACAGCGCCAGCAGCAGCCATCAATAACCTGTTCGTTGGCCAGCACCGTCTGATCGTTCGGGCACCAGTTAACCGCCGAGGTTTTTTTGTAGACCAGACCTTTTTCATACAGCTTGGTGAAGAACCATTGTTCCCAGCGATAATAATCGGGTTTGCAGGTGGCGACTTCACGATCCCAGTCGTAGCCAAAGCCCAGCAGCTTCAACTGGTTTTTCATGTAATCGATGTTGGCATAGGTCCAGGGGGCCGGTGCGGTGTTGTTTTTTACCGCTGCACCTTCTGCTGGCAGGCCGAAAGCGTCCCACCCGATCGGTTGCAGGACGTTTTTCCCCAACATGCGTTGGTAGCGGGAAATAACGTCACCGATGGTGTAATTACGTACGTGCCCCATGTGTAGGCGGCCAGAAGGGTAGGGGAGCATGGAAAGGCAGTAGTACTTTTCCTTGACGGGCTCTTCGGTCACTTTAAACGTTTTGTTTTCTTGCCAGTGAAGCTGGACGCGAGTTTCTATCTCTTCTGGGCGGTATTGCTCTTGCATGGCTGCCAGGGGATCCTATTTAGTATGCGGTGCCTTGTAAGCTTAACTCAAAAAGGCCGGTTGCTGCTGTTCAAAGAAGCGCTACACCCGTAGCGTGTCCCAGATCATCATAATGATCTGCACATCATAGCTGATAAGCAACGTTGGAAACAACCGTCTCTATCGTTAATCGCTGATTTATGCGCGCAAGCGACAAAGTTGGCAAAAAGTGGGGTAAAGAGAGGCAATGAGCACGAATAGTGGTTAAAACCGTCTAAAATAGAGATGGATAGCTAAACAGCTATCATCATCGCCCCGCCAGTGTTAACCAATCCTCATATTCAGGAGGCACCTTGAACAAGAAAGCCAGGCATTATCGAACAAGAAAGCCAGGCATTATCGTGCGCTGATGTCTTCGATCATGACGCGTTTAAGCGCTGGTGAACGCGATCTGACCCAGATGCTCCAACACGCCCGGGAGAGCTTGCACGACAGCGAAGATCCCACCCACCGCGAACGCGAAGATATTATTCAGTCCGCGAAGATATTATTCAGTCCGTAGAGCGCGATTTGACCGAATTTGCTCAGCGTTATACGGATAGCCAGGACGAGGATTTATCCGATAGCGTCTTTCTGCGTGTCATCAAGGATAAGTATGTGGCAAGAGCTGGTGGATATCACGGATAAAACTCAGTTGGAATGGCAGGCACTGTTTAAAGATGTCAGCCATCACTGCGTTTACCACAGTGGCGAAGTCGTCGGGTTGGGTAATTTGGTGTGTGAAAACTGCCACCACCATTTGGCATTCTATACGCCGGAAGTGCTGCCTCGTTGTTAGAAGTGTGAGCACGATCAGTTTCAGCTCCAGCCTTTTCAGCCCTAACGAGGTAGTTTAGGATGTTTAGGATCGAGGATGTTTAGGATGTTTAGGATGTTTAGGATGTTTAGGATGTTTAGGATGTTTAGGATGTTTAGGATGTTTAGGATGTTTAGGATGATAGAGAGGCGTTCCCGCTTGCGCGGGAACGCGCGTTGCATCGTCAGGCGGCTACGATACTGGATAATGGCTTAGTGCAGGATCTTCGCCAAAAAGTCTTTAGCGCGCTCGGATTTTGGATTGTTGAAGAACTCGTCTTTAGGCGTGTCTTCCACAATATTACCTTCATCCATGAAGATAACGCGGTGTGCCACTTTGCGCGCAAAGCCCATTTCGTGGGTAACGACTATCATCGTCATGCCTTCTTGCGCCAGTTCAACCATAACATCCAGCACTTCGTTGATCATTTCCGGATCGAGCGCAGAAGTCGGTTCGTCAAACAGCATGGCAACCGGGTCCATGCAGAGTGCGCGCGCAATGGCGACACGCTGTTGCTGACCGCCGGAGAGCTGGCTGGGAAATTTGTTAGCGTGCGAGGACAAGCCCACGCGATTGAGCAGCTTGGTGGCCTTTTCACGCGTGGCCTCTTTATCACGCTTGAGCACTTTCATCTGCGCCAGCGTCAGGTTCTCAATTATGGAGAGATGGGGAAACAGTTCAAAATGTTGAAACACCATGCCCACTTTGGAACGTAATTGCGCCAGATTGGTTTTCTTGTCGTTAACTGAGATGCCGTTAACGTCAATCTGACCTTGTTGCACGGGTTCAAGGCCATTAACCGTTTTGATTAACGTGGATTTCCCGGAGCCTGATGGCCCACAAACGACCACCACTTCACCTTTCTTCACTTCTGTCGAACAATCGGAGAGCACCTGAAAGTGACCATACCATTTGGAAACGTTTTTTAGAGTAATCATCGAACAGTCCTTCTTTCTTTCAGGTAACTGACCAGCATTGATGCGCTAATGCTGATAACGAAATAAACCAATCCGGCAAACAGCACCATTTCCACCTGGGTTCCGGCGCGCTGGCCAATGGTTGACGCGGTGCGGAAGACGTCCGCCAGACTCAGTACGTACACCAGGGAGGTGTCCTGGAACAGGACGATCCCTTTCGTCAGGAGTAACGGCACCATGGCGCAAAACGCCTGCGGCAGGATCATCAGCTTCATGGATTGCCACTGTATCATGCCGAGTGCCAACGCTGGGGAAGACTGTCCGCGTGAAATGCTAAGTATGCCCGCACAGATAATTTCAGAGTACTAAGTATGCCCGCACAGATAATTTCAGAGTAATAGGTGGCTTCAAACAGCGAAAAGGCTACCATAGCGGAGATCAGACGAATATCCGTTTTTGGTGATAGCCCAAGTACATTTTGTAATAAGCTAGGAACCACGAGGTAGAACCACAACAGCACCATCACCAATGAGATGGAGCGGAAGATGTTAACGTAGCCTTTGGCAAACCAGCGGATCGGGGCTAAAGACGATAACCTCATTACCGCCAATACGGTTCCCCACAGGATGCTAAATATCACGGCAGTCACCGTGACTTTCAGCATGACCACTAGCCCTTGCAGCAGGTAGGGCATGCTTGGCGCAATGGAGCTCCAGTCAAATTCGTAAATTATTTACTCCCCATATTGCCGGGAAAACGGGTCTTTTTCTCAACCACTTGCATGATTAGCATAATAATGGCGTTATTCGCGATCAGCATAATAATGGCGTTAATCGCGACATACACCAGCGGGATGGCGGTAAAGAACTCATAGGCGTGCGCAGAGTAATCCAGCAGTTTGTTTGCCTGTGCAGCCATGTCCACCAGACCGATGGTCGAGGCAATGGCCGAGTTCTTCACCAGGTTAAGCATTTCAGACGTCAGGGGCGGTACGATAATGCGATAGGCGTTGGGCAGCAGAACGTAGCGGTAGGTTTGTGGCAACGTTAGCCCCATCGCGAGCGCCGCGGCTTTCTGGCTGCGCGGCAGAGATTGGATACCTGCGCGCACCTGCTCGCATACGTGAGCGGCGGTAAACAGGCCCAAACAGACCATGGAGGAGACGAAAAACTGAATGTTGGAATCCAGTCCGCTTTAAACCACATGCCGATGCTTTGCGCAGTAATTCGGGAACCACCAGATACCAGGCGAAAAATTGAACGATAAGCGGAACGTTACGGAACATTTCCACATAGCAGGTACCGAGACCTGACAGAAAACGGTTGGGTACGGTGCGCAAGATGCCGAAAATCGAGCCGACAACGAATGCAATGATCCAGGCGCAGACTGACAGCGCCACAGTGACCTGTGACCTAGACCAAATCCACCCAAGATAAGTGGTATTACCGAACGGGGCGGCTTGTAAAAAAATACCCCAGTTCCAATCTATAGACATAGCAAACTCCGGTAAAAAAAAGGGTAGCAGAGTTACCATGAAGATTGATGAGTGGCGATAACCCATTGGTGGGAAAGAACAGTGCGGATAATCAACACCTGCGATATCCACCGCTTGGGCCGGTACGCCAGATGGGGAACGACCGTCTGACGCCTGTCTGTCCAGCCACGAGTCAACAATCGAGAGCAAGCTGTCTGCCCTTGTTTTCACTTGTTGTTAGTTTAATGCTTTATCGTTAGGCGATTTGAACAGCGCCTTCATCTCTGCTGATAAATCGAAGTTCATGTTGAGATCTTTAGGCGGAATCGGCTGTTTGAACCAGCGATCAAAGGATTTTTCCGCTTCACCTGAGGCTTGCAACGTCGCAATAGTCTCATCAACCAGTTTTTTGAACTGCGGATCGTCTTTACGCAGCATACAGCTATAGGCTTCTTCGGATTGTGGGGTGCCGACGATCACCCAGTGGCTCTGCTGTTTGGCTTTGGCACGTTCACCGGCCAGCAACGCATCATCCATCATAAAGGCAACTGCGCGGCCTGTTTCCATGGTACGGAAGGCATCGCCATGGTCTTTTGTGCTGATGATGCGCATATTAAGTTTTTTCTCTTAGTTCAACTAGTTAAGCAGTTTTTAGAGGTGGTGCCAGAGGTAACGATCACGATTTTACCCGCCAGATCCGGGAATTCTTTAATGCCAGAGTCTTTTTTAGTCAGCAGACGCGTACCAACGATAAGGATCGCCTTAGAGAAGGCGGCCTGTTGCTGACGTTCCAGGTTGTTGGTGGTTGAACCACATTCAAAATCAAAATTGTTGGTGGTTGAAACCACATTCAAAATCAAAGGTGCCATTTTGCAGCAACGGGATACGGTTCTGGGACGTGATCGGGATCAGTTTGACCTGAAGATCGGTAACGCCAATTTTTCGCTTTGACCGCATCGACAATTTTGTTCGAGTAATCCTGAGAGTAACCAACCACTTTCTGTTGGTTGTCGTAGTAGGAAAATGGCACGGAAGACTCATGGTGGCCAACAACAATGACGCCATTAATCTTTTTCAGCGTCCCCGTTAATTCTTCTGCATGAGCCAGGCTGCTTGCGGCTGTACCAATCAGAAGCAGTGACAGTGCCAGTTTACGCATTTGCATATTGTAACTCCTTTGCTGTTGTGATGACGGCAGTAGCTATGACGCTAAGGCGGTTGCGAATTCAATCATGCTGATAGAGCGCTCTCTCGGGTGCGAGGGGTTATGCACCATAAAAGAGCGAGTACTTGTCTTTATCTTTAAAAATAGCCAATTGTGAACAAAATGAAATAAATTTGTTTGTCTTTTGAGAACTCAACTGCACTAAATCACTGAACCAAAATCGTTTAGCACTATTTTGGTGCGCTGATTGCCCCATTAGGGTGCTTTTTCGCTGGTTTTCAGAGAGCAAACAACGGAATCATCCCGTTACACTCTGTTATTAAATGAATAATAAGCAAATGATTTGCCAATTATGCAAATAGGAGATGGCGGTATTACACGAAGGTATGGTGGGTATTGACGGGAAACCGGCAGGTTACGCCTGCCGCGTTATTGCATTAACGACGCAGACGCGCGACGCAGGCTACACCGGCAAGCACGGCGAGAATGATCCACATTGGCCAGGCACCAAACCGTGCGTAAGGGGTGATGCCGGTGGTTGGCGTCACTTTGGTGAGCAGTACCTTGCGTGTAAACTGCGGCAGTTCGGCACTAATTTCACCCTGCGTGCCGATAACGGCAGTCACGCCATTGTTGGTCGCACGTAGCAGCGGACGCCCTAACTCAAGAGCACGCATGCGGGCCATCTGGAAATGTTGCCATGGACCGATAGAACGACCAAACCAGGCATCGTTGGAAATAGTCAGAAGCATATCGGTATCAGGCCGGAAGTTATCGCGTACTTGCTGCCCGAGAATAATTTCATGACAGACCGTGGCCGTCATCCGTATACCGTTAACCTGTAGCTGAGGCTGTTGGTAAGGACCACGGCTGAACGAAGACATCGGCAGATCGAAGAACGGCGCTAACGGACGAAGCAGCGTTTCCAGCGGAACGAATTCACCAAACGGCACCAGATGATTCTTGTTGTAGCGATTGGTGCTGGGATAACGGTACGGTTCTCTGCCACCCAGCACGATAATACTGTTGTAGAAGTCAACCTGCTCATTTGTGCGACGGCGTGCATCCACAACCCCCGTGACCAAACTGCTGTTGTGCGCACGCAGCAGGCCGTTGATGTACTGCAAATAGTCTTGCTGACGTGTTTCTACATCCGGGATGGCTGATTCTGGCAAGATAACGATCGGCGCTTTATCCAGATAAGGCAGCATGGCGTCCCGGTATATATTCAGAATCTGTTGCAGCGCGTTGGGATCCCATTTTTGGGCCTGGGCAATATTGCCTTGCACCAGCGCGACGTTGACTGCGCGCTCTGGTTGAGGCGTGAACCAATGGATAAACTTCAACGGCCAGGGAAGCAGCAGCAGCGCAATGGCGCAGTAAAGAGGGATAGTTTTGCGTCGTGTGATACTGAACACCAGCAGGCCGGCAATGATGACCAACAAGAGGTTGATACCATCAACCCCAAGCAGCGGCGCTAGCCCTTGCAACGGCCCATCGATCTGGCTATAGCCAAATTGCAGCCAGGGAAAGCCGGTGAGTACCCAACCGCGCAACCATTCAGTGAACTGCCACAGGACCGGCGCGACCACGATCAGACGCACCAGCGTTGTTCGCGGCCAAATGCGCGTTAACAGCCCTGAGAAGAGCGCGGGGTAAAGCGACAGATAGAGAGCCAGCACCACCACCAGAAACACGTTAATGGCTTCCGGCAGACCGCCGAACTCGGCGATACTGACGTACACCCAGTTTACTCCGCTGCCAAACAGGCCAGAGCCCCAGCTAAAACCAATGGCGGCGGATTGCCGCCAGGTTCTGCTCAGCGTCAGGGCTTGCAATCCGCACAGCGAAACCAGCGCAGCAGGCCAGAAATCAAACGGTGAAAACGCCAGGGTGCCCCAGGCACCGCAGAACAGCGCCAGCAGGATGCGCACCGGCTGGCGTCGTAAAACAGACATAATAGACATAATAGACATTATAGACATTATAGACATTATAGACATTATAGACATGACAGACATGACAGACATGACAGACATGACAGACATGACAGACATGACAGACATGACAGACATGACAGACATGACAGACATGACAGACATGACAGACATGACAGACATGACAGACATTGTCGGAATTAAGGTTCCAGTGTTGGTTGAGGCGCCTCGTCAGGGATTCTGACATGAGTCTGAATAATACGTCGGCTGTCCGCCATGGCAACCTTGAACAGGTAACCGTTGATATCGATGGTTTCACCGCGCGCAGGCAGATGGCCGAAGGCTTGCATCACCAACCCGCCGATGGTGTCCACTTCTTCATCGCTGAACTGGGTGCCAAACACCTCGTTGAAATCTTCAATCAGTGCTAATGCGCGCACGGTATAGGTGTGTCGGTTCAGTTGACGGATATCGCGATCTTCTTCTTCGTCGTACTCATCTTCAATTTCGCCAACGATCAGCTCAAGAATATCTTCAATAGTGACCAGCCCAGAAACACCGCCAAACTCATCGATGACGATAGCCATGTGATAACGCAGCGAACGGAACTCGTGCAGCATGCGGTCCACGCGTTTGCTTTCCGGTACCACGACCGCAGGACGTAGCACCTGTTCCATGCTGAACGGCTCGGCATCGCTACGCATAAACGGCAGCAGATCCTTGGCCATCAGGATGCCTTCAATGTGGTCCTTGTCTTCACTGATCACCGGAAAACGCGAGAGTGCTGATTCGATAATCACATCCAGACACTCTTCCAGCTTTTGGTTGTGCTTCAGTGTGATCATCTGCGAACGGGGTACCATTATATCCCGTACGCGCTGCTCCCCGATATCCATTACCCCCTCAAGCATATCGCGGATGTCTAGATCGATCAGATCGTTTTGTTCGGAATTACGGATAAAGGCGAGGAGGTCACTACGATCCTTAGGTTCACCATGAAAAAGCTGGTTAAGGATCAGTGAGAAGAATCCTTTCTTGGGACTGGGGCTATCGCTGTTTTGAGAATGGTCGTCGCTCATGGCGTTCTATTTACTGTCTCTCTGGTTAGTCAATCATCATCAACCACGCAAAAGGGGCATGCGCTGTAAGACCATCAGGCGCGCAGGCGGGTTGACATAAGGTGCACGGTGATTACCGCGCGTGGCGTTATGTTTAACCATAACGCCGTTAAGCTATGATGACGAAGACGGCATCATGACGAAAAAGGCGCCATCAAAAGAAATATCAGCCATCAAAAGCAATATCAAGGTCTGCGGTAATCTACTGTATTTTTCATAATAACAGAATATACCCGTCATACTTCAAGTTGCCGCCGCGTGGGCTTACTCTGTCTCGGACAGATTGGCTTACTCTGTCTCGGACAGATAAGGGTCAGCATAGCCCATTTGCTGCATAATCTCGGTTTCCAACGCTTCCATCTCTTCTGCTTCGTCGTCCTCGACGTGATCATAACCCAGCAAATGCAGACAACCGTGTATCACCATATGTGCCCAGTGGGTATCTGCGGTTATTTGCTGTTCAATAGATTCCTGCTCCACCACCGGGCGGCAAATAATCAGATCGCCTAATAACGACAGCTCGACTTCCGGCGGCGCTTCAAACGGAAAGGAGAGTACGTTGGTCGGTTTGTCTTTGCCGCGATAGGTGTGATTCAGTTCGTGACTTTCCGCTTCATCAACGATACGGATGGTCACTTCCGCTTCTGGCTGAAACTGCGGCAGTACCGCCTCCAGCCAACGCTGAAAATCCTGTTCGCTCGGCAGCCCTGCTGTATTGTCGCTGGCGATTTGTAAATCGAGAATAACCTGACTCATTGTAATTCCTGCTTATCACCTGCCCCTGATACCGCGGGTGCACTGGCTGCTTGTGCTTCGCGTTTACGCTCTTCTGCCTGCGCGGCACGACGTTTCTGGTCGGCTTCTTCCCAGGCTTCATAGGCGTTGACGATGCGTGCGGCCAAGATGGCGTACCACATCTTCACTGTCTCACTGTCAAAGAAGTTAAAGCTGATCTCTTCCACATCGTCCAATACGTCGATGGCGTGGCGTAGCCCCGATTTGATATTGCGTGGCAGGTCAATCTGGGTGATGTCGCCGGTGATGACAGCCTTGGATGAAGTCAATACGGGTCAGGAACATCTTCATCTGTTCGATCGTGGTGTTCTGACTCTCATCGAGGATGATGAAGGCGTCGTTCAGGTGCGACCGCGCATATAGCCCAACGACGCTACTTCAATCACGTTGCGCTCAATCAGTTTTTCCACGCGCTCAAACCCCAACATTTCGAATAACGCATCGTAGAGCGGGCGCAGATAAGGATCGACCTTTTGGCTCAAATCACCGGGCAGAAAGCCGAGTTTTTCACCCGCTTCAACGGCCGGGCGCGTTAACAAAATGCGGCGGATATCCTGACGCTCGAGCGCATCCACCGCTGCCGCGACTGCCAGATAGGTTTTTCTCGTTCCCGCAGGGCCTACGCTGAACCGTTCCCGCAGGGCCTACGCTGAAGGTGATATCATGGTCGAGGATGTTGGCGATATACTACTGCGCCTGATTCGGCGTGCGTGGCTTGATGATACCGCATTTGGTGCGGATATTGATCGCCTTGCCAAAATCCGGACGCTCTCAGCGCTTTGTTCCAGCACGCACGATTCTTTGATCGCCAGATGAATCTGCTCGGGATCAATATCCCTTCTACACCATGCATGGGCGCGGTATCAACATAAAGACGTTGCAGAATATCTGCCGCTGCCTCAATGCACAGGCCTTTTCCGACCAGTTTGAATTTATTGTCTCGACGGTTGATTTCGATTCTGAGACGGCGCTCCAACTGTTTAATATTAATATCAAAGTTTCCGCGCAGATTGAGCAGGCGTTTATTATCAGCAGGTTCGAGGGCAATCTCTTTTATCGTTACGTTCAAATTATTCCTCTTGGTATATCAACGCTTATCATCATGAGTGATGAGAACAATAAGGTGTGAGATGATGATTGAATCATTTATCGTGAATAGGGAAAGTATCGTGAATAGGGAAAGGTGCAAGTGGCAATATGTTCATACCCGTCATACTTCAACTTGTAGATGCGTTGGCCGCGCTCGTTATTCGGTCCATCCCTGGACCTCACCTCTACGAGGCCGCCGCAAGCGGCGTTCAAATCTGCTCCCGGTAGATTTGTCACTAAAATCACTTACCTGAGTAAGCTTATCGGGATTTATTCGCTTGCCGCATTACTTATCGGGATTTATTCGCTTGCCGCATTAAAAGACTCATAAATGAGCCTCGCCCTAAAGGGCCAGCGCAAGCGCTGTTCAAGGGCCAGCGCAAGCGCTGTTCAAAACGTAAACGTTTTGTTCTGCAACTCGAATTATTTAGGGTATATATTTAGGGTATATGATAGCGCGCGGCGGGCAAGGGCACGGGCGAGTGCATCGCCCGTGCGGCTTATCCATCAAGGCTGGTATAGGCCAACGTCGATATCATTCTCTTTGCGGGTACGTGCAATTACAGAAGCTGGAGATTCGTTGATGCGCAGGCCCATCTGGTGTTCGGTTTTGACAACCACTCCGCGCAGTGAATTCGAACGAACGTCGACAATTTCAACGTCAACGAACTTACCGATCATATCCGGGGTGACTTCGAAGTTAACCACACGGTTATTTTCTGTGCGGCCTGACAGTTCCATCACGCTTTTGCGTGATGTACCTTCCACCAGGATGCGTTGAATGCTGCCTAACATACGGTGGCTGAACTGCATCGCTTGCTGGCTGATACGTTCTTGCAGAATATACAGGCGCTGCTTTTTCTCTTCTTCGCTGACATCATCAACCATGTCAGCGGCGGGTGTCCCTGGACGCGCAGAGTAGATAAAGCTAAAGCTCATATCAAAATTGACGTCACCAATCAGTTTCATGGTTTGTTCGAAATCTTCCTGGGTTTCACCGGGGAAGCCGATAATAAAGTCGGAACTAATATGAATATCTGGTCGTGCGCTGCGCAGTTTACGAATGATAGCTCTGTATTCCAGCGCGGTATAGCGGCGCTTCATCATGGTCAGAATACGATCGGAACCGCTCTGCACTGGCAGATGAAGGAAGCTCACCAGTTCAGGAGTATCTTCGTAGACGCTGATGATATCGTCAGTAAACTCAATCGGATGACTGGTGATAAAGCGGAGACGGTCGATACCGTCTATTGCGGCTACCAGGCGTAGCAAATCGGCAAACGAGCAGATACTGCCATCAAAATTTTCACCACGATAGGCGTTGACATTTTGACCCAACAGGGTAACTTCGCGTACCCCTTGTGCGGCCAACTGCGCAATTTCGTATAAGACGTCGTCACAGGGGCGGCTGACTTCTTCACCGCGCGTATAAGGCACCACGCAAAATGAGCAGTATTTGTTGCACCCTTCCATGATGGAAACAAACGCTGTTGGCCCTTCGGCGCAAGGTTCCGGCAGCCGGTCGAATTTTTCGACTTCCGGGAAGCTGATATCCACCACCGGGCTATGTGTGCCTTGAACGTGTTTAATCATTTCTGGCAAGCGGTGCAGAGTTTGCGGGCCAAAAATCAGATCGACATAGCTGGCGCGTTCACGAATATGCTCACCTTCCTGAGAAGCAACACAACCGCCCACACCAATAATCAGATCGGGATTGTTCTCTTTCAGCGCTCTCCAGCGGCCAAGTTGATGGAAAACTTTTTCCTGTGCCTTTTCACGGATAGAACAGGTATTCAGCAGCAGAACGTTGGCCTCTTCGGCCACCTCGGTCAGCTCATAACCGTGTGTACTTTCCAGCAGGTCAGCCATCTTGGATGAATCGTATTCATTCATCTGACAGCCCCAGGTTTTAATGTGCAGTTTCTTTGTCATCGACTTGTCATTACTCAGTGCGGGTGAAAAAGCGTATTACCAAATCATAGGTTCCCGGAAATACGGACGGGGCAGGTATTGTAATCTTTTGCTGCGGTTGTGACCAGAGCGCGAAATTTGTTGAGCGTTTTTTCGCAGAGTCAACGCGGTTGTCGAAAATCCTGTACACTGTGCCTAGCAGTCACACAGTTTGAGTCGGTTTAGGTATGATGAACGGAATAAATCAACGGTATGATACCATCGTGGTCGGTGGCGGGATGGTCGGTGCCGCAGTCGCGCTCGAGCTTGCCCGCAACGGTTTTCACGTCGCGGTGTTGGAGCAGGCTGCTCCCGCAGCCTTTATGGACGACAGTGCGCCGGATATTCGGGTTTCAGCGCTGGGATATGCGTCTGTTTCACTGTTAAAGTCGTTAGGTGCATGGTCGGGCGTTAAGCAGATGCGCTGTGCGCCTTATCGCCGGCTGGAAACCTGGGAATGGGATGATGCGCTCGTTGCGTTTAGCGCCGCCGATCTGCACCTGCCCGAATTGGGATTTATGGTGGAAAACCAGGTATTGCAACTGGCATTGTGGCAATGCTTGGCTGAGCAGAAGCGGTGTGATATTCGTTGCCCCGCGCAGATACGTAGCATGGTTCGCACGCCTGCGTTCTGGCAGATCGCGCTGGAGAGCGGAGAGACATTGAGTGCGCCTTTGGTTCTCGGCGCGGATGGGGCTAACTCGCGTGTGCGCCAGTGGGCCGGTATTGGCATCAATGGATGGCA
Organism: Symbiopectobacterium sp.; assembly: GCA_051710525.1. GTDB lineage: Bacteria > Pseudomonadota > Gammaproteobacteria > Enterobacterales > Enterobacteriaceae > Symbiopectobacterium. The sequence continues at coordinate 109,250 of JBPESR010000007.1, read as the reverse complement.
GTATCGGCAATCGTGTATATTGATTGCCGTGGATACCCAACAACCTCAACAGGATTGTACCTGGCAGCAGTTTACACCTCAGGGGCCGCGCGCATTTTTGCCGCTGTTTGGAGCATGGGGCTCGTTGGCGTGGTATGACAGCCCGCGCCGTATTCGTCAGCTTCAATCGCTGCCGTTGCTACAGTTGGATAACGCGATTGCAGAAACTTTCCCCGCGCGTTTGGGGCCCGTGAAGTCGGTTGCCGTCGGTGTGTTCCCTCTGGTACGTCGTCATGCACAACGCTATGTGACTGAAGGGATCGCTTTGGTGGGGGATGCCGCCCATACCATTAATCCACTCGCCGGGCAGGGCGTGAATCTCGGCTATCGTGACGTGGGCGCGTTGACTGATGTTGTGACTGGTGCCCGGGATGCAGGGGAGTGCTGGTACAGTGAAGCCGTTTTGCTGCGTTATCAGCGTCGGCGTAAGGCTGACAATCTGTTAATGCAAAATGGTATGGACTTGTTTTATAACGCATTCAGTAATCGTTTACCGCCGTTGACCTTTGCCAGAAACATGGCATTGCTGGCTGCTGAGCGCGCAGGACATCTTAAAATGCTGGCGCTGAAATATGCCATCGGTGTGTAACTGTTGGTTCGGTGTGTAACCTGTTGGTGTGGTGACGATTGTCGATTTCTCAGGCGCTCGGGCGCGATTCTGTAAGGTGGTGGTTGTTTATGACGTATTTGTTTCTTTCTCTCGCCATTGTGGCAGAAGTGATCGCCACCTCGGCGCTCAAGCTTTCGGATGGCTTTAGTCGTTTAATGCCCAGCATCATTACTGTGATCTTTTATGGTGTGTCGTTCTATTGCCTCTCTCTGACCATGCGCACGCTGCCGACAGGCATTATTTATGCCATCTGGTCTGGGGTTGGGATTGTGCTGATTGCCACGGTGAACTGGCTATTTTACGGCCAGAAGCTCGATTTGCCTGCGATACTGGGGATGTTGCTGATTATCCTGGGTGTGATTGTTATTAACCTGTTTTCCAAGTCGGTGGCTCATTGAAACGGTATCTTGGATAGGGGAGCAGAAGTGCCCTTCGTTTGTTGATTCCCGGTTTAATGTTCTTGCTATGATCGTCTCTCTGGTGGTATTGTCATTGGCCGATGGAGAAGGTGGACACAATTTGTTAGTAACAGTTGTCGCGCTGTGCTGAGGCCACCAACCTTGGCAGGACCGCTTTTTACTCTTTAATCGTTAGTATGCGGTTGCGTTCTAGGGTTATGGTTATGTGGCATACGTCATGTTGAGAGGTAAAGACCTGCCTGGGTTACAGGTGGTGCTGGTTCGGTACCTTGGCCTGGGCGCGACAATCTTGGCCTGGGCGCGACAATTGTTACTATATTAGCGACACTTGTTACTATGACACTTGTTACTATATTACTAATTACTAACAACAAAGGCGATAATCCTTCGTGCAGGCAGCGTAAAAAGATAACGATCAGGGTAATCGCGCTCCTAACCTGAGCAAACGGATGAGAGCCGATTCTACAATCGGCTCTCATCGTTCTAAAGGCGCTATTTCGTTCTAAAGGCGCTATTAGCGTTTTTGGCGCTGATCCGCATTTTCTGATATAATTGATCCGCATTTTCTAATATAATATATAATATATAATGCCGGAAGCGTAACTCGTAACTGAAGCGTAACTCGTAACTAAGGCCGCCGGGTTACTTCCCGCTGGTCTTTAATCGTTTATTGAATATGAAAAAGCAAACAGGGCGACGTCTTTCGACTGCCGCTCTGTTTCTCGCTGTGTTACCAGCGTTTTTTTTGGCTGGGGTACGATTTTTGGCTGGGGTACGAGGATTCGAACCTCGGAATGGTGGAATCAGAATCCACTGCCTTACCGCTTGGCGATACCCCAACAACGTGCAATCCGATGCGGCATCATTAAGGTGGCTGGGGTACCTGGATTCGAACCAGGGAATGCCGGTATCAAAAACCGGTGCCTTACCGCTTGGCGATACCCCAATACCCTAACATGCCTTGTTGCTTAACAACTGTGAGAGAATGTTGCTTAACAACTGTGAGAGAATGGTGCGGGAGGCAAGACTTGAACTCGCACACCTTGCGGCGCCAGAACCTAAATCTGGTGCGTCTACCATTTCGCCACTCCCGCAAGAAAAATGGTGGCTACGACGGGAATCGAACCTGTGACCCCAGCATTATGAGTGCTGTGCTCTAACCAGCTGAGCTACGTAGCCATCTTTTCCGCGTCATCTTCATTGGTGTTGCGGTGCGCATTATGCGTAGTTGGCCGAATTGCGTCAACACATTTTTTCCCTAAAAACGCCTGTGACGGTTCGTTTGTTTTGGTTGTGAACAACATGATGAGGAAAGCGACAATAAAACAGGTTTTCCTGCGACAAAATGAAAAAAATGGGCCCATAAAGGGCCTGTTTTTATTCGAGGCAATCACCATAAGGCAATGTTCTATAACAGCTATACTCAGTATGCTGATTGGTGAACGCTAACCGCACGACCTGATGGATCGTCCATCTTTTTGAAGGATTCATCCCATTCGATCGCTTTTGCTGAAGAACAAGCAACAGCAGGGCCTCCAGGCACGCATTCTACGGCATTTGGTACCGGGAACAGCTCTTCGAAGATTTCACGGTACAGGTAGCCTTCTTTGGACGTTGGCGTGTTGTACGGGAAACGGAAGTAGGCGGTTTCCAGTTGCTGGTCAGAAACCTGTTTTGCCGCCATCTCTTTCAACATGTCGATTCAGCTATACCCCACGCCATCAGAGAACTGCTCTTTCTGACGCCAGGCGACGTTGTGTGGCAGATAGGATTCAAAACACTCACGCAGAATGTGTTTCTCCTTTATTTTTTCCCGTTGCCGCACATTTTGTCCTGAGGGTTGATGTGCATTGCCACATCCAGGAATTTTTTATCCAGGAACGGCACACGCGCTTCTACACCCCAGGCAGACATGGCCTCGTTGGCACTCGCTCAATCGTATTGATGCAGCACGAGCAGTTTACGTACCGTTTCTTCGTACAGCTCTTTGGCGTTAGGCGCTTTGTGGAAGTACAGGTAACCGCCGAACACTTCATCAGAGCCTTTACCGGACAGAACCATTTTGATGCCCAGCGCTTTGATTTTACGTGACATCAGATACATCGGGGTAGACGCACGAATGGTGGTTACGTCATAGGTTTCGATGTGATAAATCACATAGCGAATGGCATCCAGCCATTCTTGCACGGTGAAATGAATTTCGTGGTGCACGGTGCCAAAATGATCGGCCACTTCTTGCGCGGCCTTCAGATCCGGTGCACCTTCCAGGCCAACGGCGAAAGAGTGCAAAAGAGTGCAGTTGCGGCCACAAGGCTTCGCTGCGCTCGTCGTCTTCCACACGGCGTGTGGCAAATTTCTTGGTCATCGCGGAAATGACGGAAGAGTCCAGACCGCCAGAAAGCAGTACGCCGTAAGGCACATCGGACATCAGGTGGCTTTTCACCGATTCTTCCAATGCCTTACGTAGCGCTTCTTTGTCAGTTACGTTGTCTTTGACTGCATCGTAGTCGAACCAGTTACGACGGTAGTATTTGCGAATTTCGCCATCTTTGCTCCACAGGTAGCTGCCTACCGGGAATTCCTTGATGGTGCGGCATACCGGCACCAGCGCTTTCATTTCCGAGGCAACGTACATGTTGCCGTGTTCGTTGTAACCCATATACAGCGGGATAATGCCCAAATGGTCACGACCAATCAGGTAAGCGTCTTTTTCATTGTCATAGAGGGCAAAAGCGAACATGCCGCGCAGGTCATCTAAGAATTCCGGTCCTTTTTCCTGTACAGTGCCAGAATGACTTCGCAGTCAGAACCGGTCTGGAAGGCATAACGGTCGCCGTACTGCTGGCGTAATGCTTGATGGTTATAGATTTCACTGTTGACAGCCCAGAATATGGGTGTGTGTGCCTGGTTGTAGAGCGGTTAGGTACCTGTGTTAACGTTAATGATGGAGAGACGTTCGTGGGCGAAAATCGCTTTTCATTGGCATAAATATCAGACCAGTCCGGTCCGCGGTGGCGCATCAGTCGAGACAACTCCAGCACTTTTTTACGCAATGCAACCGGATCGGTTTTGATATCAACACACCAAAAATAGAACACATAAAGAACTCCTTCTTGCTCACCTGTCTGAAGTGAAATACCACGGTTAGGGCGTCACCAACCTTGAGTGGGATAATGCCATAACGGTTCGCGTTGCCTTCTGCTGTACTAATGACAATGACTTAGCATCAAAATGCCACTTGAATTCAATATCATTTAATGATAAATCCTTTGGCATGTATTTTATTCAATGCAAAATGCTTTTTTATATTATAAAAAAGAATCAGTGTCGCTATTGAGGGAGTGTCGCTATTGAGGGCGAATTTTTGCAGATTTCATAATCCCGCAAACTTCCACCATCAAGAGGGCTCCAGTAAATGCTGCAACAGCACACCGTTAAACATGACGCGCTTTACCAGCGCGAAAGCCCCAATGGGGGAAAGGTGGTTCAATGTGGAGACTTCAATCGGCAGGTGTTGATGAAATTCTTTCAGCACCTGGGTATTGACGCAGCGTTGAATAGCAGGCAGCAGAATTTTCTCGGCATCAGTGATCTCGCCTGCAATCACGACCTTTTGCGGGTTGAACAGGTTGACGGCGATGGCAAGCGCTTTGCCTAAATATTTACCTGCATGCTCGAGCACATCTTGCGCCAGCGTATCACCCCGGTTAGCGGCTTTACAGATGGCGGTGATGGTGCACTCTTCGCGTGTCAGTTTGCTGCTGAACCCTTGGGACAGAAGGTGAGCGACACGTTGCTCTATCGCACCGTTGGATACCACCGTTTCCAGACAGCCAAAGTTGCCGCAGTGGCAGCGTTCGCCAAGGGGATCGATTTGAATATGCCCGATTTCGCCCACGTTGCCGTTCCTACCGAGGAATATTTGCCCGTTGACCAAAATGCCCGCACCGGTGCCATGATGAACGCGGACCAGAATTGAGTCTGGGCAGTCGTGAGTTGCACCAAAATAGTGTTCAGCCAGCGCCAGGCTGCGAATATCATGGCCGACAAAGCACGTGACCTTGAAGCGCTGTTGTAGCAACTGTACTAGCGGCCAGTTATCGACGCTGATATGCGGCATGTAATGCACAGTTCCCGCCGCGGGATCGACCAAGCCGGGGAGCACGACCGAGATAGCGATCAGTTCCCGAATACGGCGTTGATTGATGGCGATAAAGTCGCTGATCGCGTCAAACAGCGAGGCTTCCAGCGTATCCTGTGTGCTTTCTGTCAACCGGTAATGGGCATCGCTAAGCGATTTACCCTGAAGATCGTAGAGCGCAATCGTGGCACCATGGCGGCCCAGACGCACGGCGATCGCGTGAAAAGGCCGTGTTTCACAAATGATAGAAATGGCACGCCGTCCGCCGGTAGAGGCCTGTTGGTCAACTTCTTTTATCAACCCACGTTCCAACAACTGACGCGTGATTTTCGTAACGCTGGAAGGGGCCAATTGACTGAATTCGGCTATCTGAATGCGGGAAATGGGGCCTTTTTGATCAATCAGTCGATAGACAACGGCACTATTTAACTTCTTGACCAGATCAACATTCCCTATTTGTGCTTGTCCGCCTGTCGTCATTCTTGAACGCTCGCTTATCTTTTCGGCCTCGTTTTATATCCCACTACCCCTCTGATAGCCTAAGCGTTTGCTACACGTGTTATCGCGTATAGACGCTATTGCCATTCACGAAGGTATGAAGGACGATCCACCATCAAATACTGTCAGGTTGGCGATTTTTCCACTTTCGATACTGCCTAACCGATCGTCCAGATATATGGCGCGTGCTGGGTAAAGGGTTGCCATGCGCAGCGCTTCATCTAGCGCAATACCGACATGTTTCACGCTGTTCTTGACGGTATCGATCATCGTCAGTGCCGAACCGCTCAGCGTGCCGTTATCATCCACGCACAACCCATCACGGTAGTATATGGTTTTACAGGCAAAAGTGAACCTATCGATATCAGCACCTGCCGGGGCCGTGGCATCGGTGACCAGCACGAGTTTCTCACCTTTGATCCGTTTGCTGTTGCGGATATTGGCCCAATCAACGTGCATGCCGTCGGCAATGATGCCGCAGTAGATCTACGGGGCGTCATAAATAGCGCCCACCAAACCCGGCTCGCGTCCGCTAATATACGGCATGGCATTAAACAGATGTGTGGCAAAGCGAATACCGGCAGCAAACCCGCGTTTTGCTTCCTGCCAGGTGGCATTGGAATGCCCGGCCGAAACCACGATCCCTGCCTGGCTAAGCTGTCGAATCATGGCGGGTAGCACCTTTTCCGGTGCCAGCGTGATTTGGCCAATCACATCCGCATTGGCGCAAAGATAGTCAACCAACTGCTGCTCTGGCGCACGGATCAGACGGGCATCGTGCGTACCTTTTTTCACCACATTCAGCCACGGTCCTTCAATATGCAGGCCGATTGCCTGATTGGCGTATGACGTAAGATAAGAGCGCATGGTTTCAACCGCGTGCTTGATAAAGGCATCACTGGAGGTGATAAGCGTAGGGAGAAAACTGGTGCAGCCAGAGAGTTGATTGGCCTGCTGCATGGTTTCTAGCGTGACAATGACAATGGAAATGGCATCAAGGCTGTCATTAAACTGGACGCCACCGCAGCCGTTAAGCTGTAAATCGATAAAGCCGGAGGCCACCGAGGCACCGTTCAGATCGTGGCGTGGCAGGGTCTCTGGAAGATCGGATTCGGGACACACGCTTTCGATCGTGTCATCTTCGATCGTGTCATCGTTAATAACAATAGCATGGTCATCAAGTATTTGGTGCCCGGTATAGATACGACAATGGGTTAACGCATACATCGCATACATCTTGAACTCCCGGCTTACAAGATTAAAGACCGATAATGCTTTCAACTTCCAACTCGTGGAAGTGTTTCACGGTTTTTAGTTTTTACTTTCAACTCCATGGTAGAGGGCTCATCGCAAACAATGATTGCCTTGGCATGCAGTTGCAGACAACTTATGGTCCATATGTGATTTACGTTGCCCTCTACGGCTGCCTGTAACGCTTGGGCATTGTTACGGCTAGACACCAAAATCATTACTTCCTAAGCATCTAACAGGGTGCCGACGCCGACGGCAAGCGCATATTTGGGAACCTGAGACCGCATATTTGGGAACCTGAGACACATCACCCTCGAAGAAACGGGAATTAGCGGTGCGGGTCTCTTCGGTCAACGTCTCGATACGCGTCCCGGAGGCTAAGGATGAGGCGTATTAATTAAACGCAATATGCCCGTCATTACCTACTTCCCCCATAAACAGGTGAATCTTGCCATAGGAGGCCATTTTATCTTCATAGCGTTGGCATTCGGCCACCACATCTGGAGCGTTACCGTTCAATATGTTAAGTTAATATATTCTTGCAGAATATCAACGTGATTGAAGAAATTATCATACAGATTGAAGAAATTCTCATACATGAACGTGTGAGAACTTTTTCATCCATATTAAATTTAAATGTCACCACGTGCTAAAACTGACCAGCCCCGCGTTGTGCATCACGATAAGCGTTTTATAAGCATCTAGCGATGAGCTGCCTTGTTGGCAGGCCTAACAGTTGGCAGGCCTAACACAAAAGGGCGCTCAGCGCTGGGATTAAAGGCATTGATGCGCTGCACAATGTGTCGCGCAGCCCATTTGCCTACCTGCTCTGATGTGGTTACGGGAACAAGTCTCATACATAAATCTCCGGATAAGCGTTCCAAAACCAGTGAACTGATTTACTACTGTCTGGATGATAAAGATAGGTTATTAGTTAGTCTAGTCTGTTTTTTATCTTAAAATAAGATCGGGCGATCGATAGGTATAATGATTTAATATGCGGGTTTTTTGCGCGATACGTCACAAAATATCAGGGTTTAATTTGCGTTGAGAATTATATTTTTACCCTTCACGCACAAGCCGCCTGGTATGGGATGGCTGCTGTGAATAAGTTTAACGGGCAGAGAGAGGATAATGTGAGTGTTCTTAGCTATTTGCAAAGGGTAGGCCGAGCGCTGATGGTGCCAGTGGCGACGTTGCCAGCCGTAGCGATTCTCATGGGGATAGGGTATTGGATGGGGATAGGGTATTGGAGCGATCCCAATGGTTGGAGGAGGAGAGTGCGCTGGCAGCGTTGCTGATCAAATCCGGTGCCGCAATCATTAAAAAATCCGGTGCCGCAATCATTAAAAAATCCGGTGCCGCAATCATTAAAAACATGGGCGTGCTGTTTGCGGTAGGCATCGCTTATGGTATGTCCAAGGATAAAAATGGGGCGGCAGCGTTAACCGGGTTAGTCGGAACCGGGTTAGTCGGTTTTCTGGTGCTGACCACATTGTATTCTCCCGTAGCGGTTTCGATGATCCAGCATATCCTGCTGGCGGAAGTGCCTGCGGCATTCAGCAAAATCTAAAACCAATTTATTGGTATTCTGGTCGGTATTATTTCAGCTTAACTCTACAACCGTTACAGCCATGCCAAATTGCCCGAAGCATTCTCGTTTTTTAGCGGGCGTCGGCTGGTACCGATCTTGACCTCGTTTCTGATGATCGTTGTTGCCTTTATTTTGATGTATGTCTGGCCAGTGATTTTAGTGCATTTGTCACGATGGGCGAGCATATCCAGCAGTTGGGTTTGGTAGGGGGGGCGTGTACACGTTCTTCAACCGCCTGCTTATTCCTGTTGGGTTGCACCACGCGTTGAACTCGGTATTTTGGTTGAACTCGGTATTTTGGTTTGATTTATTTAGCGGGTATTAACGATATTCCAAACTTCCTCGGCGGGCAGCAGTCCATTGATGCGGGTAAAGCGGTTGTTGGTATCACGGGGCGCTATCAGGCGGGGTTCTTCCCCATCATGATGTTTGGTTTACCGGGTGCGGCATTAGCATGCGGCATTAGCAATTTATCACTGCTCGCGTCCGGAAAATAAAAGCAAAGTGGCTGGGATTATGATAGCCGCCGCGTTTTCCGCTTTCTTTACCGGGATCACCGAGCCGCTTGAGTTTTCGTTTATGTTCGTAGCGTCCGTGCTGTATGTGTTGCATGCCGTGTTGACCGGGATCTCGGTGTTTATTGCCGCAAGTATGTATTGGATTGCGGGCTTCGGTTTTAGCGCTGGGTTAATCGATATGGCGCTCTCTTCGCGTAACCCGCTGGCAACCCAGTGGTATATGCTGATTCCGCAAGGGCTGGTGTTCTTTGTTATTTGCGACGTTCCTTTTTACCATCAAATGTTTCAGCTTGCTGACGCCGGGGCACGAACAGCCGGTTGAAGGCAGCGAGGCGGACGGTTTTACGTCAAAGCGTTGCCGATACGTCAAAGCGTTGCCGAAAAGAAGGTGAATGAAAAGAAGGTGAATGATATGACGTCTCTGGCTCAGGGATATTTGGCAGCGCTGGGCGGTAAAACCAATCTGGTCGGGATCGATGCGTGTATTACACGTCTGCGGCTGAAGTGTATTACACGTCTGCGGCTGAATGTGGTGGAGTCTGCGCAAGTGGATGAGGCTCTGGCAAAAGGCTTGGGAGCGGCGGGGGTTATCCGCTTGAATAAACAGAATGTACAAATTGTCGTGGGGATGCAAGCAGAAGCGATCTCTACGGCCTTAAAGCAAATCTAAAACGGGCAGTAATCGTTGTATTGTCGTTGTATTGTCAGCGTTAAATAGTGCGGCGTGGGGCATTTCTCATGCTGTATTTTTTTCGCCGTTGGTACTAGTATTTTTTTCGCCGGTTGGTACTAGTATTTTTTCGCCGTTGGTACTAAAGGACGCCTGCTTTCGGTTACCTCATGCGTAATAGTCAGCAGTTTTGCTTCTTTCTGTGTATTTCATAAGATTTAGTGCAAGTAACAGTTGTGTCCTGCCGTAGCTTGTTGGATCATTGCGAATTATGTGTCGTTTTGCATCGAGGAATCAAGCATGAGTGAGGCAGAAGCCCGCCCAACCAATTTTATCCGCCAGATCATTGATGAAGATCTGGCGTCTGGAAAACACAGCCTGGTACAAACCCGTTTTCCGCCGGAACCCAATGGCTACTTGCATATCGGTCATGCCAAGTCCATTTGCCTCAATTTCGGGGTGGCGAAAGATTACAACGGTCAGTGTAATCTGCGTTTTGATGATACCAACCCGGTGAAAGAGGATATCGAGTACGTCGAGTCCATCAAGCAGGATGTGCAATGGTTGGGGTTCTCCTGGAGCGGAGAGATTCGCTATTCTTCTGATTATTTTGACCAGTTGCATCTGTATGCGGTCGAGCTGATCGGCAAAGGGCTGGCCTATGTGGATGAACTCTCTCCCGAGCAGATCCGCGAATACCGTGGCACGCTGACTTCCCCCGGTAAAAACAGTCCTTACCGCGATCGCAGCGTTCAGGAAAACCTGAACCTGTTTGAAAAAATGCGTAATGGTGGATTTGCTGAGGGCACTGCGTGTCTGCGCGCCAAGATAGATATGAAATCACCATTCATCGTGATGCGCGATCCAGTGCTGTACCGAATTAAATTCGCCGAACATCACCAGACCGGGAAAAAGTGGTGCATCTATCCCATGTACGATTTCACGCATTGCATTTCTGATGCGTTGGAAGGGATTACGCACTCACTGTGCACGCTGGAGTTCCAGGATAACCGTCGCCTGTACGATTGGGTGTTGGACAACATCACCATTCCTTGCCATCCGCGCCAGTATGAATTCTCGCGCTTGAACCTGGAATATGCGGTGATGTCCAAACGCAAACTGAATCAGTTGGTTACGGAGAAAGTGGTTGAAGGGTGGGATGATCCCCGGATGCCAACCATTTCCGGCCTGCGTCGTCGTGGCTACACTGCCGCTTCCATGCGCGAATTTTGTCGTCGTATCGGTGTGACCAAACAGGACAATAATGTCGAAATGGCGGCGTTGGAATCCTGTATTCGTGACGATCTTAATGAGCATGCGCCGCGCGCCATGGCAGTGTTGGAGCCGGTAAAAGTGATTATCGAGAATCTGCCAGAAGGCCACGAAGAGTGGGTTTCCATGCCGAATCATCCGAATAACCCGGAAATGGGGACGCGGCAGGTGCCATTCAGCCGCGAGATTTATATCGATCGTGCCGATTTCCGTGAAGAAGCTAACAAACAGTACAAGCGTCTGGTGCTGGGTAAAGAAGTGCGCTTGCGCAATGCGTATGTCATCAATGCGGAATGCGTTGAGAAAGATGAACAGGGCGTTATCACTGCGCTGTATTGCACCTATTATGCTGAAACCTTGAGTAAAGATCCGGATGACGGGCGTAAAGTAAAGGGCGTTATCCATTGGGTCTCTGCCGCACATGCGCTGCCGGCTGAATTCCGCCTTTACGATCGCCTGTTCAGCGTGCCAAACCCAGGTGCTGCGGATGACTTTCTTGCAACGATTAACCCGGATTCGCTAAAAGTGGTTCAGGGTTTTGTTGAACCGAGTTTGGTAAAGGTTGAAGTGGAAAAAGCCTATCAGTTTGAACGCGAAGGGTACTTTTGTGCCGATCGCCGCTATTCAAGCGAAACACATCTGGTGTTTAATCGTACGGTAGGTCTGCTTGATACGTGGGTTGGCTAAAACTGGTGTTTGACTGAAATGAAAAAAAACCGCCTGCGGGCGGTTTTTTTATGGTATCAATCAAAAAAAACCTGGCTTATTTCGGATCGTGAAGCGTTTCTTCTTCACGGCAGTCGCCCGTACTGCAATGGCCATACAAGTACAAACTGTGGTTAGTCAGTTTAATACCGTGTCTGTCTGCAATTTCGCGCTGACGCGCTTCGATAGATTCATCACGGAATTCAATAACGCGTCCGCAATCCAGGCAAATAAGATGGTCATGATGGTGTTGTTGTGTCAGTTCGAACACTGACTTACCACCTTCAAAATTATGACGGGTGACAATACCAGCATCATCAAACTGGTTAAGCACGCGATAAACGGTCGCGAGACCGATCTCTTCGCCCATATCTATCAGTTTTTTATACAAATCTTCCGCGCTGACGTGATGACATTCCGGATCCTGCAACACTTCCAAAATCTTCAGTCTTGGCAGAGTGACTTTCAAGCCGGCCTTCTTTAATGCGGTGTTATTGTCAGTCATGCGGGTTTAGTCCTGTTACTTTCTCGTCGATGGGGGCAATTAAGCCTATGACATAGGTTAGCTCAAAAATTATAATGGTTTCTCAATTATAGAACCACGTATTAAAAATGAAAACCATGAGATGTTAATAATACTGTCTCCATAAAGAAAGTGTGCACTCTCGCGCAATCTCTTGTTGTAAAATGAAGAAAATTGATAAACCTCTTGTTGTAAAATGAAGAAAATTGATAAACGTCTAAAATAGACAGGTACTATTTTATACAATTATACAAGCTTAGACCGGAAAGTTAAAAAAATGTTTCTATTAATTTAATTAATTTTATCTTTTAATAAAGCCCTGATATTGCTATCAGGGCTTCTGTGTAAAACAGGGGCGATTAACCTACGAGCGCTTTCAGGTTTAGCTCTTCGCTGATTTGTTTGACCCAGGCATTTACGCGTTCACTGGTCAGTTCAGGTTGACGATCTTCATCAATGGCCAGACCGATGAAGTGGTTATCGTCTGCCAGCCCTTTAGACGCTTCGAAATAGTAACCTTCGGTTGACCAGTTGCCGACAATTGTTGCCCCGCGCGGTTCAATAATGTCGCGAAGCGTTCCCATCGCGTCACAAAAGTATTCTGCGTAATCTTCTTGGTCGCCACATCCAAATAAGGAAACGATTTTTCCATTAAAATCAATCTCTTCCAATGTAGGAAAAAAATCGTCCCAATCACACTGGGCCTCACCATAGTACCAGGTCGGAATACCAAGCAGCAGAATATCAAACGCTTCGATATCTTCTTTGCTGCTCTTGGCGATGTCATGAACCTCTGCAACATCACTGTCCAGTTGCTGTTGGATTGTCTTGGCAAGGTTTTCGGTATTGCCGGTGTCACTGCCAAAGAAAATGCCTATGAGTGCCATGGATAAAATAACCTCTTTATTCTTAATGGTATGGGCGATTTATCACCTACATATAAAGTAATAATATCAGACGCTGGGGGTGGGAGAAACTTGTATCTTTTCCCTGGCGTAAAGAGGAAAAGAGGAAATAACCTATATTAAATAATAGGTATTTATCCAGTAATTCATTTTCGTCATTTCACCAGTTTTTTAATTACTTTAGCGTTAGTATTGTTAGCACTTGTTTCAATATTTTTTGAAAATATAACTAATTACTGGTTATTAGTGGCAGCGTGCTGTAGATCCCGGAGGGAAACTACTAAATTTCTTTTAATATTGACGATGAAAGTAGCAGGTCCGCCGTGTGCTTGGAGGCGTAAAGCATCGCGCGTTTTCCCCTTTTTGGGATTGTTTCAAACCTGATGATTATTTTAAAAAGAATAACCCTACCGCACGTTATTTTATTTTATTATATCTGGAGCTTGCTTATGCAATTTTTGAGAAACATCGCCATCAGACGGCAATCTTATGGGTCTTAGGGGTTTTCTGTGTACTTTGGGGTGTGTTTCCGTCTACACCATTTTTTCCTTCAAAGAGATGACCACTACCTTACTGGTTCATAACATGAATTTAGTCAATCAGGGCAAAGATCAATATTTTCTCATGGTAACCCGTTTGGCGCGGGTAGTGGATTGGAGTTGTAGTGGTAAACACACTGGCGGATAGAGCAGGCGTCAGCATTGACGACATTGAATAATCTGAAATCCGATCTGGCCACCTTTAGTCGCATCGATCACGTGGGGTTGGATGCCGTGCTGGCTGAAGCGGTGGTGCGTGATTGGGGCAACCTGATTACCCAGGGCGTTGATCCGATGTTTCAAAAGGCGCAGGCCAATGCCTTGGATGAATATCAACGCTATGCCAAGGAAACGGTGCCAGCGCTCAGTCGTCAATTCGGAGTCTCAGTCAACGCTTTTAACAAGGCAAGCTCTGATACAGTCAACGCTTTTAACAAGGCAAGCTCTGATAAATTAACAAGGCAAGCTCTGATAAATTCGCTGCAGCGGGCGCATGCTTTCAGCAAATTACCGCCATTGGCCAAAATATTTTGCTAACGGGACTGGTCGTCGGGTTGTTATTGCTGTTTTTCACCGATCTCTATCTCGTGGCCTATTTGATTAAACCACTCGATACGTTGCGCGAACACTTCAGTGCTATCGCCTCCGGACAACTCAGCAAACCGATTCATGATTTTGGTCGTAACTGCGTGGTGCGTTTGTTACCTCTATTATTAGGGGATATGCAAACCAGATTAGAGGATATGCAAACCAGTCTGGCGACGACAGTAAGTACGATTCGCTCCAGCACGGATGCCATCTATCTTGGCTCCTCCGAGATCGCTTCTGGTAATAACGACCTCTCATCGCGTACTGAACATCAGGCTTCTGCACTGGAAGATACAGCTGCCAGGATTGAGCAGTTGACAGCACCGTTAAACAGAATGCAGAAAACGCCAATCACGCGAGTCAGTTGGCATTACAAGCGTCTAATACGGCGCGAAAAGGGGGCGAGATCGTCGATAACGTGGTGAAAACCATGGCGGAGATTTCGGGAAGCTCAAAACGTATAGCTGAGATCACCCGGTGATCAATGTGACGGACATCATGGGGAAAATTGCCTCGGCTTCCCGTGAGCAAAGCAAGGGGATTGCACAGGTGCAAGGGGATTGCACAGGTTGGACAATCTGTGGCAGAAATGGACAGTGTGACGCAGCAGAATGCGGCACTGGTAGAGCAGGCGCGGCAGCACTGTCGCTGGAAGAGCAGGCTGTGGTGCTAAACCGGACTGTAGCGGTGTTCCAACTGTCTAAATCTGTTGTGCCCGTGGCCGCCCCTGCTGTTGCGGCGCCAGTTTCCGCCTTGGCGCGTGCTGGCAGTGGCACAGCAACAAAAACAAAAAAGACGTTGCCACCGGGAAACGATAACTGGGAACAATTTTAACCGATCGGTATATCCATCAGCAACATGCGTTCAATGAGTTCACTACGGCTGATGTTCTGCATTTCAGCCAGGGTATTGAGTGCTTACACGGCTTCCTCATTAATTTTCAATTCGATGCGACGCAAGCCTCGCACCTTGTCACGACGCAATTGATTGCGCTTGTTAATGCGAAGCTATTCGTCGCGTGAAAGCGGGTTGGTTTTGGGACGACCAGGCCGACGTTCATCCGCGAACAGATCCAACGTAGTACGGTCCGTTTGTCCTTTTGCCATAGGCAGTGTTGCTGCAAGGAAGTCTGACCAAAATGCACATCTCGGTTAAGCGTGACATTTTGATGATGTGGTTACTGTGCATAAGGCTGATTCAGCCGTCCCTCTACTGCAGGCGCCATCATACCCCAGCGAGGCTGGCGGCGACAATAGGTAACTGCCGCCGATCGCTACGGATTATGCGGGTGGCTCTTCAAGGAAACGGTGAATAGCGTGTAGAACTGCATCGGGTTTTCTGCATGAACCCAGTGGTCGCAGCCTGCTATCACATGTGCTTTGGCATCGGGAAACTGCTGCAAAAGCGTTTCTCGATAGAGGTTGTCCAGATAAGGGGATGCCGCACCGCGAATGAAAAGTATAGGTTTGAGCCAGACGGGTACGGTTTCCCAGCCGACGATGTGCTCATACTGCTCTACAGTACCGGGATGTTAAAGCTCCACTCTCCCTGCTGAAAGGATTTCAGTAGAAATTGCACCACGCCTTCTTCCTTAAGGTGATGACGCATGATGGCAGAGGCTTCGGTGCGCGTGGTGACACCTGTCGCGGTAACCGCACGCAATGCTGCAAAAACATCATCGTGGCGACGCAGTTGGTAATCCACTGGCGCAATATCGATGGCGACGATCTTCTCAATACGGTCGGTGATCTGTGCAATTAACTCCATGGCGGTTTTTCCTCCCATGGAGTGCCCGATAAGATAATAATGGCGTTATCGATGGTTAATGCATCCAGTCATGCTTTTACATTGCCGGCCATGGCCGGGTAGTTCATTTCCGGCGTACGCGGAGACAATCCGTGGTTGCGTAAGTCGACCTAAATGATATCTTGCTGCTTTTGCTGGTATCGCACCAGAATACTCAGGTTATACTGATTACCAATCAGACCGTGAATCAATACGATAGTAGGCAGTGAATGCGTGGGTTGTTGCGCATTTTGCAAGCGATAATTCAATTTCATGGTGAAGTTCATTCAGAGACACAGGTGCTTAGGGTATCATGACTGCTGCGGATGATATTGCCCTGTGGAAAATGAAGACTATGCTTTTGCAGGTTACAGGTAATGGGACGAGGGAGCAGATGGGAGATCTTCTGACTTTCGATATTGTTTGTGTAATGCCGCTGTTCGGTGGTATTTATTCGCCTATATACTTCTTCTTGCCGATTTTTTAGAGTAAAATAGTACTGGATAAAGATGAAAACTATTGAGGTCGACGAAGAGCTGTATCGTTATATTGCCAGCCACACGCAGCACATTTTGCCAGCCACACGCAGCACATTGGTGAAAGCGCCTCGGATATTCTGCGTCGCATGTTGAAATTCCGGGCAGGACAGGTTGTCTCTGCTTCTGAAACGGCCACAACGAAAGTGCAGGCACCAGCGAGCGTAGCCACAAAACCGCGTGATGGTGTAAGAGCGGTGCGTGAACTGTTGTTGTCCGATGAATACGCCGCACAAAGTAAAGCCATCAATCGCTTTATGCTGGTGCTATCCACCTTATATTGCCTCGAACCGAGCGCTTTTTCTGCGGCAACCGAGCAGCTTTATGGCCGTACGCGCGTTTATTTTGCCGGCGACGAACACACACTGCTTCAGCATGGCGTCCATACCAAACCCAAGAATATTCAGGGCACGCCTTACTGGGTCATCACCAATACCAATACGGATCGCAAACGCAGCATGGTTGAACAAATCATGCAATCGATGCAGTTCCCCACGGAGCTTGTCGAAAAAGTGTGCGGTACTATTTAGCAAATAGCGTCTTAACGAATAGCGTCAGGGAGAACGCCGATGGTTAATCACCCCAGAGCCGGACAACCCACCCGGCAAAGTGATTTGATTAATGTAGCGCAATTAACGTCACAGTATTATGTATTACGCCCCGATGTGGATAACGCCGCACATGCAGTGAAGTTTGGGACATCTGGTCACCGCGGCAGCGCGGCGCGCCACAGTTTTAATGAAGCGCATATTCTGGCTATCGCTCAGGCGATTGCTGAAGAACGCAAAAAGCAAGAGATCACCGGCCCCTGTTTTGTGGGTAAAGACACCCACGCGCTGTCGGAACCGGCTTTTATCTCAGTGCTGGAAGTGTTGGCAGCGAACGGCGTTGAAGTGGTGGTGCAGCAGGACAATGGCTTTACGCCGACGCCTGCTATCTCCAATGCCATTCTGGTGCATAATCGCAAAGGTAATGCGCAGGCCGATGGGATTGTGATTACTCCATCTCACAATCCACCGGAAGATGGCGGTATCAAATATAATCCGCCCAATGGCGGGCCTGCTGATACCAATGTCACCAGCGTTATCGAAAAACGTGCCAACGCCCTGCTAGCCGATGGGTTAAAAGCAGTAAAACGCCTGATGCTGGATAAAGCCTGGCAGAGTGGTCATGTGCATGAGCAAGATCTGGTGCAACCTTATGTCGAGGGATTGCTTGGGGTCGTGGATATCCCCGCTATTCAGAAGGCAGGGCTGACACTGGGTGTCGATCCGTTGGGGGGTTCAGGCATTGCCTACTGGCAGCGCATCGCAGAGCACTACCAGTTGAATTTACGCTTGGTCAACGATGCGGTCGATCAGACGTTCCGCTTTATGACCTTGGATCATGACGGCGTTATCCGCATGGACTGCTCCTCAGAGTCAGCGATGGCGGGATTACTGGCGCTGCGTGATAAATTTGATCTGGCTTTTGCCAACGATCCTGATTATGACCGCCACGGCATTGTGACGCCCGCTGGTCTGATGAACCCGAATCATTATCTGGCGGTTGCTATCGACTACCTGTTTCGTCATCGTCCGCAGTGGGGGCAAACTGTTGCTGTCGGCAAGACGTTGGTTTCCAGCGCCATGATTGACCGTGTAGTGGCAGATCTTGGACGTAAACTGGTAGATGTGCCGGTCGGGTTTAAATGGTTTGTTGATGGTTTATTCGATGGCTGCTTTGGTTTTGGCGGCGAAGAGAGTGCGGGCGCATCCTTCCTGCGCTTCGATGGCACGCCATGGTCAACGGATAAAGATGGCATCATCATGTGTCTACTGGCGGCTGAGATCACAGCGGTAACCGGTAAAAATCCACAACAACACTATGATGCGCTGGCGGCCCGTTTTGGTGCGCCGAGTTACAACCGTATTCAAGCCTCTGCGACTCACACGCAAAAAGCGGCACTGTCGCGGTTATCACCTGAACAGGTTGCCGCCAGTACTTTGGCCGGCGATCCGATCACGGCACGTTTGACAGCTGCACCGGGTAACGGTGCCTCTATTGGCGGATTGAAAGTGATGACGGATAACGGCTGGTTTGCGGCGCGCCCGTCGGGCACGGAAGAAGCCTACAAGATTTACTGCGAAAGTTTCCTGGGCGCGGAGCATCGTGCGCTCATTGAGAAAGAATCGGTAGATATTGTTAGTACCGTGCTGGCAAATGCCAAATAAGCATTCCTTTAGAGGGCGCTGACAAACAGCACTACACCCACCGTCATTCCCGGCTTTTGCCGAGGATGACAGGGGGGAATTTGCCATCACATTGAGGGCGCACTGTGCGTCCTTTGTCTTTTCTGCTTGAAATAGCAGAAAAGGTTCTCGGCGGCAATACTGTGTAACCACTCGTGGAGATCTGCGTGGTTTTTCAGCATCAGCTTCTGCATCGCGTGATTACGGTACGCGCTGATGGCCTTAATGGATATTCCAGATAGCTCACTAATTTTACTGTTATTTAGTCCCTGTTTGTAGCCCCATAATACCTCCCGTTCGCGTGGACTGAGGCACTGCATGATATTATATCTATGTACGTGGGATGGAATCCCAGACGATGAAGGGCTGGCAATGAAAGTATTTAATAACGCGGACAGCGATCCTGCTGGATCGCCTAGCGTAACGCGGACAGCGATCCTGGTGGATCGCCTAGCGCCAGCTGTCCGTCTTCATAACCACAGCAGAGCGTGTTCTTCTTGCTTTACCAGCAAGAAAAGTAAGGTAGCACGCCGTTTGCGACGAAATTGACGCCACCAGCGCGGTGCGTGCTGAGTCGCTGTGGTGAAAATAATATCCGCTTGTTCAAGTTGCTCAGTGGTATGCTGAATATTGACCTCAAGTTTTTGGGTATGGAACCATTGATGGATGAGGTGTCCAAGGCCGACACTAAAATAGTGATCAAAATGAAGGAGCCCAACAGTTCTTTCCATCGTCTAGTACCTATATTAACCGGTTGTTCCCGAAAAAATGTCTGCATGGGCAAATGCACTTGGATTCTATCATGGGCAAATGCACTTGGATTCTATGTAGAATGAATACATTCATCGATGGTGAGTTAATAAATGATTGATGTAACACCTTGTATTTATTTTATTATCTGGTTTTATAAGAATTTATGTTTGCAGATTAATCTACCGCTTGGTCTCCAAGCGTTTTGTATTGGTCTTTAAGCGTTTTTATTAATTAAAATATTAATAATGCTAATTTTTATTATTAATAATGCTTAGCATGGTTTTCTCTAATGTCCATTTTTTTTGTTTAGTCGTTGTGTAACTGTTATCATTTGAAATCACACTCATTGTAACTGTGCGATATCCGTAGCAAAATATATGAATAGTAATAATTTTCTTAAAATGAAAATGGTTATGATATTTACATTTTTTGTTCTATGATATACCTTTTTTTTCTGAAGAGATAAAAGTGAAAGGTATTCATTGAAGTGTGAAAGGTATTCATTGAAGTTTTCAATGGTAATCGTTTGCTCAGTCAGTCAATGATTAGTTTTTATCGATTAGTTTTTATCGAGTGTCGCTACTAATGAAGGGAGTGTTTTTTTATTGGTTTGCCTTTCGTTTATCGTTTATTGGATACTATTATTGGATACTATCACTACGCATATTTGTAACCATTATGCGGTGAAACCGACGCTTTCAGTATTGAGAAGGCTTTTCCCTGTGTATGCTGGTACAAGGTGCAGCGTTTGTGTACCAACCATACTGGTTGAAGCCCGTCCACCTAACGTAAGGTCAATTGTAGGCAAAAGTAACATCAACTGGTATATAACAGCGTTAGTCAGTTATACTATACTGCAGAGTACTTTTTTAATTCTTATCTCATGGAACAGCAATATGGACAGAAAAATTTTTATTCAGTATAAAAATATAAATCATGTGCAGTTCGTTCGTTGAAAAAATCAATACTAAAAGAAAGAGTTATTCTTTTTATTTAATGATGACGCATGTTTATAAAGAAAAATAAATTGCTTGAGAAATAAATATGATCTTTATTTTTATTTCACTGGCAGGGATAAACAGTATTCTCAATTTATATTTTATTCAATATGTCTTTCAATATGTCTTTTACATGAAAGAAAAGGAACCTCGGTTGTCATACGATGAGATTTTCTTAATCTAAACCTGTTGCTAATGATCTGTTATTCCTTCTTTTTGTTGCTAATGGTCTGTTATTCCTTCTTTTTACAAACCCTCAGTATAAGCCGAGGGAAACCCTCAACCTAATGCAACCAGTAGTGCACCAACGGATATCATGGCTACGCCAACGCCGCATAATAACGATATTTTCTCTCCAAGTAGCACGGCTGCCAAAATAACAGCAAACACAACGCTAAGTTTATCAATGGGAGCAACCTGAGCCGCATTACCATTTTTTAATGCCAAAAAATAGAATAACCAGGAATAACCAGGAAAGCGCTCCTGCAACTCCGTTTAACAGAATAAATGTCAGTGTTTTTTTGTTGGCAAGTACTTCACCGATCATGGTTATTTTTTTCTTGCACTACCACAACGCCCACCAAAAACAGCGGTCAAGGATTCAATGAGTTGATTACAGTGTAAAATTTACGATTTTGGATGTAGAGATACAGTGGCTTACGTTGATATAAGATGCCCGTTTTGTGAACAGACAGCCTCTGTAAAAACATGGTTATGGCAAAAGTACCCATCAGCGTTACCGTTGTCAGTCATGTAAACGCACCTTCCAGCTCGATTATTCCTATAGTGCCTGCCAACCGGGAATGACAGACTAACTCATTGACTTGGCAATAAATAATGCGGGTATTCGTGACACTGCTCGGGCGTTACATATTAGTATCAATGCAGTCGTGCGTACTTTGTTACATATTAGTATCAATGCAGTCGTGCGTACTTTAAAAAAGTCTCGCTGCGGAATGTAACAACGCTGCCACTGGATAACCTGCAGGATAACCTGCAAATTCAACTGATTTGCGAAGTGGATGAGATGTGGTCATTTGTTGGCAACAAAAAAGACAGCGCTGGCGGTGGTATACATGGGAGCCGCGTTTGAAGCGGATTATCGCTCATGCATTTGGCTCTCTAAGCAAGAAAACGCGGCGTAATTTGCTGAAACTGTTCTCGGGGTTCAAAATGGCATTTTGGTGCACTGATGGCTACAGGGCTTACAACGACGAACTTCCAAAAGCAAAACACATTGTTGGCAAACTGTATACACAGCGTATTGAGCGTGAAAATCTGACGTAAGACGTTGGGATATTCAAAATCATCGGAAATGCACGATAGGCTCATCGGCACTTACATCGAACGCGAGTATTACGTTTGATGCTGTATCAACTCATTGAATATACAACGGTCAGATGCAGTGTTTCGCCGTCTCGGCTGACTAAACGTTGGCTGAGATTAACGGTAATGCTACCGAATGTCACCACCTGGCTTTCCATCGCGTTAGAACAGTGGCGGCGCAATGCAACGCGCACACGGGCCAGTAACTCGCCAATCCCGAACGGCTTGGGAGATAATCGTCAGCACCCACATCCAGAGCGTCGATTTTATCCCGTTCATCACTGCGCGCGGATAACACAATAATCGGCACGCTGCTCCACTGGCGAACATCGCGGAGGTAAAGGGTGCCATCACCGTCAGGTAATCCGAGATTGAGAATCACCAGATCAGGCTTGCTGGTAGCGGTTTCCAGCAGGCCACGTTGCAAGGTCTGTGCATCAAAAACGCGCAGCCCTTCGCTTTCCAGCGCGCTGCGTACAAAGCACTGGATCTCTCTTTCATCTTCTATGATCAAAACGCTAGCGGATAGCAGGGCATTATGATCAAAATGCTAGCGGATAGCAGGGCATCTACTCCTTCTGTCCCATTGTTGCGGGTGTTCAGCCGTCTGCACGACGTTAAATGATACTTTATGACGCTATCATATATTTATGACGCTATCATATATTTCTGCGCGTTTGCGACAAAAGCCTTTCGGATGATGGGAAGCGATCAGGGCAGCAGGAACGGATAGAAAGTCAATAAATGAAACATTATTTTTTACATTAAATGTAATTTATTAACCTTTTTGTAACTAAATAACAGAATGTTAGGGAAAATGACGAAAACACGATCTTTTTCTGGTCCGATGAGTAGTAAAGTTTCAGCAAAAGTGGTATTATTTTAATCAGTTATTCTATTATTTTAATCAGTTATTCATTGTTATGTTGATTTTGTAAGCAAGGTCGTTGCAGTGGCTGCTCACTGATGAAGGAGGATCGCTATGTCGATTTATACTGCTTATCCCTTGTATCGCGTTCTCCTGCGTCGCGTTGCTGTTGTTGCTTTCGGTTTACTGGAGTTGCCTGTGATGCTGTTTCGTACCGATCGCGCCCGCTTTTACAGCTATCTGCACCTTGTTTGGTTGAAAACCAGCGATCAGCCGGTCTGGATGGCTCAATCAGAAGAGGCAGCCGGTGATTTTTCTAAGCTGCGCTATTTTTAAGTAAAAAACATCATTATGTTAAGTTTAAGTAAAAAACATCATTGTGTTAAGTAAAAAACATCATTGTGCTCTACTAACTTCTAAATCCCCCCGGTTAGTAGCACTGTTTTTTTTTGTTCCCTTTCCTTTTCCCTCTGGTACTCCTTGATTTTTGTTTTCGTTCGATCTTCGTCGTTGTGCTCTGTAGCCGCTTGAAATCCGC
This sequence comes from Symbiopectobacterium sp., assembly GCA_051710525.1. Lineage (GTDB taxonomy): Bacteria > Pseudomonadota > Gammaproteobacteria > Enterobacterales > Enterobacteriaceae > Symbiopectobacterium. Next base: position 85,943 of record JBPESR010000007.1, on the reverse strand, counting down.
TATGCTGAGAGAATGTTGACGAACGGGAGAACGTTTATGATGTCAGCTCCTATTCCTGTTGGAATAAGTGCATTAAGTGCATGTTTGCTCGTTGGAATAAGTGCATGTTTGCTCGGTGTGCCAGTACGGTTTGACGGAGGGCATAAGCGCTTTGACTTCGCTGTTTATCAATTAGCGCCTTATTGCCCATTTTCAGCCAGTATGCCCCGAAATGGCGGTCGTATTACCTGTGCCACGCCCCGCGCTGCGGGTAAGCGGGGTATTCGGCTCTGTGCCAGCAATGGTTCTGGCATCGATATCACCGATGAGATGCTCGCATTTTCCGATCAAAAAATGGCATCGTTGCGCGATCTGTGCGGTTTTATCCTGTGTGCAAAATCCCCCAGTTGCGATATGGAGCGGGTAAAGGTTTATGACAGTCAGGGGAAAAATGCCCGAAAAAGCGGAGAATGGCTGTTTGCGCAGGCGCTGAAATGGTATATGCCGTGGTTACCGTTAGAGGAGAATGGCCGCTTGAGCGATCCTGTACTGCGAGAAAACTTTATTGCCCGGGTTTATGCCTTGCATAAATTGCAGCAGATCTGGCAGCAGGGGCTGTCGCGTGGTGCACTGATGGGGTTCCATAGTCGTTATAAATTGTTATTACTGGTGCACTCGCAGCCCGAATATCGAGAACTGGGACCCTTTGTCGCAGGCATGGCGCAATGGCCGACGCTGAAGCTTTTGCCACGGAATACCAGCTGCGTTTTATGCGCTTGTTATCGCATCCCGCATCGCGTCGCAACCATACCAATGTATTGATGCACGTTCAGGGTTATTTTCGTATCCACCTTACCTCCCAACAACGTCAGGAGCTGGCCAACTTAATCGATCGTTATCGGCAAGGTGTTGCAACCGCTGCTGGCACCGATGACGCTGTTGCGTTATTACATGACCGAATACCTTGACTGCGCTGCATGCGGGCTGTCAGAGCCCCGATGCCAAGGTAATCGCGCTCTATTTGTTTGTTGCCACTCCAGGCCTATGGCAAGCGCACGGCATGGCTCCGCGACAGGCGACGTTTTTGCTACAGAATCTCCGGGCATTACAATAGTCGTTGGCAGATAAAGGCATTTATCTATTTTATCAAAAAAATGTGATGACTTTCATCAGACAGTTGAAGCCGTTGATGCGTTTTGTAAAAAGCAGCATGTTTCGAATATGTTTTATCATTACTAGTACGAAATCAATGAACGTGAACGGGATCGCGCGCTGGAAGCCAAACTGCACGAGCAGGTGGTGTGTCAGGAGTTTGATGACAGCGTACTGCTAGCGCCAGGCAGTCTAGTGACGGGAAAACAGGAGATGTACAAAGTCTTTACACCGTTTCGCAAAGCGTTTATTCAGCGGTTGCTGGAGATGGAGGTTACCTGCTTCCCTGTGCCGAAAAAGCGCGCAAATATAGCGCAAACAAATATAAACATAGGGAAATTGGCTGCGTTGACCCCCTTCGATTACCCTCAACAGGCGGTTGACGAGACGCTGTTTCCGGCAGGCTAACAGGCCGCGTTGGCACTATTACGCCAGTTTTGCCAATCCACCGTAGCGAATTATGACCAACAGCGTGATTATCCCGCACAGCAAGGCACTAGCCAGCTTTCGCCTTATCTGGCATTGGGCGTCCTCTCCCCGCGCCAGTGCTTCAATCGCCTGCGTGCAGAGCATCCCACTCTGTTAGAATAGTCTGACGGAGGGACATTTACCTGGTTGAGCGAGCTGGTGTTGCGTGAGTTTTATCGCCATCTGCTAGTTGCCTGTCCGCATTTGTATAAACACTACCCGTTTGTGGAGTGGACGCAGCAGGTGCAATGGCAACAAGACGAAAAAGCGCTGACACCCTGGCAACAGGGTAAAACCGGTTTTCCAATTGTCAATGCCGCGATGCGTCAACTGAATGGCACCGGATGGATGCATAATCGGTTACGCATGATCTGCGCCAGTTTTCTGGTAAAAGATTTGCTTATCGACTAGCGGGCAGGGGAGCGCTATTTTATTTTTCAACTGCTAGACGGTAATTTCTCAACTGCTAGACGGTAATTTGGCTGTGAACAATGGCTGGTGGCAGTGGGCGGCCTCTACGGGTACGGACGCTGCGCCCTATTTTCGTATTTTTAACCCGACCACGCAGGGTGAGCGTTTCGATCCGCAAGGGGAGTTTATCCGCCAATGGGTGCCTGAACTGGCAGATGTGCCAGACAGCGATATTCACCAGCTGCATCGCTGGGCCAAGCGGCAAGGGCGGACCTTGGATTATCCCATGCCGATGGTCGATCATAAGCAGGCCAGACAAATGACGTTGGAGGCTTTTGAGCTGTGAAAGCGTCGGAGGAAAAAGGCCAGTATCAGGCATATTATTAAGGAGCGTTATGCGAAACAGCGAATTGGAAACAGTGATCAATCAGCAACTGAATGTGGCTGCATTTCAGGATTATGTGCCTAACGGGTTGCAGGTTGAAGGGCGTGAAAACGTGCAACGGATTATCACCGGGGTAACTGCCTCGCAGGCATTGCTGGATGTGGCCGCTGCTCAACAGGCCGATGCCGTGCTGGTACACCACGGTTATTTTTGGAAAAAAGAGTCTCCGGTGATTTCCGGCATGAAGCGGCACCGCTTGAAAACATTGCTGGCTAACGATATCAACCTGTATGGCTATCATTTGCCGTTGGACGTGCACCCCGAGCTAGGCAATAACGTCTGTCTGGCGGCGTTGCTAGACATCACTGTGTTGGGTGAGATTGAGCAACTGCTGCCTTATGGCGAGCTGTCTCAGCCTGTGAGTGGTGAGGCGTTACGTGAGCGTCTGGAGACGCGATTGGGGCGTTCCGTGCTGCATTGTGGGGATAATGCACCTTCGCAGATAACACGCTTGGCCTGGTGCTCTGGTGGTGGCCAAGGCTTTATTGAGCAAGCTGCGCGCTTTGGCGTGGAGGCGTTTATCACCGGTGAAGTATCTGAACAGACGATTCATATCGCGCGCGAGATGGGGCTACATTTCTATGCGGCAGGCCATCACGCAACGGAGCGTGGCGGTATTAAGGCACTGGGGGAGTGGTTGGCACAGCAGCACGGGTTTGATGTGACCTTTGTTGATATCCCCAATCCCGCCTAGTGGTTACCAACCAACTATTTTTAAAATAATATAAATAAAAAGTTTAGTAGGGACATAAATAAAAAGTTTAGTAGGGACGAAGTGGCATCTAGGGACGAAGTGGCATCTTTCTTGCTTATCTATTAAGAAACCTTATCGCCAGAGAGTGTCGGGCGAGGTGCGAATCAAGGCGGCATGGCCATGCCCTACCGCGATGGGGAGAAGAGCGTACAACAAGCGCGGTGCTACATATTGGGCGAGCGGGCAGTGGTGCTGGAGTTGGAGCTGCCGCTGTCACTGCAAAGCCAACAGTGTATATGGTGGCTGGCTGAACGTCTTCAATAGTATGAAGACGGTTGAGGCGGCGATCCCTGGGATGAATAACCTGACGGTGGTGTTAACCCACCCGCAGCAGGTGTTAACCCACCCGCAGCAGGCGGCACGCGATGCTATCGAACGTTTGCAGCTCTGGTGCGAAGAGAGCGAATCGGTAACGATCGAAGTGATGGATATCACGATTCCGGTGGTGTATGGCGGCGACGCTGGCCCGGATTTGTTGCAGGTGGCGTAGCATTACCAGCTTTCTCCTCGGCAGGTGGTGGAGGCGCCAGCTGTGGCACATTACGTGGTGTACTTTCTGGGTTTTCAGCCGGGATTTCCTTATCTGGCGGGGTTACCAGAGCACCTTCATACTCCACGGTGTGCAGAGCCGCGCCTGAGTGTATCCACTGGCAGTGTTGGTATCGGTGGTCGACAAACCGGTATTTACCAGTTGGCAACCCCCGGAGGGTGGCAGTTGATTGGCCAAACGTCAGTTGCGCTGTTCGATCCTAGCGCAGAGCCATCCACGTTGCTGCGCACGGGTGACAATGTGCGCTTTGTGCCGAAACCGGAGGGCCTATGCTAAAGATCATTCATGCCGGGCTGCATACTTCGGTGCAGGACGCGGGGCGTCATCATCTGCGGCATCTGGGCATCAGTCAGTCTGGTACGTTGGATACACCAGCGCTTTCATGTGAAAGCGAGTCAAACGCTCAGGCTGCGCATGTCGTGCCGGGGCATGCGCAGTTATCTAGCTATTGGCTATTTCTGGTGTCCAGGGACTGCCAAACGTACTTGGGTCACTCAGTACCGATTTGAAAGCCGGGTTTGGGGTTATCTTGGTCGCCCGCTTCAGGATGGCGATACGCTTCCACTGAAAAAGGCCGCCTACCGCAAGCCGCATAAGCCTGTGGGCATCAAGCAGATTCTGTTCAGTAATCGAGTACGGGTGCTTCCCGGGCCGTAATATCATGAATTCAGTGAAGAAGAGCGCGACACGTTCTGGCGAACAGGGTGGCAACTGAGTCCGCAGAGTAACCGTATGGGATATCGGCTACAGGGACCTGCGTTGACACGCATAACACCGCGAGAGCTTTTTTCTCATGGCGTACTGCCAGGGGTGATTCAGGTGCCGCCACAGTGACCAACCGATCTTGTTGCTGGCAAATGCGCAGACCACCGGTGGCTACCCACGCATTGCCTGTGTGATTGAAGCGGATTTATTCCATCTGGCGCAGATTCGGCTCGGTGAACCGATACATTTCATTCCCTGCACGCTGGACGACGCCCTGCGTGCGTCAGAAGCGCAGCGGCGTTATCTGGAACAACTGGCGTGGAGGCTCAATGATTATTGATTTAAATGCCGATCTGAGTGAATGCGGCAGCTACGGATACCGACATCGCTTTGCGGCCAAAGTTTTCCCGATATAGAAAGCTGGGGTGGGCACCCAGTGCCACGCCGTAACGCATCTCCAAACGCACCGACTGGCGCATGGTTTGAGCATCTCTTGCATGAAACCCGCAGGCGATATTGGCAGACGTGACTAACTGTAATAGCGCTTCATCGTAGACACGGTCTTCGCGCAGGTGAGGTGGTGTATCAACTCGTCGGTGCGTTAAGTGCGATTGTGGCGGTTAAAGGCGGCAGGCTGACGCATGTCAAACCGCATGGCATGCTGTATAACCAGGCTGTGCGCGATCCCATGCTGGCCGATGGGATTGCGCGCGCGGTCAAATCGGTGAATCCGGCGTTGCGGTTGATAGGGTTAGCGGGAAGTGAACTGATTCACGCGGGGCAGCATCTGGGATTGGCAACTCGGCAGGAGGTGTTTGCCGATCGCGGTTACCTGCCGGATGGCACGCTGGTGCCGCGCGACCAACCTGCCGCATTGATCAAAAGCGATGAGTTGGCGCTGGCGAAAACGCTTGAGATGATTAAGCGCACGCCGGGTGCGGGCCAGTGATGGTACCTGGGTTGATGTAGAGGCCGATAGGTTTGTCTTCATGGCGATGGCGATCATGCGCTGCTGTTTACGTGCGAGTTGCGTCAATATTTCAATGAGCACCAGATTCAGGTCAGGGCTGCGTAATTACGCAGCCCAAGCAAAATGAGTGAATATCAATCATGAGAACCATATTGGTGAAGAACCATATTGGTGACGGCGTTTGAACCCTTTGATGGCGAAGCCATTAACCCTTCCTGGAAAGCGGTAAGGTATTACAAACAAGGGCGTGAGATTGCCGGTGCGCTGGTGATGACCTGCCAGTTAGCCTGCGTGTTCGACCTTGCTTTGCAGAAGCTCAACGCCGCTCTGGCAGAGCATCATCCCGACTGCACGATTGCTGTTGGTCAAGCGGGAGGCGCGCTGAGATCACCGTGGAGCGGGTTGCCATCAACATCAACGGTGCGCGTATCCCTGACAATCACGGCAAGCAACCGATTAATACTCCCGTGATCGCAGGTGTCCAAGACGCCTATTTCTCCACCTTGCCGATAAAATTGATGGTTAATGCATTACGCGAGTAGGGTATTCCTGCCTCGGTGTCCCACACCGCAGGCACCTTCGTATGCAACCATGTGATGTACGGCTTATTGCACGAGCTGGCACTGCGTACCGGTGCGGTCAGCGGTGGGTTTGTTCATATCCCTTATGCACCGCAGCAGGCGGCGTGCTATCCCGGGGAGCCATCAATGCCGATTGCTATGGTAACTGAGGCGTTGGTTGCCATGATTGTCGTCGCTGTGACCCAGCAGCAAGACGCGATGATTTCTGGCGGTACGACGCATTAACTTCAACTTCTGGGGAAAATTCTGCGACGGGAAAAAAGAGATATTGATGCCTTTTGGTCCAAAGATTCTCCGTGCCGCCGCATTAACCGCGGCGGTGGTAGGGGAGCCGTTAACCGGGGTGTGGTTTGCTTTCCCTGAATTAAAACCTTATGAAACAGAGCTGACAGGACAGCGGATTGAAAAGCTGGAAACGTGCGGTAACCCGATACCAAACGCGATTTGCGCGTTCGTTTGGAAACGCAACACCGCGCGATTCTGTTGTATAGCGCCTCGGATATTGTCATGCTCACGCCTGATGCGCTTGCCACACACCCGTTCTTGCAACGTATTGGTCCTGTTGTGCTTGATAGCTCTGTTACCCCAGAACAGGTACGGGCCAGGTTGTTGAGTAACAGATTCTGCCGTCGCCGTTTAAGTGGCTTGTTGCTCGATCAGGCTTTTTTAGCAGGACTAGGTAACTATTTGCGCGCGGAGATTTTATGGCAAGCGGCGCTGGCGCTATCGCCGCAGTACAATTCGATGACGTTGGATGAGTGGCAACTGGCCGCACTGAGCGACGCGCTATTATCACTGCCGCGCCTTTCCTATCACATCACAGGCGGGGAACGGTGGATGAGAATCACCATCACGGCGCATTGTTCTGTTTCAACGTTTTTGACCGTGAAGAAAACCCTGTGAGCGCTGCTGGCATCCCATCGTGCGCACCATGCTCTCGTCGCGCCCGTTTTTCTGGTGCCCAGATTGCCAGCATTGAGACGTAAAAAAACCGGGAAAAATCCCAGCTTTCAGAGTATTTGCTGCGCTGATGATGTTTAGCGATTGTTGAGCGAAGAGGTGAAGTCGCGTTTGTCGTAGCCGGTATATAGTTGGCGCGGACGTGCAATCTTCAAGCCGTCACCGTGCATTTCGTTCCAGTGAGCAATCCAGCCGACAGTACGTGCCATCGCGAAGATCACAGTGAACATGGAAGACGGAATGCCCATCGCTTTCAGGATGATACCAGAGTAGAAATCCACGTTAGGGTAGAGTTTCTTCTCGATAAAGTAGGGATCGTTGAGCGCAATGTGCTCCAACTCCATGGCCACTTCCAGCAGGTCATCTTTCATGCCCAGCTCTTTAAGCACTTCATGGCAGGTTTCACGCATCACGGTAGCACGCGGGTCATAGTTTTTATATACCCGGTGGCCGAAGCCCATCAGACGGAAAGAGTCGTTCTTGTCTTTGGCGCGTCTAACGAATTCAGGAATATGCTCAATTGAGTTGATCTCCTTCAGCATACGCAGACAGGCCTCGTTGGCACCGCCATGCGCCGGTCCCCACAGAGATGCGATGCCCGCAGCGATACAGGCAAACGGGTTTGCGCCGGAAGAACCTGCGGTACGCACCGTCGAGGTGGAAGCGTTCTGTTCATGATCGGCATGCAGAATCAGGATGCGATCCATTGCGCGTTCCAGTACCGTATTCACCACATACTCTTCGCACGGCGTAGCAAACATCATATGCAGGAAGTTGCCGGCGTAGGACAAGTCGTTGCGCGGGTAAACGAACGGCTGACCGAGGGAGTATTTGTAACACATGGCAGCCACGGTCGGCATTTTGGACAGCAGGTGATACGCGGCGATTTCGCGGTGACGCTCAATACTGATATCCAGTGAATCGTGGTAGAACGCCGCCAATGCACCGGTTACGCCGCCCAACACCGCCATCGGGTGAGAGTCGCGACGAAAACCGTGGAACAGACGCGTAATCTGTTCGTGGATCATGGTGTGACGGATTACTGTGGTTTTGAAGGTGTCATACTGCTCGGCCGTTGGTGCTTCGCCGAACAGCAGAATGTAGCAGACTTCCAGATAAGTAGATTTCTCTGCTAATTGGTCGATAGGGAAGCCACGATGCAGCAGCACTCCTTTATCACCGTCAATGTAGGTGATTTTGGATTCGCAAGACGCCGTGGAAGTAAATCCCGGATCGAACGTAAAAAAACCTTTGGAACCGAGGCTACGGATATCAATTTCGTCTTGCCCAAGCGTGCCGGACAACACATCAAGCTCGATGGATTCTTTACCATTTAAGATAAGTATCGATTTATTATCAGCCATTTACAGTCTCCTTAGCGCTTTAATTTTAAAAATTTATCACCGAAGAAATACCTTTATGCCTGTACACCGAACGGAGAAACTCAGCTAAACGCCGAAGTCTTGTCATTTGCACCTATCAGGGTACAGCATCGGGCAGTAGTCGGGCTCACTACCTCATCAGTAGTCGGGCTCACTTCCTCATCAAAGGAAAATAGTGTTCTTCTGGTTAGTAACGATTCTCTAAATTCTAGTCTACTCTAGTCATTAACACGACTTTCTACGTGGAATTCGACTTTCCACTGTTACACAAGTTATGTCTTATGTCGCTTGGGAAAGCCTATCCTAAATTCTTTAATGGGCGACTTTCAGATTACAATGGGCGACTTTCAGATTACAGCCCTATTTATCTTTCAGATTACAGCCCTATTTATATAATTACAGCCCTACTTTCACAATTACAGCCCTACTTTCACAGCCCTACTTTCACAATTACAGCCCTACTTTCAGATTACAGCCCTATTTGATTACAGCCCTATTTGTAATTACAGCCCTATTTTTGTAATTACAGCCCTATTTGTAATTTAATTGTTTAATATATGTCAAATGAGTTGGTTAATTTTACATAAATGTGAAATAAGTGATCTCACTCACTATTTAGCCGAAATGTCACTAAACAATTTGTGGGCTAATTGTTGTGGGCTAATTGTAATAAGATTGTGAAGTACTTATACTCGCGTCAGGTCTCCGGAATCCCCTGAAGTAGGAACACCCAGCGTGAATAAGTCATGTGCCGTTTAACATGGGATGTTGACGTTAAGGCTAACGTATCCCCGGAAGGGTGTGGCTGCATTCTTCGCGCTGTCTGACCTAGTTACAGTTCCGGAGGAACGAAAAATAAAATGGTGTGTGGTAAAATATGTGAAAAATGGTGTGTGGTAAAATATGTGAAAAATGGTGTGTGGTAAAATATGTGAAAAAACAAAGACCTGTCAATCTGGAACTGCAAACGATTAAGTTTCCCGTAACTGCGATAGCCTCAATTCTTCACCGTGTCTCTGGCGTCATTACCTTTGTGGCCGTCGGCATTCTGCTGTGGTTGCTCGGGCACTCTCTTGCTTCAGAAGAGGGGTTCCTGTACGCCGCGGCCATTCTGGATAGCGTGATTGTTAAATTTATTCTGTGGGGCATCCTCACCGCACTGGCCTACCACATTGTTGGCGGATTACGCCATCTGATGATGGACTTTGGTTTTCTGGAAGAAGATCTTGTGTCGGAAAATCGTTCCGCAAGACTCTCTTTTATCATTACTGTCGTGCTTTCACTACTGGCTGGAGTCCTCGTATGGTAAGCAATGCTTCTGCATTAGGACGTAATGGCGTTCACGATTGGCTACTTATTCGCGCTTCTGCCATTGTTATCGTGCTCTACGTGATTTATCTCGTGGGGTTTATCGCGACGGCGGGGGATATCACCTATCCCGTCTGGCGCGGTTTCTTCGCGATGCCCCTCACCAAAGTGTTCACGCTGCTGACGCTGTTTGCCATCATGGTTCATGCTTGGATAGGGATATGGCAAGTGCTGACTGACTACATCAAGCCGCTGGCGTTGCGTCTGATATTGCAACTCGCCATCGTGGTGGCGCTGCTGGTGTACGTTATTTATGGAACCGTTGTGGTGTGGAGTGCGTGATGAATTTACCAATTAGGCAATTTGATGCCATTGTTATCGGCGCAGGCGGTGCAGGTATGCGCGCTGCGTTGCAAATCTCCCAAATGGGCATTTCTTGTGCGCTGCTGTCCAAGGTGTTCCCTACGCGTTCGCACACCGTGTCTGCTCAAGGCGGTATTACCGTGGCACTGGGCAATGCCCATGAGGATAACTGGGAATGGCACATGTACGATACCGTAAAAGGGTCGGACTATATTGGCGATCAGGATGCCATCGAATACATGTGCAAAACCGGCCCGGAAGCCATTCTGGAACTGGAGCACATGGGGCTGCCTTTCTCTCGCCTGGATGACGGTCGCATCTATCAGCGTCCGTTCGGCGGGCAATCGAAGAATTTCGGGGGTGAGCAGGCAGCGCGTACCGCAGCGGCGGCAGACCGTACCGGACACGCCCTGCTGCATACCCTCTATCAACAAAACCTGAAAAACCACACCACGATCTTTTCTGAATGGTATGCGATGGATCTGGTTAAAAATCAGGATGGTGCCGTATTAGGTTGTACCGCCATCTGTATTGAAACCGGCGAAGTGGTTTATTTCAAAGCACGCGCGACGGTACTGGCTACCGGTGGTTCAGGCCGAATTTACCAATCTACTACCAATGCTCACATCAATACCGGTGACGGCGTCGGCATGGCATTACGCGCCGGTGTGCCGGTGCAGGATATGGAAATGTGGCAGTTCCACCCGACCGGGATTGCGGGTGCGGGCGTACTGGTCACTGAAGGCTGCCGTGGCGAAGGGGGCTATCTGCTCAACAAGCACGGTGAGCGTTTTATGGAGCGCTATGCGCCTAACGCCAAAGATTTGGCTGGGCGTGATGTTGTTGCGCGTTCCATCATTATGGAAATCCGTGAAGGGTGCGGCTGCGACGGTCCGTGGGGCCCGCATGCCAAGTTGAAACTCGATCATCTGGGTAAAGAGGTGCTGGAATCACGCCTGCCTGGCATCCTGGAACTGTCGCGCACCTTTGCGCATGTCGATCCAGTGAAAGAACCGATTCCGGTCATCCCCACCTGCCACTATATGATGGGAGGCATTCCTACCAAGGTGAGCGGCCAGGCGTTGACGGTCAATGAAAAGGGTAAAGATGTGGTGGTGCCGGGGCTGTTCGCGGTCGGTGAAATTGCCTGCGTTTCCGTGCACGGTGCTAATCGTCTGGGTGGTAATTCGTTGCTCGACCTGGTGGTGTTTGGCCGCTCTGCGGGCATGCATTTACAAGAATCATTGCAAGAGCAGGGTGAACTGCGCGATGCCAGTGACAGCGATGTCGAGGCTGCGCTGGAACGTCTGAATCGCTGGAACAATAACCGTACCGGAGAAGATCCGGTGGAAATCCGCAAGGCATTGCAATCCTGTATGCAGAACAACTTCTCGGTGTTCCGAGAAGGGGATGCAATGGCGAAAGGATTGGAAGAGCTGAAGGTGATTCGCGAGCGTCTGAAAAATGCGCGCCTTGATGACACTTCTACGGAGTTCAATACCCAGCGCATTGAGTGTCTCGAGTTGGATAACCTGATGGAAACGGCCTATGCCACGGCCGTCTCCGCTAATTACCGCACCGAAAGTCGCGGAGCGCATAGCCGCTTCGATTATCCGGATCGCGATGATGAAAACTGGTTGTGTCATTCGTTGTATTTGCCAGAACACGAGAGCATGACGCGCCGTGAGGTGAACATGCAGCCTAAATTACGTCCGGCGTTTCCACCGAAAATACGTACTTATTAATGTCGCGGAGATGGCACGATGAAACTTGAATTTTCAATTTATCGCTATAACCCGGATGTTGATGACGCGCCCCACATGCAGGATTACACCCTGGAAGCGGAAGAAGGGCGCGACATGATGCTGCTTGACACGTTGATCCAACTGAAAGAGCAAGATCCTACGCTGGCGTTCCGCCGTTCTTGCCGTGAAGGAGTGTGTGGCTCTGACGGCCTTAACATGAACGGCAAAAACGGGCTGGCTTGCATCACGCCAGTCTCGGCGCTGCAACGGGCCAAAGGTAAAATTGTTATCCGTCCGTTGCCGGGATTGCCGGTAATCCGTGATTTGGTGGTGGACATGGGACAGTTCTATGCCCAATATGAGAAAATAAAGCCTTATTTGTTGAATAATGGGCAGAATCCACCGGCACGTGAACATTTGCAGTCACCGGACCAGCGTGCCAAGCTGGATGGATTGTATGAGTGCATCATGTGCGCCTGCTGTTCTACGTCTTGTCCGTCGTTCTGGTGGAACCCGGATAAATTTGTGGGCCCTGCGGGGCTATTGGCAGCTTATCGTTTCCTGATCGACAGCCGTGATACGGAAACTAAGTCGCGCCTGGATGAGCTGGATGATGCATTCAGCGTATTCCGCTGCCGCAGCATCATGAACTGCGTTGATGTCTGCCCGAAAGGCCTTAACTCAACGCGGGCGATTGGTCACATCAAATCAATGTTGTTGCAACGCAGTGCCTAAGGCGTACAGCGAAACAGCGTAAGCGCCGCCACGCAGAGAAATTACGGCGCGGCGCAGAGGTAGAGAAATTACGGCGCGGCGCAGAGGAATTACGGCGCGGCGCAGAGGTAAAACTGCCGTATTGTGTAGTGGTAAGAAGTAACATGATCATCCCCCCGGCTCGCTGCGGGGGATGATAGGAAACCTTTAAAAACGGGCTTGTGCGCCAAACCGGTTTTTAAAGGTTCCTTAAAGGGGAAGGACACAAAGGGGAAGGACACCCTGGCCCTGCGAATCTGACAGGGAATGAACCGTTTACGGTGCCTGATTTTTTACGGCACAGGACATGTTAACCACGGCGAAAACTGAAGCTTATTAGCTTAAGGGATCACAATGCAGAACGGTGCAATGAAGGCCTGGCTCAATTCCTCCTATCTGGCGGGCGCGAACCAGTCCTACATAGAACAGCTCTATGAAGATTTTTTAACCGATCCGGATTCTATCGATCTTAGCTGGCGGTCTATCTTCCAGCAGTTGCCCACTGCTGTGGTCAAACCCGATCAACTGCATTCCAAAACGCGCGACTATTTCCGTCGTCTGGCGAAAGACGCTTCGCGCTTTAGCTCCTCTGTGATCGATCCTGACATTGACGCCAAGCAGGTCAAAGTATTGCAGCTGATAAACGCGTTTCGTTTCCGTGGACATCAGCAAGCCAAGCTAGATCCGATCGATTTACGCCCGCAAGCGCCGGTTGCAGAACTGGATCTGGCTTACCATAACCTGACGGCTGATGACCTTCAGGATACCTATAACGTTGGCTCTTTCGCCATCGGCAAAGAGACCATGAAGCTTGGTGAATTGTATGACGCCTTGAAGCGCACCTACTGCGGCTCTATCGGTGCGGAATACATGCATATCACCTGCACCGATGAGAAACGCTGGATTCAGCAGCGTATCGAATCCATTACCGGCCAGCCTTCTTTCAGTTTGGAAGAGAAACGTCGCTTCCTGAAAGAGCTGACGGCGGCGGAAGGGCTGGAGCGCTATTTAGGGGCCAAATACCCGGGTGCTAAACGCTTCTCGCTGGAAGGTGGCGATGCGCTGGTGCCGATGCTCAAAGAGATGATCCGCCATGCGGGCAACAACGGCACGCGTGAAGTGGTGCTGGGCATGGCGCACCGTGGTCGCCTCAATGTTCTGGTTAACGTGTTGGGGAAAAAGCCGCAGGATTTGTTCGATGAATTTGCCGGTAAGCATAAAGAGCATCTCGGCACCGGTGATGTGAAATACCATCAGGGCTTTTCGTCCGAATTTGCCACCGAAGGCGGTCTGGTGCATTTGGCGTTGGCGTTTAACCCCTCGCACCTTGAGATTGTCAGCCCGGTGGTGACCGGTTCCGTGCGTGCACGCCTCGATCGTCTCAGCAGTGAGAGCGGTCCACGCGTGTTGCCGGTGACCATTCACGGCGATGTGGCCATCAGCGGGCAGGGCGTGGTGCAGGAACTGCTGAACATGTCCACCGTGCGCGGCTATGAAGTGGGCGGTACGTTGCGTATCGTTATCAACAACCGCATCGGTTTTACCACCTCCAACCCGCTGGATATTCGTTCCACGGAATATTGCACCGACATTGGCAAGATGGTGCAGGCGCCGATTTTCCACGTTAACGCTGACGATCCGGAAGCGGTCGCTTATGTGATGCGCCTGGCGTTGGATTTCCGTAATGAATTCAAACGCGATGTGTTTATTGATCTGATTTGCTATCGCCGTCATGGTCATAACGAAGCGGATGAGCCAAGTGCTACGCAGCCGATGATGTACCAGAAGATCAAAAAACACCCGACGCCGCGCAAAGTGTATGCCGATCGCCTGGAATTGGAAAAAAGCATCACGCTGGAGGATGCCATCGAGCAGGTTAACCTGTATCGCGATGCGCTGGATGCAGGAGAATGCGTGGTGGAAGAGTGGCGTGAAATGGACATGCAATCCTTCACCTGGACGCCTTACCTGAACCACGAGTGGGATGAGCCTTATCCGCACAAGGTGGAGATGAAACGCCTGCAAGAATTGGCAAAACGAATCAGTGAAGTACCGGATTCCATTGAAATGCATCCGCGCGTCGTCAAGGTGTACGCCAATCGTGCCGAAATGGCGCTGGGTAACAAACCATTCGATTGGGGCGGCGCGGAAACCCTGGCCTACGCCACGCTGGTGGATGATGGCATTCCTATTCGTATTTCTGGTGAAGACAGTGCCCGTGGCACCTTCTTCCACCGCCATGCCGTGGTGCATAACCAAAAGAATGGCTCGAGCTACACGCCGCTGGAACATGTGCATAATGCGCAGGGCACCTTTAACGTGTGGGACTCGGTATTATCCGAAGAGGCGATTCTGGCGTTTGAATACGGCTACGCCACGGCAGAGCCGAGCACGTTGACCATTTGGGAAGCACAGTTCGGTGATTTCGCCAACGGTGCTCAAGTGGTGATCGATCAGTTCATCTGCTCCGGTGAGCAGAAGTGGGGACGTATGTGCGGCCTGGTTATGCTGCTGCCGCATGGCTATGAAGGCCAAGGGCCCGAGCACTCCTCAGCGCGCCTCGAACGTTATCTGCAACTGTGTGCCGAGCAAAACATGCAGGTGTGCATTCCGTCCACTCCGGCGCAGGTTTACCATATGTTGCGTCGTCAGGCGCTGCGCGGTATGCGTCGTCCGCTGGTGGTGATGTCACCGAAATCGCTGTTGCGCCATCCGCTGGCGATCTCTTCGCTGGAAGAGTTGGCAAACGGCGCGTTCCAATCGGCTATCGGTGAACTTGACGAACTTGATCCGCAAGGAGTGAAGCGCGTCGTGCTATGTTCCGGCAAGGTCTACTATGATTTATTGGAACAGCGTCGTAAGAATGAACAGAACAACGTGGCGATAGTGCGCATCGAACAACTCTACCCGTTCCCGCAGCAGGCGGTGCAGGCGGCGTTAGCGCCGTTTGCGCACGTGCATGATTTTGTCTGGTGTCAGGAAGAGCCGCTCAATCAGGGGGCATGGTATTGCAGCCAGCACCATTTCCGCGAAGTGATTCCCTTTGGAGCGTCTTTACGTTACGCCGGACGTCCGGCCTCCGCCTCTCCAGCGGTCGGTTATATGTCTGTGCATCAGAAACAACAGCAAGATCTGGTTAACGACGCGCTGAACGTTGATTAAATAAAAGGATAGATAATGAGTAGCGTAGATATTCTTGTCCCTGACCTTCCCGAATCGGTAGCTGATGCTTCCGTGGTGACCTGGCACAAAAAGCCGGGTGACAGCGTCCAGCATGATGAAGTGTTGGTCGAAATTGAAACGGATAAAGTGGTGTTGGAAGTGCCTTCACCAGAAGCGGGTATGCTAGATGCCGTGCTGGAAAACGAAGGCGCTACGGTGACATCGCGCCAAATTCTTGGGCGTCTGCGCCGTGGCGATAGCTCCGGCAAGGAAACCAGCGAAAAAGCGCAGAGCAAAGAGTCTACGCCTACCGAGCGTCATACCGCAGGGTTGACCGAAGAGAACAGCGACGCGCTCAGTCCGGCGATTCGTCGCCTGATCGGTGAGCACGGTCTGGATACGGCTGCGATTAAAGGCAGTGGTGTGGGTGGTCGTATCACGCGTGAAGATGTCAAAAAACATCTGGCAGCGCAGGCTGCCAGCGGCAGCGACAAAAAAGCAGAGAAAGCCGCAGATGCTGCACCGGCGTTGGCTCATCGCAGCGAAAAACGCGTGCCAATGACGCGCCTGCGTAAGCGGGTTGCTGAACGCCTGCTCGAAGCGAAAAATAGTACCGCCATGTTGACGACCTTTAACGAAGTTAATATGAAACCGATTATGGATCTGCGTAAGCAGTACGGCGAAGCGTTTGAAAAACGCCACGGCGTGCGTCTGGGCTTTATGTCGTTCTACATCAAAGCCGTGGTGGAAGCGCTGAAACGCTATCCTGAGGTGAATGCATCCATCGACGGCGAAGATGTGGTATACCACAACTATTTTGATGTCAGTATAGCCGTCTCCACGCCGCGCGGTCTGGTTACGCCAGTGCTACACGATGTTGATGCGTTAGGCATGGCTGACGTTGAGAAGAAAATCAAAGAGTTCGCAGTAAAAGGGCTAGACGGCAAGCTGACGGTAGAAGAACTGACCGGCGGTAATTTTACTATTACCAACGGTGGCGTGTTCGGCTCCCTGATGTCCACCCCCATAATCAACCCGCCACAGAGTGCGATTCTGGGCGTGCATGCCATTAAAGACAGACCGATGGCCGTGGATGGTCAGGTGGTGATTCTGCCGATGATCTATCTGGCGCTTTCTTACGATCACCGGTTGATCGATGGTCGTGAATCCGTGGGTTTTTTGGTCACGGTAAAAGAGATGCTGGAAGATCCAACACGCCTGCTGCTCGATGTATAGCGCGTGATGGCGTAGACTGCCGCCGCCTGCCGAGCGGCGGTCATACGGTAAAAGGTATTCTTTGTGCCGGTAAAGGTATTCTTTGTGCGGTAAAGGTATTCTTTGTGCTATGCAGCCGCCCTTGGCGGCGTTATCCAATAATATCAAGAAAGTCATGCGACTTATCTTCAAACCGAGATGGATAGAACATCATGAATTTACATGAATATCAGGCAAAACAGCTCTTTGCTCGATATGGCCTGCCGGCGCCGACCGGTTATGCCTGCACCACGCCCTGCGAAGCAGAAGAGGCTGCCTCGAAAATTGGTGCCGGTCCGTGGGTAGTGAAATGCCAGGTACATGCGGGTGGCCGCGGTAAAGCGGGCGGCGTAAAAGTAGTGAGCAGCAAAGAAGATATTCGCGCGTTTGCGGAAAATTGGCTGGGTAAACGTTTGGTTACCTACCAAACGGATGCGCAAGGCCAGCCTGTGCATCAGATTCTGGTGGAAGCTGCAACCGACATCGATCAAGAACTCTACCTCGGTGCCGTGGTCGATTGCGCTACGTGTCGTGTGGTGTTTATAGCCTCGACCGAAGGTGGGGTTGAAATTGAAAAAGTGGCGGAAGAGACGCCGGAACTGATTCATAAAGCCGCGCTCGACCCATTGACCGGCCCACAGCCTTATCAGGGGCGTGAGTTGGCCTTTAAACTGGGGCTGAGCGGCAAGCAAGTGGCACAGTTCACCAAGATTTTCATGGGTCTGGCGACCCTGTTCCTCGAACGTGATCTGGCACTGGTGGAGATTAATCCGCTGGTGATCACCAAGCAGGGCGATCTGGTCTGTCTGGACGGTAAACTCGGAGCTGACGGCAATGCGCTGTTCCACCAGCCGGAGCTGCGCGAAATGTGCGATCAGAGCCAGGAAGATTCTCGCGAAGCGCATGCCGCACAGTGGGAACTGAACTATGTGGCGCTCGATGGCAACATTGGTTGCATAATGAACGGTGCGGGTCTCGCCATGGGCACCATGGACATCGTCAAGCTGCATGGCGGAGCGCCGGCCAACTTCCTGGATGTGGGGGGTGGTGCAACCAAAGAGCGTGTGACCGAAGCCTTTAAAATCATTCTCTCCGACGATACCGTGAAAACGGTACTGGTCAATATCTTTGGCGGTATCGTGCGCTGTGATCTGATTGCTGACGGTATCATCGGTGCGGTAGCCGAACTGGGCGTTGACGTACCTGTTGTGGTGCGCCTGGAAGGAAACAATGCGGAACTGGGTGCCAAGAAACTGGCAGACAGCGGCCTGAACATCATTGCCGCCACCAGTTTGACAGATGCAGCTCAGCAGGTTGTGAAGGCAGCGGAGGGTAAATAATGTCTATTCTGATTGATAAGCACACTAAAGTCATTTGCCAGGGATTCACCGGCAGCCAAGGCACCTTCCACTCTGAGCAAGCACTCGCTTACGGTACCAAGCTCGTGGGAGGCGTGACGCCCGGGAAGGGCGGCACAGAACATTTGGGCTTACCGGTGTTTAATACCGTGCGCGAAGCGGTGGAAGCGACCGGCGCGACGGCTTCGGTTATTTACGTCCCGGCACCGTTTTGCAAAGACTCGATTCTGGAATCGATTGATGCGGGAATTGAACTGGTCATCTGTATCACTGAAGGTATCCCGACGCTGGATATGTTGACCGTGAAGGTGAAGCTGGAACAAAGCGGCGTGCGGATGATTGGGCCTAACTGTCCGGGTGTTATCACTCCCGGTGAGTGCATAATTGGCATTATGCCCGGCCATATTCACAAACCGGGCAAGGTGGGGATCGTTTCTCGTTCAGGAACGCTGACCTACGAAGCGGTGAAACAGACCACCGACACCGGGCTTGGTCAGTCAAGCTGTGTTGGTATCGGCGGTGACCCGATTCCGGGTTCCAACTTTATCGATATTCTGGCGTTGTTCGAACAGGATCCACAAACCGAGGCCATCGTGATGATCGGTGAAATCGGTGGTACGGCGGAAGAGGAAGCGGCAGCCTATATCAAAGCGCATATAACCAAACCGGTGGTAGGATACATCGCCGGTGTGACGGCACCGAAGGGCAAACGCATGGGCCATGCAGGTGCCATCATTGCGGGTGGTAAAGGTACGGCGGATGATAAATTCGTGGCGCTGGAAGCGGCTGGCGTGAAAACGGTCCGCAGCCTGGCGGATATCGGCGATGCCGTGAAAGCTGTGTTGGCGCGTTAGCGCCTTACCATACGCGTGAGTTGCTGCTGATGAACCGACCTTATTAAACAAGAGTGACATATGCTAGCCATCGTCAGCTTTCGCCGAGGATGACGAGGGTAAAGTGATTTGCCAGCAGTCTGGGGGCCATCTTTGGATGGTCCTTTTTTATTGTCGGTACAGTAATAAAAGATGAAAACAAAAAATAATTAAGAACCGTTATTAACTCACCGCTCAATATATTAACCATGGCAATATTAAATTAACAATTTAAACAATATGGTTATGATTAAATCATCTACACTTGATAGTGCGTTAAATTAAATCTGCGTGAGCAAGTCAAAAATTAGTTTGCTAATTGATGTTATTGTTAAGTCTATTCTACATTTATTTAACAAATAATCGTATGGCGAAAACCTGGTAAACCAGAAATTAACATTGAGCGTGCTATTTGCGTCAGATCAAAATCTGAAGCTGGCTATCAATGGAGAAATACGCTTAAATTGGCCACATCAATTTTCACCAAAGGTGCTCCGAAAGGGGAAAGTTGGTTTGAAACCAAAAACACAATCTGTGTCACGTAAAAACCTATTTATTGTAAGGGATTATAGGCATAATATAGCTGTAGGGGATTATAGGCATAATATAGCCGCTACCCTGTTTGTGGTATCGTTTTTAGCTATTTTTAACATGTTTTCTTTGGCGTGTTATTGGTTTAACGGTGAACTCTCGCTGTTTATAAAAGCCGGTGCTGAAGCAATTTTCTGTTGTGTTCTTTTTGGGTTTTAGCGGCTTGTTGTAAATGCTAACACCTTCCTGCGAGGAGCAAGGAGTCAAGATGTTTGATATAGTCGAACTGTCACGTTTACAGTTTGCCTTAACCGCGATGTACCATTTCCTTTTCGTACCATTAACGCTGGGGATGGCGTTTTTGTTGGCGATTATGGAAACGGTCTATGTGTTGACTGGCAAACAAATCTACAAGGATATGACCAAGTTCTGGGGCAAGTTGTTTGGTATTAACTTTGCGCTGGGCGTGGCCACCGGGCTGACCATGGAGTTCCAGTTCGGTACTAACTGGTCCTATTTCTCCCACTATGTCGGGGACATTTTTGGCGCGCCGCTGGCTATCGAAGGCCTGATGGCGTTCTTCCTCGAATCAACGTTTGTTGGCTTGTTCTTCTTTGGCTGGGATCGCCTGGGCAAAGTGCAACACATGGCCGTGACATGGTTCGTGGCGTTGGGGTCTAACTTCTCCGCGCTGTGGATTCTGGTTGCAAACGGCTGGATGCAAAATCCCATCGCTTCTGAATTCAATTTTGAAACCATGCGTATGGAAATGGTGAGCTTCTCACAGCTGGTGTTGAACCCGGTTGCGCAGGTGAAGTTCGTTCATACTGTCGCTGCCGGTTACACCACGGGTGCCATGTTCATTCTGGGCATCAGTGCTTACTATCTGCTTAAGGGCCGTGATTTGGCCTTTGCCAAACGCTCATTTGCCATTGCTGCCAGCTTCGGCACCGCAGCTGTGCTGTCAGTTATCGTACTGGGTGATGAATCCGGTTATGAAATTGGCGACGTACAAAAAACCAAACTGGCCGCGATTGAAGCCGAGTGGGAAACCCAACCGGCACCTGCCAGCTTTACGCTGTTCGCCATTCCCAATCAGGAGAGAATGGAGAACTCGTTCGCTGTGCACATTCCGTTTATGCTGGGGCTTATTGCCACGCGTTCGACGGACGGCGTGGTACTGGGGCTGCGTGAACTGATGGATAGTCACCAGGTACGTATTCGCAACGGCATGAAAGCGTATGAGTTGCTGGAGCAGTTGTGCGCGGGTAATACCGATCCGGCTGTGCGTGAAGCCTTTAACCAGTCCAAACAGGATCTGGGTTACGGCATGCTGCTCAAACGTTACACCGCGGACGTTGCTAATGCGACTGAAGCGCAAATTCAGCAGGCAACTAAGGACTCTATTCCTCGCGTTGCGCCGCTTTACTTCTCGTTCCGCATCATGGTGGCCTGTAGCGTGCTGATGCTGCTGATTATCGGCCTGTCGTTCTGGAGCATTATCAGAAACCGTATCGGTAAAAACAAGCTGCTATTGCGTGCTGCCTTGTTCGGTATTCCGTTACCGTGGATTGCGGTTGAAGCTGGTTGGTTTGTTGCCGAGTACGGTCGCCAACCGTGGGCTATCGGTGAAGTGCTGCCCACGGCGGTGGCGAACTCTTCGCTGACGGCAGGTGACATTCTGCTATCGATGGGCTTGATCTGTGGTTTGTATACTCTGTTCCTGGTCGCCGAAATGTATCTGATGTTCAAATTCGCTCGCCTCGGCCCAAGCAGCTTGAAAACAGGACGTTACCACTTTGAACACCCGTTGACGCTGACTCAGGACGCAAGGTAAACAGGAGTCCACTATGTTTGAATATGAAGTATTACGTTTTATCTGGTGGCTGTTGATTGGCATGCTGATGATCGGTTTTGCTATCACTGACGGCTTCGATATGGGGGTTGGCGTGTTGGTGCGCGTGATGGGGCGTAATGATGTAGAACGCCGTATCATGATTAACAGTATCGCTCCGCACTGGGACGGTAACCAGGTGTGGCTGATCACCGCGGGCGGGGCACTATTTGCTGCCTGGCCGATGGTGTATGCCGCCGCATTCTCCGGTTTCTATATCGCAATTATCCTGTTGCTGGCATCGCTATTCTTCCGTCCGATCGGTTTTGACTACCGCTCTAAACTGGAAGACGCGCGCTGGCGCAATATGTGGGACTGGGGCATCTTCATCGGTAGCTTTGTGCCGCCAGTGGTGATTGGTGTTGCGTTCGGTAACCTGTTGCAGGGCGTATCGTTCCATATTGATGCCAATGCGCGCCTGTTCTACACCGGTAACTTCTTCCAACTGCTGAACCCGTTTGGCCTGTTGGCAGGCGTTGTCAGCCTGACTATGATTCTGGCGCAAGGTGCTACCTACCTGATGATGCGTACCAATGGCGATCTGTATGTGCGCTCGAAAGATGCGGCTCAACTGTCGGCGTTAGTGATGATGGTTACCTTTGCGTTGGCCGGCGTGTGGGTGATCTACGGTATTGATGGTTTTACCATTACCTCCGTGTTGGACAAGGCGGCTGATTCTAACCCGCTGCACAAAGAAGTGGCGCATCAGGCCGGGGCCTGGCTAGCTAACTTCACTGCGCATCCGGTGCTGTGGGCTATCCCATTGATAGGCGTGGTGCTGCCACTGCTGACTATCGCGACGGCACGTGCGAACAAGGGCGGCCTGGCTTTCCTGTTCAGTTCGCTGACTATCGCCTGCGTTATCCTGACCGCTGGGGTTGCCATGTTCCCGTTTGTGATGCCTTCCATCACGCAACCGAACGTGAGTCTGACCATGTGGGATGCCACCTCAAGCCTGTACACGCTGAAAGTGATGACGATCGCCGCCATTATTTTTGTACCCAGCGTGCTCTCTTATACGGCATGGTGTTACTACAAAATGTTCGGTCGCATTACCAAAGAGCATGTTGAACAGAACACCCACTCTCTGTACTAAGTAAGGAGCTTAATGATGTGGTATTTTGCCTGGATACTCGGAACTCTTCTTGCTTGCTCGCTGGGGATTATTACCGCTCTGGCGCTAGAGCAGAGCGAGGCAACTAAAGCGAAAGCGGCAGAAGATAACGCGCAATGAGCAGTCTGGTTGATAAACTCTACCAACTGATGGACAAGGGCCCGTTACGGGTTCTTGTCCTGCTCATGGCGTTGCTGATGGCAGGCTGTGTGATGTGGGACCCGACACGCTTTTGCTGCACGCACCAGCGCGTTGGAAGTGTGGCAAGGCCCGTTTCTGTTATGGGCCGTTTGTACCGGTGTGATATACGGGGTAGGGTTTCGCCAGCAACGCTTGCTGTGGCGCGTGATTTTGCGCCTTTTCCTGCCTTTGTGATCCTGCTCGCAGGGTTCATTTACTTCTTTCGCTAGTATTTACCCTAAATAATTCGAGTTGTAAGAAAGTGGAAAGAGAGCGAATCCCGGTGAACTTACTTAGGTAAGTGATTCGGGTGAGTAAGCGTAGCCAACGCATCTGCAGCTTGAAGTAGGGCGGGTATGTTCTATTCCGTTTGGTTATAGGTTGTAGCCAACCCATGATATTTTATTTCCCTCTAAGCAACCCATTTCAAACCTTATTTCTCTTGCGTAGTATAGTAGCGGTGTTTCGTTGTGTTACCGGGATGTAAAGTGAGCAATACGTTGTTTCGTTGGCCTGTACGTGTCTTCTGTGAAGACACAGACACCGGTGGTGTGGTGTGTCGCGCCCGTTATATCGCCTTCTATGAGCGTGCGCAGACAGAAATGTTACGCCAGCACGGCTTTAGTGCGCCTTGCTGGAAGAGCATGTGGCTTTCGCTGTGCGCCGTATGACGGTCGAGTATTTTTCTCCGGCGCGTCTGGATGATTTATTGAACGTAGAGAGTGAAATCACAGTGATACGCGGTGCTTCTCTCACGTTTGTTCAGCGTATCCTCAATTCTCCCGGCGATCTGTTGAGTCAGGCCGACGTATTGATCTCTTGTATCGATCCACATCACATGAAGCCCATCGCGCTTCCTAAGTCTATTGTCGCGGAGTTTAAGCAGTGACTGACATGAATATCCTTAATTTGTTCCTGAAAGCCAGTCTTTTAGTGAAACTTGTCATGCTGGTTTTGATTGGTTTTTCTATCGCCTCTTGGGCGATCATCATCCAACGCACGCGTATTTTGAACAACGCCACGCGTGAAGCTGAAGCCTTTGAAGATAAATTCTGGTCAGGCATTGAACTCTCCCGACTGTATCAGGAAAGCCAGACGCGCCGCGATTTGCTTGCAGGTTCAGAGCAGATCTTCTATTCCGGCTTTAAAGAATTTGCCCGCTTGCATCGGGCTAACAGCCATGCGCCAGAGGCGGTGGTAGAGGGCGCTTCTCGTGTCATGCGCATTTCCCTGAACCGCGAACTGGAAATGCTGGAAACCCACATCCCGTTTTTGGGTACTGTCGGCTCTATCAGTCCGTATATCGGCCTGTTCGGTACGGTATGGGGGATCATGCACGCTTTTATCGCGTTGGGGGCGGTTAAGCAGGCCACGTTGCAAACGGTTGCTACGGGTATTGCCGAAGCACTGATTGCGACCGCCATTGGTCTGTTTGCGGCGATCCCGGCGGTAATGGCCTATAACCTCCTGAATCAGCGTGTGAATAAACTGGAGCAGAACTACGATAACTTCATGGAAGAGTTCATTGCTATCCTGCATCGTCAGGCCTTCACTGAAAGTAGTAAGTAATCAGGAGGCAGCATGGCTCGTTCACGTGGGCGCCGGGATCTAAAATCCGAAATTAACATCGTTCCATTACTGGACGTGCTGCTGGTGTTGTTGCTGATCTTCATGGCAACGGCCCCCATCATCACACAGAGCGTGGAAGTGGATTTGCCTGATGCGACAGATTCTAAAACCGTCTCCAGCAAGGATAATCCACCGGTGATTGTCGAAGTGTCTGGCGTTGGTCAGTACAGTCTGGTTATTGAACAAAAGCGGATGGAACAACTTCCCGCTGAGCAGATTGTGGCGGAAGCCCAGGCGCGTATGGCTGAAAACCTCAAGTCAGTGTTTCTGATCGGGGGCGCGAAAGACGTGCCTTATGATGAGATTATCAAAGCGCTAAACTTGCTGCGACAAGCTGGGGTCAAATCAGTAGGTCTGATGACTGATCCTATATAATCAATGTGTTGCAGTCAAAGCGTGATGTTTTTTCTGGCAATCGTTTATTACGGCAATACAGTATTTGGGGAACCGATTGTGCTAAAGGCCACCGAAAAACCTGATAAGTTGAAACGTGCCATTATTGTCTCGGCCGTTTTGCACATCATACTGATTGCTTTGTTGGTGTGGAGCTCATTCCACTTCTCTATGGATGCCAGTGTCTCTATGGATGCCAGTGTCGGCGGCGGTGGCAGCTCGGCAATCGATGCGGTAATGGTTGATCCCAATGCCGTCGTTGAACAGTACAACCGCCAGCAGCATGAAGAGTTGCAGCAAAAGCAGGCTGCTGAGCAACAGCGTTTAAAAGAGCTTGAGAAAGAACGTCTTCAAGCGCAAGAGGACGCCAAGCAGCAGGCGCAAGAGCAGGCCGAACAGCGTAAGCAGGCAGAAGCTGCTGCCGCGAAGGCTAAAGCCGAAGCTGAACAACAAGCCAAAGCAGCCGCTGACTCGAAGAAAAAAGCTGAAGAAGCAGTGAAGAAACAGGCAGCTGTTACCGCGAAAAAGCAGGCTGAAGAAGAAGCGAAGGCCAAAGCGGTAGCTGATGCGAAAGCCAAAGCCGCAGCAGACGCAAAAGCCAAGGCGGCTGCGGATAAAAAAGCCGCCGCAGAAGCCGCTGCACAGTCTGATTCCGTTGACGATCTGCTCAGTGGTTTGGCGTCGTCGAAAAACGCGCCTAAATCAGGTGGCGATGCGCCAGCCGGTGCCAACGCGGCGAAAAAGAGCGGTGCCTCAGGTGCCGCTCTGGACAGTTATAGCGGCCAAATGCGCGCGGAGATCCAGAGTAAATTCTATGACTGGCAGCTTTATCGGGGTAAAACCTGTACATTGCGCATCAAGCTGGCACCGGACGGTCTGCTCGTTTCCGTTGAAGCGGAAAGTGGCGATCCGGCACTGTGTCAGGCAGCGATTGCCGCAGCCAAGCAGGCAAGAATACCGAAGCCGCCAAGCACGGATGTGTATGAAGCTTTTAAAAACGCACCGATTGATTTTAAACCGCAATAATCGTGGCGTGAAGTACGATGCTAACGGTGCCGCATGGCACCTTTAGGACAAGTATGATAGCACAATCCACGGGTATTGTGTTTTGGTGATACCGGTTTGTTAAAATTCTGATAATTTATCCGAGGCGATACCTCTGGATAAGGGAGATAAGATAAAATGAAGCAGGCATGTAAAGTTGCACTAGGTTTTTTAATGCTGTGGGTCACAGCGCTACACGCCGAAGTGCGTATCGAGATTACCCAAGGGGTTGACTCCGCACGTCCTATCGCCGTGGTTCCGTTCAAGTGGGCTGGCGGTGGCGTAGCGCCGGAAGATGAAGATATTGGCGGTATCGTTGTTGCGGATCTACGCAACAGCGGTAAATTCGATCCGATCGATCCCAGCCGTATGCCGCAGCAGCCGGGTTCTGCCTCGGAAGTCACGCCTGCTGCCTGGACGGCACTGGGGATTGACTCTGTCATCGTTGGCCAGGTTCAGCCCGGTGCGGACGGTAGTTACGTGATCTCTTATCAACTGGTTGATACCTCGGGTAACCCAGGCAACGTATTGGAGCAAAACCAGTTCAAGGTCACCAAGCAATGGCTGCGCTATGCCGCGCATACTGCCAGTGATGAAGTGTTCCAGAAGCTAACTGGTATCAAAGGTGCCTTCCG
Source organism: Symbiopectobacterium sp. (assembly GCA_051710525.1). Taxonomy (GTDB): domain Bacteria; phylum Pseudomonadota; class Gammaproteobacteria; order Enterobacterales; family Enterobacteriaceae; genus Symbiopectobacterium. The sequence continues at coordinate 59,351 of JBPESR010000007.1, read as the reverse complement.
TACCCGTATCGCCTATGTGGTGCAGACCAACGGCGGTCAGTTCCCTTACGAACTGCGCGTATCTGATTACGATGGCTACAACCAGTTTGTAGTGCACCGTTCTCCGGAACCGCTGATGTCACCGGCCTGGTCGCCGGATGGCAGCAAAGTGGCATACGTTTCCTTTGAAAGCGGTCGTTCTGCGCTGGTGATTCAAACGTTGGCCAATGGTGCAATCTTTCAGGTTGCGTCCTTCCCGCGTCACAACGGTGCTCCGGCGTTTTCCCCTGATGGTAACAAATTGGCTTTTGCACTTTCCAAAAGCGGCAGCCTGAACCTGTATGTCATGGACATCGGCTCCGGTCAGATCCGTCAAGTGACGGATGGTCGCAGCAACAATACTGAGCCAACCTGGTTCCCCGACAGCCAAACTTTGGCATATACTTCGGATCAGGCTGGACGTCCGCAAGTCTACAAAATCAACATCAATGGCGGGCCTCCGCAGCGTATCACCTGGGAAGGTGCGCAGAATCAGGACTCAGAAGTCAGTGGCGATGGCAAAATGCTAGTGATGGTGAGCTCCACCGGTGGCACTCAACATATTGCTACACAAGATCTAGTGACGGGGGCCATTCAAGTAATTACTGGCACCTATCTAGACGAAACGCCGAGTATCGCACCGAACGGCACGATGGTGATTTACAGCTCTAAACAAGGGCTGGGCTCAGTACTGCAACTGGTGTCTACTGACGGACGTTTCAAAGCGCGTTTTCCGGCAACTGATGGACAGGTTAAATTCCCTGCCTGGTCGCCGTATTTTTAAACATAAATAATTTTTTCAAAGGACATAATAGATGCAATTCAATAATGTACTGAAAGGCCTGATGTTGGCTCTGTCTGTGCTGGCTATCGCCGCATGTAGTTCACACAAGAAAGACGGCAATGACCAGTCTACCGTTGGTACTGCAGGCAGCGGTTATGAAAACGGCAATATATCTTCTTCTGAGCAGGCTCGCCTGCAAATGAAAGAGCTGCAACGCAACAACATCGTATACTTCGATCTGGATAAGTACGATATCCGTTCTGACTTCGCTCAGATGCTGGACGCACACGCTTCCTTCCTGCGCAGCAACCCGTCCTACAAAGTGACTATTGAAGGTCACGCCGATGAACACGGTACGCCGGAATACAACATCGCCCTGGGTGAACGTCGTGCTAACGCTGTTCAGATGTACCTGCAAGGCAAAGGTGTTTCTTCCGATCAGATCTCTATCGTTTCTTACGGTAAAGAGAAACCTGCGGTTTTGGGTCATGACGAAGCTGCATGGTCCAAAAACCGTCGTGCGGTCCTGGTATACTAAGAGTATTGCATGAATAGTAACTTCAGACGTCATCTCGTAGGTCTGTCGTTATTGGTTGGCGTAGCGGTCCCTTGGGACGCTACTGCCCAAGCGCCAATCAGTAATGTCGGCTCTGGCTCGGTGGAAGACCGTGTCACCCAAATGGAGCGTATTTCTAACGCTCATAGCCAGCTATTAACTCAACTTCAGCTGCTTATCTCTGATACGCAGCGCGATATTGACAGTTTTCGTGGGCAGATTCAGGAAAATCAGTACCAGTTGAATCAGGTTATTGAACGCCAGAAGCAAATCTATCAGCAAATAGATAGCATGGGCTCCTATTCGTCAACGCCGTCGGCGGCTTCAGCGCCAGCAACGGATACGGGGTCGTCTACCTCCAGCTCCACCAGCAATGGTACAGGCGCGGCTGCTGCACCGGCCAGTACTGGTGATGCCAACAGCGACTACAACACTGCGGCGGCATTGGTGCTAGAGAAAAAGCAGTACGATCAGGCTATTGTGGCTTTTCAGGTATTTGTCAAAAAATATCCTGATTCAACTTACCAGCCAAATGCCAACTATTGGCTGGGTCAGTTGACCTACAACAAAGGTAAGAAAGACGACGCCGTTTACTATTTTGCGAACGTGGTCAAGAATTATCCGAAGTCCCCTAAAAGCTCCGAAGCCTTACTCAAGGTTGGGGTGATCATGCAGGAAAAGGGGCAGACGGATAAAGCGAAGGCTGTCTACCAGCAGGTTATCAACCAATATCCTAATACCGAAAGCGCCAAGCAGGCACAAAAACGGCTGACTGGGCTCTAACCCTTTCCAGGCACAAAAATTGCTAGACATGAGCGATTTTTGTGCTTTGTCTTTTGATTAGTAAGCAGTTGAACCGTTTTTCAGGAAAATAGGTACACTGAGCGGATATATTAGTAATATATGCCGCCGTTGCCAAGGCAAAAACGCCGAAATAGCACGATGATGGGTCGTTAGCTCAGTCGGTAGAGCAGTTGACTTTTAATCAATTGGTCGCAGGCTCGAGCCGAGCGAAGCGAGACACGTTTATCCTGCTAAAGATCCCAGGCCTACGCCGAGGATGACGACTTTTCTTGACGCATCCCTACTGTTGGGCGAGTTGACACTGGAGCGGGCTATTGCCGGAGATGCATTGTCGGATGAGTTTCTTTTGTCGGTCAAAAACGCATTGATCGGTGATGCGGTATAAACACATCTGAACCGATTCTGGTCAGATTTACGTTTGGGGAGAGACTGGCGTAGCATTCAATTACTTTTAGAGGAGAGACTACTTTTATTTTAGAGGAGAGACTGGCGTAGCATTCAATTACTTTTAGATAGTACGAACATTACTTTTAGATAGTACGAACACCCAGGTAAGCGCTTAATGACCACATCTCCTGTGCCACAAGCCGATATCGATCGGCAAACCCTCACCATCTCGGAGAAACTCGATCACGGTGATGTCTTGGCGGCAAACTGCCTTTCACGCGAGGTGGTTAAGCATCTCACCAGCCGTTGGGGTGTGTTGGTGATGATTGTGTTACTGCCTGGTACACAGCGCTTTAGTGCCTCCGGCACTGGCAGCGGCGTGGTAGGACGGCCAATCAGCGCGGAGAGTTGGTGTGGCGCTTCATATAATCCTCCATCCACCTTGTGACGCACCCACATCGCACGATGCGATAGCGACGGCGAACCCTGCCGGCAGGCCCGCGCCTTTAGTGCTGCGGCGTAATCAGTTTCGGGAATATCTTTATAGGGAATCGGCTTGCCGCTTTTAGGGAATCGGCTTGCCGCTTTGCTTGGTGATTTCAGCAGCCAGTTGCGCCAGTGTATAAGGTTCATCGCCGGCTAATTCATAGGTTTTCCCGCTGTGACCTTGCTGTACTGTGACCTTGCTGTACTGTACTGTGACCTTGCTGTATAAGCACTATAACGGCGGCTTGCGCAAAATCTTCACGCGCGGCAGAGGTAATTTTCCCCTCTCCAGCGCTGCCATAGAAGGCTCCGTTAGCCAGGAAGGCTCCGTTAGCCAGCGCTGGGGCGATAGAACCGGTATAGTTTTCGGTCTACTAGCCATTGCGTAGGATAGTGTAATCAATGCCGGACGCTTTCAGAGTTTTTTCCGTCTACAGCATGCTCTGGTGCCAAATTGAGCGGCGAAGTGTCCGCGTGCAACAAGCTGGTATACACAATGCGCTTTACGCCGCTCTTTTTTGCCGCAGCGAGCTTTACGCCGCTCTTTTTTTGCCGCAGCGATAATATTGGCGTATTGTACCGCACGCTGGCCAATTTCATTACCAGAAATTAATAGCAAGGTTTCTATACCGGATAAGGCGGCTTCCAGTATGGCTGGCTGCGTATAATTGGCCGCGCGAGCGGTGACACCCAGACTTTTGGCTTTTTCCGGGCTGCGTACCGGCGCGGCAAAATATTACTACCCGCCGTTTTTTCTTTGAGTTTGACGATAACTAACTGGCCTAGTTGGCCGGTGGCTCCTGTTACGGCAATCGTTATGATCTTACTCCTTCGACGGAGGCGTGATTGATGTGGAACTCACTATAAGGCCTTAAATAACTTTTATTAAGTACTTACATAAATGCAAGTACTACAATCCTGCTTACTCACCTGAGCGTGATTGATTGACTTATACCTGATATGCATCCTGCCGGAGTTTGGTGGGAGAATAATAAGTTCTTTATATTTTTCTGACCGCTGTGATTGCCGGGGAAAACCCACTAAAGTCTCGTTGTCTGTAACACCCCGATGTGGATGTAAGGAGTGTTATTATTGGTCCTCTGATTAACGGTTCCGTCATTATTATTGGCGGCGTACAGGGTATTTCCCTGAGCCGTTTTATTCTCCAGTGCCTGCGCGATAGTCTTCCCCCTGATTTGCCATGATCTCCATTGCGATGGGGATAACCTTGGTTATCAAGGTGCACCTATTGCCGGCGGTCGCACAGGCGGTGGTGCTGGGGGTGGCATTGGATGAACTGTTGCGATTGGAGCACGGTATCCAACTTGGAGGTATCTGGATTCCAACGGGTATTAAGCCGTATTCTGCCGCCGCCACGGCACAAACTGCCGACGGACGTGTATACACAGAATTTCACTGCCTTAATCGTGCTTTTCTGTGCCAGCGGCACAGGGATGGTTGGCGCGCTGACGGAAGGGCTTACGGGTGACTATTATCAACTGCTGATTATCAAATTGGCGCTGGATGTGTTTACCGCGCTGATTTTTTCTATTACGCTCGGCGCGGCAGTGATTTCAATCGCCGTGCCGCAATTTCTGGTTCAGGCGCTCTTGTTTTTTTCCGCGCAATTGATCATGCCGTTTATGAATGACATCACCATGGAGGATTTTGCAGCCTGTGGCGGCATTATCATATCGCTGGTTGGCTAGTTTTATTTGTGCTAAACAAAAGAGAAGTAATTAAAATAATTACCCATTATTTGTTTAGTGTGTAAAACACTAAGTGCTTTCTTGCTAACCGACTGCTACCATATGCCCCGTTTTGGAGTTTGGTAGAAGCAGGATTTCCTCATTTAGAGGATAAACATGGGGTGGCAAGATGGACTTTTTCAGTACCAGCAACATTTTGATTTATATCCCTTTCGGTGCTGGAGGGTACGATCTTTCTTGGATTGAAGCCATTGGTGCACTGTGCGGCCTGCTCTGTATCTGGCTTGCCAGCCTGGAAAAAACGATCAATTACCTGTTTGGATTGATCAACGTCTCATTGTTTGTCGTTATTTTTTCCAGATTCAGCTTTATGCCAGCCTGCTGCTGCAAATCTTTTTCTTTGTTGCCAATGTTTATGTTCTTTGTTGCCAATGTTTATGGTTGGTATGCCTGGGCGCGGCGCACGGAACAGCTGGATATCGCCTTGAAAATACGCTGGCTGCCACTCCCCAGATTGCTTGCCTGGTCAGCGCTGGGTGTACTCACGATTGGATTAATGACCGTCTACATCTACGCGGTGTTTGCCGCGCTGACTGGCATAGCGGTGACCGTGATGCAGAGCATGCGGGGGCAGGTGACCACGCCGACATTGCAGCCGGATACTTTTCCCTTCTGGGATTCCAGCATGATGGTGCTCTCCATGATAGCGATGGTTCTGATGACGCCTAAGTATGTGGAGAACTGGATTCTGTGGGCCGTGGTTAACATTATCATCAGCGTGGTGATCTTCACCTACCAGGGTGTTTATGTGATGGCTTTGGAATATGTGATGGCTTTGGAATACCTAATCCTGACCGGTACCGCACTCAACGGCACCTGGTTGTGGATCAAGGAAGCGCGCCAGCGTCCAATGCCATCGTACCTATAGCGCAGAGCGTAAAGTGCCGCGTTGGAAAACACGGCATAGCGTTAAGCTAACAGCATTTTATCGCGTAAAATTACGCGATGTTGTTGTGAGTACGCCATACTCTTGACTTATCATTTGTGCGCTGCAATATGAATAATTCCGTTTTTAAACTCCAGGATAATCGCCCTGCAACCGTTTCCTATTGGCAAGATGTGGCATATTCTGCGCAAAAATCGATGGATGAATGATGACTTAAGAATTAAAGAGATCAAAGAGTTGTTACCTCCTGTCGCGCTGCTGGAGAAATTTTCGGCTACTGCACGTGCGGCAGAAACGGTCTCATTTACCCGTTCGGCAATTCACAAGATTCTGCATGGTACTGACGATCGTTTGCTGGTGGTGATTGGCCCATGCTCGATTCACGATACCAAGGCTGCAAAAGAATACGCCGCCCGTTTGCTCACGCTGCGCAACAGTTAAGCGACGAGTTGGAAGTCGTGATGCGTGTCTACTTCGAGAAACCCCACACCACCGTGGGTTGGAAAGGACTGATTAACGATCCGCATATGGATAACAGCTTCCAGATTAACAATGGATTGCGTATTGCCCGTCCACTACGGTGGAAATCAACGATAGCGGGTTATCTGCTGCGGGTGAGTTTCTGGACATGATATCGCCACAGTATCTGGCAGATGCTGATGAGCTGGGGTGCCATCGGCGCACGCACTACGGAATCTTAGGTACACCGCGAATTGGCTTCCTGTCTCTCTTTGCCCGGTTGGCTTCAAAAACGGCACCGATGGTACGATTAAAGTGGCGATCGATGCCATTAACGCCGCAAGTGCGCCACACTGTTCCTATCGGTGACCATACGCCCAGAGTTTCCTGTCCAGACATATGTCACATTGCCGCCCCACACCAGGTTAGGTTTTGTGACGGCGAACTGGCGCTCAAGATAATTCGGTATGGCAACATGCTCCCGACCACCGCGTATATTCTATGTTGCGTATATTCTGTGTTTTGGTTGCTGGCAGCTTACAAGCCCCAGCTCTTTCATGATTCTGCCGGCAAGCCAGCGCTCCATCCTGAAGCCCCTGAGCGTTGCCATTGCGGCGATACTTCTCGCACCGGCTGAGTCATGACTGATGTTGTGCAGTTCTTGAATCTAGCTGCGCAGCTCTGTACGCCTTTTGTCCGGTTCATCAGGACGGCATTTCCAGTATTTATAGCTGTTGCGGTGAACCATGAACACGTGGCAGAGTGTGGCCACGGGATAACGCGCCACATGAGTTTTCTGATTAACGAGAGCCGTTCATAGAGTATGACATCAAGAGCACGGTAGCCTTTTTAGATATTTTGTTTTCTATTTCAATATGTTATAGTTTTTCTTCAGCGCACGTATTTCAATCTGTTCTGGAGGAATGGGAGAGGCTTTAGGTGTTTTTCCCTGCCGTTTGTCCCGTAATTGTCTGACTCAGCGGGTCATGGTTGAGAGGCCGATATCCATGGCTTTGGCTGCTTCAGCAATGGTGTAGAGCTCTGATCGACAACCAAACTGAGCAGATTCACGTTTGAAATCTGCACTGAAATTTCTTTTTTTCATTGGGGCACCTGTGTTGTCCTGAGGTGAGCATATCACCTCTGTTCAGGTGGCCAAATTCAGTGTGCCACTACACACAGCAGTCTGATGCCAAACGAATCTGAGCTACTGTACTACTTACAGTCTAATGCGGTGGCCAGTCAGTAATTAGTTGACCACTACAATTCCTCTTCCGGTTATCGCCACATCACGCCGCACGAAAAAGGTCGCCGCGTAACCAATCGTTTTTCTTTGCAAAATAGACACATTTTTATCAAAAAAGGATACTAATGAAGTTGGCATTTTCCAATATTCTCATTAGAATAGATAGAAATAGGAATAGAATAGATGATAGAAATAGATAATAGATAATAAATAGATAAGATAATATAGATAATAGATAGAAGATAGAAGATAGAAGATAGAAGATAGAAGATAGAAGATAAAATAATAGATAGTAATAGATAGAAGATAGAATAGATAGTAAAATAGTAATTTTAGAGATTTTTAGATAGTAATTTCGCTCTTAATTAGCGTGAATGTCGCATGGCAACCCTTTACTGCTAGCTGTGCCATCAAAAGGAACAGCTAGCAGGTATTATGTTTGGCGTTTTTGGAGATAACATGCGCACACTGTGGCGAATCTTTAGCGGACTCTTCAAGTGGACTTGGCGTCTGCTCAATTTCACCCGCGAGTTTATTCTTAACCTGTTTCTGATTGTGTTGATTCTGTGGGGTGTCGGTATTTATGTGTGCAGTTTAAAAATGCACCACCCCAAACGCCTCAAGGCGCGCTGATCGTTGATCTCACCAGCGTTGTCGTCGATAAGCCGATGGTCAATAATAAACTGCGTCAGTTGGGCAGAGAATTTTTTGGTGCTTCTAGCAATCGCCGTCAGGAAAATTCGCTGTTTGATATTGTTAATACTTTGTTAATACTTAATACAATTCGTCAGGCCAAAACCGACAGCAATGTTACCGGTATGGTACTCGATCTGAGCGATTTCGTCGGTGCCGACCAACCCTCTCTGCAATATATCTGCAAGGCATTGCGTATATCTGCAAGGCATTGCGTGAATTCCGCGACAGTGGCAAGCTAATTTTTGCGATCGGAGACAGTTATAGCCTAACGCAATACTATCTGGCCAGTTTTGCGACCAGCATTTCACTCCCCCCGCAGGGTAACGTTGATCTGCGCGGTTTCGCCACCAATGGCCTCTATAACAAATCGCTGTTGGAAACAGCTAGATGTAATCAGTCATGTATTCCGCGTTGGTACCTACAAATCTGCGGTAGAGCCTTTCCTGCGTGACGATATGTCCCCCGAGGCGCGCGAAGCTGATATGCGCTGGGTCGGTAGATTGTGGCAAAACTACCTGAATACGGTTGCAGTAAACTGACAAATTACACCCGCAACAAGTGTTCCCCGGTGCCAGCGCGATTATTGCCGGCCTTCAGGCTGTGCAAGGCGATCCGGCCACGCTATGCGCTGGAAAACAAACTGGTGGACGAGTGGCATCACGTTCGGTCATTGAGCAGAAGTTGGTAAAACCTTCGGCTGGGACACCAAAAATCAGAGCTTCAACTACACCAGCATTTACGACTACACCGAAAAACAGACCACTGATTTACGACTACACCGAAAAACAGACCACTGAAAGCGGTGCAGAAATTGCGGTGATCTTTGCCAGTGGCACTATTGTTGATGGTCCGGAAACCCCGGGGGTGGTCGGTGGTGATACGGTGATACCACGGCGGATCAAATTCGTCAGGCCAGACTGGATCCTAAAATCAAGGGATTGTGCTGCGCGTTAATAGTCCCGGAGGCAGCGTAATCGCTTCGGAGAAGATTCGCTCTGAGTTGATGGCAGTACGTCTACCTGGCAAACCGATCGTGGTATCCATGGGAGGTATGGCCGCGTCCGGCGGCTACTGGATCTCCACGCCAGCGAACGCCATCATCATCAGTTCGAGCACCCTGACGGGTTCGATTGGTATATTTGATTGGTATATTTTTGATTGGTATATTTGGCGTGATCACCACCTTTGAAAATACCCTTGGCGCTATCGGCGTACATACAGATGGTATGGCAACCTCGCCGTTGGCGGATCTCAGCATCACCAAACACTGCCGCCCGAGTTTTCTCAGATGATGCAAATCAGAATCGAGCATGGTTATAAAAACTTCGTCGATCTGGTCGCACAATCACGTGAGAAAAGCCTGGAAGAGATTGATAAAATCGCCCAGGGGCACGTATGGACCGGTGACGACGCCAAAACCAACGGGTTGGTCGATCAGTTTAGTGACTTTGAAGATGCAGTCAAAAAAGCCGCTGAACTGCCCAAGATGGGCCAATACCAGCTCAACTGGTTTAAAGAGCAGCCAAGCCTGCTGGATATGATCCTAAACCGCGTCAACGCTGCCGCCCATGCCTGATTACCGGCCCGGCAGACTATGTTACCTGCTCCGGTAGCGCAGTTGGCTGAGGTGGTACAAGCACAACCTGCCTTGCTCAATACGTTTAACGATTCCCAGCATCGCTATGCCCTTTGCATGGCCTGCGGTGAAGTGAAATAAATATTGTCACACAGGATTTTCCCTCATCCTGATTTTCCCTCATCCTGGCTTATGTCGGGCTGTTTTTCATCTCTTTAATAAGAACAGCATGCAAAAGAAATCCATTTATGTCGCGTATACCGGCGGTACAATAGGTATGCAACGTTCCGCCAACGGTTACATTCCGGTTTTGGGTCACCTGCAACAACAGCTGGCTGACATGCCGGAATTTCATCGCCCGGAGATGCCAGATTTTACCATCCATGAATATGACCCGCTGATTGATTCCTCCGACATGACCCCAGCCGATTGGCAGGCCATCGCTGAGGATATTCAACAACATTACGATGAGTATGACGGCTTCGTGATTCTGCACGGCACCGATACCATGGCCTTTACGGCATCTGCCCTCTCCTTCATTATGGAGAATTTGGCAAAACCGCTCATTGTTACAGGGTCACAAATTCCGTTGACCGAATTGCGTTCTGATGGGCAAACCAACCTGCTTAATGCACTCTATGTCGCGGCTAATCACCCGGTGAATGAAGTCAGTCTGTTTTTCAATAACAAGCTGCTGCGCGGCAATCGAACCACAAAAGCCCATGCCGACGGTTTTGATGCGTTCGCCTCCCCCAACTTCCCGACGCTACTGGAGGCCGATATTCATATACGCCGCCTGGTGCCAGAGCAGTCGGAAACCCCTAGCGCATCGCTGATCGTACATCCGATTACCCCACAACCGATCGGTGTGATCACCGTCTATCCAGGGATTTCAGCGGATATAGTGCGTAACTTCCTGCGACAGCCGGTCAAGGCGTTGATATTGCGTTCTTATGGTGTGGGTAACGCCCCGCAAAGCCCATCGCTACTGGACGAACTGCGTCAGGCATCGGAGCGGGGTATTGTCGTGGTTAACCTCACCCAGTGCATTTCTGGACGGGTGAATATGGAGGGCTACGCCACCGGCAATGCGCTGGCGCAGGCTGGCGTGATCAGTGGTTTTAATATGACAGTGGAAGCCACGCTGACTAAACTGCATTATCTTCTGAGCCAACCTGATTTAACCCCTCATATCATTCGCCAATTAATGCAACAAGACCTGCGCGGCGAATTGACCCAGGATGCATAACTCGGGGATGCTGGAGCGAGTTGCCATGAACCACACTGTCATAAACCATGCCCTGCTGTTTGTTGATTTGCAGAATGATTTTTGTCTGAACTGTGCACTGCCTGTCGCACAGGGCGATGTCACCATCGATGTTGTCAACGTAGCAATAGTGGCAGCACAGAAAGCCGGGATACCCGTCATCGCCAGCCAGGACTGGCATCCGGCCAATCATCTGAGCTTCGCCGCCAATAACCCGGACGCTGTCGTGGGAGAGCGTGGTGAACTGGCAGGATTAGCGCAAACATGGTGGCCAGTGCACTGCGTACAAGGCACGCAAGGTGAGAAGTTTCACCCTTACCTTAATCTAATCGTGAGGCGTTTGATGCGGTGATACAGAAAGGCACTCAGCATGACATTGACAGCTACAGCGCTTTTTTTGACAACGGCAAACGCGTCGCCACTACACTGGATAGCCTGTTACGCCAACGTGGTATCATGAATTTTACCATCATGGGGCTGGTAACGGACTACTGCGTAAAATTTACCGTGCTAGATGCATTGGAACTCAGGTATGACGTGCAGATCATTGAAGAGGGCTGCCGCAGGGTGAATCTCTAACAAGATGATAGAGAAGCAGCGCTGGCCGACATGGTGGTTCACGGAGCACTCCGTATTGGCCTGGCCGACTTTATCGCGGTATCAGCACACCATCCCGTATAACGCAGAGCCCCAGTGCATTGAGGAGCCTCGGTTACTGGCGTTCTCGCTGAATCAGGTTGGCGATGACAAACGCCTGCTTCAGCTCTTCCTTACTTTTCATCACCAACTCTCCGTCGGTATTGATGGTCATGTGTTCCGCATCGACGTTGTGGCGTGATTGCCATAACATCACCATTTTCAGACAATTTTCTTTACCGGATCGTAATCGCTCTGCGCAGCCATTTTATCCAGCGAGGCTACTCGATGATAACGGCCGTCAGCACGGCCTCACCGTCGCTGCCATCGATAAAGCTCAACGAAGGCTGAGTTAACTCAGTAACGCTCTCCGGTGGTTTGCGGACCATCGGGGAACACATGCCCCAAATGGGCATCGCATTTACCACAGCGAATTTCGATTCGGTGCATGTTATGCGAAAAATCTTCCAGATAGCGGATTACGCCCTTCGCCTCGGGCCGATCAAAGCTGGGCCAGCCGCATCCAGAGTCATATTTGTTGTCGGAGTAATACAGCGCGCTTTGGCAACACAGGCAGTGATATACCCCAGTGCGTTTATTATGATGCAACAGTTTGCCTGAATAGGTAGGCTCAGTGCCGCGCTGCTGAGTCACGTATTGTTGCATCTCCGTCAACGTACCCTTGCCTTCCATTGCAGACGTTGAAGCTGGCTTATCCATGATTGTCTCGTCATCATTTTGTTTGACATGACTTAGTTTAATAAGAATTAATATCCCTATAACTTTTTTCCGACTAAATGATGAGTAACCGACCAAGCCCTAGCAATTGTGATGTCCATCACATTTATCTGGCCTGCGGGCTTTTTTTGGTGCAAACGCTCCCATTTAAGGGAAGATGTCCCTAAGTTTCATTATAGATAGCGCTTTTTCTTCGTGGCAACCGTTGCAAGATTTGACTTGCAGCAACTATTGACACGATTCCGCTTGACGCTCAGCAAGGTTTTTGTAATTTTACAACCAAATTCACTAACAATAGCTGTGGAATATATGACTATCAAAGTAGGTATCAACGGTTTTGGCCGCATCGGCCGCATTGTTTTCCGTGCTGCTCAGAAACGTTCTGACATTGAGATCGTTGCAACCAACGACCTGTTGGACGCTGACTACATGGCTTACATGCTGAAATATGACTCAACTCACGGTCGTTTTGACGGCATCGTTGAAGTGAAAGACGGTCAGCTGATTGTTAACGGCAAAAAAATCCGCGTTACTGAAGAAAGAGATCCGGCTAACCTGAAGTGGGACGAAGTTGGTGTTGACGTGGTTGCAGAAGCAACCGGTATCTTCCTAACTGACGAAACTGCACGTAAGCACATCACCGCTGGCGCGAAAAAAGTGGTTCTAACTGGCCCGTCCAAAGACAACACTCCGATGTTCGTTCGTGGTGCCAACTTTGGCAAATATGCCGGACAAGATATCGTTTCCAACGCATCTTGCACCACTAACTGCCTGGCACCGCTGGCAAAAGTGATCAATGACAACTTCGGCATCATCGAAGGTCTGATGACCACTGTTCACGCCACTACTGCTACCCAGAAAACCGTTGATGGCCAGTCTCACAAAGACTGGCGCGGCGGCCGCAGCGCATCTCAGAACATCATCCCATCCTCTACTGGCGCAGCCAAGGCTGTAGGTAAAGTTCTGCCAGAACTGAACGGTAAACTGACCGGTATGGCGTTCCGTGTTCCGACCCCGAACGTTTCTGTGGTTGACCTGACTGTTCGTCTGGAAAAAGCAGCAAATTACGAAGAAATCAAGAAAGCCATCAAAGCCGCTTCTGAAGGCGAGCTGAAAGGCGTTCTGGGCTACGTTGAAGATGACGTGGTTTCCACCGATTTCAACGGCGAAATTCTGACGTCTGTGTTCGATGCCAAAGCTGGTATTACTCTGAACGACAACTTTGTGAAGCTGGTTTCCTGGTATGACAACGAAACCGGCTATTCCAACAAAGTACTGGACCTGATCGCCCACATCTCCAAATAAGGCGACGGTGCGATAAGCAATGCAAGGGGCGACATGATGTCGCCCTTTTTATTATTTATTAGCTGCGTTCCGTCATGATGCAACACGAAATACAAATAAAACAAGGTAACATCATGAACGATAAAATTTTTCACTTCCCATCAAATATGAAATTTCATCCACGCTCAGTCAACGCCAGGTAGACCAACTGCCAGTTATTGTCGTTGATCATCCGCAGGTATGCGCAGCCGTCACGCTGCAACGCCTATCTGCTGCACTGGCAGCCTCAAGGGGAAGCCCCCGTGCTGTGGTTGACGACAACACGCCGTTTGCAGAAGGCGTCGCCATTGCGGGGGTGTACCGATCTGCTTCCCGTGGTTTGGCCCATTCGCGGAACCTAACCACGGTTTTGTCCGTTTACTGCCGTAGGAACTCACCGCGCACCGTGAAGATGCCGACGGCGTTAAATTTTGACTTTCACCCTGCGTGATACGCCGGAGACGTTGGTAAGCTGGCCACACGCTTTTACGCTGACCGCGCGCTATAAACTGGCTAAGACCTGCACAATCGAGTTAGAAGCGCAGGGTGATTACAGCATCACCAGCGCCATGCACACCTACTTCCAGATTGGTGATATTGACCATATCCGCGTTAGCGGTTTTGCGATACCTTTATCGATAAGGTCAATCAAGGCAAGTTGACGACGCAAGGTGGCGATATGACGTTCACTGAACGCACCGACCGCATCTATACGCATCCAGAAGCAGTGAACTGCATCGTGGACCCAACGCTGAAACTCACTATCGACGTGCACCACACGCACCACAGCGATGCGGTTGCCTGGAACCCGGCGGCGGAACTGTCTAAAACCATCGCCGACATGCCGGATGACGGTTATAAAACCTTTGTCTGCGTGGAAACGGCTCGTGTGACTCAGCCGTTTGTTGCCACCCCCGCAGCACCAGCGCGTTTGACCACGGTGATTAGCGTAAGACTTTGATCAGAGAAACGGGGTTGCCTCGATAGATTCGAAATCGCCGCTTGCGTGCGGCGCCAACACATAGCGCTAACCCGTAATACTTAACTGCCCTATCCCGCTACACAACATCCAACGGCTGCTGACTGGTCGGTGCGGGAAAAGCGGCATCCAGCGCAGCGATATCACTACTATCCAATTCCAAGGTGAGAGCGCGTGCGTTTTCTTCAACGTGGGCTACCGAACTCGCTTTCGGAATCGCAATCACGCCGGGTTGTCGCAATACCCATTGCCAGCATAATTTGTGCGGACGTCGCCTGGTATTTGTCCGCCATGCGCATTATCACAATCACAGGATAAGAAAACAGATCACAGGATGAGAAAACAGGTTGCGGCGCAACGTAACTGCTTGTGCTAATGGACAGTAGGCCATCACTGGCACCGCGCGTGCCTGACACCAGGGCAGCAAATCAAACTCGATACCGAGCGAAGCAACGTGATAAAGCACCTGATTAGTCATGCAGCGCTCACCGCCTGACAAGGACCAGAGTTCATTCATGTTCGCCACGTCCAAATTGGACACACCTCACTGACAAATCTTGCCTGCCTGTTGCAGCGCCTCCATCGCCGTGATGGTATCTTCCAAGTGATGGTATCTTCCAACTGGATACCGCCGCGCCAGTGCAGCAGGTATATAAATCCAACACATCGGTTTGCAGCCGTTTCAGGCTGCGTTCACAGGCTTCAATCGCACGCGTGCCGCCTGCATTGTGGGGATAGACCTTGGAGACTAGAAATGCTTCGGAGCACCACTCGCGCAGTGCTCCGCACCGCCGTCGGCGTACATTTCTGCGGTATCGATAAGCCTAAGTCCGAGATCAAGCCCCGCCTGCAAGGCTTTTATTTCACGTGCCTTCTCACTGGCCGCTTCCTCCATAAACCACGTGCCCTGCCCAACAGAGGGCAGCGTTGAACCATCAGGAAATCGAATCTTTCGGGTTGCCATCGCTATCCTCCTTGCATCCTGTTTAATATATATAATACCCTAGCTGAGCTGTCGCGCGCCCTAAACGTGCAAATGGGGTAAAATCACCCTATTATTATTGTGCCGCACTTGCCCTGTTTTAGCGCGCCCTGTTTTAGCGCATTAGGTGTTAGAAGCGATAGCTAACACCCGCGCAAAACACCATGGTATAACTGCGATCGACCATCGGGCTCTCTTTCACTTCATCCGCCAGGCGCACATAGCGGCCGGTGGCCCATGCGCTCCAGCTATCGTTGATACGGTAGCTGGTACTCAACTCGGCGTACGGCTTATAGTCACCATCCGGACTGTAAGCCCCTAAACCTGAGCGGGATGCTTCTTTGCCACTGATACCAAAGTAATAGCGGTTGAGTCTTTCGCTGCTCCAGGTTACACCGACGCCCGGCGTCAATGACCAGTCACCCAATTCGAAGCGATACAGGTAGGTGTTGTCCCACAGATAACCGTCGCTGTAGCCCAGAGTATCGGCCACCACAGAGGTGCGCAAAATCCCCCAGGACGCTGAGTGAGAATAGGCCAGACCCGCCATCAGCGTGCCACGGCGCTTATCCAGTTGCTTCATCTGCGCATCGTCGTTATCACTCAGTTTGAATCCCAGCGGGGAATAGAGTGTCGTTACCGACAGGCGGTTTTGTCCGTCATTCCACAGGTAATACCCCCCGCCCAGCCCGCGAAAATAAAAGTTGTCACTTTCATAGGTCACTATTGGCAACGGATACAGTGAGTTATCGCCCCCGCGATACGGGCTGATGGAACCTAAGACCCCTGCTCCCAAAGAGAAATCCGCCGCAACTGCCGTTGTTGCCGCCAGCGACCCTGCCAACAGCAAAGAGGTATAAATTACAGATGATTTTTTCATAACGTTATGATTCCTATTACTGATATGAATTATCAAAATCGTATTTTGCTCATATCAATCATAAGGTCAAGTATTCTCAATCATAAGGTCAAATGAGTTGATTACAAAGTATTCAATGAATTGATTACAGATAAGGTCAAGTATTCAATGAGTTGATTACAGTGTAAACTCTGTGGTTTTGGATGTGGAGATACAGTGGCTAACGTTGATGTAAGATGCCCGTTTTGTGAACAGACAGCCTCTGTAAAAAAACATGGTTATGGCAAAAGTGCCTATCAGCGTTACCGTTGTCAGTCATGTAAACGCACCTTCCAGCTCGATTATTCCTATCGTGCCTGCCAACCGGGAATGACAGACCAACTCATTTACTTGGCAATGAATAATGCGGATATTCGTGCATGACAATGCTCGGGCGTTACACGTTACATATGTTACACGTTACATATTAGTATCAATGCCATCGTTAGTATCAATGCCATCGTGTTAGTATCAATGCCATCGTGTTAGTATCAATGCCATCGTGCGTACTTAAAAAAACTCTCGCCGCGGAATGTAACAACATTGCCACTGGATAACCTGCAAATTCATCTGATTTGCGAAGTGGATGAGATGTGATCATTTGTTGGCAACAAAAAACGACAGCGCTGACTGTGGTATGCATGGGCGCCGAGTTTGAAGCGGATTATCGATCATGCATTTGGCTCTCGAAGCAAGAAAACGCTGCGTAAGTTGCTGAGACTGTTCTCGGGATTCAGAGTGGCATTTTGGTGCACTGATGGCTACAGGGTTTACAACGACGAACTTCCAAAAGCGAAACACATTTTTGGCAAACTGTATACACAGCGTATTGAGCGTGAAAATCTGACGCTGCGCAACCGATTGAAACGCCTCAATCGTAAGACGTTGGGGTATTCAACATCATCGGAAATGCACGATAGGCTCATCGGCACTTACATTGAACGCGAGTATTACGTTTGATGCTATATCAACTTATTGAATACACGACCTACGTTACACATCAGTGTTGACGGCGACAACGCGGTGCGGGTAACTACCGCCCCAGATCCCTTGTTGCCCCAGCGACTCTCTAGCCCACAATTGGCTATCCTTTCACCTTATGCGTATAAGGAAGGCCGCGTTGACCCGATCCGCCACGGCAGTAGCCCCTTTGTGTTAACCGTTTTCAGGTTCAGGGCACCAGTCACGCTACCCTTGAGCGCTTTGATGGCTACTGGGCACGCCTGCGTAAGCTTCAGGTATTGATGTTGATTTCGTTCCAGACGGAACAGATCGCGCCGCCGCGCTGCGAAGCGGCAGCGCGGATATTGTGGAAGCCGTGCTGGTGGCGCAAGCGCCTTTGATCGATCCGGCGCTGATCCATAAGGTGCCTATGTCACGCACTAATACTCTGTATCTCAAGACCCGCCTCGGCCCACTGCGTGATGCCGGACAGCGTGCCGCTGTACGCGACGCCGTTCAGCGTGGCGTTCTGGTAAAGAACGTGTATGAGAACCGGGCGGATATCGTCCGCGGGTTGCTCGGTCCGGCGCTGCGTTGGGCTGCGCCGCTGCGCCATGCGGTAGACCAGCCGACCCCAGGCACGCCATCCACAGGGAGAGGTTATCAACCTGGCTACCTTCAGCGATCGTGCAGAGCTACCAGAAGTTGCCGTTTATCTGGCACAATAGTTAACTGCAGTCGGGTTTACCGCTCAACAAGAAGTGCGTGAATATGCCCATATTGAAGCCGATGCGTGCGTTTCCACGCTGCGCAATGGGCTGAGTGGTAAGGCGAACAGCAGCCACGGGGCTTGGGCGATGGAGTTAACTACCTTGCCAGAATATTTGCTGGCGTCCCTGCTGCTGATGGTCGGGGCAGTCTGGCTGCCTCTGTTTCCTCCGTATGGCTAGCACGGAGTACAGCATATGGTGCTGCCTGCGTTATCGTTGGGGCTGTCCGCAGGGGGATTACTGGCATGCTTGCCGGCAGATGCACTGCGCAGCACCTTCTGCACTGCGCAGCACCTTCGCCGAGCCGTAGCTTATCACCTGGCCGTGGCGGGCGTGAGGGCTTGAGCCAATTTGATTGTGCCATTGCGGTTCTGCGGCGCTCGCTGCCTGCGTTACTGACACAGATTGGCTTAATCACCGTAGGACTGACGGGTGAGCAGTGGCGGTAGAAAAGATCTTTGCTATCCCCGGTTAGTGGCGCGCCACGCTTGGGGCCGCAGCCGCACAGGATCTGCCCGCCCTGTAATGCGGCGTTCTACTGTTATTCGTTCTACTGTTATTGTTGATTGCAACACTGATCTATTGTTGATTGCAACACTGATCGGTACCCCTTAACCTGCTACTGCAGTTGATACTGGGACGTGCACTGCGCAGCGGATCCTTGCCCGCCCAAGCATCAGCCCAACGAGGCGTCCGCATTATGCCTTCCAAATGACGATTGCACTGGCGTTGGTTAGAACGCCGCCCAATGGCACTGATCGGGACCGTGAATTATATTGTGGGTGACATCACGGCAGCGCTGGCAACCAGTGGGTCGGTGTTTATTGCTTCCCGCGTACTGCAGCGTTGCTGTGTGTTGCACCGCCGTGGTGGTGTTTAGCGCCGTGCGTGACCGGTCAAACGGTGATGATGCTGCACGCACTTTCGGCTTTCTTAACGGTACATTGAATATCAATGTCTGCTCTAGTGCCATTTTTTGGCCGCTTACTGTCCGCCGTATTCGGTTGGCGACCCTGCTTCTGGTTTTTGACGCTGTATGCCAGCGTGGTTTTGCTGCTCACCCTGTGCTATCTGCCAGAAACCCGCCCGGCTGACACCCTGCGCCTGCTGGATTTGCCCATCAAACAATACGCGCGAATCCTTTTTACCCCTCGCTTGATCGGCTTTGCTGGCTGCAATACGGGCATTATGGGGATGGCCCTGACCTATCTGTCAGTGGCATCAATGGTCTTCTTGATGGTACATGGCGGCTTGTCACCGTTACAGTTCTCACTGGTGTTCGGCGCAAACGGCTTTTGGGTGATGGCAGTGAGCCTGCTGGCGACACGCGCGATCATGAAAATTGGCCCCCCGCTTGCCTAACCGCCCCGCTTGCCTGACGATCAGAGTGATATTGATTGGTAGCAGTTTTTTGTTACTGATGCGCCATCATCCTGTGGCTGCCCGAGGTGCTACAGGCACGTTGGTGGATCTTTATGGCTCCGGTGGTGGTGGCGTTCGCTGGCCTGGCGTTTGCCATCGGCCCAGCCACCAGCTATGCACTGGAACCTTATGAGAATGAAGCGGGTACGGCATCGGCGCTGGTAGGATTCGTGCAAATGACATGCGGTGCGTGTATTGGGCTGGCGGTGATGGCGCTACCCCTCTTACCACAGAGCATGCTGGTGCTTGCCATGTTGTGCGCGACAACCCGGTAGATTTACGCGCTGGCGTAACGAAATATCGACAAATCGTCATGGGCAATATCAGGCGTCTTATCAGAAATGATATCTACCAGCAGTTGCCCTGAACCGAACGCCATCGTCCAACCTAAGGTACCGTGTCCTGTATTAAGATAAAGATTAGCGAGCGGTGAACGACCTACTAGCGGCGTGCCATCAGGTGTCATCGGGCGCAACCCGGTCCAGAACGTCGCCTGCTCTACCGGCCCAGCGTCAGGGTAAAGATCGCGAACCACCATTTCCAACGTTTCTCGGCTTTTAGGGTTAAGGGCTGTGTCAAAGCCAACGATTTCTGCCATGCCTCCAAAACGAATACGACGATCGAAGCGCGTCACAGCCACTTTAAACGTCTCATCAAGCACCGTTGAAACCGATGCAGAGGCTTCGTTGGCAAGAGGGGGCGTTAATCAAGAGGGGGCGTTAATGAATAGCCTTTCATGGGATAGACCGGCAGGTGTATCCACTGACTACCAACGCCGTCGAATAGGAACTGCAGGCCACCATATAGGCATCAGCGATTACTGTTTGTAGGCATCAGCGGTTACTGTTTGCTCATTACAGCGCACCTCAGTGACGCGATCGCTAGCTACCTGCAATGGTTCGACGGATTCGCCAAAACGAAAAACACACCCGCCGCCTGCGCCATTTCAACCAGGCGCTGAGTAAACAGTTGGAAGTCGCCCGTTTCATCATGGGGTAAACGCAGCCCGCCGCTGAGCTTATGCGCAACCGAAGCGAGCGCAGACTCCACGGTCGCCAGTTCCTGCGAGGTCAACAACTGGTACGGCACGCCAACATCACGCAGAACGGCAATGTCGCGACTGGAATTGTCATACTGTTGCTCTCTGCGAAACAGTTGCAGCGTCCCGCCCTGGCGTCTGCAGCGTCCCGCCCTGGCGTCCTTCGTACTGAATCAACGTGCGCGCGCAGTGCCTGCAAACAGTCACGGCTGTATTCTGCCAAGCGCACCATACGTATACGTGCCTTTGCCTTGTTGACCTGATAATGTGCGGAATCGCAGTTCATCAGCATCTGCCATATCCAACGCAACTGGTCACTGGAGCAATCTGGCCGGATAGCTAACGGCGCATGGCGCTGGAATAGCCACTATATGGCTTTCAATGGGATGCCGGGAGCGGCACAATGCGCTCAATAATACCAGAGGAAATTTGCCAAGCGTTTCCCGCACTGGTTTCCAAGGCCGATCAGGCTATCGGTCAATGACCGTGACGTCATGCCCTGCCTGACACAAATACCACGCCGTGCTGACGCCAATAATGCCATTGCCTAAAATTACAACCCGCATGTTGACTTATCTCCGTGATAACTCGCCATTTTCGGCATAATATGCTACATGAATCGCCACTACCCAAAATAAAAAGCTAATATAACACGTGATTTACCGTTGTCACGCTTGGCTAACATACTATTTATATTACGCAGATGAAGTGCCGTTTTATGCTGCTGTTTTCGTCACAATCTTTTCTGCCAAGCACTAGTTTTAACGGCACTTTTATCAGAGTGAGCTATGATTAATAGAGTCTGCACGAAAGCGTGTAGAAGGCACTTTGTGGGGCGCGCTGATGGTGACAAAAACAAAGACTAGGGTACCGCAAGCTGAGACACGTTTGAATGATGGACTAGACTAGACGTTGAATGATGGACTAGACTAGACGTTCGATTTGCTGCAAACCTACCTTAGGAGATTGATCGGGTGGCGAAGCACTATCGCTTCGAAACCTACCCACATCAAATCGAGGTCATCACATCTGAGCAAATGATGGATGCCTATTCAATCTGAGCAAATGATGGATGCCTATTCAAGCATCGGCATGCCCATCAATTATTCCCATTGTTCTTTTGGTAAGCGGTTTATCGAAACTGGTAAGCGGTTTATCGAAACCGCACAGCGCTATAAACACGGTTAGCAAGGGCTGGCCTATGAGATCGTTGTCAACTCCTATCCCTGTATCTCCTATCTGAAGGAAGAAAACACCATCACCGTGCAAGCCTTTGTGATGGCCCATGCCTATTATGGTCACAATGGTCACAACTCCTTTTTTCAAGGTAATTATTTGTTTCGAAGTTGGACCGATGCAGCCTCCATCGTTGACTACCTGATTTTTGCCCGTCAATACATCGCCCAATGCGAAGAGCGTTATGGTGTAGTATATAAGAGG
Source organism: Symbiopectobacterium sp. (assembly GCA_051710525.1). Taxonomy (GTDB): domain Bacteria; phylum Pseudomonadota; class Gammaproteobacteria; order Enterobacterales; family Enterobacteriaceae; genus Symbiopectobacterium. The sequence continues at coordinate 37,248 of JBPESR010000007.1, read as the reverse complement.
TCGAGCAACTGCTTGATCCTGCCATGCGCTGATGAATTACGGTGTCGATCGCTACAAACGCCCGCAAAAGATTTTGCTGGAAGAGGAAAAACTGCGTCAGAAAAGCCGTGAGGCCTATTTGCAAAGTCAGGTCAATGGACTGTGGCGCACCCTGCCACGTCGCGATCCCGATGCTTCGCTCGAAGCAGCGCGTTGTTTCCCGGCGAGCCGCAGGAAAATATTCTCTATTTTATGGAGAAAAATTTATGGAGAAAAATTTATGGAGAAAAATGCTTCGTTACTGGAACCCGCGCAACGCGAAGTACTGCGCATTGTGCGTAAGGTCAGTCAATATTTTTACCCACAAAAACAGACTAAGGTCATGAACGAGGGCTGGGCAACGTTTTGGCACTACACCATTCTCAATCATCTCTACGATGAAGGGAGAGTGACCGAGCGCTTTATGATGGAGTTCCTGCACAGCCGCACCAATGTGGTCTATCAGACCCCGTACAACAGCCCTTATTACAATGGCATTAACCCTTATGCAATGGCATTAACCCTTATGCGCTCGGGTTCGCCATATTTCATGGATATCAAGCGTATTTGCCAGACACCAACGGAGGAGGACCGCTACTGGTTCCCTGAATATAGCAGGCAAGGACTGGCTAGAAACTCTGCATTTCGCCATGCAGAACTTCAAGGATGAAAGCTTTATCAGCCAGTTTTTGTCACCCAAGGTGATACTTGTCACCCAAGGTGATACGCGATTTCCGGCTATTTACCGTGCTGGATGATGACCATAACAATTATCTGGAAATTGCCGCGATCCACGATGAGGAAGGCTACCGGATGATCCGTCAGGAGCTGTCCGCGCAGTATAACCTCAGCAATCGCGCAGTATAACCTCAGCAATCAGGAGCCAAATATTCAGGTCTGGAATGTGAATCTGCGCGGTAACCGCTCGCTGACGCTGCGCTATGTTCCTCACCACCGCGCACAGCTCGACAAGAGCAGCCACGATGTGATGAAACATGTACACCGACTGGGGGGATTTGATGTGTATCTGGAGCAGCAGAATGCAGATGGCAGCGTAGAGTTGGTTGAACGCTGTCCGCCGCGTAATCCAGAGGTCAACTGAAGCCCATGTGACGTGTCGCGTTCACACAGTTCGTGACACGTGGCGGCGTTAATTAGCGACGAACCTCAGCAATATCGCGCGGGATCTGGTTTTGCATGCTGTGCCAGATAGCACCGCTCTATTTTCCGTAGGTACGCACCGCATCCATCACACGCTCGTTTTGCCCTTCTTTCGCGATGGTTTCCAAACGAGCATAAAAATCAATAGCCAGCTTCTGCGCATCCGGGTTGGAGAAGTAGTAACGCCCAACCCGCATATACAGCCCTTTCAGCCCGTTAAGGATTAATCCATAAATCGGGTTGCCAGAAACAAACGCTAATCCGCGGAAAACAGCATAATCCAGTTGCGCAAAGGCATCGGCGTTATCTTCGACACTGGCACGCTGGCGTTATCTTCGACACTGGCACGCTGTATTAATACTTCCTGACTCTTATCAGGGTGTTGACGCAGGGCGGTACGAATAAAGATCGCAGCAATGTTGGTGCGCACGGCCAGCAGATTATCAATCAGTTGCGGCACGCTGTCATGATCTTGCGGCACGCTGTCATGATCGAGTCGTGCCAGCGTTTCCAGGATATTTAGCCCTGATGTTTCCCAAAATTATTAATTTTCGTGGGATTACCATGCTGCATTTCTGTCGACTTTTCTGGATGCCTTGACCGTCATTGCTGTGGTGATTGGCGTCGCCACCGGGTTTTACGATATTTACCACCGGTACATTACCGGGTTGGATCAACAGGCGGGTCCATCACCAATGAGCATGCACAAACGTTGGAACAATTTCGCGCCTTTCTACGCAGTCTGTTGATGCACGCGGGCATGGGCACGTTGATGCACGCGGGCGTGGGCACGGCCCTCAGCGGCGCGATGACCATGGTGGGTGAACCACAAAACCTGATTATTGCCAAAACTGCTGGCTGGGATTTTGCCAGCTTTTTCTTGCGTATGTCTGTGGTTACCGTCCCAGTCTTCCTGTGGGTACTGCTACCTGCATTCTGGTAGAGCGTGTAAAAATTTGCGGATACGGTGCCACACTGCCGGACACTGTGAGTCAGGTACTGGAGGATTACGAACGTAAGATGAGTGCCGAACGAGCACCGCAAGAACGCGTTATGCTATGGATTCAGGGTGTTATTGGCATCTGTTGATTGCAGCCTTAGCGTTTCATCTGGCGGAAGTGGGTTTAATCGGACTGAGCGTTATTATTCTGGTTACGTCGTTTTGCGGCATCACCAAAGAATACGCCATTGGCAAAGCCTTTCAGGATGCTATGCCTTTTACGGCACTGCTTACCGTGTTCTTCGCCATCGTCGCGGTGATTATTGACCAGTAACTGTTCACATCGCTGATTCAGTTTGTGCTTCAGGGTTCGGCGCAAAACCAGCTTACGCTGTTTTATCTGTTTAACGGCCTGCTCTCTTCTATTATTTCCGACAATGTGTTCGTCGGCTCTATTTATCAACGAGGCGCATCAGGCCTTTGTACAAGACCGCATCTCACAGAAGCAGTTTGAGCTGTTGGCGGTAGCGATCGTTGGCGGTAGCGATCAATACAGGTACTAACTTGCCACAGGTACTAACTTGCCTTCATTCGCAACGCCCAATGGACAGGCCGCCTTTCTCTTTTTGCTAACTTCGGCCCTAGCCCCGCTCATTCGACTTTCTTATGGTAAAATGATGATTATGGCACTGTACTATACGATAGTAATGACGCTGGCCTTTTGGGGTGACGTGAGCGAGCAAAAAGAGCACGCCCTTCGGCTGCTGGCCGACAGAATCCGTCAGCCCGCTTTCAGTTGCATCTTAACGACGCAGGCTAGTGGCCTGCGCCCCGGCTTAGTATGGCTGGGCTGCCGTCAGGCACCGTGCGGCTTGCTACAATTGGCCGTCCTGCGGCGATCACAAGTGGCACGCAGCGGTTGCTACAAAGCGTTGCTACAAAATCCCGCAACACTTTCACCCGCATATCACACACTTTCACCCGCATATCACACTGTTGCGTGGTGCCACGCTCCTCGTGACGCTTCCCCCCGCCAATTTTGACTGGGCGTTGTCGGCCGAGCGCTTTGCCCTGTATGAATCTCGCTGGGAACAGGGAAAAACCCGCTATCAACAGGTCGCGGAATGGCCGTTGGCCCACCATAACGTAGGATAACCCAATGAACTTTACGCCGCCGCTCAAACCGGCACGGTTGATTAAGCGTTACAAACGCTTCCTTGCCGATGTTGTTACACCCGAAGGAGAAACCTTTACGCTGCATTGTGCCAACACCGGTGCGATGACCGGGTGCGCTACACCGGGTGATACCGTGTGGTACTCCACCTCGGATAATCTCAAGCGTAAATACGCGCACAATTGGGAACTTACAGAAACCGCGCAGGGGCATTGGATCTGTGTCAATACGCTGCGCGCCAATCATCTGGTGCATGAAGCACTGCTGGCACAACGCATTCCTGAATTGGCTGGCTACCACCAAATCACCCCCGAAGTGAAATATGGCACGGAGAACAGCCGCATTGACCTGCTGTTACAGGCATCGGGGCAGATTAACTGCTATATCGAGGTGAAGTCAGTTACATTATTTCAACAAACGCCGTTGCATATATCGCCTCAACAGGGATTTTTTCCCGACGCCGTGACGCAGCGCGGACAAAAACACCTGCGCGAATTGATGCAGGTGGCCGAAAACGGCGAACGTGCAGTGCTGTTTTTCGCAGTACTGCACTCTGGCATCGCTGAGGTTGCGCCTGCACAGCACATCGATGCCCGCTATGCAGAATTATTTTGCGAAGCGCGGCAAAAGGGGGTTGAAATTTTTTGCTATGCCACCACATTATGCCCTGACGGTATTACGCTCACGTACCCGTTGCCGTTAACCGTAACGCGATAAAGACGGTAGGTGCCTTTACCTGTTGTTTATTATCGGATGTGACGACGAGGTTCCTGGCACCTTATCAGGCCTGTGACAGGAATTATTGCCAACCCCAGTTCCATCTGCTATTTATAGCGGCCTGTTTTTCTCCCCCCTTAGGGATCGATAGTGCGTGTCGTGTTATGTAGGAGAAGCAACATGCAAGAAGAGCAAAACCGTAAAACATCCTCTCTGAGCATTCTCGCAATTGCTGGAGTGGAGCCGTACCAGGAAAAGCCGGGCGAAGAATACATGAACGACGCCCAATTAGCTCATTTCAAGCGTATTCTTGAAGCATGGCGCAACCAACTCAGGGATGAAGTGGATCGCACCGTTTCCCATATGCGCGATGAAGCAGCCAACTTCCCGGATCCGGTCGATCGCGCTGCACAGGAAGAAGAGTTCAGTCTGGAACTGCGTAACCGCGATCGGGAACGCAAGTTGATCAAAAAGATTTCCAAAACACTACAGAAAATTGAAGACGAGGACTTCGGCTACTGTGATTCTTGTGGTGTTGAAATTGGTATCCGTCGCCTGGAAGCGCGTCCTACCGCCGATTTATGCATTGACTGCAAAACGCTGGCGGAAATCCGCGAGAAACAGATGGCAGGATAATCCCACTGTAGGGCGGAAAAGCTGTTCCGCTTTACGTTTTTGCCTGCACGTCATCTCCCGCATTCTGTGCCTGGAGATGACGTGCAGGCATTTTCACCCTTATGTGCCTGATACCCATCGTTATACCGGCCGTTTTGCCCCATCGCCTTCCGGCAATCTTCATTATTTTGGTTCTCTGATCGCTGCATCAGGCAGCTATCTACAGGCACGCGCCTATGGTGGCCGCTGGCTGGTGCGCATTGAAGACATCGATCTGCCGAGCGAAGTCGCTGGCACGGCAAGTCGCATGTCGCTGGCACGGCAAGTCGCATTCTTTCACAGTGTGGAACACTACGGTTTGCTGTGGGATGGCCCAGTGCTTTATCAGTGCCCAACGGCAAGCTCGTTATCTGGAAGTGCTAGCCACATTGAAAGCGCGCCACCAGTGCTACTACTGCGATTGCACGCGCCAACGCATTCATTCACAGGGCAGGCAGTATGATGGCCATTGCCGTACGCGCCAATTGGGCCCCACCAACGCAGCCCTCCGTTTGCGTCAAGATAACCCGGTGTTGCACTTTCACGACAGGCTGTGCGGAGAGTTGTGTGCCGACCCGGCGCTGGCACAGGAAAATTTTATCATTCACCACCGCGATGGATTATTCTCCTATAATCTTGCCGTTGTGGTGGATGACCACGATCAAGTGGTAACGGAAATCGTGCGCGGCGCAGATCTGATCGCTTCTACCGTCCGGCAGATCGCGCTCTATCAACAGCTAAGCTATCCGGTGCCAGATTACATCCATTTACCGCTGGCGCTCAACGCCCAGGGAAATAAGCTTTCCAAGCAGAACCACGCGCCAGCGCTACCGGATGACGATCCGCGTCTGGTGTTGTTAAGCGCGCTGCGCTTTCTTAATCAGCCAGTGCCGGATCATTGGCAAAGTATGGCATTTTCACTCCTTTTACAGTGGGCCATTAGCCATTGGTCGCTCACGTCAATTCCGTTAATCTGGGTGGCTTAGCAACATCAGCATTCTCAAAGGTGGCGCGGTGAGCTATGATTAGCCACTATTTTTGTTATACCGTTATTTTTTCATCACTATCGAGGTGTACCATCTTTATCCGAGTCGCTAATTTCTGTCGCAAGGTACTCAGCCGCGACAATGACGTGGCCACCACGGAGCCCGTTCGTCAGGACATGACCGTGATTCCGCGCGACCAGCATAACCTTTCGCGCAGTGATATCAGCGAAAATGCGCTGAATGTACTACATCGCCTGAACAAATCGGGCTATGAAGCCTATCTGGTTGGCGGCGGCGTCAGAGATCTGCTACTGGGGAAAAAGCCAAAAGATTTTGATATCACTACCAATGCAACGCCGGAGCAAGTGCGTAAATTATTTCGCAATTGCCGCCTGGTTGGCCGCCGTTTCCGTCTTGCTCACGTGATATTTGGCCCTGAAGTGATCGAAGTAGCGACCTTTCGCGGCCATCACGAGCAACATCAGGAGCAGCAGCTAAAAACCACTTCTCAGCAGGCACAGAGCGGCATGCTGTTACGCGATAATATTTTCGGCAGCATTGAAGAAGATGCGCAACGCCGCGATTTTTCCATTAACAGCCTCTATTACAGCGTCGCCGATTTCAGCGTGCGTGATTACACCGGCGGGTTAAACGATCTGCGTCAGGGAGTGATCCGGTTGATTGGCGATTCCGAAACCCGCTATCGGGAAGATCCGGTACGCATGCTGCGCGCCGTGCGTTTCGCCGCCAAACTAAACATGACCATCAGCCCGGAAACCGCCGAGCCGATTCCACGTCTGGCGACATTGCTGCACGATATCCCAGCCGCACGCCTGTTTGAAGAATCCCTGAAGCTGTTGCAAGCGGGCTACGGTTACCCGACGTACCGTTTGATGTGCGAATACCGACTGTTTCAGCCACTGTTCCCGCTAATCAGTCGTCACTTTACGCCTAACGGCAATAGCCATCTGGAAAAAATGTTGGCACTGGTGTTAAAGAACACCGACCAACGGTTGCAAAATGACATGCGCGTTAATCCAGCGTTTCTGTTTGCCGTCATGCTGTGGTACCCGTTGATCGAGAATGCACAGAAACTGGCACAGGAGAGTGAATTAACCTACTTCGACTCCTTCGCCCTTGCCATGAACGACATTCTGGACGAACAGTGCCGCTCTCTTGCCATTCCCAAACGCATCACCTCGTTAGTGCGTGATATCTGGCAGTTGCAGTTTCGCCTGTCACGGCGTCAGGGCAAACACACCTATAAGCTGATGGAGCATCCAAAATTCCGTGCTGCCTACGATTTGTTGAGCCTGCGCGCCGAAATAGAGCGTCAGCCAGAGCTGCAACGTCTCTCTCAATGGTGGGGAGAATTCCAGGTCGCCACGCTGCCGCGCCAGCAAACCATGATCAGTACACTGGATGATAGCCCTACGCCACATCGCCATTCTCGACGCTGTAAGCCGAGTGCACCGCGCAGAGAAAGAATCTCGTGACACGCGTTTATCTGGCGCTGGGTAGCAACCTGGCGCATCCGCTACAGCAGGTTAACTCCGCTCTGGCGGCGCTGGATACCGTGCAGTACACCCGCGTGCTGTGCTGCTCACCGTTTTATCGCAGTCGTCCATTGGGGCCGCAAGATCAGCCCAACTATCTCAATGCGGTGGTGGCATTGGACACCACACTCGCGCCGGAAATTCTGCTCGACCATACCCAATCCATTGAACAGCAGCATGCCCGCGAGCGTAAAGCGCACCGTTGGGGGCCGCGCACTCTGGATCTAGATATTCTGCTGTATGGCAATGAAACCTTGCACACCACGCGTTTAACCGTGCCTCATTACGACATGAAAAACCGGGAATTCATGCTGTATCCGCTGGCCGATATCGCCCCGGATTTGCACTTTCCTGATGGTGAAGCGCTAGCATTGCGCTTGTCCGCCGTGCCGCTCAACGGCATGATGCTGTGGGATGAGCAAAGCTGATATCACTCAAGTCGCATTTCCCCCCTTCAACGGCTATGCCTTAAGGCAGGCTTCCTTTAAGATGCTCTCCTGACTTTTTAGATTCTGGGAGGCTGCTAATGAAACCGACAACCCTGACCTACCTACGCAAATGTAAGCAGGAGAAGCGTAAATTCGCGACCATTACCGCCTATGATGCCAGTTTTGCCCGCTTATTCTACGACAATGGCATTCGCGTGATGCTGGTGGGTGATTCACTGGGCATGACGTTACAAGGCCATGATTCCACGCTGCCAGTGACCGTCAGTGACATTGCCTATCACACCCGCTGTGTACGGCGCGGTGCGCCGCTGTGCCTGCTGCTTGCCGACCTGCCGTTTATGGCTTATACCACGCCAGAGCAAACGTTTACGAATGCGGCTGAAGTGATGCGCGCCGGTGCCAACACGGTAAAACTGGAAGGCGGCCAATGGCTTGCCCCCACAGTGAAGATGCTGACCGAGCGCGCGGTACCGGTGTGCGGCCATCTGGGATTGACGCCGCAATCGGTGAATATTTTCGGTGGCTACAAGGTACAGAGCCGCGATGAGGCCGCCGCGGCGCAATTACTGGATGATGCGTTAGCGCTGGAGGCTGCGGGAGCCCAACTGTTGATGCTGGAATGCGTGCCGGTTCCGCTGGCGCAACGTGTCACCGAGGCATTGTCGATCCCGGTTATTGGCATTGGTGCAGGTAACGTCACCGATGGTCAAATTCTGGTGATGCACGATGCGTTCGGCATCACCGGCGAGAACACCCAAAAATTTGCTAAAAACTTTTTAGCACAAAGCGCCGACATCCCCGCCGCCGCGCGTCTTTATGTGCAGGAAGTTGAACAGGGACTTTACCCTGCCGAGGAACATGCGTTCCGTTAATCTAAACCCTTTACCACAGCAAGTATTGATAATGGTGAGTACGTACAAAGGAGCAAGACCGTGTTGATTCTTGAAACCCCTTTACTATTACGCCGTGAGATTCGCTGCTGGCGTCAAGAGGGGAAACGCATTGCATTGGTGCCTACCATGGGCAATCTGCATGACGGACACATGACGCTGGTAGACAAGGCGCGGGCACGCGCCGATATTGTTATCGTCTCCATTTTCGTCAACCCGATGCAGTTCGATAAACCCGACGATCTGCAATGTTATCCACGCACCTTGCAAGAGGATTGCGAAAAGTTAACCCGCCGTAACGTGGATCTGGTGTTTGCACCGTCACCAGAGACAGTCTATCCGCATGGACTGGGCCAGCAAACGTTTGTCGAGGTGCCGGGGTTGTCTACCATGCTGGAAGGCGCCAGCCGTCCGGGACATTTTCACGGTGTGGCCACCATTGTCAGCAAGCTGTTTAACATGGTACAACCCGATATCGCCTGCTTTGGTGAAAAGGATTACCAGCAGTTAGCGCTGATTCGCCAAATGGGGCGCGACATGGGCTACGACATTGATATCGTCGGTGTGCCGATTGTCCGTGCACCGGACGGGCTGGCACTCAGCTCGCGCAACGGTTATCTTAGCCCGGAAGAGCGCCAGTCTGCGCCCGCGCTAAAACGCATCATGGATCAGATGGTAGATAAACTCAGCAACGGCGATCGACAGCTTAAGGAAATAGTAACCAGCGCCGCAGAAGCGTTACGCGAAGCCGGGTTCACTCCCGATGAGCTCTACATTCGCGATGCGGATACTCTGCAAGAACTGACCGTGGCCAGCACGCGCGCAGTGGTATTGATGGCAGCCTGGCTGGGTAAGGCCCGCTTGATTGATAATCAGCAGGTCGTTCTGGTCGATTGACTGGCATGATAGACATTAACCGAGGTAACCGACAGTGATACGCACCATGCTACATGGTAAGCTGCACCAGGTAAAAGTCACTCATGTAGATCTCCACTATGAAGGTTCTTGCGCCATCGATCAGGCTTTCATGGATGCAGCTGGCATTCTGGAATACGAAGCCATCGATATCTACAACGTGGATAACGGGGCGCGTTTCTCTACCCCATTGCGGCAGAAAGAGGATCACGCATTATTTCTGTCAATAGGGCGGCGGCACGCTGCGCCTGCGTCGGCGACAAACTGATCATCTGCTCCTATGTACAGATGTCAGACGAAGAAGCGCGCACGCATCACCCGAAAGTCGCCTATTTCTCTGGTGATAACGTGATATCGCGCCAGGCAAAGGCGATTCCGGTTCAGATCGCCTAAAAGCAACTGGGCCATAATGGCCCTGTTTTCTCTTAACTTCGCAGACCGCTCCCACGTTCGATCAGCCACCACGCCAGCACGTAAAACACCAGAATAAACACCAGCAACATCGCCATGGTGAAAGCCAGCGGTACATCCTGAATGCCGAGAAAGCCGTAGCGGAAGCCGCTTATCATGTACACCATGGGATTAAGCTTGGACACCGCTTGCCAGAATGGCGGCAGCAGCGTCAGCGAATAAAACACGCCGCCAAGGTAGGTTAACGGCGTCAGCAGAAACGTCGGGATAAGGCTGATGTCATCAAAAGTTTTGGCAAATACCGCATTCAGTAATCCGGCCAGCGAGAACAGTACCGCCGTCAGCAGTAACGTAGCCACCACCATCCACCAGGCATGCACATGCAACGGAACAAAAAACAGCGCAACCGCCGTGACTAACACACCGACACACACGCCGCGGATTACACCGCCCCCCACGTAACCAGCAATAATGATGTGTGTCGGAACGGGCGCTACCAGCAGTTCTTCAATATTGCGCTGAAATTTGGCGCTGAAGAAAGACGCTGCAACGTTGGCATAGGCGTTGGTGATCACCGACATCATGATGAGCCCAGGCACGATAAACTGCATGTAGTTGAAACCGTGCATTTTACCGATACGGGAGCCAATCAGGCTACCGAAGATAATGAAATAGAGCGTCATGGTGATCACTGGCTGCACCAGTGTTTGTATCCAGATGCGGCTGAAGCGGTTGATCTCTTTGGTCCAGATACTTTTCAGGGCGACCCAATATGACTGCGTCATGCTTTTTTTGCCTCCACGCAGGCCTTCACATGCTTCATGCTTTCACCGTTAACCATGGAGACGAACAGCTCTTCCAGACGGTTCGCCTTGTTACGCATACTCAATATTTGAATCCCTTGCGTGCTTAATTGGCTAAAAACGCCATTGAGTCCCTGCTCACGCATCACGTCCACTTCCAGCGTTGAAGTATCTGTCAGACGGTGAGTATACCCCTCCAGCTTGGGCAGCGGGCTTTTCGGCGCGAGATCGAGAATAAAGGTTTCCGATTGCACGTTGGCGAGTAATGCCTTTATCGAGGTGTTTTCCACCAATTCACCATGCTGAATAATGCCGATATTGCAGCACAGCATTTCCGCTTCTTCCAGGTAGTGCGTGGTGAGAATGATGGTGGTGCCCTGTGCGTTCATCGCCTTGAGAAACCCCCACATGGAACGACGCAGTTCGATATCCACACCGGCGGTTGGCTCATCGAGGATCAACAGTTTGGGTTCATGCATCAGGGCGCGCGCAATCATCAAACGGCGCTTCATCCCACCGGAAAGCATGCGTGCCTTTTCCTGACGCTTTTCCCACAGATCGAGCTGCTTGAGGTATTTCTCCGCCCGTTGCAGGGCATCTTGGCGCGACACGCCATAGTACCCCGCCTGATGGGTAACGATTTGCAGTACCGTTTCAAACGGATTGAAGTTAAACTCTTGAGACACAAGCCCGAGTTGGCGCTTGACGTTAACGATATCGCGCTCCAAATCGTAGCCGAAAACGCGCACCTTACCGGAAGATTTGTTTATCATTGAGCTGATGATACCTATTGTGGTCGATTTCCCTGCGCCGTTCGGTCCCAGTAGCGCATAAAAATCTCCAGCCTCCACGCGCAGATCGATACCGCGCACTGCCTTGATGCCCCCTGGGTACGTTTTGGTCAGTTTCTCCAGTTCCAGTGCATATGTCATAACAAGTTAACTAGCCCTATTATCAATGAGTGACTCTGTTTCGATTTTAAAACATTCACGCTTGCCTTATATTATATTACCTTTCACTGTTTTTTTGTCACAGGCCATTTACTTTCATGAAAGATATTGAAACGCTCATCGCCAACAACCAGTGTTGGTCCAACACCATGGTTAAAGAAGCTCCGGGTTATTTTGAACGTCTAGCGTTGGCATAAAAACCCCGTTTTTTTTTGTGGATTGGCTGCTCTGACAGTCGCGTACCCGCTGAAAGCCTGACCAGCCTTGCGCCCGGCGAACTGTTCGTTCACCACAATGTGGCAAACCTGGTTATCCATACCGATTTAAACTTCCTTTCCATGGTGCAGTATGCCGTTGAAGTGCTCGAAGTCGAACACATCATCATTTGTGGGCATTACGGTTGCGGCGGCATGCAGGCGGCGGTAGAAAACCCTGAATTGGGGCTTATCAACAACTAGCTGCAGCACATCCGTGAATTATGGTACTAGCTGCAGCACATCCGTGCTTATGGTACAAGCATAAGTCGCTGTTGGGAGAATTGCCGCCCGAAGAACGCTTTAATAAACTATGTTAAATCAATGTTGTAGAACAAGTGTTACAACTTGGGCACTCCACCACCATGCAATCCGCCTGGAAACACCATGCAATCCGCCTGGAAACGCGGCCAAAAGGTCACGATTCACGGTTGGGTGTATGGCATCAAGGACGGTTTGTTAAGTGATCTAGAAGTTACCGCGACTAGCCGCGAAACGCTGGAATAGCGCTATCGCCGTGCCATCTCTTCCCTGATCTAATTTTACAGGGGCACCTTATGTGCCCCTATATCTGGCGCGACCACTTATCCTGCTGAATTACCTTGCCAATATAAGGTAAATGCCGATAGTGCTGTGCGTAGTCGATGCCGTATCCCACTACAAATTCGTCAGGAATAGAAAAACCGACCCACTGAACTTTCACGTCCACTTCCCGACGCTCCGGCTTATCCAGCAGCGTACAGATCGCCAGCGACGCAGGCTCACGCGGACGCAGAATTTCGCGTACTTTGCTCAGAGTGTTGCCGGAATCGATGATGTCTTCCAAGATCAGCACATGTTTACCACGGATGTCTTCATCCAGATCTTTGAGGATCTTGACGTCTCGCGTAGAGCTGGTACCGTTGCCGTAGCTGGATGCCGTCATAAAGTCCACTTCGTGGGAGACATCGATAGCACGGCATAAATCGGCCATGAAAACAAATGAACCGCGCAGTAGCCCGACTAACACCAGATCGCTGTCACTGCCACGATAGTGCTGGCTGATTTCTTGACCTAATGCGCTCACGCGCGCGCGAACGTCCTCTTCGGCAATCATGACGTCCACAGTATGTTTCATCATACACATCACTCGTTTTAAAAAGGGGCAATACCACAGGCTACGCCGCTTATTCGCAGCCTGTTCACGGTCTCTTTGAGGCGCGCAGTATAACGCCACAGCACAGGGTTCTCAATGAAACAGAAAAAGGCTTATGCGCCTCGCATTGCCAGACGATCACAAAATGACAGGAGTGTAAGTGAAGCGTTATCGCAGCATAAAACTGGGTAAAACGCATTGGCCCTCCTGCCAGAGCGGCTTTGATAAGGCCTGAATGAACCAGCGAGAAAGGTCTTTTATGAACATAACGCACCCGCACCCTACTCTTTTGTTTGCCCTGCTGTTAGGGCTCTCTTGGATAGCGCAAGCCGCACCAGACACACCACGGCCACTTCCTATCAGTGCCCCTCACTTTGCCAAAGGCGAGCTCCCGCCTCCGCCGTCTGTACCACCGCTTTACGAGGCATCGATGCAAACCGCAAACCCACCAGTCCGCAGAAGCGTTTGGTAAGCTGATTGCCAATGCCCCGCAGGCTGAGAACAAAAACTATGAAGTGAGAGTGATGATTCGCGAGCTGCTAACACCATCGGCGGAGGTGAGCAAAGCCGACAAATAGCCACTCAAGACGCATTCTCTTCAGCGATGGGATCAAGCTGCAACGCGGGGAAAAAATGGGCTGATCGGGTCGGATACTGATCCTGACCTGTTGCCCCGGCTCAAACCAGTTACTGCTTTGTACCATCAGCACGCGTTCCGCCAGCCGAATCAGGTACATGTTTGAGGTTCCCAGAAACACGCGATCTTCAATCAGCGCTGCGCCATCCGGATCGAGAGCCAGCACAATTTCTTGCGGCCGCACCAGCCAATCGCACTGGCTGCCAATAGGGAAACCAAGCGGATGGTTGGCATGAAAATCCCTCATTAGGCTTTGCCACTAATGTTCGCTCAGCACGATAATCGGCAGATAGTTGGTGTTGCCCAGAAAATCAGCCACCGCGCGCTGAACGGGTCGATAATAGAGTTCATAAGGATTGCCTTGCTGTATCACCTTGCCTTCATGCAATAACACCACATGATCTGACCAGGCAAACGCTTCTTCGCGGCTGACCGTCGCAAGAATGGCAGCAATCTGACGCTGTTTGAGCAAGTCGCGAATTTCCGCAATCAGCCGGTCGCGCTGCTGGCTATCCATGGCGGGGAACGGCACATCCAGCAACAACAGGCGCGGCTTACACAATAACGCGCGCCCCAACGCCACGCGCAGTTGCTGCTCGGCAGAGAGCTTCGAGGATAGCGCGCCGCGTACTCGGTCAATCCCAATAGCGTCAGCATCTCCTGCACCGCATTTTTAGAGAAAAAAGAGTTACAACACGTTATATTCTTCTTGCGTCATGGGAACCGGGCAGGCAAAAGCCAGATGCTCCTGCCCAGTCAAATGCGGGAAGATGCTCCTGCCAGGTCAAATGCGGGAATAGGGCATAGTCTTGAAACACCAACCCAACAGGACGCTGATGCGCGGGAACAGATATCATCAGGGTGCTCATGCGCTCACCGACAAGCGCTATCTCCCCTTTTGCCACCGGCAACTAGCCTGCGATCGCTTGCAACAGCGTGGTCTTGCCGCTGTCGTGAGGACCCAATACGCAAATGAGTTCCTTCTCGCACACTAAAAAGGTTACCGCTTCCAGCACGGGCTGCTGCCTAAGATGACAAGATGCACTTTGCACCGCCAAAACCGTTGTGGGCGTTATCGATTATTTCCCATCCAAAGCCATTGAAACCACAATATCGGCACACCGCCAATCAGCACTAAACACAGCGCTAGCAGCGCCCCCACTGCAACAGGTTATCGGCAGCAAGACGAAAAACATACGTCGGCAACGTTATTCCACCCGAACGTGCGGAATAAAAATGCGGCATTTAACTCTTTCATGCCTTCGAAAAACAGAATCACCACGCCCATCATCACCTGTGGTTTCAGTAACGTAAAATAGACGCGCGCTCCGCGTTGCCACAACGTGAGCCCAGCCATCAACGTGAGCCCAGCCATCGCGCTAGCCTGATCGAGAATGTTTGGAATGCTCGCCATACGTATACTGAGCAGCTCCAGCACAAAATAGCTGAATTTGGCTCAGTAAACCAGCCCCATGATCAACCAGACGCTGGAAAACAGCGGGGGTACAAACGGTATCTCCGCCAGCATAGCCAGAGAACCAAGCACGTTATCCAGTGCAATCATTGGAATGGCAATGCCCGTCACCAGCGCCCCGCCGGAAACACATAGCCCCTCTGCGCCAGAGCAAAAGAAACGCGTCCGGTACGTAATCCCGCCAGACAAATAAGCAGCAGAAAAGGAATAATCATCGGGCACAGAATAATGGCAGCCAGCGATACCATGGTCAGACTGTTCAACAACGCGTCGAGTAACGTTGCGCTCCAGCCGTCGCGGATATTCGCTAATTGCCAATACAGCAAGCTACCGAGCGGCAAACCGAAAGCCAACAGAGCCAGCCCTCAGCATATCAGAGTGACCAATCGCGCCATACCGGCCGTCAGCACCGGCTTGACGATGCTATCTGCGATCCCCGGAAAGGTATTTCCCGTTACTGTTACTGGCGGGCAAAACGCAGGCCAAGCCAGGTAAGCAGCACAACAAAAGGCAACAGAGAGAGCGTACAATGGGCGACAGCCTGAGTATCACCTTGCAACACGCCAGCATCGATCAAACGCGTTGTCGGTTTAGGCAGTACCAGGTGTTAGGCAGTACCAGGTGTAGGCAGTACCAGGTGTAGGCAGTACCAGCAAGCGCGCGTTACCATAACCATTCAAGGCCTCAACGGCCACCAGCATGGCACCCATTCCGATAACCGGGCGCACCAGCGGGAAAGACAAACGCCAGAATACCTGGCGCGACGTTAGTTTGAGTAACTGCGCGGCCTGTAACCAATTCGGAGGTTGGGATTTCAGCATGACACACCGGCAGATAAACATAAGGGTAAAAGGCCAGCGCCAGCACGACGCCAGCGCCCAACAGCGTTCAGGTGTGCGCACTTTCCTCACTGAGAACAGGAAAATCCAACAGGTCCCACAGCACGCCATGTTGTCCCAACATATCGGCATAAAAATCAGCCATCAACAAAAAGGCGGGCATGTCCAGCAGCAAGTACAAGGCCCAGGCAACACCGCGTTTGCTGGGAAAACGGTAATAGGCCATGACCCAAGCAGCAGGCAACCCGATCAGCAGGCTCAGCACACCGTACCACAGACCAGAATCGTCGTATGCAGCAGATAAAGCGGCATCCCCTGCTGCCACAGTGTTAGCTGCCGCCAACCTAGGGCCAAAATGCCGGCGCAAAGACGATCCCCACGGGAAGCAAAAATGCTCCGTTAATCACCCAATAACTGATACGCCAGAGACCCGATATCATCACACCAGCGATATCATCACACCAGCAACGGTAAATCCTATTTACCATCATCTGTTAACTATAACGGTAAATCCTATTTACTACTATCATCTGTTCCTATTTACTACTATCATCTGTTAATAAAATAACAGAGGCTGCGCACGGCGTCATGTTATCGAGGCTGCGCACGGCGTCATGTTATCAACACGGAATAAATGGGGCTTAATATCCGGCCATTGGTCTCAACCGTACAGATTGGCACATCAGGGAATAACGAGTTTTACTAACGTTAAAACGTAAAATAAACCTTGAACCCACTTACCCCATCTGTGATAATGGTAATTTAAGATTTTTGATAAGGTTTAATCATGAAAGGCTCTGCGATGGCACTGTTGCTTATGAGTCTGATGGGATTTTCTTCAGCCAGTAACGCACTGAATGAATTTGAAGCGGAAGATCTCGCTGACTTGACGACCATTTTCGTCTATCTGAAAAACAACTGTGGCTGTCAAGACATTCCCAACGATCATATTCGACGCGTGCTGATCGCTTTTGCGCAGCAAAACCGTTGGAATCTCAAAAATTACAGCGACTTTGATATGACCAGCCTGGGTGAGGATAGCTACCGCGATCTGAGTAACATCCCAATCCCGATGCCCAAAAAGTGTCAATCGCTGGCGCAAAACTCGTTCGGTCTGCTCGCGAACGAGAAATAGTGCTCGCGTAACGTTTCCCGCATTGCCTGAAATTTCGCTGTGCAAGCCATCTGCGAATTAGCTATGATGGTGCGCTCATTTTCACGGCGGTGATCGCAGAAGAAGCTCTTACATGTCCCGAAAAGGGATGTGGCATGAAACGTTACATGCCAGCTAAACGTTACATGCCAGCTTCGGCCAATATTTTTCCATTGACCAGGTCTGTTTCATGAAAAAACCGCCCATCAGGATCTGATTATCTTCGAAAATGCGGCTCTGGGGCGCGTGATGGCACTGGATGGCGTGGTGCAAACCACCGAACGCGACGAGTTTATCTACCACTAACACTAAATGCTAACCCATGTTCCTCTGTTGACACATGGCGCTGCCAAGCGCGTGCTCATTTTCGGCGATGGCGGCATCCTGCGCGAAGTGATGGCGGCATCCTGCGCGAAGTGTATCGCCATCCGGAATAGAACACATCACCATGGTAAGTAGAACACATCACCATGGTGATGATTGATGCGGGTGTGGTCAGTTTCTGTCGCCAGTACCTTCCCAACCACAGTGCCGGAGCTTATGACGATCCGCGTTTAACGCTGGTGATTGCCGATGGCGTTGATTTTGCCAGCCAAAACTGCAATAGGTTTGATGTGATCATTTCTGATTGCACCGATCCCATCGGCCCCGGAGAAAGCCTTTTCAGCTCAGCGTATCTTTTCAGCTCAGCGTATTTTTCTTTCAGCTCAGCGTATTATGATGGTTGTGCGCGCAGCCTGAATCCAGGCGGCCTGGATGAAGCCATCAACAGCCACCGCTTACTCAACCGCTCTTTTTCGCTCTTTTTCGGATGTCACCTTCTATCAGGTAGCGATCCCCACCTATTACGGTGGTATCATGCCCTTTGCCTGGGGCAGCAACGATCTGACATTGCGCCTGGTAGCACAGGACACGCTTGCGGCCCGTTATCACTCTTTAGGCATCTTTAGGCATCAGCTGCCGTTATTACAATCCGCTGCTTTGCGCTACCACAATATCTACTGAATTCATTAGCCTGACGCATACAACTATACTATGACGCATACAACTATACTATATATATAAAGGGGTTACGAAAACACTATAAAGGGGTTACGAAAACTGCACAAGCTGAAACTGCACGGCTTTAATAACCTGACCAAAAGCCTGAGCTTTTGTATCTATGATATCTTCTATGCCAAAACCGCTGACGATCGTGACGGCTATATCGCCTGTACTGACGAACAGTATAACGCCAATCGTTTAACAGAGATCCTGACGGAGACCTGTACGATCATTGGAGCCAATATTTTGAACATCGCATGACAGGACTACGACCCTCAGGGCGCAAGCGTGACCATTCTTGTCAGCGAAGAGCCGATGGATCCGCTCAGCGAAGAGCCGATAGATCCGCGCGATGTCGATAGCTCATAAGATCCCGGACCGCTGCCCCATTCCGTGGTTGCGCATCTAGACAAAAGCCATATTTACAAGAGCCATATTTGTGTACATACCTACCCGAAAAGCCATCCCGATAGTGGCCTATGCACCTTTCGCGCCGATATTGAAGTGTCAACCTGCTGCGTGATTTCCCCGCTAAAAGCGCTGAATTACCTGATTCACTAGTTGGAATCCGATATTGTCACCATTGACTATCGCGTACGCGGTTTCACGCGTGATATCAACGGTGTGAAACATTTCATCAACCATCAAATCAATTCCATTCAGAACTTCAGAAGAAATGCCGCTCAAGGATTTCGATCTGCGGCACTATGCCGCGCCTGAAAATCTGGAGGCGGTGGAACTCAAAAGAATCACCTATCTGCTCTATCATTAAATACGATAGATCTACTACAGTTAAATACGATAGATCTACTACAGTGGAATTTTCCAGTTTTGTAGATGACGCAGCAGCGGGCCCACAGTGGTCCAATTTTTTTTATTCTCAACCACGCCCCCGTTTCTCCTTGGTAGCACTGTCCTATTTCGCCATTCCTATCTCCTCCCCAACGAATCCACACTAATCACCATATATTGTATGGTTGAAATTTAAAACATCTACATCATGTGTTTAAACATGCCACGGTATCGATGAGGTGGTTTCGCAAAAAAGCGGCAGCGCAAGGAAAGGCGGCAGCGCAAGGGTGTCACAAGGCCACTTTACCATACTGACTTTAACCAAAAAGTAAATGCGAATCATGCGTATTACTATTTTACTAAGCCGTGCTGTGTTCAGTACAATGCGACGTGCCGTGCTTTGGATAAACAAGGTATTACTTTTATCAGCTTATAGACCTGACAGAAGATGAGCAGGCATTACAGCGGGTAAGGGCATTGGGCTATCAACAGGTACCGGTCGTTATGACAGAGGACGACCACTGGAGCGGTTTTGCCCGGATAAACTCAGAGCAGTTGCAATAAGGGGTCGCAATGAATCCACTGGTCTATTTTTCCAGCCAATCGGAAAACACGCATCGGTTTATCGTTCGTGTGGGTCTGCCCGCCCTGCGCATTCCGATAGCAGAAGACCAGCCGGTACTCAACGTGGCACAACCGTTTATTCTGGTTATGCCCAGCTACGGAGGAGGAAGCAGCAAAGGTGCCGTGCCGCACCAGGTCATTCGATTCCTCAACGACGCCAACAACCGGTCCGGTCTGCGCGGCGTGATTGCGGCAGGCAATATGAACTTCAGCACCGCATATTGTCTGGCTGGCGACATTATCGCGCAGAAATGCCAGGTGCCGTACCTGTATCGTTTTGAACTGCTCGGCACACAGGAAGATGTAATCAATATGCAAAAAGGAGTAATCCAATTTTGGCAACAACATCCGTAATCAATACACCAACACAGGGTAAAAGCGACAACATGCTCGATTACCATGCGCTTAATGCCATGCTGAATCTCTATGACGCTGACGGGCATATTCAGTTTGAAAAAGACCGGCTGGCCGCACGACGCTATTTCCTTCAGCAAGTAAACCATAATACGGTGTTCTTCCACAATCTGGAGGAGAAACTGCGCTATCTGGTAGAAGAAAGCTACTCTGAAGCAGAGGTATTGGAACAGTATCAATTCAGCTTTATCAAGAGCCTGTTTCAGCATCAAGAGCCTGTTTCAGCAGGCCTATGCGCACAAATTCGTTTCCAAACCTTCCTTGGCGCGTTCAAATATTACATCAGCTATACGCTGAAAACCTTTGATGGCAAACGCTATCTGGAACGCTATGAGGACCGGGTCTGTCTGGTTGCTTTGGCGTTTGCCAAGGGCAATACCCACCTTGCCAGCGCATTAGTCGATAAGATCATCAGCAGTCGCTTTCAACCTATGATACCTACCTTTCTCAACTGCGGTAAAAAACAGCGCGGTGAGTTGGTCTCCTGTTTTCTGTTGCGTATTGAAGACAACATGGAATCTATCGGGCGCACCATCAATTCCTCGTTACAACTCTCCAAGCGTGACGGTGGCGTTGCCTTTATCCTGACCAAGATCCGCGAAACCGGTGCACCGATCAGAAACCGGTGCACCGATCAAACGTATTGAAAATCAGTCTTCCGATATCATCCCCATCATGAAGATGCTGGAGGATGCTTTTTCCTATGCCAATCAGTTGGGTGCACGGCAAGGTGCAGGTGCAGTCTATCTCAATGCGCACCATCCCGACATTTTGCATTTTCTCGATACCAAGCGTGAAAACGCCGATGAGAAAATCCGGATTAAAACATTTTATCTTGGCGTCGTGATCCCGGATATCACCTTTCAATTGGCGAAAACCAATCAGATGATGTACCTGTTCTCTCCCTACGATGTGGAACAGGTGTATGGAGTGCCCTTCTCGGAAATCGGCGTGAGCGAGAAGTACCATGAGATAGTAAACGATAAACGCATCCGCAAATCGCAGATCAAGGCGCGCGAGTTTTTCCAGATTCTGGCCGAAATACAGTTTTAGATGTTTGAAGATACGGTGAATCGCGCCAACCGATTCATGGCCGAATCACCATGAATAACCTGTGCTCGGAGATCCTTCAGGTCAACTGTGCTCGGAGATCCTTCAGGTCAACGAAGCCAGCCTTTACGATGACGACTTAGGCTATCGCCCATCGTAAAGGATATCTCGTGTAATCTAGGGTCGTTGAACATCGCTAAAACCATGGATTCACTTAATTTCGGCAATACGGTTGAAACCGCAATTCGTGCATTGACGGCGGTCTCTGACATGAGTCACATCGCTCTGTGCCCTCCATCGCAAAAGGTAATGATGACTCCTATGCCATTGGCCTCGGACAAATGAACCTGCATTGAAGTTCTTGTTACATTGAAGTTCTTGTTATACGAAGTTCTGGTTATACCAATAGCACCTAATATTTTTAGTAACAAACTATATTGAACTTGAGTACAGAGAGTGACCTGATAAACAGGTAGCCAATGCTCAGTTCGCGTCGATCCAGTATTAGCATGAGAAAAAGGGGAAAGCGGAATACGTTTAGTGAAATCCTTTGCAAACTCTGACTTTGGATAATTGCCATCGGTTACATGAACTAGAGTAAAGGATATGGGCTTACCTTTTATTTTTCTGACTTTATATCTTCATCAAAATAGATAGCATCAATATAGAGATTATACTTTTCTCCGATGTGGGATTCACCCAAGAGCATCTTTGCCAATAAATCTAACTGATTGACATCATCCTGTGTCAAGATCTCTTTCCCATGATAAAGTACAGTACGTTCGTGCAGCACTGTGGCAAGAGAATGATTGACACGTTCAATACAGCCTTTGTTTAAAAATATCGACCGTAATCAACTAATAAAAAACAGAGTAGTACGACAAAAAAAGTAGAAAAAAAACTCAATCGCTACGCTTCCTTTCTCATTTTTTATCTCAGACAGCAATTTTCCATTTCTGCAAAGCGAAGACATGTTACAATTCTCCTAGCTGAAATTCCTGAACAAAAGCAACCTTTCTCTTCCATTGCTGTTCAACTATCACTGTCGGAAATAAAAAGAAGAGAGGCTGGTAATAATATTCACGTGATACAATGCTAACGGCTTTCAAACTGCATGAATCGATGAGCAATGTTTGCCATTCTCAATTAACGTAGCAATGTCATCACAATATTGTGCAGATGCACTTATCTTATATTGTGCAGATGCACTTATCTTATTTTCTTTGGTAAATAATGGCCATACACCTAAACGCTTATTTAAGGCTTTCGTAAAATATTTAAGGCTTTCGTAAAATAAGCTTTATAATCGCTGTCAGGCTGACGAAGCGATGTACGATAGCTGGATTCAGCCAGAACAAAATCCAAGGAAGATGAAATATAAATCACCCGACAAAGCTCTGCGAGAAAAAGAAATGCCATAATAAAAGGGATAAATATCAAAGAAAACTCAAGCGCGGCACTGCCAGTACTCGAACGATACCATAAAAGCACATTTTTTCTCTTGTTGTTCAATTTTTCATTCCTTTTACTTTACTTACACTGCCCACAACAACCAATAGCCAGAGCAAATAGCAACACCATAGGGTATGGTGGTGATATTCTGTTTTGAGAACAGTCGATAATATAAAAAATACGTAAACAGCGAAAGTGGGATCCCTACTATTCCCGTCAAAAATAAAAAATTACCCATCTCTGTCGTTGAAAGCCCCGTTGATAATACATATACTATTTCAACATCGCCTGTATCGATTATACAGGCTATAGATAAAACAAAACCAAGACAAAACAATAGCAACAGCAATGTTAAAGAAAGATCTTCAGGATGATGAAAGACTAATAAAAGTGAGAGAGAAAAAATGAGCAATGTCGTCGCATTGGTAATTTTACGACAACGAATATCCGTATAACAGACGAACGTCAATATTATACTAATAGCCATTGCCAGTATCCCTTCTATTTTCACTTTACATCATCCCTTAAAAATACCAGAAGCGCTTATAATCCACTGAATTATATGGTATAATGAATCAACAGACGATCCGGTAATCAACCTAATACAATAAAAACCCGTTTGATGATACAACTCAGAGAATATCTCCGATAAAAATTAGCCGTGATAGAAATCAAACACTAATTTCTCCGGTGCTGATTTCTCAGTCTCAAGGTGAAATACCTTCAACTTATCCATTTTTTCTTTAATAAAAACTTCACCAAAATGATATTTTTATCTTTATGTGCATGATATTTTTATCTTTATGTGCAATTGAAATTGACCTTACATTACCATCACCATCTGCCATCAAGTTTTTTTCCTATGCGCAATATGTCATCACTCGCCGTCACGCCTTGTAATTCGTAGACTATCTGGTTCAGCGCTCTATCACCGAGCTCTTTATGGCCAGCATCGCGAGGTTATTAATGACTTTATCTTCATCAACAAAATGAGTTCGGACTTTATCAAATGATACTTTGGGGCAAGATAATTGCCATACTGCGCCAGTAACATGCCTTGTGTTTTAATACTTCCCCATTTTCAGTGGGTTTATTCAAAGCCGCCCTAACTTTCAAAGCCGCCCTAACTCTGTCAAGCGCTTCAGCAATGTGTCCTTGTTCCAGCAAATTCTTGCCTTCAAGTAACAGAATATCTTCATCGGGATGATCGACCAGCAAAGGCGCTAAATAATGCCTTGATGATTCATAATCCATCACAGAGTGGTAATGATTTGCCAAAATATACCGTGTTTTTTTATCTTCTTTTTGATTTAGTTTTTCACGATATAACTTAATTAGCCCTTAAAAATCATTCATCTTGGTAAGAATAAACTCCTTCTGCTCCTCGTCAATAGCATTGTGGTTTCCGCTTTTTATAACACATTTACACATTTTGCGAGAAAAAAACTAAAAGTGATAATAAAATATCAACTAATTTCCCCATAATGCCATGATCCCTATAAAACCTGGTCCGACAATTATTGCCAATAATGGAAACATAATAAAGCCAATCATCGGCATGGTCATTTTGGCAGATAAGCTTGCCACTTTTTCTTCCATATCGAGTAACTGTATATCCTGCCATATCGAGTAACTGTATATCTCTCATTTCCTTACCTAAAGCGATTAACATTTTATAAATAGATGAGCCAAAGTTTATACTATACTGTTTTGTAGTACAGAACATTCTCATTTGATTACTGGCTATCTATTGATAAAGTTGTTCCAACGCGGCATTGATCCCACTAACCTCATGCTTTTAGCATGACACGTTCCAGAATTTTGGCAATATTCTTATTAATATGTTTAGTTTTATCACTAAAATATCGCATAGATTTTTCAACTATCATTCCTGACTGAATACAAACCGACATCATATCAATAATAAAAGGTAAATCTCAATAATAAAAGGTAAATCTTTTAATATGCCTTTTAACCGTTTTACCAAAATAAGTTTTTTTTGACCACATCAGGTAAAATAATAACTTATACACTCAGGATTAAAAAACAAATGAGTAAAACATTCATTGACACTTAGAGGATTCCACTTTTTTAGTAAAAAAAATACACCGCCAAGGCGTAACAACGGTTAACATTTTTAGTATCACATTTTTATCTAATAATGATGCAATCGAAATCAAACGGCTTGATTTTATCAAAATCGTCTCAACATACGATGCGTTATCCTTATTTTCAGTATCATTCAATGAATGTTTATATTAGACACTCAACAACATTAATGATTTGTTTTTATTCTTATCTTTAAAAAGATGAGAAGTCCACCCAGACCAAGAACCATCATGAGCAGTGAAAACAGATAAAACATAACTTACCTATAACTTATTCATCATTAACCAAAGGATAAAAATGCCAGAGGAATAGCAAAACTGTATGGTGAAGTGTTTTTTATAAAAAAAAGAAAAAATCGGAATGGCCGTTAATATTTTACAGACATTCTTACTTCAGATATCATGGCCAATTTTTCTATCAATAATTCGTTCATTAGAGATCATGGTTGCTAACCGCATCATGACGTCCTTGATTTGCCCTCCCCTTTTCATATTCACCAAGACAGTGACAATAAAAAATAATACTCCCTATAAGGTAAACGTTGATACGATTCCATCAAAACACTTTCAATATCCTCACCAATTTCAAGACGCTTAGATATTTTTCTAAACTCTTCGCCAACAATACCTGCAATTTTCTTACCACACTGCTCAATGCCGAGCATCACTAAATTCCCAGCACTAATAACACTGTTAATGTTAATAATATTCAACGCCTCAGAAAATGTGGTTTCGAATGCTATTCGCGCCGCTTTTTACTCCGTTGGAAACGTATATACAATGTCAACAATAAATAACATGAACGGCGATACAATAAGTAAATCAATATGTAAATACTCCAGGCTACTATAAATGCTTACCCCTTAAACAGCGAATACAACCAAACCATTTTTTTAACGCCAGGTCATACCTTTACCTAGCAAATACCGAGAAATATCACTGATAAGTGCCACCAAACGTTGCCATAATGCATGCTGCTTAAGTTGGTGGGTTAACTTGTTAGTTCTAGGTACAGTAGCAATGTGACGTATTCGTTGAATATTTTTCTTCCGATACTCGAATACGAGTTGAAGCAAGCCAAGCAGAAGCATGCTGAAGATAAAGATCATGGTAATTTATTTCCGAACAGTTGCTTCAAGGGCTATTGCATATCACGGATTATTGCCTGTTGGTATACGGTTGAGCGCTGTAATAAACCGTAAGAGGTAAAACCACCTTGAATTGCCCCCGTTTCAGATCGTTCGGCCTGGCGGAATAGCTGAAGATATCTTGCAAGATAATGTTATCGCCTTCCATACCCATTACTTCTGTAATGTTAATTACTTTTCGTGAGCCATCAGGCAGGCGCGATACCTGAACAACGATATGAACTGCCGATACGATATTGCGGCGGATTGCTGCAAGGGGAAGTGCCGCGCTTGACATCATGTCCATACATTCAAGATGCGCTAAGGCATCACGCGGAGAGTTGGCATGCAAGGTTGACATGGATCCATCATGGCAGCTGTTCATTGCCTGCAACATTTCGAACGCTTCTTCTCCCCGGCACTCCCCGATAATGATGCAATCGGGTTTTATACGCAGTGCATTGACGACGAGATGACGCATAGTGATCTGGCCTTGCTTCTCGACACCGGCCATACGGGTTTCCAGCCTGACAACATGCTGTTGCTGCAAACGCAACTCAGCTGCATCTTTCAGCGTCAGTACCAGCTCACCTTCATCAATATAATGGGACATGGCATTTAGCAGGGTTGTTTTCCCAGACCCGGTCCCGCCAGAGACAATAATATTTACGCAACAGCGACTCAATATTTACGCGACAGCGACTCGCGATGACCGGGAAATTCGCCATCATCTCATTCATACTGCCGTACTCGATCAGATTGGCCAGCGTTCTCTGCACGGAGCCAAACTTACGAATGGAGCCAAACTTACGAATTGAGATAGAGGCACCATCCAGTGCAACAGGCGCGATGACCACGTTCAGGCGACTACCGTCAGGCATGCGCGTATCGATCAACGATTGCGAGTCATCAAGGCGGCACCCCACCGGCGAACCAGTCGACGGGCAATATCAATCAACTGCTCGTTGCTGATAAAACGCTTATCAACTAATTTCAGTTGCTGATAAAACGCTTATCAACTAATTTCAATTTCCCCGCTCGCTCAACAAAAATACGTTCAGGCCCATTAACCAGAATGTCACTGACACTTTCATCTTCCATCAACTCACGCAGCGGTCAATATCCCGTAATCTCATCGGCAATTAGCTTACATCAGCAGTTGCAAACCCGGATTGAAAGATATTGTCCTGTGTTATTCATCCCGCGCTGAATGGCGTCGTTAACTTCTCGCAGCAGTGCATAGCGCTGATTTTTCAACTCATCAATGCGCTCTAAATCGATATTTTTAAGCACCTGCTCGCGGAAATAGAGCAATGTGCTGGTCATTTCAGTTTCAATATTCATCACTTTTTCCCTCTTTTTCTGTTTACCACCGCTCAGATATCAAAAAGACCAACAATCACACGATCGCATTTTGACGCGCAGTACGACGAAAAGTCGGCAGGGAAAACAGAACATTACGAGAGGACTTAGGGCCCAATGACTTGCCTAATAGGTAAGCAGCAAGTCGATAAAGTGAATTCTCTTAGGAGAGTGGATTATGATGAACGTTATAGGCATTTACGCTAAAAATAACAAGTCTAAGATACTCTTCAATATCAGCATTAACAAGCTCATCCGTATTTTTGGGATGACTCTCGTTTAAACACAGAAAAATACGCGTTTCTTTCAGCGGGTTTGCCAGAAAAAAACGTTTATACTCTTCAAGTATATTTTTCGCCACAAGTAATGAGGCTAACGCCCGTGAAATCACCAACACAATAACATTGTACTGCATAACTACCTGTTCCAGCTACTGTTCGAGGTATGAATTCCATAATCAAAGAAAGCCAGATTATATCGATTAAACGCGGTATCTTCATACAGCCATGCTGCGTCGCACGTTTCCATCTTTACCGACTGATGAGCGGTAAGATCGGCAATGCTGCCGTCGCTGGGTAATGCTTCGCTAACAATAAATCCAAATCCCAACTACCGCTGCACCACTGCACCAATAGCATTGGTATTGAGGTCAGCATTCCAGCAGCCTTAAAAAGCTGATGTGCTACAGTGGATGCACCTGCCCCTCCTTTGCATCCCAGAACGCTGATTTTCATCGTAACTCTGTTACGCGTAGCCGGAATAGGGTCACGAATCAGATTGGGAAATTGCGCTAACTGTGATCCAATATGCCTATAGTTGGTTCCTGCCATCATCAACGCATGTGCAAAGCAGATTGAGTCATTATTGCCCACCAGAATCGGTTTTGCCGAAACTGGGATGAGTAGCGCAACCATCTGCATAATAAGTTCAACATTATCCACTGCATAATAAGTTCAACATTATCCACATCGTCAATATCGACGATAATAACCGCTATGGCATCGCTGGCAGCTGGATTATCATTCATAGTAAAAAAATCCGCTTCATGCGGTATGACATCAGCTAAATGATGCATTAACAACTGACTAACAATATTAGTCATCACATCAGGTCGTGGTGAAATAATTAAAATGGGCTGTGCAAATTTTTTCTTATGTGACTTCACAGTTGTATTTTTATTATTCGATTTGGTATCGAAAAATAATTTCATGCGATACTCCAATGTAAATGTATAGTGCCCTGGTTTATCATGACTATTTGGTAAAACCACCGCGTTCCATAAAACTGCGAGCATCACTGGCAAGCCGTCCTTCATGGGTATTTTTATCTACACCACTATTAAAAAATAATTGAATGGAGATGAGCTATGGTGATATTCAGGTAACTTAATTTTCTGTCGTGATGCCGAAAACACGGGTTTAACCGGATCGATAGTCGCAAAGACCACCAATTCTGTTTTATTTCTTTCCGTGTGAGATTTACACGCCAGCGCCCCAAGAATAGGGATATCACTAATGAAAGGGACCTTGGTCAGTGATTCCACATCCTCTTCATTGAGTAGGCCTCTAATCACAAAGCTATCACCATCAGCCACTTCGATCGTAGAACTGGAACGCCGAGTTTTTATCCGAGGTATGCTGTAATTTTATCCGAGGTATGCTGTAATTATTGTATGCATAACTCCCTGAGACACTGCTGATTTCGTTAAAAACCAACAATTTTATTTTCTCTTTCTTTTCAACTTTAGCATCAATATTTAATCGAATACAATATTCTTTATATTGTATGGTTGTACCCTCTTTACTTTGTACTAACAGCGGGATTTCACCGCCGACTAAAAAAGCTGGCCACTTCACCGGACAACACGGTGAGATTAGGTTGAGCGAGTACTCGAGCCAAACGGTCATTATTAACATCACTGATTGTGGTACTGATATTTTCTGCGAGGGTAATTGCAATCTGTTTATTACGTTGCTATAAATTTTTTGTCATAAAGAAAAGCTCTGAGTCTTCCTGACCATCAGTATTATACTTTACCTTCAGATCTCCGTTTTCCTTCCCTACGACACTGCCCACTAACTGATATACCGCCCCACGGGTTTCCTCATCAGGCACAGTCCTCGTCAGGATAGAAGATTTACCTTCACCGCTGATAAAACTTTTAACTACCACCTGACTACCGGGAAATTCAACTGCAATGCGCTGATTGATATCCCCCAGGAATGAATCGACATTTTTTGTAAATCAACCAAAATTTTTGTGTCAACATCATAGGCAGTGACTTCTGAAATACCGGGTACTTTCGCATATAATGCGATGGTGTTTTCATTCAATACGTTATAGTCCGCTACTAAGGGACAATACGTTATAGATCGGCTACTAAGGGATCTGAGATAAATACCGTATTAACACGCCCTTTGGTTCGTAATGTTTTTGACTGCCCTGGCTTTAAAAAGAGTTGATTGGCCATTACGGTTAACGGACCCAATAAAATGGGTGCATCGCATCAGGCGATGCATGAAATGAGAAGTTCTTCATCATCAAACTTTTTCCTCTGTTAAAATTTCCCTATCAGTCCCAACAGGCAAGACCTGTTAACCGCGCCACTCGTATGTGGGCCGCGAGCGAGGTTCATCAAACAGGTGGCACTAATGACGGGCCATGTTGCCTCTTTGCCGGATAGCGTTTCACTACCTCTCAAACGCAAGTCAATAGGGTTTCTGGCTGTGGGAAATAGCAGTATCCTGGCATTGCCTTCTAATCCTTTTAGCAGCTTGATTTCTGCATCTTTAGCAGCTTGATTTCTGCATCTCTCAGTTCAACTAGGAGTTGGTTTCTGCTTTATTTAGACTTCTCTTTTTCATCCGGGTTTACCCGACGAATTGCCAATACACGCCTATTAATCATCACTGCCGGGCTCAACCAACTGCGTTGGTTGAAGGTAGCTGCCTTTGGCTACCACACTTTTGAGGACCCAATGAAATGAATAGGGTCATTATCTTTTTTTATATTGAACTGCATATCAATACTTTCTGGTGATACAGATATATTTTTAATTAAAAATCGTCTTTCTTTTTCTTCAGAACACTGTTGGCATACAGGTCTCGCTGGGAGACGGCCACGACAATAGTTTCTGTTAAAGAATTCGCCCGCATTTCACTCGTTCCTGGTGTCGGCGTACGTGCGGATTTCATATATAAAAAAAATACCAATGCTGCCAGTCAGAATCATTAGCATGTAAATAATCAATGCGCTTTTTTTCATTTCAACGCTAATCTGCTTTCTCTGTTGTTATAAAATTATAATTAAGTATAATACCCTTTATAAAAAGCTACTCTTGTTTTTGACATATAGCTATCGCATAAGCTCAATAAAGGCGTTCGAAACAGGTACTTTATACACACATGCAGATATAAAGTACTTGTTTCCAGGTTAAAGTATCGCTTCTCTTTTTCATAAGATAGTAAATAACTTGTATTTTACAGAATTCTCTACTGTAGTTTTGATCTTGATGAAGATGCCTGAAAACATCTCTCTAATAGGCCCGCTTTCACCAAAAACAACCGAAACAACTGCAGCAACACCTGCGGCCACAATAGCATATTCAACAGCGGTTACCCCACGCTGATCATTTTAAAATTATGCATTACTTCAGTAAGTAAAATACTACATAACTCACGATTGATTTTCCCTGAAAATAGCTTGCTAAAGAATATATAACAATCCTATCCATTTATTAATCTATAATTTCACCACGCCTTTTTACGGCTTAGTACTATTCAACACTCATTATTTTGCGGAAATTTTATAACATCTCTCTCGCCATTAATAATGGGAATATTTACAAATAAAACTAAAAACAATTGTTACAACCTATCAATTAACAAATCACTAGCAAAAATAAAAAATAATAAGATTTTTCTTTTTTATAAAAAGCACACACATAAAACAAACAACAATTAATTTACCTTTCTTCAAACAGACGATAAGAATAACCAACAAAATAAATCAGATAGATATTCATTCATAGAAGCATTAAAAATACGATCTATCTACATCAATTCATTATAAAATGAATGAGAAATCAACATTTAGCAGTTCACACTAAATATTCAAAGACAAAAAAAATAAAATATCGATTTTTATAAAAATAAGTGAATATAAGCGGACAAGCAGAGAAATTAGAGTCAGCATTTTCAGTTATTGGCGGAACGGACGGGACTCGAACACGCGACCCCCTACGTGACAGGCAGGTATTCTAACCGACTGAACTACTGCTCCCCATTAACCTGCCCTTGCGAGCAGGATGCATACTAAGGTGATCTGGGTATGGCGTCAATGATTTTTATAATCAATTCATACTGTTTGTTTATAATTCCAGCCTGATGATGCAATCATCATCAATTGGATGATGATTACTGGTGCCACAAGCAACTGCCCCCCTTTTTGGCAATCAGATCGAGGCGTGTTTCATGAGCGGCTAGCTCTTCCGGACTGGCGTAAATGATGGGCAAAGCAGACGCTGGGCGCATAATTCGCTGCACGCTCTCACTTTCTGTACTCACTTGCTTCGTGTCACTCTCCATGGCAAACGCCAAAGAGGTCTGTCCCCCCGTCATGGCCAGATAGACATCAGCCAGGATTTCCGCGTCGAGTAACGCCCCGTGCAGTGTTCGTTTGCTGTTATCTATCTGATAACGATCGCACAATGCATCCAGGCTGTTTCTTTTACCAGGAAACAGCTTACGCGCGACCATGAGGCTATCGGTTATCTTGCAAAAAGTCTCTGTCTTCGGGATATCCCGATTCAACATCTGAAATTCGTAGTCCATAAAGCCAATATCAAACGCGGCATTATGAATAACCAATTCCGCACCGCTAATGAACTCAATAAACTCCTCGGCTATCTTAGCGTAGTCAGGTTTATCTTGTAAAAATTCATCGCTGATGCCGTGGACCATGAACGCTTCCGGATCAACCAGCCTATCAGGCTTGATATACACATGATAATGGCGCCCCGTCAGGCGGCGATTAATAATTTCTACCGCACCAATCTCAATGATTTTATGGCCTTCATAATGAACGCCGAACCTATTCATCCCCGTGGTTTCGGTATCCAGAACGATCTGTCGTGTAATTGCAGTGCTCATAGCTTTCGTTTTATGTCAAACTTACGGTTTTTATGATTAAGGCAGAGTCTATCAGAAATGACAAAGCAGGTAGAAATTTTCACCGATGGTTCTTGTCTGGGAAATCCCGGCCCAGGTGGTTATGGCGTTGTACTGCGCTACAAGCAGCATGAAAAAACCTTGAATGCAGGTTATCACCTGACAACCAATAATCGCATGGAGTTGATGGCAGCGATTGCTGCTCTGGAAGCATTAACGACTCCGTGTACGGTGGTACTGAGTACCGATAGCCAATATGTGCGGCAAGGTATCACGCGCTGGATCCACAATTGGAAACTTAAAGGCTGGAAAACCGCTGACAAAAAGCCAGTTAAGAATATTGATCTCTGGCAGCGGCTGGATGCCTCCAGTCAGCGACATGCGATGCGTTGGGAATGGGTTAAGGGCCATGCGGGTCATCCCGAGAACGAGAAATGTGATGAACTGGCACGCCAGGCAGTCTCGAACCCGACGCAGGACGATACGGGTTATCAGCCGGAATAATCCGCTCAGAACGGCCGGTACCCTTTACGGTAACTCTTGGTTGCCCCGATGGCTCTGCGCACCGGTAGCTTGTTGGGCCTCTGGTGCAAGAGGGACATGGTAAGCGGAATGGTACGTTTACGCGCAACAAGGAGCATCAGGCAACCTAGGGGAGTTGAGTGAGGCGCTGATGTTGTTATCATCTGCGGTATCTTCCACGGCACCACGTGGAAGGTTCCCTGATACAGCACTTCATAATTGAGCAAGCTGAGCCAATCGCTCATACGCATCTGCGTGAACATGCGCGCACAATAGGGTTGGCATTGACGAAGACCGGGCGTCAGCTTTCCAGCCCCGAGCAGGCTTACTGGATTAAACCCACTCAGCAATAACCATCCATCATTGATCAATACCCTATCCACTTCGCGTAGAATGCGGTGTGGATCCGATGCATAAGAGAGTGTATGAGCTAGCAAACAGGCATCGATAGACTTCTCAGAAAATGGCAGTTGGTAAAGATCGGCCAAGACATGCACATCATCAGTAACACTCTGGTTGATATTAACCTGATGGGAAATGGCACACGAGTCCGTCGCGATAGCGTTGCTGAGCGCGCCGACTTTAAGTAAATGGAAGCCGAACACACGCGGCCACCATGCTGCCAATGCATGTTCAAGCGCCTGCTGGTAATGTGCGCCCCAAGGGATATCCTCCCAACACGTTGGTGAAGAATAAGCCTGAGGCGTATGCGCTGGCTTCATATATTAGTATTCTCCCTTAGATCCAATAGCTATCTCGGAACACGTAATATACCCTAAATAATTCGCGTTGCAGGAATGCGGCAAATGAAGGACAAATTTGTCTGGAACAAATTTGAACAGCGCCTGGCTGGCCCATAGGGTAAACCTCAGGGATAAAGTTCATTGATCCCGATGCACTTACTCAGGTAAGTGATTCGGATGAGTGAACGCAGCCAACGCACATGAGGCTTGAAGTATGACGATTATAAATGGGGTATCACATGGATCTTATCAGTATTGCCGCACTTTCTGACAACTACATTTGGCTATTACATGACGCACAGCACCGTTGTGTCATTGTCGATCCCGGTGAAGCAGAACCAGTATTGCAAGCGCTACGTAAACACCAACTCACACCGGTAGCGGTGTTACTCACCCACCATCACAGTGACCATGTGGCGGGGGTACCTGATATCCAGAAGACTTACCCTGACGTACCGATTTATGGCCCTGAAGAGACAGCGCAGCATGGTGCAACACGCATTTTTCGTGATGGCGATCACGTTAAGTTACTCAATTCGGATTTCTCCGTATTTTCTGTACCGGGTCACACTTTAGGTCACATTTCGTACTACTCAGCCCCCTATTTGTTCTGCGGAGATACGTTGTTTTCGGCTGGATGCGGGAGAATTTTTGAAGGAACCTACAGACAAATGCATGAATCAATTAATAAAATATCAAAATTACCTGATGAAACACGCATTTGCTGTGCACACGAGTACACCCTGTCAAATCTTGAGTTTGCTCACACTATCTGGCCTGAAGAGTGCAATATTGCCGCTTACCTTTCTGAAATCAGGCTATTACGAGATAAATATCAATCAACGTTGCCAACCACCCTTGGTCTTGAACGAAAAATCAACCTTTTCCTTAGATTACATGATACTAATTTAAAAGGAAAATTAAAAATAAAACCCGGTAACATAGAAGATTGGCAAGTTTTCGCCAAATTACGTAGCAAGAAAGATTGCTTTTTACGGTTTTTGTTGTGCTGATCGGCTAATCAAAGTATTATTGCTCGTCTTTTAAGCAACCTATTGATCCATATATGAAGGCTCAAGCGATTATTATCGCCTCAGTCTTGTTGGCAGGTTGCCAAGGGGTCTACCAAGACACATCTTAACCGAAACAACATGGGCAGGGTCTGTCTTCAGCAGGTCAAGGTGAAGCAGGAAAGTACACAGGAAGTCGAGAGACATCCACGCGCTGGCTGGATAATAATGGCCTAGCGCAGCTAGACTTGTGGAACTTCATTAGCTACGAGCTGAAGATGGAGGTTCCGGATAACGTCCAGATCCGCGCGCAAAAAAACACGATATTTAAAAAATAAGAGCTATCTCTACGATAAATAAGAGTAAAAAATAAGAGCTATCTCTACGATAAAAGAGCTATCTCTACGATGTAACATTACGGGCAGAGCCGTACATATTACGGGCAGAGCCGTACATTTACTGTTACTGGATAGTCGAGCAGATTAAACAACGCAAAATGCCGATGGAACTAACGCAAAATGCCGATGGAACTGGTACTGCTACCCATAATGGAGAGCGCTTTTGATCCCAAGGCCACATCATCCGCCAATGCCGCAGGGCTCTGGCAGATTGTGCCAGGCACCGGGCGTAACTACGGTCTGAAACAGAACCAATGGTATGATGGTCGTCGCGATGTTGTTGCATCAACGACGGATGCCTTAGACATAAGGCAGCGCCTCAACACAATGTTTTATGGTGATTGGCTACTTACCATCACCGCCTATAACAGCAGTGAAGGGCGTGTTTTGCAAGCAGTAAAAGCAAATAAGGCAAAAGGCAGGTCAACGAGTTACTGGGCATTGGAGTTACCACGTAAAACGTCACTTTATGTCCCGAAAATGTTAGCCTTAAGCGATATTCTTAATAATAGCAAAAAATACGGCATTATAGCAAAAAATACGGCATTGAGTTACCTAAGCCCAACGAAAGTCGGGCACTGGAGCAGGTAGACCTGGGTCAACAGATGGAGTTGACGCAAGCGGATGAGATGAAATGGCTGGCTTGTCGCTAACAAAACTGAAGAGCTACAACACAGGCTACAAACGTGATGTGACCGCTCCGAACGGTCCACATTACATTATGGTGCCGAAGGCACATGTTGAGCAGTTGAAGGATGCGTTGGCAGATGACGATATCGCCGCTGTACAACCCACTAGGCGCAGCTATCCGCAAACACGGAATACAAGCAAGGTTTGTTCAGGTGACACCTTGTCAGGTATTGCGGCGAAACTGAAGGTCAGCGCCTAGGATCTGCGTAAGTGGACCAACCTGGCCAGCGCTAACGCGCTGAAGGTTGGTCAATTGCTTCAGGTTGTACAGGCCTCTGCGGGCAGTAAAAAGGGTAACAGTAATTCCATTATATCAGATGAGTAATGGAGATTCTCTCGCGAGTATCGCCAAACGTCACGGGGTAGATATCGCAGATGTTATGCGCTGGAATTCCATAATCAATAAAAAGGCGAATATTCATCCTGGAGATCGGTTAACGTTGTTCGTGAATACGGCAACATCACCAGCACTCTTAAGTGCTGCATAGCCAATAAAAAAAGCCACGGTGGTTAACCACCGTGGCTTTTTTTATTGTTTTGACGTCATGCCGGCAACTGAAATTCAACCAATAGCGGATTGTGGTCAGAAGCCTGGGTAACCAATACAGAAGATTGCATGACGTGTAATCCCCGATAAAAAACAAAATCTAACGGGCGGCCGAACGTTCGACGCCGCTGGTCGTCGACAAAGCTAACTTCACGCAAGGCAATCTCACTGGCAAATTGATAAAGCGCGTTGATACGCTGCCGGCTCCAGGCATTAAAATCCCCTGCCATGATCACTGGCCCGGCATGATGTTTGACCTTCTCACCAATCGCATCCAGTTGTTTGCCATACACTTCAACGCCAATACTGAAATTAATGGCATGGATATTAATGACCATCAGTTGCTGAGCACTCTGTAATGCATAAACCGTAATCAGCGCTGATTTAGACAGGCGAAGCAGAGGCTCCCTCTCTCTCAGCGGGCAGCAATACAACGGTTGTGCGGCAGACAGCGTCATCACACCAGAAGGGTGTTGGGGAAGAATAATGGCAGGGACCTGATCGGTAGCAATATAGTTCGCCGTTGCAAAGCGAATCAGCTCAGGCGAGCTTTGCGCCTCTTGCAGTAAAACGAGATGAGCATCTTTACCAAAATTTTGTAATACCGAAAGCCAGTGCAGGCGCTGCTGTTTATAGATATTCCACACCAATATACGCAGTGCGTCGTTTTTTTCAAGCAGCGGCTCCTCTGGCAGTGCCTGCACAACAGGATACTGTACACCAGAGGAAAAAATTCTCTCTACGGGTTGCCCCGCACTGTACCTCACCGCATAAGTTTTCTTTCGCACAACGAACCTGCTTGTCTCTTCAGTGCTACACGCCATTACTTTAAGCAAAGAACGGCCTGAGTGACAGGGATATTCGGCAAGACATGGACTACATAAAAGATCTTTACAGAGCAAGGTAACTATGGCATAAAGCAAAAAGCCCTGAGTAATTGCTCAGGGCTTTTCTTTTTTAGTGGCGGAACGGACGGGACTCGAACCCGCGACCCCCTGCGTGACAGGCAGGTATTCTAACCGACTGAACTACCGCTCCACCGATACTTTTTCATTACCAGACACCGTCTGATAATCAATAT
>JBPESR010000006.1:126974-143633 GCA_051710525.1 Symbiopectobacterium sp. | reverse complement strand
AATCATTAATATTATTACTGCCGTTGGTGACAGCGACGATTTCACTGAAATTAGGGTGATTGAAGGTCGTGATATGAGGTTTATTAAGTTGCATCATTCAATCCTCCGTTGGCTATCAAAATATTTTCGCTTCTCCCAATCTTCCAGGCATTCCTTACAGCAGACCCGGCGCTATCAGGTGGTCGAATTCGTCAATGAGCTTTTGAATTGTGGCCTCCGTGTTAAGTGCCTGCTTTAGTGACCTTCTTAGGCTGCGAGGGTTCCTGCATTCCCCAATGCAACGGAATCGGTTAAAATATGCATTACCCAATGCAACATAAGGACAAGCAGAGGTCTAAAAAGCAAACGTTCACACCCCCCGAAAGGCTAGCCTATGACCATTTACCCGAAAAGAATGTAAGACTCTACCCACAACCTAAGGCTCCGCCGCCACCAGCACCGAAGAAAACCGGAGGCTGACGACCATAAGTAATCGCTATGAGCCGAGATGAAATTATATTAAAGACCGCATCCTGTATTTAAAGACCGCATCCTGTATGCGTATTATCTAGAACAGTTCTATGCCACCATGACGGGACGGATTGACCGATTATTTTCGGTGTTAACGTTGATTTTCGGCTCAGCGATAGTGCTAAAAGTGAACCCATTTTTCTTTGGGGTGATGATCGTGATCATTTCAGAGGTGCAATCGACATTACCAATGTGGCAAGCAGTCCGCCGGAGCCGCGAAACAATCCTTTAAGTATCTTCGATTATTCACAAATGAAGCCCGGTTCAGCGATGCAGACCTGAAAGCAAAACTTATTAAACTTGAGAGTGCCAGATAACAACATCTGGTCCTGTCTGAAGCCTATAGCATTGCGGAAAACGCAAATAAAAAATTGATCTTCCTGTTGAAAATAAAGAAAAGCTTTCCAGACTATCAACGTTGTTACAGTTGCTTGTGGTTAAATATTAAAAATAATCCTCTTGCGCTGAGTATTACCCAGCGCTGCCAAGTTAATATGTCTGCCTTGCTCTGGCAGTAATGCCATACTCCGTTTTTGGCTTGCTGTGCCAGATGCGATGGCTA
The DNA here is from genome assembly GCA_051710525.1 of Symbiopectobacterium sp. Lineage (GTDB taxonomy): Bacteria > Pseudomonadota > Gammaproteobacteria > Enterobacterales > Enterobacteriaceae > Symbiopectobacterium. The sequence continues at coordinate 142,561 of JBPESR010000006.1, read as the reverse complement.
ATACGCTTAACCATGTCGTACATCGCTTAACCATGTCGTACATTTCGGCGAAATGGTTAATTTGTTTCCTGAACCTGGCCAGTATGCCGAAATTAATTTGTGGCGCACGTTTGCGCTTGAAGGCCAATTCAATTCGGTTAAGCGCTTTACGTCTTTCTGGCTTCTGCCCCAATACATTATCAATACGGGATGTCACCAGTTCACGCCGGATAGCTTCTGTCTTGCGTCTGGCATGACGGCAAATAGCGGCGTTTGTTTTATTAACAGGATTAACGCATTTACGGTAAATGATAGTAGCCATGCTCCCCTCCAATAGATGGTTTTAGTGGTGTGGTGAGCCAGTGGTGGCCCTGGTGTTGGCTATAATTTTTATCCAGCCTACCACACCCCAAAAACATCTGGATAAAGGTTTCGCACGTTGTTGGTGCCTTCCGTAGAGCGCGAGGCTCGTTTTGAAAGAGCATGTATTTGAAATTTGCCACAACCGCCGTTATGTTCTTGCCTCGGGCTGGCTACTTACGCTCATGCAATCGGCGGGTAACTCGTGGTCTTGCCTGCCGGGGTATTGCCTTTGCGGGTTGGTGGTCCACCGTCTGGCTGGAGGCTGTCTGGTGGGGTGATGGGATCAATATAACCTTTTGTTATTTTTATTTCTAGCGCTATTTATTATATTTAATTTATAACTTTAGTTATATATTTATATTTAATTTATAACTTTAGTTATATATTTGATTTGGCAAAGAATTTATGAGAGGCATTTGGGGACATTATGGAATGATACGGGAAGGAAAAGAAAGGCTATCAGAAGATGATAATGAACTTTCAATTTCAGCCATATTTAATTGTGTAATCAATTAATTTTAAATTTCTTTCTTGCTTCCATAATTTCTTCAAACAGCTAATCAACTTCATCCTTCGTTTCACTAATTTTACTTAGAAACATCTCTTTATCCCTTTTGGGTAGGCTAGAAAACATATCAAGAAGTCTTTCTTCTTCTCTACTCAAATGTCGAGTTTGAGCAGGTTTTATAGATTCGGACACCTCCGCAATTTTTTCTGCAAGCATTGGGCTAAAATCATTAACACATACACCTAACAATTTAGCAAATTTTGCCGCATTGCTCATATTCAAAGGATTTACTCCATTTAAAAGTTGAGCTACACCGCTTTGTCTCATACCTAGCTCATGGGCTATAGACTCTTGTGAAAAGCCTAGCTCTTTTTTCTTTGACTCAAAATGCTCTTGAGCCTCATCGTATCTTCAAGCTGTTCAGGATTTAATGTTTTCTTTTTCATATAAAAATGATATTATCTGGAATATCAAACAAAAACTGGCGGTATTGATTTGTAAATAACAAAAAGGTTATATCTTACCTGGATAGCAAAGGAGTTATTTAATGAACTGATTAACACTCAACCAATACGTACGCGTCTTTGCATGGGTAAAAGAAGGCCATGCATTAGATATCTGCCAAGCAGCAATTTGCAAAGCATTAAAAACAGGAAGGCAGATAACAGTCACTATGTACTAATGGCGAAGTCAGGGCTGAAGAAATCAAGCCGTTCCCGAACCAACGCCATCAGGCGGATTTCGCAGCCTAACCACCAGCACCGCTCTTTACAACGGACACTCGTCCTACGGAAGCCGCCGACAACGTGGCGAACTCAACATCCCACAGTAACAAACTCACTGTGACTGCCTCATGGCTTCGTCACGTCTGTTGATTACAAAAACACAGGTGCCGCGTATCTAGTATCTACATGTGCATCCGATAACCTTGTTCTTTTAACAAGGAAATTATTACAAATAGAACGTGCAAAAACACGCAAAAATTCTGCGTTGAGTTCATTAGCCGTCACCTCGTTGCAACAGCATATCAGGCCATTGTCCGGGTACGCCAGACCAACATCGCAAAAATGCTGGATGTCGCCGATTCAACCGTCCTGCGCCGCTCAGAGAAGCTCACCGAGACGATGGATATCTTAGCCCCAGTGGTGTACAGGATTTTGTCTTCGAGGGAGAGAAGAAGATGCCGCTGGATGATGAATACCGCTATCTGTTTCGTTTAGCGATGGAGTTTGCGAAGTATCAACTGGAAGCGGCTGCATCTGTATCAGGCGACAAATGCCTTGCTGCGTAGCAGCAGAACATAATGCAAGCACAAAAAAAACCGAACAGTGCGCTAACACTTGGTCGGCTTAAATAAACAATAAAACAGTTGATTTCAGGAGAAATTTTTGCACGAAATAGCCGGAATTTCAAGCAGAAAGAGGAACGTGTGCATCCCGATTCATCTGATGGATTAGTTGTCGCTGCCGTTAATAACAAGCCGTTCGCTGAGCGGCTCATCTATGTTTTCATACTGGCTAAATCGATGGTGAAAAAGATGGTCGCACCTAATCTAAAACTGGTTCATTCATCACAAGAGGTTACGGAGCATCGTGTGGCGGATCTCGAAGATGGTTACGCTAAGCATGGCAAACATGCTCATTGAAGAATACGCCGGCAGACCTAACAAAGCGTCAGTTCAAGGTGCTTCTGGCAGTTCTGAGGCTCACTTATGGATGGAATAAAACCATGGACAGGATAAGCGACTCGCAGATATCAGCAATCGCCAGATTGCCTGTTAAGCGCTGTAATAAGGCAAACTGTAATTAATAAGGCAAAGTTAGAGCTTGTCAGAATGGGGCTTCTCAAGCAGCAGAATAACCGGTTTGGGCCAAAAAATAAAAACGTAGACGAATGGTGTATCCCCCAAAACAGGGGATAAAAAATCCCTCAAGTGCGTGGCATCACGGCAGACCAGCGGTGAAATCGATGTCATGGCCGTTTCCTGATGTCATGGCCGTTTCCTGTAGTGTGGGCGCTAGCGTATACGGTTCCCTGGAAACAGGATTATCGGTCAATATGCCGTTGTACTCAAACAAGATGCGCTTTTTAGCCTAAAATTCATGTATAATGAATGGCCACTCGCGCTACGGGTACGGCGATGTGGCGATAAGCAGGGGGCATTGCCAGTATTCCTCTGTTAAACAGATACTCATCAGTGAGTTATGCGGAAATTAACTTTAACTCATTGTTTTATCCGACGCTTGTGAAGGCGATACTCTGAGGCTGCTCAATGAGCGAAAAGTTACAAAAAGTGCTGGCGCGCGCTGGCCACGGCTCACGCCGTGAGATCGAGGGTATTATCCAGGCAGGCCGTGTGAGAGATCCAGGCAGGCCGTGTGAGAGTAGACGGAAAAATTGTGACGCTGGGCGACCGCGTCGAGGTGACCAAGGCAACTCGCATTCGTATCGATGGTCACGTAGTTTCTGTTAAAGAAACAGAAGAAGCGGTCTGCCGCGTACTGATTTATTACAAACCAGAAGGTGAGCTTTGTACCCGCAGCGATCCAGATGGTCGTCCTGATCCAGATGGTCGTCCTACGGTGTTCAATCGTTTGCCTAAAATGCGCGGTTCGGCTGGGTGGCGGTAGGGCGTCTTGATGTGAATACCTCCGGCCTGCTGCTGTTCACCACCGACGACGAATTGGCAAACCGCTTGATGCATCCCAGTCATGAAGTGGATGCGCGAATATGCGGTGCGTGTGTTTGAATATGCGGTGCGTGTGTTTGGTGAAGCGGATGAGGATAAACTCAAGCTGCTGACCAAAGGCGTACCAAAGGCGTACAGCTTGATGACGGTCCTGCATCGTTCTGCACCCTGAAATACAGTGGTGGCGAAGGATTAAACCAGTGGTATAGCGTCACGCTGACAGAAGGCGTGACCGAGAAGTGTGTCGTCTGTGGGAAGCGGTTGGCGTGCAGGTAAGTCGCCTGATTGGTGTGCGCTATGGAGACATTCCATTACCAAAAGGGTTGCCGCGCGGTGGCTGGACGGAAATGCTGCTCGAACAGCTTAACTATTTGCGCGAACTGGTGTAATTGCCGGCGGAAACCCCAGCAAGTTGCCGGTTGAGCGTGAGCGTCGTCGGGTTAAAGCCAATCAAATTCGGCGTGCGGTAAAACGCCATGGTCAGGCCGGTCCTGAGCGACGCAGTACGCCAAAGCGTAACGGCTAAGTGTGATGTTAAAAGCGTGACGTTAAGGTAGTCGCTATTACTCGGGGTGTTGCGCCGCCACACCCCGTAACAGCAACAATGAATCTTGTTACCAATCGATGTTACCAATCGATGTTACCAATCGATGCCTTGCTGGGCCTTTATACCCGCATCAAACCATGTTTTATCGGCCGCATTTCCGTTACCGTATCTGCCAATTCCAGCAATTCGCGGTGGCCGCCGCGTCCGGTAATAATCACGCTCTGATGGGACGGTTGCTATTGTAATGTGGTCACTACCTCATCCAGCGCCAGGTAGTCGTAGCTCACCATGTAGGTCAACTCATCCAGGATCACCAGATCGATCGTAGCATCGGACAACATGGGTTTGCCGTACTGCCAGACGTCTTGCGCCGCCAGCGTATCGCCTGTGCGATCCTGAGTATCCCAGGTAAACCCGGTCGCCATCACCTGAAACTCAACTCCGCGATCAGCGATCAGGTTGCGCTCTCCGTTGGGCTATTCACCTTTGATAAATTGAATTACGCCAACGCGCAGGCCATGTCCCAGCGCGAGTGTCGCGGTGCCAAACGCCGCTGTGGTTTTACCCTTTCCGTTGCCGGTGAAAACCATCAGGATGCCACGCACCTCGTTGGCCGCGGCAATGCGTTCGTCAACCCGTTGTTTCAACTTTTGCTGGCGCTGCTTGTGGCGATCGTTATCCATTGTCAGGGCTCTTTATACCGCTCCGCTGGGCCGGGTTTTCTTCCCGGCTGTGCGTCGAAACTCATGCTGGTTTTGCGTTTGCTGTCATCGCCCATCAAATAAAGGTAGAGCGGCATAATATCAGCCGAGATTTTGAGACGTTGAAGATATTCATCCGGGAACGCGCTGGCACGCATTGCGGTGCGCCTCCCACCTGGATTGATACAGTTAACGCGCAAATGCTGGTTACGATACTCGTCGGCCAAGACCTGCATAAGCCCTTCTGTAGGGAATTTGGAAACCGCATAGGCTCCCCATTCCGCGCGGCCCACGCGACCCAGACTGGAACAGGTGAACACCAGAGAGGGGCTGGCAGCTTTTAACAACAGGGGCAACAGCGCCTGCATCAGCATAAAGAAAGGTGGCATTCACGTTAACTTGCATGACTTGATGCCAGGTCGCAGGATCCTGTTCGGTAATCGGTGCGATATCCCAAAGCAACCCCCGCGTTATGCAGTACACCGTCAAGGTGTGGTATCTGTTTTCCCAGGTCAGTCGCCAGCGCAGCACACGTCTCGTCGGTAACTGTTAAAATCGCAGAGCACAACCAGCGCGGCTCAGCAGGATCAACCGGGCACCGTAGCGTGCGTAAGTGAGCGCGGCTTCGCACCCAATACTATCGCCCGCACCGGTGACCAGAACGTTAGGCGTGTTTAAGAAGGTCATTCATAGGTCGATAATGCACGGGGCTTTCCTCTATAACGCCGCAAACCATAAGACGTCAAGGCAATTACGCCTCAATGTGTCGGTGAATTCAATGCGTGTCGGGCATTCTTAGGTCACTGCGGTAAAAAAACAGCAACAGGTGTAAAAAAAAACCATGAATAACATCGCAATATTTCACTCCATACGTTAGTCTGTCCTTTTGCTCTTGCGCCAGTTTGATGAAAACTGTGGAGTGGCGTAAGACGAGCGGTATGATGGTGTGGTGTGTCGCAAGTAACTGCGACAGGTAAACATCGGCGGCGTCATAATATGACTCAGTAAACGAGGGACGGTATTTGTGGAATTGCTTTCTCAGTACGGCTTATTTCTGGCAAAAGTAGTCACGATAGTGCTGGCCATTGGCGCACTGGTCGTGTTGACCTTTGGTGTCACGCAGCGAAAACGCCCGCGCAAGGGGGAGTTGCATGTGATGAATCTGGGCGAACAGTATCGCGAAATGCAAAATGAAATGCGCGATACCTGCATGAGTGATGCGGAACGCAAACTGGTCGCGAAGCAGAAGAAAAAAGAGGACAAAGCTGCCGCTAAAGAAGAGAAACTGAGCGCTAAACGCGGCGATGAGAAAGTGGTGAAACCACGTCTTTACGTATTGGATTTTAACGGCAGTATGGACGCAGGTGAAGTCTCTGCGCTGCGTGAAGAAGTCTCGGCGGTGCTGGCGGTCGCTACGCCGCAGGATGAAGTGTTGTTACGTCTGGAAAGTCCAGGCGGTGTAGTGCACGGTTATGGGTTGGCCGCTTCTCAGTTGCAGCGCCTGCGCGATGGTGGCATTCGGTTGACCGTTGCGGTGGACAAGGTTGCTGCCAGCGGTGGATACATGATGGCGTGTGTGGCCGATCGCATTGTGGCTGCTCCGTTTGCCATCATCGGTTCTATTGGGGTAGTGGCTCAGATCCCCAACTTCAATCGGTTGCTGAAAAACAATGATATAGATGTGGAACTACATACCGCCGGTGAATATAAGCGCACCCTGACACTGTTTGGTGAGAATACGGAGCAGGGTCGGAAAAAATTCCGTGAAGAGCTGAACGTGACTCATGGTCTGTTTAAGCAGTTTGTCAAAGAGATGCGACCCACGCTGGATATCGATAAAACCGCCACCGGCGAGCATTGGTTTGGCACGCAGGCGCAAACGTTAGGGTTGGTCGATGCGATTGGCACCAGCGACGATTTACTGATTCAGGAAATAACCACGCATGAAGTGTTGAGTGTGCGCTATACGCGTCGTAAGCGCCTGCTGGATAAAATTATGGGGAACGCGGGTGACTCCGCTGAGCGTCTGCTGCTGCGTTGGTGGCAGCGGGGCAGCCACCCGTTCGTTTGATGCATTTAACCCTGTGCGCGGTGAGTACAGGGTTATCCTGCTTAGTCGATCAACTGATAGGTCAAGTATTCAATGAGTTAATTATAGTGTAAACCTCCGGTTTTGGATGTGGAGATACAGTGGCTAACGTTGATGTAATATGCCCGTTTTGTGAACATACAGCCTCTGTAAAAAACACGGTTATGGCAAAGTGGCCATCAGCGTTACCGTTGTCAGTCATGTAAACACACCTTCCAGTTCGATTATTCCTATCGTGCCTGCCAACCAGGAATGACAGACCAACTCATTGACTTGGCAATGAATAATGCTGGTATTCGTGACACTGCTCGGGCGTTACATATTAGTATCAATGCAGTGGCGTACTTTAAAAAACGCTCTCCGCGGAATGTAACAACGCTGCCACTGGATAACCTGCAAATTCAACTGATTTGCGAAGTGAATGAGATGTGGTCATTTATTGACAACAAAAAAAAAACGACAGCGCTGGCGGTGGTATGCATGGGAGCCGCGTTTGAAGCGGATTATCGCTCATGCATTTGGCTATCTAAGCAAGAAAACGCTGCGTAAGTTGCTGAAACTGCCACTCGTGATTCAGAGTGGCATTTTGGTGCACTGATGGCTACAGGGCTTACAACGACGAACTTCCAAAAGCAAAACACATTGTTGGCAAACTGTATACTGTATACACAGCGTGTTGAGCGTGAAAATCTAGCGTGTTGAGCGTGAAAATCTGACGCTGCGCAACCGATTGAAACGCCTCAATCGTAAGACGTTGGGGTATTCAACATCATCGGAAATGCACGATAGGCTCATCGGCACTCACATCGAACGCGAGTATTACGTTTGATGCTGTATCAACTCATTGAATACACGAATAACTGATACTTCTCAGATAATTTATGTGCTAAGTGCTTGAACATGTTAAACACCGCCGTAGTTTTTAATATCGGCAGGCCATTGTAATCCAGGAAATAATCCCTTTAAATACCAGCACGCCATTCTTCTGATCAACGTCGGTAGCAATCATACTGTGAAGATAGTCATCGTGGTTTTGAATCAGGTGGTTAGCCTGTTCCAATAGTATCTGTCGGTCGTTCGGGGGTTCTCTCTGTGGCGCTGTTCTCCGCGGCCATAGTCATGTTGTCTGACATAGCGTTACTCCTGCTAATACTCATGGCACTATTCAAACATCACCTAGATGGCATCCGATTGTGCTTTTGCGCTTTTTATGAACTGTTGAAAACAGGTTGATAAGACGACGTAATTTTTCTGAAGACTACGCGGCTGTCAGCCGATAACGATGAGCAGTAGAGGTTGGCGAAAACCGCGTTTCCATGCTAATTAGGTTGCGCAGCGGCATTTATCAGGTAGAGTGTGGGACTTTGTATCGTTAAGCAGAAAAAATTCTTTACGGTGTTGCAGCAACATAAGCGGCACCGCGGGAAGTTAACCGTCATTACAGCAAAAAACGTGGATTGTCATGTGGTTATGGAATGGTTTATTGACCTTACGTACTCTTGAATCTTCACCTAGTTAAGCTGGAAGTACGCGAACAGGCGTAGCGGTAGAGAATAAATGACGTATATGTCCCTTGAAAAGGGACCAGACGCCATCAACAACACGTTAATATGAAGCATTCGGTAGGTAACAATACATATGGGTAAAGCTCTCGTCATAGTTGAGTCCCCAGTCAAAGCCAAAACAATCAACAAATATCTAGGCAATGACTACGTGGTGAAATCGAGTGTCGGTCATGTGCGTGATTTGCCGACTAGCTCTTCTGCGGCGGCGAAGAAGAGCGCTGAGCCTGGCAAAGCAAAAAAAGCCGGCAAAAAAGATGAGCGCACTGCGCTGGTCAATCGTATGGGGGTCGATCCGTACCACGGCTGGCAGGCTGATTACGAAATACTGCCCGGCAAAGAGAAAGTGGTCTCTGAACTGAAAACGCTGGCGGCCAATGCTGACCACATCTATCTCGCAACCGACCTTGACCGCGAAGGGGAAGCCATTGCCTGGCACCTGCGGGAAATCATTGGGGGCGATGAAGGCTGTTTCAGCCGCGTGGTGTTTAACGAAATCACCAAAAATGCCATCACACAGGCGTTTGAAAAACCAGATAAATTAAATATTGACAGGGTCAATGCGCAGCAAGCGCGGCGTTTTATGGACCGTGTAGTGGGCTACATGGTTTCTCAGCTGTTGTGGAAAAAAATCGCTCGTGGGCTTTCTGCTGGTCGCGTGCAGTCCGTTGCGATGCGTCTGGTGGTAGAGCGCGAACGCGAAATCAAGGCCTTTATCCCGGAAGAGTACTGGGAACTGCATGCGGATTTGCTGTCATCGAGTGCCGCATTAAAAATGCAGGTGACGCACTTTGATGGCAAACCGTTCAAGCCAATTAATAAAACGCAAACAGCAATGGCGGTTAGCGTGCTGGAGACCGCACGCTATGTGGTCGCGGAACGCGAAGACAAGCCCATCAGCAGCAAGCCGTGGGCACCTTTCATCACCTCCACGCTGCAACAGGCAGCAAGTACCCGCTTGGGGTTTGGTGTTAAAAAAACTATGATGATGGCACAGCGCTTGTACGAAGCGGGTTACATTACCTACATGCGTACTGACTCTACCAACCTGAGTCAGGATGCACTGACCATGGCGCGCGATTATATTGCGTACAGCTTTGGCAAAGCTTACCTGCCGGAGAGCGCGAACCTCTACAATAGTAAAGAAAATTCTCAGGAAGCGCATGAAGCGATTCGTCCCTCGGATGTCACCGTTCTGGCGGATGTGCTGAAGGATATGGAAGCTGATGCACAGAAACTCTACCAGTTGATCTGGCGTCAATTCGTGGCTTGCCAAATGACTCCGGCCAAATATGACTCTACAACGCTGTTGGTGAACGCGGAAGGCTATCAATTACGTGCCAAAGGACGTACCCTGCGTTTTGATGGCTGGACCAAAGTAATGCCCGCGCTGCGTAAAGGTGATGAAGATCGTACGCTGCCGAGCGTTGAGGTAGGGGAAGTGATGTCCCTGGATAAACTGCTGCCGAGCCAGCATTTTACCAAACCACCTGCCCGCTATAGCGATGCCTCGCTGGTAAAAGAGTTGGAAAAACGTGGTATTGGTCGTCCATCTACATACGCCTTTATCATTTCAACCATTCAGGATCGTGGCTATGTGCGGGTGGAAAACCGCCGTTTCTACGCGGAAAAAATGGGTGAAATTGTCACTGACCGTCTGGAAGAAAACTTCCGCGAGTTGATGAACTACGATTTTACTGCGCGCATGGAAAGTAGCCTCGATCAGGTCGCCAATAATCAGGCGGCGTGGAAAGGGGTACTGGATGAGTTTTTTGCCGAATTTAGCCAGCAGTTAGAAAAAGCGGAAATGGATCCGGAAGCGGGAGGAATGCGACCTAATGCCATGGTGCTGACCACCATCGATTGCCCCACCTGTGGACGCAAGATGGGGATTCGTACCGCCAGCACCGGCGTGTTCCTCGGCTGTTCCAGCTATGCATTGACGCCAAAAGAGCGCTGCAAGACCACCATCAACCTGATCCCTGAAGCAGAAGTGCTGAATGTGCTGGAAGGGGATCAGGCTGAAACCAATGCGCTGCGTGCCCGCCCTCGTTGCGGCAAGTGCGGTACGGCGATGGACAGCTACCTGATCGATAACCAACGCAAACTGCACGTGTGCGGTAATAACCCAGCATGTGACGGCTATGAGATCGAAAACGGTGAGTTTCGTATCAAGGGCTACGACGGTCCGGTGGTGGAGTGCGACAAATGTGGTTCCGATATGCACCTGAAAATGGGGCGTTTTGGTAAGTACATGGCCTGCACCAACGAAACCTGTACCAACACCCGCAAAATTTTGCGCAATGGTGAAGTCGCGCCGCCGAAGGAAGAACCGGTTCCCTTACCCGAACTGCCGTGCGAAAAATCCGATGCCTATTTCGTGCTGCGTGACGGTGTAGCAGGGGTATTCCTGGCCGCTAACACCTTCCCTAAATCGCGCGAAACCCGCGCGCCGTTAGTGGAAGAGTTGGTGCGATTCCGCGATCGTCTACCGGAAAAACTGCACTATCTGGCTGATGCGCCGGTGGCGGATACCGAAGGCAACAAAGCGGTGGTGCGCTTTAGTCGTAAAACCAAGCAGCAATACGTCGCTTCGGAGAAAAACGGTAAGGCGACAGGGTGGTCTACATTCTATGTAGACGGCAAGTGGATCTCTGAGAAAAAATAATTCGCTGCCAGGTGAATAAAAGCCAGCCTTACTCTGTCATTCCCTCGAAAGCTGGAATTTCCCGCGAAAGCTGGAATTCCTTGCAGAAGAAACGCGTTTCTTCTCACAGAAATCCTCGGTTTTCGCCGAGGATGACGAAGTGTAAGTGATGTTGTCAGCCATCTTAGCCAGCCTTTTTGGCTGGCTTTTTTGATCTGGGTAGGAAGATAGCGATCTAAGTTAGAGGATCGCACCGCCATGCGCTAGAATGAGCGCCCTCACTCAGTGCACATTGAAGACGATATTTTTATCGATGTAAAGATAATAGTTATAATAGTTATATAAAAATATTTTTTATGATTAAATAACCTTAATATGATGAAATAACCGCCTGCTTTTTATCGCATTGCAAATGTTGCAGCGTCATGAAAAAGTAAAGCAACGGTAGATAATTTATTCGTGCCTGATGCACATGCCAAGTGCCTGATGCACATACTCAATAACATTGGGATGACATATGAAATTGCAACAGCTTCGTTATATCGTTGAAGTTGTTAATCATAACCTGAATGTTTCCTCAACGGCTGAGGGTCTGTACACCTCGCAGCCGGGGATTAGTAAACAGGTGAGAATGCTAGAAGATGAGCTGGGAATTCAAATTTTTGCGCGTAGTGGTAAACACCTGACTCAGGTAACGCCGGTAGGTCAGGAAGTGGTGCGTATTGCCAGGGAAGTGCTCTTTAAGGTGGATGCCATCAAGGCCGTAGCAGGAGAGCACACCTATCCTGATAAAGGTTCGCTCTATGTGGCTACCACGCATACGCAGGCGCGTTACGCACTGCCGGATGTCATCAAAGGATTTATTGAGCGTTATCCTCGCGTTTCACTGCATATGCATCAGGGATCGCCAAGGCATATAGCCGAAGTGGTCTCGAAAGGGACGGCAGATTTTGGCATCGCCACTGAGGCGCTGCATCTGTATGACTATTTGATCATGCTGCCGTGCTACCACTGGAATCGCGCGGTGGTGGTTAAACCCGATCATCCGTTGGCAACGAAGGAAGATATTACCATTGAAGAACTGGCAGCCTATCCGATTGTTACCTACACCTTCAGTTTTACCGGCCGTTCGGAGCTGGATACTGCATTCAACCGCGCTGGGTTGACGCCGCGCATCGTGTTCACCGCCACAGATGCTGATGTGATCAAAACCTACGTGCGTCTGGGGTTAGGCGTTGGTGTTATCGCCAACATGGCCATAGATCCGCGTACGGAGAAGGATCTGGTGACCATTAACGCGAACAGAATTTTTAACTACAGCACCACCAAGATTGGGTTCCGGCGCAGTACCTTCCTGCGCAGCTACATGTATAATTTTATTCAGCGCTTTGCGCCTCACCTCACGCGTGATGTGGTGGATTCTGCCATTGCTTTACGATCAAATGAGGAAATTGAAGCTATGTTTAAGGATATAACACTGCCAGTGAAATAGCGTCGATTATTTATCAAAGAGGTGCATGGCATGATCAAGCTTGTGCTATCAGTAGTGGCCTGTGCGCTAGTAGTGATATCGGGCATCGTACTGCATGTCCTCTCCGCTTTTGAACTCCCTGAACGCGCCTAGCAGATATTAGCGTTTTCGCTTGGCGATTCCCGTCTTGAAGGCACGCTGTTGCTGCCTGATAACAAATACAACCCCCCCGTGGTGTTGCTAGTGCACGGCGAGGTGCCCAGGACAGCTGGTCTGACGGCGGCCACCTTCCGCTGGTAAATACGCTTGTTGCCCAGGGCATTGGCGTAGTTTCCTGGGATAAGCCCGGCGTAGCGGCTAGCACCAGTGATTGGTTGGCACAAACGCTACGCGATCGTGCAGATGAAGTGGTTGCCGCACTGCATGCGTTGAGTGCACGGCCAGAATTGAGAGAGTTGTCTGGGATTTCTGGTTTTTCTCAAGAGGGATGGTTGGTACCTAATGCCAGTTAGCGTTCAACGGTAGATTTTATCGTGTTGATTAGCCCTACAATAAACTGGCGCGAGCAAGGCTTCTACTTATGCAGTAGCGTTTAGCCATGGAAGGGGCAGACCGTGAGCGACGTAATGCGTTGTCAGATGCACGTCAGGACAATTGCTGCACAGCACGTGCCTGTGATGGTGCTGATGGGGGCTCAGGATCTCAATGTTTCCTCGAAGGAAACATTAACGGTGTGGAGTCGGTTACTGCCGGTGGCAACTTCACGCTGCTTGCGCGAAGTCAAAGATGCCACCCACGGTTTGCTAAGCGCCAAATGGTTTAATTATCAACTGAACGACCAATGGCCGCGCTGGACGCAGTGGGGATATTTAGCCGCAGGGCAGTCTGCTTACGCACCCATACCATGGACACGATATCACAATGGATCTTGGCAAAACGTTGCTGAATGTGTTGCACAGCCTCAGGCGTATACCTTGTCACCGCACTCGCACAAATCTTCAATCAGGCAGGAACCGCAGCGCGGTTTTCTGGCGACGCAGGTGTAACGTCCGTGCAGAATCAGCCAGTGGTGGCAGTTGATTTTGAATTCTGCTGGCACCACCTTCAATAGCTTTTCTTCTACCGCATACGCATTTTTTCCCGGCGCGAATCCGGTACGGTTGCATACGCGGAAAATATGCGTGTCAACGGCGATGGTGGGCCAACCAAAGGCGGTGTTTAACACCACGTTCGCGGTTTTACGACCGACACCGGGCAGAGCTTCCAGCGCTTCGCGATTTTCTGGCACCTGACCCTGATGCTTGTCTAACAGAATACGGCAGGTCTTGATGATGTTTTCAGCTTTGCTGTTAAACAGGCCAATGTTGCGGATATAAGTTTTTACACCGTCAACCCCAAGTGCCAACAAGGCTTCTGGAGTATTGGCGATCGGATAGAATTTTGCCGTGGCTTTATTCACGCTGACATCTGTAGCCTGTGCTGAAAGCAGTACGTCTATCAACAGCTCGAACGGTGTCTCAAAGTGTAATTCTGTGGTCGGATGCGGATTCGCATCGCGCAGACGACGCAAGATTTCGCCGCGTTTTTCCTTGTTCATAGTCTTATCCTTGTGCTTATGGTGCCGTTCCGGTCAGCAGTGTCAACTGCCGTAACGTTCTATTTTACCACTCTGATGTCGCGGCGGAGTTTCATTTTTTCATCAATCAGGTATTTGGCGGCAAGCAACAGCGCCAAACCGATAAACGCGCCAGGTGGCAGCATTGCTAGCAAGAAAGGAGTATCAATGTGGATCACTTCGATACGCAGCGCTTTGGCCCAATTGCCGAGCAGTAAGTCCGCACCGTCAAACAGCGTGCCATTACCCAGTAATTCACGCAGGGAACCCAATACGAACATGGTACAGGTCGCTCCCATGCCCATGGCGAAACCATCCAGCGCCGAAAGGGCGACAGTGTTTTGCGCGGCGTAGGCTTCCGCACGTCCGATCACCAAACAGTTAGTGACGATCAGTGGAATAAAAATGCCCAGCGACTGGTATATGCCGTAGGCATACGCGTTAATCAGAATTTCTACCGAACTGACCACGGCTGCGATAATCATCACATAAATAGGAATGCGGATTTCAGACGGGATCCAGCGGCGCATGGCGGAAATCGCTGCATTGGTACAGGTCAGTACCAGCGTGGTTGCTAACCCTAGTCCCAAGGCGTTGGTGGCGGTGGAGGTGACGGCCAGCAGCGGGCACATGCCTAGCAGTTGCACCAGCGCCGAGTTGTTTTTCCAAAGCCCCTGGGCCAGAAGGTGTTTCACTTCACTCATGTTACTCTGCTCCACAATTCGGCAATGTCGCCAGGCGTGTCGGGATGGTCTTCATAAAAAGCGCAGTCCGTTTGCTGGCGTTTACCACGGCGCGAGGCGTGATGGTGGCACCGGTGAACTGATCGTATTCACCGCCATCCTTTTTGACGGCCCACTGGCGATCGTCGGCACCTTGCACGGTGCGCCCGGTAAAGCAGGTTATCCAGTCGGATACCCGCAGATCAATTTTGTCGCCCAGACCTGGCGTTTCATGGTGCTCAGTCACTCGAACTCCGAGTACCTTACCATTGAAATCGGCCCCTATAAGCAGATGAATGGCACAGGAATAGCCATCCGGTGTGCTGGATTCAATGGCTGCCGCCACCGGGGTATCACCTTTGCGAGCAAGATAGAGATGGCGCTCGGATGTCGTGCCCAGCGCCTCATCGGTGACAAGGTAACATTCTTGCAGAATGTTGTTGTCGTAAATATCCGGCGGAATCAACTGATCCAACAACGCCTTTTGTTGCAACTGAGCCTTATGGGTAATGGTAGGTTTGGTCAAGGTATTGACCATCGCAGTCAAACTGGTGGTCAAGGCAGCAAACAGCGCCAGCGTGGTCGCGTGACGTCGCATCGTACTCATGCTATTTCCTTATCGAGGATGGCCATAGGAGCGTGGTTGGGTAAAGTAATCAATGAGCGGCACGGTAATATTCGCCAGCAATACTGC